>NZ_CP089538.1:4496212-5713068 GCF_021233055.1 Spirosoma oryzicola | reverse complement strand
GCACGACGCTGACTATTTCATCATCGACGGGATTTTTGAAGAACACGAGCGCGCTGTGCAAATCACCATCAGTCTCCAACGGGGGCAACGGAAGGTGCTGATGGCTGACAAAAAGCCTTACGAGCGCATCAGCGAACATATCGGGCGCTTTCCGGTTGTGCTGGTCGCTCCGAACGATACCGATCTGGTCCGCGAACACAGCGAAGATCGACGCCATTTCTTCGACGGGGTATTGTCGCAGCTCGATGCCGATTACCTGCGTAATTATTTGATGTACCAGCAAGTGCTCAAGCAGCGGAATAGTTTGTTGAAGCTGTTTGCCGAACGAAATCAGGTCGATAATGACATGCTCGATACTTACGATGCGCCGTTACTAGAACTTGGTCAAAAGATTCATGACCGACGGAAGCAGTTTGTTGACGAGTTTCTTCCCGGCTTTCGGTCGCATTATGCTTACCTAAGCGAGGGGCGCGAGTCGGTGAGTATCGTCTACGAATCCGAAGTAAGCAATCCCGACTTTGCCGAGGAATTTCGTCATTTTCGTCGTCGGGATACGGTGCTCCAGCGCACAACAATGGGCGTTCACAAAGATGATTACACGTTTATGATCGGTAGCACCTCCGGCGAGTCGGTACCGTTGAAAAAGTTTGGCTCACAAGGTCAGCAGAAAACCTTCGTCATTGCGCTAAAACT
Organism: Spirosoma oryzicola; assembly: GCF_021233055.1. NCBI lineage: Bacteria > Pseudomonadati > Bacteroidota > Cytophagia > Cytophagales > Cytophagaceae > Spirosoma > Spirosoma oryzicola. The sequence goes on along the minus strand of NZ_CP089538.1, from coordinate 5,712,375 downwards.
GGCTCAATTCAATAATCTGCAAGCCGAAAAAGGCGTCAAACCCATCCTGTTGCTCGATGATATTTTCGACAAGCTCGATGATCGGCGTATTGGTAAGCTCATTCAATTGATGGACGAAGGTGCTTTTGGGCAATTGTTTATCACGGACGCCCGCCCCGAGCGTACACGTGAATTGTTAGCAAGCGTTAAGGCTGATGTGCGCTTTTTTCAGATCGGTGAATAGGACTTTTCCGCTATCGTATTCGCCGTTATTTAAGGTTGAATAACAAGTGTTTCTAATAAGCAAGCCCGACGAAAACCTATTTCGTCGGGCTTTTTTAGTAATTCACTCCCCTGTTTAGGCCGTTCATCATTTAACTAAAGCCAATTTGGAAACTGTGAACTATATTTGAGTTTCCAGAGTTCACCCCGTAAAAGTTCAAATTTTTATAATGAAGGAGCGGATTCAAGCGGAGGCCGAGCGATTGTTTTGGAAATACGGGGTACGTTCTGTGACGATGGAAGATATAGCCAAAGAACTTGGCATTTCTAAAAAGACCATTTACCAGCATTTCACCGACAAAGAACAGATTCTATACCAGGTTATGCTTGATAAAATGGTTAAAAATCAGTCAGAAATGGAATGTATGGCCATTCAAACCGATAACCCCGTTGAGGAAATTCTGCACGTGCTGACGGTGATGCAGAAGCAGGCCGATAAAGTTAGCCCCAACTTACTGATCGATATTAAGCGCTATTATCCACAGGCATTCACGCTTTTTCGACAGTATAAAGAGCAGCGCATTATTCAATCCATACTCGAAAATATTCAAAAAGGTGTTGCGCAGGGATTATACAGACCCGACATCAATCCCGTCATTATGGCTCGCCTTCGGGTAGAGCAGATTGAACTTGCCTTCAACAGCGACATCTTTCCAACGGATCAGTACAGTATGCTGGAAATACAGCATGAACTAACGCACCATTTTGTGCGCGGTATGCTAACCGAAAAAGGATTTATCAATTACAACCACTACGTTAACCACCATAAGTATGATAACAACGAATACCAGGCGGACGATACTGATCTGGCTGCTTAGTCTGCTGAGTAGTTCGAGTATATTGGTAGCTCAGGATCGACAGGGATTTTCGCTGAATGAAGCCATTCGGTTTGCCGTCGATCATAACATAAACATCAAGAACTCGGCACTGGACGCTCTGAGCGCCGAAGCACGCATTCGGGAAGTAAAGGGTACCGCGTTACCTCAGGTCAATATTGCCGGTCAGATGACGGATAACTTGATTATCCAGCGCGTCTTTTTGCCCGCTATCTTTTTCGATCAAAACGCTTCACCAGAGGCACCTGCCGTTCCAGTACAATTTGGTGTCAATTATTCGGGAAGCCTTACGGGCACTCTCAATCAGCTTCTGTTTGATGCATCGTACCGGTTGGGCCTGCGGGCGGCTGATACCTATCGGCAACTAGCACAAAAGAACGTGATGGCCTCCAAAATAAGCGTTGCAGAACAGGTTGCCAAAGCTTATTACAGCGTGCTCGTAAACGAACAGCAATTGAAGTTGCTGGATCTGAACATTGGCAGAGTCGATACACTCTACCAAAATACGGTTGGGTTGAACAAGCAGGGTTTTGCCGAAAAAATTGACGTGAGTCGGCTTGAAGTTCAGGTGAATAACCTGAAAGCGGAACGACAGAACGTCCAGAACCTGACGGAGCTGAGCTATTACCTGCTAAAGTTTCAGATGGGCCTTGGTATCAACGATAACATCGCCTTGACCGAGCAAATTCAGGAAATTAACTTCGAAGAGGTAGAACGGACAACAGCGCAACCCGCGACGGAACAGTTTGATTATAATCAACGGATTGAGTTTTCGACGTTGCAGTCGCAGATTCAGCTGGCCGATCTCGACATCCAGAGTGTTGCCAAGCGCTATTACCCAAGCCTGTCGGCGTTTGCCAATTACGGCTACAATACGGGGCGTAATCAGTTACAGCATCTGTTTACCTCGCCTTGGTTTAATCTGGCAACGGTTGGTCTTAATCTTTCCGTACCCGTTTTCGATGGATTTCAGAAAAAGTATCAGGCGCAGCAGAAACGGTTTGCCTTGCAGAAAGCACAGAATAGTAGCATCCTGCTGAAAAACTCAATTGATCTGGAAAACAGGCAGGCGTCGGTTACGCTCCGAAACAGCCTACAAACCTTAAGAACCCAACAACGGAATGTTGATCTGGCTAAGGAAGTAGCGCGGGTAGCCAAGATCAAATATCAGGAAGGCGTCGGCTCTAATATTGAAGTTTTGGATGCCGAGAATTCGTTCCGGCAAGCACAGAACAACTATTTCGTGTCGCTCTACAACTTCCTACAAACCAAGGTAGACGCCGATAAAGCCAGCGGTAAACTATACACTGGACAACAGTAATTTTTACACCCACTCTCCCAATAACACGCTATCAAAAGAATATCTACGATGAAAGTATATTACGCAATTGCCTTAACAACGAGCCTGTTGGCGGCTTGTTCGCAGGAAAAAAAATCGGATGTGCAAGGTAAGCGCGACGAACTTACCGAACTCAAAAAGCAGGAGTCGGAGCTGACCGCGAAGATCAAAACGCTGGAAGGCGATCTGGCTAAACTTGAGCCGAAAAACGAAGAGGTTACGCGGGTTAAAGATGTGACGGTAGCGCCCGTCACCGCGACGACATTCCGTCATTTTGTTGAGCTACAAGGTACAATCGACGCGAAGAACAACGTACAGGTTTCGCCAAAATCGAGCGGAGTCGTTACGGCGGTGTATGTCAAAGAAGGCGATAATGTACGCGCTGGTTCAGTCATTGCTAAAGTAGATGACCAGCTTCTACGCGAATCAATTGCCGAAGTAAAAACGCAGTTATCGCTGGCCAGCACTGTGTACGAAAAACAGGCTGCGCTCTGGAAACAGCAGATCGGTACCGAGATTCAATACTTACAGGCTAAAAACAACAAAGAGACGCTCGAACGTCGTCTCTCGACGCTTAATGCGCAATTGAGCCAATCCTCGGTTACCTCTCCCATTTCGGGCGTTGTTGATCAGGTCAACGTAAAGATCGGCCAATCGGCTATGCCGGGCGTCGGACTGGTTCGGGTTGTTAACCTGTCGCAATTGAAAGTTGTTGCCAAAGTAGCGGATACGTATTCAGGGAGTGTTCGTAAAGGGGATGACGTTATGATCCGGTTTCCGGATTTGAATCGGGAATTGAACTCACGCGTTAGCTTCGTTTCGACTACCGTAGATCCGTTGAGCCGGACGTTTACCATCGAAGCCCCTCTCCCATCGGACAATAGCCTGAAACCGAACATGCTGGCTCAGGTGAAAATCAATGATAAAACGGTTGGCAATGCCATTGTAATCAATCAAAATCTGATTCAGAGCACGGAAAATGGTCAGTTGGTTTACGTAGCCGTGAACGAAGGTGGTAAAAAAGTAGCGAAAGCACGGACGGTGAAAACCGGTGAATCGTACGGTGGTAAAATCGCGGTTACGGAGGGGCTCAAGGCCGGTGATCAGCTCGTTACGGTCGGTTACCAGGATTTAGTTGATGGACAACCAATCAATTTTTAAGTGAGCGTTCAATTTACCGTTTTCGGATGCCGGACCATGCGGTACTTCGGCTGAGAGCGATAGACTGAAAACTGAAAACTCATTTTCCCATGAAATTTGAACAGTATAAAACTTTAGGATTCACCAACTGGTGCGTTGAGAACCGGACGGCGATTTACATCTTCACGATCCTGATTACGCTGGGTGGGCTGTTCGTTTACAATAACTTACCCAAGGAGCAGTTCCCGGATATCAAGATTCCGCAGGTGTACATCAATACGGTGTACGTTGGAACGGCTCCTGCTGATATTGAGAACACGATCAATAAACAGATCGAGAAGCAGCTCAAGTCGATTTCGGGCGTAAAGCGAATTAAGTCGAATGCCTTGCAGGACGTATCGGTTATATTGGTTGAGTTCAATCCCGATGTTCAAACGGCAGAAGCCTTGCAGCGGGTTCGGGATGCGATCGACAAAGCTAAGCCGGATTTGCCCCAAAAACTGGATGCAGGCCCAACGGCGCAGGATGTGAACTTCTCGGAGTTTCCGATTATGAACATCAACATGGCCGGTAACTTCTCGCTCAAGCAACTGAAAGAATACGCCGAAGATTTGCAGGATGTAATCGAAGGGATGCCCGAAATTCGTCGTGTCGATATCGTTGGTGCGCTCGAACGGGAAATTCAGATTAACGTCGATCTACCCCGGATGCAATCGGCGGGACTCGCTTTTTCGGATATTCAACAGGCGGTTCAGGGCGAAAATATTAACGTATCGGGTGGCGATCTGAATGTTGACGGCGTTCGTCGGACGGTCCGCGTAAAGGGCGAATTTACGGACGTAACACAACTTCAGAATCTGCAAATCAGAACGGCAACGGGTGCTACTGTTCGGCTCGGCGATATTGCCGAAGTAACGGACAATTTTGAGGAGCAGCAGGATTTCGCCCGGTTGAACAACAAATCGGTTGTTACCCTGAACGTGATCAAACGGGCGGGTGCTAACCTGATTTCTGCCGCCGATAACATCGAGAAAACGATTGAGGAATATAAAGAAACCCGCTTTCCGCAGGGACTGGACGTGAAAATCACCGCCGATCAGTCGGAGCCAACCCGCGAAAACGTAAATGACCTGATCAATACGGTTGTCCTGGGATTTATCTTCGTTGTTCTTGTCCTAATGTTTTTTATGGGTGTACGCGACGCCATATTCGTCGGTCTATCGGTACCCTTGTCGGCGCTGGTCGCTTTCGTCTTGATGCCGGTAATTGGACCTGTAGTCGGGACGGCGTTTACGCTCAACACAATTGTACTGTTTGCCTTCCTGCTTGGTCTGGGGCTTGTGGTTGATGACGCTATTGTAGTTATCGAAAACTCGCACCGGTTGTTTAACGACAACAAAGACTGGGATATCAAACAGGCGGTGAAAGCGGCAGCGGGCGAAGTGTTTGTGCCCGTATTTTCGGGAACGCTGACGACCATTGCGCCCTTCTTTCCGCTGTTGTTCTGGCCGGGCATTGTCGGTGAGTTTATGAAGTTTCTGCCCCTGACGCTGATCCTGACGTTGTTTGCATCGTTGTTCGTGGCGTATGTGATCAACCCCGTTTTTGCCGTCACGTTTATGAAACGGCATGAAGATGACAACCACGAAGACAAGCAGAGTTTTGCGGAAATTAAGCGTCCACTGATCATTATGACCGTACTAGCCGGTATCGGCTACGTCATAGACCGGGGTATCGGCAATTTATTCGTTCTGTTAATCATCCTGTACGTCTTCAATCACTATGTCCTGACGCCAAGACTGATTGTACCGTTTCAGGAGCGGCTGTTGCCCGCGTTGAAAAACGGTTATCGCCGACTTATTTCGTGGGTGCTGACGGGTTGGCGGCCTGTGTTTGCGGTAATCGCGGCCTTCGGTTTACTGATTGCTACTTTCTTTATCACCGGTATTGCGCAGCCCAAAGTTATTTTCTTTCCCAGCGGAGAGCCAGACTATATCTACGTCTATAACGTAATGCCGGTAGGTACCGACGCTCGCGTAACGGATTCGGTAACGAAAGTAATCGAGAAACGGGTGTTTAAAGTCCTCGACCAGAACCACGCGACGGATATTGTCAACTCGGTAATTTCCAATGTCGGTAAAAACGCGGGTGATCCGCAAAACCCCGACCGGGCCGCTACGCCACAAAAATCGAAGGTGACCATTGCGTTCAAAGGTAACGAAGAGCGGGAAGGCATTTCGACGGATTCGCTGTTGGCTAAAGTCCGGGTAGCGATGAACGGCATTCCTGGTACGGAGATTTCGGTAGAACGCGAAGCCAACGGACCACCAACGGGTAAGCCAATCGCTATCGAAATAGCCGGTGACGATTTCAACGAACTGAGAACGCTGGAAACGAAAGTTCGGCAGAAAATCAGTCAGGCGGGTATCAAAGGAATCGACCAGTTGAAATCGGATCTGATCACGAACAAGCCCGAAATTGTCGTCGATATCAATCGCGACAAAGCCGAACGGGAAGGTATTTCGTCGGGTCAGGTCGCTTTGGCGATTCGTACGGCGTTATTCGGGCTGGAAGTGTCGAAGTTCCGGGATGCGAAAGACGAATATCCAATCATGGTTCGTCTGAAACCGGATGACCGTAGCCAGATTGACCGGCTCCTGAGTTTGAACATCGTATACCGCGACATGGCAGCGGGTGGACAATTACGGCAGGTTCCGATCACGTCAGTGGCAAACATCAACTATTCGACAACATTCAGCCAGATCAACCGCAAAAATCAGGAGCGGATCGTTACGTTAAGTTCCGATGTAGTGCCGGGTTACAACGCGAACGAAATTGTGGCTCAGATTCAGAATGTTGTGCAGGAAATGGAAGTACCGAATGGCTACACCATTAAGATGGGTGGTGAACAGGAAGATCAGCAGGAGTCGATGAACTTCCTGGTTTCAGCTTTTGGTATCGCTATCCTATTGATTTACCTGATTCTCGCGACCCAGTTCAACTCCGTCGTCAAGCCGCTGATTATTTTCGTAACCATCCTGCTGTCGCTGATTGGTGTGTTGCTGGGCTTTGTGATTACAGGTAAGTCTTTCTCGGTTATCATGTCGGGCGTCGGTATTATCGCGCTGGCGGGTATCGTGGTGAAAAACGGGATTCTGCTCATCGAATTTATTGAAGAGTTGCGCGGTCGGGGCGTTCCCCTGCGCGAAGCGATCATTGATGCGGGTGGGATTCGTCTTACGCCCGTATTGCTAACTGCGTCAGCCGCTGTACTTGGTCTGATTCCGCTCGCGTTCGGCTTGACGGTTGATTTTGTGACGCTTTTCCGTGACTTTAATCCGCATCTGGTAATCGGTGGCGACAGCTCTGTATTCTGGAATATTCTGGCCTGGACGATTATTTACGGTCTAACATTCTCAACGGTACTTACGCTCGTGATTGTACCGTGTTTATACTGGATCAATGAGCGCGTCCGGATGAAGTACTTCGGCAAAAAAGACCCTGCTCTGGAACGTAAAGCACAGTTGGAAGAGGAATTAGCCTAACTTTTCGATTCTATGAAAGAAACCAGTAATGAACACCAAAGCCAAAGCGTGTTCGTTGCTGGTTTCTTTTTTAAACTATTATCTCGTCAACCAAGTTGACCTATATCCATTAGCAATCTTATGAATCGTGCTGCCTTCTTGTTTGCCCTGCCAGCGTTCATGCTGTTGATCGACTGGTACGTATGGCAGGCCATTAAAACGCTGAGCCGTTCGGCTTCTGAAAGCACCCAGCGAATTATCACAATCATTTTCTGGGGCTTCACCGTGCTTTCGCTGCTGCTATACGTCGTGTTGCAGTACATGCCACCCGATTCGATTGGAAAAAATACACGGACGTTTTTGTGGGCAAGTATTGCCATTCCGTACTTCTCGAAGATCTTCGCCGTTCTCATCCTTTTTATCGATGATCTTGGACGGCTTTTCCGCTGGGTTGTTTCCTTTTTTTACAAACCCGAAGTTCGGGAAGCAGTGGTCGAAAACACGCGCGAAACCATTGCACCGAATGGAACAACGCCCTCCGACGCGATTTCCCGGTCTGACTTCCTGATGAAAACGGCCTTGGTTGTTGGAGCAGTCCCCTTGGTTGGCTTTACGTGGGGAATCTTGTCGGGCGCTCACGATTACCGCGTCCGCCGGATCAAATTACCGATGAAAAACCTACCCTCGGGTTTCAACGGTATGACCATCGCTCAAATTTCGGACATTCACACCGGAAGTTTCTTTAACCGGACCGCAGTGCGCGGAGGAGTTGATTTGCTTCTGAACCAGAAGCCGGATCTTGTCTTTTTTACCGGTGATCTGGTCAATAGCCGCGCCGAAGAAGTAAATGAGTTTATCAATATTTTCGATAAGGTCAAAGCACCATTAGGTGTTTATTCGACGCTTGGTAACCACGACTACGGGAAATACGTAGCCTGGCCGAGCGCACAGGCGGAGCGACAGAACGTGCTGAATGTCGTAGCTGCTCACAAACAGATGGGCTGGAATATTATGATGGACGAGAACAAAATTCTCGAACAGAATGGCGATAAAATCGCATTGATTGGTGTTCAGAACCTTGGTTTTGGTCCTGCGGCACTGCGGGCTGGTAACCTCGCTAAAGCGTACAGCGGTGCCGAAGATTACCCGGTCAAATTACTTTTGTCGCACGATCCAACCCACTGGGATGCGGAGGTGCGCCCTAAATATCCGGATATCGACGTTCAATTCAGCGGTCACACGCATGGCGCGCAGTTCGGCGTTGACCTGGGAGATGTCCGTTGGAGTCCGGCGCAGTATTTCTATAAGCAGTGGGCAGGACTCTATCAGGAAGGTGACCAGCGCTTATACGTCAACAGAGGATATGGCTACATCGGCTATCCAGGCCGGGTAGGTATTTTGCCCGAGATTACGATCTTCGAGTTAATCAAAGCTTAATCAATCAAACAATCAAAAGGAGTAAATTGGCCGCATTAAGCGCTCAATCTGCTCCTTTTGTGTATCGGGTGCTAACCAATCACTTACTCATTCCGTTATCTCGACAATTTCAATAACCAATCACCAAACACATGAAAATCGTTTTCATTACTGGACTTTCCTTTTTTATGTCGATCTATTCCTGGTTTATTCCGGGGCTCCCATTGGCTAAGCAGGAAGCCGCAACGATTCCTGTCTGCCACACTAGTGGGAATGATATGTCGGCGATGGCTGCCGATCCAGCTTTCCAGCGTTTGCACGAAGCGCCCCTACCCTTTACGTATACGGGTGCAGGCGAGATGGTTAAATTCTCAACACCCGACGGTCAGTCGGCTAATGGGTTTCTGCTAAAATCAAAAAAGCCCTCCAATAAATGGCTTCTGGTTTACCAGGAGTGGTGGGGCCTGAACGACAATATTAAGCAGCAGTCAGAAACGTTCTACAACGATCTCAAAGACGTGAACGTACTGGCGGTCGATATGTATGACGGTAAAGTGGCTACCGAACCCGCCGAAGCCGGAAAGCTGATGCAGGCAGCCAGCAAGGACCGGCTTAGCAGCATTATGAAAGGGGCCATTGCCTACGCAGGTCCAAAAGCTGAGTTCGCTAGCGTCGGCTGGTGCTTTGGGGGTATGCTGTCGTTGCAATCGGCCATGCTGGAAGGCAATCGGGCTAAAGGATGCGTGATGTACTACGGTCGTCCGGAGCAGGATGTTGACAAACTAAAAACGCTCGATACTGATGTATTGGGTATTTTCGGTAGTCAGGACAAAGGGATCTCGCCTGAATCGGTAAAAGAATTCGAGAAAAACATGGAGAAGGCGGGTGAAAAAGTAACCGTAAAAATGTACGATGCTGGTCACGGTTTTGCCAACCCAAGCAATCCGGTTTACAACAAAGAAGCAGCCGCTGATGCGTACAAACTGGCGCTGGGCTACCTGAAAAATAAATTGAAAGCCTAATTAGTTGTATTTCTGATCACTAAAAAGCCTGACCGTAACTATGCGGTCAGGCTTTTTAATTATACTTTAACCGAATGACAGCCGTTTTCAATTAAACGCTGGCAGGTGAATTTAGTCTAATGAGTAAATTGGGTAAAACCTACCATAGCGATGAAAACAACAAGGTTGATTGCAGGAGTAGCTGGGCTTTTGTTAAGCATAGCTACTGTCAGTTTTGGGCAAGGGTACGGTCCTGGTTATGATCGAAGCTACCCGAACAACGGTTACGACCAAAATTATCCAAACGGGTATCCTAATAGCCAAAATTACCCTAACCAAAATTATCCGAACGGCTATGGACAAACATACCCGAACAGGAATGGCTATGATCCAAATTGTCCTGCTCCCAGTCCTTATAGTCGCTATGACCAATATGGGCGACCTTATCCACCCGTTGTTGGACAGCCTCCGGTAGTGGTGGTGCCTCCACGTGTTATCGTCGTTCCGCCACCGGTTTTAGTGTCACCTGCGCCTGTTATTGTTCGTCCCTACCCTAGTTATGGGTATCGATCTCGCGGAGGATGGGCTGGGCACGGCTGGCGTCGTTGGTAGGTGGATGCGTAACCCGACGCTGATTTCGAAAGGTTCTTTGTCAATAAAGCTTTTCGAACCAAATGATAAACAGATGGTTCAATAACAAAACAGTAAACAGAAATCATGAAAACGATAAAACGAATGCCTTTACTGACGGCTGGTTTGTTGGTCGTTCTGATGGCAAGTTGTGGTCCTTCTTATGTAAGCACAGGTCCGGGGTATGCTCCTCGCCCTTACTATAACTATGGGTACGGCTACGGTTACCGACCCTACGGTTATTACCGTCCGCCTGTAGTGGTCACAAGACCGCCGGTTGTCGTTCGCCCGCGTTACTCGTCTCCTCGTTACTATTCATCCCCCCGTTATAATAGTCCAAATGCGCGTAGTGGCTTTAATAATGGTGGTTATCGCGGTGGTGGACGTAGTCGAGGGCCCAGATAAGAATAGCATAGTAAACAAAAAAGCATGATCTCTCGCAAGGTCATGCTTTTTTGTTTGTTGATAACACAATGGTTTACTACGGTTTCACTTTAACCCGCTCGCCCGCTGAGTGGGCCGAAAACTCAGGCGCGTAGAAGCATTGAACAGTAGCTACACCTGCCGAGAAATCACCGGTTTGGGCTACCCGCAAATCATATTCGAATACGTGAGTTCCTACCGGGACGTAGCTTAGAAAGAAGTCAGTACTAGCATCACGGGGCGATTCGTAGTAACCCAATCCATTCTGGTACTTGTAGCCTGACAAAGCCGCTGTTGGTTCGAAACCTGAGGCACGACCATCTTTCAAATGAACGTATTCCATTGCCCGGTCCGTTTTTAAAATCAGTCGAACCTTGATCAGATCGCCCGGCTTAAGCGACGTTTGGGGTGTCACGGGGTCGATGATTGGACCCGTTGGCGAATCATGCTGTACGTACAACGTTTTCTGAACCGATAGCCCCGCACTACCCGGCATAACCCGGTCGAGTGGTTCGAAGTGCTGCCAGTACAAAGCTCCCCAGGCTGGACCGGCAGCTTTTTTTGTGATCTGGATAATGCCCATTTCGGGTTTTATTTCAGCGGCAGCGTAGGTCACTTTCTGATAACCCGTAATCGCTTCTGTTTTGGTAACCCGATTTTCAATGGGCTGACCACCTAAACTAACCTGGGTACCGGGCTTTGTATCGAGCCAGTCGGTGCCGCGCAGCAACAAGGCGTAGACGGCTTCCGTCGTTGCTTTTGTTGATGACCACGACTGGGTCTGCTTTTGCCGCAGGAGCCAGCGTTTCATGGTATCCACAAGGGTACGATCCTGCTTGATCTCGTCAAAAGCCTCAATCAAGTACGCCTGCGTTTCGATTGGTGTCTGGTACCAGAACATACCACTTTTATTGTCAGGCCAGTAAGTACCGAGTTCGTCTGAATGGCGCGTCCGTTCGAGCAGCGAACGCAGAATGTTATCCGCCGTTTGAGTATCACCAAACCGATGCAAAGCCATGGCGGAAAGTGCCTGTCCTTGCAGACTTTGTTTGAGCCAGTTATCGGCTACCCGCTGTTTTAGATAAGTCAGCAAGGCCTTGTCTACTGGCTTGTCCATATAAAAGCTTCGTGCGTAGAGGTACTGAGCGGCTGAAAAGTCCCAGGACAGGTTAGCTTTCGTTTTCTTCTGTTCCTCTACCAGGCGTTTCATCTCGGCATCGACGTAGCGGACTGCATTGACTTGCATCTCGTTTAGCTCGGATTGAAGCGCTTCTGGAAAACGAACGCCTAATTTCTGCAAATGGCCAAAGCCACCTAATACATGCAGCGTCATCGACAGACTGGGTTCCATACCGCCAAACCACCGGAAACCGCCCTCACTTGTCTGCAACTGACGGAGCTTTTCGAGCGTCTGTTCCTGATCGGTCGTCATCCGGTTTTGGTCGAAGAGTTGGCCTAGTTGCGCCTGCCGAGCCGCTTCCGATCGTGCGTCGGCCAGCCAGGGTGAGTTCTCCAGCGCAATGGACCGCAGTTCTTCGTTCGCCTGCAAAGGATTTTTTGGCGGATTTTTCTGCCACTCGGCTATGACCTGCTTGAATGATGGCTTGCTGTTGACGATGTGAACCGCAAGACTATTGGCGTACAACCGACTGAACAACTGTTCGGCACATTCGTAGCTGTATTCCATTAAATAAGGTAACGCTTGTAGGGCGTACCAGCTTGGGTTGCTGGTAACCTCTACGGTTAGTCGCTCGTGCTGAACGGGTAACTCCGGATTGAGGTTAGTCAACGCTTTAAGCTTAAACTCCTTCGTCTCCGACCCATTCACCCAGAACGGTTGTGTGTCCGTGACAAGCATCCGGTTGGGCATTACAGGAACCGTAAACTCTTCGCCATCGGTAAACGAACCGGATTGAGCCGTTAAGCGACAGGTTACCGTTTCCAGACCCTTTGGAACAATAAGCGTCCAGCCAACCGCTTGCCCCTGACCAGCCGCCACGCTAAACGATGTTTGTGGGCTTGTACGCATAAGTTGCTGAGTGATGGGCTCACCCGTTAACGCGTCGGACAAGTTAAGACTTGCTAGTACCGACATCGGCTTATCGGTTAGGTTATTGATACGAGCCGTTACGCGGATGGTATCACCTTCCCGGAAAAACCGGGGTGCATTGGCCGTAATCATCAATTCCTTTTGAGTAATGATTTCCCGCTCTAACGTACCCGTTTTTAAGTCTTTCGTGTGCGCAAACGCCAGCAAACGCCAACGCGTGAGCGCTTCGGGCATCGTAAACTTCAGCACAACCTTTCCCTGTTCATCAGTCTTTACTTGTGGAATAAAGAAAGCCGTTTCGTTGAAATTTCGGCGGGGGTTGATGGGCTCTGCCTTCGTAGTAGGCTCGCTGACCGCGCTCTGAGAAAAATCGCTGCGTTTGAGTTCAGCGGATGCAGGCGCAGCGGCATCAAATATAGCTTCTGCCGGTGCGCCAGCGACCATTCCCTTTCTAGCTAGTGTTCTTCCGTAACCAACTACCGCCACTTCATTTAGTGAACGCGCGTCGGGCTTCATCTGGAATGATACCGCTTTTTGCTTGAGGATTACTTCGTTCGTTACATAACCAACCGTGGAAAACACCAGCGTTACGTCTTGGCTGGCTGAATCGGTTGAAATAGAGAACTGGCCTTTTTCGTCCGTAACGGCTCCGGTAGTCGTCCCTTTTATCAACACGTTGACACCCGGAACGCCCGATCCCGCTTTGAATTTTACGGTACCACTAATGACTTTACCCACTCGACGAACCGTTGCTCGAATAATTTCTGACTCAGCGGGTGTTACACGCACGAACGGACGATTGCCGCTGGGTGAGAACTGGTAACCCAGCCAGCTTAGCTGATCGTAATGCCTGATAACGTCATCCACCAATAGACGAGAAGGATAGCGCAGGCCGTTACTGTACTGTATGCTAAACGCACCCGATTGCCAGCCGTAAAACACAGGAAAGTAAGGTTGATAAAACGACGTTGGCCATTCCAGCGGGGCAAATGCATCCAGGGATGCGTCGTATAGCGTAGCTACCAGTTCGGCAGGTACGTTGTCAAGTCCGTTAATTTTTAGCGTCCATTCCTCCTGTTGGCCGGGTTTGAGTTTGTTACGAAACGTTTGTGTTTCGATTGTCAACTGCTTGTTGGTAAACGGAACCGCAATTACCTGCGACTTCTGGTACAGCCGACCGTTTTGTATCATGGTGAAGTGTACGGCAAATCCACCGCGCTGTTGTTCCGTTACGGGTAAAGCAACCCGTCGGGGACCTCTCTCTGTTTTAATCCATTCTTCTCGGACGACAGCATGGTCCTGCTCGACGATCATGCGTACCCAGCTTTGGTCTGTGCCCACCCAGAAAACAGCTTCTTCGCCCGGTATCGCCGTCGCTTTCCGCACCTGCAACCAGCCCTCTGGCCGTACGGAGGCAACCGGATTTTTTTCATCGATAACGGTGAAGAAGGATCGATCTTTTGTGGCCTCGCCAGCCGAATCAGTAACGGTCAGTTCGGCTACATACTCCCCGGCAGTAAAATTAGCCAGATTGAGTTTGACGAGTGAATCCGTTGGTGTCGTGATTGCCTGTTGTTGCACAGCGGGGCCCTTTTTCCAAGAGCGTGGATCATTTTCGTTACTATACAGGTCATTGGGAAACAACCGTTCAAACTCGGCTCGGCTCAACAACTGCCGATCCGGACGATTCCAAAGCCGGTTGCGGAGAAACTTCGTTGGCGACTGTAGTTTGTAAATCGTCAGCTGGCCCTTCGCGGCTACAGTTTGCCCGGCTTGGTTGGTGATTTTAACGGGAACCGTCACTGGCTTGTCTTTTTCTACCTGTTCCGGAACCGTCAATTCGGCTTGCAAAGCGGTATAGCCGATGCGAAGCGTTTGCGTTGCGCTGCGCGTCTCGCCCGCCCGGTCCGTAACGTCGATGGTAACGTCGAACTCGAAAACCGGATTATCCTGACGGGACTTTTCACGGTCGGGAGTAGCGTCGAACGTGATTGCTACGTTGCCGTTTGCGTCGGTTTGAGCAGTACCGTTGGCAATCTCGGTTTGGTTCTCATTGCGTGGACCACCAATTCGGGCGTACCACAGCCAACGTTGCTGTAGTTTCCGCACAACCCGATAGCGAACGGCAGCGCCATCAACGACCGCTCCGGAAAATGTTTTTGCGTCCGCCGTCAGCGTGACGGTCTGGCCTAGTTTGAAGGGTTGCTTAATTGGATCGATCTTAACCTCGAACGTGGGCCGCTTATATTCCTCAACGCGAATACTAGCCGAGCCAAAAGCAGTCTGAATCGACATCTGGCCGGACAGTTTACCCACGGGGGCCGTGAAGCTACACGCAAACGTACCAAACTCGTTTGTTTTCAGCGTTTGTTTCGAAACCCGTTCGCCATTTTGATCGATGAGCTCAATGGCAACCTCCCGGTTTGAAATGACCCCGTATTGGTTTGGTTTGCCTTCGTAGACCAGTCCTTTCACGTAAATCAACTGCCCTGGCCGGTAAATAGCCCGGTCGGTAAACAGCTTTGTGTACGTTTGCGATTGGGCTGGAGCTTGCTCGTTCGTAAACCGATTATGGTACTGGCGATCCGAAAACAACGTGTCCGATCCGTCTGTAAGCTGATGAGCGAAAGCGTTCTGAACGGGCATTTCTGCTTTGTCGAATGAAGCGATCCCATTTGCATCCGTTCGGCGGGATTGTAGGCTACCGGTAGCCTTCTGTCTTTCGATTTCCACTACGGTAACGGCTACGTTCGGCAATGGCGCACCCGTCAGTCGATTGGTGACTATGACTTGCTGGCGAGAGCCTCCGCTGTATATAGGTTGTAGTAAGTAGCTGAGTTTGGAAACGGAAAAAACGGTGTACTGAACCGATTCTGTTTTCTCGCTGAACTTATCAGCGGAGGTCGCTAGTACCGCGTATTGGCCGGTTGGTAAGCCCGCCAATGGAATTTCAACGGTATGTTGGTTCAGATCGCCGTCGTCGGGTAGCATCACGGATTTCTCAGCAACAACAGGACGTTTTAACCAGGCAGTGTATTTCTTTTGCTGGCTGTCTTCACCCATATTGATACGACTTGTTTCGAGTTCTGTAACGCTCAGCCGCACAATCCGATAGGTGATTTTAGAAGCGTTTTGGTAGCTCACAAGGGCTCGGAAAGCTTGCTCGGGTGCGTTTACCTGTTCTACCTGTAGTGAAAAAGAAGACTGTAAAAGCCGGTTTAGTAGTACGCTTGCCTGCTGACTAGAAGTCGTTGCTGGAAAGCGCTTGATGAGGTCCCGGCAGATATCCGCGGCTTGTTTTTTGTTCCAACGGTAAGGGCTTTCGTTAGTTGAGTCGTCGGCGGAATCAGTATCGTCTAACGGACGGACCGATTGTCCCTGGTTCACTAAAAATTGTGCGAGCTGGTAGCCATAGATGGCCTCTGCTGGTTGATTCTTGTAACGAACGATTTGTTGATCGAGCGTTTGGCGGTACAGCGAATCTTTATTGGGTACAACGCTATGCTGATAGACGAAGGCCAACCGCAAGGCGTCAGCATCGGCCAGCGCGATTGGGTTTGCGTCTGTCAGGTGGAACGCCAGTAAGTGCTGGTACAAACGCAGGGCCTGATAACGGCCCGATAATGAATCACGACTCTGAATAGTCAGCTTCGCAAACGCATCGGCATTGGCGAAGTAGTCAGGCTGATTCAACTCGAATTTAAAAATCGGCTTCAGCAGATCAGGCTCTGTATTCTCAAAAAAGGAAATGGCTCGGTGCGCCAGCAGGTCGTATAGCGTTGGCCGAAGCGGACGCGTATCAGCATCTCCTTTGTCCAACAGGGCATCGAAAGCCGCTATCGGCGTCTTTTGCAAAAGGTTTTTTTGCTGCACTGAAGCTAGATACAACTGGGTTACAGCACCGACGAGCCGCTGCGCATCCCAGGTCCTGAAATCAGCGGTAGTGTCGGCAATTTTTGTTGTCGTTACTGATACCGAACCTTGTTTACCCCGCTTGCTTGTAGGCTGACTAATCGGAGTCCGGTTATAAAATTTATAACGGTTTTGCTGAAAATATTGCCAGTAAACATCGGCTAATACTGATCCCAATACCGACTTCGACGGCTCGGGTGTATCACGAATGTCAGCCTCGATGGATTGAACGAGTTCGACATAAGCGTCTTCATCCGAATAGCTGCGAAAGATCATCCGGTGCATAGCGGCTTTGGCTAGCTGCGGATAATTACGCGTAGTTTTAGCCTCCTTATAGATTCGGTTCGCAATGCTGAGTGCTGATTTGGGTAGCCCTTTAGCCGCCAGTGAATCAGCCCGTTTCCAATCGCGGGCGTAGTCTGGAGGGTTAGCAGGAGTGTTTAAATTCTTCTGGGCGGAAGCAGCCAGAGCAACGAAGACAAAAAACAATGTCAGAATGGGATTCATAGTTTACAGCGTAAGTGGGTCGTTGGGATCGATGAAAATCCGGTTGTCTTTCCACAACATTTGTAACTATGATTCTGATTTAAGTCAAATGGTTTAATAGCTGTTTTTAGTTGCGTACATTTAAAGCCATTGTGATTCGCTAACTTCTCTCCTTTTACTGCAATGCCAACGTTCGTTCTTCTAATCGCCTACATCCTGTCATTTTCCGCACCGCCGAAGCCACCAAAGACCTATCCGGTTGGGCAGATTAAAACCAGTATGGGCGAAATTCTCTTTTGGCTGTACGACGAGACACCCACTCACAAAGCCAGTTTTGTTAAGCTAGCTAACCAGAATTATTGGGATACGCTGACATTTAACCGGGTGATCAAAAATTTTGTCGCGCAGGGTGGTTGCCCGGATACACCGGCTGGTTTTGCTGATTCGCCGTACCTACTGAAACCAGAATTTCGACCAACGATCCGGCACGTTTACGGAGCGGTGGGAGCCGGACGCGACGGTAACCCGGAAATGCTATCGGCAGGTTGCCAGTTCTACATTGTACAGAACAAAAAAGGCGAACACCGTCTCGACGATAAGTACACGGTTTTTGGGCAGGTTTTCAAAGGAATGGACGTAGTAGACGCGATTGTCGCCGTGAAGACCGACTCGACAAATACGCCACTATCACCGATAAAACTTGATGTCAACGTAATTAACCTGACAGCTGGTGAATTGAAAAAGCTCGGCTACGCAGTGAAGTGAGATGGGTTAAAAGTTTGGCGGTGAGGGTTTGGTGTAGGGTTCTTATACGCCATGTCTCGAAGATATGGCGTATAAGAACCCTGCACCAAACTTACTGCTTCAACAAAAAAGCCGTTATATCGGCAACTTGCTGATCGCTTAAACCCATTGAAGAAGGTTCTGGCATCAGGCTGGTTTTGTATTGACGGCGGGATGCCACCTGATTGGTCGGAATGGTATGCTGCTGACCTTTGATGCCTTTGATAACGATGGCTTGTGATCCATCGCTGACCAGGAAACCGTAATACGTTTGCCCGCCTTTCGTGGTAATAAGCCAGGGCTCGTAGCCAAAGGCAATGCCCGCGCTTGGGTGAATGATGGCATCAAGCAAACCACTTTTGTCGAATTTCTGGTGAACCTGCGTCAGGTCAGGTCCAACGTCGGTACCCTGCTGGCTGTACCGATGGCAAGTTGCACACATCGCTTTAAACAGACTTTTGCCCGCCTTGGTATCGCCGGAGAGCATCGCTATTTTGGCGGTCGAAGCATCCGCCCTTGCTACTTTAGCCGGTTTAACCGCCGTCGGTTCAGGACCCGATGGCTTTGTTGACGCCGTTTGTTCAGCAACGGCTGGCGGAGCGGGTTTTGGCGATGTAGGTTGCTCTACAACAGGCCGAGTTGCTGGCTTTGCTGGTGCGCTACGCTCCACAACTAGTTGAGTGTCTGGTTTGGTCGGTACGTTTCGTTCGGTAGTGGCTTCAACCACTGCCTTTGTTGAAACGGTCGGTTCAACCGCTACCTGAGAGGTAGGTTTGGTCGATGTGGCTTGTTCCGAAACCGGCTGCGAAATCGATTTCGGTGTTGACGTGGTTGTCGTTGGCCGCTTCCAAGGGAAATCTACTTTACCAAGTGTCCGAACTTCCTGATCCTTGTTGGTCCGAATACCGGGCCCGGCTGCTTTGATCAACTCTTCTGACAGTTTTTTCTCCGCTGCCAGGTCAATTAAGATTCTGGCTCCCTCGGCATCCCGTGACAGTTCGACGGCGATCTTCCGCTTTTCATTCTCCGAAATATTATCACTAAGTAGCTGCTGCCGTTTATCAAGCAGTTTCTGGTCTGATGTCGTTGAAGCCGCTACTACGGGTGCCAATTCTTTCCAATTGAGGAACGTTGCCCAATCGTTGCTTCGCCGAAAACCGACCCAATACGTAGCTTCGTCATCAATTGCTTTATCAGATGATTTTGTCAGTTCGACCATTGTGTTAGCGGCTGCCTGGGTCTTGATGAAGCCAAGCGTGGTAATGGCTTGCCGACGGGCTTCTGTTGTGAGCGTTTGTGCTTCAGCTCGTTTTTTCAGCAATGCAACTGCCGAAGCGGGGTGAAGTTCCCAAACCAGATTGGCCGTACGCTGATCCCATTCGAGCGGATCTTTGGGCATTGTCTGGAGCATATCCGCAAATAAAGCTTCTTCTTTACCATCGGCGGCCTCCCCTAGCGCTGTCAGGTAAAAACGATCTCGTCCATCGTAACCCTTGGCCAGATTAAGGAGTGTTAACCGACACTCATTGTAGGGAATGTCGCGCAGGGCAACCGCAACTTCGCGCCGAACAGCTGCGCTTGGATCACTTGACAGGTTGCCCAGCAAGGGTAAGAGGGCTTGTTGGGAAGCGGTGAGCGTTGGGTTTGATTTTGAATTTTCGGGTGTAATGCTCCGCAATGCCCGCAATGCCGTAATACGTACGGGTGCATCCGGTGCTTTTAGCAGACGTTCCACTTCAAACTGTCCTTCAGGACCGAGTTGAGCCAGCAGAAAAATGGCCCGTGCCCGATGATACGGGTTTGGCGAAGTCAGTAACGCGAGCACTGGCTCAACGACCTTGTCACCCTGCTCCTGCAACGCGTCGAAGCCGAGCGTCCGTACGTTAACGGCGGGGTTTAATAAAGCCGCGATCTGTCCTTGCGTCGTTTTAAGATCGATTTTTGGCGTTCTTAGGCGTTTACCCTTTGGCGTTATACGATAGATACGACCGTACCCTTTAGTGTCCTGCATTTGATGCCCACCAACAACGGGATCATACCAGTCGGTAATGTAAATAGCACCGTCTGGCCCAACGGCTACATCACTGGGTCGGAACCACTTGCGGGGATCTTTCTCGGCTTTGTTCCACTTGTAGTTATCATCCGTTTTGGGAACGCTGCTAAGAAAATCAGTACGAGGTATTCGGTAGCCTGCCCCCCAAGGCTCAGGTCGGTAGGCAAAAACCGCATTGCGACCGGCATCGGCACCTAGCAACAATCCCCGGTATTGCGCGCCCAGTTCATCACCTTCGTACACAACCAGACCCGTCGGTGATCCTGCTCCGGTAATATCACCTGAAGGCATAACACCCGGATCTTCCTGGTGCCAGTGAGCAGTCGATGCCGTTTGGCCGGGACGCTTGTCACCCTGCCAGGAACGAGTACCGTCTGCGCTGAAAAAGCCAGCGTTCGCTCCTTCCATAAGCCAACTCGTTCGACAGGCCATCACTTCGTCGTCGTTGTCAGCCTGCCACATGTTGCCGTAGGAATCGAGAGCCGTTTCGTAGCTATTGCGAAAGTTATGCGCCATCACTTTCAGGCCAGAACCATCCGGATTGACACGCAATGTCATACCACCCGTCCATACGCGTCCATCATCGCTGATCTGCTTGCCGTGATTAATCTTGTTATAAGGCGATCCACCAACGAACAAACTGCCCGAACGAAGTGTCCAGCCTTCCTTGTCGGCTACGGTATGCGGACCGGCATTGCCTACGGTAAAATAATACTTGCCATCCGGTCCGGCGACGAGAGCATGAAGACCGTGGTCGTGATCCAAACCACCGAAACCTTTTAGTAAGATCTCTTTATGGTCGGGTTTGTCATCGCCGTTCTCATCGGTATAAACGACGATGTTTGGTGAACAGGAAACAATGACTTTGTTACCGATAACAGCGATGCCAAGCGGTGACACCAGATCCGGGTCCTGCACAAACACTTTGCTGTCATCAGCCTTGCCATCGCCGTTTTTGTCTTCCAGGATCATGATCCGTTCACCATCGGGATGACTGAGCCGGTTCTCTGATTTGTTATTGAATTGGCGAAAATTAACGGCCTCTGTTACCCAGACCCTACCCCTAACGTCGATGTCCATGTTGGTAGGGTTACGAAACATTGGTGCTTCAGCCCACAGCGTCGCTTCAAGGTCGTCGGAAAGATACAGCGCACTCGAATCGTCACGAACGAAAGAATTGCGTTGTTGAGTAGGTTCGTTGCCAGAGGAAGGCGATGCAGGCGTAGGCCGTTGAATAAACTGTCCAAATAGATAAAGCAAACAAGCTGTCGTCAGGACAAATGGTCCAGCCGAAAGAGATAAGGTTGTTCTCATAAAATCACTCGCTACGCAGGTCAGAATCGAAAGGTCATGTACGTGTTCATGGTACTGTACAATACGGTTTCGTTCTGGTACAGCTCCTTCGATTGGTAACTAACCCGGATAATCAACATTGTGTCGCACCTGTCAAGTTAATCGACTACTTGCAGACGCCAGTCATAAATCAAGCCAACTCGCTACGGCCTCGGTCAGTGTTACAAACAAGTAACTTGAGGTAATAGTCTGTTTACTATACAGAGATTTACGATTTATTTAACAACTAAGTTTTTCCAAAGGTACATTTATTAACTTAACGGGTGAATAGTATTTATCATAGCGCTAACTGGCTTTTTTACTAAATGCCAAAAAATTTTTCTGCTCTTCCAACTGTTTCTTAAGGAATAGAGTCTTTTAGGTTGTCAACGTGATATGCAGGATGAATACGCACTAGTCGAAGGATGCCGACGACAGGACCGAATTGTGCAGCGACAGCTCTATGAGCGGTTTGCCGGAAAGCTCTTTGTCGTCTGCAAACGGTACGTTCGTGATCCTGACGAAGCGGAGGATGTATTGCAGGATGCGTTTGTTAAGATTTACAAACACATTGATTCGTTCCGATTCGAATGCCCATTGGAGGCCTGGTTGAAGCGAATTGTTATCAATACAGCGCTTAAACATTTACGGAAATTAAAACCGTGGGAAAATACGGCTGACATACAGGATTTAGCTCCGGTCCTGCCCCAGCCCGACGAAAGTTTACCAACACTGAATTATCAATATCTACTACAACTAATTCAAGAACTACCGGCTGGTTGTAGAACCGTATTCAACCTGTACGCAATCGAAGGGTATAACCATCCCGAAATTGCCGAGATGCTGGACATTGCTGAAGGAACGTCGAAATCACAGTACTCCCGCGCGCGGAGCCTCTTACAACAAAAACTACAATCGGACAAGCGGTTTGCTGACGGACTTCCTACCGTAGACCGCCCTTTGTGAGCAATACTAATGAGATGGACGAATTAGAAAAAAACATACCGGATGATTTCTGGCGAAAGGCTTTTGACGAAGCCTCGGAAGCCCCGCCACCTCGTGTGTGGGACGCTATTGAACACCGGTTGGATGAATCAAAGAACCCAAAAATTCTACCTCTCTGGGGAGCAGGGCTGCTTGCGTCAAAGTCCTTTACCTGGGGTGCTGGTATTGCCGCTGCGCTGGCTTTACTACTGGTAGGCTGGTGGCTAACCGGAACGCAATCGACGAACTCGCAAATCGCTCATCAGCCGAAAGCGGCCCCGCACGAACAGCACCTAACAGCACCGGACAACCAACAAAGTTTGTCCGCAACAGAGAGTGATGAAAAGCCGTCAGTAGCGCCAGAAGCCGTTGCTGGGAGGCAGCCAAAGCATTCCGCACCAACAGGAAGCTTAGCAAATAAGCCGTCAACGGAACCTTCCGTAACAATTACCGAGGATCAGCTATTGACTCAACGGATGAGTTATCAAGCTAAAGAGCATCTACCGGAGGCTGAGCCCATGTTACGTTCACAGGCAATGCCGACGGGTTCCGCGCGGGCTGTTGCTATTTCGTCAACGGAGAACCGGGCATTTGCCGCCACTGTCAATAGAGCCGCAGTGGCTACTGCTATCGGCCATGATGAAACGGATGCATTGTATGTCAGTCAGATTGAGCAATTAGCTTTCCGTCCAATGCGGTTACGGTCGCTGGACGAAATACACCGCATTGTGTGGTTTCGACCGGCTGAACTGTCAGTGGAGCCGGATGTGGTGAAACCAAAGCACGAGTCCAAAGAGGTTTGGGCGTCTGTCAGT
Source organism: Spirosoma oryzicola (assembly GCF_021233055.1). Classification (NCBI taxonomy): domain Bacteria; kingdom Pseudomonadati; phylum Bacteroidota; class Cytophagia; order Cytophagales; family Cytophagaceae; genus Spirosoma; species Spirosoma oryzicola. Next base: position 5,689,390 of record NZ_CP089538.1, on the reverse strand, counting down.
ATGATGCCGAGTTCGTTTAATCCGTCTGTAGCCATTCGCTCGGCTCAGCCAGCTATGTTTACGGCATCGGCTAACGCCAATCAACCGTCAATCAACAGTCGGGCGAATTTTTCGGTCGCTTATCAGGCTGGAGCCGGGGTTCAATTGACCGAACGATGGTCCGTTGAGTCGGGAGTTGGCTATCTGGCTGGTCATTCGACGGTGCAAAGTCCCAACCAAGTAGGTATGAGCATGGTAAGCGATCTGTTGCAGAGTGCGAATCGTAACGCAACAGCGGGTAATCTGTACGTAAATGCGGTTCGGAATAGTGCGAACAACGTAGCCGCGGATGTGATGAACAGTGCACCTGTCGGTAATTACAGCAGTGTGTCCGCCAGTAATTTTCAGGCGTACGATGCTCGTCATCAGCAGGATATAGCCAACAACTACGAGTACGTTCAGGTGCCGGTTCAGATCGGTTATCAGCTTCGGCCCCGTAAGCGGTTGAGCATGGCTCTGCTAGGTGGTTTGCTGACGAATATTTTTGTGCGTAACACAATCGGTGATGAGCTGGTCATTACCGGAAAAGACGGCGTATATCGTCCGTTGGCTTTGGCCGCGACGATGGGAGCTCGTTTCCGGTATCGTCCATCACGTCGTTGGTCGGCGTCGTTGGCAGGTATGTATCAACCCTCATTAGGGGTAGGTACCCGCTCCGAGTCGCAGGTAGAGAGTTCGCCGACTTCGGCAGGGATGAGTTTTGGTCTTGATTACCACTTCTAACCCACTTGATTATGAAACTCCGTGTGATCAATATGCTGCTCCTGGCGGCACTGATCGGTTGTACGACTGTTTCTCCCGAAGATACACCTACAGCCGACGATTTAATTATCCGTACCGGTACATCGTTTGGATTCTGTGTCGGATACTGTGTCAGAGACTATACGTTTAGGGGTACTGCTGTTACGCTTACCCAAAAGGAATCGCGTAAGCCGCCACAGAATCCCGAAAAAACGTGTCAGTCAACCATCAGCCAGACGGACTGGAACGCGTTAAAAGCGTTGGCAAATCTTGAAAACTTCAGTGAGCAACCCGAGCGATTGGGGTGTCCCGACTGTGCAGACGGAGGAGCTGAATACATAGAGCTTCAATCCGGTGACAAGTCCCACCGCATTACGTTCGAATACAACGGCACCATTCCCGGATTTGAATCGCTCGTTGAGGCTTTACGAGCACAGCGAGCCGCCTACAAAGAATGTCCGTAAACCTTGTTTAGGCTGACAGCTATTGCTATTTAAGGCAAGCAATCAGCCTGAACGTAAATCGCTAACTCCGTTATGAAAACTAACTTTTTTTCAACACTGACCGTCGTTACCGCTAGTGTTCTACTGACGGCTATTAGTTGTCAGAACAGTAGTATGTCGCCTTCACCCGGTGAAACCACGCCTACAGGTGAACTACGAGTGTCGGCTCCGTTTGCCAACAAGACTACCCAGTTTGCGTTTGATTTGGCGAAGCAGGTGAATGCAAAGGAAGGATCGGCTAAAAACGTTTTTATTTCTCCGTTGAGTCTGCATATCGCGCTCGGTATGATCTTGAACGGGGCTAATGGAACAACCGCTCAGGAGATCCAGAAAGCCTTGAATCTGGATGCTCAGACACTGGCCGAAGCGAACCAGACCTATCAGAACCTTATGGAAAACTTGCCGCTGGTGGATCCCAAAGTAACGTTGGCGCTGGCAAATTCAGTTTGGTATCGGAACAGCTTCTCGGTAGCTAACTCGTTTCAGGATGTGCTGAAAAATACGTTTAAAGCCGAAGTATTCGCCCAAAATTTCGACGATCCGGCTACGGTCGGTAAAATCAACGGCTGGGCCAGCGAGAAAACAAACGGTAGAATCCCAAAGGTTATCGATCAGATTCAGCCCGATAACGTCATGTTTCTGCTGAATGCGCTTTATTTCAAAGGTGACTGGAAAAGCCAGTTCAAGACCGAACAGACAATCGATGCGCCGTTCAAACTGGCGTCGGGTGGTGAGACAACGGTGCGTATGATGCGGCAAAATACAATTGTCCGGCAGGCGTTTCGACCTACCTATTCAGCCTTTGAGCTACCGTACGGTGCCGACAAATTTGCCATGACGGTCTTGCTCCCCGCCGAGACAACGTCTGCCGACGCACTTCTGACGAGCTTTAGCGGTTCGGATTGGAGTCAGTTGCAAAAAGACATGGTGACTAGTTCGCTTGATTTAGGACTGCCAAAATTTACCTTGACTTACGAAGTCAACTTAAATGACGTGTTGAGCGCAATGGGGATGCCTACCGCCTTCACCGACCGGGCTGACTTTACAAAAATGAATCCAACCGGTGGATTGACGCTTAGCTTCGTGAAGCAGAATACGTTTGTAGCCGTTGACGAGAAAGGCACGGAAGCTGCTGCGGTTACCACGGGCGGTGTATCAACAACGTCGATACCGATGCCGAAGCTCTGTGATCGGCCATTTGTGTTTGTTATTCACGAAAAATCGTCGGGAACCGTGTTATTTGTTGGAAAAATCGCCGATCCAACAAAAACAAATTCATGAAGCGTAGACAATTAATGGCTTTTGTGATCCTGCTCATGCTGGCAGGATGCGGTAAACGGGAACATGTTGTCCCACCAAGTTTGGCAAAATTGGTCGGTACGTGGCAGCTGATCGAACCTGACTCGTCGTATGCCGTTACTTTAACCTTTACGTACGATAACAACAATCCACCAATCGACATAACGCCGTTCATTATAAATGGTCAGTCTTCGGTCAACACATATACTGCACGCATGTTCGCCACCGTCGATGGAACTATGCAGATCAACGAAGTCGTGCGTACCGAAAAAGCAGGATCGGCCGCTGCCATGCAGTTTGAGGAAAGCTATCTCGCCAATCTGAAAACAGTAGTGCGGTTCGAATCGCCGACGGAAAACAGAATTCACCTTTTTCACGGTGGCGCCAAATCTGGCGTGCTCGTGTATAAAAAGCTATAGTAGTATGAAGCGCTTGCAGAGAGTCTCGTTTGTTGTTTGTCTTTTCTTATTGGTGTTGAGTTGCGAAAAGCGAACGTGTGGCTGTGTGCCTCCGCCCGAATCACCGTTTGTTGGTGACTGGAATCTAACCAGGATCACGTACGGATTGACGCAAAAGACGGTCACGCCTGCCGAAGCTGGCTATACGGAATCATTATCCTTTTTAAACGGTAAGTATAGGCAGACAAGAAATGGAATTCCTGTTCAGACAAGTGACTATTCCGCTGTTTATCCAGGCAGCAGCAGTTCAGAAGGACTGATTTATTTTCGCGCCGATTCAACCCAGCAATCGTTTCGATTAGCGGGTAGTAAACTAATTCTTTCGGAACGTGGTCCCCGGGGTGCGGTTATCGCCGACGGGTCTACTTACGAATACAGTCGTTAAAGGTTGGTTAGTCAGTTATGGCTTAGAAATCGGAAGGCATTATTGACCAATAAATCTTGCGTACTTTTTGTCAACTTTTTGTGTAAGACCAATATTGCCCGGCCGTAATCAAGACAGCCGGGCAATTTATTTTTGCTATCTGGCAACGCTTTCAATGATTTGAGGGTCTTAGTGATAAATCCAAACACCTTAAGCCTATGAAAGTTAACCCTTTACTCTTCCTATGGGCATTCCCTGCTTTATTACTGACCAGTTGTACCGATAAATGCGAAGAAACGCGTACGGTCAAACGGTTCGTACCGATCACACTCACGCTTCGTCAGGTTCGCGAAGGCGTACGTGTTGAAGAAGCCCGCACGCTGCAAAAACCGGGTAAAATTTATACCAAAGACGGCTATCTGTTTATTAATGAAGTCAAGGAAGGTATTCACTTAATTGATAACCGCAATCCCGAATCGCCACGTCAAATAGCGTTCTTACGCATTCCGGGCAATGGTGATATGGCTGTTCGCAACAATATTCTCTACGCCGATAGCTACATGGATCTGGTCGCTTTTGACATCAGCGATCCGGCCCAACCGCGTGAAGTCAGCCGGGTCGAATCCGTGTTTACGAACGGACAATTCGAGGGTGGATCCTGGGTCGTCAATACGCAGAACGTATCCCTAAGCGATCAACGGGTTGAGTACGTAACTGAGACTGTCAAAACAGATTGCGATGCCGTAGGGCAATGGAGTAGCTGTCCTAACTGCGTTTTTTTTGACGGGTTTGCGAATGCTGGCTCGCTTAGTTCGCCGGCACCTAATACAAACGGTACGTCAGGATCGATGGCGCGCTTCGCCCTGTACGATAATTTCCTGTACACCGTAAGCCAGTCGGATCTACAACTGTTCGATATTCAGAATGCAGCCAAACCTGCGGCACGTAATCGTATTAATCTGGGCTGGGGTATAGAAACAATCTTTCCGTACAAAGACAAATTGTTTATCGGTTCGCAAACCGGGATGCATATTTACGATAACGCCAATCCCGCGAACCCTACTCGTTTGTCTACGTTCGAGCACGCTCGTGTCTGTGACCCTGTCGTGGTCAACGATAACATTGCCTACGTAACACTGCGAAACGGGACACAATGCGGAGGATTCACCAATCAGTTGGATGTGATTGACATCAGTAGCCTGACAAATCCTCGTCTGCTAAAAAGCTATCCTATGCAGAATCCGCACGGTTTGGGTGTCGATTTTCCGAATCTCTTTATTTGTGAAGGCGCAAACGGTCTGAAAACGTTCAACGCGCAATCGGCAACGGATATCAAACAGCTGGAACATCTAACGGATATGAATGCTTATGATGTAATTCCGCTTCAAAAAACCTTGTTGATGATTGGTCGCGACGGACTTTATCAGTTCGATTATACCAATCCGTCTCAGTTACGTCAGCTTAGCAAAATAGCGGTCAAACGACCTTACTAAACCGCTCTTTGCTATGAGAAAGACAGTATTATTACTGCTGGGCCTGATGCCCATAGGAGCATTTGGCCAAACCGAACCGTTCAAGCCTGTTTTTACGAACATGACAGAAATAGGTATTTCGCTGGGCCAAGTTCGATACGGTAATCAGTTCAACGAGTCCGTGAAGAAACGGGCTAATCTTACCGCTCAGACGTTTAATGGCGTTCAGCTGAACCCTAAACTAGCCATTGGTGGAACTGTTGGTATCGACTGGTACAGTTCCGCCTTATTTACACCTGTCTGTGTAGGAATACGTTATGACCTGGTGCGGCCAGGGCAGAAAAATCTGCGCGTTTTTACAAGTTTAGATTCGGGTTGGGGCTTCACCTGGCTAAATGAAGATCCTTCCGGTTACAAAACGTCTGGCGGATTGGTCATTGCGCCGGGAGTTGGTTTTCGAATAGGTAAGCCTACTAGCACCAATTTTGTCATGTCACTTAGCTATAAGCGTCAGGAAGCGGATGTAGAAAAACCACTTTTCTGGAATGAACTAGCTAAGCATGAGACGCGAACATACAACCGAATGAATCTTAGGCTAGGAATTTCATTTTAAATGATGACCAAATGAATATTCTTCGTCTTAGAGGGTACACGAGGCAAATTGATTTAACAATTTTCGCCTTTGTGAAGTTGTATGTTCCGGTATACATTCCGAAATGCCACTTTAATAAGAAATTATTTTTAGGAATCGGTTACTTTGTACCCTGTTTGTTTTCCGAAAAATAAGTTCTGATTGGTTAGAAGAACAAGGTTCGTTTTATTGCCTCGAAGCGGAGGACGTTTAAGAATGAGCTTAGAGTTAATGCACAAAAGAAATATGGAGTCTGGATATTGGCATTCACATCAGCAGGACAACTGGAGCGTCGTTCCCGTTAAGCAAAATTCACAGGCCGTAGCTACTTTGTCAGCAAGTATGGACGAAGAGTTTGTCGATACAATAACTACTGAGATACCTCAACCCATCGAGTTCTCGAACAAAATTCCTTCTTGGAGCGATTTAAAATACATTATGAGAAAAACGGCTATGGTTGTAGTTGGTGTGACACTTTTTGTCGCTGGATATCGTCATATTCACCGGCAGACAGAGTATGTCACAGCAAAAGCAGCGCAAACAAATCCCGGCTATTCAACAACACCCATCACCATTTCAGAGGATATCAAGCAAACGGCAGCATTCCGGCTTGTGAAACCTTCCTGAGTGATAGATCAACAAAAAAGCCCCGCTGAATTCAGCGGGGCTTTTTTGTTGGCCGTCAGACGAAACACCGACGAGGCTATTGTATTAAGCCATCTCGAATTTGCTAGCGTTACGTTTCCGCTCGTTTTCGTCCAGATAAATTTTCCGGATGCGCATCGCTTTCGGTGTAACCTCTAGATACTCATCTTTCTGAATATACTCCATAGACTCTTCAAGCGAGAACGATACCTTCGGCGCAATTTTCACGTTGCTGTCCGATCCAGATGCCCGCATGTTGGTCAATTGCTTGGCCGTCATTACGTTCACCACGATATCATTTTGGCGGTTATGTTCACCGATAACCATACCCGTGTAGATCTCATCGCCAGGCTCAACAAAGAAGATACCCCGGTCCTGAAGTTTATCAATCGAATAAGCCGTAGCCACCCCGCTGGTCATAGAGATCAGTGAGCCGTTGATCCGCTCAGGGATTGGTCCTTTGTAAGGCTGATACTCTTTAAACCGGTGCGACATCACCGCTTCACCGAAGGTTGCTGTCAGCACGTTTGAACGCAGACCGATCAGGCCCCGCGACGGAATTTCAAATTCGAGGTGTTGCAGGTCACCTTTCGGCTCCATGATCAAGAGTTCCCCTTTCCGTTGCGTAGCCAGTTCGATTACTTTACCGGCGGTCTCTTCAGGTACGTCGACCACGAGTGTTTCGACCGGCTCTAACCGCTGTCCTTTATCGTCTTCTTTGTACAGAACCTGTGGCTGTCCTACCTGTAATTCGTATCCTTCACGACGCATCGTTTCGATCAGTACAGACAAGTGAAGAATACCCCGGCCATAGACAAGGAAGCGGTCTTCGCTATCGGTAGGTTCTACGCGCAGCGCCAAGTTCTTTTCAATTTCTTTGTAAAGCCGATCGCGCAGGTGACGCGAGGTCACGAACTTACCCTCCTTACCGAAGAATGGCGAGTTGTTGATCGTGAACAGCATGTTCATCGTCGGCTCATCAACGGCAATCCGTTCCAGTGCTTCTGGCGTTTCAGCGTCGGTGAGCGTATCACCAATCTCGAATTCTTCCAGACCCGTTACGGCGCAGATATCACCGCACTGTACTTCGGTTACTTTGTTTTTACCAAGTCCTTCAAACGTGTGCAGCTCTTTAATCCGCACTTTTTTGATCGAACCGTCCGCTTTTACAAGCGCCATATTGGCACCTTCTTTCAGCGTTCCCCGGTGCACACGACCAATCGCAATACGACCTACGAACGCCGAATAATCAAGCGACGTAATCTGCATCTGCGGCTTTCCTTCGTTAACAGGGGCCGCCGGAATCGTACTGACGATCGTGTCGAGCAGGTAAGTGATATTGTCGGTTGGATTCTTCCAGTCCGGACCCATCCAGCCCTGTTTCGACGAACCATAAACGGTTGGGAAGTCGAGCTGATCTTCCGTTGCGCCAAGGTTGAACATCAGGTCAAAAACCTCTTCGTGTACTTCTTCGGGGCGGCAGTTTTCCTTGTCGACTTTGTTAACGATTACGATCGGCTTCAGGCCCAACGAAAGCGCTTTGCTCAGTACGAAACGGGTTTGCGGCATGGCGCCTTCGAATGCATCGACCAGCAAGCAAACGCCGTCGGCCATTTTCAGTACGCGCTCTACCTCACCGCCGAAGTCACTGTGGCCCGGCGTATCGATGATGTTGATTTTAACGTCTTTGTACCGAACCGATACGTTCTTGGAAACGATCGTGATACCCCGCTCGCGCTCCAAGTCGTTGTTGTCGAGAATCAGATCACCAAATTCCTGGTTCTCTCTAAAGAGCTTAGACGCGTGAATAATTTTGTCAACCAGTGTCGTTTTGCCGTGGTCAACGTGGGCGATAATTGCTATGTTACGAATTGATTGCATACAGTTCTAAACTGTGAGTCTGTTGATTGCCTGATGAACTGGATTGATCCAAAGCAGCGTAATTTCCCAATCACACAAATCGCAGTTCAGACAGTCAATTTGGTTGCAAAGATACGAAATTTTACGCTGAAACACAGAATTTTACAACTAATAAAACGAAAAAAGGCCCGCAGAGGGGCCTATGTATATCATAAATACAATTTCTTAATGTTTGCTTAATGATTTGGACATCCGCACGGGTTTTTTTTGCGGAATAAACCCGTGTTGAATAAGCCACCCCGCTTGGGTTTATACCCTTTACGTTTACGACCTATCGCAGTTGTTTCGGCTGTATTCTTACCAGAAAAAGCCATTGTCTCGAGAGGAATCTCTAGCATCAATACTGATACAGAGGTTAGTAGAAGTAATTTCGTCTTTTTCATAGCCTCAACCTGTTTCGTCAATAACGCAAATTTGGTGCCGATAGTCGCAAAACTGCCTAAAAATCTATTATTTAGCTTTTTATGATTGATACCTGTGATTTCCTCTTTGTATACGGTACGTTGCGGCCAAACTTTGACAATGCATTTGCCCAATACCTCCGTCAGCGTGCTCAATACGTGGGCGAAGGATCGTTTCCCGGTCGGCTGTTCGATTTAGGCAGTTATCCGGGCGCTGTGCTTCAGCACAGTGATTCAACGGAAGTGCTGGGAAGTGTGTTTGATATTCAGAAAAACAAGGAAACGATTCTGACGTATTTGGATTACTACGAAGGAGTTGGACCTGCCTTTGAACCACCCACTGAATACCTTAGAGTTATTGTACCCGTTTTGTTCAACGGAAAGTCAATTGACTGTTGGGCTTATCTTTATAACCACGCGTTTGATGGTAAACTGCTTATTGAGTCGGGTGATTATTGTCTTTACGTAGATCAGGCTAAGTAAGCCTTGTGACAAGCCGGTTCCGTTTGTCTTAAACAATAGCAACGGCCTCTAGCTCGATACCGAAACCGTAATGTAGTGGTAAGACGGGCACGATGGATCGGGCTGGGCGATGATCGCCGAAAAAGTGGGTGTAGAGTTGATTGACGGGCCCCCAAGCCTCCATATCGGCTATAAAAACGGTTACTTTCAGGACTTTTTCGCGGGTGCTACCAGCCGCTTCCAGAATAGCGTCTAGGTTTTTTAAAACCTGCTGCATTTGTTCCAGAACAGTAGCCTCAGTGAGCTTTTCGCCGGAAGGCGTGATCGGCAGAATACCCGATATAAACACTAGGTCGCCGTGTACGACAGCCTGTGAATAATGTCCACCGGGTTTAGGCGCGTTGGGAGTCTCGATGAAAGTCATTGGGAGGTAGGCAGTTGAATGGATAAAAAAAGAATGTCATACGCGCGGCATATGACATTCTAAAACCCGGCTGGCTAAACGATGGCGTCCAGCAAAGACGTTACTAACGATACGACAATACTGAACAAGAAAGCCGCAATAAAGCCGGAGACGTGAAAACCGCTGACTAGAGAAGAAGCCAGGTAAACCATCAGGACGTTAATGACGATCAAAAAGAGCCCCAGCGTCAGAATCGTAATAGGGATTGTCAACACTGTCAGGATCGGTTTAACGAAGGCGTTCAACAAGCCCAGGACAATGGCAATAACCAAGTACGTTCCGGCTCCTCCCGTTACAGAAATCCCTGGAATAAACAAGCTAGCAACGTAAACTGCTACTGCGCTAATAAGAATACGAATAATCAGTCCCATAAATAGAGTTTGTGTTTGGTGAGCAACGTCACTCAGGCATTACAACAATGACCGAACACGTCGAAAAGCAAACCGCAAACCCGAATCTATTGTTTTTGATGACGAGACTGTAAAACGGCCACGATGTCGTCCAAACTCATGTTTTTCTGTTCGAGCAGAACCAGAAAATGGAAGAGAAGATCAGCCGCTTCGCCTTTGAAAAGATCGTCGTTATCGTCTTTCGCTTCAATAACCAATTCGACGGCCTCCTCACCTACTTTCTGCGCAATCTTGTTAACTCCCCGATTAAACAGCGTTGTCGTGTATGATTTTTCGGAAGGATTAATTTTTCGGTCGTGAATAATGCCTTGGAGGTAGTTCAGAAACTGTCCTTTGCCTTGATTGACTTCCTCAAAGCAAGTGTCGGCACCTGTGTGGCAGACTGGCCCGGCTGGATTGGCCTTGATGAGCAACGTGTCACCATCGCAATCAACCAGCATTTCGCGAACGTGCAGAAAGTTATTGGAGGTTTCGCCCTTCGTCCACAGCCGCTGCTTGCTCCGACTAAAAAAAGTCACAACCTGTTCAGTAACCGTTTTGTCGTAGGCTTCACGATTCATGTAGCCCAACATCAGTACTTTACCGGTTTCGGCATCCTGAATGACGGCAGGGATTAGACCGTCGGGCGATTTGTCAAAGTTTATCTCAGCATTCATGCTACAAAGGTAAGCCGCTAAGCGCGAATCGTCTGCACAAACGCTTGAATGCTCTCGGCGGAGGTTCCTTTTTCTTGCAGATGCCGGATAAACGCGCTACCAACAATGGCTCCATTGGCGTATTGACTGGCCGTATCGAACGTTTCGTGGTTGTTGATGCCAAATCCAATCAGACGCGGATTGCGAAGGTTCATAGATTGAATACGCTCAAAATAAGCGCGCATCGGATCACTAATACCCTGAACCGAGCCGGTTATGCTGGCCGATGAAACCATGTAAATAAATCCGTCCGATTCTTCGTCGATGTACCGAATCCGGCTTTCCGAAGTCTGCGGAGTGATCAAATGGACGTTTAGAATCCCGTATTCCCGGAAAACAGAAGCGTATTCGGCCAGATACAAATCGAGAGGCAAATCCGGGAGAATGACTCCGTCTACGCCTACTTCTTGGCACTTTTTGCAAAAATTAGCTACGCCGAACTGCAAAATGGGATTAACATAACCCATCAGCAAAATAGGAACCGTGATTTCACTGCGGCAGCCGGCCAACTGGTCGAATAGCGCTTTAATGGACATGCCGTTGTCCAGGGCTTTGCCGTTACTCTGCTGAATCGTTTCGCCATCGGCAACGGGATCGGAATAAGGCATACCGATCTCAACCAAATCGACACCAGCAGCCTCCAGACCGCGCAGAATGGTTCGCGTATCGGTCAGCTCCGGAAAGCCAGCGGTAAAATAAACGTTTAACAGCCGTTCGCTTTTGTGCGCGAACAAGTCGGTGATGCGGTTCTGGGTTAATTCCTGTATCATACCGTAACGCGGATGGAATAGCAGTAGTTGGAGTGATTTATAGCGTAGTGCCGTAACGCGAACAGTTTGCCCGTAGTTAAATACTAGTTGATCTGACAACCAGGCGGACAAGCTGTTCGCGCTATGGGCTATAAATGTTTTGAGTAGGTTGCTAGGTCTTTATCACCTCTCCCCGACAGACAAACGACGACGACATCGTCGGACTTGAGGTTCATTTTTTCGAGAGCGGCCAGCGCATGAGCCGATTCCAGCGCGGGAATAATGCCTTCAAGTTTACTGAGTTGAAAACCGGCCTGTAAAGCTTCGTCGTCCGTGATGGCGTAAAAATCACCGCGTCCTGAATCAAACAAATGAGCGTGAAGAGGGCCAATTCCCGGATAATCCAATCCCGCTGAAATCGAATAAGGCTCAACGACCTGGCCGTCTTCTGTTTGCATCAGAATGGTCCGGCTTCCGTGTAAGACCCCCGGTTTGCCAAGTGCTGTCGTTGCGGCTGAATGCCCCGAGCTAACGCCCTGGCCAGCGGCTTCGGCTGCGACCAACCGAACCGATGGTTCGTTCAGATAATGGAAGAAGGCACCGGCTGCATTGCTACCGCCACCCACGCAGGCTACTACGTAATCTGGGTTTTGGGTGCCAGTTTTCGCCAGCAATTGTTTCTTGACCTCCTGCGAGATAACCGATTGAAACCGCGCGACCATATCCGGGTATGGGTGCGGGCCAACAACGGAACCGATGATGTAATGGGTATCTACCGGATTATTGATCCAGTGGCGCATGGCTTCGTTGGTGGCGTCTTTTAAGGTCTGGCTGCCTGATCTGGCCGGTATGACGGTAGCACCCAGCATCCGCATCCGATCAACGTTGGGCTTTTGCCGCTCCATGTCGATGCTGCCCATGTAGACGATACATTCCAGACCCATCAGCGCGCAAACAGTAGCGGTTGCAACCCCATGCTGACCTGCCCCGGTTTCGGCGACGATACGCTTTTTACCAAGCCGCTGCGCCACCAGAATTTGCCCAATGGTATTATTCACCTTGTGCGCTCCCGTGTGGCAAAGATCTTCCCGCTTGAGGTAAATGGTCGCGCCTAGTTTCTCGGATAGCCGTTTGGCTAAGAAGAGCGGAGTTGGACGCCCGACATAATCTTCGAGCAACTGCCAGAATTCGGCCTGAAAAGCAGGGTCGGCAATGATCTGAAGATAGTTCTGCCGCAGCTCTTCGACATTTGGGTAAAGCATTTCAGGGATGAATGCGCCACCAAAATGACCGTAAAAGCCTTTATCGGATACCTCAAAAGAGGTAGTTGGTTCAAGCGTGGTTTGCATAAAGTGAGTAATTAACCGGTATGAACAAAGACGAAGATGGACGCCGAGTCGGCAAGTATCTTCAGGAATCAGTCAACCATTGCTACTTTTTAAGCGAGAACAGAAAAAAGAATTAATAGGTTACCCCGCCCCCTGGAATTAAGGGGCCAGCACAAAAAATAAGTGTTCAGCAGGTAGGACGTTGGCGGATGCGTGTGTCAGTATAGTTGGGTAATCAATCTGTGTTTATACCGTCTCTTCTTCTTCGATGGGGCGCAGCCGATTGATCAGCTCTTTGACTTTTGCCACGTCTTTGACACCGGGCGCAATCTCCACCTGGCTGTTGACATCGACGCCATACAACTTCATTCCTTTCAAAGCTGACAGCTGATCGAGGTTATCAAGACCAATGCCTCCGCTGATAAAGAAAGGCTTTTCGTTGTCGTAGCGGCTCAGAATGCTCCAGTCGAAGGTGATGCCGTTACCACCCGGTTGATCACCTTTAGCGTCGAACAGAAAGAAATCGCAGTGTGCTTTGTAATTGTTAAGCATCGAGAAATTGAACGAGTTGTCAACCCGAAAGGCTTTGATCAGGCTTATTCCCCGGTTGCGCAGGCTCCGGCAGTATTCCGGTGTTTCGTTGCCATGAAGCTGAACGTATTGAAAATCGTACTTCTTGACAGTACGCAGAATAAAATCGGGACTGGCGTTGACAAACACACCTACTTTCCGAATAGACCGTGGCAGTGCTTTTACTACTTCCTCGCTTAGTTCATCGCCTACAAACCGGGGTGATTGATCGTAGAAAATAAATCCGACAAAGTCAGGACCAAGGGCGGCAATCTCTTTCAGGTTCTCAGCGTCTCTCAGACCGCACACTTTAATTTTCATGACGTAAATTAGTTTGCAAAGGTGGGTATACGTGAAGTAAAGTCGGTTACTATAGAACGTAAGGCTGCGGCTGGATCGGCGGTTTTCATGAAAGCTTCGCCAATCAGGAAGCCATCGAAACCCGCTCGAAACAACGTGTGCATCGTTTCGGCGTCGTGCAGACCACTTTCCGTTATCTTCGCAAACGTGTCGGGAATGCGCTCAACAAGGCGTAATGACGTGTCGATGGATGTCGTAAAGGTTTTGAGATTACGATTATTGACGCCTACCAGATCAACAGTGTGCGTAAGTGTTTGATCCAACTCGTCTTCGTCATGAACCTCAAGAAGGACTTGCAGGCCAAGGTTCTGTGCTTCCTGGCTCAGCTCGGCAACTTCTGCGGAAGTCAGGCAGGACGCAATCAGCAGGACCAGATCGGCTCCCCAGGCTTTGGCCTCAATCAGCTGGTACAGATCGATAACGAAATCTTTACGAAGGATCGGCGTAGATGGGTTAGCCAACCGAGCGGCTTGCAAGTCGGCGGGAGTTCCGCCAAAAAAAGGTTCGTCGGTCAGCACCGACAGCACAGCGGCTCCAGCCTGCACATATCCCTGCGTGGTTGCTGCTACATCGGCACGGTCATTAATAATACCTTTTGACGGGGATTTGCGCTTGAATTCAGCAATAATACCCGTCGAATTTAATCCTTGAATGGCTTCCCGCGCGGATAAAGGCTGCCGTTTGAAATCCGGCATTTGTTCCAGTGCAGATATTGGCGTGGCCGCTTTGCGCTGCTCTACTTCAATTCGCTTTTGTGCAATGATTTCGTCAAGAATCGTCATCTGCTGTGCGTCGTCGTTGTCATTTACGCCGTGTCATGCTTTGTCTGATATACTCGGTCTTTGTTTAAACCAATGCAGAACAGCGATGACTACGAATGACTTTTTCTAATTGATCAATTTCTTAAAACACGCCAATGCCTTTTTGCTTTCCAACGATTCGCGGGCTAAAGCTACAGCCTCTTCCCGACTAGTGGCTCGTCCAGCCGCTAGCAGCGCCATTGCCGAATTGGCCAGAACGGCCTGTTTCTGAGCGGATGTTGCTTCGTTGTTCAGCACGTTCATAAAAATCTGAGCCGACTCATCGAGTGTTTGCCCTCCTGCTAGCGATTCAGCCGTTAATAGACTCATTCCTAGCTGCTCAGGCTCAAGAACCTGCTCCGTTTGATTGCTGATAACCTTAAACGCACCGGTCAACGAAATCTCGTCGTAACCATCCAGCGCGTGAAGGATCATAAATCGTTTGTCGCTTTGCTGATAAAGGTACGCATATAATCGCGCCAATTCAAGGTTGAATACGCCAACGAGCTGTTTTTGAGGCTTTGCCGGATTAATCATTGGACCCAGGACATTGAAAAATGTCTTCACGCCCAAGTCCTTCCGGATGGGGGCTACATTCTTCATTGCCGGGTGGAACAGGGGCGCATGTAAAAAGCAGATTCCGGCGGTTTCCATTTTCCGCTGTAACTCCCCAACATCGTTTGTAAACCGGTATCCGAGTCGTTCCATAACTGTCGAAGAGCCAACGAGCGATGATACACCGTGGTTACCATGCTTGGCAACGCACTGCCCGGCTCCAGCCACAACAAAAGACGACAACGTTGATATGTTAAACGTATCCTTTCCGTCGCCCCCCGTACCGCAAAGATCCATTGGGTCGTAAGCGTCCAGGTCAACCGGCAGACAAAGCTCAAGCATCGCATCCCGGAAGCCTTCCAGTTCTTCCAAACGGATGCTTCGCATCATGTAAACCGTCAGGAAGGAAGCAATCTGAGCTGCGTTGTATTCTCCTCGCCCGATGCCCAGCAATACCTGCCGAGCCTGATCTTTGGTGAGAAATTTGTGTTCAAACAGGTGATTAAGAATGTCTTTCATTATACACTAATTAGACGTAAGGCGCAATACTTGAAAAGCTCCTTTCTGAAAGTGGTAATTAACGCTTTCTATTTCGGACCGGATGCCAGCAGCCTTACAGTAGACCAACACTCGATCCAGATAAGGCGACAACTGACCATTCAACGACACCAGCGGAAAAATGCGAACCTCGTCGGCTACCCGAATTAGTTCCTGTATCGCTGCCAGATGAAATGACTCGGACAACTGATCCGAATACAGAAAAAGCAAATGCGAACAAAGCGCTAAACCAAAGGAACGATTCTGGAAAGGTAACACCGGTAAGGAGCCTGTTTGGTAACGGCCCTGTTGTTTTCCTTCTTCATAATCGTACAGAAATTGGTTCATGGCGCGCATCCGTTCCCGACCTAGCTCGTCAACATCCCGGAAAGCAGTCCAGTTGTAGTGCTCCGCATTGGTTTGCATTTGCTTCATGACAACGTCATACGTATCGCTGATGCGTGTTTTCAGCTGTTCCGCCGAGAACGCATAAATTGGGTCGATGGACGTAACCGAATAACCGTCGGCTGTCATTTCTGCATTAAAACTGGCAGGGCCGTCTCCGATGCCGAGAATTTTCTTTGCCAAATCGGCATCCGTAAGCGTAAACATGTTTACATACTCGCTCCGCGTACGGCCCCAGGGAACGACATGGTCGAGTTTCATGCGGATAACCAATTCTGAATCATCTTCACGCCATTCTCAGTTAGTACTGACTCGGGGTGAAACTGTAAGCCCCGTACGTCGAAACGGGTATGGGCTAGTCCCATAACGCGGCCCTGCTCATCTACGGCGGTGACACGCAAATCGGCAGGCATCGAATCCGGTACAACCGTCCATGAGTGATAGCGGCCAACGGTCAGTTCTTCGGGAATGTCGGCAAACAGTTTTTCTGAGCGGTCCGTAACGGTTGCGCGGTGAGCTACGCCGTGTAGCACATCGCCCAGATTTTCCAATCGGGAGCCGTACGCTTCACCAATTCCCTGATGACCCAGGCAGATGCCCAGTATGCTTTTGCTAGCCCCGTATTCAGTGATCAGGTCCTGCATAATACCGGCCTCGGACGGAATGCCCGGCCCCGGCGAAAGCAGAATTTTATCGTACTGATCGACCGCGTCCAGCGCTATTTTGTTATTTCGGATCACGTCGGGCCGAAGTCCTAACTCCCTCAGAATATAAACGAGGTTGTAGGTGAATGAATCGTAGTTATCTAAGACTAGAAGTTTCATAGTAACGCGGACAGGATGTCCGCTGGTTAAATGAATATTGACACGTCAATGCGGATAGAGTATCCGCGTTACAGGGTTTTAGCTTGCTCGATGGCCATACGCAGGGCGGCCAGTTTGTTATGCACTTCCTGCAATTCGCTTTCAACGACCGACTTGGCAACAACACCCGCTCCGGCCTGATAATACAGCGTATTGTCTTTGCTCATAAACGTGCGAATCATGATGCAGTGATTGAACTCACCGTCGAAACCCATGTAGCCGATGCTGCCTGAATAAAAACTACGGCTGAGGTTTTCATAGCGGTCGATGAGTTGCATTGCCATGTGTTTTGGCGCACCTGACAGGGTCCCGGCGGGGAAGGTTTCGGCGACGATTTGCAGCGGATCAGCTGATTCGGTCAGATCACCCACAACTTTCGAAACAAGGTGGATAACGTGCGAATAGTACTGAACCTCTTTAAAGGTTTCGACTTTGACAACATCGCAGTTACGGCTAAGATCGTTGCGAGCCAGATCGACCAGCATAACGTGCTCGGCGGATTCTTTTGGATCATCGTACAGCTTCTGGGCTAATTCTGCGTCGCGGAGGTCGTCACCCGTACGGCGGAACGTGCCAGCAATAGGATAGATGGTAGCTTTCCGGTCTTTGACAACGATTTGCGATTCGGGCGAGGAGCCAAACAGCTTATAATTGCCGTAGTCAAAATAGAACAGATAGGGAGAGGGGTTCAGCGATCGCAGCGACCGGTAAACGTTAAATTCGTCGCCCACGAATGGTGTAGAAAAGCGTCGCGACAAAACGATCTGAAACACATCACCCCGCTGGCAGTGATCTTTGCCTTTCTGGATAACCGCCCGGAACTCATCGTCGGTGAAGTTCGATTGTTCAGGACCGGCTGGGCTAAAGGAGTACGTCGGATAGTTGCGACCCGTGATCAGATCGCTGATGTAATCGAGGGTACTGTCTGGCTGTGCCTCGCCGTCACGAAGATAGCTGTGCTCGAACAGATACAACTCATCTTTAAAATGATTGATTGCCAGCACGTAGCGATAAACAGAGAAGACGGCTGCCGGAATCTGGTTTTCAGTCGGAATGGGGGCGTGAAGATTAATATCTTCAAAGCTTTGCACAGCCGGGTAGCCAAAATAGCCAAACAAGCCGTTGGTGATGAACGGAAACGGTGCTTTCTCGTGCTGAAAACTGTTTTTAAACTGCTCAAGCGCGTCTAGCATCGCTTTCGGCTCCGACAGTTCACGTACCAGCTCGTCTTCGGCTGGCATTTTGACCGTTAGCTTTCCCAGCGGCCCGTTATTTCGGTCGTAGGTAAACTGGGCAATTGGGTCAAAAGCGATGTACGAAAAGCTGTTATCGTTGCCGTGATAATCGGAGCTTTCGAGCAAGATGCTATTTAGAAAGCGGTCCCGGATGCGCAGGTAGATGCTAACGGGCGTGATAATGTCGGCCAGCATCCGTTTATGACGGCTGACAACGCGGTAGGTAGTGGCGGTAAGGGTTTCCATAATCTATTTTGTTAGGAGTGCACGTTTGGTTGGACAAGGGCATAAAAAAAGCCCACCGGGATGACGGTGAGCCTTGTAAATCTATTGACAAATAACAATAGCGGCAACCCTCATCCCCAATGAGAAGAGTGCCACCACCAAATCATGTTATTTACCGAGTTATTCATTGCTTTCTAATTGTATTCACCGTCGTTTATTTGTTGGTCAACAGCGAACGATTCAAAACCACTTGTGTGGTCGGGGTGGCGGGATTCGAATCGCACCGGCGCACCAGCCACGACCTCTACGTCCCGAACGTAGCGCGCTACCAGACTGCGCTACACCCCAAAGAGAAAGCACAAATATAAAACCTTTGTTTTTACGTTGCTAAACATCCGCTATTTTTTTCTGAATAAAGGTGGTTAGCGTCTCGGGAGCTTCCCAAGGCAGTAAATGACCCGCTCCGTCAACGACTTCGACGGTTGCGTGTCTTACGTAAGGCAACACCAGTTTGTCCTGCACGTCGGGCGGTAAAGCGCGGTCGTCGGCACCAACGATGATCGAAACGGGTATTGACACGTCAGCCATTCTTTCCGAGATATCTTCCTTGCTGCCTTCCAGCAACCAAGCATCCCAGGCCGGTTTTGATGTTCGTAGGTCGTCGGCAATGATCTGCTCCTGAATAGCTTTCGATACGCTGGCCGCTGTAATGTTTTTCATCGTCTGTTGGGCAGACGAACGTTGTCCGTAGCCTTGCAGCAATTTTTGCCGCTCATCGTCTGGAATAGGCTCCGGCACAGGGGGAGACGGTGACGACAACACTAACTTCCGTAAGCCAACTGGCTGACGGGCAGCGAGCGCCAGCGCTACTTTACCGCTCATCGAATGACCAATCAACACATAACTTTTTATGTGTAACGCCTGAATTAAGTCAGCCATGTCGTCGGCCATTGTATCGACGGAGTAGCCCGTCTCTGGCGCGTCAGAATCTCCGCAACCTCGTAGGTCAACGGCGATGCAACGGTATTGATTGGCTAACTGGTCCATGACCGTCTGCCATTCCAGTGCCGAGCCGCCGAAATAATGCATGAAAACGAGCGTCAATGGCCCGCTTCCTTGTTCCAGTACATTCAAGTGAGTACCGTTGACAGAAATACGCATGATGATAGAGTTAGATCAAGGTGTAGCCCGACCCTGGAGGGAATACTAAACCTGGGTTTTGAGTCTGGCGGGTTGATCAGTCATCTCAAGCATTTCACCGTAAGGAACAATCGTAATCTGGCCGAACTCTTTCAACAGGTTTTTGTAGGCTTCAGCTACTGGACGAGGCTTCCGATCAAGGTCATACAGACCGCAAGCATTGACATTGTTCTTGACGGCTGCCAATTGTATATCCCAGTCAATCTGATCGATCAAGCTATACCACGTAAAGCCGAGTACGGGAACCCCATCGCGACGCATGCGCATGATACCAACCCACTGCTTATAAAGCCAGATTGGTGCCTGATCCGCTTCAAATACGTTTGTTTCCGTATGCATGACCGGCATCCGGTAGCGTTCGTAGTAGTCTCGGGTAATTTCGTACCAACCCAAAACATCCATCGACGTTTTGATGGAGCCATCTGGAAGCTTGATGCGTTCGTTTCGCCCGTAATAATCGTTGCCCATGATCTGATAGCCCGGCGGTTTACCAGCCATAAACCAGTCATATTCTTTTCGGGTCAATCCGTTGTCCATCATGTACATCGCAACCGTTGCCGAGGGTGGATTCGCGTACAGCAGATCAAGCGACAAAAAGCGTAGTTCGTTTTCTAAATCGGTCTGGGGAGAAGGTGTTGCGCAAAGCTCGTGCGTGTACTCCGCACTTTCACTTTGAACGATGACAACATCATTCCGGTGTTTGGCAATCTGCTGATTGGCCATGATACTGGCGGCTGCGCAGTGCTTAAGCGCCGTAACAAAGCCCTTGTCTGTTTTCAACTGCTCATTCCAGATCCCGTCCTTACCGCTGATGCGGGCGGTGACGTAAATCTCATTGACGGGCGTGTAATACCGGACCCAGGGATACCGTTTAGCAACAGCCTCGGCGTATTCGGCAAAGTGAATAGGCAGTTCAGGGTTCTGAAAATTACCAATCCAGTCAGGTAGACCAAAATGTAAAAGATCAAGGATGGGCGTTATGCCTAGCTTCTTCATTTCGGCCATGACCACATCGGCAAAGCTCCAGTCATACTTACCCGGACCCAGATGAATACTGTAATAGGGCAGACCGTACCGGAGCACCTTTAACCCCATCTCTTTGACAAGCCCTAAATCCTCCTTCCAGCGATCGTAATGACCACACTCTCTCAGCTGGTCGCGTCGAACTTTGCCATGTTCAATGGTTGGGTACGAACATTCAATACCCGTTGCAAACATAAAATTACTGGGATTGTCCACCGGGAGGCCGCTGCCATCGTGGCCGCCAGCGCCCCCAAATTGGTCGCCGTCATAATTGCCGTCGCCAAATTTCTTTTTTATAATTCCTAAAAAACTTCCCTGACTCATAACGTTGATAGATTTAGTGCACTAGTTTATTGTACGCGTTTGACCCGATGGTTGATTCGCCTTAGCGGAACGCCGGAAGAATTAACCCTGAGCCAGAAACCGATCCGCTGTCCGCAATGACAATGCCATGATCGTCAACGCTGGATTGACGCTTAGAGCACTCGGAAAGGTTGAATTATCACTGATGTATAAATTTGGAATATCGAAGGATTGACCATCGGCGTTTACAACGGCGGTATCGGGATCATTCCCCATGCGGCAAGTGCCAATTACGTGCGCGTTACGCGGAAAAGCCCACATGTTTTTAGCTCCGGCTGCCGCCCATATATCGCGCATAACTTTGTCAGCATGCGCTGTCATTCGCTCTTCGCTTTCGCCATTGGAGAAATAAACGCGTGGCTTGGGTAAACCCCGGCTGTCTTTCTCGTCCGACAGTTCCATGTAGTTATGCTCATAGGGCAGGCAATCGCCCAAAATATTGATGCCTGCCATGTGGTTGTAAGCCGACGCGGCCCGTTTCAACTCCTGTCCCCAAAGGCCCCGGCCCCGCGCCATCTGGCTTATATACGTAACGGGCATAACACCAATGGACTGAAGGAGGTAACCGCCCACGAAATCAGCATCCTTTGGCCGATGCATATCCTCCGAAATCAACGCGCCGGGAATGCCTTTGTACGGACGCACATCTTCGTCAAATTCACCCCAGATTTGGAGACCAGTATGGGCCATAACGTTACGACCAACCTGACCGCTGCTGTTGGCCAGACCGTTCATGAGCAGTAAACGGGCGGTCTCGATGGTACCCGCGCACAGAAAGACGTACCGGCACCGTTGCCGCTCTTCCTGCCCGTTTCGGATGTAGACGACCTCACTGATTTTGCCCGCATCGTTTTTAACGAGGTGAGTAACAAAACTTTCTGGCCGAATTTCGGCTCCGTAATGCATGGCCAGAGGGATGTACGTCACATCCATACTGGCTTTTGCGCCGATGTTACAACCTGCCTGGCAAAATCCTCGGTTGGCGCAACCGGGCCGGTGGCCGACACCCTCCTGATAGTAACCTGCCGACAGCGCTGCGTTAGCCGCCGGAGAAGTTCTGATGCCTACTTCTGCACAGCCGCGCTCCATCAGTTGGCCTGCACCGTTTATTGGGAGTGGGCCCAGGGGATACGAACGTTTACGCGCCGGGCCCCAGGGGTAAAACGATGGGCCGGAAACGCCAATAAAGTGTTCAATCTCGTCGTAATAAGATTCGATCTGATCGAAGCCAATGGGCCAGTCCGCGCCAACGCCAAACTCGCTTCGAATCCGCAGGTCATCAGGGTGAACACGCGGTGTGTAAGCCGTGTAATGAAGCGTTGATCCACCGACACCCGTGCCCGAATTGTTGTTGCCAAAAGGAAGTGGGTCGTTTCCCGCGCTTAAGCGTTCGTCGTTCCAGAACAGCTTATCCTGGGCTTTCTCGTCGGTTGGAAAATCCTGGGCCGGGTTCCAGTGCTTACCGGCTTCCAGCGCGACGACTTTCAGACCTGCTTTTGCCAGGCGGGCCAGCAAAGGAGCGCCACCCGCCCCCGTCCCGATGACGACGGCATCGACAATATCAGATGTTTTGTAAGGCATTGTTGCATGAATAGTAAGAAATAGCCGTGATTAATCACGGCTATACGTTCTCAGTAGTTGACTTATTCGCCGTTCACGGCTCTTGGCTCACGATCTTCCAGTTGGTTTAGGCCGATTCGTTTCCAGGTTTGGGTATCAGCCATACCGACATAGCCAATTTCCTCTTGCGCCAGTGGGTGACTGTAGTACTGTTCGACCGCTTCGGCCAGCAGTTCCTCAAAAAAACGGTCCGCAGGTAGCTGTTCCCACGTTTTTCCGGGGGCTTCCATCTCCTGCACCGCCTTCAGAACCTCATCCTGCTGATCACCCGACAGGCTAAGAAAAGGCTGTTGATGGAGGATCATGGCACTTTCATTGATACCCTGCAAGCCGAGCTTATACGCGTCGCCATCGTTCGGCATTATATCGTAACGCCAGCCGTTGGCTTTGTTTTGCGAAAGCCGTTCGTCGATACTATCGGCAATGCGAACAGGCTCCGGGCGATCATCCTGGGGAATCAATCGATCACAGATCGCCTGGAGTAAGACAAATTCATCGTTTGAGAAGAAGGTAGGCTGGCGAGGAAGGGCGTTGAGCCGTTCCAGTAAGGCCTGGCGAGTCGCTTCGGTAACCTCGTTCGTATTGAGCAGCGCCCGGACGGTGCCCGGCGGATAATGGAAGTGCATGATTAGTTGTGTTAGATGAATGCACGCTGGAAGCTACTAAAGCATACCGGTGTCGGATTTATCCGAGTTTGCCGCCCGTAACTTCCACAATACTGCCCGTCATAAAACTACCCTCGCTGGATGCCAGCAATACGTAGGCGGGAGCCAGCTCTTCGGGTTGTCCGGGACGGGCAAGCGCTACTTCATGCCCAAAGTTTTTGACTTCATCTTCTGGCATTGTTGCCGGAATATTGGGCGTCCAGACGGGGCCGGGTGCAACGCAGTTTACGCGGATTTTACGCTTGCCTAGCTGAATCGCCAGCGATTTGGTGAACGCGTGAATTGCACCTTTCGTCGCTGTATAATCGAGCAGGATTGGATTGCCGACAATGCCAACGATACTACCCGTATTGACAATAGCGTCGCCTTCGTGCAGATGAGGTAAAGCCGCTTTGGCCATGAAGAAATACCCAAAGATGTTGGTCTCGAAGGTCCGGCGAAACTGTTCTTCGGTGATGTCCTCAATCGACTCCTGCGCCATTTGATAGGCTGCATTGTTGATCAGAATGTTGAGCTTACCATACCGATCAACGGTTTGCTGCACAGCGTTCTGACAGGCTGCTGAATCCCGCACGTCGGCTTTGATGAGTAGGCACGACCGGCCCTTGCTTTCAACAATCCGTTGGGTGTATTTGGCATCGTCGGTGTTTTCGTTGTAGACGACGGCAACATCGGCACCTTCCATTGCGAAGGCAATGGCTACGGCCCGGCCAATGCCAGAATCGGCTCCTGTGATGATGGCTACCTTATCGGTAAGCTTGCCAGCGGGCTTATAATTGGAGAGATCGCTGTCGGGGGCCGGGTCCATGTCGGACTGCCGGGCTGGGTAGGGAAGTTGCTGGCCTGAAATCTCTTCAGACTGAGGCCGAAATTCCGTTTGTTCCATAATAGCGTTGAGTAAATTTACTGTAGTAACATGTAGTTAAGGTTAGGTAACGGCCTGTTGTGTCATTTTGTTGATAAACAAAAAAGTCATCCAATTGCCGGATGACTTTTCGCCCCTCGATTGTACGGGGTAAGAATGATTTGATGCGGATAGAAGCCTGTTGATTACATCTCCATCATGATAATTTTCACGGCTTTGCTTTCATTCAAATCAAACGAGCTTTGATCGAAGTTAGGGGGTCCCATAAGCATAGCTACGTTCGAGAATCCAAATGGCTCAGTAGGCATCTGACCCGAAAAATCCATCTTTTTGTTATCGTTCAAATCCTGATAAACGCGCACGGCATAACGACCTTCGGGCAGGTTATCGAATGTTACGGTGATTTCGCCGGATGGGGGAACGTCAACCGCTTTGGTTTCTGCTGATGTTCCTTTGAAGGTAGCCTCATCGGTTGCCAGCCCTACGTATAGCTTGCCAGTCCGCTTGTTGACCTGCGTGATCGTGACGGTTAGTTTATGTGTGGCCGTCTCAGAGGTTGGTTTGGTAGGAGTTGTGGTTGTTGCAAACGCGTTTGATAATACACTGATCAACAAAGCGAGAGTAGGGATAAGGTTTTTCATGGGATATGATAAATAAGGGTTTGTTTTTGTTCGACAGGACAAACATAATTCGCCGTCGAACTCCATCGCAAATCAAAGGGACGAAGAGCGCGCTTTTGGGATAAATTACAACCTGAGGGACGGATGGGAGCACAGCAGGGACTATTGACAAAGGAAAAACGTACCTCGCGCTATTGATTTAGGGTCAGATTGCCACTTTTGGTGTACCGGATTTCTTCTTCAGCCAGCATTTGTTTCAACGTCTGAGCGAGTGCATCAGCGTCGGCTTGCGAAAAATAATGAGCCAATTGTTTCGGGGATATGCCCGGACCATTCGCCATCGCAACGTACTCCCGAACCTGTTTGCGCACCACCGACGCTCCCACCTCGTGACTCTTACGCTTTTTAATGCAGTTGTCGCAGATACCACAGGCTTCGCCCGGCTTCTCGCCGAAGTAGGCTTGTAATAGTCGGGTACGGCATTGCGTCGGATGCTCAACATAAATCGTTGCGGCCTGTACTTTTCGCAGGGCCAACTCCTTGCGTCGGTTCAACTCCTGGGTGTTGACCGGAAGCGTTGGCGCATCGAAGCGGGGGGTCAGGAACGTTAGCTGGGGCTTGTCTTTCTGCTTCTCGTAAACCAGCACGTTTCGCTGATGAAGCTGTTCCAGCAACGTAACAACCTCATCCTGATTGACCAGATAGGCACGCGCCAGCGCCGACTCCGAAATCGTAATGAAATCAGTGAATACCTCGCCACCGTACATGCGCAGAATGAGTTTCAGGAAGGAATCAAATCGGGAGTTCAGCACCTGAAACTCGTACAATTGACGATTATCCAGTACCATGATCATGCGGGAGGGGTGGAAATAATTTTCGTTGAGCTGAATCAACCCTTCCAGTTGAAGTTGCTTGAGCGCGTAGTGCGTTTCCTGAGCAGGTAAGTTAAACGTGTGCGTAAACGTGTGCAGGTCGAAATCATAACTGCTGAACTGCCCCCCGCCAACGGGCACAGCGGTGTAATTAGCCAGCGCCTGATACACGCGACGCAGCATATCGACCGGCTGGTACAATTGCTCGGTTCGGTAGCGCAGGTTTTCCAGATCATTCCGTGTGTACAGCATAACCGCGTAGGCTTTTTGCCCGTCGCGTCCTGCTCGTCCGGCTTCCTGATAGTAGGCTTCGAGCGAGTCAGGCACATCAAGATGCACCACAACCCGCACGTCGGGCTTGTCGATCCCCATACCGAACGCATTGGTGGCTACCATAACGCGCGTGCGGTTCTGAATCCAGGCGTCCTGCTTTTCAGCGCGTTGCTGCGTACTCAGGCCAGCGTGATAAAAATCCGCCGAGATGCCCTGCCGGTAAAGCGTCTGGGCTATCTGCTGTGTTTGCCGACGGCTGCGTACGTAGACAATGCCGCAACCCGGCACATTCTGCAAGATCTTGAACAGCCGTGACTCTTTACTTTCTTCCAGAACGGCAGAATAAGACAGGTTGGGCCGGGCAAACGTCTGCCGAAAGACCGCAGGGGGGCCACCGTCGGGGCCGTGTAGAACTAGTTTTTCCTGAATATCGGCTTGAACGTCGGGCGTTGCCGATGCGGTCAGGGCGATAACAGGTGTATCGGGAATAAGCTCACGAAACTCCGCGATTTGCAGGTATGGAGGACGAAAATCATACCCCCAGGCTGAAATGCAGTGCGCTTCATCAACGGCCAGCAGACACACGGTCATCTGCTTTACCCGCTCGATGACAATTTCGGTTCGCAACCGTTCGGGCGAAACGTACAGAAATTTGGTATTGCCGTAGATGCAGTTGTCGAGTGCCGTGTCTATCTCGCGGTAATGCATGCCGGAGTAAATAGCAGACGCCGGAATTCCTCGCTTGCGTAACTGTTCGACCTGATCTTTCATCAGGGCAATCAACGGGGTCACAACGATGCAGACGCCCTTCATGGCCAATGTCGGCACCTGAAAGCAGATCGACTTACCACCGCCTGTTGGCATCAAAACCAGCGCATCCTGCCGCTCCAGCACAGTATTGACGATCTCCTCCTGCAAAGGCCGGAACGAAGTGTATCCCCAAAATTGCTGTAAAATCTGTCGAACAGTCACGGTGAATCGTTTCTAAATGTCAGTTCACAACTTTTGGAACGAGCCAGAAGTCATAGAACAAGATTGTGTATGCGAATTTACAGCGTAGAAAAGACAAATCAGTTAGTATGATGGTTTACGTTGGCAAGGAAATGGTCAGGTAAACGCAGAAACTAGTATGATTCAGAAGGTTATTAAAACGGACGAAGAGTGGCGTCGCATCCTGACGCCAGAGCAATATCGGGTGGCCCGTGGTAAAGGAACGGAGCGTGCTTTTTCGGGTGAGTACTGCGAAGCGCACGACCCCGGTGTGTACGCGTGTGTCTGTTGTGGTACGGAGTTATTCGAATCCAAAACAAAATTCGAATCGGGAACCGGCTGGCCTAGTTTTACAGAGCCAATCGAAGAAGAGCGCATTCGGCTGGAAAAAGACTACAGTTACGGGATGTTCCGCATCGAGGTCTTGTGCAACGTTTGTGACGCGCACCTCGGCCACGTCTTTAACGATGGTCCCCCGCCAACGGGTATGCGGTACTGCCTCAACTCGGTATCACTGGTCCTCAAACGAACGGTCGATACAGAATAAATTCAGGAGAAAAAGGAAGAAATCATTTTTGTTCCTACTGTTGTGGTGGCTACTTTAGTCATCACAACAGTAGGAACGTTTGTTTTAAGGCGTCAGGTATTGATCAAATAATATACACCTGCGGTACGTGTCTTATGTTTTGGCCCCTATGCCAGGGTATAGACCAGATCGTTCATCAATCCAAAAGCAGATTATTGACTTTAATTTTATTGCTCTCATGCGTTTAGGGGTAACATCAGTACGCGTCCTCGCGATTGGTACAGCGCTGGTCGGTTCGCTGCTGGCAAATTCGGCGGTGGCCCAGCAAATACCAAAGGGGTCAGGCGTCTACGAACAGTTTGTGCGAAAACTCCGGATGGACCATGCTGCCCCCAAAACCATTTGCTATAAATCTGAACAGAACGCCTTTACGCAGATCGCTCCTCCCGAAGCGTTTCTACGGGCTCGCCAGAATCCAAACCTACGGAAAGCGGCTACCGCAACCTTCCTCGTTACGTACAACGGGTTTACGCCCGAAGCGCAAAAAGCCTTTCAATACGCGGTTGACATCTGGAGTACGCTTATTTCATCGCCTGTTCCTATTCGTATTCAGGCCAACTGGGTTTCGCAAAGCCGGGGTGTACTTGGTTCGGCTGGTCCGGCTGAGATCCGGGCGGGTTTTGAATTAGATTCGGGCGGAGCACAGAAGGCCTACGGATTGTACCCGATTGCGCTGGCTGAGAAGATAGCCCGTCGTGAACTGAACAGCCCTACTGTTCCAGACATCAAAGCCGATTTTAACCAGAACAACAACTGGTATTACGGCATAGACCAGCGAACACCCGCCGGACAAAGCGATCTGGTGACGGTCGTTTTACACGAGATAGGTCATGGCCTTGGTTTCATTGGTTATTTCGGCTCGGAAGGAACCAGCGGAACTTACCTGACAAGTCCTTATTCGTCGGTGTTCGATCACTTTATCGAAACTAATCAGGGGCAACGGCTGGTTGCCGAAACGACGACATTTCCCGATAATTCAATCCAGCTATTCCGGCAGCTAACGGGCGACAATCTGTTTTTGAACGGCCCGATTCTACGCAAAAAGACTGGTACGCGTGCCAAGTTGTACGCGCCGTCCGTCTTTGACAGAGGGTCTAGTTTGTATCACTTAGACGAAACAACCTATGCTCGAAGCGATATAAATTCATTAATGACTCCGAAGATTGCGAATGCTGAAGCCATTCACTCGCCCGGCCCGCTGGTTCTGAGTTTCCTGGAAGATATCGAATGGAAAACTACGTCGCTGTTGCACAAAAAGCTGGCTAGTACTGAAGACGATAAAGACGCCGTTTTTCGGGTTACGGTTGTCAGCGATACCCTGCTAACGCCGGGTTCTGTGCGGTTGCTTTATCGGAAATCGGCACCTACCGCCACGGACACGGCCTTCACTGCCATAACGCCGACGCTGGTAGCGGGAAGTACATCGACGTACACGTACACAATGCCCGCCAGCGTTGCTAAAGGCGACATCTGGTATTACTTCCGGGTGCAGGATGCATCTGGACGAACGTTCACCAATCCGGGTAAGCTGCCTAACAATGTACAGGATCTTCACAACGTACGTTTCGGCCCAGACAACGTACCACCTACCATTACCTATAGCCCGACCAAAAACTTCATTTTCAACCCCGCCGTAGCCGATAGTTTGCCGGTTAACGCTGGTATATCGGATGATCGAAGTGTAGCCTATGTAAACACGAATATTGATTCTGTTTATATAGATTATCAAGTTAATGGTGTTAATCAGCCAAAACTTCCACTGGTTCTCGGTGCATTTACGGTTGATGGTACACCCTATGATAGCATCTACAGCAATCGAATCGTTTTTCCGGCAAATTCGCTGAAAGCCGGTGATAAAATCACGTATCGAATCGTAGCGCGTGATGCATCGCGCGCAAAAAATCAGACCGTCAGTCCGAAGACGGGCTTTTATGAACTAACCGTCGTAGCGCCTAAAGTACCTGTTGATCGCTATGTCAATACCTTTCAGGACGCCAGCGCTGCCGCCGACTTTGCGGGGTATCGATTTGGTATAGCTACTCCGTCGGGTTTCGCTGATCCTGCCATTCATTCGGAGCACCCGTATCAGAACGGGTCCGATTTTAAAGCGCAAAGCAACTACGAATATGTGCTGCTCGCTCCGGTCAGAATCAAGACCAATCCGGATAGCGCCGTAATGCGTTTTGACGAGATCGTATTGGTCGAGCCAAGCGACGCGGGTAGTGAATTCGGCAAGTCAGGCTTTTATGATTACGTGGTTGTAGAAGGATCGAGCGATAACGGACGTACCTGGAAGCCTTTCCTGACGGGTTACAATTCAAACAATCAGTACAACTGGTACGCGGCCTACAACAACAATCTTGTCAAGGGCGCAACGGCCCAAGAGACTAATTCTGCTACAGTTGGTACGCCCGCGCTTTACAAACGGCACGAGTTTTCGCTACTGAGTAACGGCAATTTCAAAGCGAATGACCAGGTGTTGATCCGCTTCCGACTTTTCGCTGATCAACTGGCGCACGGCTGGGGCTGGGCCATCGACAATTTGCAGATTCAGGTGCCCGCACCGCCCGTACTGGCGAACGAGCCAATTAGCGCGGGTACATTTTCTGTTTACCCGAATCCGATCAGTAGCGGTGGTGTTCAACTGGAAGCGGAGCTAATCAAGCCTGTTAGTGAAGTAGGCTTGTCGATTACTGGTGCCACCGGGCAGATGTTGCGGCAACTGAAGCTAAAAGTAAGTGGCAGAAAGCTGAGCGAACAAGTAGACATGAGCCAGTTGCCAATGGGTATCTATTTTCTGAAGCTGCAAACGGGCGAATCGGTACTGACGCAAAAAGTTATTATTGCGCGTTAGTCCGTCGATTTACCGAATTCGGTTGATCGCTGTTAACACGATAAGCTGAGTCCTGCACGCATGACTATGTTCAAAAAAACGGCTCTACTGCTTTTCTGCGTTGGTTTGCTGCTGAACTGTTCACCGGCTCGGCGCATCACGCGTGATCTTCGTACCAAGCCTGCGTACACCGATCATTTTACGGGTGTCGCCTTGTACGATCCCGGCAAGCAACGGATGTTGATTCAGCATAATGCCGACAAGCCGTTTATCCCCGCGTCGAACACAAAGCTGTTTAGCTTCTACGCTGGGCTTTTGTCATTGCCCGATTCGCTACCGGCGTTTCGCTACAGCATTCGAAAAGGTACGACCCAAGGCGATTCACTGATTTTTTGGGGAACGGGTAATCCGCTTTTGCTACACCCTGATTTGCCGGATACAACGCTACTGGCTTTTCTGCGGAACCGACCGGAACAATTGTATTTTTCGGCGGCTAACTACAACGGCCCGCGTTTTGGAGCGGGCTGGGCCTGGGATGACTACAACGATGATTATTCGCCTGAACTGGCTTCGTTACCTCTTTTTGGCAACGTTGCGCGTTTCAAAAACGGTATGGTGAGTCCTCGCCGGTTTGCCGATAGCGTTCGGGTTACTGATCAGGCCAGTCCGAACGTACGGCGGTCTGAGTTTAGCAACCAGTTTATCCGATCCGCAAGTGTCCGACCAAGTCGGCAGGACGTTCCGTTTCGGTGGTCGCCCCAGTTAGCGGCTCAATTGCTGGCAGATACGCTCCATCATCCGATAACGGTAGTTAACGTGCCGGTGTCGCTGGATGCGCAACTGGTGCGGGGTACATCGACCGATTCACTGTACAAACGAATGTTGCAGGTAAGCGATAACCAGTTTGCCGAGCAAGTACTTTTCATGGCGTCTGCCGAGCGACAACCCAGTCAACTAGAGCCGCTGACTGAATTGCGACGGGTTGCTGATAGTTTGCGTTATCCCGCTCCATCGGCAAAATGGGTAGATGGTTCTGGCTTATCGCGCTATAATCTCTTTACGCCGAACACGCTCGTTGATTTGCTTAAAAAAATCGCGGCCAAAGTACCGCAGAAACGGCTGTTCGCGCTGTTGCCGTCCGCTGGTCAGTCGGGTACGTTACGTTCTATCACCACTACCGAAAAGCCGTACATTTTCGCAAAGTCAGGTTCCATGAGTGGTGTTTATAACCTGAGCGGCTACGTGTTGGCAAAACGAAATCGGACGCTGTATTTCAGTATCATGCATAATAACTTTACGCAGCCTGTCAGTGAAATGCGACGCCGGACAGCCGAATTGCTAAGAATAATCCATGATCAGTTTTGAGGTTAGTTGACTTGCTGTGAATTTGTAGATCGTACGCCGTGTCTTGGAGATACGGCGTATGAATCTATAAATCCACAGCAAATCACTCATCAGCGAATAACCAGTTTGTAAATCGGGTAGCTCACGGCGATAAAGCCAATCGCGTACAAGCTGCTGGAAAAATCACCAATAACGACACCGATCAGAAATGCCAGCGATGCAATCAGTAGGGACCAGGTTGTAAACGGGTAACCCCATGCACGGACCGGTCGCGGTAATTCTGGCTCCGTTTGCCGTAAGCGAATCAGTGCGGCAAAGCTTGCCGCGTAGCATAGCACAAAGAAAAACGTCGCTATATCCGATAGTTTGCTATAGGTATTGGTCAGAATCAGCAGGATCGACGCCAAAGCGGTCAGAATGGTAGCGTTGATGGGTGTACCACCGTCATTAACCTTTGTAACGAACTGAAAAAACAACCCATCGCGTCCCATCGCGAAAATGACGCGTGGATTAAACATAATCTGGGCGTTGATAATACCCATAATGGAAATCATCAGCAGGAACGTCACAACCTGCGCGCTCCCCGGTCCAAATAATAGCTGAACCGCATCTGCCGCCGGTAGCTTCGAGCCCGCCAGCGTCGATATGGGCAGCACATACAACAACGCCAGATTGACCAGAATGTAAATGCCAATAATTAACAAGACCCCACTGATCATAGACCGGGGTAGATTACGACTAGGATCTACATCTTCCTCCGTAAAATAAGCCGCCGTATGCCAGCCGTCGTAGGTGTAGAAAACGGATTGTAAAGCCGCTAAAATACCCAGCCAGATACCGCCCTCGGCCAGTGGTCGAACCGTGTCCGTCGAAAGGGTTGTGTTCGTATCAGGCGTTACAGCGAAACAAACGATAACAAAAGCGAGTAAGCCAACGGCTTTCAGCACGCTCATAACCTCCTGCGCCCGACTCGCCAGACGAACACCAACGGAGTGAAAGGCGACGAAAGCCACCAAAATGCTAACAGCGATTAGTTTTTGGTGATCGACCAACGAAGGAGAAAGCAGGCCGATGTACTCACTCATAACCGCTGCACCGAAGGCCATCGCCGAAACGCTACCGAGCCAGCTGCTGATGCCAATGATAAAACCGGCGTAATTGCCAAACGCCCGGCGGGCGTATACGTACCAGGCTCCGGCTTTGGGTAGCATAGTTCCCAACTCCATGACGGATAAAGAACCGATAAGCGCGTATAAGCCAACAACAAGCCAGACGGCAATAATCAAAGAAGGATTTCCAACATCTTGAGCAATAGGACCTGGTTTTCGCAAAATGCCGGTGCCAATTGTTCCGCCGATGGTTACGGCCACGCCGAAGCCGACGCCTAACAGTTTTTTTAATTGGTTTTGAGCCATAGGTTGGCGGAAAACAACGTTTCGGTTCGTCGAGGTAGGTTATCCTACAATGATAGCGAAAAAGTGGCTGAAATGAACAGATTGCCCGCTTGTCGCAACGCATGGGTGATTTTTTGTAAGTTTGCTCGCATGAGAACCCTCCTCACGCATCCTTACGTGCTGGTATTTGCCGGTGGCGGAATCGGTAGTCTGGTACGCTACCTCGCTGGACGGTTTGTTCCGGCAACGTTATCTGGTTCACCGTTTCCAATCGCTATCCTACTCGTTAATATAGTAGCAAGTGCTGTTCTGGGAGCTGTAGTGGGCTGGGCGTTGGGGCGCACGACCGGCGAAGATATGCGCTTGCTGATCGGTGTTGGTTTCTGTGGAGGGTTGAGCACGTTCTCTAGTTTTAGTAACGATACCGTTCTGCTGCTGCAAAATGGTCGGATGGGTGTTGCACTGCTCAACATCGGCTTGAACGTAGTATTGTGCCTGCTGGCTTCAACCGGAGGTTTATTGGTTGGTCAGAAATTATGAACTGGATAGCCTACAGATCGTCTGTAGGAAAAGCTTTCTTACACGGAAATTTACAAGGGTTTCTTTCGGCTAATGACTTCAATTGCCTCACAAGATCAGACTATAGCGCGTCGCCTGCACGATGCGCACGATACATACAAGGAACAAACCTTACTACACCGTCGCTTCAAACACAAAGACATTGTACCGCTGCTCAACTCACTCAGCGGTCAGACACCGTTTGAGGTTAGCCAGATTGGCGAATCTTTGGAGAAGCGGTCCATTCATCAGGTCAAGGCTGGAACGGGTACTCATAAAGTACTGCTATGGTCGCAGATGCACGGCGATGAAGCAACGGCAACAATGGCTTTGTTTGATATTTTTAACTTTCTAAAGGCCAGCGATGATGGGTTCGATGACTTTCGGGAAGTAGTCTTAGCCAACACGACCCTTTACTTCGTACCCATGCTCAATCCGGACGGAGCCGAACGGTTTCAGCGTCGTACCGCGACGGACATTGATATGAACCGGGATGCGCTGCGGCTACAAACGCCGGAGGGAGCTTTGCTGAAGAAGCTGCAACAGACCTTACAGCCACTGGTTGGGTTTAATCTCCACGATCAAAATCCCCGGTACAGTGTAGGAAAGACGGGAAAGCAGGCCGTTATGTCATTTCTGGCGACAGCTTACAACGAAGAACGGAATGTCAACGAAGTTCGCGAGCGATCCATGCAACTCATTGTAGGTATGAACCAGGTTGTGCAGCAATTCGTACCGGGGCAGGTAGGTCGCTTTGATGATGAGTTTGAACCGAGGGCTTTCGGTGATAATATTCAAAAGTGGGGAACGACGCTCGTTTTGGTTGAATCGGGCGGCTATAAAGGTGACGTTGAGAAGATGATTATCCGGCGGCTGAATTTTGTGGCTATCCTGACGGCGTTGAAAGCGATTGCCGATGGTTCGTATAAACGGGAAGATACCGCCGATTACCAACGCATTCCCGAAAACGGACGCCTACTCTTTGATGTACTTATTCGCAATGCAACCGTTGTTCGGGAGGGTCAGGCGGTTACGGTAGATGTCGGAATTTTTCACAATGAAATCAACACCAGCAACGGTGGGTTTCGCTACAAAAGCGTCATCGACGACATTGGTGACCTGTCAACATTTCATGGATTAAATGAAATTGATGCAACGGGCTTAACGCTTGTTCCAGCTCATGTATACGCCGAACCCTTAAACTCTGCTGCCGACTTGCAACAGCTTGATGCTGTGTCGCTTAGACGCGAGGGGATCTCTGTATTCAAGGTTCGACAGAAGCCTGACGATTGGTACCCTCAGCATCCGGTTCACTTACTATACGAAGGCGATCTGCCCGCGCAACCCCTTGCTATTGACCAGATTCCGACTTTCCTGTTGCTGAAAGACAATCAGATTATATACCAGTTTGTCAACGGGTTCTGGGGCGATACTATTGACGAGTCAGGTAAACGGTGTAACGGCATAGCCGAATAATCAAGCGCTAAAAATTTAATAATCCACTTTATTATAAACTATCCTCTGGCATCGGCAGAATAATCTTAATCGTGTTAAGGAATGGTTAAGATTCTGTCTACTAACAGGTTACGTAGACGGGTAAATGTAACCCAAGCGTAACATTGGCGTAATGTTGGCGTAATATTGGGCTGGTAGTTTTGCGACGCTTATAAGCGACTCCAAAAAACCAATATGAAACGTAACGTATTCTTATTTCTACTATCACTCTTGTCGACCGCCGTTCTGGCGCAGACAGGTACCGTCAGGGGTACCATTAAAGACAGTAAAACCAAAGAAGCCTTAATTGGCTGTACAATCCGGATTGACGGAACCCAACTGGGTGGTACCACTGACGTAGAAGGAGGTTTCTCAATCGCCAATGTTCCCGCCGGTACGCAGAAAGTAGTTATCTCGTACATATCCTATCAAACCAAAGAAATTCCAAACGTTCGGGTAGAGTCTGGAAACACGACCGCTATCGAAACGGAACTGGACGAAGAAGGAAAATCGCTTCAGGAAGTTGTTGTCCGGGCAAACCGCGCTACAAATACGGAAGTAGCCGTTATTACCGAGATCAAGCAAATCAAAGCGCTGGCCGTCGGTATTTCGGCAGCCCAGATTCAGAAGTCGCAGGACCGCGATGCCGCAGCGGCCATTCGCCGGGTACCGGGTGTCAGTATCCTCGACAATCGTTTCGTTCTGATCAGAGGATTGGGCTCTCGCTACAACTCCGTCCTGATCAACGACGTAATCGCCCCATCGACGGAAGTAGAAACCCGTTCCTTCTCCTTTGATATTATTCCAAGCAACATCCTTGACCGGATGATTGTCTACAAGTCGGGTTCGGCTGAATTGCCCGGCGATTTTGCGGGCGGTATCGTAAAAATCTACACGAAGCGTCGTCCAAGCAATAACTTCTTTGATGTTGGCTTAACGTTCGGCTACCGTCCCGGCACAACTGGCCAGCAGGTACAATCCCACGACCGGGGTGGCTTGAGTGCATTAGGGTTATGGTCAGCTAATCAGACTGTACCAACGAGTTTCCCAACACGTTCCGGCGATTTTAACGCGCTGGGTGCTCCACAGCGCGCGGCTTATGCGCGTTTGCTTCCTAATTCATGGGGGTTAACGAACGTCACGGTTATGCCCGATGTACGTTTTGCGCTTAACACAGGTCGTCGGTTTGATGTCGGCAATGTTCAGATCAGTAACCTGACCAGCGTCAACTACAGCATGACGAACCAAGCGACCGACATTGATTTCCGCGTGTACGAAAACGGAGCGGTTGCTAATGCAGTCAACCAATCGTACAGCGACGCCAGCTTCGCCCGGCAGTCGCGGTTGGGACTGCTTCATAACTGGTCGCTGCGCTTTTCGCCAGCGTTCACGCTCGAATGGAAAACGCTCTTCAACCAACTGGGCAATCAGGAAACCGTTGTTCGGCAGGGTCAAAACTTTGATTCAAACGCCGATATCCGCAGTTATTCGCAACGGTTCGAAAACCGTAGTATCGCTACGACGCAGGTTTCGGGTGAGCATCAGTTAAATGAACTGACAAAGCTTAACTGGATTGCCGGTTATGGCTATTCGGGCCGTTGGGAACCTGACTGGAAACGTGCTCGCTACCAGGCTCCGTTGAACAGTGGCGAAAATGGACCATACACCCTCGTAACTCCGCTATCACCGAACCCGATTGACGTAGGTCGGTTCTACTCGAAGCTGAATGAGCAGACTGTTTCGTTAATTAGCAATTACGATCATACGTTTGGCAATCCAACGGATCGGGAGCCTAGCCACATACGGGCCGGTATCTACGGCGAACGGCGCGTTCGTGACTATTCGGCTCGTTTTTACGGCTACAACAGTATTCCCGGATCAGCCAGCGACGGCGCTATCGTGCAGCAGCAACCGATTGGCTCAATCTTCTCGCCAACGAACGTAAGCGGTCAGCCCGGCGGACTGTCATTGCTGGATGGTACGTCTGATTTTGATTCATACCAGGGAAGCAATACCTACGGTGCTGCTTATGTCAGTGGTGACATCAACCTGAGCGCTCGCACCAATGTAACGCTAGGCTTACGGGGCGAATACAACGTGCAGGGATTGCAAAGCCAGCGCATGGGTGTTGACCGGCAGTTGGTAAACCGGGCGATTTTTAGTCCACTACCATCGATCAATATTACGCACAAGCTTAACGACCGGCATAACGTACGACTGGCTTACTCGGCTACCGTGAACCGACCCGAACTACGCGAGTTAGCTCCTTTCCAATACTTTGACTTCAACCTGCTGGCCGTTGTTACGGGTAATACCGAACTGACGACTGCTACGGTTCAGAACGTTGATTTGAAGTGGGAATTTTACCCAAGCCCTAACGAACTGATTTCGGTTACCGGTTTTTACAAGCATTTCCGCAATCCGATCGAAAGCTTCCTGCTCCCAACGGGTAACGGTTTTAGCTATTCCTTCATCAATGCTCCGACGGCTCGTAACTACGGTGTCGAAGTAGAAATTCGTAAAGGTTTCCAGCAGTCAGGGAGCAAATTCCTCCAGAATCTTCAGGTTGTTGCCAACGGATCACTCATCAACAGCCGCGTAACGCTGGGTGACTTCGTCCGGGCTCCAGATGCAACCTCAACCGTTGTTGATGTACCGCTGAAAGATTTGGCCGACCGCGAACGGCCACTGGCAAGCCAATCGCCATACCTGATCAACGCCGGGGTATACTATCAGGAGCCAAACACGGGACTACAGTGGAACGTACTGTACAACGTTTACGGCCCACGCATCTTTGCCGTAGGTACGCGTAACAACCCGACGATCTATGAACTTCCCCGTCATGCGATTGACCTGAACATCAGCAAGACGTTCAACCAAAAAATCGAATTGCGGCTAGGCGTTCAGGATATTCTGAATCAGGCAACCCGATTCGCTCAGGATTTCAACGGCGATGGCAAAATCGGCAAAGACCTTACGTCGCAAACCGTTGGTGCCGATCAGGTTTTCCGTCGCTTCCGTCGTGGCCAGTACGTTACGCTGACCGGTGTTTACACCTTTGGCCGTCGCACGATTGTTCCCTAATGTTTTCCAATTGCCTTTTATAAACCAAATCAATGTTAGTTATGAATCAGCTCATTCGGTGGGGAAGCCTGTTGACGTTAGTAGCAGGACTGATCGTCTTTATTTCGTCCTGTAAGAACGACGATTCCCCCGCTCCGGTGCTCAGCATTACGTCTATCAGCCCAACGTCGGCACCTGTCGGAACAACCGTTGTGCTTACCGGTACCAATTTCAACGCAACTCCGGCCAGCAACACGGTAACGTTTGGCGCTGTTTCGGCTTCGGTTGTTGCCGCTTCATCAACGCAGTTATCGGTTGTTGTACCCGCCAGCGCCGGTTCGCCAGTTTCGGTTACAGCCAATGGTCAATCAGCACAGGGACCTGCGTTCACGATTAGTTCAAAACCCGTTGTGACGAAGGCCGGAAGCATCACGGCCAGTGAAACTTGGACAGCTGGAAATGTGTATCTGCTCAGAGGTTTTGTTAACATAAAATCGGGTGTGGTCGTAACGATCCAGCCTGGTACGATTATTAAAGGCGGTACCGTTGACGAAGATCCAACCGGTTCCAAAAAAGGTGGTACGCTCATCGTTGAGCAGGGTGGACGTGTAGAAGCGTCGGGTACGGCACAGCAACCTATCGTTTTCACATCCAATCGCGCGGCTGGATCACGCAATTACGGTGACTGGGGTGGTATCGTTCTTATCGGTAGAGCGCCACACAACCGTCCAGCCAGCCAGGCAGCAGAAGGTGGTATCGGTATTCAGCTAGGTGCGTTCAACGAGCCGACTGACAACTCGGGTACGCTCCGGTACGTGCGTATCGAATTTGGTGGTATAGCTCTGACAAACGAAGCAAACAGCGAGATCAACGGATTAACCATGTACGGCGTAGGATCGGGTACGACCATCGATCACGTACAGGTTTCTTACAGCGGTGACGACTCGTACGAGTGGTTCGGTGGTACGGTTAACGCAAAATATCTGGTTGCTTACCGTGGTTTCGACGATGATTTCGATACGGACTGGGGTTACACCGGTAAAGTACAGTTTGGCGTGTCGTTGCGCAATCCGCAGGTAGCTGACCAATCGGGTTCAAACTGCTTTGAGTCGGACAACTTCAACTCTGGCGAAAACGCGGGTGGTGTTGCTTTGTCGGCGAACAATGGTCTGCCGCTTACACAGCCTATTTTTGCTAACTTCAGCAGCTTCGTAACGAGCGGTACGCCAAGTAATGCATCGACATCGAGTTCGGGCGGTAGCGGTCCATATCAGTCGGCTATGCACCTGCGTCGCAACACGGCTATCAGCGTTATCAACTCAGTGTTTGTTGGCTGGCCTGAGGGACTTCGTCTGGACGGAACCACAACCGGTACGCTCAACAACGCTAACAACGGTAGCCTGGAAGTACAGGGCATTACGGTTGCTAACTCGCTAACGGCGGTTCGGGGTGCTGGTAACATCACCAATGATCAGGCTAGCGCTTATTTCTCACTAGCCGCTCGTAAAAATACCGTTATCGCATCTACGGATCTGGCTTCGCTACTGCTCAATGCAAATAGCTTTAGCCTGACCTCGCCAAACTTCGTTCCTGGTTCAGGTTCTCCGTTGCTGACATCGGCCAACGCAGTTACCGGTGGTAAACTATCCGACTCGTTCTTCGTCTCTGCTCCCTACCGGGGTGCGTTCAACACCGAGAACTGGCTGACGGGTTGGACCAACTTCGATCCGCAGAATACGAACTACGATCAATAGCCTTCATTCTATAATTTCATATTGGTGTCGCATGAAAGGGCCGGGGCTTTGCACCGGCTTTTTTCTTGTTACGGATCAGTTGAGTGGGTAATACTGCTGATAAATAGTGGGTTATCACGCGGAAAATAAATTAATCAACTATTTCTAGTGGGTGGAATACTCATATGATGGTAAGATTTTGCACATTGCAGGCAAAAGGTGACGAATAGTTATAGATAATCTACATATTTCGTTACCTAGGGGTCAAAAGCGCGTCTAACACCCAATTAAGTTTATTGAGCGTTATAAGAAGGGCTTGGCGTTGGGACAGAAATGCAGGCAGTATAACGTTTGTTTAAGCCTCGAAAAGCGTAACGACTAGCTCAATAGCTTCTATTTTCTTACAAGCTGCTGCAAGTTTGTGGACCGATTTTGCCTCAGTATATAGTGTTGTTCAACTCCTAAGTTACCGTAACAGATGATTTCAAAAAAAGCCAAGTACGCGATTAAGGCCCTCAAAGTTTTGACTGAAGAGTTTGGAAAAGGCCCTGTCCTGATTTCCTATATCTCAGCCAAAGAAAACATTCCTAAAAAGTTTTTAGAAGCGATTCT
The DNA here is from genome assembly GCF_021233055.1 of Spirosoma oryzicola. Lineage (NCBI taxonomy): Bacteria > Pseudomonadati > Bacteroidota > Cytophagia > Cytophagales > Cytophagaceae > Spirosoma > Spirosoma oryzicola. Next base: position 5,649,152 of record NZ_CP089538.1, on the reverse strand, counting down.
GCTGGAGCTACGTAACCACGGAATCCTCCAAAGCCAGAAAGGAAAAGGAGGAGGGTATCTGTTACGTGTAGATCCGGCTCGAGTTAATCTGGCACAAGTACTACGGGTTATTGACGGGCCTATTGCACCAACACCGTGCGTGTCTTTTAACTTCTACGTAAAGTGCGACGATTGCAACGATGAGGTGACGTGCGCGCTAAAACCGATTATGGAGCGGGTGCGGGATGCCAATTTAGGCGTCTATGAAAACACAACCTTACTGACGTTCCAGAATCTGGACTCGATTGAAACGAAAGAAATTGCAATTGGGGCCAATGCGCCTGAATTGACGGAATCGTCTGCTGACCGGTTATTAGCTTAATCCGGCAGATCTATAAAAGTATCGGGGCGTAGGCTTACGTTGTAGGCCTACGCCCCGATTTTTGTTAGCTAGGCTGGTGCTCCTTCCGCAACAGATCGTTTACCGTTTTAACCGGGTTGAACGTAATCAGCGGTACTTCCACAAAAATAGTATTCCAGTCGGCCATGGCGCCGTTCCAGAGGCCCGGCAACTCCTGTGCTTTCAGGTCCTTGCCATCTTTTGATTTAGCCGTAATAAATCCGGTTTGTGGATCGCGGTAATCAGTCAGGTTAAACTTATTGCCCTTGTGGTCTTTGACACCGCAAACCAAATCGACCGGGTTGAAGTGCGTTGCCTCATCGAAAATCGATTTCTGTTCTTGGTTCGACAGGTCAATTTGGGCCGACTCGACAATTTGAAGCGAGGTTGAGCCATCCTGATTTCTGGCCCAGAACGGTCCTCCACCGGGTTCACCTACGTTCTTCACCATACCGCAGGCACGAACCGGTCGGTTTAGTTTTTTGCGTAAGTAGGCTAGTTTTTCTTCTTTCGCTAAGCTCTCAAATCCGTCTGGCGGAAGCGTAAATAACGTCCGGCGCAGGAGTTCGTCGGCTTCCGCCACATAACCGTCGCTTACTTCGTCAGACTCTAGCAGGCCCTGCAATCGGGCGATTTGCTGCTGCGCATCAAGAAGTACCGATGCCAACACTTTCTTGTAGGTGATTGTTGGCTCCTTAATCTCGTCGGGTACAACATTGTCGATGTTCTTGATGAACACAATATCAGCGTCGATGTCGTTGAGGTTTTCAATCAGTGCACCGTGACCCGCCGGGCGGAACAGCAATGAGCCGTCCGGGTTGCGGAACGGCGAATTGTCCGGGTTAACCGAAATGGTATCGGTCGATTTTTTCTGCTCAGAAAAGCTGATGTCGAACGTAACGCCCAACCAAGCTTCGTAATCGGCTCTTTGCGCGTCGATCAACTGCTCGAAGCGGTCGCGGTGTTCGGGCGATACTGTAAAATGAATTTTTACCAACCCATCGGAATTAGCGTAAGCCGCTCCTTCTACCAGGTGTTCTTCGACAGGCGTGCGTGGGCCGTCCGGATAGTTATGAAACTTCAGCAAGCCCTTCGGCAGGTTGCCATATTCCAGACCTTTGTCTGTCAGCAAAAAGCTCAAAACCGTCTGGCGGTCGTTTTCAGCCACGGCTTTGTCCAGATCCTGCCCTTGAGCAGCCATGGCGGCTTTTAGATCTTCGTAGAAGGCAAAGTCGGTCATGCGGGCAAAAACCTCATCCGTTGCTTTGTCTGACTTACCATCCAGCGCGGCAAACAACGACTTGAACATACGGGTAGCCGCTCCCGAAGCGGGCACGAACTTAACCAACTGACGTTCGTGAGCCGCCTGGTCGAAGCGATGAATGTAAGCGGCTAGCTGATCCTCGTCAACACGGACGATCCCGTCACCAACGGTTGCCGCTTTGATGACGTTGAGATAAGGGAATCCGTTGACGAAATAGTTTATTTGCTTATCGATCTGCTCAGGAGAAATACCCTGTGCCACAATCTGGTCCTGATCTTGCTCAGTAAATTGCATAAGGTGAACGGAATAATAGCGTTAGGAAAGGGCGGCAAATTGGCTAAATAGCTGATGTGACGCAAATCAATTTTATGTTAGTGTTATTTGTTTTAAAAGCGCTCGACTAAGGAAACACGATGAAGAGTCGATTCAACAATGTCTGGAGTGGCTGGTGACAAATTATCGACTATTCAGTGAATTTAGCCAAGTAGCTTATTACCAAAATACTTTTGAAAAAAACGGTTAATGAATATGAAACTAATTGCCTTCGATGCCGACGACACGCTTTGGGTAAACGAGCCAAACTACGTCAATGTTAAAGAGAAATTGTGTGAGCTGCTTTCCCATCACGTAGATCAGACAACCTTGTCCCAACGGTTTTATGAGGCACAGATACGCAATTTGCGGTTGTTCGGCTACGGTGCGAAGAGTTTTATTCTGGCGATGATCGAAACCGTTATCGAACTGACGAACGGTGCGGTGACAGGAACGGAGATTCAGCAAATTATTGACGTTGGTCGTGAACTGTTAGACTTTCCGATTGATGTGCTCGACGGAATCCCTGAAGTACTGGATGTGCTGTCGCAACAGTTCGATTTGATGGTGCTGACCAAGGGCGATCTGTTTGACCAGGAAAGTAAAATTGCCCGCTCCGGTTTGGGCCATTATTTCAAGCACATCGAGATTGTCAGTGAAAAGAACGAACAGTCGTATCAGGCAATCCTTAAAAGGTATAACGTGCAGCCGAGCGAATTTCTGATGATCGGCAATTCCCTGAAGTCTGATATATTGCCAGTAGTTCACATTGGTGCGAAAGCGGTTCACATACCATATGCGATTACCTGGGAGCACGAGCGAGTGGCAGAGGAGCAGTTAGCCGGTAAGTCATTCGTCACGCTGGAAAGCGCGCGTGGGCTGGTCGAACTGATTATGGGTGCTAAAGAAGTAGCGTGAAATGGTCAGCGTCCAGATTTGCCGGAAACCTGTTGCGAAACGTTTGTAGCTCGTCCAGCGAAAGATTTTGTTGGTGGGCGATTTCAGAATCAGTTTGCTGAAACAGGATATCGCCTTTAAAGTCAATCACGGCGGAGTCGCCCGTGTAGGGGTGATTATTCCCGTCTTCGCCAACCCGATTGACGCCGACGACATAACTCAGGTTTTCAATGGCCCTGGCTTGCAGTAGCGTGTTCCAGGCATTGCGCCGGGGAGCGGGCCAGTTGGCTACGTAAAGTAACAGATCGTACTCGAAATCAGCGGAGGTTTCGCTTTGGTTGCGGCTCCAGACGGGGAAGCGCAGATCATAGCAGATTAGCGGACAGATTCGCCAGCCTTTCCATTCTTTGACAATACGGCGGGTACCAGCGGTGTAAATGGTGTCTTCGCCCGCCATACGAAACAAATGGCGTTTGTCGTACGTATCGAACTGGCCGTCGGGCTGCATCCAGATCAGCCGGTTAAAATAATTGCCTTTTTCCTGCACGACATAGCTGCCTGTAACGACCGCTTTGGTTTGAGCCGCCATCTGCTTCATCCACCGAAAGGTCGTCAGATTCATTGGCTCAGCCACGGACGATGCGTTCATCGTAAAACCCGTCGTAAACATTTCGGGCAGAACAATCAGATCGGTCGGTTCCGGCAGGGAAAAGATACGCTCCTCCAGCATAGCCCGGTTGGCAACGGGGTCGTGCCAGTATAAACTTGCCTGAAGGAGCGTAACGTTAAGCATCGGTAAGCGGGACTACCGCGAAAATTTCATTTTGTATTCGGCATCCGTCCGGCCTTTCGTGATGTCGGCCAGTTTTTTCTTGATAAGCTGACGACGAATGGTTGGCAGATAATCCGTGAAAAGTTTGCCTTCCAGGTGGTCGTATTCATGCTGAATGATACGGGCGGCCATACCATCGAATTCTTCTTCGTGCTCGTTCCAGTCCGTATCGAAGTAGCGAATCACAATAATTTCGGGTCTGAACACTTCCCCCCGGATGCCAGGAATGCTTAGGCAGCCTTCTTCAAAGCCCCAGTCTTCGCCGGCTTCTTCAATAATTTCCGGATTGATAAATACCTTTTTGAAGTCAACCACACTCTGGTCAACATCTTCTTCGGGTTCGTCCTCGTTCAGAGGCTGACCATCTACCACAAACATGCGAATGCTCTGTCCAATCTGCGGTGCTGCCAGGCCAACCCCGGAAGCCGCATACATGGTTTCGAACATGTTTTCGCTTAATGTTTTGACGTCGATGCTACCGGGTTCGATATCTTTGGCCCGTTTTCTCAGCACTGGATCGCCGTAGGCAATTATTGGGAGAATCATTGTTTTATTGGTCCGTTGTCGGTCGAAAAGCCCTGTACGTTGAACGGGTTTTCTGTTCCAAAAACTATTTTTTTAAGCTTTCCATGTATGACTGAAGAATGATGGCCGCACTGACTTTGTCGATGTTGCCTTTCTCCCGCCGATCTTTTTTCGTGCTTCCATTGGCCAGCATAGCCTGCAATGCCATAACTGACGTGAAGCGTTCGTCATGCCAATAAACGGGAATATCGGGCAAAGCGTTCTGTAAATGAGTCACAAACTTCCGGACACGGGGCGTATTATCGGTGTCCGTTCCGTCTAATCGTTTGGGTAATCCAACGACAAACGCTTCTACTGGCTCCCGTTCGACATAGCTTTTTAAAAATTTTAACAGCTCGTGAGACGGTACCGTTTCCAGCGCCGAAGCAATAAGTTGCAACGGGTCCGTAACGGCAAGGCCAGTTCGTTTTGCACCGTAATCAATCGCTAAGAGTCGCGCCATAACAGGGGCAAAGGTACAACATTGAGGTTTGAGGTTCGTTAATTCGCAAATGAAAAAAGCCATCCGAAGATGGCCTTTAACGTAATATTGACTTCCTCAAATGGCTTCGGTTGCAGAGCCGTCGAACGGTATCCGCTGGTTCTGTCCTTTCTGATTACCGGATAAACGTTCGTGAATGGGACCCGATTTCTCTCGGAGAAATGCCCCCGACCGTTTGGTGAAGAACGCTTTGATCTCAGCCAGGATCGACAAAGCAATTTCGTCCGGTGTTTCGGCCCCTAAGTCTAGACCAATGGGAGCGTGAACGCGTTCCAGGGTGGTTTCAGAAAAATGAAGACCGTCTTTGGCAAACTCGTCCTGCATCTTGTCAAACCGTTTCCGCGGCCCCAACATACCGATATACGGCACATCGGTGGCTAACAGCGATTCCAACACGGCGCGGTCGTAATTGAAGTTGTGCGACATCAACACGGCTGCCGTTCGGTCGGTAATGGTAATCTTATCAAGAACGGCTTGCCGATCGGCAAACAAAACACAGGTTGCTACCGGAAAGCGTTTGGGGGCTAAATGGGCCACGCAGTCGTCGGTTACTGTAACCTGCCAGCCAAGATCGCGGGCAAGCTTCGCTACCGGAACAACATCGTAACCGGCCCCGAAGATTACTAGCTCGATGCCTGGGTCAATTCGCTCGATAAACAACTCCGCGCTTCCCGATTCAACCGCGTAGGTTTGCGTTAAGGGCTTACCTGTAACAAACACGTTCTGCATATCGGCTTGCAACCAATCTGGAATCAGGCTCGCCGACTGATCGGTCAGCACAAAGCGGTTACTGGGCATCAAGCCGGTCGTTGCATCGCTTTTAAGGACGGTAGCTAACACCCGAACATCGCGTTTCTGAGTAAACTCACGCAGGAGTTCGACCGGATTATGCGAATCGGTCGGGTCGATGGGTTCGATCAGAATGTCGATGATGCCGTTACAGCCCAGACCAACACCAAAGCTGTTGGCTCCATCATCCATTGTATCGTACGTAACGACAATGGGGTCGCCATCAAGCATTACCTGACGTGCTTTCCGAAGCGCGTCGCCTTCCAGACAGCCCCCGCTGATCGCTCCTTCCCAGCGGCCATCGTCGGTGATAAGCATCCGCGCTCCCGGCCGACGGTACGAAGAACCTTCCACCCAGACAACAGTTGCCAGAGCCGCTTTGCGTTTCGAAAAATCTATCTGTTCAAAAACCTCAACGATGCGGGCTATTTCTTTCATGGACGATGCTGCGTTTTGACTGTCATAGTTCTTCTGACAGAATCAGAAGGACTATATAAACTATAACGGTAGCCAGAAAAATCTGTTTTGTGTTCGGAGTGTAAACAGATCAACCGAACGCGATCAGGAAACTTTCTCCAGATCGAACGGCAACCGACGGATGCGTTTGCCCGTAGCCGCGAATACCGCATTAGCCAGTGCGGGCGCTAACGGTGGTAAACCGGGTTCGCCAACGCCTTTGATCGTCGGACCCCCTTCGGCCAAAATGTGTACCTCGACGGGAGGCATCTCGTTGATACGGAGCATCCGGTTTTTATCGAAGTTGTTCTGAACCGCACGACCCTGCTCGAACGTGATGCCGTCTTTGGTGGCGGCTGTCAGCGCCATCGCAATTGCTCCTTCGACCTGTGCTTTGACGGTATCGGGATTGACAACCGTTCCCAGATCGATTACGCAGTACACCTTGTCAACTTTTACACCGCCACTTTCCGTTTTGGAAACCTCGACAACCTGGCCCGCCAGTCCGGCGAAGAAATTCCATTGCGCAACACCCCGGCCTTTTCCGGCAGGTAACGGCTTATCCCAGCCCGACACTTCTTTCAGTTTTGTCAGCACGCGCTTGGTATCCGATTCTTTTGTCAGCATCGCCAGTCGGAACGCCATTGGGTCTTGGCCCGCTTTGTGGGCCATCTCGTCCAGAAAACACTCGTGCGAGAAGGCCAGCGTCGAACTCGTCACCGAGCGCCAGTACGTCAGCGGAATGTGCGTTTCGGCGTGGACGTAGCGCGTGTTTACATTCGGAATTTCGTATTGCTGCTCATTCGTGCCTTCCAGCATGGTGCCATCGGGCTTCGTTTTGTCGTATTTCCCTTTTTCGCCCATCGTCGCGTCGATAGAGGGCGAAATGACTTTATGCTGCAAAGCGACGGCTTGGCCTTCGTTCGACAAAGCACCGCGCATGGCCGAAAACGTCATCGGGCGGAAAGGACCAAGTGCCGTATCATCCTCGCGCGTCCAGACAACTTTAATCGGTTTACCAACCGTTTTCGACAACAGGGCCGCTTCGGTGGCAAAATCCTGCGTGAGTCGTCGGCCAAATCCGCCACCGTTAAACAGGATATTTACCTTGATATTGTCGGCAGGGATGGTTAGTACTTTAGCTACTTCGTCCCGTACCAAATCGCCACCCTGCGACGAAACCCACAGTTCCAGTTTGTTGCCGGGTTGATAATGAGCCAATGCATTCATCGGCTCCATCGTCGAATGGCTTATGATGGGCGTTTCGTAAAAGGCTTCGAGTTTAATAGGAGCGTCGGTGAATGCCTTGTCGAATTCGCCTGCGTTGTGGCCGACAACACCATCGGTTTTTGCCAGTTCACGCAGCGAATTTTCAAAGCTTACCGTATTGAACGTCTCATGGTTCTGGTTATCCCATTTTACGGTTAAGGCTTTACGGCCTTTCAAAGCAGCCCAATAGTTGTCTGCTACAACGGCTACACCTTCGTAGCGATTGTAGCCAACCACGCGCTCTACTTTAACCACCTTCCGAACGCCTTTGACTTTCAAGGACTGCGTCGCGTCAAAGCTCACCAGCTTACTGCCCAACACCGGGCACCGCTCGACTGATGCATACAACATACCGGGTACCTTCGCGTCAATTCCGAACTGCGCTTTCCCCGTTGCTTTGAGTGGTGTATCGGGGCGAGGGGCGGGTTTGCCCAGAATTTTGAAATCGTTGGGGTCTTTTAAGGTGGGCTCTTTCGGAACGTCCAGCTTGGAAGCTACCTCTGCCAATTCACCGTAAGACAGTTTTCTGCCCGATGGCCGGTGTACGATTTTTGCGTTTTCGGCGTAACACTCCTGAGCAGGGACGTTCCACTGCTGGCTAGCTGCCTTGATAAGCATATCGCGGGCCGATGCCCCCACTTTCCGCATCTGCGTGTAGCCGCCCCGGATGGAACCGCTGCCGCCAACGGCCTGCGACCATAAGCCGCCGAACTTGCTTTCGCCCCCGGTTTGCAGGATAGTAACGTTGTCCAGCGAAACTTCCAGCTCCTCGGCAATCAGCGCCGGAACCGACTGGTACGTCCCCTGACCGATTTCGGGTCGGGGGTTCATCAGTGTAATTCGGCCTGATTTTTCGATGAGAACAAAAGGCGTCAACTCGACCGATTCGGGTAGGGCCAATCCGGTTTGGTCGCTTAGATTTAGTACAGGACCGGCGAGGGGTTCAGTGGCCGAAAGACCCAAGGCAAATGCCGCGCTGGTCAAACCGGCCGCTTTCAGAAAACTTCGGCGGTCAATGGAAGTTTGGTTTGGTTTTGCGCTCATCGTTTGCCGATTTTGGGTGTAGACTTGGGTGCTTTGGGTGGGACGACTGCCATCTCGGACGAAGCCGTGTGAATCGCCTGCCGAATCCGGTTGTACGTACCACAACGGCAGATATTTCCCTGCATAGCCGCGTCAATATCGGCATCGGTAGGTTTAGGTGTTTCCTTGAGCAAGGCTACCGCCGACATAATCTGCCCCGACTGACAGTAGCCGCATTGGGGCACCTGATGCTCGATCCACGCTTTTTGAATCGGATGGTCGCCGTTTTTAGAGATACCTTCAATCGTCGTAATCTTATGCCCTGCCGCAGCCGATGCCGGGAAGCTACAGGAACGAATGGGGGTACCATCGAGGTGAACCGTGCAGGCACCACACTGGGCAATGCCGCAGCCAAATTTGGTACCGGTTAACCCAACGACATCGCGGATGACCCACAACAGCGGCATATCAGCATCGACATCAACGGTATGTGGTTGATTGTTAATGGTTAATTTCAAGGAAGACATAGCCTAGACGGATAAATGAAAAGCAATCAATCACAGAGACGTTGCTTTACTACAGAAAATCGCAACTAAAATTAACGAATTAGCCCCACATTATCCGCTGCGTCCTTTTTAAAATTATGCGCTAATGAACAAGGTTTCGAGACAAAACCAGCCGGAATCCTTTACTGAACGATTCAGCGGGCGAAAAATAAAGAAGATAGTATAAACGCAGGTTGTAGCCAGATCTTACGAATATGTAAGCGTTACTGATAAAACAGTATCATTAGACAAAGCGTAGTAGCCGTCTGACGATTGATTTCGCCCCTGTCAGCAGCGAATTGCGAACAGAATAACTGGTGTTTGTTGATAAATAAAGAATTTGCTACTAATTATACGGTATAAACTTAGTATGTCATAAATACATAGAAAAAAATTTATACTGATTAATGGATTACACGGAGCATATAATCTCCTTTCACAATTTCATAGCTGATGAATGCATACCCGGCGTGTCGCTTGACTGTGCAATATTTGGCTTTCACGACACGCGGCTAAAAGTCCTGCTACTGCGCTGGAAAGATACCAGCGAGTGGTGTTTGCCGGGTGGATTCATCTACAAAACTGAGTCTGTTGATCGAGCAGCCGAACGGGTGTTGTACGAGCGAACGGGTTTGGACAAATTGTTTCTACAGCAATTTCATTTGTTTGGCGATGCCGTTCGGTATAACCGCGAGGAAATGTGGCGTAGACAGAAGATGCCCATGTCGTTTAGCGAACGCTGGCCCGAACGAACCTTATCCGTTGGTTATTACGCGTTGGTAGATCATACGCAGGTAACGCCTACACCCGACTTTATGACGGACGAGTGCCGCTGGTGGGATATAAGTAACTTACCCTCCTTGCTATACGATCACCGCCAGATTGTAACCGTTGCCTTACAGACGCTCCGGTCGCAACTCAACTGGCAGCCCATCGGTCTGAATTTGATGGCTGAAAAATTCACCATTCCGGAACTGCAGCGACTGTACGAGGCTGTGCTCGATAAACCGTTGGACGCTCGCAATTTTCACAAGAAAATTATGGGTCTGCATATCCTGACCCGGCTTGATGAGCGTCGAACGGGTAAAGCGCATAAATCGCCTTTCCTATACCGGTTCGACCGGGAAAACTATCAGAAAGCGCTTGGCAATGGTAATCTGAGCTTCGTCTAGCTTGAAATAAGCTACTTAAAAGCAGCTGTTTATCAGTTAGGTAAGTAAGCTAAATCCAACATTAAGCTTGTGCTGGCGGTTGTTTCCGTGAATACAACTCGTGTTACTATGGAAACAAATACGTCGGAAAACCGCGAAATTGGAATTGGAGTGATCGGTATGGGTGGCTTTGGCTTGTTTGCCGTTCAGCAGTTTCTTCAGACTCCGCACACGAAACTGGTGGCAATTGCCGGATCAAAACGGGAGGAAGCTATCCGAACAGCCAAGCGTTTCGGTGCCGAGCAACTCGAAAGTCTGGAGGAACTGGTAAACCACCCGGAGGTTGATGTTGTCTACATCGCTACACCACCGTTTTTGCACTACGAGCAAGCCATGCTGGCCCTGAACGCGGGTAAACACGTCATTTGTGAGAAACCGTTGGCCATGAATCCAGAACAAGGCCGTGAAATGATCGAAAAGGCCAGGGAAAAAGGGCTGCTCATGGTAACGAACCTCATGCAGCGCTACAACCCCATGTTTGCCCGGATAAAGCACCTGATCGATAAAAAGCTGCTGGGTGAATTTCTGCACGGTTATTTCGAAAACTACGCCGGTGATGAAGGGCTTTCACCTGAACACTGGTTCTGGGATCGAAGCAAAAGCGGTGGTATTTTCATCGAGCATGGCGTTCACTTCTTCGATATGTTTTCGGGTTGGCTCGGTGAGGGAACCGTAAAATCGGCCCAGATCGTGAAGCGGCCTAATAGCAACGATATTGAAGATCAGGTACAGGCAACGGTGGAGTACGGTGATGACGAGACGGGCCGCAAACTGGTCAACTTTTACCACGGCTTTACGCAGACGGGTCGGATGGACCGGCAGGAAATGCGGTTGTTGTTCGAACGGGGCGATATTACGCTTTTTGAGTGGGTGCCAACGCGCATCGTACTACGGTGCGTGGCTGACGAAGAAACGACACGCGCGCTGATGGATTTGTTTCCCGGTGCCCAGCTCAATGTAACGGGCAACATCGGTGGTAAGGATTTACCACTGCGTGGACGGCACAAAGAATTCAACGCCTACCAGCAAATCGAAATTCGATACGGATTCGAGACGGAGAAGCAGCATCTCTACAGTGAACTACTTCGGTTGATGTTCCGCGATCAGGTTTCTGCTATTCACTATCCGGAAACGCACCGCATCATTCGGGAAGAAAACGGACTAAATTCACTGCAAACAGCGGCTGAAGCGGATCAGTTAGCACGTCAGTAGACGACCGTTCAGTCACGAATAGCTACAATTAATAAAAAAATTTAAAAATATACCCGCGTGAACCCGAGTAGTCATACGAACTCCCTGATTTTTTGCGACATTTGCCGTATCTTATCTAATCTCTCCGCATAGCGCATGATCTCGGAGTCTCAACTACTCGACAACCTGGACGGGCAATTGCCGGGTGCATTACCTACCGGTGGCCCTATCCAATCGGCTATTACGTACGAAAAAATTCCTACCCACATCTACGCCGACGCGAAAGCTGCGTCGTTGGCGGTGGCGCAGGAAATTGCTGACCTGATTCGGCAGAAACAGAGTGAAGGCAAGCCCTGCATTCTTGGGCTGGCAACCGGCTCGTCTCCCAAAACGGTTTACGCCGAACTGATTCGGATGCACCGCGAAGAAGGGCTTAGTTTCCGCAACGTCGTTTCGTTCAACCTGGACGAGTATTACCCGATGGAGCCAAATTCGTTGCAGAGCTACTGGCGGTTTATGCGGGAGCAACTGTTCGATCACGTCGATATTCCTCAGGGAAACTATCACGTGCCGGATGGAACACTGTCGGTTGATAAAGTAGCTGAGTTTTCGAAACAGTACGAAGCCCAGATCGAAGCCGCTGGCGGCCTCGATTTTCAGCTGCTCGGTATTGGTGGTAACGGTCACATTGGCTTCAACGAGCCGGGTTCGCTCATCAACTCGCACACCCGCCTGATGATGCTCGATAATTCGACGCGTGCTGCCGCAGCGGCTGATTTTGGCGGATTGCCCAAAACACCCCGGAAAGCAATTACGATGGGGGTATCCAGCATCCTGAATGCGCGCCGTGTTGTGCTGCTGGCCTGGGGTGAACGCAAAGCGCCGGTTATTCGCGGAGCCGTTGAAGGTTTAGTAACAGAATTGAACCCGGCTTCTTACCTGCAAACGCATCGGAACGCGCTGTTTGTGATTGACACGGCGGCTGCTTCTGAGCTGACCCGCATGAAAACACCCTGGTTGGTGGATTCGGTTGTGTGGGACAATAACATGAAGAAGAAGGCGGTCACGTACCTGTCGCTGGCGCTTGATAAACCGATCCTGAAATTAACGGACCGGGATTATAACGACAATGGAATGAGCGATCTGCTGGCCCAATACGGTCAGTCGTACGATATCAACATTGACGTCTTCAACCAGCTTCAGCACACAATCACAGGTTGGCCGGGTGGTAAACCAAACGCTGATGACACGAACCGTCCCGAACGGGCGCAACCTGCCAAAAAACGCTGCCTGATCTTTAGCCCACACCCGGATGATGACATTATCTCGATGGGGGGCACGTTCCAGCGGTTAGTTGATCAGGGTCACGAAGTACACGTTGGCTACCAGACATCGGGCAACATCGCTGTGGCGGATGACGAAGCCCTGCGCTTTGCTGATTACGTTGTGGATTTCAACAGTAAGTTTGGCATCAATAGCCCCGAAGCTACCCGGATTTTCCAGGATGCGGCTGCATCGCTGCGGGAGAAGAAGGATAGCGAGATGGATACGATTGAGGTGCGCTACGTGAAAGGACTTATTCGGATGGGTGAAGCGAAAGCAACCTGCCGGTTTGTTGGTGTTCCGGTCGAGCAGGCTCACTTCATGAACATGCCTTTCTACGAAACGGGGAAAGTCGCCAAGAAACCGCTTAGCGAGGAAGACATCAAGATTACGATGGCGCTGATCGAAGAAGTTAAGCCGCATCAGATCTATGCAGCTGGTGATCTGGCCGATCCGCACGGTACGCATAAAGTTTGTCTGGATGCTGTTCTCGAAGCTGTTCGTCGCCTGAAAGGAGCCGACTTCATGAAAGAATGCTGGGTATGGCTATATCGTGGTGCCTGGGCCGAGTGGGACATTCACGAAATTGAAATGGCTGTTCCTATGTCGCCTGACCAGGTAACGAAAAAGCGGTTTGGTATTTTCAAGCACCAGTCGCAGAAAGACGGCGTGGTATACCAGGGAACCGACTCGCGGGAGTTCTGGCAACGTGCCGAAGAACGCAACCGGGGTACGGCTGAATTATATAACCGTCTTGGTCTGGCCGAATACGAAGCAATGGAAGCTTTCGTCCGCTGGAAATATTAAGAACAATAGCAATAGTTTTTTGCCCCGTATGAAACGTTTCATACGGGGCTTTTTTATGCTTGCGATAGAGACTCTACGTGGTGTCGGTTTTGAGAAACCGACACGGGTTGATGACGCCAACTGTCGGTTTTGAGAAACCGACACCACACGAGCCGACACCACAAGAACCCATACCAGAGACAAGCTTTACTAGTTGAATGGTACAATGCAGCAATCACACAATATACCGATTTACTTCTGAGTGAATGAAAATGAAGGACTAGCGATATTAAAATATCGAGTAACTAGTTATTGTGATATAGATTTTAGATATAATTGCACCATTATATAATAGTTGTATTATAATTGAACTTCTGTCAACAACATGACAAGACAAAATAAGCAGCGAACGCTTCGGCTATTTGCGCTGCATGAGTTTATTCAGGATCACTTTACAAAATCCGATTGGATCAAGGTAGCGTACCTGACTGACAGCTTGGAACTGATTGAGGATCATCCCCGGCTGTTGCGCAGCCTTGACTTCAAAGATGATGATTACGAGGGGAATAGCTTGCAGGTCTTGTCGAAGTTGCTCAGCGAAAGTAGCAGTAATCTATACGAAATTGAGCGATTTGTGGAGGCTAAAAAAGCAACAATGAGCCGCTCGGTTCGCGTAATACCGGAGTATATTTCTACCGTTCAGGTCGTTGCTCCCGAACGTGTAATTACGTTTGCGCCCGACGTTTTCCGAATACCCGACAAACCCGTTGAGTCAACGGTACTATCCGTAATGATGCCATTTGAAGCTCGATTTACCGGAACGTACACCGCCATTCGAAATGTATGCGCCAGACTGGGCATTGAATGTAGACGAGCCGACGATATTTGGGATAATAGTATTCTTATTCAGGACGTGTTTGATTTAATCTATACCTCAAAAGCCGTCATTACCGATTTTACCGATCGTAATCCAAACGTATTCTACGAAACAGGCGTCGCCCACACGCTTGGGAAGGTCGTTGTTCCCATCACGCAATCGGTCAATGATATTCCGTTTGATCTTCGGCACCACCGCGCTCTGACGTATTTACCCAACGCAGAGGGATTGCTGAAGTTAGAAACCGATCTGGAAAAGAAGTTGAAGAACGTGTTTGGTTAAGGTTTCGTAATCTAGTCGTACCTTCGAAAAACCTGCGTTTCGTAATCTATTCCTGATTCTTATGCAATCGTTTGTCTCGACGAGTACGGCTAACGTTCAATCAACGTCAGTTGCTTCCGGACGTCTGCTATCGCTGGATTTTTTCCGGGGCCTCACGGTAGCGGCCATGATCCTGGTTAACAACCCCGGCGACTGGGGCCATATCTACGCGCCCCTCGAACATGCCGCCTGGAATGGCTGGACGCCCACGGATTTGATTTTTCCCTTTTTCCTGTTTATCGTCGGCGTGTCGATAACTTTTGCGTTGGGAGGAGCCGGAAAATTTGAGAACGAAGGCAAGAAAGGTATTGTCGGCAAGATCGTGAAGCGGAGCGCGACGCTTTTCCTGCTAGGCTTGTTCCTGAATTTCTTTCCTAAATTCGATATTACGACCGTTCGTATACCGGGGGTATTGCAACGGATTGCGCTGGTCTATCTAGCCTGTTCCCTGATCTTCCTGAAAACAACCTCTCGTCAGCAAGTTACGCTATTAGCGGTGCTGCTGATCGGCTATTGGCTACTAATGACGTTGGTACCCGTTCCCGGTGTGGGCTACCCTAACCTCGAACCGGAAACGAATCTGGCAGCCTGGTTCGACCGGACATTGATTACACCTGCGCACGTTTATAAACCCGCTAAAGTCTGGGACCCTGAGGGGTTGCTCAGTACACTTCCCGCTATTGGTACCGGATTGCTTGGCGTACTAACGGGAACGTGGCTACGGGCCGACCAATCTCCAGCTGAGAAAGCTGCCTGGCTTTTCACGGTTGGCTGTCTGACAACGTTAGCCGGGCTCATCTGGAACAGCTTTTTCCCGATTAACAAAGCGCTTTGGACCAGTTCGTTTGTCTTGCTGGCGGGTGGTCTTGCCATGCTCGGACTGGCGATTTGTTATTGGCTGATCGACGTGAAGAATTACCGGCGCGGTGTGCTTCCTTTCGTAGCGTTCGGCATTAATGCTATTACCGTCTTCTTTCTGTCGGGTCTGATTCCCCGCATCATGAACCTCATTCATGTTGATCAGCCGGATGGTACAAAGACTGGCCTGAAAGAGTACTTATATCGCTCATTCATTGCACCACTTTTTTCGGACCCAACCAATGCATCGCTGGCCGGAGCGTTGACTTTCGTGCTCATTTGGTTTGGAATTTTGTGGTGGATGTACCGAAAAAATGTTATTATTAAGGTGTGACTCAGCACACTACCGACCTCAAGTATCAAATCGAACGCATTCTCAATTGGGAGCCGTCATCGCACTGGCGACCCCGTGATTTCGTGCAGTTGAGTGATCGTATCCACACGTACACCCACCAGCGCATCGACGCTTTGGAACTACAAGTGTTTTGGCAAACATCCGAAGCGCCCTCTCCTGATTTACTGAATGCCTTAGCCTGCTTCGCAGATTATACGGACTGGGACGATTTCTACGAACGCAATTCTTACGGTACTGTTGATGTAGAGGATGGCGTAGCACTGACCCATCCACCCATGTGGGAAATCCCGATTAAATGGGTAATTGCCATTTGCTGGTTCTCGGTGATAGCCTCCGTTATCGTTGCCATTTTGTTAGTGTGTAAGCGATAAACGTTTCGTCTACCTTTGTCGTTATTACCATATACTTTAGTTACAGAACTATAACCTTATATCAAACGACCGAATGGTACGTTTTCCGCTTACACTGGGTATGTTGCTCGGTGTTACAATAGCTTTAGCGCAGTCCGCGCCTAAACCAAAATCGCCGGCTCCTAAAACGGCAATTTCACTAAATAGCCCCATCCCGACCGACCCGGCCGTAAAAGTCGGTAAGTTGCCCAACGGCTTGACCTACTACATTCGTAAAAACGCCGAGCCGAAAAACCGGGCCGAACTGCGTCTGGTCATCCGGGCGGGGTCGGTACTGGAGAATGACAATCAACAGGGCCTGGCGCACTTCATGGAGCACATGGAGTTTAACGGCACAAAGAATTTTCCGAAGAATGAGCTGGTTAACTTTCTGCAATCGTCGGGAGTACGTTTCGGCGCTGATCTGAACGCGTATACGGGCTTTGACGAAACGGTGTATCAGTTGCCTGTCCCGACCGATTCGGCCAACGTATTCCGGAAAGCGTTTCAGATTCTGGAAGATTGGGCGCACAACGCAACCATTGATCCGACAGAGGTAGATAAAGAGCGTGGGGTTATTCTGGAAGAACGGCGGCTTGGACGCGGGGCCGGACAGCGCATGCGCGACGAGTACTTTCCAATTCTGCTCAATAACTCGCAGTACTCGAAGCGTCTGCCCATCGGCACCGAACAGGTATTGACGACCTTCAAAACCGAAACCCTTCGCCAGTTTTACCAGGATTGGTACCGGCCCGATCTGATGGCTGTCATTGCCGTTGGGGATTTTGATACAAAGGAAGTCGAGGGAATCATCCGCGAAAAATTCGGACGTATTCCGGTTGTCAAGAATCCCAAACCGCGTATCGAATACGATATACCGGCGCATAAAGACACGAAAGTTGCTATCGTGACGGACCCCGAACAGCCTAACACGGTGATTCAGGTCATTTATAAGCGTCCCGAGATCAAGGAAAAAACGTTGAACGATCTGCGGGAAAGCATCAAACGCGGTTTGTTCAACACGATGTTGGGTAACCGGATTCAGGAATTGACGCAACAGGCTGATCCTCCGTTCCTGGGTGGTTACAGCAATTACAGTGATTTTCTGGGGAACTTGGACGCGTTTACGTCTATTGCGGTGGCCAAAGAAGGGAATGTGGAGCGCGCTATTCGGGCAGTGCTTGACGAGAATGCGCGGGTCAAGCAATTTGGTTTTACGGCTACTGAGTTAGCACGGGCCAAGCAGGAATTCATGACGAACGTTGAGCAGGCATACAGCGAGCGTGACAAAACTCGTTCGGTCAATTACGTCAATGAGTACGTTCAGAATTTCACAGACAAAGAACCGTACACCAGCATTGAGTTTTACTACAACTTCCTCAAAAAAGAGCAGGATGGTATCAAGTTGCAGGAAGTCAATGCGTTGGTCGATCAGTTTATCCACAACGACAATCGGGCAGTTATCGTCATGGCTCCCGAAAAAGACAAGGCTAAACTACCAACGGTTGAGCAAATCCTCAGCTACGTTGACAACGCTGGAAAAGGGCTGACCGCTTATGATGATAAAACCATCGACAGTCCCTTGCTGACTACGCAGCCAACCGGTTCGCCCGTTGTGAGCGAAAAGCAGATCAAGGATATTGATGTGACCGAATGGACGCTTAAAAATGGCGTTCGGGTGGTCTTGAAGCCGACGAATTTTAAAAACGATCAGATTCTTTTTTCTGCCAGTAGCTTTGGTGGAACCTCGCTCTATGACCTGAACGATTTTACGTCGGCGCGGTTCTCGTCCACGTTGGCAGCCATGGGCGGAACGGGGGCTTACAACCAGGTTCAGTTGGGTAAATTTTTGTCCGGTAAGCAGGTTAGCGTGTATCCCTACGTAGGTGAGTTGAGCGAGGGCGTCAACGGAAGCGCAGCTCCGAAAGATCTAGAAACGGCGCTGCAACTGTTGTATAGTTACTTCACACAGCCTCGTAAAGATCCGGACGTAGTAAAAGGTTTCCTGTCTAATCAGCGGAGTGCTTTACAAAATCAGATCAATACCCCAACACCCGCGCGGGTGTTTCAGGATACGGTGCAGGTGACATTGGGTGGTAACAATCCCCGTCGTCAGCCCCTCAAGCCAGAGGATTTGGACAAAATTGATCTGGACAGAGCATTGAAAGTCTATCAGGAGCGCTTTGCGAATGCCGGTGATTTCACGTTTTATTTCGTCGGTAATTTCAAGGAGGACCAGCTTAAGCCGTTAGTTGAAAAATACCTCGGCGGTTTACCATCAACCGGTAAGGCTGAGAAGTTTAAAGACCTTGGCATTCGGATTCCTTCTGGCCAGATCAGCAAAACGGTGTATAAAGGGCTTGATCCAAAAGCAAGCGTTCAACTGGTTTACAGTGGTGATCTTACCTGGTCGCCCGAAACGACAACGCAACTCGATGCACTCGCCGAAGTGCTTGAAATCAAACTGATCGAGAAGCTTCGCGAAGAAGAGAGTGGCGTCTACGGTGTAAGCGCCAATGCGGCCTACAGCAAATACCCCGTTCCGCGCTATACCTTCCGGATTGGTTTTGGTTGCGCCCCCGACAATGTCGAAAAACTGATTGCCAAAACGCAGGAGTTGATCAACGACCTGAAACAGAAAGGGGCGTTACCCACCGACATTGCCAAGTTCAAGGCCGAAACCCAGCGCGAAACCGAAGTGCAGTTGAAAGACAATCAGTTCTGGCTCGGTTATTTACAGAATCAGTACTACAATGGGGATGCTCCCGATGAAGTGTTGCACGAAAAAGAGCACTTGAACAAGGTAACCGTTGAAAGCACGAAAGAGTCTGCCAACACCTATTTTGGGTCAAACTACATTCGTCTGGTGCTGATGCCGGAGAAAAAGTAACGGCAAAGGTAGACCTGCTGAGAGCGGCAGCCGGTACGGATCGATCTGTACCGGCTGCCGTTTTTCTTTTACCAATGTTATCGCCTACCTTTGCCCGACAACTTTAGGGGTGTCTGGCCTGCGTGGACCAGACTGAGAGAATACCCTCACTACCTGATGCAGCTTGTACTGCCGTAGGGAAAAGTTAAGGCGCATACGTCGCTACCTCTCCTCTAAAGTTGCTGTTTACTAACTCTTTCAACAGCAACATGTATTTGTCATCACAATCGATCTGGGCCGACATAACGCGAATTCGCGATCAGGCTCCACTTGTCCACAGCATTACCAACTTCGTGGTCATGAACAACACGGCGAATGCCCTGTTAGCGCTGGGTGCTTCGCCCGCGATGGTTCACGCACCGGAAGAAGTAGACGATTTCGTGGCTATCGCGAGTGCGCTGGTCGTTAACATCGGTACGCTGGATGCCACCTTCGTTGCGGGTATGAAACGCGCCATGCGCCGGGCAAAGGAGTTGGGCAAACCTATCATTTTCGATCCCGTCGGTGTTGGCGCTACGACTTACCGTAATACCGTCAGCGCCGAATTGTTAGCGCTGGCTGCGCCCGACATCATTCGTGGTAATGCTTCCGAAATTATGGCACTGGCTGGACTGAACGCGCAGACAAAGGGAGTTGACAGCCTGTACGGGTCCGATGCCGCCGTAGACGCTGGTCGGCGGTTGAGTTCGGTGTGGGGTTCCGTTGTGGTCATCAGTGGAGAAACGGATTATATTATCCAGGGTGAACAGACCGCAACAATTGATAATGGTCACCCACTCATGACCAAGGTAACGGGTATGGGCTGTACCGCTACGGCGCTGGCTGGTGCATTTGCGGCTGTCGACACGGATTATTTTCAGGCCGCTACCCAGGCGATGGCTGTCATGGGAATAGCAGGCGAATTAGCTGCGTTGAAAAATCCGGCACCAGGTAGTTTACAGCTTAACTTTTTGGATGCGCTGTATGGGTTAACAAAATCGGATATTGTCGAACGGCTTAAATTAACCATACTGTGAGCCCGCTGTATCTGGTCACCGACAGCCTGATTGCGCGGGCGGCAGGCCACACGGTACCCTTCGTAGTGGAAGAAGCGTGTCGGGCGGGTGTGAAGTGGGTGCAATTGCGGGAAAAGGAACTGTCAACGCGAGAGTTTATGGTTGTGGCAGCGGAGGTTAAACGCATTACACAGCACTACGGCGCTAAACTGATCATCAATGATCGGGTTGATGTGGCTTTGGCCGTTGATGCTGACGGTGTCCACGTCGGTCAGGACGATATGCCGTCCATAATGGTTCGTTCGCTGATTGGACGGGGAAAGGTGATTGGTTTATCCGTCAATAATTTAGCCGAGTTACAGACGATAACGGATGCCGATGTCGATTACCTGGGCGTCGCAACTGTGTTTCCAACGGATACAAAACAGGACACGTCCAGTTTACTTGGCTTGGACGGGCTGCGGGCAATCTGTGCCCAGACAAACCTGCCGACATTTGCCATCGGTGGTATCAACGCATCCACTATTCAGCAGGTAATGCAAATGGGCGTAACGGGTGCCGCGGTTGTCTCGGCTATCTGTGGCCATCCGTCTCCTTACGAAGCTACCTGCGCGCTTATCCAACTCATTGACGAAAGCGTATGAAAACTTACACACGTACATTGACCATTGCCGGTTCCGATAGTGGAGGGGGAGCCGGTATCCAGGCCGATCTGAAAACGTTTTCGGCGCTTGGCTGCTACGGCATGTCGGTGCTGACGGCGCTGACAGCTCAAAATACCCAGGCCGTGACGGATATTTTAGCCGTACCAGCTGCCTTCATCGCTGAGCAGTTGAAGGCTGTCCTGAGCGACATTGGTACTGATGCAGTCAAAATAGGCATGTTGCATACGCCGGAAGTGATCAGGCAGGTAGCCGAAACCCTAACCGAATTTGAGGTAACCAATATTGTGCTTGATCCTGTGATGGTGGCAAAAAGTGGGGATAAACTCTTGCAGGACGAAGCCATTGACGCCTTACGAAGCTATTTGCTACCCATTGCTTCGATTATTACACCCAACTTACCCGAGGCAAGTGTGCTGTTAGGCCGACCGGTTGAAACCAAGTCTGATATGTACCCGGCGGCTGTCGATCTGGCGAAACTTTGTCCCGGTGCTATTCTGGTAAAAGGCGGTCACTTGGATACGGTTGAGAGCACGGATCTGCTGTATATTTCCGGGAGCGAACAACACCAGTTCCAAACGGAGCGCATACCCACCAACAACTCACACGGAACGGGTTGTACGCTTTCGTCGGCTATTGCAGCCGGTCTGGCTAAGGGGCTGTCGATGGTTGAGGCTGTAGGTGCAGCTAAGGCTTATCTTACGCAGGCGCTTCAGGCTGGGGCCGACTATCGACTGGGACACGGACATGGGCCAGTTCATCATTTTTACAGCATTTGGCAATAAAGCTATGACGTTTACGGACCAACTTTGGCAGGAGATCGCTCCTGTGTACGAAGCCATTCTGAGCCACGGTTTTGTGGAAGAGTTAATGGCAGGTAGTCTACCATCGCCCACATTTCAGTATTACATTCAGCAGGATGCGCTTTATCTGGCTGATTTCAGTCGGGCGTTGAGCCAACTGGCCGCTCGCTCCGCAAACCCAGACGATATGCTTCAGTTCACGCAGTTCGCCCAGAATGCAATCCTGGTGGAGCGCGCGTTGCACGAAACGTATTTTTCGCTGTACGCCATTGAGCCGGAGACAACCAAGATGCCGGCTTGTTTTGCTTACACCAATTATTTGCTGGCAACGACATCCTTGCAATCCATTGCCGTAGGGGCAGCCGCTGTACTGCCTTGCTTCTGGATTTATCGGCAGGTAGGCAAGTACATTTACCAGCAGGCCATTCGGGAAAATCCGTACCGCGCCTGGATAGACACCTACGCCGGTGATGCGTTTGATCAGTCGGTGACGCAAATGCTCCGGCTAACCGATCAGTTTGCCGAGCTAGCAAGCCCAACCGAGCGGGCGAACATGCAGGAGGCTTTTCGGGTGTCGAGTCGGTTGGAGTGGTATTTCTGGAACGATGCGTATACCCAAAATCGATGGCTCGTTTGAGTGATCGTTGTGGTGTCGGGTGAGTGGTGTCGGTTTCTCAAAACCGACACTTGGCAGCAATACCTCTTGTCGGTTTTGAGAAACCGACACCACTCGAATTCAGGCCCAACCCGACACCACACCACAACTAAGCTATTCTTCGATCAAAGCCTCTATCGTTTTTAGCATACTTGGCAACTTTTCGTGGGCGTTGTTACAAAGGATGATCACTGTTTTGTCGGCGTTGATGTACCGGATAATCTGCGTTTTGTAGCCGGGATTGTCGCCATCATGCCATACAATCTTACCCAGTTTATCGCTCTGTCTGAGATTCCAGCCAAAGCCATACGGTGACAAGGTCCCATCATTCAATTTAGCCGGGGTGAAGGCATCGGTTAGTGTCTGCTGACTAACCAGACGATTAGCGTACAAGGCCCGGTCCCATTTCAAAAGGTCGCCAGCCGTAGAACTAACACGACCCGGCCCTTTGCGGTTTCCTAGCCAAATCGAGTAATCGAACTGCGGGAATGAGTCGGCCCGGACGTATCGCTTTTTTTCTGGAACGTACATATGTCCCCACGCCATGTTCGCTAGTTTGCGTTTGTCCTCACCCGTGCGAATATCCGTTTGCGTCATATTGACCGTCTTAAAAATCCGCTCCCGGCAAAATTCAACGAAATCCTGCCCTGACGCTTTTTCAGCAATGCTTGCCAGCAGCATATAACCAGTGTTGCTGTAGGTATATTTTTCGCCCGGTTCAAACAGCCGGGGTGGGTGGTATTGAATCAGGTAAGTGATGTTATCACCATTGTTCGCCACTTTGCTCTTATCCCAATGCTCGTCCATTACCGCCTGATAATCGGGTAACCCCGATGTGTGGTTCAGCAGATGACGAATTGTGATGCCCGGATACGGCAATCCCGGAATATATTTTTCGATCAGGTCGTCATAGTGCAGCTTGCCTTGTTCGTTGAGCATCATAATCGTCATAGCCGTGAACTGCTTCGAGACAGAGGCTAGCTCAAAAATTGACGAAAGGGTGATTGGCTCCTTTGTGTCAAAACTCTTGTAGCCGAACGCTTTCTGATAAACGGGTTTTCCTTTGTCAGCAATAAGCACGACACCGCTAAAATCAGGAGCACTGGCAAAAAGTGAGTTGAGTTGCGCTTCCAGTTGAACTGATGAGCCGGTTCGTGGTCGACTACAGGAAACGAAAAATACGGTCAGGCAGGATAAAGAAGTAAAGAAGCAGTGAACGAGAAATTTCATCAGTGGCAAACAATGGGATGGCTAAAAATAGCCATTCCCGTAGCATTCGCGGTGAAACGCGGAAACAATCTTAGCTACCTGCCTCGATTTGCCGTTTTTGTCCTATTGTTGAGCCTCCCGGTGGCGCAGTTCATGGTAGGCATCTTCGGTCATGCCCAGTTTCCAGTAAGCCGCTGCATGTAGCTCGTGGTTCGCCAACCGGTGTTTCATGCGCAGATAATCCCGAATTTCCTTGGTCGCCATGACTTCCGTAGCTACCCAGACAAAGCGGGTTTGCTTTTGCGCATCGGGGATGACAGTTTCGAAAATAGCTTCCTGCAACAGGGAGCTTTTACCCGCTTCAATACCGTTTCGGTGCAACCAGTGCAATTGAATATCCGCATCATACTCTAGTGGTTGTTCCTCGGTTTCATCGGGAATTTCGACAAAGGCTACTCCCTTGGCGGTAGCGGGCAATTGCTCCAGAATAGCCCCGATAGCTGGTAAGGCGGTTTGGTCCCCGGCCAGTAAATACCAGTCGGCTTCCCGATAAGCAATGTTGGGTCGCAAGGCTACACCCAGGTAATTACCGATCTGAACGTGCGTGGCCCAGGCCGAAGCAGGACCTTCATCGCCGTGAAGAACGAAGTCAATCGCTAACTCACCTGTCTGCGGCTCGAAAGACCGTACGGTATACGTCCGAACTGTCGGGCGGCTTTCGTCGGGTACTGGTAAAGGCTGCCCATTCGCATCGAACGTTGGCAGTAGAGGCTTTTCCTGACCCGGTTGGGGGAGTAAGATTTTAAGGTGGATGCCGGGCATCAGGCCAGACAGGCCAATCAGGCCGTCGCTGGCTACCACAACCCGTCGCATGTGCGGAGTGATGTCGCGGACGTGAACAACTTGGGCTGATTCGAGGATAATAGGCCGTGGCGCTCTTGTGTTCATGAGTAGTATGATCCTTCTGGGTATTGTAGATTGTTTAGAATAAATCTAAACTGAGTATTTGTTAATTAAAAGCCATTGGAGAATAAAGATTGAAAATAGTTGTTGAGTCTATCCAACAACCGGACAGGCTATGCAGTCTGGTTTGTCAAAAAGGCTTAAATTTCCCGAAATTTCCCAGTTTCGGCCCTTGAGTGGGTTTCGACTCAATTTGAACGAATCATTGTGAGTGCTACCAAACCTGAGCTTCGGACAGTTAATGTAATACGGTACGGCAAACCGTTGCGCGAAGGCGGGTCATTGCCAGCCCTGGTTGAGGCTGATGATGATTTCCTGTACGTGCTGAAATTTCGCGGGGCCGGGCAAGGTACGAAGGCGCTTATTGCCGAACTGATCGGTGGTGAAATCGCGCAATTGCTTGGGTTACGGATACCTGAACTTGTCTTTGCCAATCTGGATGAAGCCTTTGGCCGAACCGAGCCCGACGAAGAAATTCAGGATTTGCTTCGAGCCAGTGAGGGGCTTAATCTGGCGCTTCATTACCTGTCGGGCTCCATTACATTCGATCCGCTGGTAACAACCGTCGATCCGCTACTGGCTTCGCAAATTGTTTGGCTCGACTGTTTGATTACAAACGTTGATCGAACTGTGCGTAACACGAACATGCTTATTTGGCACAAGGAATTGTGGCTGATCGATCATGGCGCATCACTTTATTTTCACCATTCCTGGCAAAACTGGAAAGAGCAAAGCCGCCGACCATTCGCGCAGGTCAAAGATCATGTGTTGTTACCACAGGCGACCGAACTCGATGCGGTTGATGCACAATTCCGGCAGATTCTTACCACTGAGCGTATTGAGGCAATCGTTGCGTTGATTCCCGACGAATGGCTCACCAATGAATCCATGCCCGAATCGGCAGATGAACAGCGGCAGGTATACGCCCAATTTTTAGCGAACCGGGTTGCCACATCAGAATTATTTGTCAAAGCAGCAAAGGAGGCTAGAAATGCACTTGTTTGAGTACGCCGTTATTCGGGTTATGCCACGCGTTGAGCGAGAAGAGTTTCTGAATGTTGGCGTTATTGTGTATTGTCCAGCACAAGGCTTTCTGAAAACGGTATTCGAATTAAACGAAAATCGGCTTCGGGCTTTTTCCGCTGAGCTGGATATTGAGGAACTTCACGATCGTCTACGCGCTTTTGAGCGAATCTGTGCCGGACGCAAAGAGGGGGGAGCCATTGGCCAATTGGCGATAGCATCTCGCTTTCGCTGGCTAACGGCTATGCGCAGTACAGTAGTACAGACCTCGCCTGTCCATCCAGGTTTATGTACGGATGCTGGCGAAACGCTGGCTCGGCTGTTTACGCAGCAAGTTCTCTAAGCGAACCGGGCAGATGCGAAATCAGCTACTTTCGTTTTTGTGTCATTTCATGCCTATGTCCTTATCCATTCCGAAAAAGCTTATCGGTATGCTATGTGCTTTAGCGACCGTCAGTTACGGGCAGCCCCGGACTGATGCTTTTCTAACCAAATTGTTTGCTACCAACCAGAATCCGGTCTTTCAGGAAGTCATCAAGCATCCTGATACCTACCGATTGCAACTAATTTATACCCGGATCGACCGCGACAAGCGGAACAAGCCGTCGTTTACGAATTATTATTTCAACGTTGACAGCACGAGTTACTTCAATCCGGCGTCTACGGTGAAATTGCCCTTAGCGCTTCTTTCGCTGGAAAAACTGAATAACCTCAAAAATCCGAAGGTGACTAAGTTTACGGCTATGCAAATTGACAGCGCCTACAGCAAGCAGACAAAGGAATGGCACGACGAAACTTCCAAAACGGGTTATCCTTCCATTGCGCATTTTATCAAAAAAGCATTTCTGGTTAGCGATAACGATGCCTACAGCCGGATGTACGAGTTTGTTGGCCAGCGCGAAATCAATCGATCACTGCACGCGAAAGGGTATCTGGATACGCGCATCACACACCGATTTGTGCGCATGACGCCCGACGAGAACCGGCATACCAACCCGGTTCGGTTTATTCAGAATGACGGGACAACGATCTACGCGCAACCTGCTGCCTACAATACCGATCCGTTCGATTTCAGCCGGGTGACGACGTTAGGAAAGGGTTACTACGCCGGAGATAGTTTGGTACACCAGCCGTTTGATTTTACGGAACGAAACAAGCTACCGCTTCCTGCCCTTCAACAGCTGTTGCAATCGGTACTGTTTCCGGCTTCGGTTCCGGCGCAAAAGCGATTTAACCTAACACCCGACGATTACCAGTTTCTATACCAATACCTTTCTCAGTATCCGGGCGAAACCAATTACCCAAAATACGATACTAAGCAGTACTACGACAGTTATGTAAAGTTCTTTTTTATGGATAGCCTGCACCGCCAAATGCCGGAGGGCGTTCGGGTGTTCAACAAAGTGGGCTGGGCGTATGGCTTTATGACGGATGTATCGTACGTGGCCGACTTTCGGCACAACGTTGAGTACATGCTGACGGCTACGCTTTACGTAAATAGCGACGGCATCCTGAACGACGATAAATACGAATACGATCGTATCGGTCATCCATTTCTCTATCAGCTCGGCCAGACAATCTACCAACATGAATTGAAACGTAAGCGCCAACACACGCCTGATCTGAGTGCTTTTCGTGTTCCGTACGAAAAACGCCGGACTGATGACCGTCCGGTGATTAAGGATGTAGATAACTAAGCGAGTGGTTGTCAGAACCGCCACCGTGTCTGAATCTTGACTTCGGATTTATGCGGGGCATTGATCTGGTCAAGGTCGGAGCCAACCGTTTGCTGATTAATTAAATCCGTCCGTGACCAGCGCAGCCAAATCGTCACATGTCGGTTCAGATTATACTGCGCCAGTAGATAGTGCCGAAAGCCGCGATTGTAATAAGCGGGAAACGAGAAAGCGTACAGGACATCACGCTCGTAAACGTACTGCCGACTGTCGTAATCGTCGGTTCCAAAGAGCGCGATTCGGCCACTTAAACTTAGCTTTCGCAACTCCAACGTAGCATCCTGAACCAGCGCAAACCCATTCGAGGAGGATTGCGCCGAATAAGCAAAGCTTCCCCACTGCACCCGCGACCGCAATGACAGGCCAGGAGTGAGTTTATACTCCGCGTTAAAAGCCAAACTTCGCCGTGTGGTTCCGACAATTACCTTGGGGTTGCTGTCGGGTAGGTTCTTCTGTTTGTGCTCTTCGTGGTAGATCGCGTAAAAAGCGGTCTGCCGGTTCGGCGTATAGCGTGTTTGTAGCAAATAATCGAAGCCACTGGACGGCTTTTCCACTAAAAACTTTAACCAGGGGAACCGGAAATAATCCACAAAAGCACTTACAGTCAACTTGCGATACACCGTGTATTTTGCACCTACGTAAGCACCTGATTCGTTGATCGTCCTACTGCCTTCACTGAATCCATTGCTATAGAAACTATGAAAATTTCGGTCGTAATGGCGAATCAGAATAGCAAGGTCAATTTTTTTAGTGAAGCTCGTCAACGTACCGATTACGACACCCGTACCGCCTGAATTAGTTGCTGAACCACTGCTGCGGGCTACTTCACCGAAGAAATTCCAGTTGCGCCAGATATAGCCGCCGTGTAATCCGACAACAAGATTATGCTTGCCCGTAAATTCGTACTGATTATAAGGCAGATTACGTCGGCGGAAAAAATTGTCGAAATCGGTACGTAGAAATGTTAATCCTAACTGGCTTTGCCGCCGGTCATGGTACAATAGGTGAGCGCCAATGTTTGTTTCAAGCAGACTGCCCTGATCGTCCAGTTCAGATGGAGTACGGTGCAGACCCGAAGTTTGCAAGGAAGTCGCAATAACTTCCTGGTTATCCGTTGTGGTGTTGGCATCGCGTCGGTTACGGGCGGCCATGAGTGTCAGGTCAAGGGTGGGCCGAATGGCATAGGTAGCCGTAGCACCCCGGAAATAACCGTACTCGGTAAGCGATGTGTGAGGCCGGGCTCCCAACGTTGGCCGCCGAACCGTTTGAACGGTTTCTGCGCTTTTTCCCAGAACAAACCCGGCTGACAGGACCAGCCCCTGCCCAACCTGTAGTTGATAATCGCCCAGTACGATGTTGCGCCAGCGACCACGATTTTGTAGCTGTGCGTGAAAAGAGACGTAATCAGTGCCATACTGACGGGCCGAGGGTTGCCAGCGCATGGCTTCTCCGGGGTCTTTCTCTAGTGTCAATCCCACACTAAATGCTCGTGGCCTGCTGTAGCGGTAGCGAGCGTACCACTGCTGCGAATTGCCAAGGTAACGAGTAGGTAGTTTGCCATTCTTGTCGGCTATAGCTTCCTGGTAGCCTTTCTGCTGTTCCATTACTTGTTCGTAACGGACAATCAGGTAGTTGTCCGTTGGTGTCGGCAAATTGCCAAACAGTCCGGACGTACCGGCAACGGTCACAAAAGGAATTAGTCGACGGATGGTCGGCAAGTCAAAATCAGGAACGGCCTGTAGTTCGTAGACAGACAATAAATCACCAACGTCAAGTCGGTAGTTTGCCAGGCTCGTTAGCTGGCGTTCCGTAAGCAAATACGTCGCTTCGAGTTCTTCCCGCGTAGCCGTGTTAAGGTCAAGTGGATTCGCGTAAAGCTGCGTTAAGGCGTCGTATACGGATTGGTAATCGATGCCTTCCGTCTGCACCGGAAATAAATCCTGGATGTACCGGCCAACTGCGTCGGTTGACCGATCCGGGTTTCGATTATAGGGATTCGATTGAGCATAGACTGAGACACAAGCAATTCCCCAGCTTGCCAAAAGTAGGTAAATGGTACGTAAGTTCGTCTTAATCACCGGTTAATCAGTAGAGTCGATTATCCGGCTTTGACGGTACGGTTATTCGTAAGTAACTGTTGTGCAAAAATCGATCTATTTATCGGTGCGTGCTCTTTTACGCTGTTAACGCATCATTACGAAAACCGTCGTTTCAGAATCTCGACCAGTTCGCTTACTTCATCACTGCTCATATCCCAGAGGTATTGAGAAGCATACCGGTAAGAAATCAAGTCAAGTGCCTGTCCGTAACTATCCAGCGTATCAATCTCGGCAATAGCCTGATTGTAAGCGCCTGTGTTGCCGTTGAAAAGCTGATTGATAAAGCGGAACTTCTGGTTAAGCGAAATACTGCGCGCAATACTTTCGATGGGTGCGCGATGAAACGTTTCAGCGACAGTCGTCGCTTCGGGTTGCGCTGTTTCCCGCAACGTGTCGTTCAGGGTAGGCGTCGTCTCCGAAGAAGCGGAAGCTATGGGTTGATCGGTATGGGTCGTCGTTGGCTGTGAAATTGCGCCTGTTTGCAACTGCGAAGGTTGGCTGATTGGCGCAACGGGTTCCGGACCTGAATCACCATCGAGAAACATAGGTCCACCCGAGGTTGTGTCATCCATCGACATCGGTTTGGGAGTTGGATCGGGTACCGGTGCAACAGCCGGAGGAACCGTGTTTTCGTCGGCGCGAACGATGGACGCTGCGTTTTCGATAGGGACCAGTGGAGCAGGCGGAACCCCCGACCCCGATTCGGTAGCGGTGTCGAAAAACGACCGTCCCGGTGCTGACGGAATACTGTCAGGTACGTGGCTGCGCAACAGGGCCTGAATATTCATCGGCACTTTCTCGGAGAACAGCGCAACGAATTTGTCGTAATGCTCTAGCTCATGACCGCGCTGAGTCAGTGCTTCGTCCAGGTAAGTCAGGGCCTGATTGACGTAAATAAATGGCTTGCCGCTCATTCGCTGCGAAATATGCGTTGCAATAAACTGATTGATCTTTGTGTAGCGAATGATCTGCTTGAGCGCTGTAGCGGTAAGCGTGAATTCAGGTTGCCCACGTAGCAGATCGTCGAAGTACGCACGTGGGTCAAAAATCAGCGTAATTGTCCGACGGATCGCATCGGCAAGCAAAGGTTCAAGGTGTTCGCGACGAACGCAAATATGCTGAGACACCGTGTTCATAAAGGCTTGCAACGCTTCCTGCACATCGGCATTGGTAAAATCGAAATACGGACTACGAAACTTTTCCGCGTCGGCCTGCCACTTGTCTGATAAACTGCTGATGACGAGAAGATTAATTTGGCTAACGGGCGTCAGCGACAGAATTTGCTGTCCATTGATGGTCGAGTGATTCTGGTAAAAATCATTGGCTGTCCGACGGGCGTAGGACTTGCTATATTCAGTAAGTGCGTTGGCGTTAAACTTGTTCGACATCAGGAAAAGCCTTTGTTTTGTAAATATAAAGTTTTCGGACACAAACCGCTTTGGCCCGTAAAGAATTTAAAAAATGGTTCATGGTCTAAAGTAAGCCAACGAGCAAACGGTTGACTTGTTCGACCCGAAACGGTTAATTGCTTTTACAACCACTGGTACATCATGTTTATCGAACCGACCCGACGACGCGAACCTCCCCATCTCCGCACTGGCTGGATTGAGGTTATCTGTGGATCAATGTTTTCCGGTAAAACCGAAGAACTGATTCGGCGGCTTACACGCGCTCGTATTGCTAAGCTTAAGGTTCAGATATTCAAACCGGCTATCGATACGCGTTACCACGAGGAAAATATTGTCTCCCATTCTGCCCTGACCATCCACTCAACCCCAGTGCAAACGGCGGGCCAGATTTTAGCCTTAGCGGGTGACTGTGATGTGGTTGGTATCGACGAAGCTCAATTTTTTGATAAAGAAATTGTCGAGGTCTGCCGAACGCTGGCCAACCAGGGGCAACGAATTATACTAGCGGGCCTGGATATGGATTATTCAGGGCAGCCGTTCGGGTGTATGCCCCAGTTGATGGCTACAGCGGAATACGTTACCAAAGTCCACGCCATTTGTGTGGTGTGTGGCGACATTGCGCAGTATTCGTACCGGCTGGTGCCCTCGCAGGAGCGGGTTTTGCTGGGCGAAACCGATAGTTACGAAGCCCGTTGCCGCCGTTGTTTCAACCTGGGCGACGAAGCTGGACGAAAGGAATGGGCGTATGAAGACGCTGATACAAATGAATAAGTAACGCATGAATCGTGCTTATGCCGTGTATGGCCAAAAGGCGTTACGCGAATGGTCACTAATCCTGGCATTCGCATTTGTTATTCAGTATGCGGGGTGGGCACAGATTGGCAGTTGGCAATCGCACGTTAGCTATCGGTCCGGGCAGTCAGTTGCCGTTACCGCTACCACCGTTTACGCGGCTACAAAAAATGGCTTTTTTTATGTTAATAAGGCCACCAACGAAACGACTATACTTACCAAGCAGGACGGCTTAAGTGATGTGGGCATCAGTCGGCTGCTGTATCTCGCTGACCAGAACAGCCTGTTGATCGCCTACCAGAATGGTAATCTGGACTTTATGGCGCTGTCGACAACGGGTGAGCCCGCCGGAGTTCTGAACGTAAATACGATTTTTACGGCCCCTAATCTTCCGGCTTCCCGGACGATCAACCACATCAATCGTGTTGGCAATAATGCCTATCTAAGCACAGACTTTGGCCTGGTTGTTCTGGATGTGGTAAGACACGAGATCCGGGACACGTATTTCAGCCAACGGGCAGATGGTTCTGCCTTACCGATCTATCAGACTACCGCTACAACGGACAGTCTTTACGCACTGACAGCTTCATCAGCGGTAAGTGGACCCGGTCGGCGGTTTCAAGCAGTACGTTTTGCGGCTAACGTTAACATTGCAGACCCAGCGAACTGGCGCGCTATTCCCGTGCCTGACTCGCTGCTTGCGTCCGTCAACACGAGCGGGGGACGCTTGTTCATAACCGTTAATGGCCGGGGTGTTTACGAGCGGCAATCGGGCCGGTGGACGTTGATCCAGCCACTTGCCAATCCGATCATTCGACAATTTGCGGGGAGCAACGGATTGATTCTGGCAACAAACAACAGCGTAACGGTGCCTAACACGACGGCCATCACCAGTTCGCTGCTGGCTGATCCGCGAGAGGTGGTACAGGATGGTAATACGGTTTGGATTGCGGATGCGCAGAATGGCCTACTATCCGGCAACACCGGAACCATTCTGCAAATTATTCCTGAAGGACCCTCACAGGATCAGTTCGCCAGTCTTTATACCTATTCGCAGACGCTGGTAGCTTTACCAAATGGACCGCAGGAGAGCAGACCAGTAAGTGCAAATCAATCGTCGGTGAGTGTGTTCTCTGTTCCGAATGGACGCTGGCTGAACAACGCAACGACAAACCAGGGACGGGGCTTTAACTCCGCTGCCTATCTGCCCAACGAGCAGAAGTTGTATCTGGGTAGTTACGGCGGAGGTTTGTGGGTTCAACAGGCTGATCAAATGATTTCGGCGGTTGAGTTGCCCGCTACGGTCGGCTTGTCTATCACGGCGCTGGCCACCGACGCGGATGGAAATTTATGGATAACGACTACTGATAGTCAGCTGGCAACCTTACACGTTCGCCGGTCAAACGGCCAGTTTCAGTCATTTACTACCGTTAATCAGCCGGGTATTGTTCAGATTGTACCCGACGACAACGGCTTTTTGTGGCTTCGGCTGGGTATAGGCGGTATTCTGGTTTTCGACCCGCAGACAAACCGCAGTCGGTATCTGACAACATTGAGTGGGCAGGGAGGATTGCTAACAACCGCTGTACGAAACCTCGTGAAGGATCGGAGCGGGGCCATATGGGTTGGTACCGATCTGGGTCCTACCGTTTTCGACAATCCGTACGGAGCGTTTGATGCGGTTGTCAACGCGCAACCGCCGTTGATCAACCGGCGTCGCTTGCTGGCTAATGAAGCGATTACAGCGATTGCCGTAGACGGTGGAAATCGAAAATGGATTGGAACGCGAAACGGCTTGTATCATGTGTCGCCCGACGGTTCGCAGCTACTTGATACGTTTACAGCGGATAATAGCCCCTTACCAGACAATTTCATTCAGGCGCTTGCCATTGAGCCAATCGGTGGGCGTGTCTTTATCGAGACGGGTACTGCTGATCAACCTAGGGGACTGGTTTCCTACCAGGGGTCCGCGACTGAACCTGCTTCCGCTCTGGGTAGCGTGACGATCTTTCCTAATCCAGTTCGTCCTGACTTTACGGGTACGGTTGGCATCAATGGATTGACCGAAAACGCTACCGTAAAAATTCTGGATGCTGGTGGTCAACTCGTGTTCGAAACTCGTTCGCAGGGAGGAACCGCAACCTGGAATTTGCGCGACTATCGAGGACGATCAGCACAAACAGGCGTTTATTTAATCGTTGTTGTGTCCGGCGATGGACTGGAAGGCGTAGCTGGAAAGCTAGCGGTTGTGCGATAGCCAAAAACAGCTAGCTTTAGAAAAAGTTGTCGCTGTACGGCTACTCATTTGTCTACACCTTTATACCGATACATATGCTGCATCTGGACGTTCAGGAGGTAAGTGTGCTGCAAGACTACCTTCGCCGACGAGGCTGGCTTGATAACGAGGAAAGAATAGCATCGGTCGAACAATTGGGCAGGGGGAGAATGAACTATACCTTGCGGGTGACTACTGCCAATCGAACCCTGATTGTCAAACAATCGCAGACCTACACAGAGCCGTTTTCAACGATTTCTGCACCAGCACAACGGGCTATTGTCGAGGGACGGTTTTACGAGCGGACGCAGCTTGTTCCTATGCTGGCGAATCATATGCCTCAGCTTCTGGGCGTAGATGAAGAAAATAATACGATTGTCCTCCAGGATTTAGGGGATGCGCGCAACTACACTTTTTTGTACCAGTCGAGTCAATTTTTGCCTGATGTGGAAGCCGAAGCATTGGCTTTCTTTCTGTCAGAACTACACCATCAGTTTCTGAGTCACACGCGCGAGCCGATTTTTGCAAATAGCCAAATGCGTGCGCTCAACCATGAGTCGATCTTTGTCACACCTTTTCTGGAAGATAACGGGGCCAATCTTGACGCTGTTCAACCCGGTTTACAGCAGGTCGCAACAGCATACAGACAGGACGCTGCCTTGAGAAAAGCCGTTAGACAACTAGGAGCGCTTTATCTGTCAGACGACGAGCGTTCTAGCAATAAGACTAGTAAACCGACAACGCTTTTACACGGCGACTATCACCCCGGAAGGTGGTTGCAGGTCGTTGCGGGAGAAACGACCGCTGTTAAAATAATCGATCCGGAATTTTGTTTTTACGGTCCTCCCGAATTTGATTTGGGCGTCCTTATGGCCCATTTGATGATGGCGCAACAACCCTTCGCCGTACTGGACGTTATTTTGTCGAACTACGAAAAACCGACAGGTTTTGATGAGATGTTGCGGAAACAATTCACGGGTATCGAACTTGTCCGTCGTCTTGTTGGACCAGCTCAATTGCCGTTGAACCTGTCGCTGTCGCAAAAGCAAGCGTTGCTCGAGGAGGCTCGTTTGATGCTTCAATAAAAAAGGCCGACGTCGCTACGTCGGCCTTGCCAATGAGTTGTATGGATAGCAACCCGCTACTTCTTATCGTCATTGCTAATTTTCCGGCTCTGTTTCCCTCCCGAACTCATCTGGCCGAATTTGTAGTTAAGCGTCAGGCGGAATGAGCGGTTTACGAAAAGAGAGGTGTTCTGCGCCGTAAACGAAGGCGCAAACTGGTCACCCGTTATTTTGACGCTTCGGTTGAAGGGGTTATTCAGATTTAGGGTCAGCGTAACTTTTTTGTCCATCAACTCTTTCTTGGCCGATATCCCGTAATAGTACCAGCCTGAGTTGCGGCTTTGAAGCGAGATCCAGCCCGAACCAACGTAGCCGTTCGCTTGGATGGTTAAGTCTTTCGGTAGTTTATAAGACGCGTTCGGCGTTGTGCTCCATACCCAGCCATTGGTACGCTGGTTGAGCGCTACACTTGTCAGATCGACGTAGGTAAGGTCGCTGCCGATGCTCAGATTAAAGTTTTTATTAGGTTGTAGCGTGAGGTTTACGTTAGCACCGTAGCTGGCATTCCGACCGATATTCTGGGGAGATGATAACGCTGCGCCCTGCGCATCAACCGTCGAGAGCCACTCAATGGAGTTGTTCGTCTGCCGCCAGAAAAGAGCAGCGTTGAACGACATACCTTCTTTGCCAAAGGTATTGTACGACAATTCAGTGGCGTGGGTGAGCTCAGGATTCAGGTATGGGTTACCTGTCTGAACATTCTTTGGATCACTGTAATTACGGTACGGATTTAAGTACCAGATCAGCGGCCGCGAAATTCGTTGGGTGTAGCTTACCTTGAACGTGTGCTTGTCCTTCAGTGTTTTGGCGAGTGTAAAGCTCGGAATCAGGTTCTGATACTGATTGGTAAACCGGCTCTTCGTCGTTACAAAGTCGCCCTGGATACTGGTATGTTCGAGCCGGGTTCCGGCCGTCAGGTTCCATTTTCGTTTCGAATCGATCTTTAAGGATGCGTAGCCCGCCATTACCTGCTGATCGTAGGTAAACTCATTCGAACGGTTAGGGTCAATGGCATAACTACTTTCCATGCCTGTCAACGCTTGTTCAATAACAAACTCGCTACCGATGCCGCGCAGGATTGTTTTTGCCCCGACTTCGGCCTTGATCGTAAGCGTATCCCGTTTGGTACGGGCCGTAAAGGGATGCGCGTAATCGGTCTGGAACGTATACTCGTTGTTGCGGCTGAGGTTCGTGCTGCGTTCCAGGTAAGTCGGCACCTCCGACTGCATATCGTTTTGCGTAATGGTGTAATAGTAGTTGTCGGGCATCCGGGCGTACTGCGTTAGAACAGAAAGTTCCTGCCCGGATTTTTTGAATGACTTCGTCCAGCCGAGGTTAAACTCCGAGTTACCGTACGGATTACGAAACTTAATATCACGATGGTATTGCTGGATTACGGCACCTTGCGGATCCGTCAGACGGCTGTCGAGCGTACTATTCATTGGAAAGTTGCCGCCCCAGGCGTTGGCCGAGAAGTTGATGCGGTTGGTGGAGTCAGGGTCGTAATCAAAGCTCATTTCGCCGTAACCGCCCGTGCCCGTGTTGTCCCGGTAAGTGCTTTGATTGAGAACACTGGTTGGCTGGCCATCCGTCAATGCCGTCCGGACACTGTTGTTTTCAGCGATATTTCGATACTGATAACCGTTCAGCGAGATTGCCAGACCAAGTTTTTTGCCTTTGACGTTCAAATTACCACCCAACGAACGATTCAGATTCCCACCCGTGACGTTAACCGTGCCATTGGTGCCCTGTACGCCTTTCTTGGTGATGATATTGATGACACCCGCTGACCCTTCGGCATCGTATTTAGCGCCGGGGCTGGTAATAACCTCAACGGATTTTATAATGTTAGCGGGCATTTGCTTGAGTGCATCGGCCAGGTTCCGGGCCATAATCGACGACGGTTTGCCATTCACCAGCACTTTTATATTGCCGCTACCTCGCATTTTTAGATTGCCATCCAGATCAACCGTAAGCATCGGTGCTTTTCGCAGTACATCCACTGCCGTTCCGCCCGTATTTGACGCGTCTCGTTCGGCGTTGTAAACCAGTCGGTCGCCCTTATCTTCTACCAGGGCTTTCTGACCGACTACGTTAACTTCACTAAGATTGCGGCTATCGGGTGACACCACGATTTTTCCCAGATTGATGACAGGCTTTTCCGAGGTGACAGCAATTTTTTCAATCGTCTTGGTGCGGTACCCGACAAAGGAAATCACTACTTTGTAAACGCCGGTAGCCACTTTGTCAAGAACAAAAGCTCCCTGGTCGTCGGTTGTGACGCCGGAGACAATTTTACTGTCGCTGGTCTGTAGCGCTACTGTCGCAAAAGGAATCGATTTCGTGGTCGTTGAGTCCGCTAACGAACCCGTAACGCGCCCCGGATTGGATTGGCCAATCGTAAGTAGAGGCACGAAAAAAAGTAAGAATAAGAATAGGTTTTTCATGAAGGGAGAAGGTAATAGTTTAGGTATCAGTGCCTAATGAGGTAAAGCTAAGCGGAGGTAAAGGAAGACAGTATGTTGTTAGGAAAATTTAACAGTTTTATGAATGGTTGATCAGCCCTGAAAAGCGTTGTCATTGCGCAATAAGCGGTAGTAGAAATCATGTAAATCAAGCCGGTGGTAAGCATAAAGAGCTCTGAATCGGATGGGTAGATTCAATCCAATGATGCAGAAAGCAGGACGCTGGTTGCATCATTTCCGTTATTTAGCAGAAGCTGAATGAAACTCTTTATCGGATATTGCGCGAAGCTGTCAACGATCATTTGACGAATCAGGGCATTTTGTCTAATTTTGATCAGTTTTTTAAGCGAATGTTCCCCAAAGCCGTTAGGTTATCGGGAGTAACATAAAACGAAATCAACCGATTCAGGATGAGAGAAATACAGTTCCGCGAAGCCCTGCGGGAGGCCATGTCGGAAGAAATGCGCCGGGATTCGAAAGTGTATCTGATGGGCGAAGAAGTAGCCGAATACAACGGTGCTTATAAAGTCAGTCAGGGAATGCTGGACGAATTTGGTCCAGAACGGGTTATCGATACGCCCATCGCCGAATTAGGCTTCGCTGGTATTGGCGTCGGCTCGGCCATGAACGGTCTCCGCCCCATTATTGAATTCATGACCTTCAACTTTTCGCTGGTAGCGATTGACCAGGTCATTAACTCAGCGGCTAAAGTAATGTCGATGTCGGGCGGGCAATATTCCTGCCCGATTGTGTTTCGGGGACCTACGGGCAATGCCGGAATGCTATCGAGCCAGCACTCACAGAACTTTGAGAACTGGTTTGCCAACACGCCCGGTCTGAAAGTTGTCGTTCCATCGAACCCTTACGATGCAAAAGGGTTGCTAAAATCGTCCATTCGTGATAATGATCCCGTCATTTTCATGGAGTCGGAGTTGATGTACGGCGACAAAGGGCAAGTGCCGGAAGAAGAGTATCTGATTCCGATTGGCCAAGCCAATATCGTTCGTGAAGGTAACGACGTTACGATTGTATCGTTCGGTAAGATCATGAAAGTGGCCCTGGCTGCTGCGGAAGAACTGGCCAAGAACGGCGTTTCTGCGGAAGTGATTGACCTACGTTCGGTTCGGCCAATCGACTACGCAACCATTATCAACTCGGTGAAGAAAACGAACCGTTGTGTCATTGTTGAAGAAGCATGGCCGCTGTCGGCGATCTCGTCAGAACTGACTTATAACATTCAACGGAACGCGTTCGATTACCTAGATGCGCCGGTCATTCGGGTTAACAGCATGGATTTACCACTTCCTTACGCGCCAACCCTGATCGAAGCCATTCTGCCAAACGTAAAACGTACGCTGCAAGCTGTTGAGTCGGTAATGTACAAGAAGTAATTTGACGGCTAAACTATCTAAAAAGGAAAGAGCATTGCTGGTGATAGCAATGCTCTTTCCTTTTTAGAATAACTCACAAAAAAAGCCTATCTGGTTCGTCAGATAGGCTCATTATCGCTTAGTTGTAGGTAAAACACATGCACTCAGTGAAAAGTTTAGGTCTTGGAAAATAGTTAAATAATTTATCATAATAGTTGAGATAATGAAGAGTTTGGAAGAAAAAGCTGAAAAAGAGTCTAAAATCAGGCCAACAGGCCGAATTATATATGAAGTTACGATTCAGCATATCGGCTCACTGAACGCAATTCGACAACGGGAAACCAGTGTGATCTTTTTTTCAAATCTTCGCAAAGCCGTTGATGCGATAACGGCTGAACTAGCCATAACAAACTGGCCGCCCAAGGTAAACTATACTGCTGTTTATCGGGGTATCAAACAGCGAGAGTTTTACAGCTGTGATTTCGACGTGGCAGGAACGAAGGTTTTCCGGATAAAAATAGTAGCTCGCGTATTGAACCCTGCTCTGCCACGTCTGGGCATCGATGACAATCCTAATCAGTAATGTTAAGAGAGTACCACTTAATGAAACTATCAGAAATTAATGAGCCGCGTCTGCTTCAGCATTAACCGGCACACTTGTTTTTTTGATGGCCGTCAAGCCACCCTCTACATTGACAACATTGTCGAATCCGCGCGATTTCAAGATAGAATTGGCAACCATAGACCTATAGCCACCCGCGCAATGAACGTAAACAGGCTGCTCGCGCTTGATTTCGGTCATATAATCGCTGAAGTAATCAAGCGGTAGGTTTCGAGCCCCTTCAATATGCTCAGTTTCAAATTCGCCTGGTTTACGAACGTCAACCACTGTAATTGCTGGATTGGCCTGCCACCGGTCCGCAAACTCCTCTGCCGAAATCGACTCAATGGAATCAATTTCTTTACCGGCCTTCTTCCAGGTATCAAAACCGCCATCGAGGTAGCCGATACAATTGTCGTAGCCGACACGCGCTAGCCGGACGATTGTTTCCTGTTCTAATTCCGCTGGTGTTAGTAGGGCAATGGGCTGCTTAAGGTCTGGTATCAACGCGCCGACCCAGGGGGCAAACTGACCATTCAAGCCAATATTAATCGAATTTGGAATAAACCCATTGGCAAAATCAACGGCATTGCGAACATCGAGAACCAGCGCTCCGGTTTCATTAACGGCAACCTCGAAAGCATCCGCCGAAAGCGCGTGGCTACCTCGTTGAAGAACTCGGTCAAGACTTTCGTAGCCTTCTTTGTTCAATCGGGCATTCTCCGCGAAATAAGCCGGAGCCGCCGTCAGACCAGTAAGAACCTGCTCAATAAATTCCGCCTTCGATTTGGCGCGTAGGGCGTAATTGAATCGTTTTTGATTGCCCAGCGTATCGGTCGTTTCCTTACTCATGTTTTTACCACAAGCCGAACCGGCTCCGTGCGCCGGATACACAATAACGTCGTCGGCCAGTGGCATGATCTTATTGTGCAGGCTGTCGTAAAGCATACTTGCCAGATCGTGTTCCGTCAGGTTAGCTTTAATGGCCAGGTCTGGCCGACCGACATCACCAATAAATAGCGTATCGCCCGTAAAAATAGCGTGGTCTTTTCCTGCTTCGTCGATGAGCAGATACGTCGTCGATTCGGTTGTATGCCCCGGTGTGTGGAGTACTTTGATCTGAACGTTACCTAACTTGAACAATTCGCCGTCCTGCGCGTGATAAGCCTCATAACTGGTCTTGGCATTTGGCCCGTACACAATGGTTGCGCCCGTTTTTTGGGCCAGATCTAAATGTCCCGACACGAAATCTGCGTGGAAGTGCGTCTCGAAGACGTATTTAATAAGTGCTCCGTCTTTTTCCGCTTTACGGATGTAAGGAGACGTTTCGCGAAGCGGGTCAATAATCGCTGCTTCTCCATTACTCTCGATATAATAAGCTCCCTGCGCCAGACAGCCCGTATAAAGTTGTTCAATAACCATAGCCTTAACTAGTACGTCGCTTACCGACTAATTATACAGTAGATAACTCTTTCAAAATCATGTAACAGGCAACGATCAGCACAAACCACCCAAATCCTTTTTTCAGGCGGTCGGGGGCAACAAAGCGCGAAAAGTACATGCCTGCGAAAATGCCAATAATGGATAAACCCGTAAACGGTAGCAGAAAATTCCAGTCCAGATCGGTATGGTGTATATCACCGGCAAAGCCAACGAATGAATTGATCGCAATGATCAGAATGGACGTGGCTACAGCTCGGTGAATGGGTAGACCGGCCAGCAAAACAAGCATCGGTACAATCAGAAAGCCACCGCCCGCACCAATGGTACCTGTCAATAGGCCAACGGCTAGTCCATCGAGTGAAAGAGAAAGATAACGAGGTTTTCCGTCGGCGGCTTCACCTTGCTCGGGCCGAGTGCTTCGAATCATCGCGCGAGCCGCGAGAAGCATAACGACGGCAAAAAAGTATAGGATAGCCTTACTTTTTGGTAATACGAAATCGTTGATCTGAAGCAAGGGATCTGGCAAGGCCGGAACCAGGAAACGGCGGCTTAGATAGATCGAAACAAAGGACGGTAAGGCAAAAGCTGCGGTTACGCGCATGTCTACGCGCTTTTGCCAGATGTGATGGATAGAACCGACCAATGACGTTGCGCCAACGACGAACAGTGAATAAGTCGTAGCCAGTACTGTTGGAATACCAAATACGTAAACAAAAATAGGAACGGTTAATATAGAACCCCCGCCCCCCGCCAGACCAATAACTAGTCCCACTAGCAAAGCTGATGCATATCCTGCCAACTCCTGTCCACTCATGGGCGTAAAATTACTCAATCCTTGATTGATCCATAAAAAAACCGCTCCTGACACGGGGTCAGGAGCGGTTTGTACTGCTTATCAGTTATTAAATACGCAGACTTGTTACTCTGGATTGTTTAAGTTACTGTGCTTGCGGCTGTACAGGAAGTAAACAATCAGACCTAAAGCGCCCCATACCAAAAAGGCAATTTTGGTGTCAACGCGCAGGTTCCACATCAGGTATAAGTTTGCCAGAATACCCAGCGTAGCTACAACCGGCAGAGCTGGTGTTTTGTAAGGCCGCTCCAG
The DNA here is from genome assembly GCF_021233055.1 of Spirosoma oryzicola. Lineage (NCBI taxonomy): Bacteria > Pseudomonadati > Bacteroidota > Cytophagia > Cytophagales > Cytophagaceae > Spirosoma > Spirosoma oryzicola. The sequence goes on along the minus strand of NZ_CP089538.1, from coordinate 5,607,351 downwards.
ATTCGGCTCGCGAACACGTAGCAGCCATACGGCTCCGCAAATCATAGCAAACGCTAAGAGCGTTCCTGAACTACACAATTCAGATACTTTGTCGATAGGAGTCAGGGCGGCAACGATAGAAACAATACCACCTACCAGAATCGTACTTTTCCAGGGTGTTTTGAAGGTCGGATGGATAGCGGCAAATAATCCTTTAGGCAAAAGGCCATCTTTAGCCATGCCCAGGAAAATCCGGGTCTGGCCGAGCATCATCACCAGCATTACGGAAGTCAGACCACCGATAGCGGCTATCGTGATGATATAAACAGCCCATGTTAAGCCAATATCCGCGAATGCCTGAGCAACGGGAGCTTTCAGGTCGAGGTTATCATAACGGACCATACCCGTCAGGACCAGCGTTACAAGGATATACAGAATCGTACAGATGATCAGCGAAGCGATGATAGCGAACGGAACGTCTTTACGAGGATTGATAGCTTCACCGGCCTGCGTAGATACCGCGTCGAAACCGATGTAGGCGAAGAAGACGATACTGGCGGCAGTCACAATACCATTGAAGCCGTAGTGCTGCTGTCCTTCTTTCATAACCGCTTCGGGAATAAACGGAGTCCAGTTCGTCGTATCAATGTAAAAAGCGCCAACAACGATTACGAAGATAACCACCGCTACTTTTACAATGACGATCAGATTGTTTGTACTAGCTGCTTCTTTAATGCCTTTTACCAGGATATAGGTAACGACCCACACAATGAGAAAAGCGGGCAGGTTCATGGCAAACGTAAAATCAGGGATGGCCTGACCGGCGGCTCGTAGCGCATCCGCCTTTTCGTGAGCTGTGACGGGGTCGTTCATCAACCACAAAGGGGGTTCTATGTGGAACAGATGAAGTAATTTTTCGAAATAACCCGACCAGCTAACGGCTACTGTCGTAGCTCCCATCATGTATTCCAAGACAAGGTTCCACCCGATAAACCAAGCAAAAATTTCGCCTACTGTGCCATATGAATAAGCGTATGCCGAACCTTCTACCGGCAAGATAGAAGCAAACTCGGCGTAGCAAAGAGCCGCGAATGTACAGGCTACGCCGGCCATCATAAAAGACAGCACCAGAGCGGGACCAGCCCACTGGTTGGCAGCGATTCCTGTCAATACAAAAACGCCACCTCCAATAACCGCTCCGATACCCAGCGATGTCAGCCCCCAACGGGTTAGGACGCGCTTAAGCTCACTCTTTTGCATATCTGCGGCATAGGCCGATAACGGCTTTTTGCGCATTATGCTGGTATTAACTGGTTTTAGTTTGGTTTCCATACAGGAAAATAGAGTTTGGTGATTACGGCTTTCAGAAAAAGATTCTTAGGCTAAAGCGCGAGGAAAGATAATGAATAATCAAATATGAACCAGAAAAAGCCGAACAGCGTCAAAACTGTTCGGCTTTTTGGTGACTCAATTTACTATGACTGCGATGGACGAATAAGCGGAGTTTTTGCTTTCTTCTCTTTTTTCGCAGTGAACTCTTCAGGCGTAGTTGCTTCTGCGCTGGTGAAGTCAGCCGGAATCGCGTCGAAGCCAGTTTTCTTTTCGATGGTTGTCGGCGTTCCGTTGTCTTTTTCCTGATCGTTGCTCAAGGCGTCAACCACAATCGGCGTTGCCACGAACAGCGACGAGTACGTACCAACAATGACACCGATCAGCATCGCGAAAGAGAAGCCCCGGATGGTTTCACCACCGAAAATAAAGAGTACCAACAGGACAAGAATGGTTGAGAAACCAGTCACCGCCGTACGGCTCAGGGTGCTGTTCAACGCATTGTTGATGATCGTTGGAATACTTTCTTTCTTACCCCGGTTTTCGTTCAGGTATTCGCGAATCCGGTCGAAGACAACGACGGTATCGTTCATCGAGTAACCCATGATTGTCAGCAAGGCGCCCACAAATGCCTGGTCTACGTCAAGCGAGAAAGGCAGTAAGCCGTTGAAAATCGAGAAAATAGCGAGGATAATCAGTACATCGTGGAACATAGCCACTACCGCACCGTAACCGAACGCCAGCTTCTTGAATCGAATCAGAATGTACACAAAGACGACCGCTACCGCTAAAAGAATCGACCATAACGCCGATGTCAGAATGTCGTAGGCGATGGTCGGTCCAACTTTCTGCGAACTTTCGATGTGCGCCGGATTGCCTTTTAGGCTGCTCAAACCTTTGTAAATGGTCGCTTCGGCGCGTTTGTCAGCACCTGCCGAGTTATCGTCAACCAGATAGGAAGTCGTTACTTTTACCTGGTTCGCGCCAATACCCGTACCGCCGTAAGTTTTAACCTCTGGTGATGCGCCCAAAACACCTTCCAGTGAATTCCGAACATCGTCAGTGGTAATGGCTTTTTCGAAACGAACCACATAGGACCGACCACCTTTGAAATCGACGCCTAGACCAAATCCTCTGAAAAGAACAGAAATGATACCCGCACCGATGATAACCGACGAAATGGTATAGTACAGCTTCCGACGAGAAACGAAATCAAAATCCGAATCGGCAAACAGTTTTTTTGCCCACGTCGAGCTAAAGGTCAACGTTTTGCCATTACGAATGTAGTACTCCAACAGCAGACGCGTAATAAAGATAGCCGCGAACAATGAGGTTAGAATACCGATGATCAGCGTTGTGGCAAAGCCAAGAATCAGACCCGTACCGAAGATAAACAAGACAATACCCGTCAGGAAGGTTGTTACGTTTGAGTCAATAATCGATGGGAGTGCGTTCTTGAAACCGTCGCTAACAGCTTGTTTAAAGGTTTTACCCAGCTCTAGTTCTTCTTTAATCCGCTCGAAAATAAGTACGTTCGCGTCCACCGCCATACCAATCGACAGTACGATACCGGCAATACCTGGCATGGTCAATACCGCCCCCAGCGAAGCCATGACGCCTAACAGGAAGAACAGGTTAACGAGCAAGGCGATATCGGCAATAACACCGGCCCGGTTGTAGTAGAATACGACAAAGCCAAATACCAGCAGGATACCAACAACCGATGAAAGTACACCGGCGCTTACCGCTTCTGAACCTAGCGTAGCACCGACAACGCTTTCTTCGACAATTGTCGTTGGCGCTGGCAGTTTACCGGCTTTCAGTACGTTTGACATGTCTTTCGTCTCTTCAACAGTGAAGTTTCCAGAGATGCTCGACCGGCCATTCGGAATTTCGTTCTGTACGTTTGGTGCGGTATAAACCAGGTTGTCAAGTAAGATAGCGACCGGACGACCCACGTTAGCAGCGGTTAAGCTTTTCCATTTGCGCGCACCTTCCGCGTTCATGTTCATCGTCACCTCAGGACGGCCACGATCATCGTAGTCGTTGGTAGCGTCGGTAATTACATCACCTTCCAGTGGTGCACGACCACCTGGTTTCTTGAGGAAGTAAAGGGGCAGAATCTCTTTTCCGTCCGTTGCTTTAAACGTTTTCCGGTCCCAGGCAAAAACAGCGTCGGCAGGGAACAGGCTACGAACTTCGGGTGCGTTCAGAACCGCATTTGCCCGAGCCGTATCTTTCAGATAAACCCCTAATTGGTCTTGTCCAACGGGCAGGAATAGCTGCGTTAAAGCTGTACCCTGCGCCGATGTAGCAGCGGTATCGCTTTTAGACGTAGAATCTTTCTTCGAACCTTGCGCCAACTGTGATTCGAGGCTGTTGCCCTGCGCGGTGGTACCCGTAGCCGGTGTAGAAGCTTTTGCCGTCGCTTTACGAGCGGTTTCTTCACGCAACAGATAAGAACCCATGCCTTCGATAGCTGGAGCCAGTTCGTTCAGGCGGTATACTTCCGTGAATTCGAGTTTGGCCGAGCCCGTCAACAGACGGCGGATCCGCTCGGGATTGTCTACGCCGGGTAGTTCGATCTGAATACGACCCGAACCTGGTAAACGCTGAATGTTTGGGTTAGCAACGCCAAACTTATCGACCCGCGCCTGGATGATCTGGAACGCACGGCCAAAAGCACCGTTTACTTCGTCGTTCAACAATTTCCGAACTTCGGTATCGGACGACTGGAAGTTGATTTTGCTGCGGTTTGCGCTGGTTGCGAAGATCGTAGCCAGTTTGGTGTCTGGAGCAAGCTTCTTGAAGTTGTTGGCAAACAGGTCAACAAAGCTCGTGTTGCTTGTCTTCTGATCTTCACCAGCTTGCTTCAGAGCCTCGTTAAATTTAGGATCGCGGTTATTACCGGATAGGCTACGAAGAATATCCGCTGGCGATACCTCCAGGACAACGTGCATACCGCCTTGCAGGTCAAGGCCAAGGCCAAGCTCACGCTCGGTAACTTCCTGAAGCGTGCTGCCTAAGAAAACGGGCTCTTTCCAGAGCGAATCCAGATAGCGCTGCTCTTTGGCCCGGTCGAACTGCCCCTGTTTATTGGTTGCGTAAGCCTCCGCGTCGGCTTTGATACTCCGCGAGACGAACGTGAATGACAGGAAGTAAATGCAGATAGCAGCAATTACACCCGTCAGAATAAGTATTCCGGTTCGGTTTTGCATTGGTTTCCACGGTTTGTAGTCCGTGATTAGGATAAGTGGTACTTGATACGAAAAGAAATGGATGTCCTGACCTACGGGTCAAAGACACAATTGAACAGAGAACTAATTGAAGGATAGGTAATACCTATTGCCCACGCCTGCGTTAGGGCGCGTTAGTGGCAATATGATGCCCGAAAACGTACTTGAAGTAAGAAAAATAAAAATGCGGAAGCGTGAAATGCCGGAGCAAAGGAACGCTCAACAGCAATAAGATAACGAGCGTTGGAGCCGGAAGTAAAAAGGCCGTTTGGCTCCCTCCGTCTAACGTAACTGCCGGTGCAACGACCGCTTCAAAGTGGGCCGTACTCAGTTGGGCGTCCGATGATTTGGAATCCGTCGATTTGCCCGCTTTGCTGTGTTCGGCAACCGCTTTTTTGGTAACTAGCGCTTGGTGTTCAACAAGGCCACCATGACCCCATACTGCCGAAAATAGCAGCAGTGAAGCCAGTAGAATACCTGAAAGACGTTGTATGACGCGCGGTTGCTTCATAAATTCCTTTAGCGGATAACAAATTTCGTATGTTTTTCAATAGAAAGCAAATGTCATTCGCATTTTAGGCACCGGGACAATTTTTTAGCAAGCGGACGCGGGCAAAGACCAAATAGAGAAGTTGTGAATTGCCTAATAAAATAATGTTGAGAAAGTTCATATCCCTCCAAACGGGCTTGTATACGAGTATATCGAAGGTATAATTCTATTCTGTTTTTGGAAACGAATGCCAATTTTTGACAATCGCTAACCAAACAATATCATCTTGCGAAGCTCGATTGGATCGCATCGCTAAAATTTACCTACTTTCGTTTTATGGATTTGCACGAATTTATTCAATTAGCCCTTGCCGAAGACGTTGGCGACGGCGATCATACTTCTTTATCGACCATTCCGGCGGATGCCCAAAACCGGGCTCGGTTGCTGGTTAAAGAAGCAGGAATTCTAGCGGGTGTCGAAGTGGCACAGGCGGTTTTTGCCGAAGTCGATCCCACGCTTCAGGTAGAGGTATTAGTACAGGATGGAGCCAGCATAAAGCCGGGCGATATCGTTCTGACGGTGAGCGGTAACGCCCGTAAGATTCTGACGGCCGAGCGGCTAGTGCTGAACTGTATGCAACGCATGAGCGGTATTGCTACGCATACGCGTCAGTTGGTTGACCTACTCGAAGGAACGCGGGCTAAACTGTTGGATACCCGCAAGACCACGCCAAATTTCCGGATTTGTGAGAAGATGGCTACTAAGATCGGTGGTGCTGTCAATCATCGGTTTGGTCTGTACGACATGATCCTCATCAAAGACAACCATGTTGATTATGCCGGAGGAATTGAAGCGGCTATCACTAAGGCGGTGGCTTACCTGAACGAAACCGGACGTTCACTACGAATCGAGGTTGAAACGCGGAACCAAGGTGAGGTTGAAGAGGTATTGCGGGTAGGGCAGGTAGACGTTATCCTGCTCGACAACTTTAAACCCGAAGGAATTCGGGATATGGTTCGCTTGATCAATGGTCGGTTCATCACCGAAGCGTCGGGCGGTATTGATGAAAGCAACCTGCGCGCTTACGCCGAAACGGGCGTTGACTTTATTTCGTCAGGAGCATTGACGCATCAGGTCAAAAGCCTTGATTTGAGCCTGAAAGCCTATTAATAAACGAGTAAGCGCTGGCTGTAGCTCGATTAAAACTACAGCCAGCGCTCACCTGGACCAAATCCTTACTTTTCCATTTCGCGCAGCAATTTGTTGGCGTAAATGAACTCGTTTAGCTCTTTAATATCCGATTGCGTTAAGGTATCGCTGTTGCCTTCCCACAATTTTTTGCCTTTGTAAAGGAACATGATTTTCTCGCCGATCTCCATCATGGAGTTCATATCGTGCGTGATGACAACGGTTGTAATCTGATACTCGTCGGTAATTTCCGAAATAAGCTGATCGATCTTGATGGATGTTAGTGGGTCAAGACCGGAGTTTGGTTCGTCACAAAACAAGTACTTCGGGTTTAATACAATAGCGCGAGCAATACCAACGCGTTTTTTCATACCACCGCTGATTTCGGACGGCATCCGGTCCCCCGCTGTTTCCAGACCAACCCGACGTAGACATTCCTGCACTCGATCCTCTTTTTCGCTGGTTGACTGATCGGTTAGCATATCGAGCGGGAAACGAATATTTTCAGATACCGTTTTTGAGTCGAACAGCGCCGATCCCTGGAAGAGAACGCCCATTTCTCGCCGGATGGTTTTCTGATCGTCCAGACCTGTCGTCAGAAAATTGCGTCCGTCGTACAGAACCTCGCCTGAGTCGGGTTTTATCAGGCCAATCATGCACTTCAGCAAGACGCTTTTCCCCGTACCACTCCCCCCAATAATCAGGCTTGTCTCCCCCGGTTTAAACGTTCCGCTGATACCCGCCAGCACCTGACGGTCGCCGAAGGTTTTTTCTATATTCTTGATTTCAATCATGGTCCGGATAAATTACGTCAGCAGAAGCTGCGTTAGAATAAAATCGGCAGCCACAATAGCAATACAACTGTTGGTTACGGCCGCTGTCGAAGCCGCTCCTACTTCAAGTGCGCCACCGGATACGGTATAGCCCTGATAAGCCGAGATTGTTGACACCAGAAAGGCAAACACAACGGTTTTGGTGAGTGCAAATGTCACCCCGAATGGATTGTAATCGAAACGTAGTCCAGATACGTAATCTTCCGGCGAAATAACCCCCGCCAGTACCCCGGCGATGTAGCCACCCAGAATAGACAGGAAGCCCGCCATGATAACCAGGAGGGGTATCATAAGGACCGAGGCAACGACCTTGGGTAAGACCAGGTAAGAGCTTGAGTTAATTCCCATCACCTCCAAGGCGTCGATTTGTTCGGTGATGCGCATAGTGCCGAGTTCACTGGCTATGTTAGAACCCACCTTACCGGCTAATACAATACAGGTCAGAGTAGGAGCTAGCTCCAGAATCGTACTATCCCGTACAATCAGGGCGATAATATTATGCGGAACGAAAGGGTTAGTGAGGTTATAAGCCGTTTGAACGCAGGTGACCGCGCCGATAAAGGTATTAACAAGAGCAACAATGAATACTGATCCAACACCAATGGACGTACACTCATTTAAGATAAGCCCCAGATAAACCCGAAATTTCTCCCGGTTGCGGAAGAGTGTACCCAGAAAGATAAAATATTTACCTATGTGTGACATAAAGGCATGTAAGCGACCTGTGTCCTGGCTGGACACGACATATCGAGAGAACCCCGGCAAAGGTAGAATGGTTTCTAACGTAACTTGCGCCGTATACTAAACCTTATCGCTCCTGAAAGGTATACGGTTTAAACACACGTTTATGAATCCATTGATTGTTGTAACCGGTGGCACCAAAGGTATAGGTCGTGCTATTGTCGATCGGTTTGTTGCCGAAGGCTTTGATGCTGTCGTTTGTGCCCGCTCTGTTGATGGCCTGCAAGGACCGGGGTTGTTGCCGTTTGCTGCTGATCTGTCGAGTCGTGCGGGCGTTACGACACTGCTCGATTACATTCATTCGCTCAACCGGCCCGTTGACGTGCTGGTCAATAATACGGGCGTGTTTCTGCCGGGACAAATTCAAGACGAAGCCGACGGTACGTTTGAGCAACTAATGACCACGAATGTTGGCAGCGCGTATCACCTGACGCGGGGGCTAGTCGGCGATATGGTCGCTCGGAAGAAGGGACACATATTCATGATTTGCTCAACGGCCAGTATTACCGCTTACACAAACGGAGGTTCTTACTGCATATCGAAGTTTGCGTTGCTGGGAATGAGCCGGGTTTTGCGGGAAGAACTAAAGCCGCACGGAGTTAAAGTAACCGCTTTGTTACCCGGAGCAACGTTTACCGCTAGTTGGGAAGGAACCGATCTACCCGAAGAACGTTTCATGAAGGCGAGTGACGTGGCTGATAGTGCCTGGGCTGCTTATACGTTGTCGAAAAGTGCCGTAGTTGAAGAGATTCTTATCCGTCCCCAATTAGGCGATCTTTAGTGCGGTTAATCAGTTCTGGCAATAAGAAAACAATCCGCCGGCCCCGGATGACGGTTGACTAATGACTCTTTTGTATCTTGCACCCCACTTCATCCAGTCTAAACTGATAACTGTTCACTGTTAATCGATAACTGTTACGAATGTCTTCTGTTGAATATTTGGGTATTGACGTCGGCGGAACGAACGTCAAAATGGGTATCGTTGATGCCAATACGGGTAAAATCTCTAATTTCTATAGCCACGATACCATTAGCTGGCGGCAGTCCGGGCACTTCGTCGAGCGCTTTGGTGATGCCGTTGCCTTACAATTGTTTTCTAACAAGGAAGTTAAACAAGTTGGTATTGGTCTGCCGGGTATGCTCAATCGGGAACGGACCGTACCCCTTGAAATAACGGCTATTCCTGAAATCAACGGCGTTCCGCTTGTAGAAAATTTGACGACACGTTTTCCCGGTGTTACATTTTTTCTGGAAAATGATGCTAACGCTGCCGCTTTGGGTGAATACTATTTCGCAGAAGAGAAGATAACGGAGAACTACATTTTTATCACATTAGGTACGGGTGTAGGTGGAGCGGCTATCATCAACAAGAAAATTTTTACCGGTGGTGATGGTAATGCGATGGAGCCTGGACATATTCCGTCGCGGAACGGTCGGGTGCTGGAGCGCAACATCGGCAAAAAAGAATTACTCGAGCTAGCAGCTCTTCGCCGGAGCGAATACATGGGCGAAACCCATTTGCCCAACGACGGTGATATCTCAACGACGGGTTTGGTTGCCGCAGCCGCCGAAGGTGACGAACTAGCACTTCAAATCTGGACCGAAGTTGGGGAAATACTAGGAGAAGGTCTGGCTGCGCTGATCAAGATTCTAGATATCAAGCAAGTCCTGATCGGTGGTGGTTTGTCCGCTTCATTTGATTACATCCTGCCCGCTGTTGAGAAAACGCTCGACCACTGGCTTAATGACTATTATAAGAACGGTCTGTCGATCAAACGCGCTACGTTGGGTAACGATGCCGGTTTGCTGGGTGCAGCATCGCTCTGCTTCGAATAACAATCATTGTCGAGAAGCGAAGAACGATTGTTATTCCGTTCTTCGCTTCTCGATAACCATTAAACTACGTTGACTTCCGGCGAAATCTGAATTCCGAACTTCTCAAGTACGGATTGCTGTACTTTCCTCGCAAGGGCTAAAATTTCATCGCCGGTTGCATAGCCGTAATTAACCAGCACAAGGGCTTGCTTGGCATGGACGCCTGCATCCCCCGCCCGGTATCCCTTCCAACCAGCTTGCTCAATAAGCCAACCCGCAGGTACTTTCACCGTATTATCGCCAATTGGATAGCCGGGTAGTGCCGGATACTCTGCTTTAAGCGCGTCAAACTGTTCTTTTGAAATTTCCGGGTTCTTGAAAAAACTACCTGCATTACCAATCTGCGCTGGGTCAGGAAGCTTACTACGCCGAATCCGGATAACGGCGTCGCTGATAGCTTTTATGGTTAAGTTGTCTTCCGGTACGCCCATTTCGGCCAGTGTTTCCTGAATAGCTCCGTAGCGTGTGTGAAACGTGGGCCGCTTATCGAGCTGAAACGTTACGGTTGTAATAATATATTGACCTTTTAGTTCTCGCTTAAAGACGCTCTCCCGATAGCCAAACGCGCAGTCTGCGTGGTTGAACGTACGTTTTTCGCCCGTGGGTATATGAATGGCGGTCAGTGACTCGAACACCTGTTCCAACTCTACCCCATAAGCCCCGATGTTTTGCATAGGAGCGGCTCCAACGGTTCCGGGAATAAGGGAAAGATTCTCAAGACCTGCGTAACCGTGCTGAATAGCAAACGCTACTAATTCGTGCCAGCTTATTCCGGCTCCGGCTTTCAGGTATACATGATCATCGTCTTCGCGGACGACCTCAATACCCTGAATATTCATTTTGACGACCAAGCCATTGAAATCATGGCAAAGAAGGACATTACTGCCTCCACCAAGAATCAATTTAGGCGTATCGACAAATTCCGTCAATTGTAACAGAGTCTGGATATCAGCCTCCTGGTTAATTTCAACCCAGTACCGTGCGTTGACATCAATGCCAAAGGTATTGTAAGGCTTGAGCGACACACGGCTTTCAATAGTCAGCATGCGTTATTCGTAGTAAGTACCCAAAATTAACCAAAATATGGATTGGGTTAGCGAACGGGCTTATGGGGTTTCAGAATACAACTTGTAAAATGGCTACTTTTGCTATCTAATTTAATTACAGCTATGCGATTTGGATTCAATGGCTTTGCCGTGTTGACTTTCCTAGCCTTAACAGGTTGCGCAACAAGTCGCCCTACGGTGTCAAACAACTCATCCATAAACTACAATAGTTACAACGAAGACCTTGCGGCTACTCGACCTGTATATAATGCTTCTCCTGCTGGACGGTCCCCCGCAGCTACCCGGCCTGCCACCCCGGCTCCAGTTTCACCGCCTGCCACCGCGTCGCCACGCAAAAATGACGTAAGCAAACCCGCCGTTCCAGTTGAAGCATTGCATGTCAATCGAAAGCTAGATATGGTGATCGACACACTTGCCGTTAAGAATCGAGCGGTCCGTTATGCACCCGGATACCGCATTCAGGTGTACGTAGGTAATCAAAGACAAGAAATTGATAAGATTAAGTTACTGATTTATCAAAATTTTCCTGAACTTAGTCCTTATTTGACCTATAATCAGCCAACATATAAACTTAAGGTGGGAGACTTCATGCGCCGAATTGATGCAGAACGCTATTATGCGTCAATCCGTCAATTATTACCTTCTTCCCAGTTACAGCCTGATAAGGTAGAGATACGCCGTAGCCTCTCGATAAAATAATTTATATAATTAGCTTGCTATTACTTAGTTTTGGTATGTTTTGTACAATTTTAGCGGTGTTATTTCCGTGTAACAAATTATGAAAAAGGCATTGATCACCGGTATAACCGGACAAGATGGGGCTTACCTAACTGAACTTCTCCTAGAAAAAGGGTATGAAGTACATGGTATCAAACGTCGGAGTTCGCTGTTCAACACGCAGCGGATTGACCATATGTACGAAGATCCACATGAAAGAAATGTGCGCTTCAAACTACACTACGGCGATTTGTCTGATTCCACCAACATCATCCGTATTATTCAGGAAGTACAACCCGACGAAATTTATAACCTGGGCGCTATGTCGCACGTACAGGTAAGTTTCGAAGAGCCTGAGTATACGGCACAGGTAGACGGTATTGGAACGCTCCGTATCCTGGAAGCTGTCCGGTTACTTGGTCTTACGGAAAAGACCCGTATCTATCAGGCATCAACATCCGAGTTATATGGTGGGGTACAAGGTCATGCTCAATCGGAAACGACACCGTTCTATCCGCGTTCGCCTTATGCCGTAGCAAAGCAATATGGTTACTGGATTACCGTCAACTATCGCGAGGCTTACAACATGTATGCCTGCAATGGTATTCTGTTCAACCATGAATCACCGCTTCGTGGCGAAACGTTCGTTACACGCAAAATCACCCGTGCTGTAGCGCGTATCGGTCTTGGATTACAGGACAAAGTTTACCTCGGTAACCTTGACGCGCAACGTGACTGGGGCCATGCCAAGGATTACGTTGAAGCTATGCACATGATTCTTCAGCAGGAAAAACCAGAGGATTTTGTTATTGCTACAGGCGTAACAACCCGTATTCGGGACTTCGTACGGATGTCTTTCGCTGAAATTGGCGTTGAACTTGAATTCAAAGGCGAAGGTGCTTCTGAGAAAGCTGTCGTTGTGAGCGCGTCAAACCCAGATTTCCCACTTGAAGTTGGTAAAGAAGTTGTCTGTGTTGATCCACGCTATTTCCGTCCAACGGAGGTTGATCTGCTGCTCGGCGATCCAACAAAAGCGATGACCAAGCTAGGCTGGAAACCCAAATACGACCTTCCAGCGCTGGTTAAAGATATGATGACGGCTGATATTGATTTGTTCCGTCGCGATCAGTTACTAGCGAAGAGCGGTCACCAAGTACTGAATTACTACGAATAGGAAGTAAACAATTCCATTTTAGCAGTACGTCAATACTAAAAAAGCCCATCTTTCCAGATGGGCTTTTTTAGTATTCAATCACTAGGGCAATTATACAGGTACTGCGTAGTAGTACATCCGCGAACTGTTCGGATACATACCGATCAGCATCAAGCCCTCACCTTCTTTAACCGAAGATAGGATGGCTTGCAGGTCTTTCGTCGTTTTGACGTTTTTACCGTTTGCTTTTACAATGATGAAACCTTCTTCGATATCGGTTTCAGCAAGCTTACCATCCATAATTTTCTTCACACGCACACCACCAGAGATACCCAGTTGTTTGGCATCTTGAGCACTTAACTCTTCAAAGTTAGCGCCGAGTGAACTGAGGGCAGTGTTTGTAGCAGTAACGTCGGTTTTCTTGATGACGTCGCGGCCACCGTTGCGGTTACGAAGTTCAACTTTGAAGTCGCGCTCAGTACCGTTGCGGTTAACTGTAACATTCAGAATGTCTCCTGGACGACGACGACCGATGATCTCACGCATCTGTGCGTCCGAATCAAGGGGCTGACCTTCCATCTTAACGATTACATCGCCCTTCTCTAAACCTGCTGTTTTAGCGGCACCGTTGTCAACAACACTCTCAACGTAAATACCACGGCCTACTTTAGCGTTTTTCTCTTTGGCAATCGTGCTATTCAACTCGATAGGCATGATACCCAGATAACCGCGTTGTACGTTGCCGTATTTCAAGAGGTCAGCTGATACTTTTTTCACGAGCGATACCGGAACGGCAAAGCCATAACCGCTGTAGTAACCCGTTGCCGACGCAATGGCCGAGTTGATACCAACCAGTTCACCACGGAGGTTTACGAGTGCACCACCTGAATTACCAGGGTTGATAGCGGCATCCGTCTGAATAAACGATTCAACAGGCGTATCTGCTTTCGAATCGTTCTGCTGCTGCTGTTGACGAGCATTTTGGTCAAGGATACCGATCCGACGGCCTTTAGCACTCACGATACCAGCGGTAACGGTCGATTCAAGATCAAGCGGGTAGCCAACGGCTAGTACCCATTCGCCCAGTTTCAGCGCGTCAGAGTCACCAAGAGTAACTGCGGGCAGGTTGTTGGCTTCGATTTTAACAACTGCTAGATCCGTTAGTGGGTCAGTACCAATTACTTTAGCTTTAAAGCTTCGTTTGTCGGTCAGAATAACTTCAACCTCATCGGCGTCTTGTACAACGTGGTTGTTCGTTACAATGTAGCCATCTTTGCTAATGATCACGCCAGAACCTGACGCCTGTCCTTGTTGACGACGAGGGCGGCTTTGACCACCAAAATCATCACCGAAGAAATCTCGAAAGATGTCAGGGACTTGTTGCTGGCGAACCGTACGGGTCATCGTCGTGCGGATGTGAACAACGGTGGGAGTTACGGCTTCGGCTGCGGTGGAGAAATCGCCGGGAGTTGCCGTTGGACCATTGCCCGTTAAGGCGGCCAAGCGTCCCGTAATCGTTGGAGTGGATGACGACTCGTTAAAGATAACATCCCGCTGATTAAACCCTAGAAGGTTGTAGGCAGCCAGCGTCACTACACTTGATAGAAGTGCCATTAACGCCAATAGTTTCCAGTTGCTTTTCATGGTTAATTGGGAAAATCTAAATTGCTGTTCTTGTTGTGTAAGACGTATACTAATTTACTTCTACTTGTCTATATAACGGAAACTTGGTGCTGAAAAATCCAGGGAATCTTACCCTTAACAAATTTTAACAAGGCTTTGTTAGGAGGGCCTCAGTATGCATAAAAGCCCGCAGGAGCGCTCCTCACGGACTTTTATGCGTATTGTTTCAGTCACCATATTAGCCGCCGATCTCAATCTGGCGTGGCGGTTTTACTTTAGCTTCTTCACGTTTCGGAATCTCAATTTTAAGAACCCCATCGGTGTACGAAGCTTGTATGTTATCAGCATCTACCGAAGTAGGCAAGGTGAATATTCTTTGGAAAGACGAATAGCTAAACTCGCGACGGGTATATTTTTCTTTGTCCCGCCCTTCGTCGCTAGGTTGTTCCTGTTGCGTTGCCTGATAGGAAGAGATTGTAAGATTGTTGTGGTTCAGATTGAGTTTAAAATCCTCTTTCTTCAAACCAGGAGCGGCTACTTCAATCCGAAAACCATCCTTGTGCTCAACCACGTTCACCGCTGGAACATTATTTACCCAGGATGAATTCGAATTGAAAAGATCATTCATGTCGCGGCCGAAAAAATTCTCGATCAACGATGGAAGATTGTTGTTCGTGCGCATTAACGGATTCATGACTGATGATTGATTAGGAGTTAGAAAATAAGTTAACTAGTTATGCTACTTATTTTTCAAACTCTGTGCCAGCTTGAATTCGGAAAGCAGGTAGGTCAATATGTCATAAATTTGACATAGATAAGCACGACGAATGGACAAAATGGCTTGATTATTCGCCAGGAGTGGCAAAAATGATTGCACAAAGAGATTAACGCACAAAGACGAGTGCGGTTATTACTCTACAAATTTTGTGGATTTTCGAAGAGGGGCTGCTTATTTAGCGTCCAGAAGCTCAAGTGCTTTTTCTGCGGCAGCTTGTTCAGCTTTCTTTTTACTGTAACCACCACCCGTAGCAAATTGCTCATCGTCAATGATGACCTGCGCGATAAACTCGCGGAAATGGCTATTGCCCTTCTCTGACAAAATTTCAAAACGCACTTCTTTGCCTGTACGTTGCGCCCACTCGATGAGCCGGCTTTTGAAGTTCACGTTGTTTTGAACTACCGAGTCAATATCGTAATGCGAGAGTAGTTCTTTGAGAATAAACCGGCGGGAGAAGCGAAAGCCTTTGTCTAAGTAAACCGCACCAACCAGAGCCTCAAGAGCATCACCATACATCGACGTACGGGCAGGCAAACTACGGGTACGGCTACCATCGTACTCAATCAGGTGATCGAGGCCAATTTTGCGGGCAATTCCGTTCAGGGTTTCGCGGTTAACAATTCGGGAGCGAATCTCAGTCAAGAAGCCTTCGTCCTTGTACGGGTATTTTTTGAATAAAAATTCGGCAATGACCATGCCCAATACGGCATCGCCCAGATACTCCAGCCGCTCGTTTGACTCCCGAAATCCTTCAATAGCCGTGGCTTTCGAGGCTGAGGTATGACGCAACGCCAATTGGTAAAGGCCGATGTTGGACGGCCGTTCACCAATGATGTGAGCAATTGACCGGCGCAGGTTTTTGCGCGGATCGGTGTTTTGCGACCGGAACCAGTCGAACGGATTGAACAAACTACGGGGCAGCGCGAGTTGCACGACTCAGCTTAGTTTACGGAAAATGACAATGGCATTATGACCTCCAAAACCGAACGCATTGCTCATAACCGTTGTCAGTGAACGAGCTTGCGGCTTCAGTGGCGTCAAATTGAACCGAGAGTCGATCTCTTCGTCTACGTTAAACAGGTTAATCGTAGGCGGTACAAGTTGATGCTCCAGAGCCTTGATACTGGCAATTGCTTCCACAGCACCCGCTGCACCCAGCAAGTGGCCGGTCATAGACTTCGTCGAGCTGATATTCAGCTTGAACGAATGATCACCGAACAATTGATAGATGGCTTTAAGTTCCTGTGGATCACCGACTGGCGTTGATGTGCCGTGCGTATTGATGTAATCGATATCTGTCGGAGCGATCCCCGCATCGTCAAGCGCATCTTTCATCGCCAGATAAGCGCCGAGACCTTCGGGGTGTGGCGCTGTGATGTGATAAGCGTCTGACGACATACCACCACCAATGAGTTCAGCGTAGATCTTGGCTCCGCGCGCTACAGCGTGATCGTACTCTTCCAGAATAAGCGATCCAGCTCCTTCTCCTAACACAAAACCGTCCCGGTCTTTGTCGTAAGGTCTTGATGCCGTTTCGGGCGAGTCGTTACGCTCTGAAAGCGCACGGTTGGCGTTGAATCCTCCGATACCGGCGCGGGTGACAGCTGCTTCGGAACCGCCCACAACGCACATATTCAACCGACCCAGACGAATGTAGTTGAAGGCATCGATGATGCCATTGTTGGTAGATGCGCAGGCCGAAACAGTGACGTAGTTGGTACCACGGAATCCGTACCGCATGGAGATCTGACCCGACGCGCTGTCGGCGATCATGCGAACGATAAAGAAAGGATTGATTCGGGGGGTGCCGTCGCCTTTGGCGTAGTCGAGCATCTCGTCTTCGAACGACTTAAGACCGCCAATGCCGGAGCCCCAGATAACACCGACTTTGTTCCGGTCGATTTTCTCCAGGTCTATTTCGGCATCCCGAATGGCCTCGTCAGTGGCGATAAGCGCATAATGGGTGAACGCATCCATTTTGCGGGCCTCCTGCCGAGGAATAAACTGTGTGACATCGAGCCCTTTCAGCTCACACGCGAATCGCGTACGAAACTTAGAAGCATCAAATTTCGTGATCGGGCCGGCACCGCTTACGCCGGCTGATAAGTTGTTCCAATAGGAGGGTACATCGTTACCAATCGGCGTAAGTGCGCCTAAACCCGTTACGACTACTCGTTTTAACGTCATACAGTTCTACTGCGGGGGTAATTAAAAAGAGGAAAGCATTAGTTGCTAAACCTCAGGAATTATTTACCTGCGTTTTCTTCCAGGTAAGTGATAGCCTGACCAACCGTGCCGATGTTTTCAGCCTGATCGTCTGGGATAGAAATGTTGAATTCTTTCTCAAATTCCATGATCAATTCAACCGTGTCAAGTGAGTCTGCGCCTAGATCGTTCGTGAAGCTAGCCTCTGGCGTAACCTCCGACTCTTCTACGCCCAATTTCTCGACAATGATATTTTTGACCTTTTGTGCAATTTCTGACATTTTAGTAGTCCGTTGGGGTTGAAAAACTGCGCAAAGAAAAGGATTTACCTTTGGATTATCAAACAATTTTTTCGAGCAGTAAAACGTTTCATTGGGCTGTTTATTGTGGGTAATAATCTGAAATTCAGCGGATAAAGTATGTTTTATTGTGTTTCTAGTTTGTCAATAGACTACCCCTGAAAATAGAAAGCTTCCGAGTTTTTGCCGTGATAAGGGCGCTGTCGAGGGGCGGAGTACTCATTTCATTCTTCGCTTTGTTTTGTAAGGACCAAGGCGCAAATCCCAAACTTTGCCTATTTCCTCCCAAAGTCTGGCTAGTTGGTCACACCAATTTTAGGGGCCAGAAGCAATGTGTTTGTTTTGACTCATCGAAACGGCTGACACCTGGTCGGCCATCAAACGAAATCAAAACATCCTTAGAAACACACTGCCATGAAAACGATCAACAAAGCCCTTGCTCTTTTAATTTCTGCTGTTGCTTTTACGGCTTGTACCGATCAGTCTATCGAACCCATGCGGACCACCACACAGCCGCAATCGATGATCGTTCGCCCGGATACCACGTATAGTTTAGATCGTATTACACTTGAAAACAACGAGCAACTCACGTATGAGCGGCATGGCAAAGTGACGCTTACCGAAAACGTAGAGCAAGCTACTCCTCAGCCCACTACCGTAGAAGCGCCAGTCAGTCTCCCTAAACCGCACGTAGTTCTTCGTGATGAGCCACACCAGACCGTTATGCCGGTTGTTCATGCGGATACATCAGCTTATTAATCACAGTATCCTCCTACCTGTCAGATCTATACCCTTCTACCACAATGCAAGCCTTTACGCCTACTTTCTCTGATTTTCAAAACTACCTTCGTTGGCCGGACTATCAGCAGCCGTTGACAGACTCGTCTAAGAAGCCGTTGCTGGTCCAAGTGCGCACATTTCTGAGTGAGTATCCGCTGCTTCTAATTTTTATGCTACTCTCGACAGGCATGGTCCTGTTAATGGAGCAGGTAACAGGAGAGAATATTTTTACGCCCCTGCTACAGCGCTACACATCGTCCATAGGTATTTTAGTAGCCGCCGTTCCGGTTGCCGTTATTCTTGAAGAAGTTGTCTTCCGCGCTATTTTACGACTCACACCAAATCGTCTTAGAAACACGGGCTCTTTTTTGGTAGCAGGGTTAGTGGGGTACTGTTACCAGCATATACCGGGCAGTAATCATCAGACGTCCACCTTATGGTTTGTGCTAACTTGGGGGGTAGCGGCTTATGCATTAGGCAACTGGCTGAAACGACCTGCTGTGTTTAATCGCATCCACGCCTTCTGGCAAGCTAATTTCCGCTGGATCTACTACGCCATTACGGGACTATACGCTTGTAGCAAAATTCATGACGGATTCAATGCACTGACCGGCTGGCAACTGCTCATCTTACCGCTCATGCTGCTGATTGGCTTACTAAGCGGCTCCTACTACGGCTATATTCGGATGAAGTACGGGTTTTGGTACGCAGTGGCGGTTCATTCCCTGATGATAGTTACTCCACTGACGTTGGAAGTGCTTCGAACCCTGTAACTTTGAAAGGATAGATGGAAAGCACCTTGAAAACAAGCCCACTAAAATCAGGTTATTGGTCCGCCTTTGCTAACTGGTTTCAACAGACAGGGCAGCCGCTGATTGCCCGATGGTGGATATGGGTTGTCTTAATCATCAGTATAAGCTATCTGACTTATCAGTTCAATCAAACCAGCCTGGAGGATCAATTAACCGAGTACGTTACCAAAGCGGAGAAGCGCGACCTGGAACTGGCAAAGGAAGGGGGACGTTGGGCCAGTTCGTCGTATCGGACGGGTGCTTTCGCTGGTAGAATTGTACGATCTTTCGCGGATAACAGTGGTGTGTGGGTGGCTTTCGTTGTACTGCTATTTGCCGTGATAAGAATTCAGTACGAGTATATCTTTCGCAAACTATTCGAATCGGATAACCTGGGCAGAGTCATCTACGTGTTTTTTATGGTCAGTGTCTGGCTAATACTCGGGGCTTCGTTGCCAGCCGTAATCGGTAAAGCGGGTACTCGTCAAAGTTTTCACTGGACTTTTGTGAACGGATTCATGCTACTGACCATTGTGTACAGCCTGATTGCGGCCTGGACCAACGCACGCCGTCGTCAACTGGTACTCATTCAGCAGCGTACCCAGGCTGAACTCGATGCATTAAAAGCACAGGTCAATCCACATTTTCTGTTCAACTCGCTGAATAACATCTACGGGACGGCTATTCTGGAAGACAGCCCCCGCACGGCAGAAAGCATTCAGCAACTATCGGGAATTGTGCGCTATGTGATGGAAGAGTCGCGCTTACAAACGACAAACATTCAACGCGAACTGCGCTTCATCGACGACTTTGTGGAGCTTCAGCGCATCCGTCTCCCAAATCAGGCCAACATTGATATCGCTACCCGCATTGACTGGGACGAGAAGCCCGCACAGATTGTCCCGTTGCTGCTGAATCCCTTGATTGAAAATGCTTTCAAATATGGGATTAGCATTCAACATCCGTGTTTTGTGCACATTCACTTACAAGTAAAAGACGGAATTCTCCAGCTTACCACCGAAAATAGTGTGCTTCCCCGAACTGGCCTGGAAAGAGGAACAGGAATTGGACTCGCTAATGTCCGGCAACGACTCGCACTGGCTTACCCCGACCGTCATTCCCTGCAAGTGGACGAAGACCAACGAGTGTTTCGAGTCGCATTGACCATTAACCTTTATTAATCAGTCAGTTTCCAGTCCAATCTTAACCGTAAACCTGTCATGAATTTACCCACAACCTCCGAACAACCTCCATTTGTCATTACCGAACAACCCCGCCCTGTTGGTTATCCAACGCTCAACCAGTCCTGGTGGCTGATTGGCGTCTTTTTCCTGATGCAACTTCCGGCTACGCTACCCGCGCTGGGCTTAAAATTTGCCGCTGATCGATTTGGGCTGCCTGTGCTGAACGTCATTGGTGAAACGCTGGCTTACGTGATCGCTATCGGACTTACTATTCTGTATGCCTTCCGGAAACGCGGAAGTCGTTCGTTATCCTGGCGGTCTGTTCCGGTGGCCGCTTACCCGGTAGCCGCGCTTGGTATGCTGGCACTTAGCTCACTGGCTGAGCCGCTGGTCAGTGCGATACCGATGCCTGCCGAGCTAGAGAAAATCGTTGCGGAACTGTTTACAAAAAATATGATTATTGCCGCTGTGATAGCCGCGCCTATCTTAGAAGAAGTTTTGTTTCGGGGAATTATTCTGGACGGATTTCTGAAAAACTACAGTCCTACCAAAGCGATTATCTGGTCGGGTATCATCTTCGGTGGTATACACCTGATTCCGGCGCAGGCGGTCAATGCGATGTTCCTGGGCTTTGCATTGGGTTGGCTGTATTACCGTACCCGTTCGCTCGGCCTGTGCATGTTTCTTCACTTTGTGAATAACGGGGTAAGCTCGTTGACGTTCCTGGTCAGCGATACGATGGATATGAGCCAGAATGTTACGCAGAGCTGGGTCGGCAACGATACGCTGTATATAGGTTTGCTGATCGGTTGCGTTGGTGTATGTTTGGCCTGTTATGCGTACCTGAATCGGATTTTACCTAAATCGATACAGGCTTGATTTCTCTGATCCGACAATTCTTTCAACGAGCAGGATTTATGGAATCGGCTTTGGTTTCCTCGGCCTCCGCAAGAGACCGTAAAGCAACCCGTTGGGTACTTCATCGGGAGGTAAGGCTTTTTTTGATTCATTGTGTGCTTTGGGTCGTCGTAAGCCTCTTAGCAGGGTGGCTCGAATTCACCTACCTGCCCTTTGAAATGCTTAAGGAAACTAGTCCGCTGCTGGTAAAGTATCAAAATAACTGGATTGGGTATGCCCTACTGACCATAGTGACTGGTTTCATTTATGTGCTACTTATTCACGGTAGCTACTGGCTGTATAATGTTCTGGCAAGTAGACGTAAAGTATGGACGTTTGTAGTCTTTGGTCTGTACGCTTTTGTCGTTTATATATTTATTCTGGCGGTTGTTACCATCTTGATCTTCGTGCATCTGGGTATATCAATGAAAGACAAAGCGGCTTTGCAAGAGGCTTTAGGAGGTGTTTTTGTAACATGGGTTTATACGTTGCTATTCATCGCCGTACGGGCTTATCGCCAAAACCAGCGTCGGGAACGAGCGTTAATTCTTCAGAAGACGCAGGCTGAGTTGCAGACGCTCAAGGCGCAGGTTAATCCACACTTCATGTTCAATACGCTAAACAACTTGTATGGCAGTGCATTAGCGGGCGACACCGATCGTACAGCCGCCGGAATTGAGCAGCTGTCTTCTGTGATGCGCCATATGACCGAAGCTTCACAACAAGATCTTATTCCGATTGAACAGGAAGTACGGTTTGTAGAAGACACGGTAGAACTCCATCGAATGCGTGTACCCAATACAGATACAATTCAAATCAGGACCCGGATCGATTGGGATGAAAAGCCCGCTCAGATCGCTCCTTTGTTGTTGAATCCACTCATCGAGAATGCGTTCAAGTACGGAATCAGTGTTCAATACCCTTGCTTTGTGCGTATTCAGATGCAGATTGAGAATGGAAACCTTGATGCTGTTATTGAAAATAGCCTTGTGCCCCGAACCGGGCTTGAAAAAGGGACTGGCTTGGGTCTGGCAAACGTTCGACAGCGATTAGCGCTGGTTTATCCGAACCGTCACTCGCTGGAGATACGGGAAGCGAACGACCAATTCAGGGTACACTTACAGATTAAACTTTAACTGATAGCACCCATGAAACTCAAGGTCGGTCGATACAGTATAGGGCCAAACGTGCTGATGAACGTTGTCTTCATCGGCTTTTTGATTGGTCTGCATATCGGTATTATAGCGGCAGCCCATTCGAATGGAAAACATACTCCGTAGTTACCCTTTCTGGCTGTATACAGTATCATAATTCCGGCTTTGATACGACGTGTACTCAATGAGTTTAGGAAAGAAAATTCGTCTAATTAATTTATGCCTGCTACCCTCCGCTGTATCGCCATCGACGACGAGCCCATTGCGCTCAATGTGATTAAATCGCACGCTAGTAAAGTTCCTTTCCTTGACCTGAAACGCACGTTTGTCAACGCCATCGAAGCCCTGACCTTCCTGAAAACCGAACCGATTGATTTGATTTTTCTGGATATCAACATGCCGGATCTTACGGGGCTTGACTTCGCGCAGGTGGTCGGCAACAAGTCGCTGGTTGTATTTACTACGGCTTACCCTGAATACGCGTTGCAAGGGTTTGAGCTAAGTGCGCTGGACTATCTACTGAAACCCATTGCCTTTGGGCGCTTCATGCAGGCGGCAAACAAAGCCTACGAGCGCTTATCCGACGATGCTAAAAAATCTCCTTACGTTTTTGTAAAAGACGGCTACGACTGGGTACGGATCAACCTCGACGAACTGCAATACGTGGAGTCGGAAGGAAATTATCTAACCTTTCAGGAAATCGGCAAGAAAGCCGTTACGCGCATGACCATTGGTGAAGCCGCCGAGATGCTTCCGGGCGATCAGTTTATGCGCGTTCACAAGTCGTACATTGTTTCCCTCAACCGTATCGAGAAAATAGAACGGCACCAGCTTACCATCGGTAAAGTACAGGTGCCGTTGAGTGGGTCGTATCGCGATGAACTACTAGAACGTGTGAAGTAGCCTACCGATATCCTTTCTGCCAGTATTTCCACAGCCGGGCCGCGTCAGCAACGGACTGTTCCGCGTAACCGCACGAACCGCAAATCGCAACGTGTAATGTTGCGGTTTCGCTGGCTCGAATTTGCAAAGCGCTGGTACGGGGTTCGGTAATCCGAACGAATGTGTTGGTACCTTCTGAGGTAGTAAGCGGGAGCGGTCCCATTATGTCAATAGAATTGCACCTAGGACATTGAGTCATCATGTTTTGCATTGTCCAGATTGAAATGGAGCCCTCGGTTCTCGCGCCGGGCCATTGCCATTTTGATGACCAAATAAGCGACTTCGATCATGTTGCGCAATTCGCAGATGGGTGCAGATACTTTCGACTGGCGGTAAAGCTCTTCATGTTCGAGGTAGATCAACTCAAGCCGGTCCATCGCCCGCTTCAAGCGTCGATTCGTTCGTACGATACCGACGTAGTTGGACATAATCGACTCCAGTTCTTTTTTCATCTCTGTAACCAGAACTAGTTCTTCGGGGTGGGTCGTACCGGCGTCATTCCAGAGGGGGAGGTTTTCGGGTAAAACGGCCTGATCGAATAACTCGACGGTTTTTTGATAAGCCCGATGCCCAAACACAACGGCTTCGAGTAGGGAGTTGGACGCTAACCGATTGGCTCCGTGAAGACCTGTGCAGGAACATTCCCCGACGGCGTACAGGAACTGAATATTGGTCTGGCCCCACTCATTAACCCGGATTCCCCCGCATAGGTAGTGTTGCGCCGGAACGACGGGGATAAAATCTTTCCGTAAATTAAGACCGAGATGATCGTGGCAGTAAGCGGTAATCGTTGGAAAATGCTCGACAAATTTTTCGTAATCGCAATGCGTCACGTCCAGATACACATGCGGATCACCCGCTTTTTTCATCTCGGAGTCGATGGCGCGCGCCACGATATCGCGCGGGGCCAGCGATAGGCGCGAATCGTAATTCTCCATGAACGTTTCGCCCTTCTTGTTTCGCAGGATACCGCCAAATCCCCGGACGGCTTCGGAGATCAAAAAGTTGGGTTTCTTACCGGGTTCGTAAAGCGCTGTCGGGTGAAACTGGATGAATTCCATGTCCTTGCATACCGCTTTTGCCCGGTAAGCCATCGCAATACCATCGCCAGTAGCGATGTTGGGGTTGGTGGTATTCTGGTAGATATTGCCAATACCACCCGTTGCCAGCAAGGTTGTTTTTGCGAGAAACTGTTCAACCTGACCCGTCTGTGTATTCAGCACATACGCGCCAAAACACTTGTTATCCGTATCGTATCGATGAACCGTCTCGCCAAGCTGGTGCCGCGTAATTAGTTCAACGGCGTAGTAGTGCGTGAAGATCTCAATAGACTTCAAGGAATGAGCCTTTTCAAGCAAAGCCCGCTCAATCTCTGCCCCGGTAATGTCCTTGAAGTGCAAAATTCGGTAATCGGAATGACCCCCTTCTTTGGCTAGATTGTAGTCGTCGCTGCCGTGTTCTTTGTCAAACCGGGTTCCGTAATCGATCAGCTCGCGAATACGATTGGGCGCTTCCCGGATAACAATCTCAACAACATGAGGGTCGCTCAGAAAATCGCCAGCCACCATCGTATCGTCGATGTGCTTCTCAAATGAGTCGGCCTCTGACCAGACGGCGGCAATGCCTCCCTGGGCGTACTTCGTATTGGTTTCGTCGGCCTGAACTTTAGTGATAACACCGATGCGGACGGGCGGTGCGTTCGATTCACGTTCCAGGTTCTCGAAGTGCATCGCCAGCTTGGTGGCGTAACTCAGGCCCGCGATACCAGAGCCGATGACAAGAAAATCGAATTGATGGGGCATTACTAAGTCAATTGAACAAGCCCGGTGCGCACCGGGCTACCACTCAAAAGATGATAAAGCTATTTTCTGAATCGTTACTACTTACTCAATTCCAGCATTCGAGCCACTGACTCGTACGCTTTGACGCGCACGTCTTCCGGAACAATAATCTCCGGCTGTTCGTACAGCATGGCATTGTACACTTTTTCCAGCGTGTTCATCTTCATATACGGACACTCGGAACAGGCACACGTATTGTTTTGACTGGCGGGTGCCGGAATAATTTTCTTGTGAGGAACCGCCTGCTTCATCTTGTGAAGAATACCGGCCTCGGTTCCTACGATAAACGTCTGCTCCGGACTATCAACCACGTACTTCAGCAGCGCCGTTGTCGAACCCACGTAGTCGGCCTGGCTCAAAATGTGTTCCTGGCATTCGGGGTGAGCGATAAACTTAGCGGTAGGGTACTGCTGGCGAAGTTTGGTTAATTTCTCCTGCGAAATATCGATGTGCACAATGCAGGCACCGTCCCAAAGCACCATATCCCGGCCTGTTTTTCGGGCGACAAAGCGGCCAAGGTTCGCGTCGGGGGCGAAGATGATTTTCTGATCTTTAGGCAGGCTCTCGACAATTTGCAATGCGTTTGACGAAGTGACGATGATGTCCGACAGCGCTTTTATTTCAGCGGAGCAGTTGATGTAGGACAACACAATATGATCGGGGTACTGCGCTTTGAAAGCCGCGAACTTATCCGCCGGGGCTGAATCGGCAAGCGAACAGCCGGCATTAAGATCGGGTATAACCACCTTTTTTTCGGGGGACAGCACTTTCGCCGTTTCACCCATAAAATGCACACCGCAGAATACAATCATATCGGCGGGGGTGGCGGCAGCTTGCTGGCTCAGGCCAAGACTATCGCCAATGTAATCGGCAATATCCTGAATGGAGCCATCAACGTAATAATGCGCCAGGATAACGGCGTTTTTTTCTGCTTTCAGCCGCTTAATCTCGGCTACCAAATCGATATCGTCGGCAACGGGTTCGTTTACGTAACCAACTCGCTGAACTTCTTCCAAAAGCGCTTCCATTTACTAGTAATAGGTAGTTTATGATAAAACACTAAAAAACGGTAAAATGTCACAATCACCGTTTAGGCAGTAGTGAGTTTTGCGGGCACCTGCCGGGTGAGTCCACGTCGGACATTCCATGCTGGGCGAGTCCACGCCGGGCGAATTTGGGGAAATCGTTTGGGCTTTCAAACAACAGACCCCATTTGGTTCGTTTTGGCCTAAAGTATAAGTGTCCATGACCGACGATATTCTTAAGCTTCGCGTTGTTCGCATCCAGGCAGAAACTTCTGACACTAAAAGTATTTACCTGGAATCTGTTGATGGCCGATCTGTTCCGCATCGTGCCGGACAATTTCTAACATTGATTCTGCAACACGGCGAGAGCGGCCCGAATTCGCATGAAATAAGAAGATCTTACTCGCTTAGTTCAACTGCCGACGAGCCGTTGCGATTGACGATCAAGCGCGTTCAGAACGGCGAAATTTCGCGAATGCTGCTTGATACCCTGCGTGTCGGAGACATACTAACGAGTTTACCACCCGCCGGACGATTTACACTGGATGAGAACTTGCCGGGGGATGTTGTGCT
This sequence comes from Spirosoma oryzicola, assembly GCF_021233055.1. Classification (NCBI taxonomy): domain Bacteria; kingdom Pseudomonadati; phylum Bacteroidota; class Cytophagia; order Cytophagales; family Cytophagaceae; genus Spirosoma; species Spirosoma oryzicola. The sequence goes on along the minus strand of NZ_CP089538.1, from coordinate 5,580,651 downwards.
ATTGGGGGCTGGGAGCGGTATTACGCCACTGTTTGCGCTGGTCAAGCAAGTTTTACGTACTGAACCGCATCGGCGCGTGACGTTGCTGTACAGCAGCACCCATGAACGAAGTATTATTTTTCGGGACGAACTAGCCGATCTTCAGCGTCAATTTCCCGATCGTTTTCGACTGTTGTATTTGTTGAGCAATCCGTCCGAGGATTGGAACGGTCTGCGCGGACGGCTCAATAATGTTATGCTCGAACGCTTGTTGCCGACCTTGATCGGTAAATCAAATCGAGAAACAAGCCATTTCTTCGTGTGCGGACCGGGCGATTACATGCGCATGGTGCAGTTTACACTCGTATTCAGTGGGTTTCACGCTGACCAGATTCGACGGGAGAATTTCGTTGTAGAACCTGTCGTGCTGACCCCACCACCCATCATCGCCCAGGATCGGACGGTGTTACTTCGGTTTCGGGGACGGGAAATCGAAATTCAGGTTCCTGCTTACAAATCCATTTTGCAGGCTGCGCTGGATGAAGGTATTGCTTTGCCCTACAGCTGCCGGGGAGGACGGTGCTCTACCTGCGTGGCTCGCTGTCAGTCGGGGAGCGTACACATGACGATCAACGACGTGCTTACTGAACGCGACCTGCGCGAAGGCTGGGTACTGACCTGCACTGGCTATCCCGAAAGCGATGACGTTGTGATTGAGGTATAAGAGATAGTGCCTCGCCTGATCAACGATTGCCCAATTCGGCGGGGCACCAGCCATATCATGAATTTACTTTTGTTCTCAGGAAGGCTAATAAAACCTCTAAACCTTTCTGGTAGTGTAAGTTATTGGGAATAACAATGTCTGCCTGGTCCTTATGCGGTTTTACGAACTCGCGGTAAGCCGGACGTACATGATGTTTCCACTGGTAATTGATCAATTCCTCGGTAAGACCTCGCTCGGCCTGGTCACGGCTAAGCCGCCGGTCGAGCTTGATGCTATTTTTTGCGGTAATATACACTTTCAGATCGAGCTGAGTAGCTACGTCGGGAAAGTGAAAAACAAACAGTCCTTCAACAATAATAATCGGTGTAGGGCGGTAGATCAGCATCCGGGGAATCACGTTCGGGTTGTTAAACGTGTATTCTTTGGCTTCAATCGTTTGCCCCGCGTGCAGCAGACTTAAATGTTCTGCAAACAGTTCGTGATTGATCGTTACGGGCAGATCGAAATTATAAACGCCGTTCTGATCAACCGGAATAAAATCGAGCGTTCGATAATAGTTATCCTGTGAAATCAGGCAAATCTGGTCTTCGGTAAACGCATTAAGAATATCCTTTAGAACGGATGTTTTTCCTGAAGCACTGCCGCCGGTAATACCGACGATAAACGGTTTGGTTGCCATAATAGAACAAAGATACGGAGAACACAAACCAGTTTGTTGCTTCTTTTGTCCTATAGCGTGAAGAAACGAATGAACAAGCCACCGATGATAGCGCCAACCAGCGGCCCGACGATGGGTACCCAGGCGTAAGCCCAATCGGAAGTGCCTTTACTGGGGATTGGTAATACGGCATGCGCGAGTCGTGGGCCCAGATCACGAGCAGGGTTGATGGCGTACCCCGTGGTACCACCCAACGAAAGCCCAATGCTCCAAACCAGGATACCAACCAGATACGGTCCAACACCAATAGCGAGTTCCCCCAGGTTTTTAGACGATATTCCGGCCAGACCCAAGATAAGAACAAGCGTAGCTAACATCTCGCTTAAAAAATTGGCACCTGGTTTCCGAATGGCAGGTCCTGTACCAAAACAAGCGAGTTTGTCTGCTGGATCGGGGGTAGCCGCCCAGTGGGGAGAATAATGCAGCCAGACCAGCGTTGCCCCGATAAAACTACCGATCAACTGTGCGGTTATGTAAGGAACAACGTGACTGTAGTCGTTGGTGGCAACCGCAAAGGCTACGGTGACTGCTGGATTCAGGTGTGCATCAACGCTTCCAAACGATTTCGCCACAAAAACGCCCATGGTTACCGCGAAGGCCCACCCGGCTGTGATAACAATCCAGCCGGCAGATTCACCCTTGGTTTGTTTGAGAACAACGTTGGCAACAACACCGTTGCCTAAGAAAAGTAGCACGGCTGTGCCGATTAATTCGCCGATAAAGGGAGAAGTCTGCATTGAACAATACGAGCTATCAGCCGGTACTATAATCGTTGGGATAAAGGCACTGCTGTTACCAATGAGTGTTTACCGGCTGACGCTTGATCTCAAGGTTTAGGAATAGTTTGTGCGAATTAAATCATATTTTCAACACATTTACAATGACAACGCATCAACGCTTATGAAAAGCATCATTTTTGAGCAGACTGGCAAGCCCGGCCAAATCCTGAAAGCAACTGAAGTAGCACTGCCCGAGCCGGGTCCAAATGAAGTGCGCGTGAAGGTAATTGCCGCACCGATCAACCCGTCGGACATCATGTTTGTCCAGAATCTGTACGGTATTCGGCCACAGCTACCGTCGGGAGCTGGTTTCGAAGGCGTAGGTGTTGTCGATGCCGTCGGCGAGGGCGTTCAGATACCGACCGGCACCCGAGTGAGCTTTAGCGGTGTTGGCTCATGGTCGGAGTACGCGCTGGCGCACGAAAAAGCGCTGGTGCCCATTCCCGATGAGATTTCGGACGACCTAGGAGCGCAACTATTTGTCAATCCGTTTACGGCTTACGCAATGGTGCAGGATTCGGGTGTGCCGGAAGGTGGCTGGCTACTGATTACCGCTGTTGGATCGGCTTTCGGAAAATTGGTCATTCAGTTGTGCCAGATGCGGGGGATCAAGACCATTGGTACCGTTCGACGCGATGATCTTGATGAAGAATTGAAAGCATTGGGGTTAACCGAAGTTATCAATGTAGAAACCGAAAATTTAGCCGCTCGTGTTAAGCAAATTACCGATGGAGTTGGTGTCGCCTGCGTGCTGGATGCTGTGGGTGGACATACTGCTACCGAAGCCTTAACCTGTCTGGCCAAAGCAGGAACCATGATCATCTATGGATTGATGAGTATGCAGGACCCAACTATTAATGCCGGGCTGCTGATTTTTAGAGAATTAACGATTAAAGGATTCTGGCTTACGGACTGGATGCGCCGTGTTGACAGCCAGACCCGGCAGGATGTTGCTCAGAATGTAGTGCGGTTGTTGGCATCGGGAAAAATTCAGTTGCCCGTTGAAGCGTCTTACCCGCTTGATCAGATTACCGAAGCGACCGAACATGCCGAGCGACCAGGACGGCGGGGTAAAATTCTTATCAAACCTTGACTAGCTTACCAAAAAATGGGTAGTTTAGCCTGTAGGTTTAGCGTACACTGCCTAAGTTTATCGTTTGTATAAAACAGGCTTCACTATCTTTGAAACAATATCCGAGGAAAGCGGCTCGTTTGTGTCAAAACAACAGCTGGTCAAACTCACTCACTTACCCGACTCGTTCGTATGCTCTTGCTTCAGGTTCCGGCCGTTGACACCACGGCCGCGTCGTTGTCAGCCACGGCGGCCCCCCAACCACAAAGTTTACAGTTATTTGATCTGGTTGCCAAGGGCGGCTGGGTTATGATACCCATTGCGCTGCTGTTCTTTTCGGCGCTTTACCTGATTTTTGAACGCTATTTTGTGATTCGCTCCCAAACGAAAAGCGACCCGAACTTCGTCGATAATATTCGGGATATGGTAGCCCAGGGAAATATCAAATCGGCGGAGTCGTTTGCCAAGAATCAGCGCACCGCTATGGGACGCGTTTTCGAAAAAGCAATCGGTCGGATTGGTTCGCCAATCAAGGAAATCGAAAGCACGATTGAAACCGTTGGCCAGATCGAATTGTCACGGCTAGAGCGAAACATGGGCTATCTGGGTATTATTGCCGGTATCGCTCCGATGCTTGGCTTTATCGGGACCATCTCCGGGATTATTCGTATCTTCTATGACATCTCCTTATCGGACAACATCAGCGTTGGTATTATTGCGGGTGGTCTGTACGAGAAAATGATCACCTCCGGTGCCGGTCTGATTGTCGGGGTTATTTCGTACACGGGGTATCACCTGCTGAACATGATGATTGAGCGGTTCACGCTTCAACTGGAGATGAATGCATTTGAGTTTATCGAAGTTCTCCAGAAACCGACGGCTGAACCCGCTCGGATGCGATAGGATTCCGGGGTTCGGCCGTAGTATGAGCCGAATCAACTGGTACTTTTCGGGCTAACAGCCGTTATCTGGTGCCTTACTTACTATGAAACTTCGAAGAAAAAATAAATTTGCTGCCGAGGTCGCGACATCGTCGCTGAACGACATCATGTTTTTCCTGCTGTTGTTTTTCCTCATCATTTCGACGGTAGCAAATCCGAATGTTATCAAGCTGATGCTGCCCAAAGCGTCATCGTCGCAGCAGTTGAGCAAAAAACAGGTGACGTTGTCGGTCGATGATAAAAAGCAGTATTTCATCGATAAAAAGCCCGTTGATGCCGCTAGTCTGGAAACGGAGCTAAAAACAATCATGGCTGGCATTGCCGAGCCAACGGTTGTCGTACGGTTTGACAAATCGCTGACGGTCCAGGATCTGGTCGATGTGTTACAAACGGGTGCCAAGCTGAACATCAAAATGGTGATGGCAACGTCGAAATAAGACAATTTTGAAAGAGTGGTAAGCCGTTGCAGCACTGCAACGGCTTTTTTTATTCTCTTCAATCAATTGACCCGACTTCGTAGTTTATAGGACACCGAACCTAACCGTTGTCTTTATCTATGATCGCTGATTACACCGAAGCCGCCGTCTGTCACGTTGATGACCTTGCTGATGGTCAACTGAAAGAAGTTCAAGTGGGTGATACGGATGTGCTGCTAGCCCGCGCTGATGGCCAGTTTTACGCGCTTCATCCGAAATGCACGCACTATCAGGGTCCACTAGCAAAGGGACTACTCAACGGACACCGGCTCGTTTGTCCTTGGCATAATGCCTGCTTCGATGTTAGAGACGGGCATCGGTTAGAAGCACCAGCCCTCAACGGATTACCCACGCACGAGGTGCGAATCGAAAATGATCAGGTGTTTGTCCGCCTGACAACGAATAAGGAAAGTCTCGAAAATCCAATGGTTACGCCTGATCCCACGAATGGGGAAACCTATGTTATCGTGGGTGGAGGAGGAGCCGCGACCTTTGCTGCAGAAGGTTTGCGGGAAGGCGGATTTACGGGCAAAATTACGGTGCTTACTGAAAGCCAGGAAAGACCGTATGACCGGCCCAACTGTTCGAAAGACTATTTACAAGGGGAAGCGCCTGACGAGTGGATGCCACTTCGTACGGAAGAGTTCTATCAGGATTATGGCATCGACATCCGGACAAACCAGCGTGTTGCTTCGCTTGATCCTACTACAAAGCAAATCGAATTGGCTTCCGGCGAAACGCTGACCTACGATAAGGCTCTGGTCTGCACAGGGGGCCAGCCTAATTTGCTGCCGGATGTAGACGTCAATATGCAAGGCGTTTATACCCTCCGTACACTGCACGATAGCCAGCGTCTTCGCGAACTGGGACAGTCGGGAAAGCGCGTCGTTGTTGTGGGTAGCTCGTTCATTGGGTTGGAAGGAGCCATGAGTATGCACAAGCTAGGTTGCGAAGTAGACGTGGTTAGCCCGGAGCCTGTACCGTTTAGCAAAACACTAGGCGAGAAAATCGGTCGGCTGATGCAAGGCTGGCACGAAAAAGAAGGTATTCGCTTTCATTTGGGCTGTAAAGTAGCACAGGTAGAAGGCAACGATGCGGTCAAGGCAGTACTGCTGGATAATGGGCAGCGGCTTCCGGCTGATCTTGTCCTGTTGGGTTTAGGTGTACATCCAAAGACGGATTTCTTGAAAAGTATCCCACTCGAAAAAGACGGCGGGGTCAAAACGGACGCTTACCTCAAGCTGGCAGATGATCTTTATGCGGCTGGCGACATCGCTCACTATCCGACTCCAGACGGTAGCGAACGAATTGAACACTGGAAAGTTGCGGGCGTACAAGGCTATGTTGCTGGCTTGAACATGGCTGGTCGGGAGCAGCCTTACCACGAAGTTCCTTTTTTCTGGACCAATCAACTCGGCAAACGAATCAATTACGTTGGCCACGCCGATCATTTTGACGATATCATCTACGACGGTGATCCGCAAACTGATGAATCGTTTCTCGCCTTCTACGTACAGGAAAATCAAATTAAGGCAGCGGCTGGATTAAAGCGCGATCAGGATATTATTGCCATCCGGGAACTGATGCAAGCTGGTCGTATGCCATCGGTCGATGAGGTCCGGCAGGGTGTCAATTGGGTAGATCGGTTGAAAGAAGTCTAAACGAGCTTGATCGTGTAATTAACGCATAGTTAATTGCTTGCGCACAACTTGTCCATCAAACAGTTTACCTTTGTGGCCTAACCGTGTTGTTTATTCGGTTTGGTTATGACGCATCAACTTGTACTCAAAAAACCGCTCGCTTTCTTTGACCTCGAAACGACTGGCGTAAACGTAGCGAAAGACCGTATTATTGACATTTGCATCATTAAGGCGTTACCAAATGGTGAAGTAGCTACTAAAACCCAGCGCGTTAACCCTGGGATGCCTATTCCGTTGGAGTCGAGCTTGATTCACGGCATTTATGACGATGATGTAAAGGATGCCCCTCCCTTTAAATCCGTCGCCCGCACATTAGCGCAGTTTATGGACGGTTGCGATCTGGCAGGATTCAACAGCAACCGGTTCGATGTTCCCGTACTGGTTGAGGAGTTCTTACGCGCTAATGTCGAATTTGACATGAAAAACCGTCGGATGGTCGATGCACAACGTATTTTTCATCTTATGGAGCCACGTAATCTGTCGGCGGCTTACAAATTCTACTGCAACAAAGAGTTAGTTGGTGCGCACGGGGCCGAAGCCGACACGATTGCGTCGCTGGAAGTGCTTAATGCGCAGGTGCAGCGTTACATGGGCATGGTCGCCAAAGCAGATAGCGGACAGGACGTTGTTTTTGACAACGATGTGGATATGCTTCACAGCCTGACCGCCAACAAAAATGTCGATTTAGCTGGCCGGATTGTTATCAACGAAAAAGGCGAAGAGGTTTTCAATTTTGGCAAACACAAAGGACTGCCTGTGCTGGAAGTATTGAAGAAAGAGCCTTCGTTCTACGATTGGATGTTGAAGGGCGAATTTCCACTCGATACCAAGCGGAGGCTAACGGAAATTCGGTTGAGAATGTTCAGCAACGGCCATGCGAAAAAGTAAATAAGTAGAATTCAAGGCCGAATGTGGTAAAAATAATGCTCCAATTTGGACTATAGCCTTATTAATTGCCCAAATTCACGGTCTACCCTGGCTGCCCGAATTTGAGCAAGCCCGAATAATCTTTACATTTGCCATACTTTCTATTAACCGGCAAGCCATGCAACCCACGCAGGACGTCCTCATTCCGGAAGTCATTCAGCAAATACCGCTCACGTATTACCTGATTCTCAGCACCGCGCTGTTCGTCATCGGCATCATTGGTGTACTGACCCGGCGCAACGCTATCATCATCTTTATGTCGATTGAGTTGATGCTCAACGCCGTCAACTTATTACTCATCGCATTCTCTTCCTATCGTTCTGACTCGTCGGGGCAGGTTTTCGTCTTTTTTATTATGGCTGTAGCGGCTGCCGAAGTATCGGTCGGTCTGGCTATAATTGTTATGATTTATCGAAATACCCGATCCATTGACGTTGGATTGCTTAATAAGTTGAAATGGTAAAACAGTCAGCGGTGCTTATTCGGTAGAAAAACTGACTTATTCGTCACAATACTGATTACTGACCAACGACTATCGACTTACAACTAATGAAAATAGAATTACTCAGTGCATTAATTCCGCTTTTTCCGTTGATTGGTTTTCTTATCAACGGTATTGGCTTTCGGCGGGTACCCAAGAGCTTAGCCGGAGTCATCGCTACAGTTGCTGTACTAGCTTCTTTTCTGACATCGGCTTATTTGTTTGGCGCATTTATCGGCAACGCCGGACGTGTAGACAATGCCGGGCCGCTTGTCGCAACCCTGTTTGACTGGATCAGCGTCGGGGATCTTCACATTAACTTTTCCTTTCAGATTGACCAGTTATCGTTGTTGATGCTGCTGGTCGTGACTGGCGTTGGAACGCTCATCCATTTGTATAGCATTGGCTATATGAGCCACGATGAAGGATTCGGCAAATTCATGGCGTTTCTGAATCTGTTCGTGTTCTTCATGCTTTTGCTGGTGATGGGTTCGAACTACGTCATCATGTTTATTGGCTGGGAAGGCGTTGGACTTTGTTCTTATCTGCTGATCGGCTTCTGGAACAAAAACACGAGCTACAACAATGCCGCTCGCAAAGCCTTTGTCATGAACCGAATCGGTGACTTGGGCTTTCTGCTCGGTATCTTCATGCTCATCAACACATTCGGTACGGTTGAGTATGTCGATGTGTTTAAGCAAGCGACGAGCTTACCGATTGGTGATAGCACCATCCTGTTGATTACCATTCTGCTGTTTGTCGGTGCGATGGGTAAATCGGCTCAGATTCCGCTCTATACCTGGCTTCCGGACGCTATGGCGGGACCAACGCCCGTATCGGCCCTGATCCACGCAGCGACGATGGTAACGGCGGGAATTTACATGGTCGTTCGTTCAAACGTTCTCTACACGCTGGCTCCGCTGACGCTGGAAATCGTTGGTTACATCGCTATTGCTACTGCTTTACTGGCGGCTTCCATTGGCCTTCTGCAAAACGACATCAAGAAAGTACTGGCTTACTCGACGGTTTCGCAGTTGGGTTATATGTTTCTAGGTTTGAGCGCAACGGCTTATACGGCGGGCATGTTCCACGTAATTACCCACGCCTTCTTTAAAGCCTTATTGTTTTTGGGAGCGGGTAGCGTCATTCACGCTATGTCCGATGAACAGGACATTCGGAAAATGGGCGGCCTGCGCAAAGCCTTGCCTGTTACGTTTATTACGTTTCTGATCGGAACAATCGCCATTTCCGGTTTGCCGCCGTTTGCTGGTTTCTTCTCGAAAGACGAAATCCTAGCGCACGTTTTCGAACATAACAAACTATTGTGGGCTCTTGGTGTGCTAGGATCCGGTCTGACCTCCTTCTACATGTTCCGCTTGTTGTTCCTGACGTTCTTTGGTGAGTTCCGGGGAACAGAAGAACAGCGGCATCACTTGCACGAGTCACCCGCTACGATGACTGCTCCGCTAGTTGTTCTGGCTATTTTATCGGCCATTGGCGGTGGTTTGAACCTGCCGGGTTCGGGCTGGCTTGGTGATTTCATGGCTCCGCTGTTTGAAGGGTCGCGTCAGGTAAATCCAGAAGCATTTGCCGAATCGACAATCGAGCATAGTACCGAATATATCCTGATGGCGGTTTCGGCAGGTGTTGCTTTACTCGCTTTGGTGATCGCATACGTCACCTACATCAGCCGTGGGGCGGTTCCTGCTCCTGATAGTGCAGAACGCTCTTTGCCTGAACAGGTTGTGTACAATAAATACTACGTAGACGAACTGTACGAAACGATTATTGTACGGCCCATTCGTGGTCTGGGAGATGCCCTCTACAGCTTCGGTGAAGGACTTATTGACGGTATTGTCAATGGGGTTGCCTGGCTGGTTCGTCAGAGTTCAGCCCAACTTCGGCTTCTCCAGAATGGCTCCATCAGTTTCTACGTGTTCGCCATGGTGTTAAGCATTGCCGCCATTTTTGCGCTGCGGTTTTTCATTCGGTTTTAGTTAGCTACAACGAATTACGAGTACTCGTAATCGCCCATCGACACTCATTATATGCTTACACTATTCCTGATTCTTTTCCCGGTCGTCGCTGCTACGTTGATTTTGTTGCTTCAGGGAGAGCGGGTAAAACAAGTAGCGTTGGTTGCTGCATTGATTGAATTAGCAGTAGCAGGCTTTGCTTTCTCAAGGTTCCAGCCGGATTCTACCTCACAGTTTGGATTCGATTATCCCTGGATTGGTTCGTTAGGTATTCGGTTTAGCGCCGGTATCGATGGAATCAGTGTCCTGCTGGTGTTATTGACTGGCTTGATCGTACCATTTATTGTACTTTCTACGTTTGACCGGAGCTATGAGCGGCCTAATTTATTTTACGCTCTGATGCTTTATATGCAGGCTGCTTTGGTGGGTGTGTTTACCGCCCGCGACGGCTTCCTGTTCTACCTGTTTTTTGAAGCAGCCCTAATTCCGATCTATTTTCTGGCCGCGATGTGGGGCGGAGAAAACCGTATTCCTGTTACCTTCAAATTCTTTGTCTACACGATTTTTGGTAGCTTATTCATGCTGCTTGCGCTGGTGTACCTGTATTACCAAACACCCGCAACGGCTACCGCTCCTCACTCTTCGGCTATCGTAGACTTTTACAAGCTTAAGCTGACGCCCGAAGCGCAAAACTGGGTATTCTGGGCGTTCTTTATTGCGTTTGCCATTAAGATGCCCATTTTCCCCTTTCATACGTGGCAGCCTGATACGTATGTCGAGTCGCCAACTCCAGCAACAATGCTGCTAGCCGGTATTATGCTCAAGATGGGGGTATATGGTCTAATCCGATTCATCCTTCCTGTGGTACCACTCGGTGTCGAAACCTGGGGGAAAACAGCAATTATCCTATCGGTAATCGGCATTCTTTACGGATCGATCATTGCCATTCGTCAGCGAGATATGAAACGACTGATTGCTTATTCGTCGTTCTCACACGTGGGACTAATGGCGGCTGGTGTTTTTTCGCAGACCGAAACCGGTATGCAGGGGGCTCTGGTGCAAATGTTGGCGCACGGCATCAATGTTGTCGGTATGTTCTTCGTGGCTGACGTGATCTTCTCACGGACCAATACCCGTCAGCTCGATCAACTGGGAGGTATTACCCGCACAACGCCGAAGCTGACCGTTTTCTTCATGGTTATGCTGCTTGGCTCCGTTGCCCTACCGCTGACCAATGGCTTTGTGGGCGAGTTCCTGTTGCTGCACGGTGTCTTCACGTATAACCACTACCTGGGTCTAGCCGCAGGGTTTACCATTATTTTTGGTGCGGTATATATGCTGCGGATGTTCCAGAAAAGCATGTTTGGTCCAACCTCTTCCCGTACCGAATCATTTGCCGACTTGACTAGCTCCGAAAGCTGGGTGTTTATCCCCCTTGTCGTCATGGTATTCTGGATTGGCATTTATCCTCATACGTTTTTAAAAGTAACTGAACCGGCTGTCGCTAATCTGATGAAGTACATCGGTACAACGGCGGTTTCCTTGAAATAAACACAGAAAAGCTTTCGGTTAATCAGGTAATGCCTCACAGTACGCACTGGTCAACTGAAAACGGAAAATCAGACAAATATGCTTCCCATCGTTCTGTTATCGGTTTTTGGCATTGTACTTCTGTTCCTTGGCTTTCTTAAGTCAAAGACGGTGCTATTACCTGCAACGCTGCTCTTCCTGTCGCTGGCGTTAGTCGTTAACTTCCTTGATTGGAACAAGACATACCTGTACTTCAACGACATGCTACGGACCAACAACCTGACTATGGTCTTAACGGCCATTATACTCGGGTCAGCCTTTATGGTGGTAGCTCTGTCAAGCAAATTTATGGATGATGAGTCAGCGCAACCGGCTGAATATTACAGTATTATATTGTTTTCGCTGGTTGGTGCGATCATGATGGTTGGGTTCGAAAACCTGATCATGCTGTTTGTCGGTGTCGAGATTTTATCTGTTGCCATGTACGTGCTTACCGGTAGTGACAAGCGCAACCTGCGTTCCAACGAAGCCGCGCTGAAGTACTTCCTGATGGGTGCATTTACAACGGGTATCCTGCTGTTTGGCATTGCGCTGTTATACGGAGCAACTGGTTCGTTTACCTTAGCTGGTATCCGAGGTTACGCGGCTAACGCGCAGATGGGTCTTTCTTTGCTGCTGTACGTGGGGCTGCTCATGCTCTTGATCGGCCTGTTGTTTAAAGTTTCGGCTGCACCGTTCCATTTCTGGACGCCCGATGTGTACGACGGCGCACCTACCATTTTCACTGCGTTTATGTCAACCGTTGTTAAGACGGCAGGTTTTGCCGCTCTTTTCCGGCTGTTGTCCGTGTCGTTTGTCGGTGTTTACTCTTTCTGGTGGACCATTTTGGCAATCATCACGGCTATAACGCTGGTTGCGGGCAACATAACAGCCGTCTACCAGAACAGCTTTAAGCGCATGATGTCGTATTCGAGCATCTCGCATGCGGGGTATCTGTTGCTGGGCTTAGCGGCTTTAGGCACACAAACTAAACAGGCTATCGTGTTTTACTCGCTGGCTTACTCAGTGGCTACCATCTCGGCGTTTGGCGTTCTACTGCTGGTTGCTCAACAGCGCAGCACACAGACGTTTTCGGGTGAGGGTGTAACGAGCGAAAACTTTGACGCATTCAATGGGCTCGCTCGTCAAAATCCGCTCTTGGGCTTTGCAATGGCTGTTTCAATGCTGTCGCTGGCGGGTATTCCATTAACTGCCGGTTTTTGGGGGAAATTTTATATGTTCTCAACAGCCGTTGAAAGAGGACAAATCTGGTTATTGGTAGTAGCGGTGTTGATGTCTGCCGTTGGTATTTACTATTACTTCCGGGTTATCATTGCCATGTACTTCCGGGAGGGCGCGACTGAGCCGATTCGGGTAGCTCCATTTTACCAATACGTGCTACTCGCAGCCACTATTTTAACAATTGGGCTGGGAATTGCTCCAGGTTTGTTAGAAGGTCTTTTCTAACTAGTAACCAACTATTTAATCCCATAGCCTAAGTAAAAGCGTTCGCTTTGGACCACGTTTGGCGTCAAAGTCGTACTTTTAACGATAAATCACCAGACAAATCAACTGTCTTTTTCCTGGCCAGAACGTGAACGTGAGCAGTATAGAACAGCCGAAACCTACAGAATTCAAGAATATTTTTTCGTTCTTTCTGACGGCTTTGCTCGGAGCGTCCATCAACTTTATAAGCCAGATTTTTTACCGTAATTACTTCGACTACGCGACGAGTGTTCTCTGGGGCTATCTTACTGCTACCGTTCTAACGTTTATCCCCACAAAGCTTTTTGCTTTCTCGGCAGCTAAGACCGGCAATACGGGCCGCGAAATTGTAAAGTTTTTATTTATTGCTTTGGTAGCGCTTGTCGTCCAGGTGTACGTGTCTAAATACACCTTGGAGTGGTTTGCCAATCCTTTGTTTCCGAAGGCCCCCGAGCTTTGGCGTGAGAAAGGCTCTCACGTTGTCGGCATGGGCATGAGCTTCATGGCAAATTATTTTGGTCATAAACTGCTTACGTTTCGTAGTACCGGCATGTATGATAAGATCCGGCTACGTTCACAGCGAGAGAAAGAGAAGGTTTAAGTCCGTTGCTTATTCACACAAGTCTTTGAAATGTATAATTGACAATTGGACTTTTCTTCGGTTTCTTCCCGCTGAGAGATTCTAAGAAGAGTAAAGTTTGCATTACTAAGAAAAAAAGTATATTTGCAGTGCAAATCTCAAAGATCATTCAAGGACAATGAAAAAAGTATTCGCTCTCTTATTTGTAGGCAGCATGTTAACTTTCGCTGCTTGCCAAAGCAAACCAAAAACGGAAGAAACTACAACTGAGTCTACCTCTACGATGTCGACTGACACGACCACGATGGCTACCGATTCGTCTATGACGACGGATTCAGCTTCGACAATGGCTAGTGACAGCGCGAAGTAATTCGTTGACTTCCTTATCGAATTAAAAAGCCTTATTTTTATAAGGCTTTTTTCATTTTGACCTTGTCCGACGTTTTTACTACCTATTTTCCGCTAGGAACAGATGGCTACTGTCGCCAGCTGTGGCAGCAATACAAGTTCGATTTTCGAGTGGTAAAACCACGCCGGACTCGTCTGGGTGATTTTCGCGTTTTTCCTGATGGCAAAACGCAGATTACGGTAAACGCAGACTTGAATTCGTACGCTTTCCTGATTACGTATGTCCATGAGGTGGCTCATGCTGAGGTAAATCGTGCCTACCGAAGGCGGGTTCAACCACACGGGAAAGCTTGGCAGATAGCTTTTCAGCGGCTTATACAACCGCTCATGACCGAAGCTGTCTTTCCCGTGGATATTCTTTATCCACTTCAACGATACATGATCAGGCCAGCCGCTACTACATATGCAAACCCGGCTCTAATGACTGCTTTGCGCAAAGTCGATAAGGTATCCCTGAGCGGCATTAGCCACAATCGAACGCTGTTACGCGATGTGCCGGAGGGAGAATCGTTTCAATTTGATAAAAAGACCTTTGTGCGGGGCACGTTACGTCGAACTCGTATCGTTTGTAAAGAAGTATCGACAGGAAAGTCATACGCAATTTTAGCTCATGCATGGGTGGAACAATACTAAGCGGTTCACGATCGATACTTATTGGGTAAATGGTACACGAGAGTCTTGTACAAACTCGGTTAAGTGGATCATTAGTCTAACGGTCTGGCTATCGATTGCTAGTTTGCCGAACGTTCACGCTCAGTCGGTTCTGAAGGAAGGAACCTGGATCAAGATTGGCGTTGTAGAATCCGGCGTTTACCGGTTAGATCAGGCAACATTAGCCCGCATAAATCCTGCCTTCGCTAGCGCTGATCCCCGTACGTTAAGGCTGTATGGAAACGGTGGCGCGGTATTGCCCCAGCCAAATGCTGCCCAACGTGCATCTGATCTTCTAGAAAATGCCATACTCGTGAATGGCGAAGCCGATGGACGATTTGACGCGGGAGATGCTTTGTTATTTTTTGGGCAAAGTCCACATGTCGTTCGGTATGACTCGCTTGCCCGACGCTTCAAACACCAGATTAATCCCTACACCGATACAACGTTCTACTTCCTAACCGTCGGTGGCGGTCAGGGCTTACGCATTGCTGAACGTCCAGCCGGCGCATTGAGCAGTACGGCCACGGTTACGACATTCGATGATTATCAGTTTCATGAGCAGGATTTGGTAAAAATACCCTCTGTGCGCTCAGGACGCGAATGGTTAGGTGAGATCATGACGAACGATACCACTAAGACAATTCCTTTCGATGTTCCTGGTATTGTAGCGAGTGCACCAGTTCGGATTACCTCGTCTGTAGTAGCCGGGGCTTCGGCTACCACGCAATTTCGCGTGCGATTAAACGATCAGTTTGTTGGGACACAACTGATGTCGAGCATTTCTGGCTATGAGTACGACTACCAGGGCATTCTCCGAACGGATACCTTTTCTGTCAAACCGGCGACAGTTGCAAATCCCTTACGCGTAACGATTTCGTTTCAGAAAAATAGAGCAATCTCAGTACTGGGCTATCTGAATTATATTGGCATTCAGGTCCGACGAGAGCTTCGGCAGTACGATCAGCCAACTTGGGTGCGGCAGTTGGATTCTGGCCAGTGTGCTGTTCGACAGGCAGCAGCTACGTTACGAGTATGGAATTTAGACAGTCCACTTGTTCCAGTTAGTCAGTCTTACTCGCTGTCGCCAGCATCCGAGGCAAGATGGGTATCGGCAAACCGCGCTGATTATTATTTATTCACCGATAATCAGCTAAAAACGCCGGTTTCTCTGGCTTCAGTTGCCAATCAAAATATTGCCAGCTTAACTACGCCCAATCTATTAATTGTTACATCAGCTGCATGGCGAGCCGAAGCCGAGCGATTAGCCACGTTTCGGCGTGAACACGATCAGTTGACGGTGCAGGTTGTCACAACGCAACAGGTTTATAATGAGTTTGGCTCTGGAAAACCTGACCCGACAGCTATTCGGGATATGGTGCGCTATTTTTACCGAAAAACGCCCGGTCAACTGCGCTATTTGTTGCTCTTTGGTGATGCTACGTACGATTATCGGAACATAAACCGGCTACTCAGCGCTAGTCAGCTTGCTAATACCGTGCCGGTCTACGAAAGTAACGAATCGTTACACCCCGTCCTGAGCTACTCATCCGACGACTATTTTGGGTTTATGGATCGTAACGAAGGCGAATGGCCTGAAACAAACGCAGGTGACTACAAAATGGACATTGGCGTTGGACGCTTGCCTGTCAAGTCGACTGATGAGGCTAAAACGGTGGTGGATAAGCTGATTCGTTATAGCTCCGATCCTTCGCTGGCTGGTGACTGGCAAACACGGGTTATGTTCGTTGCTGACGATGGTGATTACAACATCCATCAGCAGGATGCTAATTCATTAGCGACCATGACGGAAACTAATGCTCCTTCATACCGACCGGAACGCGTGTTTTTGGATGCGTATCCGCAAGAGACTACGGCCAGTGGACAAAAATCGCCAATTGTTAACCAGCTAATCAATCGGGCCGTTGCTGATGGTCGATTGATCATCAACTATAGCGGTCATGGTGGCGTAGAGACATTGGCGGATGAACAGGTTGTAACGCTTCAGGATATTTTGTCGTGGAAAAACCGTCGCCTTCCCTTATTTGTGACCGCTACCTGCCAATTTGGTCGCTACGATGATCCGGCCAGTAACTCCGGGGCAGAATTAGCGCTGCTAAGTCGGTTGGGTGGAGCAATTGGCCTGTTAACCACAACGCGACCTGTGTATGCCAATACGAACCTTGTTCTGAATAAGGCGTTTTACAAATTCGTTTTTACGCCGATCAATGGTCAGATGTCCCGATTAGGGGATGTGATGAGGCTGACAAAAAATGATAGTCTGGTCGGCCCTGTCAACCGCAACTTTGCCTTATTGGGCGATCCGTCCATGCGTTTGGCGTACCCCCAGGCTCAGGTCATGCTCACTAAGGTTAATGGACGAACTGTTACCGCTGATCATGCCGACACACTACGCGCGTTGGAAACCGTTGAATTATCAGGTGAAATTCAACAGGGAGGGGGGCGCCTAAATAATTTTACGGGAACGCTACAGCTTACGCTCTATGACAAAGCAACCACGCAAACGACACTCGGTACCGAAAGCGCTAAGATGAATTTCAAAGCGTACACAAGTACACTGTTTGCGGGACAGGTAGCCGTAAAAAATGGTCAGTTTGCCGTTCGTTTCGTGATGCCTAAAGATATTTCGTACACGGTGGGAACGGCTAAGTTATATGCGTATGCTGTCCGGTCCGATAGCTTGCTTGACGCCGTTGGCAGCTACGATAGCTTACGGGTAGGGGGAAGCCTGGTAGTCGATAGTCTGGACACCCAACCGCCCCTTGTTCAGCTACACGTTGAAGGAGGAGCCTTGGATGGGGAGCAGGTTCACGTGGCTGGACCAGACGTAACGGTTCGCATTAGCTTGCAGGATAATCAGGGAATCAATACGGCACGGGCTGGTTTGGGCCATGAATTGACTATTCGGCTTGGGGATCAATCGCCTGTTGTGCTTAACGACGCGTATGTTTCGACCAGTGGTGATGGTCGACAGGGGCAGGCTGTTTATACCTTCCTGGATGTTACTCCTGGAGCGTATATTGTCCGGGTAAAAGCGTGGGATATAAACAATAATTCAACAGAAGGCACGTTGAGCATAGTAGTCTCGGGTAAGCCAGCATTAGCCCTTCGGGGCTTACAAGCTAGTCCGAACCCCGTAACGACGTACTCAACAATAAGTGTCGAACACAATCGAGGTGGTGAACCACTCGACTGGACTTGGCAAATAGTCGATCAAAATGGCCGTTTACTAAATCAACGAACAGGCCAGTGCAGTGATTGTCCAACTAAGCTCGATATTGGGACGTGGTATGGGTCGACTGATTCAGGCCAATCCGTACCAAATGGGTTGTATATAGTCAGATTACGTATACAGTCAGCGGCCGATGGGTCAGTGACTGGTGGCAGTAGTCGACTAATTTTATCGAAATGATTTTGTGGTTCTAGTAACCTGCTTTTTCTAATCCAACGAATCGTTGTAATTTTGACCGTTCAGGACTGTCCTATTCACTTAACCAGTCGCTGTTGTTGACCAACACACTTTGTATGAAGCGTAACTTTTTCCGTGTTATTCTCGGCGTTTGCAGTTTCTTTCCCGTCGTCGCTTTTTCCCAGGTAAACCTTCTGTCAGGACAGTTAAGTATCCCTACATCGGCAGTTCCATTCCTTAATTTCACGCCAGATGCTCGTTCGGGTGCATTGGGTGAAGCTGGGGTGGCATTGGGTGATGCCGATGCGAATGCTATCTTCTGGAATCCTTCCAAACTGGTTTTCGCCAAGCAATCGAAGGGGGCATCCATTTCGTATACGCCCTGGCTCCGCGACCTGATCGGAGACATGTACTACACTTATTTGACAGGCTACTCAAAAATTGGTAAAAATTCCGTTATCGGTGGTTCTTTAATGTACTTCGATTTAGGAACGGTCAATTTTACAACCGCAACGGGTGTAGCTGCGGGTACGTTCAACTCGCGAGAATACGCCGTTACGGCTACGTTCTCACAGCGTCTTTCGCAAAATTTCTCGCTTGGCGTTGATCTGAAATATTTGAATTCTAACCTGGCATCGGGTTCGTCTAACCCTGGTTTGAAGCCAGGTGCTACCGCTGCGGCAGACATTAGCGCATTTTATCGGAATGAAGCGCGTGACAATGCTACGGGTAGAGGTATCGGTTGGGCGTTTGGGGGTATGCTTTCCAACCTGGGTGGTCGTATCAACTATGGTGGCCAGGAGCAGTACTTTATTCCAACAAATCTACGTTTGGGAACGGCACTGACTTATTATGCTGACCAGTATAACAAGTTCAATTTTGTCTTCGATGTCAATAAACTAATGGTGCCTACGCCACCGGAATACGCACGGGATGCGAATGGCAACCCGATCCCAGTAGCGGGAACTAGCCCGACTCAGTATCAGATTTCGCGCGGCAAAGACCCCAACCGGAATTACTTTAGCGCTGTATTTGGTTCGTTTGCCGATGCTCCCGGTGGTCTGAGCGAAGAGCTAAAAGAGTTCACGGTTTCAACGGGTGTTGAATACTGGTATAATGATCAGTTTGCGGTTCGGGCTGGTTATTTCGGCGAATCAAATATTAAAGGAGGACGCAAGTATTTTACAACGGGTATTGGTCTGCGCCTGCAAGAGCGATTCGGGGTTGATTTCTCCTATCTTCTACCTGTAAAACAAGGAAGTCCGTTAGCCAACACGTTCCGTATTTCATTGCTTTTCAACTTCAACGGATCGAATGCCGTGGGAGCTGATAATGATAACGACTCAGCGGGCGACGATACAAATTATTAATTGGTAAGCCCGGTCGTTTGTAAAGAACTGCGATGGGTAAACCAATCTTAACGCAAATCATTACGTGAAATGGCATTTCGAGCTGAGATGCCATTTTCTTTATCAATAGGTAGTAAATGGTACTTGACAGAACGCAGTCACCCGCCTTTCAGGCTATTCAGGAAGTGCGCCTTCCATCCGTTCAAACGCACATTCTTGATAATGGTATTCCACTCCATTTAATTGAAGTTCCTCAACAGCCCGTTATTCGGATAGAGTGCATTATCGAAGCCGGTACTTGGTACGAAGAAGTGCCAGGTACCTCTTTTTTTACGCTGAAAATGTTATCGGAAGGAACGCTCGATCGCTCATCTGCCCAAATCAGCGAATACTTCGATCGCTATGGTGCCTTCCTGGAACTAAACAGCGGGCCTGATAGAGCCAGCGTTGTCGTCTACTGCCTGACCAAGTTTCTGCCCAACATATTGCCTATTCTGCGTCAATTGCTGACAGAGCCTACGTTTCCGCAGAAAGAACTGGACGATCTGCGAAACATCACGCTACAGAATCTACGGGTCAATTACGAGAAGAATGCTTATCTAGCCGGAGTACTGTTTCGGGAAAAACTGTTCGGACCGCAGCATCCCTATGGTCGTAGCCAGCGTCCTGACTCGATTGAGCAGCTTACCCAAAAAGATATCGTTGCGTTTTACGATCGTGTTATTCATAACCGGCCTTACCAGATTCTGCTGGCTGGCCAGGCGTCAGAAAACGAAATACTGTTAATCAATCGGGAGCTTGGGCAGTTGCCAATTCAGGAGAAAAGCCTTCCGCCAGTCGTTGCTGGGTTAAGCACGGAGGATGGTCAGCCAGTCCTAGCCGAGAAAGCAGATAGCGTTCAGTCGTCGATCCGGCTGGGCCGTCGGTTATTTACCCGGTCGCATCCTGACTTTTTCAAAATGCTCGTCACCAACGAATTGCTGGGAGGGTATTTCGGTTCACGGCTGATGAAAAACATCCGGGAGGAAAAAGGATTCACCTACGGAATCTCGTCGAATATGCCATCCTTTCGGCACGACGGTTATTTCCTGATTGGAACGGACGTCAATAAAGAAAATACGCAGCAGACACTGGACGAGATTCAAAAGGAAATCCGGATTCTGCAAACCGAACCTGTGTCGCAAACCGAATTGGAGACCGTAAAAAACTTCATGGCCGGTGAGTTTGTCGGTTCATTGAACACACCCTTTGAAATCGCTGATCGTTACAAAGTGATTTTATTAGACGGTATGCCCGCTGATTTCTTGACAAAATACATTGAACGACTACGAGCCGTAACTCCGGACGAGATTATGGAAACCGCCGTCAAGTATCTCACTGAAGGAAGCTTACGGGAAGTGATAGTCGGTGGAAAATAGGGCCATTTAGAAATTTATTGAGCGGTTAAATTGTTACAAAGCATATAAAGTTGTTGATTCCGTAACAATGACCTAATTTTGAGGTTACATTCCGTAATTCCGCCGTTCGTACTACTTGTCGCTTATCCGCTTTGCTAACAATCGTTTACTAAATCTGCGTTAATGAACGTTTTATTTATTAGTATTACCACAGTAGTAGCGTATTTGCTTGGTTCTATTCCGACCGCCGTTTGGTATGGACTGGGTTTCTTCGGTGTTGATGTTCGCCAGCATGGTAGCGGCAACGCTGGTGCCACAAACACATTCCGAGTGCTGGGAAAGCGGGCTGGTACAATCGTCATGCTGGTCGATGTATTGAAAGGATACACGGCCGCCATCATGGCTAATCTGCTCTGGTATCTCGATGTGATTACCCAGAACGAGATAATGACCTTCGAGATTGTATTTGGCTTAGTGGCGGTAATCGGTCACCTCTATCCAATATTTGCCGGTTTTAAGGGCGGAAAAGGTGTAGCCTCATTACTGGGAATGGTCCTTGCTATTCATCCCGAAATGGCCCTCCTCTGCATCGGTATTTTTCTGCTGGTAGTAATTGCCTCTCAATACGTATCATTAGGTTCTATTTTAGCCGCTCTGGCGTTTCCCGTCTTATTACTGCTTCGCGTTTTTGGTGAAAAAGAAAGTCCTTTACTCATCGTCTTTGGCTTTGTTGTGTTTTTGATGGTTGTGCTTACTCATCAGAAAAACATCGGGCGTCTGATGCGCGGTCAGGAAAACCGTACCGTGCTTATTCGGCTACGGAAAAAGCGCGGAGAATAAGAAACCTATTTATTGTTGATACTGAACGCCCCGACGTTGCACGAAATGTGCTTAACTTCGGGGCGAACTTTTTCTGTGTGCTATAGAAAATATGATTTAAGATAAACAGCTGTTTATCATACATAATACTATGACTACTTATCTTGACGCCAATAAACAGCGCTTTCTGGATGAACTCCTGGAGTTGCTCCGTATTCCTTCTGTCTCGGCTGACTCAAAATTTAAAGGAGACGTTCGGCGAGCCGCCGAATTTGTTAGAGATAAACTAGCGGCAGCCGGTCTGGATAACGCCAGTTTGTACGAAACACCTGGCCACCCGGTCGTTTATGCGGAGAAAATCGTGGATCCTGCCTTGCCGACAGTCCTGGTGTACGGCCACTATGACGTTCAGCCCGCCGATCCGTATGAACTTTGGCAGTCACCACCGTTTGAACCGACTATCCGTAACGAGCGCATCTACGCGCGCGGTGCCTGCGACGATAAAGGGCAGTTTTACATGCACGTCAAGGCAATCGAAGCGATGATCGCTACGGATGGATTGCCCTGTAATGTGAAAGTAATGATCGAGGGAGAGGAAGAAGTTGGCTCTGATCATTTAGGTACGTTCGTCGCTGAGCATCGGGATATGCTGAAAACAGATGTGATTCTGATCTCCGACACAAGCATTATTGCCAACGATACCCCTTCGCTAGAAACAGGCTTGCGCGGTCTGTCTTACGTGGAAGTTGAAGTAACGGGCCCAAACCGTGACCTTCATTCGGGCGTATATGGCGGTGGTGTTGCCAATCCGATCAATGTGTTGTGCGATATGATTGCCTCGTTGCACGACGAAGCGGGCCGTATTACTATTCCTGGCTTTTATGATAACGTCGCCGATTTAAGCGAAGCTGAACGTGCTGAACTGGCAAAAGCACCGTTTAATTTGGAAGACTATAAGCAAGATCTGGACGTAAACGACGTAGCGGGTGAAGCCGGTTATTCAACCAACGAGCGTACATCCATTCGACCAACGCTGGACGTAAACGGAATCTGGGGCGGCTATACCGGCGAAGGCGCCAAGACGGTACTCCCGTCAAAAGCATTTGCTAAAATCAGTATGAGGTTGGTACCGAATCAAACGCCCGACGAAATAACAGAGCTGTTCACGAAGCATTTTACTGCTATTGCGCCCGCGAGCGTGAAAGTTAAGGTGACACCGCATCACGGCGGACTGCCTTACGTAACACCAGTTGATTCGGTAGAATTTGAAGCGGCTAGTAAAGCCTTTGAAGACGCATGGGGCAAGAAGCCGATTCCGACGAGAGGAGGAGGAAGCATCCCGATTGTCGCGCTTTTTGAACGAGAACTGGGTGTTAAATCGATCTTGATGGGCTTTGGCCTGGATAGTGATGCGCTCCACTCGCCGAATGAAAGTTACGGCTTATTCAACTTCTATAAAGGGATTGAAACGATTCCTTATTTCTACAAAAATTACGCTGAACTAAAGCGCTGATCTTAATCTTGCCTTAACCGACGTGGTTGGTACAGCCACGTCGGTATAACTTGTATGTATTCTATGAATAAAATAGTACTCGCTTTACTACTCATTATTCAGTTTGGATCATTGGCATTCGCCCAGCAACCGGCTGCTCCAAAAACAACAGCTCCAGCTTCCCGGACGCTAACACCAGCTGAACAGCGCCAGAAAGAGAAGGTAGACCGCGAAGTACAGCGCGAGCGACAGATTCGCGCTGAGTGGGCGCAAAAACAGCGGGAGTACGAAGCTAAACAGGCCGAAAAAGAACGGCAGAAGCAAGCCAGGAAAGCTGAAAAGGAGCGTCAGCAGCAAGAAAAAGAAGCAGGCAAATCAAAGTCGGAACCAACGTCAACGCCCGTTACTCCTGCGCCAACACCTGTAGCTGAGCCTGCAACACCAGCTCCAGCCCCTGCTGAACCGTCTCGCAAAGAAAAACGTGAAAAACGCAGGAAAGAAACGCCAGCACCTGCTGTAGAAACTCCAGCTGCTAATCCCGCGCCGGTGCCAACTTCGCCAGAGCCAGCACCCGTTGAAGCTCCTAAAAAGGTAGAGAAAGTACAACGACCCAAGCGAGAACGCAAACCGGTTGTACAGACTGTCGATTCTGCGTCAGCTATGGCTCCTGTTAGCGATCCTACCGTCGCCAGACCACGCCGGGAGTTTTTGCCCAAAGGGCATCTTTTCGAGCCAATTTTACTTGATCCACTCGAAGCACAGACCTACGGCAGTGTTCTGCCGCTGTACTATACAGAAGGAAATAAGTACAAAGGAAGTATCGTTCCGTTTGCGTTCGGTTTTGCCAAGCCGTTCTTCCGCCGGACTACAGAGCCGGGCCGTTCAACAGAATGGGTGCTTGATCTGGCGTCATTTACCCAATTTGAGGCATTCCACGATGATAAGTTGAATAAAGCGCGTCGGCAGATCATGAATAATGACTACAAGATTAGTATCATCTACAATGTCCGTCGTGGCGCCAACAACTATCGTTTCCGTGTGTATCACATATCGTCTCACCTTGGGGACGATTATATCTACCGCAATCAGATCACGGCTCCGACACCTAACTCCGTCAATTACGAACAGCTTGATGTAACTTACAGCCGGAACGTCACCAACTGGCGGTTGTACGGTGGTGCTGGCATTGTGCTACGGAAAACAGAAGAACGTAAGCTCCTCAGTGCACAGTTAGGCGCTTTCTACAAAAAACCATCGGACAAAGCCGCGCGACTGGTTGGCGGAGCAGACATTAAGTTCTGGCAGCAAACCGATTTTCGGCCCGGTATTCACGCGGGTGTTGGGGTTGAGGTAGGCCGTACGCAAAACAACCTGACATTCTTACTGGAAGGTTACTCTGGTTTCCGTCCTTACAGTCAATACGAGAATCAGCAGACAGAATGGTTGGGGGTTGGTTTGTATCTGAACCCTTTCTGATTGAAAAGCTAGTCACAGTTTAAAAGATAACTATCCTGAAAGGTAAGGCAATACGACCGTTACAGGCGTTTGTCTTACCTTTGTGTTTTGTTTAACTCCATGAATTTAACAGCATTAACGGCGATATCACCCGTTGACGGTCGTTACCGGCGTCAGGTTGAGGCACTAGCCCCTTACTTTTCAGAATTCGGTCTTATTCATTACCGGGTTCGTATCGAGATCGAATACTTTATCGCGCTCTGCGAATGGCCGATTCCGCAACTGGCGGGCGTTGAACCGGCGCAGTTTCCGGCATTACGGGCTTTGTACGAAAACTTTTCGGAGGCTGATGCCTTGCGCATCAAGGAAATCGAAAAAACGACTAATCACGATGTAAAAGCAGTTGAGTACTTTATCAAAGAAAAACTGAAAGACTCAGCGGTTGAACCTTATCTGGAGTTTGTTCACTTTGGGCTGACCTCCCAGGATATCAACAACACGGCCATCCCCTTACTGCTGGATGATGCGCTGAATGTTGAAATTACTCCGCTTTATCGCCAGGTATTTGTTCGGTTACAGCAACTGGCCGAGCAGTGGAAAGATATTCCTATGCTGGCTAAGACCCACGGACAACCTGCATCGCCTACTCGTTTGGGTAAAGAGCTGATGGTGTTTGTTGAACGGATCGAAAAGCAGCTACACCTGCTGGCGGGTATTCCTACGGCAGCGAAGTTTGGTGGCGCTACGGGCAATTTCAACGCCCATACGGTCGCTTATCCGAACGAAGATTGGAAAAAGTTCGGGGATAAATTTGTCGAAGGATTGGGTATGGTCCGTAGTCAGTTTACCACGCAGATCGAGCATTACGATATGCTGGCGGCAATGCTTGATGCCTTCAAACGCCTAAATACAATCCTGGTCGATCTGGATCGCGATGTCTGGACATACGTGTCCATGAACTACTTCAAGCAGAAGTTGAAAGAAGGTGAGGTTGGTTCATCCGCCATGCCGCATAAAGTTAACCCGATTGATTTCGAGAATTCAGAAGGGAATCTGGGTATTGCGAATGCCTTGTTTGAACACCTTTCCGGCAAGCTGCCTATTTCCCGGCTGCAACGTGACCTGACCGATTCGACGGTTTTGCGGAGTCTTGGTGTTCCCTTTGCTCATTCGGTTATCGCCTTGAAATCATTGCTAAAGGGCCTGGACAAACTTGAACTTAATCAGGCTGCCATCCAGGCTGATCTAGAAGACAACTGGGCCGTAGTAGCGGAAGGAATACAAACGGTCCTTCGTCGGGAAAGTTATCCTCAGCCGTATGAAGCCTTGAAAGCATTGACGCGCACGAACCAGAAGATTACGGCTAATACGATTCGTGAGTTTATAAACGGTTTGGATGTCTCAGAATCAGTCAAAAACGAATTGAGAGCTATAACGCCGTTTAGCTACACCGGTCTGTAATAGAATGCACAGTGATAAATCAGCTGGAAGCCACTTCCAGCTGATTTACTTATCCTTTCGAAAGTTCCGTGGCCCGTGTTTGTGCCGCCTTGATACCATCTACGAGTGTATCGCTGAGTGAACCTGCTTCAAAGGCTCGTAACGCAGCTTCGGTAGTTCCCCCTTTGGACGCTACTGCTTTGATGAGATCGTCCAGCGATTTATCGGCAGTATTGATGAGATGATAAGCGCCCAGCATGGTTTGTTTAACCAATAAGGCTGCTACAGCGTCATCAAAGCCCATTTGCTTGCCCGCTTCGATCATCGCTTTGACAACATAGTAGAAATATGCTGGCCCGCTTCCACTAAGCGCTGTTACTGCATCAAGCATGGCTTCATCGTCGAGAAAAATAGACCGGCCCGTAGCGTTGATAAGATTCTCGACACGACGCAGACCAGCTAAATCAACTTCTTTAGCCGCCGTAAAGCCAGTTATGCCCATGCCAAGCATAGCGGGCGTGTTAGGCATAGCGCGAACAACAAGCGGGTGCTTTAACTTTTCCTGAATTTGTGCGATAGGAATACCGGCCATAATCGACAGAATGATTTGATTGGGCTGGATAACGCTTTGCAACGCTTCGTGGACACTGCTAAAATCCTGCGGTTTTACAGATAGAATAATTAAGTCGGTTTCGCCAACGCGCGGCCCGATGGTATCAACCACAACGCCTGCTTTCTCATTCTTCAACGCTTCGGAGCGATCAGCGCTTTTCTCAATCAGTAACAAGTCATCTTTTTTTACCAGATCGTACTGCAAAAACGATTTAGCAAAAGCCATTCCCATGTTGCCGCAGCCAACAATAGCAATTTTCATATTCCAATGAATCAGTAAGTATACGAATTAGTAACGGAGCGAGTGATGAAGCGGCAATCTTCTGTGGAAGCCAGATAGCTAACAAAAAGGGTCAGGTTGTGAGACCTGACCCTGCAAAGCTACTAACTTGTTGGCAACCTATTGTCCGCCTTTCAGGATTTCCTCGAGTTTCTGCTCTAAAGCGGGGCCACGAAGATCCTTGGCAATAATTTTTCCGTCTTTATCGAGCAAAAATGTCGCCGGAATTGCCTGAACGCCATATTGTTGTGCTGCCGCCGATTGCCAGAATTTCAGATCGGAAACGTGCGTCCAGGCAAGGTTATCGTTGCGAATCGCTTTTGTCCAGTTGCCTTTTGTCTGGTCGAGCGACACACTATAGATCGCAAATCCTTTGTCCTTGTACTTATTGTACATACGAACGACGTTTGGATTTTCCATCCGGCAGGGGCCGCACCATGACGCCCAGAAATCAAGCAGAACGTATTTGCCGCGCAAAGACGATAGCGGAACCGGGGTTCCGGTTGTGTCACTGAGCGAAATTTCGGGGGCTTGGGCACCGACCATAACTCCTTTTATGCGGGCTATGCGGCCAATCAGCGATTTTGCGTGTGGGCTGTTTGGATTTTCTTTTTCAAAGCGTTGCGCCAGCGCATCGTACGTATCAAAATCGTTTTTGATGTCGATAAAATTAAGCGCAAACAATGACGCAAGCGACGTTCCCATTTCGGGAAGCATGGCTTTTACTTTGTTGACAACATCCTGCTCAGCGGCTTGATAGTCCTGCTCGATCTGGGCAATCCGTTTGTTGTCTTTCTTTTCGGTAGCTGCGGCAACCTGCTTGTTCCAGGTTGCTACCTTCGCTTCCATATTGGTGCGCAGCGTCATGAGCTTATCGTAGTACTCCATGTTTTTGGAGCCCGTAACAGTTGCTTTTCCTTCCTGACCGGTTTTAGCATTCATTCGGAAGCCGTCGGCGGTCACGTTTAGCGTCTCGCCCCCTTCTACCAGCAAAGCCATTTTCTGACCGCCCCCTACATTCAAGACAAACACCTCGCCACCATCCGCTACTTTGTTCGTCAGGGTAAATTTGTTACCGGCGTCCACTTTTGCCGAATCCAACTTACGTGTCGGCTGCGAATTGGTTTCCAGATAAACAAAGCTACCCGGTGCTGCACTTTTTACCGTGCCTGTTACGGTAAACGGCTTTGTTGTTTGGGCATTGGTCGCGAAACCAATGAGTAAAAAACCAGCTACAGTCAAAAACAGGTTTTTCATGTTGTTTGTAATGTCTTCGTTACGAGTTCGTTCACCAATTTAGGGTCAGCAGAGCCTTTCGATTTTTTCATTACTTCGCCCACAAACATGCCTAGCAAATTCTTTTTGCCTTTGCGGTATTGGGCTACTTTATCCGGCCAGGCTGCCAGTACTTCTTCTACCAACGATTGTAACGCGTCAGTATTGCGATTCTGTATCAAACCCTGTGTTTGAGCCAAATCTATTGCTGTAGCAGTAGGCTCGGCAACCATCAACGTAAATACCTGCTGCGCAGCGGTTTGACTGATTGTTCCGTTATCAATGAGGGTAATCAGTGATGCTAAGCGTTCTGCCGAAATCGGAAACTGCCGTTCGCGTAGGGCCTTCTCGTTAAGCTGGCCTTTCACCGGGCCCATGACCCAGTTGGAAGCTGCTTTGTAATTGGCCGTATGGGCGCAAATTGCTTCGTAGTATTCGGCCAGTTCTTTGGAATCAGTCAGTAAAGCTGCATCGTAGTCGGGCAGCCCGTAGTGGGCCGTGAACTTTTGGTACAACTCAGCAGGAAGCACCGGCATTTTTGTCTGGATATCCGCCAGCCACGCGTCCGAAATAACGACGGGAGTAAGGTCAGGATCGGGAAAATACCGGTAATCGTTCATCGTTTCCTTCTCACGCATGGCGTAGCTTAGACCCGTAGCGGCATCGAACGTACGGGTTTCCTGCGTAATGCGTCCCCCCGATTCAATGACGTCAACCTGCCGTTGAAACTCGCTATCGACGGCGCGCATTACGTTTCGGATCGAGTTTAGGTTTTTAACCTCAACCTTCGTCCCTAATGTAGTTGTTCCTATCGGTCGGATCGAAACGTTGACATCGCAACGGAGCGAGCCTTCTTCCATGTTTCCATCACAGATGTCCAAATACCGTACCAGTCGTCGAACTTCAGTTAAGTATTGGCCTGCTTCGTCGGCTGTTCGGATGCAAGGTTCCGTAACCATCTCAATGAGTGGTGTACCAGCACGGTTGTAATCGAGCTGCGTCGCCCATTCATCGCCATCGTGAATTGACTTTCCAGCATCTTCTTCCAGATGGATGTGGTGTAACTGGATGGTTGTCTGATACAACTGGCCCGTTTCGGGATGCTTGGCCTTTACCGTAATGCCACCCCCTACACAAACCGGGCCTTTATCCTGCGAAAGCTGATAACCTTTGGGTAGGTCTGGGTAAAAATAATTTTTGCGGGCAAAAATGTTGTGGCGTGTAATCTCGCTACCGCAAGCCAATCCCATCCGAACGGCGTACTCAACTGCTTTGCGGTTTAGCTTCGGCAGCGTGCCTGGATGGGCAAGCGTAATAACACTAATATTGGTATTCGGCTCAGCACCGAACGCATTCGCGTCGGCAGCAAAAATTTTGCTTTGGGTTAATAGCTGGCAGTGTACCTCAAGGCCAATGACCGCTTCGTAGCGGGTTTTGGCTGCTTGTGCCAGCACCTCTGGCGATGAGTTCGCTTCGGCTACCATTGACAGAAACTATATGATTTACAGCAAAGATAGCGAAAAGGCAGGCAGGGCTGGCTACCAGTAAGGTGATAACTTACAAAGAGCCGTTTGCTTCGTTAAATAACGTTGAGTCGGAACTTCAGATACGTTTGGGCCAGCAGGGCAAACTTTTGGGGGTTCGGCACGCGAATCCGCTCGTTTTGTATTCGGGAAGCGGGCAATTGCTTGATCTTGTTAAATAGCGTCTGGTAATAAGCGTAAGCCAGATAAACGCCTAGTCGAGCCCCTCGTGGCAGATTCAGAATGCCCTTATAGGCTTCATCGAAATCGCGCTGAATGTCATCTTCAATTAGTTGCTTGGTGTCACGGCCAAACTCACTAAAATTGACGCCGGGAAAATACGTTCGGCCCCGATCGACAAAATCACTTTTCAGATCACGAAGGAAGTTTACTTTTTGAAAAGCCGAACCAAGTTTTCGAGCGGGTTCGCAAAGTCGATCAAATTCAGAGTGATTTCCCTCACAGAAAACGCGCAGGCACATTAGGCCAACTACTTCGGCAGAACCGTAAATGTATTCGTTATAGCCCTCGGCATCGTAATCCTGAAAGTACAGGTCCATCTCCATACTTTTCAAGAATGATTCGATCAGTTCGTGTTCAATCTTATACTGTTTTACAACGAGTTGGAAAGATTGCAGAATCGGATTTAGACTGATTCCCTCTTCGATTGCCTGGTAAGTATCAAACTTGAAGCGATCGAGCAGCGTCTTCTTGTCGTATTCATGGAATGTGTCGACAATTTCGTCAGCGTACCGAACAAATCCATAGATGGCGTAGATCGGCAAATGAAATTTGCGGTCCAGCGTTTTAATGCCTAGAGTAAACGACGTACTGTAATGTTCTGTAATTAGCTTACTACATTTCAGTGCGGTTGTGTTGAACAACGCCATCATAGATTGAGCAGGAGGGGTTAGATCTATTAGTTGAAAAAATCTTTTTCTACCTCATCGGCAACGACGAGACCTGAGATGAGAGATGGTGGAACTCCTGGGCCCGGAACGGTTAGCTGACCCGTGTAGAACAGATTGTTCACTTTTTTGTTTTTTAACGATGGCTTGAGCAGGGCCGTTTGTTTAAGTGTGTTTGCCAGACCGTACGCATTTCCCCGGAAAGCGTTATAATCGCTCTTAAAGTCCTTATGAGCATAACTCCGCTTATAGACAACATAACTGCGAACGTCTTCACCTACGTAGGCTTCCAGCCGATCCATGATAAGATTGAAGTAGCGTTCGCGTGTGGCTTCGTCGTCGGTCAGGTCAGGCGCTACAGGGATCAGTAAAAATAAGTTCTCGCACCCTTCAGGAGCGACAGATGGGTCCGTTTTGGATGGGGCTGATGCGTAGAAAAGCGGTTTTGTTGGCCAACGGGGCGTTTCGTAGATCTCCTGCGCGTGCAACGAAAAGTCCTCATCAAAAAACAAGTTATGATGTTGCAAACGCGGGACCCGCTTGTTTACGCCCAGGTAGAATAGAAGTGAGGAAGGTGCCATAACCCGCGTCTGCCAGTACCGATCGTCGTAGTTACGGTAAGCCGCATCTACCAGATTTGTCTCAACGTGATTATAATCAGCTCCGGCCACAACCACGTCTGTCTCAAAGATACCCTGATCGGTAACCACACGGTGTGCTCGTCCATGCGTAACACCGATTTCTTGTACAGTCTGGTTCAGTAGTATTTTGACGCCTTTTTCCTCGGCTAAGCTAACCATTGCTTTGACTATCTCGTGCATTCCACCCATCGGATACCAAGTACCCATCGCCATTTCCGCGTAGTTCATCAGGCTGTACATAGCAGGTGTGTTGCCAGGTGTAGCACCAAGAAATAAGACTGGAAATTCAATGATCTCCAACAAACGAGAATTTTTAAAGAATTTCCGGGCGTGACTGGCAAAGGATTGGAAGACGTCGAGTCGAGTAACGTCGTAAAGCAATTTTAGACTTAAAAACTCCGTAATAGAACGGCTTGGCTTCCAGACAAACTTGTTCATACCAACATCGTACTTATACGACGCTTGTTTCAGGAATTCACGTAGGCGGAGAGCGCTACCGGGCTCTATCTGTTCGAAAAGCTTTTCTAAATTTTCCTGACCAGCAGGTAGGTCAATGGCCTCGTCAGCACTAAATACAACGGTATAAGAAGGATCAAGCCGAACTAGGTTATAATAATCGGACGGCTTTTTGCCGAAGCGGGCAAAATAGTTTTCAAATACGTCGGGCATCCAGTACCAACTAGGTCCCATGTCGAACGTAAATCCGTCGGCTCGAAAAACCCGTGCTCTCCCGCCGGGCATATTATTTTTTTCAAGTATCGTAACATCGTAGCCCTTATCGGCTAAGCTGGTTGCAGCGGCTAGTCCGGCAAATCCGGCACCGATAACGAGGACGCGCTGAGGCATTACAGAATGATTGATTGAGGAACTGGCTACACGAGTAAGTGGCTAGTTAACCTTTTTGTTTTAATACTTAACCATAGCGCTGACGTAATTGCGATGCCTATTAGATGAAATTCTGTTAATCTACTGCTTATCAAAATTTTATAAAACAAAAAAGTTGGGCAGAATCCTACCCAACTTTCCGAACCTTCCTCTTTTTTAACCAAAAACTACTCAATCAATACGGTTGAGACGGACCAAGGTCACAAAAGTCTCGCAGAAAACAATCTTATCTGCAAATATTTTTTAGCTGTTGAAGTGAGCGTATACCTTTAACTGGTCTTTCAGCTCTTTTCTTGCGATGTGGATGCGGTTTTTAACCGTTCCAATGGGGATGTCAAGTTTAGCGGCAATCTCATGGTATTTAAAACCACGGAAGTGCATCATGAACGGTGTTCTATATGTGTCATCGAGGCCGTTCACTGCCCGGTTGATGTCGTCTTGAGCGAATGACGAATAAGCTAGGTTATCCGTGCTGCTTTCTGTCGAGTTAATATAGTGTAAATTGTCTGTCGTGTCGATGAATGTATTTTTCCGAACCATTCGCTGATAGTTGGTGATGAACGTGTTCTTCATGATTGTATACAACCACGCTTTCAGGTTCGTACCATCTGTGTATTTGTCACGGTTGGTAAAAGCTTTCAGAAGAGTGTCTTGCAGCAAATCGTTGGCATCTTCAACATCTTTCGTGAGCCGCAGCGCGAATGGGCGCAACGATTTGGACACTTTTCCGATATGATGAGTGAATTCGAGCGCAGTCATGATTACAAATGTTTTTTGTTGAACCTGATTTGATAAGGTACTAGACAAAAAAGCAACCAGCCTTTGCTTATTTTGAATCATCTCCCTTGGTTAGCAGGTAACGGTCTAAAAAACAGCAGTTTACTGCATATATTTTTTCTGTGCCAGAAAAAGAAAACGTAATGGTTGATTAGTCCATTGTGGAATTATTCCCACATAGTGTGGAAAGAGAAGTGTGGAAGACTTCAACAAAACAAACGAGAAGTCCACAGTGTTTTCCCTAAGCTGTCAACTTACTAATTTAACAGAAAAGCCTCCCGCATTACGATGTGTTTGTAACGCAGAAGGCAATGGAAAGGGAGTTGGGAGACTATACTAGCCCTTCTTTGAGTAAGTCGTGTAAATGGATAAATCCCTTTACGTGATTGTTTTCGGTAACAATCAGCTGCGAAATATCCCGATCCCGCATTAGCTGGAGAGCAACCATGGCATATTCGTCAGCTTCAACGCATATCGGCATAGCGGTCATTACATCGCGCGCTCGAAGCTCCCAAAATGTATCGTGCTGATAGGCCATGCGACGGATATCGCCGTCCGTTACAATGCCTTCCAGCAGGCCATCGGCATTAATGACTGCCGTTGCACCTAATCGTTTTGCCGAAATCTCGAAAATTACATCTTTGACTAATGTATCAAGCAACACCTGTGGGCATTGGTTGTGCGGAAAGATATCAGCGACTTTTAGATACAACTTTTTGCCGAGTGACCCTCCTGGATGGAACCGCGCAAAGTCGTGCCGAGTGAAACCACGAGCTTCTAATAGACTGATGGCTAACGCATCACCCAGAGCCAACGCAACCGTTGTACTTGTCGTTGGAGCCAGATTCATAGGATCTGCTTCCCGTTCAGCAAAAGCCCGGAGCACATAGTTAGCATGCTGCGCCAGATAGGATTCGTGATCGCTTACTAAGGCAATTATGCGGACGCTTGTCCGCTTTAATAGAGGTAACAATACTTTAATCTCGGCGGTATTACCACTTTTCGACAGGATAAGGACAACATCATCCGCCTGAATCATACCTAGATCGCCATGTATCGCATCGGCTGCGTGCATGAACAGGGCGGGCGTGCCCGTAGAATTCATGGTTGCCACAATTTTCTGACCGATCAGTGCGCTCTTGCCAACACCGGTTACAACTAGTCTACCTGTTGAGTTGAGAATTGTGTCAACGACTGTGTCAAACTGGTCATCGAGTAGGTCAACTGCGTGACGAATGGCATCAGCCTCGGCTAGTAATACCTGCTGAGCAATTGTTTTGGAATTTTTTAATACTTTCAACATCAGTTTTCGCGATGAAGAACAGTTTGCTGTGTATATTCGCTTACTTTAGTAGCAAAGATACGGTAAGCGAATAGAGTAAAGGTAACTTTTGTACGATTTGTAGAATGATGCAGGTTGATCAGACGGTCCATGTGACCATCAAAGAGCGGCTAAAAGAGATTTTTGGGTATAGTCAGTTCCGGGGCGATCAGGAAGCCATTATTCACAGCATTTTGGCGGGCCGTAATACGTTCGTTATCATGCCTACGGGTGCAGGAAAATCGCTGTGCTATCAATTACCGGCTATTGTCAGTGAAGGCACAGCCGTTGTCATTTCGCCGTTGATTGCCCTGATGAAGAATCAGGTTGATCAATTAAACGCCTTTGGCGTGAACGCGCAGTTTCTAAACTCGACGCTTTCCAAGGCTGAAATGAACAAAGTAAAGAGAGACACGCTTAATGGTTCGCTTAAACTACTATACATTGCGCCGGAATCGTTGACAAAGGAAGAAAACTTGGATTTTTTGAAGAAAGCCAATATTTCATTCGTTGCCATTGACGAAGCACACTGTATTTCTGAATGGGGTCATGATTTTCGGCCAGAATACCGAAAAATACGCGGCATCGTCGACAACATCGGTAACTTACCTGTCATTGCGCTTACCGCTACCGCTACACCTAAAGTACAGCAGGATATACAGAAAAACCTGCAAATGGAGGATGCCAATCTCTACAAAACGTCCTTCAATCGTAAAAACCTTTACTACGAGATCAAGCCGAAGATCGACGCTAAAAAACAGCTTATCAAATACGTTAAACAAAACAAAGGCAAATCGGGAATCGTCTATTGCCTAAGTCGTAAAACGGTTGAAGAAATTGCTGAGTTGTTAAGCGTCAATGACGTTAAGGCGTTGCCATATCATGCCGGGCTTGATCCGCAAACCCGAATGGCTAATCAGGACGCTTTCCTGAATGAAGACGTTGATGTTATCTGCGCGACCATCGCGTTCGGGATGGGAATCGATAAGCCCGATGTTCGCTTTGTCATTCACTACGATGCGCCAAAATCGCTCGAAGGGTATTACCAGGAGACAGGCCGGGCTGGTCGCGATGGACTGGAAGGCAACTGCGTCATGTTCTACAGCTATGATGACATCGTTAAGCTGGAGAAATTCAACAAAGATAAACCAGTCACTGAGCGCGATAACGCCAAACATTTGCTGACTGAAATGGTCTCATATGCCAATCTGGGTGTATGCCGTCGTCGTCAACTGTTAGGCTATTTCGGTGAGTACCTAGAGAAAGACTGTGGTTTTTGCGACAATTGTATAAAGCCAGCCGAAAAATTTAAGGTACAGAATGAGGTTGTACTGGCTTTACAGGCCGTTCTTCAAACCGATCAGCGATTTGACGTAGCTCACCTGAGTGACGTACTGACGGCAACGAACAACCAGTACGTAACCAGCTATGAGCATAACCGTCTGGAAGTTTACGGCAAAGGTCGGGAGTTCAACGAAAGCCCTTTATTCTGGTGCTCGCTGCTAAAGCAGATTACCATTTACGGCTACATCGAGAAAGATGTCGATAATTACGGTATTCTCAAGTTAACGCAGAGGGGGCTGAACTACATCGAAGATCCGTATCCCATCTCGCTCTCGAAAGATCATGACTATGATCAAATTGTTGAGCAGAAAGAAGATGACGATAAGGATTCGGCACCTTCATCAGGTGGGGCCGCTTACGATGAGGAGTTGCTAGGCTTGCTGAAAGCGCTCCGGAAAAAGATCGCCAAAGAGAAAAATCTGCCACCGTATGTCATCTTCCAGGACCCGTCAATGGAAGAAATGGCTACGACCTACCCAACCACTCGCGAAGAGATGGCGCAAATCAACGGCGTCGGTATGGGGAAGGTGCAGAAATTCGGTCGTCCATTCATCGACTTGATAACCAAGTACGTCGAAGACAACGATATTGAGACAGCGAAGGATGTCGTTATCAAATCGACGGTCAACAAGTCGAAGGTTAAGATTTATATAATCCAGCAAATTGACCGCAAAGTCGATCTGGAAGAAATCGCCGAGTCGAAATCGCTTTCGATGGAGGATTTGATGGAAGAAATCGAGCACATTTGTTACTCTGGGACCAGACTTAACCTCGATTATTACATCAATCAGGTCATGGACGAGGACCGGCAGGACGAAATCTACGAGTACTTCATGCAGGCCGAGAGCGACAACATTGCCGTTGCCATGCGTGAATTTGGAGGAGATGATTTTACGGAACAGGATTTACGGTTGATGCGTATTAAATTCCTGTCTGAAGTAGCCAATTAAAACGGTTATCAGTTTTCAGATTTTAACGTGAAAAGCAAGTTGTACCGCTTAAACGCATAGAAAGCTGAGAACTGGTAGTTGAAAACTTGATGAATATACTAATACTAGGTTCGGGTGGTCGCGAACATGCGTTTGCGTGGAAATTGTCGCAAAGCCCGTCGTGTGATAAGCTCTTTGTTGCTCCGGGTAACGCTGGAACGGCGCAGGTAGCTACCAATTTACCAATTAGTTATAATGATTTCTCGGCAGTTGCCGACGCTGTACGGTCTAATGACATCAGCCTGCTAATTGTTGGCCCTGAAGAACCGCTGGTAAACGGTGTCGTCGATTACATTCGACAGCAACCCGATCTGGCTGACCTGCGAATCGTCGGCCCTGATGCACAGGGAGCTCAGTTGGAAGGAAGCAAAGATTTCTCGAAGCAGTTTATGACTCGCTACGGCATTCCAACGGCTTCGTCGCAGACGTTCACTGCGGCAACGCTTAACGAAGGATTAGCTTACCTGGAGAAGCATTCGCTGCCAATTGTGTTAAAAGCCGATGGGTTAGCGGCTGGTAAAGGCGTGATCATCGCCGAGACGGTAGCTGATGCTAAAAAGGCATTTTACGATATGCTCGATGGCAATAAGTTTGGCGATGCGGGCAGTAAAGTAGTCGTGGAGCAATTTTTGCGCGGTATCGAGTTGTCTGTCTTCGTATTAAGCGATGGCGTCAATTATAAAATTCTGCCTGAAGCCAAAGACTACAAGCGGATTGGCGAAGGCGACACCGGACTAAATACCGGCGGCATGGGCGCAGTTTCGCCAGTAGTATTTGCTACGGATACGTTCCTGCGGAAAGTAGAAGAAAAAGTGGTGAAGCCAACGCTGGCTGGTTTACTGAAAGAAGGGATTCAGTATAAAGGATTTATTTTCATCGGTTTGATGAAAGTAAATGGCGAACCTTACGTTATCGAATACAACGCCCGCATGGGTGATCCCGAAACCGAAGTTGTCCTGCCGAGGCTTCAAACGGACTTCGTTGAACTGATGGCGGCAGCGGCTGAGGGTACGTTGGATAAAATCACCATGCAGGTTTCGCCCCAGACGGCTGTAACAACCGTTGTGGTATCGGGTGGTTACCCGGATACTTACGAGAAAGGTAAAATCATTTTGGATCTGGAACGTTTGGAAGATGTAACGGCTTTTCATGCTGGGACGCTGGCTAACGGTGACCAGGTACTAACCAATGGCGGACGAGTACTGGCCATAACGGCTCAGGCTAATTCGCTTGAGAATGCCGTTCGAAAATCGCAGGAAGCGGCTCGAATGGTTCAGTTTGAAGGAAAGCAGTACCGAAAAGACATTGGTCTTGATTTGATTCGGTACGCTGATTAACTGGTTTGCAATTTACGGAATACAATGTGCGATCTTGGTACGGGTTATTCGGGAATTGTACGCCGTAATTTATAGATCAATATGGGTTGTAAATCCTGCACAACTGGCGGTTGTGGCACGCAGCGAGGAGCATCCGACGGGCCCGGCGGGGAACCGCAGAAAACGGCCACTGGCGGATGCGGTAGCGGAGGGTGCGGCACCGGAGGATGTAATAAGCTAAATTCGTTTGACTGGCTAAGCGATATCGCGATGCCGGGCTTAAAATATGACGTGGTTGAGGTGAAGTTCAAGGGTGGGCGAAAAGAGTACTACCGCAATGTTCACCAACTTGATCTAACGACGGGCGACTATGTAGTCGTTGAAATGCAATCGGGTTTTCACATTGGCGCTGTTTCGCTGCAAGGCGAACTGGTAAGGCTACAGGTGAAAAAGAAAGGTGTTAAAATAAACGATGATACGAAAGTTATTCATCGACTGACGACGCCTAAAGATATGGAACGGCACGAACAGGCAATCTTAAGGGATCTTCCTGCTTTGTACCGATCCAGAGAAATTATTCGCGAACTGAAGCTGAACATGAAATTGTCGGACGTCGAATTTCAGTCCGATAATACAAAAGCAACGTTCTATTATTCGTCCGAAGAGCGGGTCGACTTTCGGGAACTCATCAAGATGCTTGCCAGCGAATTTAAGGCTCGCATCGAAATGCGTCAGATTAGTTTGCGGCAGGAAGCGGGTCGGTTAGGCGGAATCGGGTCGTGTGGACGCGAGCTTTGCTGTTCAACCTGGCTTACTGATTTTAAAAACATTGCCACATCTGCTGCGCGGTACCAAAACTTGTCATTAAATCCGGCAAAGCTTTCGGGGCAATGTGGACGTTTGAAGTGCTGTTTAAACTACGAGCTAGACACGTACATAGACGCGTTGCGCGACATTCCGACGATTGATAAACCGCTTGAAACCCAAAAAGGACGCGCTTATCTGCAAAAGACAGATATCTTCCGCAAACTAATGTGGTTTGGCTACGGCACGGAAAGCACCTGGTATCCGTTGGCTATTGAGCGTGTTCTGGAGATAGCTGAACTAAATAAGCGGGGAATTATTCCGGAATCGTTCGATGTGTTAACGCCCATTGGTGAGAAGGAGCCTGCTACCGCTGCTGCCCTTAACAGCGATCTACAAAAGCTAGATGCCAAATACGCAACGCGGACGAGCAAGAAGAAAAAGAAAAAGCCGAAAGGAGCAGGGGATAAGGTAACTAAACCGCTCTCAAACGGTAAAGCACAGTAAGAATAACCCCGGTCATCACATGGCCGGGGTTATTTTTTGCTTGTTATCTTATTTGGTCGAAAGCGTTAAAAATCGCCCGAGTAAAATGGGCTGAATACGTAATAGCTGCTATCACGTTTGGCTCGCTTGGGCGCTGTCTGAAGATAGAGCACAAAGCGGGGCTTCCGATCAGGATTATCGGTAGTCCATTTTTCAAATGACCGTTCGCTCGTATACAGCTTGTCTACTTCGCGTACATGAACGCCTTCAAGATTTTTAGGACGGGCGGGAATCCCATTGATGTAGATGTCAATATCGGTTGCATAGTCGTCGTACAGCATCAGGTGATCGTCTTTCGTACGCTTTACGAAGGCTTGTTTATTGCTGAAAAAGGTTGCTTCCAGCACCTGATTCATGGAAAAGAAATGCGATGTACCGAGTGGGTAGTCAGATACCGCCATTGCTTGCATATACTGTTTCCACTTACTTCTCAGAAGATATTTTGCCTGGTCAGTCTCCGGTGTTTTGTGCGTTGTACTGATAAATAACCGGTACGTTTCAGGAAACTGATCGGCTTCTTTCGCGTCATCCCATTTTTGGTAAAGAAATAGATCACCTATCTCTTCGAAAGTAAGACTCGACAAAGCCTGATCAGGTTTTGCCTGTCCATTGATGAACAGCTTAACCTGTTCCCCTGGCTGTAATTTAAACGCCAGATGGTTGTTGCGTAGGCATAAAATTCTGGGATAGCTTATACCCGAATACCGGATAACTTTTTTGCCGTTTAAGATATCGACGATAGGCGGGTTGTTAATCTCCAGAGTCGCCTGGCGGAACCAAGGCATGTTTGGTTGGTCAAGTTGAGCGGCTAAGGCTCGTGTCGCGTTGGTAATAGGAAAGGGAAACGTTGTTTTGGTAGCCGGTTTGTCTTCTTCTGACTGGATGTGTTGGCAGGCCATCATCATTACTCCCATGAGCATAAACCAAAAAACATACCGTCCATAATCCAGTACATTCGAACGCTGTTTGTTGATCATAGCAATGCGCTGGTGGAGTGTGGGGCCGCTAAACTGATTAGTAAAAACCGGCTGTTGCGTCAATAAGCTCACTTTAACCAGATTGTATTGATACGTTCTTGAATCAATACCTTCGGCCAGTACTATCCGGTCGGCGCTGTACTCAAGGGTTTGCTGAAGCAAATACCTGAATAAATAAGCTGCTGGATTAAACCAGAACACAACACAAACCAGTTCTGTACATAGCATGTCCACACTGTGCCAGGAGCGGACGTGAACACGTTCATGGCGTAAAATCTGCTCCAGCTCGTCAGGAGCATGTTGGTCTGGATTAAGTACAACCCAATTGAAAAAAGAAAAGGGCGAGGTAGTTTGTTCGCTACGAACGAGCGTAAAGTCTTCGTAAATCTCGTGTTTAGCCTGACGAATCAATTGGACCAGCGAGCGGAGCCGAAAACCAAAACGAACAAATAAGCACAGCGTACCGAATAAGTAGATAGCAACTAAACCCACTTGCCACGACCACGTAAAGCTTGTGTCTTGTGTCGTGAGAGCCCTGTACGTGTGGCCATTGGGAAACGTGATGGTCACTTCTGGCTGCGTCGGGGGGCGGTCGGGTAATACCGTAGGAATAATAACCTGCGCTGTTTTCTGCATTACTTTCCGAACCGGCTGCGGTCGCCAGTCGGGTAGCTGCACCAACGGTAAGATCAGGGCAGATAGTAGTCCAAGCCAGAGCGCTATTCGGTTTGCTTCGAAAAAGGTTTCGCGTCGGAGCAGTACATAAAAAGCGATGCTTACAAGGCACAATAGCCCATTAGCCAGCAGTACATAACGCAGGGTTTCCATACGGCTATTTCTTTTTCTCGATCATTGCCAGAATCTCCCGCAACTCGTCCGCCGAAATTTTTTCGTTTTGCGCAAAATAGCTCACCAGTTTCTTGTAAGAATTGTCGAAGTAATCGCCAACCACTTTCTTGAGCACAAATCGGTTCTGATAAGTTTCCTTACTGACGATGGGATAATACTCATGCGTGTTCCCGTAAGCGCGGTGCCCAACGTACCCTTTTTCTTCCAGATTACGAACAATGGTTGACACTGTGTTGTAATGCAATGGAGGATCGGTAAACTGAGGCACCATATCCTTTACGTAGCCCTGTTGCATCTTCCACAGCACTTGCATCACTTCTTCCTCTTTAGCCGTTAATTTTTCCATAAAGCAAATCTAGAACTATTACCGTCGTTTGCAAACTATTTCTGTAGTTTCTTCTGATTTGAAAAGCCAGTTGGGTCGTTGTAGTTTTGCAAACTATTAAGAGGAGGTATGAAACGATTAAGTTTATTGATAGTCACCGTGTTGTTCGTATGCGGTTGTGACACGAATGCAGTCTACAAAGAATACACAGATATTGACGATGGGAAGTGGTACATCAAAAACGCACCCACTTTTACGTTTGAAATAACGGATGCTTCAATACCTTACAACATTTACTATAACCTGCGCAACAGCTTATCTTACGGCTATTACAATCTTTATTTAACTCGCTATCTGCGGGATGCCAGTGGTAAGGAAATCGAATCGCGGCTGGACGAGCTGATTCTGATGGACCCGAAAACAGGGAAGCCGAATGGGGATGGACTAGGGGATCTGTTCGATCACAAATTTTTGATGAAGCGTGACTACCGCTTTCCCAAGCCGGGAAAATACACCATGCAGATTAAGCAGTACATGCGGCAGGACCCTCTGCTGAATATTTTAAGTGTGGGCATTACCGTCGAGAAAGCGACGTCTGCCAACTAATCCCGGATTTTCGATAATGCTAGCTAATTTCCTGCGAAAAAATCGTTATTTCTTTTTGCCTTACGCGGTATTCCTGGTCGTTGTGGGCGCATTACAATTGCTCTACACGCAGGAGCAACTGATGCAGTGGGTCAACAAACGCAATAGCCTGCTGGCTGATGAGCTGTTTCCTTACTTAACGTACATGGGAGATGGGGCTTTTTTTGTGATTGTTTGCGTTATTCTGCTCATTTACAACAGACGGGTCGGCTTTGTCGCTTTTGCTAGTTTTGCGCTTTCTTCGCTGACTTCCTTGTTCCTGAAGACAGTCGTGTTTCCTAATTCGCCCCGACCGTTGAAGTTCTTCGAGCATTCAACGTATGAATATCACCTCATCAAAGGATTGGATATTTACAGTTACAACAGTTTTCCGTCGGGGCATACGACTTCCGCTTTTGCGGTGTTTGGCTTACTCGCTTTCCTTGACGCCCGCAAAAATCGCGGTTATTTTTTCTTTCTATTGTGTATCCTGACTGGGTATTCACGCGTATATCTGTTTCAGCATTTTGTGGAAGATGTGTATGTTGGTTCGATAGTCGGTACCGTGTCGTCAGTAATCATCTATTTGTTTTTGTACGACTGGATGAAAAGCAAGGCCGTTGAAGAATCAATCGATAAAGACATTTCCTGATAAGTCAGCGTATGGCAAAGAAATAGGTCGCCCTTTCAATATCAGTTGAAAGGGCGACCTATTTAATTCGTGTATGTTATTGTCTACCGCAGTCTGTCTGAACCACGGACCAGTTTCTCGTCCCGACGAATAAACCGGTTTGCCAAGGCGTTAAACACCAGAGCAGCAATGATCGCGTAAAAGCCGGGAAGAAAATCGCCTTGGTCCGCTGGGTTACCGTACTCTTTGCCGGTATAGAGCGTCCGGTACAGGACAATGCCCATGATAGCCGTGAGCATCAGTGCATTTACGGCGCAAAGAGCGGTTTGGGTAAGGCGGTTACGATACTGAAAAAGGGCATAGACTGACGACAAAGCGACTAGTCCCAGTAAAAGGCCCAGGTACCAGATCGGGGTCACGGAAGTAGTGATTCCTGTCTGTTCACTGTACTGCAAGGCGGTCAGGTGTGCCATCTCGGGTGACTTCGATCCTGATTTTTCCCACAGTGGATTGGCTAGGGCAACAACCATAGCAACGGCAATAAGAAACAAAAATATCGTTTGAACGCGTTGAATCATTAGTGAAATATATGTTTTGGGACTGCAAAAATAGCCCAAAAATCAATAGCGTATGAAAGCAGATGTTCGGTTAATAATCACGGCTGACGGTTCGCACACCGCCATAAACAATGTACTTGATAAAACATATCATTCGATTCACGGAGCTTACCAAGAATCGCAGCGGGTTTACATCGAACTAGGCTTGTTAGAGGCTCTTGCAACGTTTACCGACGAACCGTTGCGCATCTTTGAAATGGGGTTTGGAACGGGATTGAATGCCTTGTTGACAGCACGGGAAGCAGAAGCGTACAAGCGCCCAATTCATTACACGGCTATTGAAGCGTATCCGATGTCGGTAGAGGAGGCTCACCAGCTGAATTACGACCAGCTTCTGGGCACGTCTTACTTGACTGATCTGCACGAGTCACCCTGGAATGTCCCGGTTCCCATCAATCCGTTTTTTACCCTAACGAAACTAGAAGGTAGCCTACAGACTTTACAGACGGACGAACGCTTTCATTTAATTTATTACGATGCATTCGCCCCGACGGCTCAGCCTGAGTTATGGGAGCCGGAGATCTTTCGGCAAATGGCAAGCTTATTGCTCCCCGGAGGATTACTGACGACTTATTGTTCGAAGAGTTACGTTCAGCGAAACATGCGCTCAGCTGGTTTACTCGTTGAAAAGC
Organism: Spirosoma oryzicola; assembly: GCF_021233055.1. Lineage (NCBI taxonomy): Bacteria > Pseudomonadati > Bacteroidota > Cytophagia > Cytophagales > Cytophagaceae > Spirosoma > Spirosoma oryzicola. The sequence continues at coordinate 5,536,927 of NZ_CP089538.1, read as the reverse complement.
ATCCGGGTCCACCGCGTAAACGAGACATTCTAAGAGCCATAAATCCGGCGTAACCTCAACCGTATTAAAAAATAGAAATCAGCTAATTTTATCGACACGGTGGCGTTATTTTAGAAACAAATACTTTAGCGATCCAACAAGACTATGAACCGTTTACTCATCTTCTGTGCCGCTTTTGTGGTACTCACGATCTGCGCCTTTCGGACCACATTGCCCATTGAGCCGGCGAGCAGCCCTAAAGTTGAGAACAAACACATTAAGTGGCTGACTATTCAGGAAGCCTATGCGCTCACCAAGAAGAAACCGAAGAAGTTTGTGGTCGATGTGTATACCGACTGGTGTGGCTGGTGCAAGGTTATGGATCGCGAGACGTTTTCGAAGCCCGCTATTGTCGATTACGTCAACGAAAATTATTATGCCGTTCGGTTGAACGCTGAGCAAACGCAGGATATAACGCTGGGTAAAGAAACATTCAAATACGTGAGTACCGGCGGCCGCGGAGTGCATGAATTGGCTGCTGCGTTACTGAGAAACCAGATGAGCTATCCAACGACGGTTTTCCTGGACGAAAAATTTCAGCTCATTCAGCCCATTGCTGGCTATCTGGAACCGCGTACGTTTCACCAAGTAATTACGTACTTCGGGAGAGACTATCATCAGAAGGAACCCTTCGACCAATATAAGGCAGGTACATATGCCAAAGAGTTTAAGGCATCGCTGGCCGGTAAGTAGTCTGAAAGTCTAAACGATCCGGGTGGTTGGAACAGATTAATTTGTTCTAGCCACCCGGATCGTTTTTCGTTTAAAGCAAACTGGCGTGATGCGAAAGGCAATCTGATAAGACTAAAATGACTCAATAAAACCTGGTTTCTTTAAAAGAGATTATATCGTTTTTGTAGAGTATTTTTGTAGTCTTCATTAACCCAACTCATGAGATTACATGAATAAACAATTGATTTTGTTATCGGCTCTTGCCGTTGCTGTTGGCTCCGTAACAGCAAGTGGTCGGACGCCAATCCCCTCCCCAAAAGCAGACAATCATAAAGCTGTTCGATCAACTCTTCCACCCCGCAAATTTATAGACCCGCAAAATATGGATTTGTCCATCAAGCCGGGTACTAATTTTTACCAGTATGCCAATGGCAATTGGTTGAAAACAAACCAAATTCCAGCGTCGAAAACATCGTGGGGAAGTTTTAATGAATTGCGGGATAAAAGTCTGGATGCAATGAAGTCATTGCTCGAAGATGCCGCAAAAACAACGACGAAAGGTCGTCTCTATCAAATGGTAGGCGACTATTACATGAGCGGCATGGATAGTGTAACCCTCGAAAAGCAAGGGTTTGATCCAATCAAGTCTGATTTGGCCCGCATTGACAAGGTTAATAACAAAGCTGATTTCTTCGACGAACTGGCTTACCAGCGAACCCAGGGGAATGGTATGCTTTTTGGCTTTGGTGTAAGTCCTGACCGGAAAAACGTCAATAAATACTTACCTCAGTTTGGACAAGGTGGGACGTCGCTTCCTGATCGTGACTATTATCTGAAAAACGATCCACGAAGCCAGAAAATCCGTGACGCTTATCACGACAACCTCATCAAAATGTTTGCGCTGATTGGCGAAGAGCCAACTCAGGCTTCACAGGATGCCGATGTAATTGTCCGCATGGAAACAGCCTTGGCAAAAGCCCAGATGCCGCGTGTTGAAATGCGTGATCCATACAAAACATACAATAAGCTTACCGTTAGTGCCTTTAGCCAGCAGACACCTGGTATCAACTGGGCTGATCAACTCACCAGATACGGTACTAAGGGACAGGATACGGTTTTGGTGCAAAGTCCAGCTTTCTTCCGCTCTCTTGATAGCTTGATAGCGGCTACACCTATAGAAGATCTGCGGACCTATATGCGCTGGAACATTCTGAAAAATGCGGCACCTTATCTGAGCGATGCATTTGTAAAACAGAATTTTGCTTTTACAAAAGTGCTGAGCGGACAGAAAGAGCAAACCCCGCGCTGGCAGCGCGTCAGCAGTTTAGTTGACGGTACCCTGGGTGATTTGCTGGGTCAAATTTATGTACAGACGTACTTCAAGCCCGAAGCCAAGCAGCGGATGCTGACCCTGGTGGATAATCTGGAAGCATCGTACAAAGAGCACATCAAGAGCCTGGATTGGATGAGCGATGAAACAAAAAAACGTGCTTTGAACAAATTAACCTCGTTCAAGCGTAAAATCGCTTACCCAGATAAATGGAAATCCTACGAAGGTGTGACTATCAACCGGAATGATTTCTACGCGAATGTAAAGTCAGCCAGCAAGTGGTCGTACAATTACATGATTAATCGTTTGGGTAAACCCGTTGATAAAACGGAGTGGAGCATGACACCACCGACGGTTAACGCGTACTATAGTCCGGTTAACAATGAGATTGCCTTTCCAGCAGCGATCCTGCAATTCCCATTCTTCGATTTCGAAGCAGATGATGCTATCAACTACGGTGGTATCGGAGCAGTGATTGGCCATGAAATGACGCATGGATTCGATGATTCAGGTCGTCAGTACGATGCTGATGGTACACTCCGAGACTGGTGGTCTAAAGATGACGCAGACAATTTCAAAAAGCGCGCTGACCAGGTAAAAGAGCAGTTCTTTGGATTCAAAGTGCTTGATTCCATTAAAGTAAACGGACAACTAACGCTTGGTGAAAACCTGGCCGACCTGGGTGGATTGGCAATTGCCTACGATGCTTTCAAGAAAACGGCGCAGGGGAAGTCAAAAACGAAAATTGATGGCTTTACGCCTGATCAACGGTTCTTCCTGTCATGGGCGCAGGTATGGCGCATCAACGTGCTACCAGAAACGCAGGCCCAGTTAATTATGACTGATCCACACGCGCCTGGCATGTACCGCGCCAATGGGCCTGTATCCAATATTGACGCTTGGTATCAGGCGTTCAATGTTCAGCCCGGCGATAAAATGTATAAGCCTAAAAACGAGCGGATTAAAGTCTGGTAAAATCAACCATTTAGTTTGCTGAACAAATCGGTGGTAGAGTCAATGAGTGTAACAACTCGTTGCCCTATCACCGATTTACTTTTTATCTTGCCAGCGAGTTTCAACGCTAAACTTGGCTCAGATACATCGTATGAACGCATACAAGCTAATAGTTGCTTCGGTGGTGGTTTGTTTTTCCTGCCAGCCTAAACAAAAAGAAGCAACCACCACAGCGAATACTTCGTTGGCCACTGAAAAACCAGATAGTGCTGTAGATTTAACGAAGCGTCCGGGACCAGATGCACCACGGTCAGCGGCAGACCGGCTAGTAAGGGCCCTTTATTTTGAACACAACGTAAAAGAAAACCCATTCCGGGAAAAGAAAGACCGGGCACTAATTGATCAGTACTTTGCCAAACCAACCGCTGACTTGATCTGGAGTGATGGTCAAAAAGCGTCAGGTAAGGTTAATCGAACAAAAATCAATTTGTTGTTCAATGCGCCCGATGCTGCGGTCAAAAAAACATGGGTGGAACCCGCAGCCGTTGGGGGAACAAAGGCGGTGGTGTTTGTTACGTTTCAAAATAGCGGAAAGCCCGAAGAAGTTAAGATTGATCTGCAACAGTTAGCTGGCCGGTGGCGCATCACCGAAATATATTATCCCGGTGGTAAACAACTAACCCAACTGTTGAAATAATAGGTGTAAAGGATAATTCCTATTGGTGTGAAACGATAGTAGAATAGGAAAATTAGCGCCTAAGAAGGCAATCAAAGGCTTTTTTGATACTTTCTTGAAATAATTTTTCAACCAATTGTTGACAACGAAAGAAAACTGTGTAATTTTGCAACTCCAAACCCGAAAGGGGCGAGGAAATGTTCTTTAAGTTTGTTTTCGGGGAGTTTCCAGAGTGGCCAAATGGATCAGACTGTAAATCTGCTGGCGTACGCCTTCGGAGGTTCGAATCCTCCACTCCCCACCATTTTAGTTTTCAGTTTTTGATGGGTTCGCCCAATTTTCAGTTGTAGTTCTACGCGTGCATGTGGAATTGCGAATGAAATACAAAAGCTGAAAACTTTTTTTGCGGAAGTAGCTCAATTGGTAGAGCGATAGCCTTCCAAGCTATAGGTTGCGGGTTCGAGACCCGTCTTCCGCTCCATACACGTTAATCATCAGAAAACAGCCGACAGCTGTTCACTGTTTTTCGATGACTGACAGGCCGTTATAGCTCAGCGGTAGAGCACTTCCTTGGTAAGGAAGAGGTCCGGGGTTCAAGTCCCCGTAACGGCTCAAGACTCTTTTGCGGAGTCTTTATTACCGGGGCCGCCCGTGCGGTTTCAAGCCAAAACGGTGTCAGACCTCATTGGGCGATATCGTCTGGCTTACTTTACGTTCAGCGAGTTCACCCAATATCAAACAACAGTTCATAATAGCGTTTTAAAAACATGGCAAAAGAGAATTTTGACCGCTCGAAACCGCACGTAAACATCGGTACGATTGGTCACGTTGACCACGGTAAAACGACGCTGACGGCTGCCATTACGAAAGTGCTGGCCGAAAAGGGTCTGGCCGCAATTCGGGACTTCTCCTCGATTGACAACGCTCCGGAAGAAAAAGAGCGTGGTATCACCATCAATACATCGCACGTTGAGTACGCTACGGCTAACCGCCACTATGCGCACGTTGACTGCCCGGGCCACGCTGACTATGTGAAAAACATGGTAACGGGTGCTGCTCAAATGGACGGTGCTATCCTCGTGGTAGCGGCAACGGACGGCCCAATGCCTCAGACTCGTGAGCACATCCTGCTTGCTCGTCAGGTAGGTGTTCCTCAGCTCGTTGTGTTCATGAACAAAGTGGACATGGTGGATGATCCAGAGTTGCTCGAACTCGTAGAAATGGAAATCCGCGAACTGTTGAGCTTCTATAACTTCGACGGTGACAATATCCCAGTTATTCAAGGTTCGGCTCTTGGTGGTCTGAACGGCGATGCGAAATGGGTAAAAACCATTGAAGACCTAATGGATAACGTTGATAGCTTTATCCCACTTCCTCCTCGTCAGACGGATCTTCCGTTCCTGATGCCAGTAGAGGACGTGTTCTCGATCACAGGCCGTGGTACAGTTGCTACAGGTCGTATCGAGCGGGGTGTTATCAACTCAGGTGAGCCAGTCGAAATCCTAGGTATGGGTGCTGAGAACCTGAAGTCAGTTGTAACAGGTGTTGAAATGTTCCGGAAAATTCTGGACCGTGGCGAAGCTGGTGACAACGTAGGTCTGCTGCTCCGTGGTATTGAAAAAACTGATATCCGTCGTGGTATGGTTATTTGCAAACCCGGTTCGGTAACCCCACACTTGAAGTTCAAAGCTGAGGTTTACGTACTGTCGAAAGAAGAAGGTGGTCGTCATACCCCATTCTTCAACAAGTACCGTCCACAGTTCTATTTCCGCACCACTGACGTAACGGGTGAGATCATTCTTCCTGAAAACGTTGAGATGGTGATGCCAGGTGATAACATCACGATTGAAGTATCGCTGATCAACAAAATCGCTATGGAAAAAGGTCTCCGTTTCGCTATCCGCGAAGGTGGTCGTACCGTGGGCGCTGGTCAGGTAACAGAAATCCTCGATTAACTAAGTGCTTAAAAACAAGTGCATTTCTACAGAGATGCACTTGTTTTTTTACTTTTATTTAGTACTTTTGCAGTCCGAATTCATAGGCACATTGATTCGGTTCTCTACGGGTGTAGTTCAAGGGTAGAATAGCGGTCTCCAAAACCGTTGATGGGAGTTCGAATCTCTCCACCCGTGCCAATCCCTTACATACAATGGACAAGTTTGTTTCGTTTCTGAAAGCTTCTTGGGAAGAGGTTCAGCATAACGTGACTTGGCCTAAATTTAGCGATCTACAATCCAGTTCTACACTGGTACTAGTAGCATCGCTGATTTTTGCGCTATTGGTCGGGTTAATTGATTTAGTATTTGAGAACGGGCTGAACTTATTTTATCAGTCATTCTAACGTATGATTTGGGATTGCTGATTTATGATTGACAGAAATCATACGTCAACAGATCAACAATCATAAATCTTTACCAATATGAGCGGCATACAGTGGTACGTTATTCGGGCAGTATCGGGGCAGGAGAAAAAAATAAAATCGTACCTCGATAACGAAATCATTCGGCAGAAGCTAGATGAGATTATCCCGCAGGTTCTTATACCCTCTGAAAAGGTATACGAAATGCGTAACGGAAAGAAACGTGTTCGCGAGAAGTCGTTCTATCCTGGATACATTATGATTTCGGCTGATCTGAGTAACAACCGTGCGCTCGATCTAATCCTGAACATGCCAGGTGTCTTAGGATTTCTGGGTAACTCCCAAGTTGGCACAACCACTAAAGTACCGGTGCCGCTGCGTCAGTCGGAAGTTAACCGTATGTTAGGACGCATTGAGGAAGAAGCTCAGGAAATCATAACACCTACAGTAGCTTACCTCAAAGGCGAAAATGTAAAGGTAGTCGATGGACCATTCGGTGGTTTCATTGGTACAGTAGAAGAAGTATTTGACGACCGGAAGAAATTGAACGTCGTTGTAAAGATATTTGGCCGGAGTACTCCGGTAGAACTCAGTTACGCACAAGTAGAGAAGGAAAGCTAATCTAACCATTAGCTGACCGTGGTTCGGCATCCTATGCTTCCCTCAGGGGATGACCATCCAAAACCAGTTGATTTGTTGCGAAAGGGGTGCGGATTAGCTATGTGACTAGCTGGTTAAGAACCGTAAGTGACAAGTTGTAAATTTATCATACGATGGCAAAAGAAGTAGGTGGCTATGTAAAGCTGCAAGTCAAAGGCGGGCAAGCCAACCCCTCACCTCCGATCGGTCCAGCGCTTGGTTCCAAGGGTTTAAATATCATGGAATTCTGCAAGCAGTTCAACGGCCGTACGCAGGATAAAATGGGTATGGTATTGCCGGTTTTGATTACGTACTATAAGGACAAATCCTTTGACTTCGTCATCAAAACCCCACCGGCACCGATCCTGCTGATGGAAGCAGCTAAACTGAAAGGTGGCTCTGCTCAACCAAACCGCAACAAAGTTGGCTCTGTATCTTGGGATCAAATTCGGACAATTGCTGAAACAAAAATGCCCGATTTGAATGCCTTCACGGTAGAGTCAGCAATGAAGCAAGTGGCTGGAACAGCCCGCAGCATGGGAATCACGGTGACTGGCGCAGCGCCATTCGAGAACTAATAGACTTGCCTAGGCAAACACAGAAATGGCTAAGTTAACGAAAAAACAAAAGGAAGCGCAATCGAAGTATGATATTGCTAAAGAATACTCACTGCAACAAGCAGCGGAGATTCTGAAAGAAATATCATATACGAAGTTTGATGCTTCTGTGGATATTGACGTTCGGTTAGGCGTTGATCCGCGTAAAGCTGACCAAATGGTGCGTGGCGTTGCTACGTTGCCACATGGTACGGGTAAAACGGTTCGCGTTCTGGTGCTTTGCACGCCGGACAAAGAGAACGAAGCGAAAGAAGCAGGCGCTGACTTCGTGGGACTGGACGATTACATTCAGAAGATTGAGCAAGGCTGGACGGACGTAGACGTGATCATCACGATGCCGAACGTAATGGCTAAGGTTGGTCGTCTGGGTAAAGTGTTAGGTCCTCGCGGGTTGATGCCTAATCCAAAATCAGGTACGGTAACGCCTGAAGTTGGCAAAGCTGTTCGTGAAGTGAAAGCTGGTAAAATCGACTTTAAAGTTGATAAGCAAGGAGCTATTCACACAAGCATTGGTAAAGTATCGTTTACGCCAGAAAAACTGGCTGAAAATGCGCAGGAAATCATCAGTACCCTGTTGAAACTAAAGCCTTCATCGGCTAAAGGAACCTACGTGAAAACGATAAACTTGTCGAGTACGATGAGTCCGGGTGTAAAGATTGATAAAGGGACTGTAGCCGGAGTTTAAGCCATGAAACGCGAGGAAAAAGGAGCAATTATTGAGGAATTGACTGACAAGTTTCAGAACATTCCCTTCTTCTACATCACGGAAGCCAATGGCATGACGGTTGCTGAAACCAACGACCTACGCCGGATGTGTTTTGAACGGGGTATCGAGTATAAAGTGGTGAAAAATTCGTTCATCAAAAAAGCGCTCGAAACCTTAGATACGGATTTCACGCCGTTCAACGAAGCGGTGCTACATGGTCAGTCAGCGGTGATGTTTCACCCTGAAAATGGCAAAGCACCGGCACAGCTTATCAAAGAGTTCCGTAGAACAAACGATAAGCTACAATTGAAGGCTGCTTCTATTGATTACAGCCTGTTCATTGGTGCTGACCAACTTGACACGCTCATCGCACTGAAGAGCAAGCAAGAGCTGATCGGTGAAATTATCGGTCTGTTGCAGTCGCCAGCCAAAAACGTTGTTTCGGCGTTGCAAAGTGGTGGCAACAAACTGGCCGGTATCCTCAAAACGCTGTCGGAGCGCGAGGAGGCAGCTTAGCTGTAATGCGAACAGATCGTTCGTAAAATCCGATGTCAACCGTGGACAAGAGTCTGCGTTATTAAAACAAATCGTATAACAATCAAATTAAGGAAATACTACAATGGCAGATTTGAAAGCGTTCGCTGAGCAGCTTGTAAGCCTGACGGTTAAAGAAGTTAACGAACTGGCTGCTATCTTAAAAGATGAGTACGGAATCGAGCCGGCTGCTGCCGCTCCCGTAATGGTAGCTGGTGGTGCTGCAGGTGGCGGTGACGCTGCTCCGGCTGCTGCTGAGAAAACTTCGTTCGACGTGATTCTGAAGTCGGCTGGTGCTGCTAAATTAGCTGTCGTGAAACTGGTTAAAGACCTGACCGGTCTGGGCCTGAAAGAAGCGAAAGAGCTTGTTGATGGTGCTCCTAAGCCAGTGAAAGAAGGCGTTGCTAAAGACGAAGCAGAATCACTGCGTAAGCAACTTGAAGAAGCTGGTGCTGAAGTAGAAGTTAAGTAAGCCCACTCTTATTGGAATATCGCTCCAGGCAGGGGAGGCCAGACCAACGTCTGGTCTTTTCCTGTTTGGAGACTTTTTTGTCTATATGCTTGCATAAGACAAACTTATTTTTATTGCCTTACGTTGTCTATTCACACCCCTTGGGTTGGGTGACGCCTGGGGTCTGAATAGCCGCTTAGTTCGAGTGCTGTAGCAAGTCCTCGCAACGCACTCATAGAGAATCGGTTACGCAACTAAACGAAGCACAATCTTGGCGACAAACGCGAAAATCAGTACACGCAAAAATTTTGCGACGATTCAGCCAGTGATTGGGTATCCAGACTTTCTGGATATTCAAGTAAAATCTTTTAAAGATTTTTTCCAACTTGATACGCCTTCCAACCAGCGTTCGGAAGAAGGTTTGTTTAAAGTTTTTCAGGAAAACTTCCCTATCTCGGACTCTCGCGAGAATTTCAAGCTGGAGTTCATAGATTACTCTGTTGATCCCCCCAAATACTCTGTTGATGAGTCTATTGACCGGGGCTTGACTTACTCAGTTCCTTTAAAAGCCAAACTGCGCCTATCGAACAATGATCCTGATAACGAGGATTTTGAGACGATTGAGCAAGAGGTATTCCTAGGAAATATTCCGTACATGACCGAAAAAGGTTCTTTCGTCATCAACGGAGCTGAACGGGTAATTGTTTCGCAATTACACCGCTCGCCGGGCGTGTTCTTCTCGATGAGCAAGCATACGAACGGTACCAAACTTTATTCGGCTCGTATTATTCCTTTCAAGGGTTCTTGGATCGAATTTTCAACGGATGTTAACAACGTTATGTATGCGTACATTGACCGGAAAAAGAAATTCCCGGTTACGACGTTGTTACGTGCTATTGGCTTCGGCTCGGATAAAGATATTCTCGATTTGTTTGGCTTGTCGGAAGAAGTTCCAGCAACGCCAGCAAACTTAAAAAAGGCGATTGGTCGCCGGTTAGCTGCTCGGGTATTACGTACCTGGACAGAAGACTTTGTGGATGAAGATACGGGTGAGGTTGTGTCAATCAGTCGTAACGAAGTCTTGCTTGAGCGGGACTCGGCTATTTCGGCGGATGATATCGACGTAATCACTGAGTCAGGTCAGAAATCAGTCATTCTGCATAAGGAAGACATGAACATGGCCGACTACAATATTATTTATAATACGCTGCAGAAAGATAGCTCAAACTCCGAGAAAGAGGCTGTTGAGCAAATCTATCGGCAGCTTCGGAACGCTGATGCACCGGACGAACAAACCGCTCGTGAGATCATTCAAAGTTTGTTCTTCTCGGATAAGCGTTATGATTTGGGCGATGTAGGCCGTTACCGGATCAACAAAAAGCTTGGTCTGGATATTTCATCGGACATGAAGGTCTTAACCACGGAAGATATTGTTTCTATCGTGAAATACCTGATTGGTCTGATCAACTCAAAAGCAGTTGTTGATGATATTGACCACCTGAGTAACCGCCGTGTTCGTACGGTAGGTGAGCAGCTATATGCTCAATTCGGTGTTGGTCTGGCGCGGATGGCGCGGACGATCAAAGAACGGATGAACGTTCGGGACAACGAGGATTTTAAACCGGTTGACCTGATTAACGCTCGTACTTTGTCGTCGGTGATTAACTCGTTCTTCGGTACCAACCAGCTGTCGCAGTTCATGGACCAAACGAACCCACTGGCTGAAGTAACGCACAAGCGTCGTATGTCAGCTCTTGGACCCGGTGGTCTGTCTCGCGAACGGGCAGGTTTCGAAGTTCGTGACGTACACTATACGCACTACGGTCGTCTGTGTACCATCGAAACGCCGGAAGGTCCGAACATCGGTCTAATCTCGTCTCTGTGCGTTTACGCTAAGATTAACAGCATGGGCTTCATCGAGACACCATACCGTGTTATTGAAAACGGTAAAGTGTCGATTGATAAACCCGTAATGTATCTGACGGCAGAAGAAGAAGACTCGCATTACATCGCGCAGGCTAACGCCGGTATCGATGATCGGGGTAACTTCCAAGTCGATCGTCTGAAAGCACGCTTCGAAGGGGACTTCCCAATGGCTGAACCTTCGAACGTAACGTTTATGGACATTGCACCGAACCAAATTGTGTCGGTTGCTGCTTCCATGATTCCGTTCCTTGAACACGACGATGCTAACCGTGCCCTGATGGGATCAAACATGCAACGTCAGGCTGTTCCTCTCCTCCGCCCTGAAGCTCCAATTGTGGGTACAGGTCTGGAAGGTCGTGTAGCTGTTGATTCTCGGACACTAGTTATTGCCGAAGCGGATGGTGTCATTGAGTTCGTTGATTCGACGAAAATCGTTGTTCGATACGAACTTGACGAAGACCAACTTGCCGTTACGTTCGACGAAGATCGCAAAACGTACAACTTGATTAAGTTCCGTCGTACAAACCAGGATACGTGCATCAACATCAAACCGACTGTTCTAAAAGGACAAAAAGTTAGAAAAGGTGATGTGCTGTGCGAAGGTTACGCGACGCAGGCTGGTGAGTTGGCGCTTGGCCGGAATATGAAGGTTGCCTTCATGCCTTGGCAAGGTTACAACTTTGAGGATGCTATCGTAATTTCTGAGCGCGTTGTTCGGGAGGATATCTTCACCTCGATCCACATTGAAGAGTTCGAACTGGAAGTGCGCGATACGAAACGTGGTGAAGAAGAACTTACTTCTGAAATTCCTAACGTAAGCGAAGAAACAGTTCGTAACCTCGATGAGAACGGTATTGTGCGGGTTGGTACCGAAGTGAAGGAAGGCGATATCCTGATTGGTAAGATTACACCAAAAGGAGAAAGCGATCCAACACCGGAAGAAAAACTTCTCCGTGCAATCTTCGGTGATAAAGCCGGTGATGTGAAAGATGCTTCCAAGAAAGCACCACCATCATTGAAAGGCGTTGTTATTGACACCAAACTGTTTGCTCGTCCGGCTAAAGAGGATCGTGGTAAGCATAAGGATGAAGTAAAAGCGCTGATGAAGAAGTATGGCCGTGAGCTAAACGACTTCCGCGCTCGCATGATCGAAAAATTGGTGACACTGCTGGATGGCAAAACTAGTGCCGGCGTGAAACACAAGTTTGGCGATGAGATTGTCAGCAAAGGCGTGAAGTTCAACCGTAAGAACATTACGGATAACTTATTCCCTGACAAGAACCCATATCGTGACGAGAGTGGCTACGCTGTACCGGAAGAAGCCAATATCTTGGTTGATCTTAACCTGGACGGTTGGACGGAAGACGATAAGCTAAACCAGATGGTTGTTCAGATAGTGAAAAACTACAACAACCGCCGGAGCGAGATCACGGGACGTTTTAAGCGTGAGCGGTTTACGCTTGAAGTGGGTGACGAACTACCAGCTGGTATTGTGAAACTGGCCAAAGTGTACATCGCTAAGAAGCGTAAGCTGAAAGTGGGTGATAAAATGGCTGGTCGCCACGGTAACAAAGGGGTTGTTGCCCGGATTGTGCGTGACGAAGACATGCCGTTCCTTGAAGATGGTACGAAAGTGGATATCGTTCTGAACCCACTTGGTGTACCTTCTCGGATGAACCTTGGTCAGATCTACGAAACTGTATTGGCGTGGGCTGGTCAGAAACTGGATCGGAAATATGCGACGCCAATTTTTGACGGAGCTACCGAACAGCAGGTTGCCGATGAGTTGGACGCTGCCGGTTTGCCATCATTCGGACGGACGTACTTGTACAACGGTCTGACGGGTGAGCGTTTCGATCAGCCTGTTACCGTCGGTATTATCTACATGCTCAAACTCGGCCACTTGGTGGACGATAAGATGCACGCTCGTTCGATTGGACCTTACTCGCTCATTACACAGCAGCCGCTGGGTGGTAAAGCGCAGTTCGGTGGTCAGCGGTTTGGTGAGATGGAGGTTTGGGCACTTGAAGCATTCGGTGCGTCAAACATTCTCCAAGAGATCCTGACTGTTAAATCCGATGACGTTGTAGGTCGTGCGAAGGCATATGAGGCTATCGTGAAAGGTGAGAACCTACCGAAGCCAAATATTCCTGAGTCGTTCAACGTACTTGTTCACGAGTTGCGTGGTCTAGCACTTGAAATAACATTAGAATAGTCATTCGATCATTTGTAGTCATTGATTGTTGTTCACCGTGTTTACACAAGGAATGACGGTCAATGACTATCAAGTAATTAGCAGTGACAAATTTTAACCTATAATCTCCAACCAATGTCGTTCAAAAAGAACAAAAAACTCAACAGCGACTTTGCCAGCGTAACAATCAGCTTGGCATCGCCAGAGTCTATTTTGGAGAGTTCCTACGGCGAGGTGACACAGCCGGAGACGATCAATTACCGTACTTACAAACCCGAAATGGGCGGCTTGTTCTGCGAGCGTATTTTCGGGCCAGTTAAGGACTGGGAATGTCACTGCGGTAAATACAAACGGATTCGCTATAAAGGCATTATCTGTGACCGCTGTGGTGTGGAAGTAACTGAGAAAAAGGTTCGCCGGGAGCGTATGGGGCACATCGAACTGGTTGTTCCTGTTGCGCATATCTGGTATTTCCGCAGCTTGCCTAATAAAATTGGTTACCTGTTAGGTCTTTCGACCAAAAAACTTGATCAGGTTATCTACTACGAACGGTATGTAGTCGTTCAGCCTGGCGTTAAAGCTGAAGACGGTATCAACCAGCTCGACTTCCTGACCGAAGACGAGTATCTGGATATCATCGATAAACTGCCGAGCACAAACCAGCACCTCGACGACAAAGACCCGAACAAATTCATCGCTAAGATGGGGGCGGAAGCGTTAGAAATGCTGTTGTCGCGCGTAGACCTTGACGAACTGTCGTATTCACTGCGTCACTCGGCGGCAACCGATACATCGCAACAGCGTAAAGCAGAAGCGTTGAAGCGGTTGAAAGTGGTAGAAGCGTTCCGGGAGGCAAATGGCCGTATCGAAAACCGTCCTGAGTGGATGGTTATCAAAATGGTGCCGGTTATTCCACCCGAACTTCGTCCGCTTGTCCCTCTGGACGGTGGCCGATTCGCAACGTCTGACCTGAATGATCTATACCGTCGGGTAATCATTCGGAACAACCGTCTGAAGCGTCTGATCGAGATCAAAGCACCGGAAGTAATTCTACGGAATGAAAAACGGATGTTGCAGGAAGCGGTCGATTCGCTGTTCGATAACTCACGGAAAGTAAACGCTGTTCGCTCGGAAGGTAACCGCGCCCTGAAATCGCTGTCTGACATGCTAAAGGGTAAGCAAGGCCGTTTCCGTCAGAACCTGCTTGGTAAACGGGTTGACTACTCTGGTCGTTCGGTTATCGTCGTTGGTCCTGAATTGAAACTGCACGAATGCGGTCTGCCAAAAGACATGGCGGCTGAGCTATTCAAGCCGTTCGTTATCCGGAAGCTAATTGAGCGGGGTATCGTTAAAACGGTTAAATCAGCGAAGAAAATCGTTGACCGGAAAGATCCTGTTATCTGGGACATTCTGGAAAACGTATTGAAAGGACACCCTGTACTGCTGAACCGGGCTCCAACGCTGCACCGTTTAGGTATTCAGGCGTTCCAGCCAAAGCTGATTGAAGGTAAAGCTATCCAGTTGCACCCACTCGTTTGTACAGCGTTCAACGCTGACTTTGACGGTGACCAGATGGCTGTGCACGTACCACTTGGTCAGGAAGCTATTCTCGAAGCATCTTTATTGATGCTGGCGTCGCATAACATCCTGAACCCCGCCAACGGAGCACCAATCACTGTACCATCGCAAGACATGGTACTTGGCTTGTATTACGTAACGAAGGGCCGTAAGAACACGCCAGAATACCCGATTGCGGGTGAAGGTATGACGTTCTACGGCGCTGAGGAAGTAATCATCGCTATCAACGAAGGTAAAGTTTCGAAACATGCCAACATCAAATGCCGTGTGAAAGTACGGGATGAGAATGGTGAGCTTGTTTACAAAGTACTTGATACGGTTGCTGGCCGGTTGTTGTTTAACCAAGCGGTGCCGGAAGAAGTAGGATACATCAATGAACTGCTGACGAAGAAAAAGCTGCAACAGATCATTGCGTTTATCTTCAAGATCTCGGGCGGTGCGCGGACAGCTCAATTCCTCGACGAAATCAAGGAACTTGGTTTCCAAATGGCGTTTAGAGGTGGTCTGTCAATTGGTTTGAGCGATGTCATGATTCCTGAAGCAAAACAGGGACTCGTTGAAGAAGCAAAAGCGGAAGTGCAGGGCGTTTGGGATAACTACCTGATGGGTCTGATCACGGAGAACGAACGGTACAACCAGGTTATTGATATCTGGACCCGTGTGAACTCTCGTCTGACCGAGACGCTGATGAAGCAGCTTGAAGCTGATCAGGGTGGTTTCAACTCAATCTACATGATGATGCACTCGGGAGCCCGTGGTTCTCGCGAGCAAATTCGTCAGTTGGGTGGTATGCGGGGTCTGATGGCTAAGCCACAGAAAAACCTGCAAGGCTCAGTCGGTGAGATCATTGAAAACCCAATTCTGTCGAACTTTAAAGAAGGTCTCGACGTCTTGGAGTACTTTATCTCAACGCACGGCGCACGGAAAGGTCTGGCTGATACGGCTCTGAAAACGGCCGATGCTGGTTACCTGACTCGTCGTCTGCACGACGTAGCACAAGACGTTATTATCAGTGAAGATGATTGCGGTACACTCCGTGGTCTGCAAGTATCGGCGCTGAAAGACAACGAAGATATCGTTGAGCCACTGTCTGAACGTATTCTGGGTCGTACTACGGTTCACGATATATATGATCCGCTTTCGAAAGAACTGATCGTTGGCGCTGGCGAACTGGTTACGGAAGATGTAGCGGCTCGGATTGACGAAACCAGCATCGAAACGGTTGAAATCCGTTCGGTACTGACCTGCGAATCTCGTCAGGGCGTTTGTGCGAAATGCTACGGTCGTAACCTGGCATCGGGCCGGATGGTAGACATTGGTGAAGCTGTAGGTGTAATTGCCTCTCAGTCAATCGGTGAGCCAGGTACGCAGTTGACACTTCGTACGTTCCACGTCGGTGGTACGGCGTCGAACATTGCGGTTGATGCGTCGATCAAAGCGAAATTCGATGGTCTGATCGAGTTTGAAGAAATGCGTACGGTTGAATCGGAAGATGCAGAAGGAAACGCACAAACGGTCGTTATGGGTCGTTCGGGCGAAGTACGGATCGTGAATCCAGAAGACCGGAACCAGGTTCTGATCAGCAACAACGTGCCATACGGTGCTTTCCTTCGCGTGAAAGATGGCGATATGGTTAAGAAAGGTGATGATATTTGCGCATGGGATCCCTATAACGCCGTTATCCTCTCTGAATTAACCGGTACGCTGAATTTTGATGCGATTGAAGATGGTATTACCTATCGTGAGGAGTTTGACGAACAGACTGGCTTCCAGGAGAAAGTGATCATCGAAAGCCGCGATAAGGCTAAGAACCCTGCCATCGTTGTAAGTGGTACCAGTACGCTGCTACTACACCTTGATGAAACCGGAAACGGTCAACTTCAAAAAGGCTACAACCTGCCAGTTGGTTCACGTCTGGTCGTTAAAGAAGGACAATCGATTAAAGCAGGTCAACCGCTGGCGAAGATTCCACGTAACGTTGGTAAAACACGCGATATTACGGGTGGTCTGCCACGTGTAACGGAATTATTTGAAGCCCGGAACCCATCGAACCCGGCTGTCGTGAGTGAAATTGATGGTGTCGTTACGTACGGTACTATCAAGCGTGGTAACCGCGAGATCTTCATCGAGTCGAAAGACGGTACGAAGAAAAAGTATCTCGTCCCACTGTCGAAGTTCATCCTTGTCCAGGATAACGACTTTGTACGGGCTGGTGCTCCACTGTCGGACGGTGCTATTACACCAAGCGACATTCTGGCGATTAAAGGGCCAACGGCTGTTCAGGAATACCTGGTAAACGAAATTCAGGAAGTTTACCGTCTGCAAGGGGTGAAAATCAACGATAAACACATCGAGGCTATCGTGCGCCAGATGATGCAGAAAGTTGAAATCATCGATTCGGGCGACACCAACTTCCTCGAAGGTCAAGTTGTTGATAAGTGGGCATTCCGTGAAGAGAACGACAAAGTTCTCGACGCTAAAGTGGTTATGGATGCTGGTGATTCAACGAACTTCAAGCCTGGCCAGATTGTAACAAGCCGTCAGTTACGCGATGAGAACTCAAGTTTGAAACGCCGTGACCTGACACTGGTAACCGTCCGTGATGCAATGGCTGCCGTTTCGCAACCAACGCTGATGGGTATTACACAGTCGTCGCTTGGTACAGACAGCTTCATTTCGGCGGCTTCCTTCCAGGAAACAACCAAAGTGTTGAGTGAAGCGTCTATCCGTGGTAAGCGTGACATGCTCGAAGGATTGAAAGAAAACGTTATCGTCGGTCACCTGATCCCTGCTGGAACGGGTATCCGTCGCTACCAAAACGCAATCGTCGGTTCGAAAGAAGAACTTGAGTCAATCACCGAATCACGGGAGCAGTTTGCTCGTAGCAAAAAGCGGGCAACGGTATAGTCTTAGCTGAATATAGTTGTAAAAAATACCCTGGCCGGCAATGGCTGGGGTATTTTTATGACAGAAATCGGAACAAATGAATTAACTAGCAGATTATCTTTCCAAACCATTTTTACAATTAGATTTTATGCAACTCAACGCAGGTTGTGAATTGTCATTCGAAGCAAAAGCGCCGACACCTCTGATTCTTATGCTACGCCCTCGCTCGGGAGCTGGTCAATGGATTGTTCGCGAAGAATATCAAATCACACCAGCTGTGAACGTTACCGAATTTACGGACATGTATGGCAACCTCTGCCAACGCGTGATAGCACCGACCGGCCCATTCTCCATCCATTTCTCAGCCACCGTTCAGACAGCCAACGAAATTGATGTAGCCCCTGGTGCACCCTACACGCCTGTTGAAGAGCTACCGGACGATGTGTTACACTATACGCTTCCCAGCCGCTATTGCCAGTCGGATCAACTAGGTGATCTAGCCGCAGACATTACAAAAGAGAGCGAGCCCGGTTATGACCAGGCCGAGGCAATTCGTCTTTGGATACATACGAATGTGAAGTATCAATACGGTACAAGCGACGCCAGCACCTCTGCCGTTGATACGGCTAATAAGCGCGTTGGTGTCTGTAGGGATTTCACACACTTGGGCATTTCCCTGTGTCGGGCGCTTAATATTCCTGCTCGAATGGTAGTTGGTTATCTCTACCAGTTGGACCCTATGGATTTGCATGCGTGGTTTGAAGCGTACGTTGATGGGCGATGGTTTACGTTTGATGCAACGCAGGAGAATCCGCGTGGTAACCGAATCACGGTAGCGTATGGCCGCGATGCCGCAGATGTTGCTTTTACTACTCAGTTCGGCCCTATGGACCTTAACGATATGAAAGTGTGGGTCGAAGCAGCCGATAAAGACGAGGATGAGAAAAAGCCTGATGAAGTTACAACCGATTCGGCTTCGGTCGGGTCTAACAATCAAAACGAGGCTAGCCAATGAAAAAACAACTCCTTTACTTCATTATGTTAGGAGCCGCAACTTCGATGACGGCCTGTCAGCAGGAGCACGATATCCAGCCTGATTCGTCGTTGGCGGGCGAGGTAGCGGGTAATTATCACACTAATTACTTTCTTGATCCTTCCTGCGTTGCTGTGCCTACGAATAAAATGCCTTCAGCCGAGTTAAGGGCTGAGTCGGATAGTGCTGTAACTCTGATTTACACAAAGTCGTATCCAGATAAAGAAGTCAGACAAATAGAACACGTTCGTTTGACTCGTGAAGCTGATGCGGTTCAACTGCGATTGGCGGACTCAAGTATCGGTTCGCTCCAGACAGATCGTGTATTTACGGACAACGGTATGGAGAAGCAGGGGAAGATACTACGGATCTCTGTCCAGCCTGATAATGGAAGTGCTGTTTACTTTGCAGGCTATAAAAAGTAAAGCGCGGCACCGTTGGATGTCGCGCTTTACTCCTGAAAAAATAGTCTTTACTACCTAGCGAACAGCAAACTCACCAGCCCCAATACGGAAACCTTCAGAGTATAGTTCGACGGTATATTTACCTGGTTTGTAGGGAATGCCCCGCGTATAGAGCAGTTCAACGTTTTGACCGTTGCTAGTATAGTTAACCGTTTGCTTTGTCGTGTAAATCGTTTCGTTGCCATCTACAGTAAACGTGCCAGAGCCATTAGCCATGTCAGAGACAACGGCTCCGCTTGGGTCAAGTACGCGCACGAAAACCTCTTTAGGTTCTTCTTTCGTCAAAGGGTTATCCAAAAGCGTGTAAACTAACTTGATCTTGTCTAAACGCTTGGCTTTGTAAGCATCGTCTTCTTTGACTTTTCCTTTTGCATTAACAGAAAACACTTTAACGTTTTGCGCTTTCAGAGCGGCAGCCCGAGTAACTTTCGTGCTTAAATCCTGGTTCTGAGCCACCACAGTCGTTACAGAATCAGTAAGACGCTGTCTGTCTGTTTTAAGACCAGTGTTCTCTTCATCCAGCGTTTTTACGTTAGTGGCCAGCGTAACGTTTTCACGCTGTAGATTGGCAATCAACGTATCTTTCTCGACTAGGAACGCTTCATACTGTTTTATCTTCGCTTCATATTTAGCCAGCGAAACCCGGTTGCCTCTACGCAAAGATGCTTTATCTTCTTCCAACTGCGCTTTAACTTTTTGAAGCTCGCTAACATCGCCACCTAGTTTTTGAACTTCTGCAATTTTAGCGTCTAAGGCAGTGGAAATAGAATCTAGTTTTACACGCGTCGTTGAAAGCTCTTCGACACGTTCAGAAATAGTTACTTCTTGATTTTCAGATACTTTCTTTTGATCAAAATACAAATAACTCGATACGCCAGCCAAGCCAGTCATTATTATTAGAGCCGCAAGTAAGGCACCATTTGTTTTTGACTTTGGGGGATTGTTCTCCATGGCAATTTTTTGGTTTAACGGTTTAACATGCACAGACTCAAAAAAGCCGCTTTCGCGGTTGTGTAGAGGTTGTTACATTGTAGAAATGTATTGTTGGGCTAAGAAAAAATATAAACTACCGGTATTGGGCGTAGTTTTAATTATGGCACAAACTCGGAACGCCCTTCGGTACGGGCATATTGCATACAGAAACGGAATCTTATTCAAAAAAGTTTGTGTATTGCCCAATGAGCGTCTAGTCAAGGATTCTTGGTAATCAAAAAATTAAGCCGGATAATAAACGATTTCATTCGATTCGCGATGAGCATCAAACCGAAAGTTATCGCGGTAGTCCCGTAACAACATGACTCTACGAAGGGTTACGCCCTAAAAATAAATGCCAGAACTTCCCGAAGTTGAGATACGACGTCAGTACTTGGAAGCGTCTTCTCTGAATCAGCCTATTAGCCATATTGAGGTCGAAGATAAAAAGCTGCTCACAACCGATTATAATACGTTGCTTGCCAAGCTTGAAGGTAGACAGTTTACCGGTACCCAACGGATCGGTAAAAACCTGTTCGTGCTTACGGACGATCCGGAGGTCATCGTTCATATGCATTTCGGGATGACAGGCGATCTGGAGTATTACCATGCTTCCCTGGATCGTCCGCGTTTTGCGCGAATCGTATTTGAGTTCGCATCGGGATTTAATCTGGGTTTTTTGTGCCCGCGCAAGTTTGAACGTGTTGGTTTAATCGATAGCATCGAAGCGTTCATAAAGCGCAAAAAGATCGGTAAAGACGGCCTGGATATTTCGGTTGACGATTTGTCGGCAAGTATTCAGCGAAAAAAAGCATTGATCAAACCTGTGTTACTCGACCAAAGCGTAGTGGCCGGGTTAGGTAACTGGATTGTTGACGAGGTATTGTTTCAGGCATTCGTGCATCCTAGTCAACGGGCTGATACACTTACCGAAAAGCAATTAGATCAAATCCACGGAGCTATCCGTCTGGTTCTGGAAACGGCTATCCGTTACGAAGCTGCTTATCGTGATTTCCCCAATAGCTTTCTTATTCATGTCCGTGAATGGGACGACTCGCCTTACGATGATGTAGAAGCGCATAAATTTTGTCCGCGTTGTAAGACGCGCATTGAGCGGACCGAAGTAGGAGGGCGCACTACGTTCTTTTGCCCAAAAGAACAGGTAGTACCTGCTGACTAACTATAAATCCTTTATGTTGCCAAAGCCGATCACATCCCGGTAAACATGATCGTCGGAGAGTTCAGCGGCTCTAAGCAGTTTATCAGAACCGAATTTACTTTTCAAATCATACAAGGTTTGACGCAATTTGTTTTTGCGAGCACTATCCGTAAAAAGGTCAAGCGGAACTAGCTCACTCGGTATGAAGCGATAGACAACAAGGGACATAGAATGTAAGTGTTCATTCAAAACGGGTTCACAACGGTGAGTACTCTGAAACTTGTCTAGTCGTTCCTTTATGACACGGTACAAGTCTATTCCATCCTGTTGCGGATTTGAAAAGTGAACCTCGTAGTTAAACGTTCTGCCGGTATGATACCGACAAGAAAAAGACATATCCTGACAAAAGACGCCTTTTTGCACCATACGTCGTTCCAGCGTCAGACAAAGGGCTTGCAGTAATTCGTCCAGGCGTTTGCCATCGTTACGCTGTTCCGCCGAAATTGTCCGCATCGCTGACATACTCTTATTGCTTTCGTTGGTTTCCAGATCAACCTCACCACCAAAATTTAAGCGCAGATGCCAATGCCAGCCAATAATACTTTTACAGACTGCCCGCAGATACTCGGGAGAAGCATAGCGTAGATCAATTGGAGTGTGAATGCCACCGGCTTCTAATCGAATCGCCATGCGGTGACCAATACCCGGTAAATCCGTTAAGGCTAGTTTCTGTAAAATGTTATCAATCGTATCAGGAGTAATTATTGTTAAGCCGTCGGGCTTCTGTAGATCGGATGCCAGCTTTGCGAGGAAGGCATTGGGGGCGATACCAATTGAGCAGCGCAGATAATCACCTACTTTTTCCCGGATCGCTCTTTTGATGACTTTGGCCACCTGCGCCATGTCTTTATAAGCCAGTTGGTAATTTGTCAGATCGATAATCGCTTCATCGATACTTTTAGGAACAACATCATCGGAGAAAGTGCGCAGAACGGCGATAATCTTCTTATGGTATTCTCGGTATCGGTTAGGATGAGTTTCAATGGGAACCAACTCTGGACAGAGAAGAATTGCCTGATCCAGCCGCATCCCTGTCTTAATGCCTTTTTGCTTTGCTTCTATAGACGGAGAGATCACGCAGCCATTTCGACCGGTGTAAACACATACGCCTACCGGACGACCGCGCAACCATAGTTTTCCTGTTGTTCACAAGAAGCAAAAAAGCTGTTCATGTCTACAAAAAGGACTGTAGGCTTGGTATGGGATGTAAGTCGATTCCGGTTCATCAATTTACTGTAATAAAGTGGTGATTCCTGTGTTCATTTCGATGTATTTGTAGTATGTTTGTTGTAATACAAACGCAATATATTTTAGTTGTATTATACTGTCAATTATCTTTACTACAATGGCAGAAAAATGTTCAGAAAAAATTGATAGCGAGGTGACTATACAAGATCGACTAAAACAGGTTTTTGAGGCCTTAGGCATCACTATATATCAGATTGCCAAAGAGTTGGGCGAAAATCCGTCTAAGTTTTATAACATTCTTAACGGACGAGCCAAACCTTCCTATGACACAATCATGAGTTTGCTGGCTTGCTATCCGCAAATCAGTGCTGACTACCTTATCCGAGGTGTTCTACCCGTGCTGAACTCGCCGGAAGAAAATGCTATGGTCATGGCGACTGATGAGGATACGATGGAAATACCCTTCGTACCCGTCCGTTTTTACGCAACGTTTGTGGAAAGTTATACGGATGGGATAGGGGCTTCAGATATCGAATCATTCCGGGTGCGTAAGCCGGTCATGAAAGGTCATAAACAGGCGGTAGTACTGGAAATATCAGGGAATAGTATGAGCCCACAGTTAGCTCATGGAGCCAAGGTGTTGGCTATTCCAGTGAACGAAAACGACTGGGTGTACCAATCAGGAGGTGTGTATGCGGTAATGTATCGGGATTATTTCGTTGTTAAGCGGGTCCGTGACAACGAATTATTGACGAGAAAATACCTGACGCTTCACTCCGACAATCCCAATGGTGGTAATGTAACGGTGCCCTTGCAGGATATTCGGGGCATGTGGAAGATTGTGACGATTGTAGAAGCACCAGTAGAATAAAACAACGCATCAACGAAAAGACCCGCTCGTCGCGGGTCTTTTCGTTGGTATGATATCCGTTAAGCTGTTATTCGTTCTTCTGTATGCATCACTTCTTTTTGATGCGACCACATTTCCTGAAAGATAAGGCTACGCTCACGCAGTTCTACAAAGCTACCTTCATCGACAACGCGGCCGTTACGGAGGATATAGATGTAATCGAACATGGGTAAAAGATGAAGTCGGTGCAGCGTCGATACAACCGCTTTGTCAGAAAATTCTCTGAGCATCTTGTGGTATATCTCGAACTCTGTTTTAGGATCGACACTACTCGTTGGTTCATCAAGCAATACAATATCGCTTGTTCGGGCAGCTAAAACACCTCTTGCCAAAGCCAGTCGTTGGCGCTGACCGCCTGACAGGTTCAACCCTTTTTCCTGAATACTTGTGTCAAGCCCCTGCGGTAAATGCTTAACGATATCAGCAAAGTGAGCTGTCTGACAAACCTGGATTATCTCGTTGTCATCAAACGGTAGGCCAAGAGTAATGTTATACCCAATCGTATTCTCAAAGATCTCGGGCTCTTGCGGAAACAGGGTGACCGTGTTGGCAATCGCCTTCATATCGGTATAAAAATGCTGATCGTCTACCTGCACCGACAAGCCTGGCTCAGTAGTGTACAAACCGCGTAACAACGTGAGTAATGTACTTTTTCCGGAACCGCTTTCGCCAATAAAGGCAATCCGCTTGCCACGCGACAGTTGAATGCCGACATTGTGGAGGGCAGGAACCTGCCGCTGATCCGATCCTAATTGACCATGAGAAAAGTTCAGGTTAGACAACGTAATGGTTTGCCAGTTTTCTGGTAATGATACCTGCGAATCCGACTGTTTATACTGAGCGTATGCCTCACTAATACTCCGTACCGTCTGTACATCCGTATTGAACTGAACGATCTGCGTGTATTGATAAGCTACATCATTAAATACGCTCGTAAACTGGTTTACATAACCCAGCAGGGTAACGAGACCACCGACATAAAATATCTGCCCTGGCGTATAGTGCTGGTAAACGTAACCCGTCGCCATCACTACGTAGATAAGCGTAATAAGGATACTAGCTACAAACCACTTCCACTCGTTAATAGTCACCTGACGCATGAATGGTGGAAAAATTGCACTTATCTTCTGCGAGAAGCTTTCTTCAATACGCTTTTCGAGCCGGAGTGTAATTACCGTAACGATGTTCGACAAACTGTCGAAGAGTGTCGAGGACGCGGCATGTTCGCGTTCATTTGTTTCGTTGAGGGCTTTGATGAACGGGCGATCAAAGCGAAGAATGACATAAACGGTCAAAGCGCCAAGCGCTACACCGATCACCCCAAAAACCGGGGAGAAATACAGCATAGCCCCAAACGAGAACAAAAACTTGGAGATGGCATGTAGGTAAACGAACCCATCCTGGAAAAACAACTTCAGGGCGTCGTAGGCCTTTCGGATTCGGTTGATAGTTGCGCCACTGTGATGATCTTTATGCCAGCTAACGGGTAGGTGTAGTGTCTGATGGTACAGCTCATCCAGAAAATTGCGACTCAGGTTAAAAGCCAGTCGGCGTTCAAGAACTCGGGCTGGCCCATGGAAAGCCCATTCCAGCACTTTAAGGGCTAAGACACCTCCGGCGTAAACAAAAGCAGTGTTTACAACATCGTTGCCTTCACGCTGAACAGACTCAATGAACCAGCCGAAAAGTAACGGATGAAGAGCGACAATAATGTTGGCGAAAATGAAGAGCACATACACAAGTATGTACTGACGCTTCTCATGCCGGGCATACTGCCAAGCAGTACGCATGAGAGCTAAGTAAGGATTTTGCATGTTATGAAGTTACGGTAGTGATTCTGAGCCAGAATCACAATACAAAGTTGACGAAAACTAAGAAATTTACGTTCAACAAATCAATATTTTTTCCTCCCATAACGAAGGTTGGCTATAGATAGTATGGGGTCCTGAATCGGATGCGAAAAGCTATATCCGTTCAACAATTCAGTTTGTTACGCACGCAAGCGAAACGCCACGCTTCCTAATATGAGAAACCACTATATTTCTAGATCATTTATTTGTTTTCTGATTGGCTTTCAGTAATTTTGCGACCTGATTTGTAAAAGGTGCCTTTGTGAACTTACTGGCCCCTTCTCACTGTTTTAGAATTAAAATAACTCTCAGTATAACAAGCTAATGGCTCGCGATTTAAATTTCACGAGAAACATCGGTATCGCTGCTCACATCGACGCAGGTAAAACGACCACAACCGAACGTATTCTCTATTACGCCGGGGTAAGCCACAAAATCGGTGAGGTTCACGATGGTGCCGCAACGATGGACTGGATGGAACAGGAGCAGGAGCGCGGTATCACGATCACTTCGGCTGCCACCACTGTTGACTGGACCTACCGGGACAAAAAATACCATATCAACATTATCGATACACCGGGCCACGTTGACTTCACGGTTGAAGTAAACCGCTCACTGCGTGTACTTGATGGTCTTGTCTTCCTGTTCAGCGCCGTCGATGGTGTTGAACCTCAGTCAGAAACCAACTGGCGTCTGGCTAACAATTATAACGTTGCTCGGTTGGGCTTCGTTAACAAGATGGACCGTTCAGGCGCTGACTTCCTGAATGTTTGCCGTCAGGTAAAAGAAATGCTGGGCAGCTACGCTGTTCCTCTTCAGTTACCAATCGGTGAAGAAGACAATTTCAAAGGTGTAGTTGACCTTGTTAACTTCCGTGGTCTTGTCTGGAACGAATCGGATAAAGGAATGACCTTCCAAGTAGTTCCTATTCCAGACGACATGATGGAGGAAGCTACCGAATGGCGCGAAAAACTTCTTGAAGCGGTTGCCGAATTCGACGACACGCTCATGGAGAAGTACTTCGAAGATCCAGAATCAATTTCGGAAGACGAAATTCTGGCAGCTCTTCGTAAAGCAACCATCGCGATGAAAATCGTGCCGATGCTTTGCGGTTCGTCGTTCAAAAACAAGGGTGTTCAAACGATGCTCGACTACGTGATGGCACTGCTGCCATCGCCGTTGGACAAAGAAAGCATCAAAGGTACGAACCCAAACACGGGTGAAGAGATTTCGCGCAAACCATCTTCGGACGAGCCATTCTCTGCATTAGCGTTCAAAATTGCAACTGATCCATACGTTGGTCGTTTGTGCTTTGTGCGTTCATACTCGGGTATCCTTGAGTCGGGTTCTTACATCCTGAACAACCGTTCGGGTAACAAAGAGCGGATCTCGCGGATTTTCCAGATGCACGCTAACAAGCAGAACCAAATCGAACGCCTGGAGGCTGGTGATATCGGTGCTGTCGTTGGTTTCAAAGACATCAAAACGGGTGATACCCTGTCTGATGAAAAGAACCCAATCGTTCTTGAATCCATGGTGTTCCCTGATCCAGTTATCGGGTACGCTATCGAGCCGAAGAAAACGGCCGATCAGGATAACTTCTCGAAAGCTATTGGTAAACTGATCGAAGAAGACCCAACCTTAAAAGTTGAGTCGAACGAAGAAACCGGCCAGACCATTATCCGTGGTATGGGTGAGCTTCACCTTGAAATTATCATTGACCGGATGCGTCGTGAGTTTAAGGTAGAGGTGAACCAAGGTGCACCACAGGTTGCCTACAAAGAGAAGCTGACCAAGAACGTTGAACACCGGGAGGTTTACAAAAAGCAAACGGGTGGTCGCGGTAAATTTGCTGATATCGTGTTCGAACTTGGACCTCGTGACCAAGATGAAGCTGGTGTTACGCAACCAGGTCTGGACTTTGTGAACGGCATCGTCGGTGGGGTGATTCCTCGCGAATTTATTCCTGCTGTACAGAAAGGCTTTGACGAATCGCTGAAAAATGGTCCGCTAGCTGGCTTCCCATTGGAAAGCATGAAAGTTCGTCTGTTCCATGGTTCATATCACGACGTTGACTCCGATTCGCTGTCATTCGAGATGGCCGCTCGTTTAGGATTCCGTGAAGCTGCTCGCCAAGCTGGTCCGAAACTGCTCGAACCAATCATGGCTGTTGAAGTACTAACACCAGAAGAATATACCGGTCCAATCACTGGTGACCTAAACCGTCGCCGTGGTGTCATGAAAGGCATGGATAGCAAAGCTGGATCACAAGTGATTAAAGCCGACGTCCCTCTTTCTGAACTGTTCGGTTATGTAACGGATCTGCGTACTATGTCTTCAGGTCGTGCTACGGCTAACTTGACGTTCTCGCATTACGAAGTGGTACCACAAAACATTTCGGATAGCGTAGTAGCGAAAGAAAAAGGAACCGGAAGATCGTAAGCTTTTAAGATACTGGGCAGTAGGTCAACCGGCCTGCTGCCCATTTTTTGTGCTGTCGGAGTAAATGGTTCTTTCGGCAGGACGTACATAAACAAATAACGAACCACAACACAATGAGCCAAAAAATTCGCATTAAGCTGAAGTCGTTTGACCACATGCTGGTTGACAAATCGGCGGAGAAAATTGTTAAAGCTGTTAAATCGACAGGAGCTGTCGTAAGCGGGCCAATCCCTCTCCCAACAGACAAAGAGATTTACACGGTACTGCGGTCGCCCCACGTCAACAAAAAGGCACGGGAGCAATTCCAGCTTTGCACCTACAAGCGTCTGGTTGACATTTATAGCAGCAGCGCTAAGACGGTTGACGCATTAATGAAACTTGAGTTGCCAAGTGGTGTTGATGTAGAAATCAAAGTCTAACGATTTTCGGCTAAAGGCTTTTAATGCCGCCAGTGTAATACCGGAATGTATTATACTGGCGGCATTTGTTTTGGAGATTTATTTGCTTATAAATTATTTTGAAATATTTTTTCTGATTGTCCAAGAAAATTTATACTTTTGCACTCCCAAACTCGAGTGAGAGTTAAAGACATATAAGGGTGAAGGTCCACACATGTGGAAACCACATCTGACTATTGGTTAGACAAGCCTCGTAAGCAGGCCTTGTGTGACCGTGAAAGGTCAGGTGTAATATACCCGACCTTTTTTTATGTCTTTTTGGGCTGAGTGTTAAGCAGATATAGGAATTTCCTGATAGTTTGCCTACCTTTGCGGCCCGATTCAGAAGGTCTGAGTGCGGGATAGTACCTATTTTTTACCTGCTTACTTTAAACAAACACAAATGTCTGGTTTAATTGGCAAGAAAATCGGGATGACCAGTGTGTACAATGCGGACGGGCAGGCTCTGGCATGTACAGTCATTGAAACGGGTCCCTGTGTCGTAACACAAGTTCGTAGCATCGAAAAAGATGGCTACACGGCTGTGCAGCTAGGTTTCGGCGACAAAAAAGAAAAGCACACCAACAAGCCGGAGTTGGGCCACTTCAAAAAGGCTGGCACCACACCAAAGCGTAAACTTGTTGAGTTCAAGGAATTTGAACAAGAGTTTAACCTTGGTGACACGCTTACGGCGGCTGACGTATTTGGCGAAGGCGACTTCGTTGATGTTGTCGGAACAGCCAAAGGGCGCGGTTTCCAAGGCGTTGTGAAACGTCACGGATTCGGTGGGGTTGGCGGTCAAACGCACGGTCAGCACAACCGGGGACGTCACCCAGGTTCGATTGGTGCTTGCTCATTCCCTTCTCGGGTATTTAAAGGTCTGCGTATGGCCGGTCGTATGGGCGGCAACCGCGTGAAGGTTCAAAACCTACGTGTCCTGCGCGTTCTGTCTGAGCAAAACCTGCTCGTTGTTAGCGGTTCGATTCCTGGAGCCAAAAATTCATACGTTATTATCGAGAAGTAGGTCATGGAAGTAATCGTATATAACAGCAAGGGCGAAGACACAGGCAAAAAGGTCACCCTTCCAGAGGAGGTTTTCGGTATCACGCCGAACCAACACGCGATTTACCTCGACGTGAAACAGTACCTGGCTAACCAGCGTCAGGGAACGCACAAAGCGAAAGAGCGCGCTGAAAATGCTCACTCTACACGCAAACTTAAGAAGCAAAAAGGAACCGGCGGTGCCCGCGCTGGTAGTGCTAAATCGCCCGTGTTTGTTGGTGGTGGTACTATCTTCGGTCCTCGTCCCCGCGACTATAGCTTCAAACTGAACAAGAAAGTGAAATCGTTAGCCCGTAAATCGGCTCTTGCTGTTAAAGCGCAGGCTAACAACATTTCAGTTATTGATAACATCACGCTGGAAGCTCCCCGTACGAAAGATTACATTCAATTCCTGACCGATCTGAATGTAGCTGGCCGTAAAACGCTGCTGATTCTACCGGACATCAACACGAACGTTGTTCTATCGAGCCGGAACGTGCAGAAAGCAAAGGTAACCACTGCATCGCAGGTTAATACCTACGATCTGGTGAATGCAGACCAACTGCTTATCAGCGAAGGAGCTTTGTCAACCATTCAAACGTTGTTCGACAAATAATCATGAGCGTACTGAAACGACCAATCGTCACCGAAAAAATGACGGGCCTTAACAAGCAGGGGAAGTATGCTTTTGAGGTTGAATTAAAAGCAAACAAGCTCGAAATCGTTAAAGCTGTCGAGAAATTGTACGGCGTAAACGTCGAGGCTGTTCATACAATGCGGTCGCTTGGTAAAAAGCGGAGCAAGAATATTAACGGACGCGTAGTTACCGGGAAAACCCCCACTACCAAGAAAGCAATCGTAACGGTTGCGGAAGGCGAAGTAATCGATATTTACGCTGACTTGTAAACCGGGCATTGCCCTACCAATTAATCAGTCATGGGAGTTAAGAAACTAAGACCAATAACGCCGAGTACACGTTTTCGCGTGGCACCCGACTTTGCGGAAATAACAACCTCCAAGCCGGAAAAAAGCCTGCTGGAGCCCCTAAAGAGAACCGGCGGCCGGAACAATGAAGGTCACCGCACTATGCGCTACATTGGTGGAGGTCATAAGCGGCACTACCGTATTATTGACTTCAAGCGCGATAAAGTCGGCCAGCCAGCCGAAGTTTTGACTGTAGAATACGATCCAAACCGTTCGGCCCGTATCTCTCTGGTGCAGTATGCTGACGGTGAGAAACGCTACATCATCGCGCCACAAGGTATCACGGTTGGTCAGACTATTCAGTCTGGCGAAGGTTCGACACCTGATGTTGGGAACGCATTACCACTGGCTGCCATGCCAATCGGTACTATTGTTCACAACATTGAGCTAACACCCGGCAAAGGTGGTGCAATGGCTCGCTCTGCCGGTACGTATGCACAACTAGTCGGTCGTGAAGATAAGTATGCTATCCTACGTTTGCCTTCTGGGGAAACCCGTCGGGTATTAAGCGCTGGTATGGCTACTGTAGGTTCTGTATCGAACCCCGACCACATGAACGTTGTCGTTGGGAAAGCAGGGCGTAACCGTTGGTTAGGTCGTCGTCCCCGCGTTCGTGCAGTAGTAATGAACCCTGTCGATCACCCAATGGGTGGTGGTGAAGGCCGTGCTTCGGGTGGTCACCCACGTTCACGGAATGGCCAGTTCGCTAAAGGTCAGAAGACCCGCAACAAGAACAAGGCTTCAGAAAGCATGATTATTAGCCGACGCAAAAAGTAACAGATAACAATGGCACGTTCACTTAAAAAAGGCCCATATATTGATTTCCGTCTGGACAACAAAGTACAGACTCAGAATGAATCGGGCAAGAAATCGGTCATCAAAACCTGGTCGCGTCGTTCAATGATTTCGCCGGATTTCGTAGGCCACACCTTTGCTGTTCATAACGGCAATAAGTTTATCCCGGTTTATGTCACCGAGAATATGGTAGGCCACAAGTTAGGCGAGTTTTCTCCAACGCGTAACTTCCGGGGACACACTGCAAAGAAAGACAAGGGCAAACGATAAGCAAGTTTAAGTTTTGGCTCGTAAAGCTGAAAACTGAAAAACTGAAAACTTCAAAAGAATGGAAGCAGTAGCAAGACTTAGAGATGTGCCCACGTCGCCCCGTAAGATGCGGTTAATCGCCGATCTGATTCGTGGTCAGCGTGTTAGCCGGGCGTTGGGTCTCTTAAAATATCAGCCGCAAGCCGGTGCCGCCGTATTACAGAAAGTGCTGTTATCGGCGGTTGCCAACTGGCAACAAAAAAATGAAGGCGAGCGCATTGAAGACGCAGACCTTTATGTAAAAACGATTTTTGTAGATGGTGGTCCAATGCTGAAGCGTCTGCGCCCTGCCCCACAAGGTCGTGGTCACCGGATTCGGAAGCGGTCAAACCATATTACTATCGTAGTAGATAGTGCAGCTCAGCCTGTGTTAAGCCAGGCAGAAGCAGAAACCCCAGAAAACGAACAATAAGAAATGGGACAAAAAATAAATCCAGTTGGCCTGCGACTTGGTATTGTTCGGGGCTGGGAATCAAGCTGGTACGGTGGTAAAGAATTTGCTGACAAACTCGTAGAAGACGAGAAGATCCGCAAATACGTAGCTGCTCGTATCCCCAAAGGAGCTATCGCACGGGTCGTAATTGAACGTACGCTGAAGCGTGTAACCTTAACGATCCACACGGCACGTCCAGGTATCGTTATCGGTAAAGGTGGTGGCGAAGTTGACAAGATCAAAGAAGAGTTGAAAAAAGTGACGGGTAAAGACGTCCAGATCAACATCTTTGAAATCAAGCGTCCTGAAATCGATGCTAAACTGGTTGGTGAAGCGATTGCTCAGCAACTACAGGCACGTATATCGTTCCGTCGCGCGATGAAGCAAGCTATTCAGTCGGCTATGCGCGTAGGGGCACAGGGAATTAAAGTAAAAGTATCAGGTCGTCTGGGTGGAGCTGAAATTGCTCGCTCGGAGCAGTATAAAGAAGGACGTGTTCCTCTGCATACGTTACGTGCCGATATTGACTATGCAATTTCTGAAGCACAAACCGTTTACGGAAAAATCGGCATCAAAGTGTGGATTTTCAAAGGTGAAGTGTACGGAAAGCGTGATCTGTCTCCAGCAGCTATGATGAGTCAGGCGCAGGCAGGCGAACGCAACGCAAGTGCGAATGATCGTGGTGATCGTCGTGGCCCACGTGGCGACCGCGATGGAAACGAGCGTGGTGGTCGCAACCGGGGCGATCGTGGCGGTAATGACCGTGGCGGCAACCGTGGTGGTGGTCAAGGTGGCAACCGTGGCGGTGGCGGTCAAGGCGGCAACCGTGGCGGTGGTGGTCAAGGTGGCAACCGTGGCGGTGGAGGACCAAGACGATAGACGAGTTTTCAGTTTTCACGGGTGTCCGTGTGGTTTTGATTCCGCTTTGACTCAATCAAAAAAGAAGTAAAAACTGAATAACTGAGAACTGTAAACTTCCTTAAAGATGTTACAGCCAAAAAGAACAAAATTTCGCAAGCAACATAAAGGACGGATTCCTGGTATCGCATCGCGGGGCCACGAAATAGCATTTGGCACGTTCGGCATCAAATCGCTGGAGCCGGGCCGGATCACTGCCCGCCAGATTGAAGCTGCCCGTATTTCTGTAACGCGGGCCATGAAACGTGAAGGCCAAGTTTGGATTCGTATTTTCCCAGACAAGCCAATCACCAAGAAGCCAGCCGAAGTACGGATGGGTAAAGGTAAAGGTGCACCAGAATACTGGGTAGCCGTTGTAAAACCCGGCACGATTATGTTCGAAGCAACGGGCGTTAGTCTGGAAACGGGTATGGAAGCTCTGCGCTTGGCAGCACAAAAATTGCCAGTTCGGACCAAGTTTGTGGTTCGGCGCGATTATCAAGAGCAAGGCGAATAATCCCTAAGCGACGAACAAAATGAAAAAAGAAGACTTGAAAGGACTGTCGGCCGACGAACTGCGTAACGAGATCAGCGCAGAACAAGACCGTCTGCTGAAACTGAAGTTCGCTCATGCGGTATCTCCAGTAGAGAACCCAATGCGCATTCGCGAGAGCCGTAAACGGATTGCTCGCCTGAACACAGAACTGACGGTTAAATCGCGGCAAGCCTAATAAGATACGACGATGGAAGAGCAACAAGCACCAGCACCGCAGGAAGAAGCAACTACTTCGGCGGTCGTAGCAACAGAACAGCCGCAGGCAGCCGCAACACAAGCTACGGCGTCGGAGCGGAACGCTCGGAAAGAGCGTATTGGACGGGTGACAAGCAATAAAATGCAGAAAACGATCACGGTTGCGGTAGAACGTAAAGTGAAGCACCCGTTGTACGGTAAGTTTCAGAATAAAACGAAGAAACTGACCGTTCACGATGAAAAAAATGAGTGCGGTATCGGCGACACTGTTCGCGTTATGGAGACCCGCCCATTGAGTAAAAACAAACGTTGGCGTTTAGTCGAAATCATCGAAAAAGCGAAGTAAGCCATGGTACAGCAAGAATCGAGATTAGGTGTAGCCGATAACAGTGGCGCTAAAGAAGTGCTCGTTATCCGTGTTCTGGGCGGTACTGGCAAACGTTACGCATCTGTCGGTGACAAGATTGTCGTAACGGTAAAGCAGGCTTTGTCGTCTAGCAGCATGAAGAAGGGCACGGTGTCAAAAGCTGTTGTCGTTCGGACGAAAAAAGAAGTACGTCGTAAAGACGGTTCATATATCCGTTTTGAAGACAATGCAGCTGTTCTGCTCAACAACAACGATGAGCCTCGCGGCACCCGTATTTTCGGACCTGTGGCTCGCGAATTGCGTGAGAAGCAGTTTATGAAAATCGTATCGTTAGCTCCAGAGGTATTGTAAGCAATGGAAAAGAAAATAACGCTGCCAAAGCATAAATTCCACATCAAGACGGGTGATACGGTCCTCGTCATTGGTGGTAACTCAAAAGGTCAGCGCGGTGTGGTGAAAGAAGTAATCGTAGAGAAAGATCGTGCTCGTGTTGAGGGCGTCGCTATGATTACGAAGCACATGAAGCCAACCGCTTCTAACCCACAAGGGAGTTTGGAAAAAACGGAGGGTTCGATCCACATCAGCAATCTGAAATTGGTCGATCCAGCTACTGGCGAACCAACCCGTACGGGTCGTAAGTTGAACGACAAGGGAAAGCTGCAACGCTTCTCGAAGAAGACAGGCAACTTTATCCCAGATCGGTCCGCCGATGCGGGTCGTAAATAACCTTAAGCAGGTCTAAGAAAATGGCAACGCCAAGACTGAAAGAAAAATATTTAAACGAGGTCGTTCCCCAATTGAAAGACAAGTTTCAGTATAAGTCGGTTATGCAAGTACCGCGTCTGAGCAAGATTGTTATCAATAAAGGGATCGGTGCTGCTGTCGCTGACAAGAAGTTGGTTGACGTAGGCGTCGAAGAATTAACGACCATCACGGGTCAGAAAGCCGTTCCGACTCTGTCGAAAAAGGCTGTATCGAACTTCAAGCTGCGGGAGAAAATGCCAATCGGTGCGAAGGTGACACTACGTGGTGAGCGGATGTATGAATTCCTGGATCGGTTAACGACAGTTTCGTTGCCGCGCGTTCGGGACTTCAAAGGCATCAGCGATAAAGGATTTGATGGCCGTGGCAACTACACGTTCGGTGTACAGGAGCAGATCATCTTCCCTGAGATCAGTATTGACAAAGTAGCTCGTATCTCAGGTATGGACATCACGTTCGTGACGACTGCCAACTCGGATAACGAAAGCTATGAATTGTTGAAATCATTGGGTATGCCATTTGCAAACACTGGCAAGAAATAACCAACAGACATGGCAAAAGAATCAATCAAAGCCCGGGAACGGAAACGTGAAGCACTGGTAGCTAAGTACGCTGCAAAGCGTGCTGCTTTGAAAGCTGCTGGTGACTATATTGGTCTTGATAAGCTGCCTAAAAACGCATCACCTGTTCGTCTGCACAACCGTTGCAAATTAACGGGTCGCCCACGGGGTTACATGCGTAAGTTTGGCATTTCGCGGGTAACGTTCCGTGAGATGGCATCGGCAGGTAAAATTCCAGGTGTAACTAAGGCAAGCTGGTAGTTCCAGTCATCATTTCCATTTGTAATTCAGTTTCCGTAATTTTGCGAACTTTCTTGGAAACAGGGGTTTGCAAGTAACGCAACGCTAAGAATGAATACAGATCCAATAGCAGATTTTCTGACCCGAATCAGAAACGCTATCCGGGCTAAGCACCGGGTTGTGGAAATTCCTGCTTCCAATATAAAGAAAGAAATTACCAAGGTTTTGTACGATAAGGGGTATATCCAAAACTACAAGTTTGACGATAACTCTGCCCAGGGCACGATCAAGATCGCGCTTAAGTACAATCCAACGACAAAGCAATCTGCTATTGTTGACCTACAGCGTATCAGCCGTCCTGGTCTTCGCCAGTATCGCGGAGCTGACCATCTACCCCGTATCCTGAATGGACTGGGTGTAGCCATCATTTCGACTTCTAAAGGCGTGATGACGGACAAAGAAGCTAAGACGCTGAACGTGGGTGGTGAAGTATTGTGTTACGTGTATTAATCCGAACTGAACGATGTCACGCATAGGTAAGAAACTCATCGCTCTGCCAAGCAACGTTACGTTGACCGTAGATGGTCAAAACGTTGTGACTGTAAAAGGACCGAAGGGCACGCTGACTCAAACGATTGATCCGGACATTTCGGTAGCAGTCGAAGAGGGCCAGATCCAAGTATCCCGTCCGACGGAACAAAAACGTCACAAGGCGTTGCACGGCCTTTACCGTTCGTTGGTTAACAACATGGTAACAGGTGTAAGCGAAGGCTTTAAACTTGACCTGGAAATAATCGGGGTAGGTTACAAAGCATCGGTCGCCAACAATGTTCTCGAACTACAACTAGGATACTCGCACAACGTGTACGTAGCTGTTCCTTCTGAGATCAAAGTAACGGCTGTAACCGAAAAAGGACAGAACCCAAAGGTTTACCTTGAAGGTTCTGATAAACAACTTCTCGGTGATGTAGCGGCCAAAATCCGCTCACTGCGTAAAGTTGAGCCTTACAAAGGGAAGGGTATCCGCTTTGTTGGTGAGCAAGTACGCCGTAAAGCTGGTAAGTCTTCGTCGAAAAAATAAGGTCAAGTTATTGTCATTAGTTGCCATTAGTTATTTGTTCATTATGGGCAGCTATCGGCAACCAATGACAATCAATGACTAATTAAGGACAATAAAAATCGCCTATTTGGTCGGAATCAAATAAGATGGCAACGAATAAACAAGAAAGAAGACAACGGATTAAATACGGTATCCGGGCAAAAGTTTCTGGTACAGCCGAACGTCCCCGTTTGTCAGTTTTTCGCTCGAACAAAGCGATTTACGCTCAATTAATCGATGACGTTGCCGGTAACACGCTGGCAGCCGTTTCTTCGGTTGAACTGAAGAGCGAAGTAGAAGGCAATACCGTCGAAACTGCAAAGAAAGTCGGACAGCGGCTAGCTGAAAAAGCGCTTGCCAAAAACATCGACACCGTCGTATTCGACCGTAATGGCTATTTGTATCACGGTAAAGTAAAAGCACTGGCCGATGCAGCCCGCGAGGGTGGCCTTAAGTTCTAAAGGATGAACACGAACGCAGCAAGACCGACAAAGTTTAACGAAGCCGACCTGAAAGAAAAGGTGGTAGCCATCAACCGCGTAGCGAAGGTGGTAAAAGGTGGTCGCCGGTTTAGTTTCTCGGCAATTGTCGTTGTCGGAGACGGTAACGGTGTCGTCGGATACGGCTTAGGTAAAGCCAATGAAGTGACGGATGCCATCGCTAAAGGAGTAGAAGATGCTAAGAAAAATCTGGTGCAGATTCCTCTCTTGAAGCACACGGTACCCCACGAAATGGAAGGCAAATTCAGTGGTGGATTTGTTCTCCTGAAACCTGCTGCTCCTGGTACGGGTGTAATTGCGGGTGGTGCTATGCGGGCTGTTCTTGAATCAGCTGGTGTCCGCGACGTATTAGCGAAGTCAAAAGGTTCGTCGAACCCACACAACGTGGTGAAAGCAACGCTTGACGCACTGCTGAAAATGCGTTTGCCACACCAAGTTGCTTTCCAGCGTCAGGTGAGTTTGGCTAAAGTATTTAACGGTTAATTAGAAAGGAGCAATAGACATGGCACGAGTACGCATCACGCAGGTCAGCAGCACCATTAAACGACCGCTATCTCAGAAAAACGCAATCAAGTCGTTAGGCTTGGGCAAAATCAACCACAGTGTTGAGCTAGAATATAACGATTCTTTAAAAGGTGCTATCAACAAAGTACAGCACTTAGTAAAGGTTGAAGAAATTTAAGTATCTTTGCGATTCTTTTGGCTTCCTATTCAGCGTGGTCTCGTACCGCACATGATTGAGAGGTCAAAAGAATCATCTTTTTTTATTAATAACGACAATGAATTTAAGCAACCTTAAACCGGCAAAAGGTTCCGTCAAAGAGCGCAAGCGAGTCGGACGCGGGCAAGGATCAGGCATGGGTGGTACGTCCACGCGTGGTCACAAAGGAGCGCAGTCGCGCTCAGGTTACAGCCGTAAAACACACTTTGAAGGTGGTCAGATGCCTCTTCAACGTCGTGTTCCGAAGTTCGGCTTTAAAAATATCAACCGTGTCGAATACAAACCACTCAATCTGGATTCTATTCAGGCTTTGGTTGATGAGACAAAAGCAACAGTGGTTGACATTGACTTCCTACTCCAACACGGATTAGTAAGCAAAAAAGATCTTGTGAAAATTCTGAGCCGTGGTGAGTTAACAACGGCTGTGGAAGTTCACGCACATGCTTTCTCGAACAGTGCTAAAGAAGCAATCGAAAAAGCAGGTGGAAAAGCAATTGTGCCCGCTAAACCAGCGAAAGAGGAAGCAGCTAACTAAGTTGTGAGCACGGCATCAGCCGCCTACTTTTATGAACCGACTGATCACCACGTTTAAGAATATTTTTGCAATTGACGAGTTGCGGAGTCGTATCCTCAATACGTTGTTGTTTATTACGGCGTTTCGTCTCGGTTCAGCGATTGTGCTACCGGGTGTGGACCCTAACAAACTGAATTTGAACCCACAAGGTTTGCTTGGTTTGTTAGACACTTTTTTGGGTGGCGCGTTCAGCAAAGCGTCTATTTTCGCGCTGGGCATCATGCCCTATATATCAGCCTCGATTGCAATTCAGTTGCTAACGCTGGCTCTTCCTTATTTCCAGAAAATGCAGAAGGAAGGGGAGTCAGGCCGTAAGCGATTGAATCAAATAACACGAGTACTGACAATCGGTGTGACTGCTGTACAGGCAATCACATACATACGTACTACGATTCCTGCCGATGCGCTGCTGATCGATCGTGGACTGTTTACTATTTCGTCTCTATTTATTCTTACCTCAGGTACTATCTTCTGTATGTGGCTGGGCGAACGCATTACAGACAAAGGAATTGGTAATGGTATTTCGATGATCATTATGATTGGTATTGTATCTCGGCTTCCAGGCGCTATCATTGGTGAACAGCAGTCAAGAGGTACAGGTGGTTTGTTATTGTTTGTGCTTGAATTGGTTGCCCTTTATTTTGTTGTAATGGGTGCCGTTGTTTTAACACAAGCAGTTCGGAGAATTCCAATTCAGTACGCTAAGCAGGTTATTGGTAACAAGGTTGTAGGTGGTCAACGCCAATATCTGCCTTTAAAACTGAACGCTGCTGGTGTAATGCCAATCATCTTTGCTCAGGCGTTGATGTTTATTCCGGGTTATTTATCAGGTCTTTTTTCTGAAAAAAGTGATTTTGCCGCAAGCGTGCAAAATGCTTTCCAGAGCTATACCACCTGGCAATATAACGTGCTGTTTGCACTACTGATCATTGTCTTCACATTCTTCTACACGGCTATTTCGGTCAATCCGACTCAAATTGCTGATGATATGAAGCGTAGTGGCGGCTTTATTCCTGGTGTTAAACCTGGTATTCAAACATCGGAATATATTGGAACTGTATTGGATCGGATCACACTGCCAGGTGCTATAATGCTGGCTATTGTGGCAATCCTTCCTGCTATTGCGAACTTACTAGGTATGACTAGTGGCTTTGCTCAGTTTTTTGGCGGTACATCATTGCTCATCATGGTCGGTGTTGTACTTGACACATTGCAGCAGGTAGAAAGCTACTTATTGATGCGTCGGTACGAAGGATTAATGAAGTCTGGCCGTGTACAAGGTCGGACGAACGAGACAGTTGCAGTCTAACAAGAATGGGTAGTTCTGATAAAAAAGAGAAAATGATTTTTTACAGGAGTGATGAAGAAATCACTCTTATAAAAAATAGTGCCCAAGTACTTGGAAAAGCTCATGCTGAAGTAGCTAAGCTGATTCGGCCCGGTATACAGACAAAGGAACTGGATAAGGTCGCGGAAACGTTTATTAAAGACAACGGTGGCTCTCCATCATTCTTAGGTTATAATAAGTTTCCCGCTTCACTGTGCATATCGGTTAACGACGTAGTCGTTCATGGTTTTCCAAGCCGATATGAGCTTCGCGATGGTGACATTATCTCTATCGATTGCGGAGTTAAGTTGAATGGATATCATAGCGATAGTGCATATACGTATCCAGTGGGGGAGGTAAACCTGGCCACAAGAAAATTGCTGGCTCGAACAAAAGAGTCGCTATACATTGGTATAGAAAAGGCAATAGAAGGAAATCGTGTAGGTGATATTGGTTATGCGATTCAAACGTACACAGAGAAATTCGGCTATTCTGTTGTCCGCGAGTTAGTAGGACACGGAGTAGGGCAAAACTTGCACGAAGCTCCCGAAGTACCAAACTATGGTAAGCGTGGGCAAGGTCCTAAACTACAGGAAGGTATGATACTGGCTATCGAGCCAATGATTAACTTCGGTAAGAAGGCTATCGTACAGGAGCGTGACGGATGGACTATTCGGACTGTAGACCGTAAACCGTCAGCGCACTTTGAACACACAGTAGCTGTGCGAAAAGGGAAAGCTGAAATTCTGACAACCTTTGAATACATTGAAGCAGTAACCGCGAACACGAGCCTGATGGTCGAATCGCAAGGACTGATGGCGGCATAAAGCGAACATGGCTAAACAGAATTCTATAGAACAGGATGGTGTGATTTTGGAGGCATTATCGAATGCGATGTTCCGGGTAGAACTGGCAAACAAGCACGAGGTAATTGCTCATATCTCCGGTAAAATGCGGATGAACTACATCAAAATATTACCGGGAGATCGCGTAAAACTTGAAATGTCGCCTTATGATTTGAGTAAGGCGCGGATTGTGTACCGATACAAATAAGTCTTTAGGAGAAGTAGGGAAGGGCGTTAGGCTCTACTCAAACGGATAACTAAAAACGATAAACAGAAAAACTTTTATCATGAAAGTTAAAGCGTCCATCAAGAAGCGCAGTGAAGACTGCATCGTGATCCGTCGGAAAGGAAAGCTGTACGTGATCAACAAAAAGAATCCCCGTTATAAACAAAGACAAGGCTAAGAATGGCACGTATTGCAGGTGTTGATATTCCAGATAAAAAGCGTGGTGAAATTGCGCTGACCTATATCTACGGCATTGGCCGCAGCCGGGCAAAAAAGATTTTGACCGATGCTGGAATCAGTGTTGACAAGAAAGCTAGCGAGTGGTCGGATGAAGAAGCAAGCGCCGTGCGTAATGCTATCTCGAACGAGTACAAAGTAGAAGGTCAGTTGCGTTCTGAAGTTCAGCTAAGCATCAAACGCTTGATGGACATCGGTTGCTACCGCGGTCTACGTCACCGTAAAGGTCTACCAGTACGTGGCCAGCACACGAAGAACAACTCTCGTACGCGTAAGGGTAAGCGGAAGACAGTTGCTAACAAGAAAAAAGTTACTAAATAATTAACAGGTCGTTTCGAGTCATATATAGTCATGTACGGTTACCCGGTTTTTTTGGATAACAAATTATGACAGCTTATGACATTGACGATTACCTAACACAATGGCTCAAGCAAAACGCAAAGACAAAGCGAAAAAGCGGGTGGTAGTTGTTGAACCTGTAGGCCAAGTACACATCCGGGCTACTTTCAATAACATCATCATTTCGATTACTAATATGAACGGCCAGGTTATTTCCTGGGCATCGGCGGGTAAAATGGGCTTCCGTGGCTCAAAGAAAAATACCCCATATGCTGCTCAGACTGCCGCTTCTAACTGTGCTGCCGTTGCCCATGATTTGGGAATGCGTAAAGCAGAAGTGTTCGTGAAAGGTCCAGGTTCAGGCCGTGAGTCGGCAATCCGTACCATTCAGAACTCAGGGATCGAAGTAACCACGATTCGTGATATTACCCCGCTGCCGCACAATGGTTGCCGGCCGCCAAAACGTCGTCGCGTATAATTACGGATGACATGAATAGGGGCAGGTGACATTTAGTTGTGTCTGTCCAATGTTTCACAATTATTCATTCATTGAAGAATGGCACGTTACACAGGGCCAAAAGCCAAAGTTTCGCGTAAGTTCGGTGAGCCTATCCTAGGACCGAGCAAGGCGCTTCAGAAAAAGAATTACGGACCGGGTATGCACGGCCGTGGACGCAAACGGAAACAATCTGAATATGCGCTCCAGTTGCTTGAAAAGCAAAAAGTAAAATACACGTACGGTATCCTGGAGCGCCAGTTCCGGGCGTTGTTCCACCGCGCTCAGGTTCGTGAAGGTATCACGGGTGAAAACCTGCTGAAACTGTGTGAAGCTCGTTTGGACAATACCGTTTACCGTTTAGGCATTGCTTCATCACGCCGGGCTGCTCGCCAGCTGGTATCTCACAAGCACATCATTGTTGATGGTGAAGTTGTAAACATCCCTTCTTATTCATTGAAGCCAGGTCAACTGATTGGTGTTCGTGAAAAATCAAAATCGTTGGAAGCTGTTTCGTCTAGCCTATCGGCTCGTAACACGAAACGGTACAACTGGGTTGAGTGGGATAACCAACAGTTAACGGGTAAGTTCATCAGCTACCCTGAGCGTGATCAGATTCCTGAGAACTTCAACGAGCAGGCAATCGTCGAATTGTATTCGAAATAATAAGTCTAGCAGAACCTTCTGGGTTCTGCTGGTTTACTATAAATTGTTTGTAGTTTTTTCACCGGTTAAACTGTCCTAGCACAGCTTTGATCAGGATCTATACTACAGATATGTTTCAGTCTTCACGCCAAGGCAGAGAACTGCTGTAAACAATACGAAACGTATGTCAATTTTAGCGTTCCAAATGCCCGACAAAGTCGTAGTGGAGAAAGCTGACGACTTTCACGGGGTGTTTGAATTCAAACCCCTTGAAAAAGGATACGGTGTAACAATCGGTAATGCGCTCCGGCGTATCTTACTGTCGTCGCTGGAAGGTTACGCAATCACAAGCGTAAAATTCCCCGGCGTGTTGCACGAATTCTCTTCGATCGAGGGTGTGGTTGAAGACGTGACTGAAATCATCCTGAACCTGAAAATGGTTCGGTTCAAAAAGATTTCAGACATGGTTGACAACAAAATTACGGTCAACATTAAAAAACAATCAGTCTTAAAGGCTGGTGATATATCTAAGTTTTCGCCATCGTTCGAAGTGCTGAATCCTGAACTGGAGATCTGCCACATCGACGATACACGGGACTTAGAAATGGAAATTTTCGTGGAAAAAGGTCGTGGCTATGTTCCGGCTGATGAACCACGTGCAAATGAATTACCGTTTGGTCATATCCCGCTTGATGCTATTTACACGCCAATCAAAAACGTGAAATATAGCGTTGAGAATACCCGGGTTGAGCAAAAAACGGACTATGAGCGGTTGCTGCTGGACATTGAAACGGATGGTTCAATCCACCCAGAAGAAGCATTAAAAGGCGCAGCTTACATTCTTATTCAGCACTTCATGCTGTTCTCGGATCAAACAATGACGTTTGAAACGACTAAGCCTGAAGAAGAAAACGTGGTGGATGAGGAAGTACTGCACATGCGCAAACTGCTCAAAACTTCATTGGCAGATCTTGACTTGTCAGTTCGTGCTTATAACTGCCTTAAATCGGCTGATGTACGGACGTTGGGCGATCTGGTTCGGTTAGAGATTTCAGACATGATGAAGTTCCGTAACTTCGGTAAGAAATCGCTGACAGAATTAGAGCAATTAGTTGCTGAGAAAAACCTGACGTTCGGTATGGACGTCGCTAAGTACAGATTAGACGAAGACTAAGTCGGTTTGCGGTTTATGGTCTCGGTTTCTAGTTGACTGTGTTCATCGGTAAACCACAAACTGTAAACC
This sequence comes from Spirosoma oryzicola, assembly GCF_021233055.1. NCBI lineage: Bacteria > Pseudomonadati > Bacteroidota > Cytophagia > Cytophagales > Cytophagaceae > Spirosoma > Spirosoma oryzicola. The sequence goes on along the minus strand of NZ_CP089538.1, from coordinate 5,493,460 downwards.
ATAAGCCGTAAACATCATAAAATAATGAGACACGGTAAAAAAGATAACCACCTAAGCCGGACGCACTCGCACCGCGAAGCGATGTTGCAGAACATGGCTTCGTCGTTGATCCTGCATAAGCGGATTGAAACGACGGTTGCGAAGGCAAAAGAACTCCGTAAGTTTGTGGAGCCAATTTTAACGCGGGCCAAAGATGACACCCACCAGAATCGTCGGATGGTGTTCCAGGCCTTGACGGATAAAGAAACAGTTAAAGAACTGTTCGGAGCGGTGGCTGATAAAATCGCCAGCCGTCCAGGCGGATACACGCGGATCATCAAATTGGGTAACCGGTTAGGTGATAACGCTGAAACCTGCCTGATCGAATTGGTCGACTTCAACGAAGTACTGATCGCTGCTGCCGCTGAGAAAGCGACGACAACGACAAGAACACGCCGGAGCCGTCGGAGTGGTGGCCGTTCTGCTGAAGAAACTGCTCCTGAAGCAGTAGCTGCTGCACCCGCTGCTGTTGCCGCAGAAACGCCAGTTACTGAAGAAGCACCTGCTGCGGAAGCAACAACAACGGAAGCCCCTGCTGACGAAACACCCGCTGCTCCTGAAGCATCAACTCCTGACGAAACGAAGGAAAGTTAATGACATACTTGTCATCCATATTAATAAGGGGTTAACCGTTATGGGTTAGCCCTTTTTTTTAGCTTTTTAAGCCAAAACGCATCTATGAAACATACGCAGCAGCCGGAAGCTTTATTGGTTTTACAAGATGGAACCGTATACAGAGGATTAGCACTCGGTAAAAAAGGTACTGCCGGTGGTGAAATCTGCTTTAACACGGGCATGACCGGTTATCAGGAAATTTACACCGATCCATCTTACTACGGACAGGTAATTATCAACACTACTTCGCACATCGGAAATTACGGCGTGTTGAACAATGCCGAGCAGGAATCAAATGGTGTCAAAATTCGGGGAATGGTTTGTAACTTCTTCTCTGATATCCATTCCCGCTATACAGCCTATGGTTCGTTACAGGATTATTTTGAGCGTGCTAACATTGTCGGTATTCATGGCGTCGATACACGTCAGTTAGTGCGTTATATCCGCTCCAAAGGCGTGATGAACTGCATTATCTCATCTGAGATTCTGGATCCGGTAGCTTTATTGGCGGAGTTGCACAAAGTACCGGATATGGCTGGGCTTGAGCTTTCGTCGGAGGTAAGCACAAAAGAAGCGTACGAGCAGGGCGATCCTGAATCGAAGTTACGCGTAGCGGTTCTGGATTTGGGTGTGAAGCGGAGCATTCTGTCTAATTTCAACGAGCGCGGAGTGTTCTGTAAAGTATTCCCGGCTAGAACGTCGTATAGCGAACTGGCTGCCTGGAAACCAAACGGCTATTTTATCGCTAATGGCCCTGGTGATCCGGCGGCTATGCCTTATGCCGTTGAAACTGTGAAGCAAGTTCTGGACGAGGAGAAGCCTGTGTTCGGTATCTGTCTGGGCCATCAGATTCTATCGCTAGCTAGTGGTATATCGACATATAAAATGCACAACGGCCACCGCGGACTTAATCACCCGGTAAAGAACTTGATCACGGGTCATTGTGAAATAACGTCGCAAAATCACGGTTTCGCTGTAAGCGCCGAGGAGGTGATGGATCACGATAATATTGAGCTAACGCACATAAACCTGAATGATAAAACGATTGAAGGGATTCGTCGTAAAGACAAGCCTGCGTTTTCGGTTCAGTACCACCCGGAGTCATCACCGGGACCTCATGATTCCCACTACTTATTTGATCAATTCGTAGGAATGATGAACGAGTAAAAGAAAAGCCTGGATACATTCCAGGCTTTTTTCAATTGATTGCTTTTTGCCAAAAAGTGCGGCTCCAAAATCGTTGAAACGGCCAGTTACGGCTTCTGAGCGCTATTGGTAAATATGCATGCGATTGCTTCAATGATTGCTGATAGTAAGCGTTATCATCCGTTAAAACGACTGCCTCATAATTACCGTCAGTCTCATCTTTAACGGTCAAATCCGCAAAAGGCAATTCGGGCTGCCAATTAGGATGCTGAACTATCAATTGGTCTCTCAATAATGTATTGATTAGCGGACTAGGATAAACCTGATAAGCAGGTTTAAAACGTTCCTCTGATACCGTGAGCGCATAGTCCAGATAGGCCTTCAGTAATTTGGGGCCATCGTTCGTTACGTCCGCTATGTTCATTTGGTTGGGCCAGAGGCTTGTGATGACGTAAATCCGCTCACGAGCTCTTGTAACGGCCACGTTCAGACGATTGGCTCCTCCTTGCGCGCTTAAGCTGCCGAATTGCATTGAGAGTTTTCCTCGTTCATCAGGCGCGTAGCCCGTTGAAAAAATAATAATATCCCGTTCGTCTCCCTGAATATTCTCGATGTTTTTAACGATCAGCCGCTCGTTAGTAACCTTACTCTCAAATTGGCTAATTATCGCTTCTGAGCCGGCTTCCAGCAACTCCTGGATTAACTGTTGTTGCGGATAATTGAACGTTACAACACCAATGGATAGCTCTGGCGATTCGGCCATCAATTGACCGATAAGCTGCACAATAGCTTCGGCCTCGATTTGATTGGTGTTCTGCTTCCATACGCCCTCAACGTTCTTGTACCGAATGGCTGGTTCATGCCGATTAACCGTAGAGAAATAAGGCAGTAGCTGAAGCTTATTTTGATAAAAATGGACGTTCGAGAAAGTAATCAGGTCAAGAGATCGACTACGGTAATGCTCGGTTAGCGAAATCTGAGGCAGTTCCTGAACCGCTAATTCCAACAGCGACTCTACTTCAAGCGAGGGCGCAATTGTCTCGCTGCTGATCTCAATGTCATCCACCTGAGTCCGGTATAAATCATTCGGGCGTAATTGCTGGCTATCGCCCGTTATAACGACCTGCTTAGCGCGGAAGATAGCTGGAATCCCATTTTCAGCAAAGCACTGGGAGGCTTCATCGAATATCACCAGATCAAATAAGCCAGCTTGTAGCGGAAACATAGCCGATACCGATTCGGGCGAGGCCAGCCAGCAGGGGATAAGTTTGAATACCTCGTCGGCAAAAGACTCCATTAACTTCCGAACAGGCCATATCGTGCGCTTCTTTGTCGTCTGATGAAGAAGGTCGCGATAGGTAACGACATTATTGAGTCGATTAAACGTTAGATTTCGGTATGTTTGATCGCGAAGCTTAACTAATAAGATGTCTCGGCTCAGTGCCTGTTTACGCAAAACGCTCTGTTGTAAATCTTCTTCGGTTTGAGCCATTTTCAACGAAGATACGCTCCGTAGTTCGGGGTATTTTCGCTCTAGATGATCAATCCAAGCTAAGCCGAGCGAGTTCATAAATGTTTTTACCCAGTGACTAGGATCAATAGTTATGAGTCGCTCGATGACGGATTTCTCTATGGTCGAGAAGCTTTCGTTCAGACGGTCGGCTTCTACTAACAAATCAAAATCTTGCCGGAGCGATTGTCGAAGTTGAACAGCCTCGTTATCGTTTCGCCAGATTGTCACCAACTGGGTCTCGCTCAGGTAAGTTTGAGCCAGTGTTCGCTCCCTTTCTACCGACCTTGCTATAACAAGTAGTTCTTTAACAGTTTCCTGAAAACGAGCAGCCGTTAGCCAAGTAGACGTTGGCAGTTGACTAAGAGAAATAATAGCGTTTGAACGTTCAATAAAACCAATAGCACGGCGAAGAATATGTAAACTATCTGGCGTTTCAGCAAGGGGAAGATCGGCTAACAACGGGCTTATTCGGCTTTTAAGCACTTCCAAGCTAACGCGTTTCGCTACTTTGCTGCGAAGGATTTTTATATCCGCTTGAGAAACGGTTAGGTTATTGGATGAGGCAACCTGCTTGAGCTGGATTTTCCCTTCATTCGTAAGTTGCCACCAGTTCCACCGGACCCATGACGAGTGAGCTTGTAAAGCCTCAACAAGTAACTGGTCAAATGATGAAAGATCGTTCAGCGATACCGTCATCTCAGGTCCAGGTAATGCTAGGATAGCTTCCCATTCGTTGGCTAAAGACTCAAGCTGATCTTGGTTGACCGTAAAAGCAGGGTGCTTTGGCTTGTTGCGTAGATACTGAATTATCGGCCAGAAATCTGACCTATTCGCTTCGTCAAGCGTAGTCAGTAAAGCCGAAATTTCCGGATCGTTAGCCTGCCAGTTGGCTAACTGATCGAGCGTAAGCGGTTTATCAACGAGATTAACCGCCTGGACGTGGGCCTTTAGCACAGCTTCTGTCCATTTGGCAATAGCCTGATCTGCCTTCGGTAGATCAAATAGCGTAAACTCTGCAAAACTACGTCGGGAAGCCCAGGGATGTGATGGACTTAACCGATGCTTATAGTCAGCATAAGCGCTTAATCGCCTAGTAAAGTTATCCATATTATTGGTGTGAAAATGTGGATAACTATCGCCTAGCGGAATTGAGGGGGCGTTTGGGCTGGTTGTTAAATAAAGTTCTTTGGCAGAAACGCCACATTCACTAGTGCTAAAAAGAGCTTCTTTAAACGCCCGTAGTTCAGAGACAGCCTCATCGATCCGTCGGCTTTCCTGATCGAAGTTTCGTTCGAGTAGTACTGCGTTCAGACTGGTATTTTGCTTCCGGTAAGCACCTATCTGCTCAATCTGATTGGCTATCTGTGCGTAAAGTGCCCGACGATCGTCCTGAAAGTCATGAATTAGAGCAACAAACGGCCCCATACCTACCTGCTTAAGGCGAGCCTGTACGACATCGAGCGCAGCCCGTTTTTGGCAAACTAGTAGCACACGCTTACCAGCCGCAGCCGCATCGGCCATCAAGTTGGCAATAAGCTGTGATTTACCAGTACCGGGCGGGCCCTGAACAACCAATGACTGTCCGCTTTTCACCGCTCGTAAAGCAGATTCCTGCGAAGCATCAAGGGGTAAGGGTGTATGGATTCTGTTTTCGGGTAAAGCAAGAGATGAGTTTTCGGGGAGGGTAGGAAAGAGGTCTAAAAGTTCTGCGCTTTCGGGCTGTTGACGCTCTGCAAGCAGTTTGTCGTAATCAGGGACTAAATAAGAGCCGGCTTGCGGAAAGATGCCCAGTACAGCCTCCGGGTACAATTTTAACTCGCCCGTTCGTTCAAGTTGATGGAGACTTTTAGCCGTTTGTGGATCGAAGAAGTGAAGCGTATCGACAAAAAGATTCTGATTGAAATTGATCTCAATAGGACCCGCTTTTAGCCATTCGTACAGCTGGGTTCGAAAAACAAGTGCGTCCTGGTCAAAGTCGTCCAACGTTTTTTCCAGAATTTCATCCGGAATCCGTACCTGATTGTACTGGCCATAAGCCAAGACAAACGTAGGATTAAGAAAGGCGAATTCATCGCTTCGTCGAACTAACTTCCAGTATTTGCCCTGTTGTTCAATTTGAATCGGGAAAAAGAGCAGAGGAGCATGGACCACCGTTCCATCCATAAATTTCCCCCGGACAAAAGGCCAGCCGACGTACAAGTCTTCGGTACCGCGCTCTTCTGTGATGAACTTGGCCGTGCGGGCGATTCGCCGAAGTTTTCGGCTTACTTCGTTGCTGCGCTCGTGCCGGGCGTCGAGAACTTCGCTTATTGTTAGGGACGACTTTCTGCTGATTAACTCGCTGATAAGGTTAAACGACGAGCTGTTGACCAGGAAGTCGGCCTCATGTAGATCAAGAAATTGGCTTGCGGGTAAATTCGTCAGTAACAACGATCGATTCCGGCTACTTAGATTAACGAGTCGTCGGCGAAAAGCGCGCAGAATGTCCGAACGGTAAGGCATTCGATTAGAATGATGAGCTATCGATATAACGCATGTAGTAGGCGAAATAACGATAGCTCATCAAAATACGCATAAAAATCACACCGGGGTTTTAGTCGATTCAGATTTGTTTTCTGGAATCAGCAGCGAAGCCAAGATGCTGATTCCTAAGATACCAACAATAACGTACAGTGAATAAATCGGCGTAAATCCTATGCCGGCAAGCCAGTGTTCAGCCAGCATTTTTGCACCAATAAACGTAAGTAGTACGGCCAGTCCTACTTTCAGGAATCGGAACTTGCTAATGATGCTCGACAGGAAGAAGAACATAGAGCGAAGCCCCATGATGGCGAATACGTTCGAGAAGAAAACAATGTATGGGTCTTTCGTGATCGAAAAAATCGCCGGAATGGAATCAACGGCAAAGACAATATCCGTAAAGGCAATGACGATAACAATGATGAACAGGGGCGTTACAAATAGCTTCTTGTCCGATTTCCGCCGAATAAAAAAGTTATCTGAGACATTGCGGGGGTAAATACTCAAATATTTGCTGGCAAATCGGACCACTGGATGACTAGCGGGTTCAATCGTTTCATCTTCGTCTTTCTGAAAAAACAGTTGTAAGCCTGTATAAACCAAAAACGCACCAAATAAGTACATAATCCATTCGAACCGTTGGATCAGGGCGGAACCGAGGAAAATGAATACCATCCGTAAGATGATTGCGCCTAAAATTCCCCAAACTAATATCTTTTTAAAGTAACGTGGTTGGACGCCGAACGACTTGAAAATCAGAATAAAAACGAAAATATTGTCGGCAGATAAGGAATATTCTACGAGATACCCCGTAATGTATTCCAGTGACATATTAGCCTGGAACCGCTCTAAACTGGCCGGAAAATTGTTAGGTATTAGCTTTACATGTTCAGCGTATCGGTTGCGAACTTCCTCCAGTCGGGCCATGTCGGTAATACCATGAACGAGATAACCGAAGTGTTGTAGAAAGAAATAGAAGGCAATCGAAAGAGCGACCCAGATAGCGCTCCAAATGGCTGCCTCCTTAAACGCTACTACATGGCTCTTCTGCTTGGTAAATGCTCCCAAGTCAATAGCCATAATAAGCAGAACGAACGCGGCAAAGCCTAGAAAGAATACAGTTTCGTTTGAAAACATACAGAGTAAGGTAGATAGCGAACCAACGCCAAGAAGATGGAGAAGTCGATATTAATCTACAAATCTACGTTCAATCTATCGAAGCCGCTGGCTTCATGCAGCAAATAATTGGCATAATGCTATCAACCCGTTAGTTTTGGCCTATGTTTAATAATAAAAAAGTTATTGTAGTAATGCCCGCTTATCGGGCTGCGCTAACGTTGGAGCGTACCTACCGAGAAATCCCTTTTGACTTAGTAGACGATGTGATTCTGGTTGATGATGCCAGCCCTGATAATACCGTTGAAGTGGCTCGGCAACTAGGTATCCGGCACGTCATTCGGCATGATATAAATAAAGGGTACGGTGGGAATCAAAAGACCTGCTACGCCAAAGCGCTGGAATTAGGAGCCGATATTGTAATCATGTTACATCCTGATTATCAGTACACGCCAATGCTTTTGCCTGCCATGATCTCAATAATCGGCAATGGGCTATATCCGGTTGTCTTTGCGTCGCGTATCCTGGGTAAAGGCGCGCTGAAGGGCGGTATGCCTATGTACAAATACGTTGCTAACCGGTTTTTAACATTTGCCCAAAACCTGCTGATGAATCAGAAACTGTCGGAGTACCACACGGGTTACCGGGCATTTTCGGGTGAGGTATTACGCAGCTTAGACTTTAGCCATAACTCGGACGATTTCATTTTCGATAATGAAATGATCGCCCAGATTTTTTACAAAGGCTACGAGATTGCCGAAGTAACCTGCCCTACAAAATACTTTGAAGAAGCCTCGTCGATTAACTTTCGGCGGAGCTCGATCTACGGATTGGGCGTTTTACGCACGTCGTTGTTTTACTGCCTTACAAAGCTAGGCTTAATGCGTTGGAAGATTCTGACGTAGCGTAGGTCGACGACAGAACAGATTCCTGAGTAAGTGCTTCGAGTACCATCGCTTCTAATGTCAAGCCCGGCCCAAAGGCGCAGCTCAGAATATTGGGCCGGTTCGTGTCTACCTCAGCAGCTCCCGAATGTAAATCTTCCCAAATCGCTTTAAGAACAAATAAAACCGTCGCTGAAGACATATTTCCGTATTGCCGAAGTACATTGTAGGCATAACGGTCATCGTTAGCGGTGATCCCTAGTTCAGCCTCAATCACCTCCAGAATCCGACGTCCACCTGGGTGCAGTGCATACTGGCCGATATCCGACAGCGTCAAATCACATTGAGTCAATAATCGATGCATTAGTTGGCCGATTCCACGCTGGATATGATTCGGAACTTCGGCGGTAAGCGTCATCTCAAAGCCAAAATCACTCACATGCCAGGCCATTGCATCTTTTCCTTCGGGTAGTAGGTCACAGTAGAAAGACCGTAAGCGGAACGATTGATCAGGGCGCGGTTTACTCTCAACCAGTACCGCTGCTGACCCATCCGCAAACAAAGCGTTTGACAAAAGGTAATCCGTATCGGTCTTTTTCTGGAAGTGAATGGTACATAACTCAACGCAAACAACTAGCACTTTTGCTTCTGGTTCTGCTCGGACAATCGCGTTAGCGGCTTTGAGACCGTTAAAAGCGCCGTAACAACCCATGAAGTTGATCGCTAGTCGTTGCGTAGTTGTCGGTAAACCAAGAGCTTCAATGATTTCAATGTCCGGACCAGGAGCGTATAGCCCCGTGCAACTTACCGTAATCAGGTGAGTTATTGTTTGTGGATCGAAATCAGGGTAACTGCTAAAACAGTTGTGTATAGCTTTCAAAGCCAGTGGAACTGCTTCCTGCCGATAAACACCCATTCGTTGGCTCACCGTTGGAAACGGCTCCATACCGGGCGTATTTGGGTAAAATGTAAACTCGCCTGGTGGCCGCGTATAGTCAGCCATGACTGTGTGACGCTTTTCAATTCGTGTATAGCGATATAAAGTCATCAGGCGACGACGCTCGCGTTCATCAAACTGAAGAAGATCGGCCATAAACTCAGCCGCGTGCTGTTGTGACGCGTAAAAATCCGGTACCGCCGTACCAATGGCATTAATATAACCGTCAGATTGAGATCGCATTGGGACTTTACGCTAAAGCGTTCATTTATTCATAGAGGACTGTCAGGTGTATAACTACACTCATTAATGAAAGTTCTGTAAATTGAGCCCACTGAGCGAAACATCCATGACTAACCGAACGATTTGGTTACATCTACGCGTACCTTTTTCCTTTTTTCTGCTACCCATGTTCTGGTTTGCTGTCAGTCAGTCAGCAGCACCTTCTGTCGGAAAGTCGATTCTTGTCTTGATCGTTGTCCATCTGTTGCTTTATCCCGCCAGTAACGCCTACAACAGCTATTTTGATAAAGATGAAGGAAGTATTGGCGGCTTAGAAGCTCCGCCCCCGGTCGATAAAGACCTTTATTGGGTATCGTGGTTACTGGACGGCATAGCGCTTTTGTTGGGAATGTTTGTAAACTGGCCTTTCATTGTTTACCTGCTCGTTTATGGCTTCGTGACCAAAGCGTACAGCCACGACCGAATTCGGCTAAAGAAATACCCAATCCTAAGCTGGTTCCTGATTAGTTTTCTTCAGGGAGGAATAACGTACGTCATGACGTATATTTCGATCAATGATTTGCCCATGTCGTCTTTAGCGCAGCCCAAGCTACTTTTTGGCGGAGTATTGGCCACGCTGAATCTGATGGCGCTTTACCCCGTTACACAAGTATATCAGCATGAAGAGGATGCTCGTCGGGGTGATATGACCATTAGCCGACTCTTAGGGGTTCGGGGAACGTTCTTCACTGCTATTGCCATTTATATTTTCTCGCTTATTGGATTCTATAAGTATTTCGATGGAAGCTATATCGTGTTGCTGTACTTGTTGTTCTTAATGCCTGCCATCGTCTTTTTTCTCCGTTGGTTTTGGCGCGTACATCAGAATGCGCATTTTGCCAATTATCGATACACCATGCGTATGATGTGGATATCGAGCATCGGTCTCAACAGTTTTTTTCTGCTGCTGATTGTATTAACCCGTTAAGGATCAGTTTTAAACACGATGAGGGTAAAAAAAACATGAAAAATTTTAAGCTGTAGACTTGACAAACGAATAAAACACCCTAAATTTGCATCCACAATTCGCCGAGAGATGGCGAACAACAAACGCGAAAGTAGCTCAGCTGGTAGAGCGCGACCTTGCCAAGGTCGAGGTCGCGGGTTCGAACCCCGTCTTTCGCTCCAAAAAAGGCACCGACCCCGGTGCTTTTTTCATACATGTCTGCTTCGAAGAAAGAGGGCATGCCGGGATGGTGGAATTGGTAGACACGCCGGACTTAAAATCCTGTGGGCTTTACGGCCCGTGCGGGTTCGACTCCCGCTCCTGGTACTTGTTAGTTAAAAGGTCATATCTGAACGGATGTGACCTTTTTTGTTTACGTTTGGACGAATAAACATTCAATCATAGTATAAGTCGAATGCGCTAAGCTTGTATACACTATTGGTTGCTTTTATAATCTTAGTTAATTAGTATTTGTAAAATATATTTCGGTAACATTTATGGCATAGAATGTGATATTATGTTTTAATGATTAAATTAAGTCTTACAATAATGCTCGGCTACATAAAAGAGCAAGTAGGTTTGATCGACTGCATAAAGTATCAATAATGTCAACAGAACTTTACATTGATCGTAAAACTGTGTTGCTAATCAAGGATATCGTTCGATTAGAAGGAACAGGTAATTACACAAAGATATTCGCAAGAGAAGGGAAGTCATTTACAAGCAGTAAGACATTGAAAACCCTAGCTGCGGAATTACCAGAACTACCTGATTTTATTCGTATTAATAAAACTCACCTTATCAACGCAGGCTATATTACTGGATATCAGTACGACATGGGAGGTGACGGTAAGAAATTTCTGGTTGTGTCAATGACGGATGGAAGTTCACTAATCGTTAGCCGCAACCGAGAGTTGGCGCTAAGGAGGTTGTTGACTAATACGTAGCAAGCTATTTAGGTATCCTAAACCACCAATGTACAAAAACCTATCCTACACTGCTTCTCTTTATATTCTGGTAGTGCGCAACTGTAAATTTATTATTTGGTGACATCTATGGTAGCATAATTATTTTCCGTAGAAGCTAATGGGTAACGGATGAGTGACGATACAGAAATAGTTGTGTTGACGATTAATAAAAAACCCTACCAGTAAAACCAGTAGGGTTTCTATATCCACACCAGATAGTAACAACGGAGGATATGTCGTTTGTACTACCGAGTCTAATATAATAAACTACCAATCAATAAGTAACCAGTATTCATTAAAAGAAATTTATGTATGATCAGCTTCCCGTGTGAAGACTGGCTAAGAAGTGTTGGGTAACCTAGGTGAGCTTAAAATCGTTTTAGTGCGGAAAGCATCTTTGAGTACGCGAGTCGTTGAGCGGCTATCGGCTATTCATTTACTAAATGGAACGGTATGGGCATTTACATTGGAACGTCCGGTTGGAGTTATGATCACTGGCAAGGTGTTCTATACCCGGATCATACGCCAGTTCATAAGCGGTTAGATTACTATATGCAGCAGTTTCAAACGGTAGAATTGAACAGCAGTTTTTACCGTTGGCCTAAACAATCTACGTTTGTTCAATGGTATCAGCGGTTACCCGAAAATTTTCTCTTATCCGTTAAAGCGCCTAGGGGACTGACTCACGCAAAAAAACTGTATGCCCCCGAGATCTGGATGGAACGGATCAAAGCGTGCTGGCACGAGTTGCGTGAGAAAAGGGCGGTTTTACTCGTACAACTGTCTCCTCAGCATGTTTACGATTACAATCGGTTGGCTTATTTTCTGGAACAAATTCCCCATTGGATGCAAGTAGCGGTAGAATTTAGACACGTGAGCTGGCATAACGAGTCTACTTTTTCACTGCTGGAACAACATCGGGTAGCTTACTGCATTATGAGCGGGGCTCAGCTACCATGTTTACTATTGAGTACAGCTCCTTTTGTGTACGTTCGATTGCATGGCCCAGATCATCAGTACTTGTATGGCGGTTCTTATTCAGATACCGATTTGCAGTGGTGGGCTGATCGAATTAACGAATGGACTGGTGCAGGAAAAGATGTGTATGTATACTTCAACAACGACGGAGCGGGTAATGCCGTTCGTAATGCACAGAGATTACAAAGAATGGTAGCCATCCAATAAGCAGAAGTAGCCAATATGTGGCCTTAAGTTGCCGGTCAATTAATTTGTGGTTGTCTTTAGTATACTTGTAATGATGCTATATTACCTTTGCATAGTATACAACGAGATAGACGCCGTTGGTACTTCAAGCGCTGCCAAGTCCACGATTTGGCAGGGACTTTCGTACTGAAAACTAATCCCCGTCAGTAATGCTGTCGGGGATTATTGCTATTGGATGGCTTTTAAAGCGATGATATACCCCGAGAGGGACAACGATTATACTAGCTACCATCAACCCAAGCAACTGTAGACTTTAATAGCGTATAAAGGATCTCGATAAGCGATTAGATTAGTTGCGAATTCAACCAGTTCGTTAGCCGCTACGTCAATTTAAATAGTATATAATGTATATACATGAATTTGGTATTCAACTAAACTTACTTCTTGTAAATGGTGTTGCTGAATAAAGTTTACCTCTTTTCGTCTTCGAACTCAGTCATGAAATATTTAATCGAAGTAATAGCCGTTGTCTTATTGATAGCAATTCCTCCGCTGGCTTATAGCCTTTCTGATGTTGCGCTATGGCTAATGCAGGAACAGATGCAGTACATCCCTATATTTGTTTTTCCGCTGTATTGCTTTACAATGCTTTGCGTAACAACCATCTGGGTAAATCGCTGCAATCAACACCAGAACTTAGCTAAATAAATTTGATAAGAACGTATACGCTCACCCAATAAGAATTACTTACTTGATTTTTTGACGATAACGGCACTATAGATCGTCGCTATCTTCTTGTAATTGTTCTTCCTCCAGATCTAGTCTGTGCTCAATAGCGCGGATTACATCGTCGTCATAGTCCGCCCGCTTCCGAAAAGAGTGTAGTTTTTTGCGTTCCTGTTCCGTTACTTCCATCATAATCTGTTGAAAGTGGCCGATCAAGTGAACCGCTCTTGCTCGTGTACCGTCATCGCTGTTCGCTTCTTTCAACAATTGTAACTTGTGTTTCAGGAACTGAGCTCGGTACTCAAGCAGGCTATTGTGCTGAATATCAAGCGCATAGCCTGAAGTCAATTTATCGAAAGCGACGTGATACAATTCCAACTCGATTTCTAGCCGCTGCTGATCATCAGACTTCGCGTTAGGAAATGCTTCGGGCTTCACCTTGCGAATCACCCAGGGTAGCGAAAGACCTTGGCCTACCAGCGTAACAATGATGACAACAAACGTAATGAACAGGAAAAGATTTCGGTCCGGAAAGGGCTGGCCATTGGGTAACAATAAAGGGATGGAAGCTGCGGACGCTAACGATACAACGCCCCTCATACCGACCCAGCCAATAATAATCGGGTTCCGCCAGCCGGGATTGCTCTGAGCCACCGTAATATACCGGCTGATAAACCGGGTAAATGCTGAACTGGTAAAGCCGGATATAATTCGCACGATAATGACGACCAGTGTAATAATCAGGGCATAGTTGAATGCGGTAAGAACGGGTATACTCTTTATCGATTCGGTGATTTCGGGAAGTTGTAAACCAATCAAGAAGAAAATGACGGCATTCAGAATAAAGACGACCGACGACCAAAGAGCGGCTGCCTTTAAGCGACTCTGGTGCGAAAAAATAAAATGAGCCTGATAAGCGGTAAACAGTCCACCACTTACTACCGCCAGAACGCCGGATGAATGAACAGCTTCGGCCGAAAGGTACATCAGGTACGGTAAAACGATTGAGAAAGCAACGTCAACGTTTGCATTGGTTGGTAGCCATTTATAAATGATATACGATAACAAACCAAAGGCAAGACCAATCCCAATGCCGGAAATCACGACGATAACAAATCCAGTTACGGCTTCAAACCAAACGAAATTATGCGTCGTGATAGCGGCCAGCGCAAACTGAAACAGCGTCAAGCTGGTGGCATCGTTGAGCAAACTTTCTCCTTCGAGAATAGAAACAACGCTTTTAGGAAGCCGGGTGTACCTTAATACCGAAACGGCAGCAGCGGCATCCGGTGGCGATATGATGGCGCCCAGTAAGAAGCCTTGACTAAGCGTAAAGCCGGGGATAAGCCAGTAACTAACAAAGGCAACGGCAGTTGCCGTGAACAAGACAAAGCCCAGAGCCATTACGCTGATAATTCGTCGCCATTTCCACAAGGCTTTGAGAGACATATTATTTGCGGCATCGAACAAGATGGGCGGTAGTATGACCACAAAAACTAATTCCGGATCAATGTGTATAGCTGGAACAATGGGTACGAAGCTTACGGCTAAACCAGCTAATACCAGAAAAACAGGGTAAGCTATCTTTACTTTCTGAGCAACGATGACCAGTAGGGAGACACTAAAGACCAAACCTAAACAGAGAAAAATAAGGTTGTGTAGTTGTCCTGACATAAGCTTATTGCATAAGATGCAGCGGTTGAAACGCTTTTTGGAATTCTCCGAATGGAAACTGCTCGTACACCTTCGAACAACCAAACGACGCTGTACTTTCCAATAGGAGCTTCGACCGCGTTAAAACAAACGGCTGGATTGCACAGGTTATAAGAGCAGGATTATGGCTTCAGTATACAAACAAATTTGTTAGGCTCAAACTGAATTGTTGTTTTCGTGCCTACTCTGACTGCTTATCCATCAAAAGCAAATAAGCTATCTGCTGTTTATCTCATTGCGCATGAAGCACCTCTTATTGACTGGCCTTGTTGGACTGGCTGGTACACTTACCTGTTTAGGGCAGGCATCCCGATTAAAGGATGCGAATACGTTATGTTGGTTTGTTTACGCTGGCGATCATCAGATCGCAAAAAAATGGGCAATTCATACCGAGTTCCAGGAACGCCGGGTTGACTGGGTACAACAGCCGCAACAGCTATTGGCACGGCTGGGGTTCGTTCGTACACTAACCGAACGCGTGGAAGTGTCGGGAGGGTATACTTATTTTCAAAGCTATCGTTATGGTAACTATCCGGAGGTAATGGGCCGTGCGGAGCCGGAAAACAGACTTTATGAAGATATCTCGCTGAAGGACCAACTGGGTCGTTTGGGGCTGACACATCGCCTTCGGTTAGAGCAGCGCTGGTTGGGCTCGCGTGACCAGAGCGGTCAGGGGGCTGTACAGGAGTGGGAATATCAAAACCGTATCCGCTATCAATTATCGCTGGAATTTCCGCTACAGGGCAAAACAATTGAGGATAAAGAATGGTATTTGAATGCCTTTGATGAATTATTTATAGGGTTTGGTCGAAACGTGAATGACAACGTTTTTAATCAGAACCGCTTGTCTAGTGGCCTGGGCTATCAATTTACTAACAATGCCAAACTAGAGCTAAACTATCTCTATCAAATCAGGCAACATGCTGACCCAGACCCGGCCTCCAGTCGGTCGGTTGTTGAACTCAACAGTGGTATCTGGGTAAACGTACTGTACAACCTTGACTTTACGAAGAAGCAATAAACGACTGATAATGAATAGAGACAGCTTGGAGAAGCTCGGCTGTTAAGGTAATTTGAGGCCTGTTCGTAAGAGTCTACTAAGAAGCCGGAAACTTATGTGGTCGGTTTGTGGCAATCACCTGCTAGTGGCAACTGACGGGCCATTTTTTTGCAGCTACCAACGTGATTGCGGTTGTACTAATGAGGGGACGAAGCCAGTCAGAAAGAGCAGAGGTAAGGCAAAAACAAAGTAGAGAGCATCTAATAAAGATGTGTGACGATGTTTAGAAGTTTTGATCTAAACAGAGTAATACGATTGATAATGTTAAACAAAAGAGTCAATAGTACCTCTCCAGGCCGGAATGGGCTACAGGCCCAGCTGAGGCTGGGAGATCTGCCTACTCTGTTAGAGGATTGGCGTCAGGCTATCAGTACGTTCAAGGATTTGTACCATTTGCTGGAGCAATCCATTGAATTAAGAAAGCAGGTCATGGCTGACGTTACTATTCAGCTCGTGGCTATGGATGAGCAGCATTCGGTAAAAGAGATGGAAACGATCCGTCAGAATATGCTGGCTGAGCTGCGCTGTATGCTTAACGAGATGAACAAACCGCAGAACCTTGCCTTGACAGCCAGCGATGTTGAACGGCTCCACAGGCATACCTTGCGTTTACAGGAACAGAATCAGCGAATTCAGTGGCTGGTTAATTAGCTTGTCGGTTACTCCAGAAGCTGCTTTGCGTACAGTTTTTGAAGCTTCTCCCGCGAGCGCTTAAGCCGCATTTTAACTGCACTTTCCGAAATGCCATACTGTTGGCTGAGCGCCCGGATGGATAATCCTTGTTCATGTTTCTGTCGTAACAGCTTGACCTCCTCTTTGGGTAGCTGATTAAGTACGCCTTCAAGCTCTTCGATACGTTCTTCGAGCACAAAAGCCGAACTGGTTTCGGGAAGGCCGTTCGCTTGTTCGTCTGATAACGGCTCTGTTGTCAGGCGTTTACTGATCCGAAGCTGATCCAGACAATAATTATGGGCAATAGAGTAAAGCCAAGTTGAGAAAGTAGACTGGTTCTGGAAGGAGTCCAGCTTATTGAATACTTTAATAAAAATGTCTTGCGTATAGTCCTGAGCGGCTTCAGAATCCTTGGTAATGGAAAGGCATTTGTGGTAAACTTTACTCACATACCGACTATAAAGTGCTTCAAAGCTATCAGGTGAATTCGTGTTTTGAAACGAGTTAACCAGTTGCTCATCGGCTAGCCTGGCTTTTTTCATAGGTAGGTCATTAGCTAGTTTAAGTTGAGACTAGCTAACACAACTATGGTAACTATATATTTATTCGATTAAGCAACATAAAAAGTATACAATTCAATTGCGCTACAAGTATTAACATATACTTTTTGTAGTATAATCCGTATTTAATGTGTTTCTAATGTGTAAATATGCCACAATGGCGAAATAATAAATAAGTAGCGCCTATGGAGCGTTACTACTGATACAATTATGTAAATATATTGAGCGGCATGTATACTCTTTAATAAATAACCTCACCAAGTGTACTTTTTGCTACCTCCTGTTCTGAGTCAATGGATTCGACATCATATTTACCAGAAGTTATCCGTATAGCTAGAAGGGGTTTGCAGACAGCTTTCCGCGATTGGGTTCAACACGCTTTATTGACACAGAATTGTATCGTTGTTTGGTAACTACGTTTGTTACACTATACCAGGTGTGAGTCCTATCAACAAATATTGTAAAGTAGTATAGCCTTGCGATCTTCTACAGGGCTATACTACAGAACGTTAATAAACAGATGTGGATAGAATTAATGCAAAGAGACGAATCGAAACGGTAAGGAAGTTTACCCGAAGTCTCATCAGTTACGACTAACAGATGATCCACTCGTCACAATAGGAACCATTTGGCAATACTTTGTAAGCGAAACAGTTATGTTACTGTTGATGCTACGTTTTATCGCAGAAATCTAAGGGCCTTGGTTGCACGACTATTAACTAATAAGAAGAACATAGCTTCCAGAAGATGCTATAGCGAAAGGCTTATGCAGCTAGTTTGATAGGTCTGCTACGAGTTCGTCTGCGAGCCGATAACCTGCCAGAGCGACCTGGCGCCGGGCAATGGGCTTGACGGTAGCTATGTAGTCTGGTGGCAACACCGATCCTTCTGTTTCGGAACCAGCCTGCAAGGTGTTATTTCGATATACATTGTCTTGCGCCAATTGAAAGCTTTCCTTTGACCAATCGATAAGGTCCAGATTACCCAACTGTGGCAACTGAGTTCGCGAAAACGCTGCTCGTTCCTGGGTTGCTAAACTATCGGCTGAGTGATAATCATCCGAATTCAACAGCATGCCGTCCCAGAAGGAATGGAGATTGGTGGTGTTGCTGCTCAAGGCAAGCTTTATTTTAAATAAGTTGCCTCCTTTGTCTCCCTGAGGAAATTGAGTGCCAACCAGTGCTGATGTATGCAAAGGCATATGAACGTCACCAGTGAGGTGAAAGAGCCAGCACAGAGCAATCGCTTTAGAACTGTCGGCCACATTACTTTTAAGTAACTGTCTGTTTAATGCGTAGGCTTGTAAGATCGTTTCGCCGGTTGGTAACGCACTGTCGCTACGAGCAATACCCTGTTGTGGTGCATAAACATAGTTGATGAAATGCCAACTGAAGTGATCATGATAAGGATCTGTTCCTTTCACGTCATCAGGCCAGCGAGCCGCTAGCATAAACAGGTACTCATCCTGCTCCTGTTGCGACAGTTTAAGCGCGGCCATTTGAGGAGCCCATCGGTTCTGAAAGTACGGGTGTTGCTTAAGAATAGTCAATAGCTTGGGTAGCAGTTGGGGTGAAGTGGTATTCAGCTCTTGGTAAGCCATAGCCCCAATCGCCATGTGAGTAGCTTTGTTCCAGCCAAGCGCAGCCGGTAAAGTGATAAACACGAGTCCAATAAAAACAAGAATTGACTGAAAAAGCCGCTTCATAATGGGTAAAGTTAGTTATGCTGATAAAACAGGATAGCGTAGAGCTGTCTATAAAGGCTGATAAAGTAAGTGCACTACGAAGTATCAAGTTAGATTTTCCCGTTGTATAGGTTGTTTAAACATTGTTAAGAATGTGAGGTTTTGGTTCCAGTATAAAGCTGTGATGAGGCACCATTCGCACACACAAGACCCCTGCTATTCAGTAGGGGTTTTCTTTTGATCCAAATCCTCACTACTGTGGGCAATCCACAAAGATACTTGGTTAAAGAAGTACATAAAAAGTAGTGGAGTGGGTAAGCCAGGTTGCTTTGTAGCCTGGCTTATTTGTGTTAACAAGGCTTTTAAATCAAAATATTAAGTCGAACTGCAAGCAGGCTGCCCGGCTGATTTACACGTAACGAAATAGACAAACAATAAGCGAAGATTTGTATTAACTTCTTTTTCCATGTATTAACAAATTCTACTTAATGTTTACTAGGTTTATTTTCTTGTTTTGCCGTTCACTCAACAATAAAGCCTGCCTGCAACGACTTACTGTTTAAATTACAGACAATACGTAATAGATAGACACAAATAAGCCAGAACGCATATGCGTTCTGGCTTATTTGTGGAAACTGAATTGGCTTTTACTGCCAATAGACTACCGCAGTTTATAAGCTATTACCTCTCATCATCATCTGCTACTCGGTTTATAATAGCGCCTGTGCTACTAGTGTAATGGTTGCTTCAATAAGCATCAAACTGTCTATTTGAATACTTTAGTAATCATTATGCAGGCCAATGTAGATAAACGCTCGTATTTCTTCAAGCAAACGATCTCAATATGACAAGTTGGATGTAGTCACAAGCAAAGACTTTTTCTTGTTCTTGCTACGTTTGATGAGACAAATTGGTCGGTCTATAAAGCACTACATTAGAGCTGCATCAACTGTTGCAAATTTCAGACTCAACCGGTTCACAAAAGCGTGCATAAAAGGTTTTATAAGTTGCTACGCTTACTGCCATACACACGCCCCGTCGGCCAAAAATAAAACTGAACTTACTATTATTTCTATTAATTAAATTAAAAAGTAAGTCACTTATTTTAAATATAGTTACCGATAGATAAAAAATGTAAATAAAAAGAACGGATGTTTTTTATCTTTGAAAATATAGATTCAATAGGCATACATGCTGGCATAAAGCGAGCAAATCATTTAACCTGCGAGAAACGAGTATGAAAAAAATGGTACGAAATCGAGTTTTGACCAGCCAGCGTATTATCGATACTTTAGAGCAAATTTTGGCAGAAGGGGGTACCGAAGCCGTTAGTATCAACCTTATTGCTGAACGAGCAGGCGTAAGCAAAGCGTTGATATACCGATATTTTGGTGGTGTAGATGGTTTGCTGGAATACTTTGTACGAATGGGCCGGATGTTTCCGCACTATACACCTGCATGGTTGGAGCAAATACAGCCAGCGCATCCCGGAGATTTAGCGAATTTATGGTCGTCTCAATCGTTGCAACTTTTTCGCCACATCCGCGTCTCGCGCTCAGCTCGCGAATTGTTTAAAGCAGGCGTAAAAGACAACGACCCGCTCGCGGATGTGATTAGCAAAGCGCAGGATGGCGAGCTTACGCACCTGGTCGATCAACTTGCTTTTATCAAAGGCTGTGATTACCACGCTATTTCCGCTATAATCTTAGGTGCGCTCTCTTACTTAACAATCCAGGCTCAAAACGACCGGACTGTTATCGGCATTGATCTGCGTAGTGAAGAGGGATGGCAGCGGATAGAGAAAGCAGTCTCAATTATCTACAAAGCTGTTGGTCGGTCAGCCATTGACTCCTCCAATACAAACATTACTACCAAGTTAGTGAATTTGTCGGTCAGCGCTTGGTGATGCGGTTTAGCTTGCTTAAGTACTTTCGGGCTATGTACTGATTGTGTATGAGTGAGTGTAGCAAAGCTGCTTTTTCAAAGATCGTGTGGTGGGGGCGATCTGTTAATAACTAGCAGTCTATTTATAAGGATGGTGTTCCGGCTCTGTTCTGCTCACACGTCAGGTCTAGACAATTAATACTGTCATTAGTAGCCTTCGCTCAACTATAAGTTTCTGTTGGGTAACTTGACTACCGTCTTGTAAAAAAAAATACGTACCAGTTAATTAATAAGTTATTACTCACTTGCGGTTGATCCTTTTTGTTCTTTATTTTCAGGTAGTGGCAATGAAAAGGTAGCCCAAGTATTGTCACGTTGGATTAGTGCCCCAATCCCCATCTGCTCTGCGGACGGGGATTTTTATCTAATGACCAGTTGATTCGCATTTTTGAGAAAATTATGGCACAAGCTTTGTCTATAACAGCAGTTAAGCACAGGTAAATCGTTGCCTGAATTTGAAAAAGTAATTGAGTACCTTATCGATTTACTATACGCTTTGTAATTGGGTTTGTGAGATGAAGTGGATGCGCTTGAGTCTGAAAATGGAAATGCTTGTTGTGAAGAGCGTACAAAATGAATTCTACAGACAAATCTGGGTCTTAAACTAATCTGCTTATTATTCAACGTTTTCTAACGACTATGAACACAGAACGAAATCCATTTGAGTTGACAGACGCTATTACATGGCTGTTGATGATACTAATTGCGACTCTTTACCTGTTTGATACAGTCTATCTTACCATGCTATGCTTAGGTCCTGTTGGTCAGTATTGGTAGCTATTCTCTTCGGTTATTCGCTTTAAACACCTGGAATTCCAATCCTTAGTATACTTATTGAATACAAAAACACCCGGCTTCAACCGAGCCGGGTGTTAAAATTTGTTTTTATGATGCATGCAATAAATACGAAAAATAATACCATTTTGTTTTAGCATACCGCTTAAAAAATTTGTAGCGATAGATAACTAGCGAAGTTATAATCAGTGTAGAGGCTTATGGCTACTGAGCCTGTAGCTGAATTTCAGATTTTGTCCAATTAGGTCCGTAGCGAAGAACTGTTATCATTCTGTTTTCTCAATTGAAAAACGACTTAGCCACTGAGCATTGTAAACAAATAAGCCAGGCCACAACATGAACCTGGCTTATAATATCCGTTACGTGTAAACTTGAACTCATATAACAGTGGATAATACCTCCAATCCTAAATAGTGAGGTAAAGGCACTCTTGAATTTATTAGCGTCGATGATCCGTATTTTATGATATAGGGTCGGCTTTGAGAAATTAATAGGCTCAAATTTGAAAAACTGACTACGCAAATCCGCATGATACGGTTGCAGTTAGTTCGGCTACTTGCGATCAAATCGAAAATGCTCAAAGCAGGGACAGCCCACCAAGGGGAGGCATGTCTAAAAATACAGTAGGTAAATGTAGAGGCTAGTGTATTCCAGACCGAGTTCGTAATGACGGTCTGCGGAAGTGAGTTTACAATGTCAATAAAACTGCTTTAAAAGCTCTATTCTATTACCCGGCGGTGGGTTAACTCGGATAACGGCTGATAACTTCCTTTTGGGCGAATTTGTACTCTTGCTTGCTAAGTCTGCCCGCTTGATACTCAGTCTTCAATTCTTGAAGCATTTGGTCTTTCAAGCTTATAGACTCGGCAGCGTCAACGCCTGCTTCCTGTGAAGTGCCACTGGCTAGTTTACGCTCTGATGTTAATACTAGTATTATTCCGCCAATGGGGCTAAGTACCAGCGACCAAAAGAAACTTTTGGCTAAACCAATGGTTCTTGTGCTGCCAATTACTCCAACAATTATACTGAGTACCAACCAGATAGTAAGGTACTGGGCGGAAAGATCGCTCATAGGGAGCGCAAAAATGCGCAAAAAAACTTGGGCTGCTGTTGTTATTTACTAGCAGGTGTAACCCAATGATAACCACCTATGAACATATCTATCTGAATCCTAGATTAGGTATTAAGCGCCAGATTGGAGGCTGTTTCTATTCGTCGTTGCCGTTGGTGAACCGCTTATTGCATGAATGGCAGTAATATATGATCCGCGCGCTCATCTTTTGTTTGGGTTCAATCTGTAACGGTTGATCACAACGAGGGCATTTAGCTTTGTGATTAAGTCTGAAGTATAGAACACTGCTAGCCGTCAAAGCGCCAGCTAGCATACTGATCGGTAAAATTGCATCCATACGTTTTGTTATTTTTTTGAATAAAGGTAGATGTAAATCTTGAGTAGTTATATTTTTTCATAAAAAGATAACTACTTATATATTAATAGGTATTAATGTTAATAAAAGTATATAGATGGTTCCACAAACTGCGCCAAAAGCAGTATAAGAAGTCTCGAAATAAGTTGTTTTGATGATCGATGATAGAAGCTATCCGTCCAGAAAAATAAGAAGGACTGATGATTCGGAGGTTGCTGGAGACTCTCCTGACAAGGATTTGATCTTTTCAGCCTGTGCTGATTAGCCAACTTACCAGTGTTGTATTTATTCTTGGGTTTGAGACTAGTAGAATATCAATGCAATGATGGTAAGTAAGGTTTAGGAAGGCGGTTGAGTGTGTGAATGAGTAGTATAACGTTAACGTACAATGAAGGCTGAACACAATTATTGAACCTTACCCGATCAAGTGTGCATGATCTCAACAGTTTATAAAGCTATTACGCAATAAGACGCCCCGCTTTGCCTAAAGCGGGGCGTCTTATTGCGCTATTCAACTATACAATGGGGTACCTAGAGCTCAGTAACATTTCGCAAAATGCATAACGCAGAATTGCCCTAAAGCGTGAAGCGCATATCTGGCAAAGCGACCGTTTCCCACCAGAAGCTACGTAATCGATTAAAGTAAACGGTCCACTCGGCATGGGTAGTTGGTTTAATTAGGTAAGAGGCAACTCCCAGTTCATAGGCCTTGATGATATCATTCTTATCGACCGATGAACTAAACATGACTACCGGAATACGACTCAAGGGACTAGGCAATTGCTTAATCATTTGCAGAACTTTCCAGCCCTGCTCACTAGCGGGTAAATACAAATCCAGCAGAATAAGTTTAGGAGCGTCCCAGTCCTGATACTGCCAGTCTTTAATGTTCTCCAACGCTTGCTCACAAGTAGCGACACGCTCGACAACCACTTCGGCTAGAGCTTGCTTCATGGCCTGTTGGATAAGCATCCATTGATCGTCGTTATCTTCGACGACAAATAACTTGGCTCTCAAAAAGTTGGTCTTTATGACTGACTGCGGCACACTATTCCTCATGGCAAAACTGACACATTAGTTATAGTGCTAACTATTTTGTTAGTAAAAAGGGTTGAAAAGATTCAGGAGCGGCCGCACCAGACCAGCAAAGCCAGTGGATGGGAGATGTAGGTTGATGCCTCTAAGCGTTGCTGAACAGCGAAGTAGACTTATTTTACAAGCTATCTACTTGACAGAACTAACATATAAGTATGTTTCCAGTTACAGGAAGGTAAGTTATGTCATTTTAAGGCTTTTGCGATAGACTGGCTCTCATAGAACCAGTCTATTTTTTTGATTAGGTAGTAACACCCTGAGCAACGCATGAAAGGTCTGCGCTTCGGCTAAGTGTTTAACCAAATGTTGATAAGCCACCTTGTACCAGAAGATGGCTCATTTATGCCGAATCTAGTATAAGAAGCTGATAAGGTAAGTGAGATGCAGAGGAACTAGAGTAGCCTGTGCATTTTGCCGACGGACTTGTTTGTTTTGTTTCAGTGGTTGCGTCGGACAAGCACCGTAAGCATCCTACTTGCCCAACAACTCCTCTGCTTCCCCAAAGCTGGCATCCATGTAATCCTGCTTGGCCTGCTGGTACTTCTTATAATACATTTCTTTCACGTCTGCCAGCCAGGCCGCTGTTTCATTGTCCTGATCAGTTATACCCGTTCTAGGGAAAGTCTCTGCTTGTTGGCTCATGCGCGTGTACTCTTCTTCCCAATACACAGCCACTTGCCGTAGTGCTTCTTGTGCTTCCATATACTAGTTTGTTTTACTCGATTTTCCCGGCTTCGCTAATAGGTTATCCCTGTAGCCTGCAACCGCAAAGGTGAACCGGTCAATACACGTGTACAACATAAGCTCACCTTTGCGTAGGAAAAGAAACAACGATATGTATGTAATCAATACGGAAGCAATATGTTGGCTCTGTGCCTGAAATCTCGTGAACAAACTAGCCTATACTATTCTACAAAATGGTAGCGAGCCTGCTGGTTACCAATACAAAAAGTCTGGTCAGTAACTTGGTTTGTGGTAGAGGGGCATCACTTTTTTGCTGATTTATACCATTCGTCAAAACCCGCAAGAATTGAGTTAAAGGCCAATTCGCCGTTGGGGGAATCGTTTTTGTTGGCCGTGATAAAAACTTGGGAATTAGCGATAAAAGCGATCTGAACGTTGTTGTCAAAACCAATCAACCATGATTCGAGCTGCCCTGCATTGTAGTTTTTCCCGAAGTTGGCACCATCTTTCGCTTTATCCGCAAACTTACCCGGATAGCCCCCGTTCTTGGCGTAATAAGCTATACCCCCAGCGGTCTTGTTCCGAAAGTCGTAACCTGCCCGCTCATTCTTCATCATATCCGATAGGCTCTTAGGAATAATCTTTTCGGTATAATGTAGCGTACTCATAAAGGCTGCCATCTGTACACTAGTCATGTTCCAGCCACGCTCGGCATTAGTTAGCGTCATATCCCCAAAGCTGTCCCCTTTACCATTGTCCTTGGGAAACTGGTAGCAAAGTGCCGGATTAGGATCGGTAGGTTTGCAAACAATAGTGCTCATGCCACTACCTGACACGCCCAAAACGTTCTTTTGACAGTAGTCGATGTAGGCATCAGCATACTCCTGGGCCTGTTTGTTTTCGACAGTCGCCAATGTAGTACTATTGGCGTTGGCTGGTAGTTTGGTAACGGAATAATCGGCCAATGTAGCAATCAGGAAGCGCATCAGTGCGTAGTTGGCATTGTTGTACGTCTCGGGTTTTGAGGAGTCAACTAATCCCTCGCTCACTAATTTTTTCAGACTACCGTAATCTGATCCGTATGATTTGTCTACGAAGCCCGACTGGTGAGTGAGCAGTTGTTTGAAGGTTATCGTTTTTATGCCGGTTCCCAATGTCCAGTGGGCGGGTAGATAGGAATGAATTAGATCGTCAACTGTTTTCTGTTTGGCGTTCAGCGTTCGTAGCAGGGCCGCAGCCGTAATTGTTTTACTGCAACTGGCAATGTTGTACTTATCGTTGACAAACATGGCGCGGGGATTTCCATCCTGGGACAGACGGGCATCTCCATAGGCATAGATGCTTTTTTGAGAACCGTTGACCGAGACGACAAGTTGATAGCCTACACAATTGCCGTCTAGCCGTTTTGAAATGGCCTTGACCAGATCGTCGGTATTCAGTGTCGATCCACTCGGGCCAACCTCAACTGTTTTGTCGCAGGAGATTAGTGCAAAAACGAAGATTGCCAGGATGGCTAGTAAGAGGGTTGTTTGTTGTTTCATGACTGCATAGCCTTATAAAGATGAACGGGTTACAAACGCCGGAGAGGTTTATCGGAATTGATGCAGGCCATAGCGCATTGAAATGCCACAAACAAAAGCCGTCTCCCACGAGCTATTTGTGTAGCAAAATTATTTCACTCGTTAGCTAGGCACAATCGGATAAACGTATGAGCAGATGCCTGTGTCCTGGCTGTGAAAGGCCGTCTTGACATACAGGCTATTGTAAGAAGTTCACCCCTGGGCTTTGGAGTCAGAAATAGCTGGGTATTTGGTAAGTAGGTTAATAGCAATCTACACGGATAAGATACGTCTGTGTAGATTGCTGTTATTGGTTCTACCCGGCTCTGAACTATTTTTTACCATTAGCCCGAATCTCCTCAAAATCCGCGTTAATCCAGCGCGGTTTGCCCAGATAACTAGGCATCACTACGAACCGTCCTGTCTTCGTGTCGAGAATTATCGATTCCCGTTCACTCGAAACTGCTTGAAACCGACGATTGTCTGTACCGTTCGGATCGGGTTGTTTGTTTGGGTCGGAGGTGAAATTAGTCAGCAGTAGGATGCCAATTACTGTAAGCGAACCCAGAAAAAAGGAGGGTAAGTTGATTGAAAAGTGAATCGTTTTCATAGTCGACGACGGCTTTTAAGTGTCCTTGTTAGGAAAGCATAAAACGGCTAATTCTCTATTAGGATACTGTTAACTTTTAATTCGAATTTGAGCCCTCAACAGCTTCCATTCTCTCGTCCTGAAGACCACCTAGTGCTCATTGAAATCAGCTATTTATTTTTTGTAAAATAAAAATGATCTCATCGAGTGACTTATATAGATATATATGGTCATAAAACATGTATATAAAAGCTTAGTGGGTTCTTTATTATTTAAAAAAATGCACTTTAGTAAATATAATTAGTGCAGCCAGAAACAACGCATAGCTTTGCACCATCCAAAAACAGTCAATCAAACAATGAAACATATTCTTTACTCGCTCTTAGTTATTCTTCTTCTTTCTAGCTCTGGCTTTGCTCAATGTAGCGAGCTGGTTAGGAAAGCACATAAGTTTAGTGATAAGACCGTTGTGATGACTACTTGCCGGGGTAAGCGTTCTGCGGACGCTATTCATTACAAGCGAGTCTACGAACAGGGGCAGGTCTATTACTTTGTCCAGCTTTACGTGGAGAGCGGCTCATTTCTGCCTCAAAAAGGCGCATCAGTCTTTTTTAAGGATGGTACCTCGCTCGACTGGCCGACCGCATCCGTTGAATCTACCTTTGATGGAAATATCCATACCAGTCAATCGACAATCAGATTGACCGAAGAGGCTATTGAATTACTACAGGAAAAACAAATTGCCAGCATCAAGCTGTATGTTCATGATCGTGCCTTGAATCAGCATCAGTCAATTCGGGCTCAGGATATTCTCAACTGCGTTATCGGGGCCGATCTAATTGAAGTCAAATCAGATAAAGTTGTTAGCCAGTAAAAAAATGGGGATAAGCCATTTGATCTTTGTCACGCTGATAACCATATAGTGGCTGATTAAGCGACAGTTAAATTAATTGTAAAATCCAGACAGATTTTCTACCTGGATTTTCTGTGTCTAGTCAATAAGACAGCTCGCAATCGGATAATAAACACCACGCCCTAGCAGTAAGGTGTCTGTTGTAGCTAGTTACTTAATTTATCTTAGCGCTGGTAAGCAATCTAATTACTTAGTTTATAGGTAGTTGCTAGGGGTTAGTAAGCAACGTATACGCGTATAAGTTCAGATAAAAGCTTAACTGTAGTCTGTAATTTTCTTCGCGGAAGCGCTATTCAAAAAGGCTTTATCGCAGCCAAGAGCACACTCAGGTAAAGAAAATATCCTTCGTATCTGGTTTATTTCCCAACGGAGACTTAAAGATTAAAATACGCTTAAATTGCAAAAAGTTGTAATCAGTAATTTATTTATCCGTAAATTCGAAAACTACTTAGTGATATAACTGTATTTTTACTCAAAGTTAAAGCCAACGAATGACTCAACTGTCTACCCCTCCTTCACCAGGATTCTACCAGTATACCTATCCTACATTTGTAGATAGCCCTCAGCAACTGTATGTTCATTTTATAACACCAGACGGGAAAAATGCTTTTGTAAGTTATCCCAATCATCCGAATCACAAAGCGGCCGGAGTTGTAGCCTTAAGCTGGTTCAAATCCGTAACTCTTACCAGATTGGAAGGTCAACCTCCGTTTATGCAGTTTGTACACGTAACTATTCAAGGGTGGATGGAGATGGGTTGTCCTAAATCAGTTCCTGTTCGTTTACACTCAATAGGAGCGGACGATTACATGTCTGAATTGCAGATGTTTATTGCGGCTTAGATTATACGATCAGATTGGCTTTTGCTCAAAATGACTATTGAGTAGAGTAGGCACCGGTCAACTTTGTTTGTATGCTTCGGTGCTAATTTCCTGGAGCCTGCTTTCTACGCTTTCAAGAAGTTTTAGCCAGTAAGCGGAAGTTGCCCACTATAATACGAGCACAAGTTTCAAAACGTAGTGGCATCCGGTTCATAAAAGGATGAGCAGCAGGGCTATCAGCAAACTTCTGCTCGTTAAAGAGGACACTGAATAAAAAGGGATTAGGAATTGAAAGCCCGGACTGGTACCAGCCCGGGCAGTAACGAGCATGTAACCACTTATTCGCGGTAAATAGCTCGGTATATTAATTCAAGCTGGTTGAAGTCGACTTTGTTGCTTTACCCTTACGGCCACCGCTACCCGACGAACCACCCTGACTAGACGGCGATACACTGCCTTGGGCGTTTAGCGAGTGGTTACCGTGACTGCGATTACCGTTGTTAGTCGAGCCATCACTGACCGAACCAGACCGACTGGACTTGCTACGAGTTCCCTGACTGTTGCTATTACTACCGCTAGTGGCTGACGATCCCTGCTGAGATGTCGACCCGCTACTACCGTTGCCACTGTTATTTGATCCATTTGTTTGCGCTTGAGCGCTGAAGGTCGCGATGCCTATTAGCATGGCTCCAATGATGATTGTCTTTTTCATACCCCTGAGTTAATTGATTAGCGATTTAACCTGCTAACCACGTTCAGCCAGCAAAAGCTTAAATCAATGAGAGTATGGACTATTCAGCACCAAGTGATACGAGTATATTAAAATACAGTTTGATCTCTAAGTGTTAATTGGCAATGGCTCGTCAAGCGTTGTCCCATACTAGTAATTGTGAGTTTGTACCTCCTGTCTTCAACTGATGCAAGCACACACTGTACTATGACACGTTGGCCTTGCCAATGGACACAGTAGAGCATGGACCTGCGGATTGGATTTTCCTGAGACTACAGCCTTCAAGCCGTAGAGGAACCAAGAGCCTAACTTAATGCACTCAAATGAGTCAGCTGACTAACAATTAATGCGCTTCGGACATCGCTTTTGCCGCTAGGGCAATCTCTTGGGCTGATTTCTTTTTTGTTCGCAGGAAGTAAACTAGTGGGAGGATAATCAAAAAGAAAATGCCTACCAGCCGAAATGTGTCCAGGTACGACAGCAGGTAAGCCTGTCTATCAACCGCCAAATCAAGGAGTTTATAAGCCCGGTCGCTGGCTCCGCCCATCAGCTTGAGTCGTTCAGCCAGTAGCGGGTTAGCCGGGTCAAGGTTGGCCACCAGATCGTATCGATGCTGGGCGTAGTCACGCGCGACGAACGTGTTTGCCAATGCAATACCAAAGGCTCCTCCTAATTGCCGAATCATATTGTTAAGCGCGATAGCCGATGGGAAATCTTGAGGAGGCAAACCCGCAACAGCTTGGTTGATAAGCGGTAGCTGAAGCATGGTTACACCAACTACGCGCATCATCTGCGCCCAAAAAAAGTCCCACTGATTAGCCTGCCCGTTCAAAGTGCCGCTGTAAAAGCCAAACACCACAAACGTAACCATCCCGATGATAATGAAGGGTAAGGGTGAAGCTCCCCCGGACAACCGTTTACCAATCAAAGGAAACAAAGGAATACCTACCAGCGTGGGCCAAAGCAGCGAAATGCCGGTCATCGTTGGGGTAAACCCGTTGATACGCTGCACCAGCACAGGATACACAAAGACCGATGTAAATAATCCAACACCTGCCACGAAACTAAAGATTGTGGTCACACCTAGTGTCCCCTTGCTCAACACGCGCAAATTAACAACGGGGTGCGTAGCAGTAAGTTGACGCCAGACGAAGCCGCCCAGCCCAAGGATGGCCGTTAGTGTAAGCACCACAATTGCCTTGGATTCGAACCAGTCGTCGGACTGCCCTTTTTCAAGCACGTACTGAAGTGAACCGACGCCCACTGATAGCAGCAGAATACCCGCATAGTCGATTTTGATCAGGTGTTTACGAGTACCTTCACCGGGCTTTTTAGCGATGTAAAGCATGGTTAGTACCGTCGCCAGAATGCCAATAGGTACGTTGACGTAGAAGATATACGACCAATGATAGTTATCGACAATGACCCCACCTAAGAAGGGTCCCAGCGTAGGACCAAGAATGATGCCCATGCCAAATATGCCGGATGCAACACCACGCTTGTCTGGCGGGAAAGCGTCAAAAATGATACCCTGCGAGGTAGATAGCAACGCTCCGCCCCCCATACCTTGAATAAATCGCCAGAAAACTAACTGCCACAAGCTCGTCGAACTGGCGCAGAAGTAAGAGGCAACCGTAAAGAGAATGATGGAAGCGACGTAGTACCGTTTACGCCCGAAGTAATCAGCCAGAAAACCCGTCATCGGTATAATAATGACATTGGCAATAGCGTAGGAGGTGACCACCCAGGCTACGTCCTCAATGGTTGCACCTAAGGCTCCGGCAATTTCGTTGAGGGCCACATTGACAATCGTTACGTCAATAAGCTCCATAACGGCCGCTGAAATAGCCGTGACAACAATGATAAAACGAACGAGGCCCGTCGGAACAGCGGGCGCACTGGCAGTAAGAGTAGCCTGCATAAATAAGTGAGCAGTAATAAGTATTATAGAGCCAACGCGCAGGTAGTCAATTTGGTTTACTAATTGGTTCGGTCTGGCAAAACTTCTTCCAATAAGAACTTGATGAATAGATAGACTTATTCTCTGAAAGGCTGAAATCGAGACCTGCCCGCCTTGGCCGGTGAAGCAGAAGGCAAAGTCATAGATCAATTGTGCCAGGCGTAAAACTTAACTTATCTGCTTGAGTTATAGAGCTAACACCCCACTACTGGACGTAATATGATTCATACTTTAGCTAAAAGCCGCCTGTTTCAGCACTCTCGCGACTTCTGCAATAGGCAACATGTTTACAACCTTCACAAGTATACGTTGACCTGCTTGGTCTGTCTTCTACTTGTTTCACAACCTAGCAAGGCTCAGCAGGATGGCAAACCCCGACCTGTTACGCAACAAGAAGCAAGGACCCAGCAGCCAGATGCTAAACGACTTAAAGCAGGTTATCAGACCCAAGTTCCTGGCTGGATACTGTCGGCTGGCGATACGTTGCAACTGGGACAAGGCTCCAAGGAGGATAAAGGATTCGTTTATATTCATACGCTTTCAGCCAGCGATGACTCGGACGCACAAAAGTCGCTAAACCACACGTACTCAGGTCAGAAAGTAGTACTAAAAGAGTTGATAGCAAGAGGCTCCGCGGAGAATGGGTTTGGTGTGTATGGCGCAATTAGCCCCGGTACCCTTCCTCCTTATTACATTGCTCTTGATAGTGCCATCAACGCTGGTGAACTGCTGCCGCCCATCAAGTACCGTCCTTCCGCTGCCGCTTCACCGGCCTTACCTGCTAAGATTGCTCAGGAGTTAATTAAACTAAAGGCGGCCTTGGACGCTGGCACTCTGACTCAACAGGAATACGAAAGCCGTAGAAGGAAGTTGCTCAACTGATAAGGTTAAGAATTGTAGTACTCCGGACCTCCACGTGCTGGCTACAGATTGCCAGCTATACTGAACAAAGGCTTAATGTCTCCGCGCAAGAGAAAATATTGCTTAAGTGGTCCATTCAATCAAAAAGATGGTTGGTTAGCCGATATAAAGAGGGCTTTTCAGAATTTGGCATATGAATTGATACTGGTTCAAAATACGTAGGTACCCCATTCACTACACTGAATCGAGTCAATTATGCCTTTATCACTATTAAATGATCCTTTATTAACCACTGATCTAACTACTTCTCACCAATTCGATCTTTGGCTTAAGGCAGCTGAACAGTTCCGATTTAGTTATGCTTTACTGGCCAAACGAACCCATCACCTGAACACTGAAGACTGTTCGGAATCTTCGACTCTTGAACACATCAAGCAGCAGACTCAACAGCATCTACAGTTGATGCATAACCATCTACGTCGTTTGTCTCAGGAAGTGGACGTGCTTGATAACCCGATTCAGTTGCAGACGCATACAATTGATCTGACGCGGCTAAGCCAGCAGGCAATCGTTTTAACTCACCATATCGATCACTATCTAGGTCGTCCCAGGGTTCCTAGAAAAGGTAAGGAAATGTGATCTTTTCAAAAACCGGGCAGTGGCCTTCTAAGAGGCCACTGCGCAAACACAAGACAGACAGCCATTCCGCACATGTTTGTGCTGTCCAACAGTTTACTAGCTTCGCCAACTGAACTTACAATAAAACACTGGACAAATCTCGAAGCGACATCTTGAAGCGGTCTTCTAAGCTTAAGAAGAAAGTCTCGTTTCCTTGTATACACCAAATGTTTGGTTTATCATTTGTTCATTGTTAATCGATTTACATCGGCTAAGTTTGTAATAATCCTATAAACTTGTGTTTCAGGTGTTCACTCGACTTTTACTCGCCAGTCTTCTTGTTTTGTCATTTTGCTTTTCGTCGGCTCAATCCATTGTTTATGTCACTGAAGCGGGAGCGGGTAATTTGTCCGGTTCTTCATGGGCCAATGCCTTACCTAGCTCTCAGTTGCAAAGTCGGCTTAGCTCACTAGAAGCTGGAAGTCAGGTTTGGGTAGCAGCCGGTACGTATAAGCCGACCACTACTACCAACCGAGCTATTAGCTTTTCGATGCGGAATGGGGTAGCTATCTACGGTGGCTTTATCGGCACTGAGTCGTCCCCAGACCAGCGTCCTCCCACCAGTCCAAGTAAGCCTAGCAGCACTACGCTAAGCGGTGATATTGGTACCACAGGACTTATTGACGACAACACCTATCATGTGATTAGCAATACTAAGCTTGATAGCACGGCGATTCTGGACGGCTTTGTTATTACACAGGGCAACCAAGAAGGCTCAGGTTTTCCTTGGTATGGCGGAGGAATGTTGAATAAGGGAGATGGCGTCGGTAACTATTGCAATCCAACAATTCGAAATTGCGTTTTCGCGAAAAACAGGGCTGAGGGTGGAGGGGCTGTATACAATACCGGAGAAGTTTCAGGGTATAGTACTCCTTCATTTGTGAATTGCGTGTTTGACCAAAATACAGCCTTTAATGAAAATGGAGGTGCAGTCAAAAGTGCGGGTTTTGACGGTTACTGTGCACCAATATTTATTAATTGTCAGTTCAACCGTAATAAGAGCGAGTACGATGGTGGAGCGATTAGTTTTTCTTCATGCTACGTAGGCAATAGCAAACCCTCATTGGTCAACTGCTTGTTTAACCAGAATACAGCATACTTCTATGCCGGAGCAGCTTATTTCGGAATAGGTTATAATGGTGTTAGTACACCTATTATACTTAATTGTACCTTCACGAAGAACTACATCACTCAGTCGGCTTCCGCTATCTATTTTTACGACTCCCAAAATAGTATAAAAGCCAAGCTAATAAACTGTATTTTTTGGGGAAACACGGGCCGAGTAGCTAACGAACCAGCGGTGTTCAGTTTCAGAAACTACCCAGATATCACCTATTCAAATATTCAGGGTAATGGCGTCTATACGGGAATGGGCAATATTAATGCTGATCCTTTGTTTGCTGACCCAGCGACCAACGACTTTCGGCTTAAGCTTTCTAGTCCTTGCATCAACACTGGCGATCCATCTAGTTCAACGGCTATGGTAGGCAGCTTGGATTTAGGCGGTAATAAGCGGCTGCAGGCGGGACGGATTGATATGGGTGCTTACGAATACCAGGGTTCGGATTGCTCCTCGGGTATGTATACGTTGCAGAATGGACTATGGAGTGATGCCACTATCTGGTCCTGTGGTCGGGTACCAACGGCGACTGATGCGGCAGTGATCAAACACAGAATTACTTTGTCGTCTGGTTACATCGGTACTGCTGGCAGGGTAACCTTTGAGACCGGATCACAACTAATTTATGCCCTCGACGCTAAGTTGCAGTTAAGTCAGTAGGTTTGTTTAGAGACTAAAGTAGCAGATCTGGCTATATACTTTTTCGCTCTTTCTTGTACCCGCTTCTCTATAAGTTTATAGAGAAGCGGGTACAAGAAGGGACCTTAAAGACCGTCCGGCATATTCTTACTCAACTTCCTGGTATCAATAGTAAATCCAAGTCGTACCCACTGCTACTAGCTCCGCTAGGGCATCTAATTGTTTTTTATGAAAAACCCTGTTTACTCATTTCTCTCTTCACTTGTTTTCTTCTCGCTGAGCCTCCAAGCACAAAATAACTTAGTTATTAATTCGCCCGCTGTTGATAACCCAGGACAGAGCAATGTAATGGTAGGGGTCAATGCTGGGAGTGCTGGTTTGATTGGTAATCATAATGTTTTTACCGGCTTTAATGCTGGCAACAAAGCGACCAGCAGTCTAGGTGGAACATTCGTCGGTAGCGAGGCTGGCTTTAATAATACGACTGGTGCTATTAACACATTTGTTGGTAGTTATGCTGGCTACAACACTTCTACAGGGTCATACAATTTGTTTATAGGCGGCTCGTCGGGGTATAAAAACACATTGGGAGCCTATAATTCATTTTTGGGCTATCAATCGGGTTATTCTAACACAACTGGTCGCCATAACGTTGCCATTGGTTTCTTTACTGGCTATAATAACTCGACAGGCTATTCTAATGTATTTGTTGGAGCCTATGCTAATGAATTCGGACGAAACGGAAATAATATAGTCATGGTTGGCGATTCAGCAGGTTTCTACAATAATGCTTCTGGTAATGTATTCGTAGGTAGTAAAACAGGCTTTGCCAATCAGAATGGTGTGCAGAATACATTTGTTGGTTATAGAGCAGGTTTTAACACGTATGTTGATGGCAATACTTTCGTTGGCTATCAATCTGGACATACCAATACATCCGGAACGGGCAACACCTTCTTTGGAACATCATCAGGCCGGGGCAATATCACAGGTAGCCACAATACGTTCGTAGGCAATGGTGCAGGACCATCCAGCAGTGACTCAGATGACAATGTTTATATCGGCTTTAACACAGGCAACCATGACAATGGATCACGCAATACATACGTGGGCACCGGAGCTGATGCTATCGCTCAAAATCTGATTAATGCGACGGCCATCGGCGCAAACAGTCACGTAGCTATAAGTAACGCAGTTGTATTAGGCAACGAAGCAAACGTCGGTATTGGTACCTCAGCCCCTACCGCTCGTCTAGACGTTAACAGCGGCATTGAGCATGAATCCGGTATTCGTATAAGTCGACTCACCGCCAATAGTCCCGTTCAACTCACCACGGCTGACAAGCTACTCACCGTTGACGCCACAGGTAAGCTAATTCTGACCTCCGCAGGCCGGTACTCAGTGCAGAGCGTAGCCGATTGGTCAGATAAAGTGTTTATGAGTGGCTACAAGCTACGTTCGCTCTTGGAGGTGAATACCTATATTCAACAGCATCAGCACCTGCCAGGTGTACCGTCGGCGGCTGAGGTAGTCGAGCAGGGTATTGAAGCGGCCAAGATGGACGCTAAGCTCCTGGAGAAGATTGAAGAATTGACTCTATATAGTATTCAACTGGAGAAGGCTAATCAACACCAGCAAACTGTGAATCAAGAACTGAGAGCAAAGCTAAATAAGTTGGAACAGCTTGTTGAACAGTTACTAAAGAAAAAGTAGGCTATAGCTGTTAATTTCACTAGTCGCCCGGATCACTACAGGTCTGGGCGTTGCTTATCATGGCATTTCATTTGCCCGTTGGTAGACGATAGTTACGAAAGTGATAGCCTAAAAATATATTTATTCTCTTTATCGACTCACATAGTTTCCTGTGCCTGAGAATCTAACAGGCTGCAAAAGCGAATCAAGAATGTTCCTTCTAACATTTAGGAGCCCCGAATGCTTTTAGGGGTATGGATACGCCATCTAAACCTAATACAAGCCTGTCACTGACCGACTCTAATGGTCGTGAACTACTTCAAGCTACCTTAACGGACTATGTGACTTTTTTGCGTCGCCAGCCTGCCATATGCGGTAGTGCCGAGCAGCAAGAGATCTTGATTAAACATGTGGCTCAGGGGCATGAGCTAATTAAGCTCGTAGCGGCTGAACGGCTGAAGATCACCCGCGAACTTGACAAACAGAAACACGACTGGATGGAGCTTGAAAAAGAGTTGACGGCACCGATCATGGCCGCTATGCAGCCGCTGAAAGACGCTGTTGAGCACTATAACAAGGAGATGTTGCGCATTCGGGAGCACCAACAGGCCGAGGCTGCTCAACAAGCCACCTTAGCTGAGTCTGGTCAAACCAACTGGCTAACCCCTGAGGTAGCTATTGTTGATAAGCCGAAAGGCGTTCAGATGAGGTGGACCTATGAGATAGTCGATCACAATCAAATACCTAACGGCTACTGGAAGCTGGATGAGGCCGCTATCAAGGCAGACATTTCTCACGGGGTACGGCAGATACCGGGCGTGCGGATTTATGAGGAAGCCATTACAACCTTCCGTAAATAGTTTTTTGCTACGCTTACCACATTTTATCGAATGAAAGCGAATAATCGTAGAAAGGAATGCTGAAGTGGTGAGCAGTAAAGTACCTTTCGATTCAGGGCAGCAAAGTGTTATAAAGATAGCTGTCCTTGTCCCGTTTAGTGAGCTAGTTTTGACTGAAACTTAATTGGCTTATCGGCAATCGACCGCCCTCAATGCCTGGTGAGTATGTTCGGCACTTATACGCTAAGGGCCATTTCTCAATTGCTTGGCGTACTTGCTGCATAGTCGTAAAAATACAAGCGTCTAAAGCCTTCCAACGAAAAGGCCGAATAGCCTCTAAACGAAAAAAGCACCTACGAATAAAGCGTAAGTGCCTGACGGTGAGTTCGGAATCATGGAGCGGGAAATGGGTCTCGAACCCACGGCCTGCAGCTTGGGAAGCTGCCGCTCTACCAACTGAGCTACTCCCGCTTGCTTTCTATGACAAAGTTTTGTAAAATCTGCGACTTTGTCAAGTTCTTTTGGTTAACGGTATTTTTCCCTTTTTTTGAAAAAAATTGTTTTTTATGACCCCTGATCCGATTCCCGCCCACAATCCTTTCACCCCCGCTTCTGAATCGCCGGCAGAGTTTACGCTCAAAGCCATCATAACCGGAGCCGTTTTCGGAGTTCTTTTTGGGGCAGCAACTGTATATTTATCGCTAAAGGCGGGTCTGTCGGTGTCGGCTTCTATTCCAATCGCAGTATTGGCTATTTCGCTTGGTCGTCGGTTTCTGAATACGACAATCCTCGAAAATAACATCATTCAAACGACCGGCTCGGCGGGCGAAAGTATTGCGTCGGGGGTGGTGTTTACCATGCCGGGATTCCTCTTTCTAACGGGCGGAAGCGGGGCCGATTTTTTTAACTACTGGACTATTCTGACCCTGGCTATTTTGGGAGGGTTGATCGGTACGTTGATGATGATTCCTCTACGCCGGTCGCTGATCGTGCAGGAGCATGGTACGCTTCCTTATCCGGAAGGTACGGCTTGTGCCTCCGTGCTCATCGCTGGTGAAAAGGGTGGTGATTTTGCGAAAACGGCCTACCAGGGGCTAGGCGTCGCTCTCTTCTACGCCTTGTTGCAAAAAGTACTACACGTGATTGCCGAAGTGCCAGTCTGGGCGACGAAGCAAGCTAACCGCTATTTCCCATCAGCACAGGTGGCGGGTGAAATAACGCCTGAATATCTGGGTGTCGGTTATATTATTGGTTTTCGTATTTCGGCGGTGCTCGTTGGAGGAGGGATTCTGGCTTGGCTGGCGCTCATTCCGCTACTGGCATCGGTCGTACCGGGTGATACCATTGCGTTACAGCTTCAAAAATTAGGCTACCTTGACAATCTGCAAACGGCGGGTGGACCAGGTGGCTGGAATCCGGCGACGCATACGTTTTCTGATGCAGCTGCGGCTATCTACCGGGCCTATATCCGTCAAATCGGTGCGGGGGCGGTGACAGCGGGTGGTTTTATGACGCTTATCAAAACGATTCCAACTATTGTCTCGTCGTTTCGGCAAAGTTTTTCAAAATCATCGATCAACGCCATTGAGTCCGAAGACGCCTTAAGCGGAAGTAACCGTGTTCCGCGTACCGAGCAGGATTTAAGCGTTCGTATCGTTGTCATTGGCAGTATCATTCTGGCGGCTTTAATGGTTGTACTCCCGCAAATTCCGGGCGATTCGTTGCTAACCAAGTTACTAATTGCGGTGCTGGTTATCGTTTTTGGCTTCTTTTTCGTGACGGTTGCCAGCCGTATCGTGGGATTGATTGGGTCCAGTTCGTCGCCAGTTTCGGGTATGACCATCGCGACGATCATGGGCACGGCTCTCGTGTTTATTGCCGTTGGTCTGACCGGAAAAGTGTACGAACCGGCGGTGCTGGTCGTGGGCAGTATGATTTGTGTGGCGGCTGCTAATGCCGGTGGGACATCGCAGGATTTGAAGACGGGTTATCTGGTTGGAGCCACACCTAAGTACCAGCAAATGGCCTTATTCATTGGTGTTATCGTATCGTCGTTGGTCGTAGGCGCTACGGTACGGGTTTTGGATACACCCACGCCAGATCTGCTGGCTCAGGGTATTACGCACGCTATTGGCTCTGACAAATTTCCCGCTCCACAGGGAACGCTGATGGCTACGCTGATCAAAGGATTGCTATCCTTCAACCTCGACTGGCAGTTTGTGCTGGTTGGTGCGTTTATGGCTTTCGTATTTGAGCTATGTGGCGTTAGTGCGCTGGCCTTTGCAGTCGGACTTTACTTACCGCTCTCCACAACGCTGCCGATCTTTGTGGGCGGTCTGATGAAAGCGATTGTTGATTGGAATGCAAAGCGAAAAGGAATTGTCGAAGAAGATGCGGATTTGGGCAAGGGTAACCTTTTTGCGACGGGCCTAGTTGCGGGGGGAGCATTGGCCGGCGTGGCAGTCGCCTTACTATCTGTCAACGAATCCATTTACAATGGGCTTAGCTCGTTGACGCTGGAACCCGCACTAGGCCGAGCCTTGGGTGAAGGGGGCTATATGCTGCTGGGCGCACTTTCTTTCGCGGGCTTGGCAGGCATCTTATGGCGGGTAGCGGAAAGCAGGCGATAAGTCATTTCAACGAATCTGTCCAGCCTTTTTCAATAAGTCGATGACTTTGTTGACAGGTAATTGTTCAACGGTACGCCCTTGGTCGCCAACACTGGTCTGAGCGGCAAACAACGAATTGATAATCGCTTCTTCGGTGGCTTCAATGGCTGCCATAAACAAAGGAGAAACGTTGTCGTTTCGTACTATTTTTAACTCGTCAAATGGGTTAGCCGTTTCGTGGGGAATACGGTAAGCGGTGGATACGGCAATCACGTAATCACCGCTGCCGTTGGACGCTATACCGCCCGTTTGCGCCAGACCCATAAACGCCCGCTTGGCCAAGCGCTTGAGGTTACGGGCGTCCAACGGCGCGTCGGTCAGGATGACCATCATGCAGGAGCCGTCCAATTTTTCTTTGAACGAATAACGACCTAGTTCAACGCCAACCGGTACGCCCGCTATTTGCAAAACTCCACCAAAATTGGTTTGTACAAGTGCCCCAACCGTGTAGCCGCCCAACGATGCAGGTAGTTTCCGGGAGGCCGTACCGATACCTCCTTTAAACCCAAAGCAAACCGTTCCTGTCCCGGCTCCGACATTTCCTTCAGTAACCGGTCCGGCTTTGGCCTGCTGGATCGCGTCGAGCACATGGCGTTTGGTGATGTGCCGACCGCGAATGTCGTTCAGCGAACCGTCGTTTGTTTCACCAACGATTGGATTGACGGATCGAACCTGCTCGTTTCCCGGTTGCGCTAATGTGTAATCAATCAGGGCATCGGCTACGGTGGGTACGCTTAAGGTATTGGTCAGTACAATCGGTGTTTCGAGCGTTCCTAACTCGTCAACCTGGCTAAACCCCATCAACTTTCCAAAACCATTCCCGATATAAATGGCTGCCGGGCTTTTTTGCTGAAACTGGTTGCCGTTGTGCGGCAGAATAGCCGTTACCCCCGTGCGGATGTTTTGCCCTTCGCTAAGCGTTACCTGACCAACCCGAACGCCGGGTACATCGGTAATCGCATTGAGCGGCCCCGTTGGCAATACGCCGAATCGAATACCATATTCTCGGGGCCTTTGGGCCATTTGAGCCATTACGGAATAACCTGTTACAACCAAAAAACACGTTGTGAGCAGAAGGCAATGAGCGAGCGACATCCGGCTGACGAATAAAGATGAAACGATTTCGATGCCAAGATACAGCAGAATATACGTGTTATCGCGTATACCGCCCATAGGAGAGCTGCCAACACGCTTGGAAATAATTATCTGAAAATAGTTTGCTAGTGCTTTTCGCGAAATAACTCGTCGAACACTTCCTGCATCAGTAGGGGGCCACCCGGTTCATAAATAAACCCATGCCCTCCTTCAGCTATGCTTTTGAACCGCCAGTCTCTAGCCTTGCTTTGTTGCTGGTCGTAAATGGCTTTTACTGCTGAATAAGGAAAAACCGTGTCATCCTTGGCATTGATCGACATAAAGGGCTTGCCGCTTGAGAGTTTCGCATAATCGGTTGGCGATGATTTGAGCGAGGGCCAGGGCGAAAAGGCGTAGAAACCAGAGAATAAATGGGCATGTTTGGTGGCGTACCAGTAAGTAGCCGTACCGCCATTGGACATGCCCCCCAGGTAAATACGGTCAAAGGGGACTGCGTAGCGCTTTTTTACCTGATCAAGCACGGTTAATACATGCTTGAAAGCATTTTCCTGATCGACCCAGCCAAAGTCTTTTCGGGCAAAGGGATATAGAACAAGCGCATTGTAGCGATGGGCTACTTTGAATATGGGTTCGTTAGCTACTTGAGGGTCCCGGTAAGCAAAGTGATCTTGATTCACCACGCCACCATGAAGATAGATGATCAAGGAAGCGGGTTTAGCCCGGTTGAATGAGCTGGGTACATAAATCAGGTAGGGGACATTGATTGTATCAGCTGGTTGAAAATAAAGCGCGAATCCAGCGGGGAACGGTTTAGCCATACCCCCTTCCGATTCGGTCAATTGCGCATGGCGTAGACTTGATTCCAGCCACTGCTCGCTGGCTATTTGCTTCGCTAACTTATCCTTTTCTTTCGCCTGCTGCATCCTGGTCAGTAAGATCCCCCACTCCGCAGAAGTGTGTAAGCTACTGAAGGCGGAGTCCTTGGCAATCGACTCAATTTCCCCGTCTTGTAAGCCGAAGCCTTTTTGCTGACTCTTGTCCAACCAGATAAGTGCCTGATGCTGATCGTGACAGTTTGCGGCCGCTAAAGCCGCATAGGCGTAGTCGTACCGGTTAACTTTGGTTGTATCGGTCAAGGCCTGTTTGAAAACAAGCAGGGCGGCACAGAAATCTTTTTTATTGATTGCCTG
The DNA here is from genome assembly GCF_021233055.1 of Spirosoma oryzicola. NCBI lineage: Bacteria > Pseudomonadati > Bacteroidota > Cytophagia > Cytophagales > Cytophagaceae > Spirosoma > Spirosoma oryzicola. The sequence continues at coordinate 5,451,615 of NZ_CP089538.1, read as the reverse complement.
TGCCGCTTTCTCTATCTGTTGCTCATACGATTGGGCTTTCAGAACGTGAACTACCAAACAAAAGCATATACCAAGTAGCGTCTTTATCATTATGTCGAAGATTCAATCGCTACAATGTTAAACTTAGTAGTAGGTGATACATATTAGTTATTTATGAACGGACGATGTTTCATTTGAACGGACAAGGTCCACACTACCGACTATCAAAGTTTGAGTTTCATTCCATAATGCGTATTGACAAAACCTAAGGATTTGTAAAACGTAATCGCTTCAGGGCGTTGTCTGTCCGTCGTGAGTTGGACTAGGTGACAACCTTTTGCTTTCGCTCGGCCATTGGCACACTCGAATATTTGTCTGCCTATCCCCTTACCACGATAAAAGGATGCCACACGCACTGCTTCAATCTGAGCCCGTAGACGGCCTTTATGGGTTAGGTATTGAATATAGGTAAGAGGATAAGTGCCAACAACCTCTCCGTTTAGCTCAACAACGGTTAACTCCTGATTCGGGTCGACCCTGATTTTTCGTAGACGCAGTAATAAGCCTCGTCTAAAATGGATTCAGATTTCTCCCGTAAGGCTCCAAGGGATCATCCAGCAACAGGTCAACGATTTTGGGCAGGTCGGACCTTGTCGCGAATCGATACCTAAGATTGGTACTCATAAGCTGGCGTCGGCGAACGGTGGTAAAACTAGTTTATGTTCCATAAGTCGATCCGGCCTCGTCGTTTTCGGCAACAGTATTCTGCCGACGACCGACTTGTCGTTGGTCTGGCGAGCACAGTTCTTGCGTCGAGTTATGTCAAAAAATTATGACCTAGTCAGTTAATCGCTCGTAAAAGACCAGTCTATTCTGCAATTGTGTGATCTGATTCTGAAGGCCTTCCACGCGTTCCAGCAGATCACTTACAATGTCCAGATCGGTTGGGTGTATCGCCAGCTCCTGGTGCAACCGGACTAGCTTTTCCAATCTACCCAGTTGGTCGGGCTGTACGTAGGTAATACGTTCGACAGTAATAATTTCAACAAGCCCCTGCTGTTCGAGCAAGTCAATAAACGCAACTTCGATGTGATGATGCACACAGAAATCACTGACGGAGATTAAGTGGGTTGGTAGCATAAGATGTTAGGCGATTACAGGCTGGCTAGTTTCTGGATAAGTTCTTTTTGTTCGGTGGTCAGATTAGTGGGTAATTTAACCTGCCACTGTACGTACAGGTCACCAAAAGAGCCTTCCTGCTTGTAAACGGGAAAGCCTTTCCCTTTTAGCCGTACTTTAGTCCCGTTTTGTGTCTCGGCCTGTATCGGCACTTTCACTTTCCCATCCAAGGTTTCAATAACTTTATCGCCACCCAATAACGCCGTGTACAAGTCGATTTCTTCGTTGACATACAAATCGTTGCCTTTGCGCTTGTATCGACTGTCTTCCGCGATGACAAACGTGATGTATAGATCGCCGTTTGGACCGCCGTTGACGCCTGGTGCCCCGTAGCTGGCCAGCTTAATCTTCTGACCATTTTCAATCCCTGCTGGCACGGTTATCCGGATGTTTTTCCCGTTAACCGTCATGGTCTGTTTGTGCGTTGTGTACGCATCGCGCAGGTCGAGGTTGAGTTCGGCCTGATAATCCTGACCCCGAAATGTCGCCTGCCGACGACCAGCGCCTGAACCGCCTTCCTGACCGAACATTGACGAAAAGAAATCCGAGAAGTCCGATCCGCCAAAGCCACCCGAAAAATCGTAGTCTTCGGCATTGCCCTGTGCGTACGACTGGCGATACTGCTGTTGATTACGGGCGTCTCCACGCCGGGCCTGCTCGAACTGCTCGGCGTGTTGCCAGTCCTTACCGTATTGATCGTACTTCTTTCGTTTGTCCGGATCGCTTAGTACTTCGTTGGCTTCGTTAATCTGCTGAAACTTCTTGTGCGCTTCTGCATCGTTCGGGTTCAAATCCGGGTGATGCTTGCGGGCAAGTTTTCGGTATGCTTTTTTTATGTCTTCGTCTGAGGCTGTTTTCGGTACGCCCAGCACGCTGTAGTAATCGATAAAATCCATAAAAGGTGGGTGCGTTTAAGTGATGGCCACCCTTATAACTAAGAAGAATCGGGAAGGTTGTCGCAGCCGTGCGTAGGCTACCGGTAAACCCGTTTACTACCTAATCTAGGGCGATAGAGAAACTTTATTTTCCAGCACGATCAGGGGAAGATACCCGTTCCAGTTTGGCGTAAAACCTACTTCGTTGAGAAAGCCCTGCGAATAGTTGCCTAGGACTATATCTATATCGCCATCGTGGTCCCAATCGTTGGCATCCATACAAATCCACCGACCGTATTGGCTTACGGGAACAGCATGGGGACGGAATTGAGCAGGTGCTAATTGCTCGAAATAAACAAAGGTCTCAGCCGGTTTATTTTTTAGATCCCCAAAGAAGGCAATGGTGGCAATATCCACATCGCCATCGTGATCGAAGTCAGCGGCAATTGCTTTGGTGCAGCCATTGATCGGGTAAAAATACGTTTGCTTATACTGGTTGTTACCCTGATTTGTGAAGAGGTAAATTCCGTGAAAAGGTTTCAGAATACGCGAGTAGTCGCTGTTGTCGCCACAGGTATACAAAATATCCAGCTTTCCATCTTTATTAAAATCGACTAGTTGAAAGCTGGTGGAGCCGTAAACAGGAGGAAATCGGAGCAGGTTTCGTTCCGAAAAACCGCCCTTCTGGTCGTTTGTAAAAAGCCAGATGCCTTCGTCGGCGTGAGCAAACAAAGCCATAAAGTCAAGCCAGCCATCTTTGTTGAAATCGCCCGGAATAACCTGCGTTGCGCCCGGTACTTCTTTGATAACAAGCTTATCGAATTGATGATCGGGCCGTTGCTTTAACCAGTACAAACCACCGACGTTATGCCCGAAACCACAAACGATCCAGTCCGTCAGTCCATCGCGGTTGAAGTCGCCCGGTGTTGACTGGATGGGGCGGGGAAGTTGTTGGGCAATGGAAACCGGCGGAGTCGTTGCGGCTTTATTCAGATCGAGCTGTAAGACTTCGCCACGGGCTTGGTCAACGGCCAGCATGGTACCGATGCAGGTCAATAGTGTCTGGTGTGAACCGTTTGGCCTGTCGATAAAGGAAGCCTGAACGGCGGGGGAGGGGAGTTGCCGGATAAGCGCTGGCTTCAGTGATGAACTCCACTGATAAAGGCCGGAGCTGGTTTCGTTGCTGGAGTAGATTGTTCCCCTGGCTGAATCAAAGGCAACCATCGTTGTTGTCGCTAATTCGCTTTTGATCTCGGTGGGTTTTACCAGTTTAAAGATAGACCAGTCGTTGACTAATTCAGTAGGTGGCTTAGTCTGCGTCGGCTTTTCGGGTGCCAGTTTTTCGTAGTAGGCAACGAGCTTTGTCCAGTCGGCGAGCGAGATGGTAGCAGTGGGCGGCTGATAATACTGGGTTTTCTGCCATACCTCCAATCCTAGCTTGGGGGCCATAGCCGGTAATACGTGTTTAAGCCATGTTTCTTTATCCAGCGCATCAGGCGCAACAGTCAAATGGCAGGTGCTGCAATGCTGCTGCGCTAATTTTTCACCTTCGCTGGTCGGTTCCTTACCCGAGGAGTTCGACACAGTAGTGTTCGAATGGCAGCTTGTTAACGTAATACAGGCTCCTAACACGACAAGAAGCCCACGGAAAGAAGAAAGAAAAGAGAGCCTTCGCATGTTAGAGGTTGTGGTTGCTTAAAAGGTTTTACTGGGGCCTAAATGAAAAGAGGCAGCCCAATGACTGCCTCTTTTTGTCGTCAATTCGCAATTAATTATAACCCGGATTTTGGGTTAGCGACGACTTACCGCTCGATGTACTCAAGTCGATTTGCCGTTGCGGAATCGGGTAGTAATCGTTTTTGCCAGCCGTAAAATGACCGCCCCGAATATCCGTTGTTATCGTACTTTCGTAGTTGAAGTAGTTATTCAACACGGTTTCGGCGATACCCCAGCGAACCAAATCGAAGAACCGGTGACCTTCTGTCGCTAATTCAAGTTTGCGCTCGAAGTAGATCGCATTCAACGCCCCCGTTTTACCCAATCCAGCAAACGTACCGGCTGGATAAGCCGTAATCTTATAATTGGCAGCGGGCGTTGTTGAATAACCTGCCAGCGGAGTCGCGTCATTCGAATACTTGTACACAAAGTTAACCGGGTTGGCGGCCCGAGCGCGTACCTGATTGACGTAGGTCTGTGCCTGTTCGAAATTGCCGAGCTGCGCTTCGGCTTCGGCAGCCATCAGCAGTACGTCCGCGTAGCGAATGATGTTCAGATTGATCGCCGTTCCGGGTGCCCAGGAGTGGTTGTCCGCGTACTGATCCTGCGTAGCCTGCATGTAAATGTTCTTTTTCGGCGAATACGGACCTGCGTAGGTTTGGCCTGGGCTCCGAATCCAGTCGGCACCGGGGTGGTTACCCCAATCCAGGTAAGGGATACCCCGGCGACCAATGGTCCAGTCGATACGAGGGTCTAACGTTCCGGCGTCTGGCGTAAAAGGCTGCGTAGACGAAATACCCTGGTCGTTCTTTACCGGATGGCTGTTGTAATCCGATAGGTAAGGTAACCCGGTAGCATCAGTCCGATACGAGTTTGCCAGATCCTGCGAAGGCTGGTAAAAACCACAGCAGCGGAAAGGGCTGTTGCCGTACGGGAAGTTCAGCATATCGCCCTGATTGGCGTTGGCAATGGTACCCGTTCCGTCGTTGGCAACCATCTGAATGGCAAAGACCGATTCCGAGTTGTTCTCGGTAGCCGCATCGAAATTGTCATGGAACTTGGTCACCAGGGCGTATTTCAAGCCGTTGCTGGTTACGCCCTGGCCGATGATCTGATCAAAAAGCGCTTTGGCTTCGGCGTATTTGTGCTCGTACAGGTACGTTTTCGCCAGATAGGAAGCGGCTGCCCACTTATTGACCCGGCCCACGTCCGATTGCGAAGCGGGCAGATTATCCATCGCATACTTAAAATCGGCTTCAATCTTGGGCCAGATATCTTCGGTATTGGTCTGGACACTGGCCGTTGCTGTTTCAACGGATTCGTCAATCCAGGGCACCTTGTTCCACATCTTCTTCAATTCGAAGTAATAATGACCTCGCAGAAAACGAGCCTGCGCTGAGAAGCTTGTCTGGTCAGTTTGGGAAATGCCCTGTGCTTGGCCCAGCACTCGCAGAACAGTGTTGGTACGGTTTACGCCTTCGTACACCGTTCGCCATTTTCCGTTAAAGAAACCATTACTGGCATCCGCCGTGAACTTAGCAATAGCGTCAATCGCGGGTTGATCGCTACCGTCACTGCCTTTATGGGCTTCGCCACCGGCGATACTACCATAGGTCCAGTTACTGGGTGAAGCCTGCCAGGCGTCTGTGCCACTCAAGTTCAAGGCTGATCCATTGTTGTATTGCCCGTCGAGCGCGGCATAAGCGCCGGTCAGTAAGGCATTGATACCACTCTGCGTCGTCAGGGTCTCTCCGCTTAGCGAACCTTGAGCGGGAATTTCAAGACTTTCTTTGCAGGAATCGAAGGTTAATCCGACGGCCATGACCGCAAGGACTGTTATATACTGAGGTATTTTCATTGTTGTCGGGATAATAAGAATTAGAACGTCACATTCAGGCCGAATAAGAACTGGCGCTGGTTCGGGTAAACCCCTTCATCGATACCAAACGAGGTCGTGTTCGAGAACGACTGGTTCAGGCTACCGCCTGAGCTGTTGTTGGTATTCGCCGTTGTTCCGATTTCTGGATCAAGTCCCGAATACTTCGTGATCGTAAACAGGTTGGCCGACTGAACGTAGACCCGAAGCCGTTCGATACCTAATTTTTTCAGGGTACTGGCCGGTAGCGTGTAGCCAATCTGGGCGTTTTTAGCCCGCAGGTACGAGCCATTTTCTACAAAGTACGAGTTGGGCACGTTCGCCGAACTGAATGAACCAACCGTTTCCTGAATCGGTGCTTTAGCGTTGTGGTTATCGGGCGTCCAGGAATCATACAAAGCGGTCTGGCTTTTGGCACCCTGGAAGTTGGCGTTGAAATCGGTCCACCATCTGACGTTGTTCCAGATGTCGTTACCCTGCGTTCCGTAGAAGAAGATGCTGAAATCAAACTTTTTGTACGTAGCGCCCAGGTTCAGACCGTAGCTGAATTTTGGGTTTGGATTACCCAGGTACGTCCGGTCGGCTTCGGTGATCTGGCCATCGCCATTGGTGTCCGCGTACCGGAAGCGGCCCACGGCTACATCGTTCTGGTAAACAGCGCTCGCGTTACCCGTCGCTTGTTGCGCCTGTGCGTTAGCCTGGTTGATTTCTTCCTGCGAATTCCAGAAACCAGCGGTCTTGTAGCCAAAGAACTGTCCGATGGAATGCCCTACGGCGTTACGAACGATGTAGCTACCGTTGAACCGGCGACCTTCCTGATCGAAGTAATCGACACCTTCGGCTAAGGACACGATCTTGTTGTTATAGGTCGTGAACGTTAGCGTGGCGTTTAGCTTCAGGTCATTCGTAACGTTGAAGTTGCTGGAAGCGGCAAGGTCAATCCCCTGGTTCCGCATGTGCGCAACGTTCACCGCCGGAGCGGTTCCCAGGCCAGCCGTTCCGGCCAGTTCAAGGGTATACAGCAGGTCGCGAACTTCTTTGTTGTAATAATCGACGGTCAGGTCAAGTTTACCTTTCCACAAGCTGGCATCAAAACCGATGTTGGCGTTGATATTCTTTTCCCACCTGGCATCAGGATTACCGATGCGCGTCCGTTGAACGCCAGCCGCATTCGATTGATTTGAGCCATTAACCGAATAGAAAGAAGACGTACGATCCGGTCCATACGTAGTAAATGAGTTGGCCGCGTCAACGTTGAGCTGGTTACCCATGATACCATAGCCCCCCCGAATTTTCAAGTCATTCAGCCAGGTCAAGCCACTCATGAAGCTTTCCTGCGAAAGCCGCCAGCCAGCACTCACCGCCGGGAACCAGCCGTACTGGTAGTTCAGGAAGCGCGACGAACCATCACGACGAATGGTAGCGCCCAGCAGGTATTTGTCTTTCAACGTGTAATCGACCCGGCCGATCAGTGAAAACAAAGCATCCCGATAGCGGCTACTGTAATTGGTTGGTGTACCAAATCCGGATGAGAGTGTGGTTGCATTGGGGTCAAAAGACAGGTAATCCTGGGTGGTTCCTCCTACGTTCCGCCCCCGGTTTTGGTACGCTTCCGTTCCTACCAACACTTTCAGATCGTGCGTATTGTTGAAGTTATGCTGGTATTGTACCGTGTTGGTCCAGGTCCAGTTATAGCCGCTGAAGGTGTTCTCCGTGTAGGAGTTGGTCGTTGTGTTTTCCTGATTCTCGTAGGTCGGGTAGGAGAACGAGTTGAAATTACCCATGAACAATTCACCGCCGAAGCTGGTGCGGGCCGTGAAATCTTTCAAGAAGTCTACCTCTGCATACACGTTACCGAACAGACGGTTGCTTAGTCCCCGATTATTGGCCGTCCGTTGCTGAATCGCCACCGGATTAGTCGCATTACCCAAGCCCTGGCCGTAACCACCCGCGTAATTACCCATGATGTCATACACCGGAATGATACGCTGCTCCCGGAAGGCCATCCCAATGGCGCTACCTTCCTGCAAGGCGTTGATACGTGGGTTGTCGGTCACGGAGAAAGCCAGGTTTTCACCCACCCGAATGTTCTCGCGAATGTTGTACTGGCTGTTTGAACGAATCGTGTATCGTTTCAGATACGTATTAAGCAACGTACCCTGTTGATTGAAGTAATTGAACGAGAACAGGTAATTTCCCTGATTGCTACCACCGCTAACGGCGAGGTTATGGCTGGTGATCGGTGCGGGTCTAAAAATCTCATGAAACCAGTCCGTACCGGCTTTATTCGCACGAGTAATCCGGTTAAACGCGTTATACTGCGCTATGGTCGTATAATTTGGATTGACACTGTACCGGGAAGGATCTACAGCCGGATCACCTTCTTTTGCGCCCTGTGGGGCAATGTAATCAGGCAGTACCGGTGTAGCGCCACTACCGTAGAGTGGGTCGTTGATGGCTACATTTGGGTTTGCGTTCCGTAGCGCGTTGAACTTCAATTGGGCAGTTTCCTGTGGATCAAGCAGATTCCAGACGTTACCACCTTTTGGGTACTGCATCCCGTAATAAGCATCGTACTGAACCTTGACCTTACCCGTTCCCCGACGAGTGGTAATGATGATCACACCGTTGGCCGCCCGCGAACCGTAGATCGAAGCCGAACCGGCATCTTTCAGAACCTGCATGGACGCAACGTCGTTCGGGTTGATGTCGTTGATATTCTGCGTCGGTACGCCATCGACAACGTACAGCGGTTGGTTATTGCCAAACGTGTTTAGGCCCCGGATGCGGATTTGTGGCGCTTCGCCCGGCTGCCCCGAACCAAGCACCGTTACGCCCGAAGCCCGTCCTTGCAACTGGTTAGTGATTTGCGCGGTAGGCTGTTGCTGTAGTTCGGCTACGTTGACAACCGCTACGGCACCGGTTAGGTCTTTCTTCCGCTGCGTACCGTACCCCACGACAACGACTTCGTTCAATGACTTTACGTCTGACACGAGTTGCACATCGGGCAACGTCGTCCGGTTGTTGATGGCCACTTCCTGCGTTGTGTAGCTGATCGATGAAATAACCAGCGTACCGTTGCCATCGGGTACATTCAAGGTGAACCGTCCATCGATGTCCGTGGCTGTCCCAACGTTGCTCGTGCCTTTGAAGAGGACGGTAGCTCCGGGTAAGCCCGCTCCTTTTTCATCGAGAACCCGGCCCGTGACGGTAATGGGCGGAACGGGTTTTACGACGTTTGGGCTGGTCGACTCATTTTCAGCCTGAGCCGCATTCGCTGCTCGTTTCAGAATAATCGTTTTGCCGCCTACTTCATACGTAACAGAAGCGGGTCCCAGTATCGCGTCCAGCACCGCCGAAAGCCGTTCGTTGTTGAAGGTAACGGTATTGATTCGTTGCTGGCCGAAAATGCGCGGATTGTACATGAACTTTACATCCGCTTCTTTGCCAATACGGCTGATTGCCTGTTCAACGGTCAGGTTCGAAAGCTGGAGACTCACCCGTCGATTAAGTAATTCCTGACCATACGTGTCATGCGCCCGTGCCATCGTAGCAAACACCGTCACGACGAAAAACAGGTAAAAACTGACTCGCATAATTTTGAGCAGCCTGTGCTGCATTTGTATCCAAATTGTCATACTTTTGAATTGGTTGTCGGTTTGATTCGGCAATAAAAATCCCTTACCCCGCGAGGAGGTGCTTTTTTCGAAGAGAGCAAGTGGGGATTAGCTTTGGAGTCAGTGATGTTGGCGCATTGCTGACTCTTTCTTTTTGGGGGTTAAAACGGTTGTTTTTCGGGCATAGGCAACGGAATTGTGTTGAGTAGTTTTATTGGCAACCTTTACTAGTTATTAAAATCTTACCGTCCATTTCTTCGTACTGAGCATCTAACGTACGACAAATCATATTGAGTTTTTCGAATAGCGGTTCATCGTCCAGCGAGGCTGTCAGGTAGCAGTTTTTCATCACGTCGGCGTCAAAAACGATCTCCACGCCGTACGCATTTTCCAGCGACGCGAAAACCTGATTAATCGGCGTACCACTGAACTCGAACATAGCCTGTTGAATAGGCATGTCCAGGAGCGTTGGCGACTCGACCAGCGAACGCAACAGGCGTCCTTCATCCCGGTTAAATAACACCCGCTGGTTGGGCGTCAACACCAGACCAATCAGCTGACGGGATTCCTGCTTTTCGACGCGTTCCTTGTCCGAGCGGGTAAAAACCGAAACCTTACCCGTCTTTACGGTCACGTTGACGGCTTTTTTATCGTATGCACAAACGGTAAAGCTGGTGCCAAGTACTTTGGTTATCAGGTTGTCGGCATAGACAAAAAACGGTTTGTGTGGATTCTTGGCAACTTCGAAAAAAGCTTCGCCCACCAGATAGACTTCGCGTCGGTTCTGCCGATTGAATTCTTTAGGATAGCTGATCCGGCTGTTCGGCTGTAACAACACCGAACTCCCGTCGGCCAGAACGACCAACTGGGTTTTCGAACCGGCGTTGATTACTTCTTTCATGGGCAGCGTAGCAGCCGCAACTAATTCTCGGTAAATCGATACAGGCTTGTTCTGATAGTTCGTCCAGCCAAACCAGGCCAGCATAACCAAGACAACCGAGGCTGCTGCCATCCAGGCTATTTGCCCATACGACAAAGAAGGGCTTTGGCGTTGCAAAGCTGGCTCCGTTGCCCGCATAATGTCCTGAATGTTTCGCTGAATTTCTTCCGGAGCCGGAGCGAAAGCATCCTCTTGCATAGCCAGTAACGTCTCCCGAGCCTGAATCATGAGAAAGGCTTTCTGAGGATACACTACCGGAAACCGATCCCACCATTCAGCCGTCGACGAGGAAGCTCGCCCAAACACCCACGACCGAAATGACTCGTCTTCCAGGAAATCATATAGCTCAAAATGATCAAATGATTTCATTGAAAATGACTATTTTTTGTCTGCTTTACTGATATAATTAGCCAGCAAGGCAACCATACCCTGTATTCCAACATTTTTTTACGGAAAGGGGAAATTTTACCAGTGCTCGCGCAGGAAGTTGAGCGCTTTGTGAAGGTGATTGGAAACCGACTGCCGGTTGATGTTCATGACCTGGGCAATGGTTTCGATGTCGAGTTCTTCGAAGTAGCGCAGGTGAAGGGCTTCCTGCTGGCGTTGGGGAAGAAGATCGATCAGCGTCTTAATTTTTTTGGCGGATAGCTGCTCCGTTTCGATAAAGACAAAGAAATCTTCGAAACTTTGATCGGGAGCGACGTCGATGGCTTCTTCTTCATCAACCCAACCTCGGCGTTGGGTACGTTGTAACTCAAGTAAAATCTTATGCCGGAACGATTTGAGCAGATACTTCTTGATGCTATCGGTTCCGCTGATGTGCGATCGACGTTCCCACAGGTACACAAACATGTCGTGCAGACAGTCCTGAATCAGCCCCGTATCTTTGCTGTAGCGGGTGCCGAACCGAAATAGAGAAGAATAGTGGAGCGAAATTATTTGCTCAAACGCTATCCGATCACCATTTTTGAAGCGCTCCCAGAGCGCTTCATCAGAAAAGTTACTCGACAATAATGCATTCATGGTGAGTTGAGCAAATAAATCCCAAAACAAAGCTTTTTTTGGATTTATTCAGTTAATAAACGTACGAAAATGACTGGATATTGATAGTAATTATGCTGTTTGGCTAAAATAGTGTTAGTTACCTAGCAGGTCCGGCGTCGTAAATAAACCGCTTACGGAAAAGTGAATATTTGCCTGTGAAGCCATCCCTCTGGCTACAGCTGTTTTAAAATTGAGTGAATCAATCGTTACACAAAGTCAACTATGGACGAATTCATGCAGGAGGCCATTCGTCAGGCCCGTAAAAGTTTAAGCGAAGGCGGCATACCCATCGGTTCGGCCTTAATCAAGGATGGCGAGTTGGTCGCTTCGGGTCATAACAAACGGGTTCAGGAGGATAACCCGATTTTACACGGTGAAATGGACTGCCTGAACAATGCGGGCCGGGTCGGGTCGTTTAGAAACACGGTTATTTATTCTACTCTCATGCCGTGTTATATGTGCGCAGGAACCATTGTTCAGTTCAAAATTCCAAAGGTCATTGTTGGTGAGTCGCGGACGTTTGCCGGAGCACGGGAGTTCATGGAACAGCATGGCGTAGAAGTAATTGACCTCGATCTGCCCGAGTGCGTTGACATGATGAACCAGTTCATTGCCGAAAAGCCAACGATTTGGAACGAGGATATTGGCGAACTGTAAAATTGTCGTGTAGCTCTGTAATTACCAGTCATTACATAGGCTATTAAGTAAATAAAAGTTTTCAAATCGAATACTTTTCTTTGTCCGGTCAGGCTGTTACTTTGTCAACCAAATGGCATCGTAACGCACTGACTGGATGAAGATTATAAAGGTATTTGGGTTGATTTGTACCTTACAGCTGGGACTGGCTTCTATTGGGTTTGCCCAACGATCGGCTTATTGGCAGGAAAAACCGGGCTCCTGGTTGTTGAACGCCGGAGTAGGAACGACTCGGTACCTGGGTGACCTGAACGAGCGCTGGAATCTGGCTCATTTGCAGTTAGGCGTTTCGCTGGGTATTGCGGCTGCTTATCGGTATTCCAACAGACTTACTTTCCGGGGTGAAGCGCAGTTGTATTACATTCGGGGTAGTCAGGAGAATACGCACCTGTCGTACAACAATTTATCCTTTCGAAGCTTTAACCCTGAACTGTGGGCGGGTATTCAGGCAGATTTCTGGCGTCCCGATGATCGAAATCATGCTATTGTTCCTTACGCCATTGCGGGCTTAGGACTGACTTACCTCACGCCTACAACAACCTACAAAGGGAAATCGTACAGTTTAGCTCCGCTACATACTGAAGGGGTTAATTACAATCGGCTGCCGGTTATTTTACGCTACGGAGTTGGTCTGCCAATCGTTATCGGCTACCGGTTCAAATGGCATCTTGAAGGGCTTTACACGCATGTAATGAGCGATTATGTTGACGATGTAAGTACCGTCTATCCTGACCGGTCAACGATGGAGCCTCTCGCGGCTGCTTTATCGGATCGGCGGCTCGAAATTGGGCAGACGCCTAACCCAACTGGAGCCAAGCGGGGGAACGCTAACCGGCGAGACGGCTATTTTACTTTATCGGCAAGACTTATCTGGGTGGTTATCACGCAGAAACAACAACATTATCGTAGGAGTCGGCGCGGTTAGGGTTTTGGGGGTATTTACCTTATTTTTGGCGCAAAACTCAGCGGAATGCTGCCTTGATCGAATGAGTCCAGCTACTTTTATTGACGCCCTTCAACACGAACTTCAGCTTACCCAATACGGACAATATCCAACCGAGCTATACGATCCGATCCGGTATATTATGAGCCTTGGCGGAAAACGGCTGCGTCCGTTGCTGACGCTTATGGCGGCTCACCTGTTTACCGACGACTGGAAAAAAACCGTTCGTCCGGCGTTGGCGGTCGAGGTGTTTCATAACTTCACGCTGATGCATGACGATATTATGGATCGGGCTCCGTTGCGTCGTGGTCAGCCTACGGTGCACGAAAAATGGAATGACAATATTGCGATTCTGTCGGGCGATGTGATGCTGGTCAAGGCGTATGAACTACTGCTCGACGCGGACGCGGACAAACTAAAGCAGGCAATGGCCCGCTTTACGCGGACAGCCGCCGAAGTATGCGAAGGCCAGCAGATGGACATGAATTTTGAAACGCGCTGGGATGTGACCGAAGCCGAGTATATTGATATGATCCGGTTAAAAACGTCGGTGTTGCTGGGGTACGCACTCGAACTTGGGGGGCTGCTTGGTGGTGCTGATAAAGAAACGACGGATCTTCTTTACGCGGCTGGGGTTAACATTGGCATTGGCTTTCAGTTAAAAGATGACCTGCTGGATGTGTACGGTGACCCCGCTAAGTTTGGTAAACAGGTTGGTGGCGATATCATTGCCAATAAAAAAACATTCCTGCTCATCGAAGCGCTCGAACAGGCGACCGGTTCCCGCAAAGACGAACTGACGGGCTGGTTGACCCAAACAAGCTTTGACAAAGCCGAAAAAGTGCGGGCCGTTACAACCATTTACGACCAGTTGGGCATCCGACAGATTACCGAAGCACGCATCAATGATTACTTTGGGCGGGGATTCGCTAATTTCGATCAAATCCAGGCTGACCCGGATCGTAAGGAATTTTTGCTGCAATTCACCCGGCAATTGGCCGAGCGGGAAAGTTAATAGCCTGTGTGACGTAAGATACAGACAGACTTAAGAAATCATACAGCGTGTATCACGCATCTCTCTTTATGAACGTAACCCTTATTATTATTCTCGTTACGGTTGGTATTAGCCTCTGGGCCTGGAACGACTACAGTGTCATGAACCGCTGGGTCATGAATCCGTATCAGGTGGCGAAACGGAACCAATATTATCGTTTTCTGACATCGGGGTTTTTGCACGCCGACTGGATGCACTTGATCTTCAACATGATCAGCCTTTACGCCTTCGGTGGACTGATGGAGCAAGTGTTTAATAGCCTGTTTGGCGCAAGTGGGCCACTCTACTACATAGGTTTTTATCTGATCGCTATTGTCGTGTCGGATATTCCAACGTTTCTGAAACACCGTAACGATTCTGGCTACAATTCGCTGGGCGCGTCGGGTGGGGTAGCGGCAATTATTTTCGCGGCAATTTTGATCAGCCCGTTGTCTAAAATCATGCTGTTTATTATTCCGATCGGCATTCCCGGCTTTATATTCGGACCAATTTATCTGCTGTATTCGTACTACGAGTCTCAGCGGGGTGCGGGCAACGTGAACCACGATGCGCACATTTACGGTGCATTATTTGGTGTCGCCTTTATAATTTTAGTGTACCCGCCCGTTTTGCCCCAGTTTATCGATCAGATTGCGGGATGGCGCTTGTTTTAGATGATAGCTGTAAAGTGGTATGTTCAAAATACTCAGCCAGCCTTTTCCAACCGAAGCGTCTATCCCGCGCCACTTACGTCAGGCTGCTTTGATTGGGCTGTTTGTTGGCGTCTTTCTTTTTGCCTTTCAACCGTTCGGGCTGAATCTATGGGAGACGCCCCACAAACTGGCAAAACTGCTGGGGTTTGGTGTCATCACGTTTCTGATAACAGCCATCAATTTCATTGTCTGGCCGCTTCTGTTTCCGAAACTGTTTGATGAAGAGCGGTGGACGGTAGGTCGTCAGATTCTGACCGTTATGGTGAATATTCTGTTGATTGCCGTCGCCAATCGGGTTTATCTGGCGTGGTTGATCAACGAAGAAAAAAGTGGCATCGGTTGGCTAAGTATGCTGGTGATTACGTTTCTGGTCGGGCTGTTTCCCGTTACGGGCACGGTTCTGTTCAGTTACATCCGCCAGCTCAAAAAGTACAGTAACTCCGCAGCCGATTTATCCAGCCATACCCCGCATCTGCCCGAACCAACTGATTTGTTTCAGGAGGAACAACCTACCGTTCTGCCTGACCAGCCTGTTACTGGTTTGTTGACACTCGTAGCCGAGAACGAAAAAGACGTGCTCACGCTACCACCTGCCGATCTGCTGTTTATCGAATCGAGCGACAATTATTGCACCGTCGTTTATTTGAAGAACGATCGAACCGGACAAAGCCTGCCAACTAAGCCGTTGCTCCGGAGTAGCCTGAGTCGATTAGAAGGCCAGATCAAGTTACCGCACCTTGTTCGTTGCCATCGTTCCTATATCGTGAATCTGGATCGGGTTGAGCGGGTCACGGGTAACGCGCAGGGCTACAAACTGCATTTGCTGGACGGCCAATTTCAAATACCCGTAGCCCGAAAATATAACGATACGCTAGTGGCTGAGTTGAAAGCTTTGTGAAACGTCCCACCGTTTGTCCCAACAGCTAGGAAGGCTTACCAAACGTCCCAAACCGTGTTGTAGAACCCATTAATTAGCTGAGAAAGAAGGCACCGCCGTAGGTTTGCTGCTGTTAAACGCAACCGCCTACAAGCATGAAAACGCTTATTCTTTCCTTACTCATTATCCATATCGTTAGCGGAATTACGGCTCTGATCATTGGCCTGATTCCTATGTTCTCCCAGAAAGGCGGTCGCCTGCACAACCGTACGGGCCTTGTGTATGTCTACTGCATGATTACCGTAGCCGTAACGGCATTGCTTCTCTGTGGGCTGCAACCGTTCAAGATGATGCGACTGTTCCTAACCGGGATCGCCGTATTTAGTTTCTATCTATGCGTCTCCGGCTGGCGGGCGACAAAGCAGAAAAAGTCAGGACCAACCCGTGTTGACCGGTTGCTTACCTACTTCACAGCGGCAGTGAGCATAGCCATGATCGGTTTTGGTTTATACCTGATGACAAAATTTGGCCCTTCATTCTTCCCTGTCCTGTTTACATTTTTTGGGTTCTTGACCGGAAGTTTTGCAAGACGGGACATCCTCCAATTTAGCCGCCCCACCGAAAAAATGCACTGGTTCTTCCATCACATTACACGCATGGGAGGTTCGTACATCGCTACATTTACGGCAGCGCTGGTAACCAATGCGCGTTACCTGATGCCTCAGCAAACGCCAGAATGGATAGGAACGATGGTCTGGATAGCGCCCGCACTCATCGGTGGCTTGTTGATAGGTCGGACCGTGCGGTACTACAAACAGAAGTTCGCTCACACCACGCGAACCGTCGAGCGATAGACCTAATGGTCAAGCAATGATTTGGCTGTTGGCAGCGCGGCTTCGGCCCATTGACGCATTTGTTTGCCTGAATAGTGAAGGCCATCGGATGCGAACTGATTGTCATCACCAGCTGCCTGACGCGTGATCGGTGTAATATTGACGTAGGCAATGCTGGCTGCTTTGCACTCCTGCTCGGCAATGGCGTTGAAGGCATCAATCTCCTCCGTGATTTGCTTTTGGTTACGGCCTTGCGCATAGGGCGACTGGCCCCAATCAGGAATCGAAAGCACAAACACGTGATTCGTTTTACCCCCCGCAAAACGGGTAGCGGTTTGAAGCAACTGCCGGAGTTCAGTTTGGTAGCGGTCTTTGCTTTGCCCCCGGTATTGGTTGTTGACTCCGATCAGTAAGGAAACCAGGTCATACGTTTTTTGATTGCCGCTGGCTTTGATCGCATCCTGTAATTCCGCCGTTGTCCAGCCCGTTCGGGCAATGATATCAGGTTTGGCTATATCCAGACCGTCTTTTCGTAACAAGTCTGCTAGTTGCACACTCCACCGCGCTGATTCCGAAACGCTCTCGCCGATGGTGTACGAATCGCCCAGGGACAAAAACGTATAATGGGATTGAGACGCGTCGGAGTTTGCGATCATCAGGGAATGGTCAGTCTGTGCGGTGCAGGCCAGAAAAAGTGTTAAAATCAGGATTTGTATGATTGGGTTTGTTGCCATGAATTGCTGATCGTTCGTATCCGTGCCTAATAAACGGTATTTTCAGAAGGCTGGATTGTCCCGAAATGGCGATAACCGGTATAATCACACAAATCCTGCAAAGCTATTGGTGCGGTTCTGCTGTTATTCCTGCTCCAACAGAAACGCTTTTATGAACGGATCGATATCGCCGTCGAGTACCGCTTCCGTGTTCGAGGTCTGGTAGCCCGTCCGGTGGTCCTTCACGCGTCGGTCATCAAGTACGTACGACCGGATTTGCGAACCCCATTCAATTTTCTGCTTACCGGCTTCTACTTCGGCGCGAGCGGCATTCCGTTTCTGGACCTCAATCTCGTAGAGCTTCGATTTTAGCAGACGCATGGCCACTTCCTTGTTCTGTAGCTGGCTCCGTTCCTGTTGACACTCGATGATAATGCCCGACGGATGGTGACGCAAGCGTACGGCGGTTTCGACTTTGTTGACGTTCTGGCCACCGGCACCCCCTGACCGGAACGTATCCCAGTCAATATCCGCCGGATTGACTTCTATTTGAATGGTATCGTCAACGAGTGGGTACGCAAATACCGACGCAAACGAAGTATGTCGGCGGGCGTTTGAGTCGAACGGCGAAATACGAACCAGCCGATGAACCCCGTTCTCTGATTTCAAGAAACCGTACGCCAGGGCCCCATCTACCTCGATAGTGGCCGATTTGATACCCGCCGTGTCCCCTTCCTGATAATCGACCTGTTTGAGTGCATAGCCGTGTTTCTCGGCCCAGCGCATGTACATCCGGTACAGCATATCGGCCCAGTCCTGGCTTTCGGTGCCACCCGCACCCGCATTGATTTCAAGAACAGCGCTGAGTTGGTCCTCTTCGTTACCCAGCATCTTTTTAAGTTCGAGGTCCTCGAGGGTATCGGTTACCTTTCGGCCTTCCTCATCAACTTCTTCTTCGGCAACGTCGCCCGCTTCGTAGAATTCAAAGAGAGTTTCGAGATCACCGAACTGACTGTTCAGCTTATCATAACCCGAAATCCAGCCTTTCAGGGCGCGGACCTGTTTCATTACGCCCTCGGCCCGCGTCGCGTCGGACCAGAATTCAGGCTGAAATGTCTGCTGTTCGAGTTCAGCGAGCTGCTCCCGTTTGGTGTCGTAGTCAAAGATACCCCCTCAGGGCCTCTACTCTGGCCCTCAAGTCGTTCAACTGATCAGTTGTCATGAACTTGTCGTATTGTTATCGACGACGGTAAAGAGCTATTAGTCGCTCGATGGTAAGCTTACATAACCCCGTTATCTAGTGCCCCTTACCGACATCTTTCGTGTAAAAAATGAACCTACAAAGATAGAACAAAAGAAGGCGTATCCGTGGTTTGATTCCGGTGTCAACTTTTCGACCTACCTTTGCGTTTTCAAAACAGAGGGTCAGCTATGTTCATGCTCCATTCGGAAACAAACCCGTTGATTCATGAACCCGTCTGACGATTCCTGACATAACTCCAATACAGAAAAAATGGCTGCACAGTACGATGTAATCGTTGTGGGTAGCGGGCCGGGCGGCTATGTTGCCGCTATCCGGGCGTCGCAGTTGGGTATGAAAACGGCCGTCATTGAGCGCGAAAGCCTCGGCGGCATCTGTCTGAACTGGGGCTGTATCCCTACCAAAGCGCTGCTTAAATCAGCGCAGGTTTTTGAATACATTAAACACTCTGCCGATTATGGAATTACGGTTTCGGGCGAGTCGCAGGCCGATTTTGGGGCTGTGATCAAGCGGAGCCGGGGCGTTGCCGACAGCATGAGCAAGGGCGTCCAGTTCCTGATGAAGAAAAATAAAATCGACGTCATCAGTGGTGTCGGTAAGGTGAAGCCGGGCAAGAAAGTAGACGTAACAGCCGCCGATGGTAAGGTTACCGAATACGAAGCCAAGCATATCATCATCGCTACCGGGGGCCGTGCCCGTCAGTTGCCATCCGTCCCCATCGACGGTACGAAAGTAATTGAGTACCGGAAAGCAATGACGCTCGAAAAGCGGCCAGATTCCCTGCTGGTGATCGGTTCGGGTGCCATCGGTGTCGAGTTCGCTTACGTGTATGCGAGCATGGGGACCAAAGTAACCATTATCGAGTTCCTGCCGAACGTAGTGCCCGTCGAAGACGAGGACATCTCCAAAGAGCTGGCCAAGCAATACAAAAAGCTGGGCGTCGACATTTATACCAAATCGGAGGTAACGAAAGTAGACACAAGCGGTCAGGGCTGCAAAGTATTCGTTAAAACGCCCGATGGCGAAAAGACATTCGACGTAGATGTGGTGTTGTCAGCGGCTGGTGTCGTAGCCAACATCGAAAACATCGGTCTTGAAGAAGTAGGCATCAACGTTGACCGGGGTAAAATCGTGACCGACGATTACTACCGGACGAACGTTGAAGGCTATTACGCCATCGGCGATGTTACAAAAGGGCAGGCATTGGCACACGTTGCATCGGCCGAAGCCATTATCTGCATCGAGAAAATAGCCGGACAGCCACACGTTGAGCCGCTCAACTACAACAACATTCCGGGTTGTACGTACTGCACGCCCGAAATCGCGTCGGTTGGCTATACGGAGAAAGCTGCCCGCGAAGCGGGGTATGAGCTGAAAGTCGGTAAGTTTCCTTTCACAGCATCGGGTAAGGCAAAGGCTGCCGGTACACCTGAAGGCTTTGTGAAGGTTATTTTCGACGCGAAATACGGCGAGTTCCTGGGCGCTCACTTCATCGGTAACAACGTAACCGAGATGATTGCCGAGGTCGTAGCTGCCCGTAAGCTGGAAACGACTGGCGAAGAGATTCTTAAAGCCGTCCACCCGCACCCAACCATGTCGGAAGCAATCAAAGATGCTACCGAAGCGGCCTACGGTGAAGCGATTCACTTATAATGAATAGCCAAGAACGGGAGCGTACTGTACAAAACAGTGGCTAACACGCGGTTCCTGCTTTGGGCTCCCTGCCTTAGATTTTCCCCTGTCATTCGCAAAAAAGCGTTGGGCAGGGGTTTTTTTTAGGGCTAATTTTGTTGTATCTTGTATAAGGCGGCAAATGACCGCAACGGAGTGTCCCTATCAGCGAGCCATGTTAAATGTTATTCAGCTACTACCCGATTCGATTGCGAACCAAATTGCGGCTGGCGAGGTCGTACAGCGGCCCGCGTCAGTTGTAAAAGAGTTACTCGAAAACTCGGTAGACGCGAAGGCCAAATCCGTGCAGGTGATTATCCGCGAAGCAGGTCGTAACCTGATCCAGATCGTAGACGACGGCGTTGGCATGACCGAGACCGACGCTCGGATGAGCTTCGAACGGCACGCTACCTCCAAAATTCGCTCGTCCGACGATTTGTTCCGCATTCGTACGATGGGTTTTCGGGGCGAAGCACTGGCGTCTATCGCGGCCGTTGCGCAGATCGAAATGCGGACGCGACGGGCGGAAGATGAACTCGGTACGCTAATCCGGATCGAAGGCTCGGACATAAAGGCGCAAGAGTCAATCTCGTGCTTGCCCGGTACAAACCTGCTTATCAAGAACCTTTTCTTTAACGTTCCGGCCCGCCGAAATTTTCTGAAGTCGAATTCGGTGGAGATGCGTCACATCATTGACGAATTTCAGCGCGTTGCGCTGGCCCACCCGGAAGTGGCCTTTTCGCTGTTTCATAACGATCAGGAAATCTATAATCTTCATGCCGGAAAGCTAAGCCGTCGCATCATCGACATGTTCGGCAAGAGCTACCGGGAGCAGTTAAACTATTGCGAAGAGCAGACGCCCTACGTAACCGTACGTGGCTACATTGGTAAACCGGAATCGGCCAAAAAAGCGCGTAACGAGCAGTTTTTCTTTGTCAACAACCGCTACATCAAGCACAACTACCTGCATCATGCCGTGATTGGCGCTTACGAGGGGATGCTACCCGAAGGAAGCCATCCGTTCTACGTGCTGTTTGTTGATATTGACCCATCGCACATCGATATCAATATCCATCCGACAAAAACGGAAATCAAATTTGACGATGAGCGATCGGTGTACGCCATTATGATGGCGGCTGTTCGGAAAGCAGTGGGTATGTACAACCTGACCCCATCCCTCGATTTCGAATCAGACGTTAATTTTTTGTCGGGTGGACGAGCGACGGCGAACCGGCCTTCGGCTCCTGAAGCGAAGGCGGACGTTCCGCGCCCAATCACCCCTTCGTGGGCATCCGGTGATAAACCTGCGGCAGATAAGCCGAAAAACGAACGAGTACCGTTGCGTACGGAATCGTTAGATAAGGCTGCTGGGGGTAGTTTTGACATGCCCAAGAAGCCGAGTAGCAATAACTGGCAGGCTTTATTCAAAGGCATTGATGAATCGTCCGACGTAAAGTCTACCGAATCCGTTGGCGACTGGTTAGGGCCGACCAAAGCGGTTGAGACCGCACCCGCCAGCGAACCGGTCGAAAGCGAAGCCGTAACACTAGGAAGCCGCGCCAATCAGCTACAGGACGTATCAGCGCCGGTTGTTGAGGATGAAAACATTGTTCAGATTCAGAATCGTTACCTGCTGGCCACCATCAAGTCGGGTGTATTATTGATCGATCAGCGCAGGGCCTACGAGCGGATTCTGTACGACCAGTTCCACGCGGCTTTGACTAAACACAATGGGGTATCGCAGCAGCTGCTTTTTCCGAAAACCGTTACGCTGGCTCCCGTGGATTTCCAGCTCGCTCTCGATTTGCGGGACGATCTGACCCATCTAGGATTTCAATTCGATGAGTTGGGGCAGAATACGTTTGTGATCCGGGGGGTGCCGGGCATGACAACCGGTGAGAACGAGGAAGAATTGTTTGCTAACTTGCTGGCCCAGCTCCGGGCCGATACAGGACGGTTAAAACTAGACCGGGCGGAGTCGATGGCGAGGTCGCTGGCTCGTCGGGCATCGCAACGGCACATCACCCGATTGAGCCCGACAGAACGCAAGGCATTGGTCGATCAGTTGTTTGCTTCATCGAACCCTAGCTATACACCTACGGGCGAATCAGTTACCACGGTATTGTCGTTGGATAAAATTGCGGGACTTTTTCGATGATAAATGAGTTAAACGAGTAAATTGTAAAACCCGTAGCGATGTTTTCATTAACCCCAGTTGTTCGTGCTATACTGATTCTCAACGTATTGGTCTTTTTTATTACTAATGAACGTATAATTGAGCAATTCGGACTGCATTCGTTTCTATCTGAACAATTTAATCCGATACAGTTGCTGACGCACATGTTTTTGCACGGTGGCTTTGGTCACATTTTCAGCAACATGATTGGCTTGATTGTTTTTGGACCAATGCTTGAACAATTTTGGGGACCGCGTCGCTTTGCTTTTTTTTACTTTTTTACGGGGCTGGGGGCCGCGCTACTTTTTTCGGGTGTAAACTATTGGGAGATGCACGACGTATATGAAACCGTTCGGGATTACCGGCTCAGCCCCGGTGTCGACGCTTTTTCCGCGTTCGTGGATCAATATGCCAGTTCGTATTATGACCGCTTAGTGCCTTTTGTTGAGAAGTTTCGGGAGTACCCAACGGATCCTAAGAACATCAAGGATAGCCTGGCTATCGTAAACCAGATCTTTAGTAATCAGGTCAATGAGCCGATGGTCGGTGCATCAGGCGCGATTTTTGGTGTGATAATGGCTTTTGGTCTGTTGTTTCCGAACACTCAGTTATTTTTATTGTTTCCTCCTATACCAATCAAAGCCAAGTATCTCGTTATTTTTTACGGAGCCTATGAACTCTACTCCGGTGTCTATCGGGCGCAGGCGGACAACGTAGCTCATTTTGCCCACATTGGGGGCATGCTATTTGCATTTATTTTAGTCAAATACTGGAATTCACAGCGGAAAACTTTTTATTAGTGATGAGCGGGTTGTTCGATGACTTTCGGAGCGAGTTCAGCAAGCCCAACAACACGTTGGTGCAATTGATACTGGTCAATACAGTGGTGTATCTGGCCGTGGTTATTCTATACGTAGCGTCGCATGTGCTGAAAGCGACAGCAGTGTATAATTTGGTCATTGAAAATCTGGCCATCCCAGCTTCGTTAGGTGCATTTCTGCACAGGCCGTGGACATTAATGACCCACATATTCGCTCACGAAGAGATTTTTCACATTCTTTTCAATATGCTGTTCCTGTATTGGTTTGGCCGGTTGATTGACGAATACTTGGGTAGTCGTCGGTTGGTTGGGCTGTACATCATGGGCGGCATAGCCGGGGGGCTGTTTTATCTGGCCATGTATAACCTGGTTCCTTATTTTCAGGAGCAGATTATGGGATCGCAGATGCTGGGTGCATCGGCTGCAGCTTTATCGGTAGCCGTCGGAGCCGCAACGCTGTTGCCTAATTATACCTTTCACCTCCTGTTTTTTGGACCCGTACGAATCAAGTACATTGTTTTCTTCTTTGTCGTATTGTCGTTCGCGCAGTCGGTCGGACCAAATGCCGGGGGCAATATTGCTCACCTGGGGGGAGCGCTAATGGGCTTTTTCTACGTAAAACTGCTTCAGAACGGTACGGATTTGGGGCGGCCTATTTACTGGCTCGTTGATGGCTGGAGCAATTTGTTCAGACCAAAGCCAGCCGTAAAAGTTTCGTATCGTCAGCGGAGCAATGCCAGCGCTCAGGGAAGTGTATACGCTTCCCCCAGCGGATCGCCATCGTCCATGTCAACGCCTGATCAGGACGAAGTTGATACGATTCTCGATAAAATTTCCCGTTCCGGTTATGAGAGTCTAACCCGTGAAGAGAAGCAAAAGCTTTTCCGGGCCAGCCAGCGGAACTCCTAGTAGAAAAACCTAGTAATTTCTGCGAATAATCTCTTTAAAATCTAAGCCTCTGGTGTCTGCGTATGTATTGGGACGGTCAGGGGCTTAGATTATTTATAATCTGGTAAAAATGAACTACCTTCGCTCCTAAATTAACAGGCCGACCACCGAAGGAAACATTGCATTCTGTACGTTTGTTATGGTTAAACAGACGCTTTCCTGCTATCTATCATGCTGATTACCCCTGGCAGTCTTTTGGCCACAGTCAACACGCCTGACGATCTTCGCAAACTTGATAAATCTCGCCTTCCTCAACTTGCCGACGAACTTCGCCAGTTTATTATTGATGACGTATCTGTCTATGGCGGGCATTTTGGCGCTAGTCTGGGTGTAGTTGAGCTAACAGTGGCTTTGCACTATGTCTTCAACACGCCCGATGATCAGCTTATCTGGGACGTAGGGCACCAGGCATATGGCCACAAAATTCTGACGGGTCGGCGTGATAAGTTTCATACCAACCGGTTTTACAAAGGTCTCTCTGGTTTTCCGAAGCGCAAAGAAAGCGTCTATGACTCGTTTGGCGTGGGGCACTCGTCTACGTCCATTTCGGCGGCTTTGGGTATGGCTGTAGCGTCGCAGCTTCAGGGGCAACCAAACCGAAATCACATTGCCGTTATCGGTGATGGAGCTATGACCGCTGGCGAAGCATTTGAAGGAATGAACCATGCCGGAGCGACCGACAGTAATCTGCTGATCGTTCTGAACGATAACTGCATGAGCATCGATCCCAACGTGGGTGCGCTTCGCGAGTATCTGACCGACATTACGACCTCGCAGACATACAATAAAGTAAAAGATGAGGTCTGGAACCTGCTCGGCAAAATGAGCAAGTTCGGTAAGAGTGCGCAGGAGATCGTATCGAAGGTCGAATCCGGCATCAAATCGTCGCTACTCGCGCAGAGCAACTTATTCGAGTCACTAAATCTCCGTTACTTCGGACCGATTGATGGGCATGACATCGATCATCTGGTAAGCGTTCTGGACGATCTTAAAAATATTCCTGGTCCCAAGCTGTTACACGTGCTGACGGTTAAGGGAAAAGGATATGCACCCGCCGAAAAAGACCAGACCAAATGGCACGCGCCCGGTTTGTTCGACAAGGTAACGGGTGTAATACAAAAGAAACTATACGATACTCCTCAGCCACCGAAGTACCAGGAGGTATTTGGTAATACGTTGGTCGAGCTGGCTGAGCAGAATCCGCGCATCGTGGGTGTAACGCCCGCTATGCCTTCCGGCTCATCGATGAACATCATGATGAAAGCCATGCCAAAGCGGGCTTTCGATGTTGGTATTGCCGAGCAACACGCCGTTACGTTTTCGGCGGGTATGGCTACGCAGGGGGAAGTCGTGTTTTGCAATATCTACTCAACCTTCATGCAGCGGGCTTATGACCAGGTCATTCACGACGTTTGTATCCAGGAGTTACCAGTAGTGTTCTGCCTTGACCGGGCTGGGTTTGCGGGTGCTGACGGTCCAACGCACCACGGTGCTTACGATCTGGCGTTTATGCGCTGCATTCCGAACATGATCGTAGCTTCCCCGATGAATGAGCAGGAACTTCGTAACATGATGTACACGGCTCAATCAGACGAGGTGCAAAGCGGAAAACAGTCATTCACGATTCGCTATCCGCGAGGGGAAGGCGTTATGCCGAACTGGCGTACTCCATTCGAAAAGCAGGTAATCGGTAAAGGCCGGATGGTTAGCGATGGCGAATCCGTAGCTATCCTAACGATTGGTCATATCGGTAACTATGCTGTTGAGGCTACAAAAATGCTGGCTAAAGAAGGCATTCAGCCCGCCCATTTCGACATGCGTTACGTGAAGCCGCTGGACGAAGAGCTTCTTCATCAGATTTTTGGCCGCTTCGACCGGGTACTTACCGTTGAAGATGGTTGCTTGATGGGCGGTTTTGGTAGCGCGGTTCTCGAATTCATGGCCAATCATGGTTACATGGCCCGCGTAAAACGACTGGGTATACCTGACGCTGTGATCGAACATGGTGAACAGATCGAGCTTCACCGGGAATGCGGTTTTGATCCACAGGGTATAGCGAATTCAGTACGTGAGTTACTGTATACGGGTCGGGCAGTAGCAGTCTAAACTATTTTTCAGCAGGGTTATAGGGTTAGTGGGAGCAATGTCCTCTTCTGCTGACCCTATAACCCTGTTTTTTTACCAATATGAAGGTATTCAAGTTCGGTGGAGCATCCGTAAAAGACGCGGCTGGTGTAAAGAATCTAGCCGAGATTATACAAACACAAGGGCAAGGAGCTGTCGTGGTTGTGTCAGCAATGGGCAAAACGACGAATGCGCTCGAAGAACTGGTAAGAGCCTACGTAAGTGAGCGGTCCGACGAGATGCAGGATAAGCTGCAAACGATTCGAGCGTACCACGAAAACGTAATGCAAAGCCTAACGGGTGATTTTAGCAGCGTCTACGAAACCTTTGACCAGCTGGATGCTTACCTCAGACAACCGATTGCTGGCCATTACGATGAAGTTTACGACCAGATCGTATCGCTTGGCGAAGTTTTGTCCACCCAGATCATAGCGGCTTATTTGTCAAAAGCAGGTTTAGCCACTCGTTGGCTGGATGCTAGGCAGCTGATTGCCACCGACGCTACGTTTCGTGAGGGTCGGGTAGATTGGGACGAAACGAACCGACGCATAAACAAAGCTGTTAAAAAAGCCGCTGTCACGGTAACGCAGGGCTTTATTGGACAAACGCCCGATGGCCGAACCACTACACTTGGCCGCGAAGGGTCCGACTATACAGCCGCTATTTTTGCCTATTGCCTGCGAGCCGAAAGTGTTACGATCTGGAAAGATGTCCCCGGCGTTTTGAATGCCGATCCGAAGTGGTTTAATGAAACGGTGCTACTGGAAAAACTAACATACCAGGACGCTATTGAACTAGCTTATTACGGTGCAACGGTTATTCACCCAAAAACCATTAAGCCGCTGCAAAACAGGGGTATCAAACTATATGTTCGCTCGTTTTTAAAGCCTGATGCCGCCGGAACGGTAATCGGTAATTTTGAACAGCATCTGCTGACTCCGTCCTTTATTTTCAAGGTGAATCAGCTGTTGATTTCTTTGCATCCAAACGATTTCTCGTTTATCGCCGAAGATAACCTAAGCCGTATTTTCGGGCGTTTTGCGCAGGCTGGCGTTAAGATCAACTTGATGCAGAATACGGCGATTAGCTTCTCGGTCGTTGTCGACAACAATCCCGACCGGGTGCCTGCCCTGCTTGACCAACTAAGACAGGATTTTCGAGTTACTTATAATGAGGGCCTGGAGCTGATTACGATTCGCTATTACAACCAGATTACGATTGACCGGGTGCTAGTCAATAAAAAACTGCTTCTTGAGCAAAAGAGCCGATATACGGTCCAACTCGTGGCAAAAGACATCGAATAACTCATTCGTATCGTCAATAACGACATCGCATACACTTCTTTTCAGACGGCTTAGAACGAAGCCGTCTGAGGACGATTAGAACTTAGGACAGGGTAATTTTTTGTCCCGTCTGCGAACGCCCGACCGGCGACCTTCTGGCTTCTCGAAGATATACGAAAGGGACAGTTCGTGCGAGCCACCGCTGTTGCCAAGCGTCGAAACGGTAAAATCGTAGCTGTAGCCAATCGAAAACTTATCCATGCGCCAGCCCGCGAGTAAAGCTACTGCATCGTGGTTGTTGATGGTCTGTTCGTATTTTTTGAACGGGATGCCTCGGTAGTAGGCGCCCACCGTTAGCGGTGAGTAAGTCAGATAAGCACCGATATCCAACTGGTCGTATTTACCCTGGAACTTGTACATGATAACGGGCGAAAAACTGATTTCACGATCCTGTTCGTCCGCTAGGCCTGTGTAGCCAGCCAATGGAATCCGTAGACCAGCCTGAAGGCTTCCTTTTATGGGCAGGCGATCCTGTCCGCTGACAAAAAATCCCTGATCGGGTCGGTTGATGTGGTGAGCCGATACACCGAACCAGTACCAATCGGAATACACCAGTGCACCCGTCGAAAAGTCGAGGTATTTATTTTTGGGCGAACCGGCCAGTAATGCCGGGTCCGCCGAAACGCTGCCCGAGATAAAGCCCTGATCCGTAAATTGGTCGCCGGTTGTCAGGCCAAAGTAATTGATATTGCGATTGACATACGACCCCTGTAAGCCGAACCGAACAAACGACGATTCACTTACCTGCAATTGATAGGAATATTGCAACCCTATCTCCGTAGATTGAATCCTACCTTGACCCTGGTTGTCGTTTTGGATTAATAAACCTACCCCACTGTTGAATCGGTCGAAATAATGGTCTAGTCCAACCATAGTGGTCACGTAGTTTGTGATAGCGGGCCACTGGTTGCGGTAATTGGCTGTGATACGTGGAGCTAGGGCTGAACCAGCGAAGGCGGGGTTCAGATAAAGCGGAGCGGCATAAAATTGGGTGAACTGTGGGTCCTGTGCGAAGGCCAGCTGACTGAATACCAACGCTAAAACTACCAATATGTATTTCTTACTCATAGCTGCGATATAGGGGCAAAGACTGGGCCAACTTCGCGGTTGCAACGTTCTTACTAGAAAAAGAGTATTTAAGAGCACCAATATCCTATAAAATTAACGCTATTCCTGTCGATTTTTACGGTTATCGGTTGATAAAATTTTAACGAAGCGACTTCGTTTATACTAACGTAATGCCCCCGTTATCTGTTATGCTAGGGGACGAATTTGTGCAGGTGGGCTTATTCCTTGCTTCTTCATGATAACTTATATTGGCCGTTTACGCGTCGTTGGACTTTTGGTCACGCTGCTTCTGCTGGCAGGGGCGACTATATCCAGGGCGCAGACAACTAAAGGGTTTGCCATCAGTGGTAAAACATGCGTCCCTGACGTCGAGTGCAAAGCAGATTCAGTCGTGTTTACCGATAGTGTGCAAACGGGAGTGACAACCCGCGTGTGGAACTTCGGTGATACCGGTGCTGGTAGTACGTTGACTACACAACGGAATATAGATTCGGTGGCACGGCACGTTTACCAGCAACCGGGTACATACACCATAACGCTGACCCGAACGGTCAATGGCGTTGTTCAAACCTCTCAGGGTCGTGTCACGATTTATCCTCGACCTCAATCATTCAGCAATTGGCGAACGGATACGACAATCTGTAAAGGAGAGACGATTACCCTTGATCCGTACAACGGTGGTAGTCAGACTCGTTATAATTATTTGTGGTACCCAAAGGGTCAAACGACGCAGAGCATCCAGGTAGATAGTTCAGGCTGTTACTCGGTAGAAGCGATTGACCCAATAACAGGGTGCTCGTATCAAGATCGCATAAACGTCGATGTGTGCGGAGAGCAGAAAGAATCGCAGGGGGCAAAGTGGTATTTTGGAGCCAATGCCGGACTGGACTTTAGTGGCGGTGGATCGCCTAAGCCGATTACGGACGGTAAGCTCAATACGATCGAAGGATCGTCGTCTATTTCCAATACAAAAGGCGTCCTGCTGTTTTATACCGACGGTGTAACTGTTTACGACAAAGATGGTAAACCGTTGAAATCACTGGACCCGCGCGACTCGGCGGCAACAGCTACACCTATCTCACTTGGTGGTAATAAAAACTCCACACAATCAGCCCTGATTGTGCCAAAGCCAACGTGTCGCGGTTGCGAGTACCTTTACTACGTATATACAACGTCGGAAATTCGTGGTCAGAAGACCTTAACGTATAGCATCGTCGATATGCGGCAGAATGGGGGCAAAGGGGCGGTCACCCAGAAAAACATCCCGTTATCGACCAAAGGCACAGAACAGTCGGCATCGGTCCGTAATGATCGGGATTCGACCTATTGGGTGATTACGCGCCAATACGGAACCAACACCTTCGAAATCCGTCACCTCACACCCAGTGAAACGCCAACCGTGACAACATTCACCGGTGGGCAGGTTATCGATTCACTGGCAAACGCCGAGGGTTATATCAAGATCGGTCCGGCGGATACAACGGGCGGTAACAAAGGGAACCGTCCGATGGCCGTTGTCATTCCGGGTCCGCCCAAAAACTCCGTTGATCTCTATACGTTTAATGATTCGACGGGAAGAATGACGTTTAATCGGACGCTCGATTTGGGAGCCGCTCCGCCAAAAGCCTACGGGGTCGAGTTTTCACCCGATGGCAACAATCTGTACGTGACCATGCTGGCTGATACGAACTCCGATGGAAGCTTGAAGGGATCGTCGTATGTTCTCAAGTATGATTTAAGCCAGAAGGACTCGCTCCTGGCAAAGTCCAGAACCGTTGTTGACAGCAGTACAACCCGCCAGTATGGATCTATTCAGATTGGTCCGGATGGACGTATTTACGTAGCCATAAAAGGCAGTGGCTCTCTTGGAACTATCGACAATCCGAACGGTGGATTACTTGACAGCCTTGTCTTCAATCCCGTTGGTCAGACATTGGGCGGGCAGAAAAGTCAGTTAGGATTACCGAACCTGGTTGCCAATTTCAATGAGCCTTCGAGCGGGCCTGGCGTTACGTATTCAGACACGTGTACAAACGCGCCAACTGTATTTCAGATCAGCCCCAACTGTCCGAAGCTGAAGGAAACGTATACCCTTACGTTTGGTGATGGAAGTGCTCCCGTATCGACAACGGCTACCCAGCCCATTACTCACCCCTATAAAAATCCGGGGACTTATCCGATCAGCCTGCACATCGTTACGCGAACCAGCTCGGGAGGCATTTGTAAAGATACCCTCATCAGAGACACGCTGACTATTCTCGAAACGCCACCCGACATAAAACTCGGTGCCGACACCGCTATCTGTAATAAAAAAGGGCTAACGCTGAACATAAACGTGACCGCGAAATTGTACGTATGGCTGGTCAATGGGGCGGTAGTCAGCAGGCAAAAATCCCTAACGCTTACGTTGCCGGGCTATTATCAGGTGGTCGGGTTAGCGGCCAACGGAGAATGTTTTAAAAGTGATACCATCGCGGTTCAGATACGACCCGTACCGTCACTCGATCTTGGCCCCGACACCGTGTTCTGTTACCGAACGGCGGTTAACCTGACCGTACCGCAGCAAACCTGGAAGCGATTCCAGTGGAGTACGGGTGGCGATACGCGTACCATTTCGGTGTCAAAAGCCGGAACGTATACGGTAACCGCTCAATCAGATCCAATTGATGGCGCATCTTGCGAAAACTCCGACACCATTCGCGTCACCGAATTACCTAAGCTACGGGTAGCGGCAGCGCTGACTGGTCCGCAGACCTGTACATCGGCTGATGGCTCGATTGTTTTGACACCCAACCCGGCAGGCGACTACGCATATGGCTGGACACGTTCCGATGGGGCGGTGTTGACCGGAGCAACCAATCAACAGACTGGACTTGCGGAGGGAGGCTATAAAATAACCGTGACAGACACGTTGCACGAGTGCAAGCTGGATACAGCATTTACACTAAAATCGCCCGCTAATCAGCTCGTGCTCACACCGCTGACGAAAGACGCGCTGTGTAGTTTACCCAACAGTGGTACAATTAGCCTGAATATTTCGGGGGGAACACCCGCAAGTTATAGTTGGCTGGATCAGAACAATAACCAGGTAGCTACTACGCCTGTATTCAACACGGCTGCGCCTGGTCTGTATAACGTTCAGGTAACCGATACAAAAGGCTGTAAAGCCCTTGTGGATAGCATCAAGGTAGGTCTCGATAGTGCTGGGTTCGCCCGACTAGGACCAAACCAGTTGAAATGTTTTGGGCAAACCGTTACGCTAGCACCCGAAGATGCGCAGCAGCCTGGAAACACCTACCAGTGGAGTACGGGAGCATCGTCGCTCTCTATAACGGTCAGTCAGCCGGGAACGTACGGAATTGTGGTACGAAACACACTGAATGGCTGCGTCGGACGAAGCAACGTGGAGGTTTCAGACCGACCGGCCCCGGCTCTGTCGGTTCCCAGAGAAGTTATCTTGTGCGAAGGCGATCAGGGCCGAGTGCAAATTGTTGCTAACGGTGCTTCCGACCTGCGTTATCTGTGGCTCAATCGGAGTGAAACAACAAACGCTATCACGGTTAACCGGGCGGGACAATACCAGGTTGTCGCTACTGATCCGCAGGGATGTACGGCTACGGCTACGTCACTAGCCTTAAACAAGTGCGAGCCTAGGATGAACGTACCAGAAGCATTTACGCCTAACAACGATGGCGTCAACGATGTGCTGGAAGTCTTTCCCGCCTACGTTACAGACTACGAGCTTCGGGTCTATAATCGCTGGGGTGAAGTTATCTTCGTAACGGATAATCCGGAGCAAAAATGGGACGGTTCGTACAAGGGAGAGGTCTACCCACCCATGCTTTATCCATACGTTATCATCTACAAAAGTGAGTCCTTTCCAGAGCGCGGAAAGTTAGTAAAACGAGGGTCCGTACTGCTGGTTCGGTGATGGTTTTACGCCTTTTTTTTCGTATATTTGAGGTAAACGGCCCGGCCGAATAAAGCCAAAAAAGGCGGTTTTTAGGCCGGGTTTGCACGAATCAAAATTATGCGAAACGACTTTCTGAAAGGGACAGGCGAGGGAATGTCGGCTACCGATAAAGAGATCGAACGGGCGCTCCGACCGCTTTCGTTCGAGGACTTTACGGGGCAGGCTAAAGTGCTGGACAACCTTGAAGTATTTGTTCAGGCAGCCAAGCAACGGGGCGATGCACTCGACCACGTTTTGCTCCACGGCCCTCCGGGGCTGGGCAAAACAACGCTGTCGCACATCGTTGCCAACGAGCTTAATGCAAATATCAAAATGACGTCGGGGCCGGTACTGGACAAACCAAGTGACCTGGCGGGACTGCTAACAAACTTGCAGCCAAACGACGTGCTGTTTATCGACGAGATTCACCGGCTCAACCCCATCGTGGAAGAGTATCTGTACTCGGCGATGGAGGATTACAAAATTGACATTATGCTCGATTCAGGTCCGAACGCGCGGACTGTACAGATCAAGCTGAATCCGTTTACACTCATTGGCGCTACCACCCGTGCCGGTATGCTGACATCACCGTTACGGGCGCGTTTCGGTATCAGCTGTCGGCTGGAGTATTACGACGCACAGCTGCTGACCAGTATCGTTCAGCGGTCGTCGGCGATCCTGGGTACAGCGATTGATGAGCAAGGAGCTTTTGAGATTGCCCGCCGGAGCCGGGGAACACCCCGGATTGCCAATAACCTGTTGCGTCGAACCCGCGATTTTGCGCAGGTGAAAGGGAATGGCTACATCAATGTTGATATTGCTGAAATTGCCTTGAGCGCTCTTGAAGTAGACCAGAACGGTTTGGACGATATGGACATCCGGATTTTGACTACGATCATCGAAAAGTTCAAGGGAGGACCCGTCGGGCTTTCGACCATCGCGACAGCTTGCAGTGAAGAGTCCGAAACGATTGAGGAGGTTTACGAGCCGTTTTTGATTCAAGAAGGTTTTCTAAAACGTACCTCACGCGGGAGGGAGGCTACAGAGAGAGCGTATCTCCACTTAGGCATCGTTCCTCCTTACAAGAATGGGGAGCTCTTTGGCTAAAATCAGCCGTACAAAATGCAAAATGGGTCATTAAGTAGCACCTTTGCCAACTTAATGACCCATTCGTATAGCTGGTTAATTGTTAATTCAGAACCTTGCTTTTATAAATACAGCTGATCACCTCGGATACCGCCGAATCTACCAAGAAGTAGTAAATGTTCTTTCCGCTACGTCGAATATCTAAAATACCCTTATCCCGCATATTGATCAGATGATGCGAGATAAGCGACTGTTCAGCATTTAGATTCTTGTAGATCGTTGATACATTCAGTTCTTTGTTGTCATTTAACATCTGAATGATTTTAATGCGCAGCGGATGGGCTACGGCTTTTAGCACGTAAGCCGCTTTGTCAATGCGTTTTTCTTCCTCCATGTTCGTCTCGGTAGCCATACGTCAGTAACTTTATAGGTGTGCGTTTTAAGAAAGTTAGGCTAATTACTTCACTAAGGATTATTAAGTTCTTGAATGCGAGGTAGAATTTATCTAAAGGTAATTCGATGTATCTTATTTGCCAATGAGAATATATTTATACGTCCAATAGGAGTATTTTTACCGGTTTTCATTTATTATACGGTACTTACGAAAGTGTAACTTTTGATTAATTCTTGGTTGCTACCTCTGTTTTTCGGTTGCCCCGATAGCTAATTAAAAACACACCAAATAAAACAAAAAGTGTACCCACAATTTGCGCATCACTGATTGTCTCGTGAAGAATGGTCGTCGCCAGGATGATGGTGAAGATTGGACCAATGCTTGCAATAATCGAAGCATTGCCGGAACCAACCCGCTTTATACCCTCGGCAATCATAAACGTAGGGATAACGGTTACAAAAATCCCCATGCCTAATCCCAATCCATAGACTGGTGCTGGATAGCCTTCCAGATGCAGGCCGTTGACCATTGCGCAGTGAATGACCGTTGGAACGGTCGCTGCGATCATAGCGTAGCACGTAAAGCGCTGGGAGCCGATTCGTGCGATCATCCGGTCGCTACCGACCAGATAGACGGCATAAGCCAGACCGCTTAGGATAACCCAGAAAGCGCCAAGCATTACGTCTTTTTGGGTGGTGGTTTCAATATTACCCACAAACGCCAGGAGAATACCCGCGTAGGTAAGCAGGAGTGCCATGATTTGCAACCGGCTTACACGCCGGCCAAATCCGAGCGCATTCATAAGCAGAACAAAAGTCGGATACACAAACAGCAGGATGCGTTCCAGACCCGCTGTAATGTACACCAATCCCAAAAAGTTAAAAAAACTGGCCAGGTAATAGCCCGTAATGCCAAGTATGGCCAGTACAAGCCATTGTTGGAGTGTCAGTTGAACAGGCGGATGCTTTCGGGCAAGATTAAACGCGATAGCTACATAGAACGGCAAGGCAGTCAGCATCCGTAAGGTAAGTAGCGAAATAGAGTCAATGGGATATTGATAAGCCAGCTTGATGAGTATACCCTTCATGGCAAAGCAAAAAGCCGCCAGAAATACCAGAAAGGCACCAAGCCAATAATAAGCTCGAGTGGGTTGCTGAGCCATGCAAGGATGGGAATCAAACGAATTAGACTCAATCAGGTGGTAGAGGTAAGCAGCTTATGGCTGAAACCGTCAACTGACTGAGTCTAATCAAAAAAGCGAATTACTTCTGCCGGAAAAACAGGGTGATGGGTACACCCGTAAAGTCGAAATGAGCCCGGATTTTATTTTCCAGATAGCGCTGATACGACTCCTGTACGTACTGGGGCAGGTTACAGAAGAACACGAACGTCGGTGAAGGCGTTGGAACCTGCAACATGTACTTGATATTGATCTGCTTGCCTTTTAGCGACGGGGGAGGGTACGCTTCAATTTCTGGCTGTATCGCTTCGTTCAGCTTGGATGTAGTAATTTTCTTACTCTTATTTTCGTAAACCTCCATCGCTTTTTCCATTACCTGAAAAATCCGCTGCTTTTCGTGCACAGACGCAAAAATGATTGGCAGGTAATCGATGGGCATCATCCGCTGAATCATTTCTTTGCGCAGGATGTCGGCGGTACGGTGGTCTTTCTCAACGGCGTCCCACTTATTGACCATGATCACAACACCCTTCTTCGCCTTTACGGCTTGTCCAATAATATTCAGATCCTGCGCTTCGAGACCACGCGTTGCATCGAGCATGATGATACAAACATCCGATTCTTCCATCGCCTTCAACGACCGTAGCGTCGAATAGAACTCGATGTTATCCTGAATACGCGCTTTCCGGCGGATACCTGCGGTATCGGTCAGGATAAAATCTTTGCCATAAGCACGGTAACGAGTGTTAATCGCGTCGCGGGTTGTACCGGCAATGTCGGTTACGATACTGCGGTCCTGCCCCGTCAGCACGTTCAGAAACGACGATTTACCCACGTTGGGGCGGCCAAGAATAGCGATGCGGGGAACACCAGCATCCGGATCGGCCACGCCTTCCGTCTGAAAATGCTTGATCACTTCATCCAGAAGATCACCCGTTCCGGTACCCGTCATGGACGAGATAGGATAAGGCTCACCCAGGCCAAGGGCGTAGAACTCCGCTGAACTATGCGCCCGCTCCGACGTTTCAGCTTTGTTGGCTACGACGTATACGGGTTTCTTGCTCCGACGCAGGACATCCGCGAAATCTTCATCCAATCCCGTAATACCCGTTTGAGAATCAACAACAAACAACAGGACGGTCGATTCCTGAATGGCAATCTCTACCTGCTCGCGAATCGATTCTTCGAATACATCTTCCGACCCGACGACGTAACCGCCCGTGTCAATAACCGTAAAGTATTTATCATTCCATTCGGCGGTGCCATAATGCCGGTCACGCGTAACACCGCTCTGGTTATCCATGATGGCCTGCCGCTGTTCCGTCAATCGGTTGAACAGCGTAGACTTACCCACATTTGGGCGGCCAACGATTGCAACAATATTTGCCATTTTTTTAAGAAGAAGTGAGAAGAGAGAAACAAGAAATAAGTGTTAGAGCACCGGGCACTGACACTTGGCTGTCCTCAATTCTGATACTATTCGTCGTAACCTAACCGCTTAAGCATTCGATCTTTCTGCCGCCAATCGGGTTCTACTTTAACGAATTGTTCTAAAAATACTTTTTTACCGAAGAAGCGCTCCAGCTCTTCGCGCGCCATAATCCCCGTTTTCTTGATCATTTTCCCACCTTCGCCGAGTAAAATGGCACGCTGCGTAGCGCGTTCGACCAGAATTTCTGCCTGAATGACAATGATGTCATCTTTCTCTTTGAAGCCGATGACAACGACCTCACTGCTGTAAGGAACTTCTTTCTTGTAATTCAGGAAAATCTTTTCGCGAATAATTTCCGAAGCAAAGAAGCGCTCGGGTTTATCGGTCAGCTCGTCTTTCGGGAAATAAGGCGGGTGCTGAGGCAGGCGGGTGATAATCGCGTCGAAGACACGCTCAATATTGAAGCCATTAAGCGCCGAAATCGGAATAATTTCCTGAGCCTTGAAGTGTTCCTGCCAATAGGCTATCTTCTCGTCAACCTGCGCCTGGGTGGCCTGGTCGATCTTGTTGATCAACAGCAGGATGGGTACCTCGGATTTTTGCAGCCGTTCGATCACGTCATTTTCGTCGTGCTGTTCGAAAATGTCCGTTACAAACAAAACCACGTCCGCATCTTCGATGGAGCCGCGTACAAAGCTCATCATCGATTCGTGAAGTTTGTACTGAGGCTTGATAATGCCGGGTGTATCCGAGTAAACTAGCTGGAAGTCCTGACCATTATGCGTTCCATTGAGGATACCCATAATGCGGTGGCGAGTGGTCTGCGCTTTGGAGGTGATAATCGACAATCGCTCACCGACGAGTTGGTTCATCAGGGTTGATTTACCGACGTTGGGCTTACCAACGATACTGACGAAGCCGGCCTTATGATTGGCCGGAAAATTTTCAATCAATTCTGTATTCATGAGTAGGTGATCCCGCTAACTGATTTTCAGCGGCTTTAAAAACAACTCTCTCTCGAAAAAAAACGTTTCAGTGAAGGAATAAAAAAATTTTTGCACAAAGGTATTGCATTTTAAGAAATGTGTGGTACTTTTGCAAACCAAACATCGCGGGATGGAGCAGTTGGTAGCTCGTTGGGCTCATAACCCAAAGGTCGCTGGTTCGAGTCCAGCTCCCGCTACTAAGTAAGACGCCTAATTAGCTGACAAAAAGCTGGTTAGGCGTTTTTTGTTTTAGGCGTTGTATAAATTTTTAATCGATTGAGGTCGATAATTCACTCGATATCAAAAGCAAGAACAAGCAATTGACCCTGTCAATACCGTTTCATGTCGGTATTGACAGGGTCAATTGCTTAATTAGTCGTGCAAATAAATTGTGCTTATTGGTTGTACAGCGTCTGTACTTCGCTAGCGGAGAGCGCACGGTTATAGATTCGAATTTCATCCATTGCCCCTTTGAAGTAATTGGGGAAATCCCGAAGCTGAGCGCCGAACTTTAATTCGCCACCTGGGCATCGGTCCATGCTGGCAGCAGGTAGATTATTATTTTGATCCATCAGGACGTTATCGAAATACATCCGGCTTGATCTTCCCGAGTACGTAAAGACAAGATGGTGCCAATCATCGAGCTGGGGATTACTGCTAAACTCAAAACTCTGCCAACCTTTAGCCGGTACACAATTGCTACCTTGTTTGATGTTAGTCATGAACGTAAGCCCAGGGCCGTTCTCGTTAATCTTCACGAGCGAGCTGTACATCTCGAAATTACTGTCACTCCAGCGCGATTTGTTATAAATCTGCATCCGGTTGTTAACGTTGTTGATGGCGCTAGGTCTTATCCATATGCTGATCGTGAACGCGTCAAGAAGTAGGGTGCTGTTGTCTACCATGTAGAAGTAGTCATTCACGCCATCCAGTTGGATGGCTGCATTTGACTTTCCTCTCCGGTCAGTGGTAAACGTAGGGCTGTCAACTAGATTAGCGTGATTGTTGTTACCACTAACGTCCAGCAACGATCTATCCGTGAACGGTAGGTAGGCTATCAGTCCGTTCGCAACAGCGTCTGCCTGCGTAGTGAATGTATTAATTGGGCCTGGAACAATTTCACCCGATGGCAATTTTGCGTAGGATCGGTAGTAGTACGTCGTATTTGGTTTCAGATCAGTTAAGTTGACGGGTGTGCTTGCACCGACATTTGGATTATTCACCGTAACGCCCGGCCCTGAATTATCCATACTAGGTGTGCTGTTGCTCGATGAATAAAGCACGCCGTACTGAATGGCGGCTGGATTGCCCGCATCATTAAGGATAAAACCCACCGTCGCTGTTGTAGACCCCACTGTTGGACTACCACCGCTGGAAACGGAAGGATTATAGCCTGTCTTAAATTGTATGGGATCGCTGTAACTAATTATACCTGCTTCATTAATAGCAAAGCTTCGCACGTAATATGTCGTATTTGGCTGAAGATTTGGGATTGCAAACGAGACAGGATTATTTAATGAAACAGCGTCTGTCTTGTCAAGTATAGATACGTCAGTCTTACCGACTTCCGGGTTTGTGTTTGTGGTTGAATAACATATACCGTAGCGGACAATTGTAGAGTTACCTGTAGATGTGACGGCCATACGTATGGCTGCTGAACTTCTAGTTATATCGGTAGCAGGCTGTATGCTCACAGCAGGCTGTACTGCATTATTGACGTTTACAGTGGCCTGAATTCCAATATCTTTCTGACATGAGTTTGTTAATTTAGCCTTTGCTGTATACGTACCTGTTTTAGCGTAGGTATGGCTAGTAGTCGTGCCAATAGTAGTCGCGTTCGTCCCGTCGCCAAAGTCCCATATCACTTGGTCAATTGTACCTGCACTTTTACTTATCGAAAAATCTACTTTAAGTTGCTGAATTTGTGTAACAAGTTCGCCTGAAGGGGTAACGCAGTTGCGTCGCTCTTTTCGTGTAGGAAGTTCCCACGGGTCGCAGGACCAGAGTGTCAGGCCACAGAGGCTGCTAATAAGAATACCGACTATATAGGTACGTAGTGTTTTTTTCATCTTTATTAAAAGTATCGTCAGTTCAACTGGATAGAGCTAGATAATTATGGATTAGAATGTGTAGTGAACCGCTACACCCAATGACTGCGACGAGGGCTGCCAATGGAAACCGGTTGTGCGTGGCGCTTTCTTCGGCTTGTGCAGCAACAAATACAGTTCGGCGATGGTCGCCACCGCTGCGACGCCTAAGCTTGCTTTGTATAAGCTATTCCGTTTCTGAGCCGACTCAACCGCGCCGTAAGCCGCGTTGTATTGCTGGTATAGCCCATCGTCGCTGATAATTCCCGTTCCGGTAGGATCAGCCGTCTGGCTAATCTGATTCAGCGTGTTTAGCTTATTTCGGTAATCGTTCCGCAGTAACACTGCAAAAGCACCCGCGCCAACGGCAACCAATCCTGTAAACACTTTTATACCAATATTCTTGGCCGGTCTCTGAACATTACTGGTGTTTGCAATTTGAAGGCGCAGCGATTCCTGCCGAGTCGTAGTGGTAGCGTACTTAAGTGCCTGAGTGTAGATCTCTCGGGCCGCCGTATAATTTTTCTGATTGGACAGTTGGTTACCCTGAGCTTCGTAGTAATCCGCTAATTGTTCTCTGCTAATATTATCACCCGGATTGCGTGTCAACAGCTGATTCAGGATCTGAATCGCTTCCTGATTTTTGTTTTGTTTCAGGGCTTCGGTTGCTTGTTGACGCAGGCTTAGTGCTTTAGAGCATTCGTCGATTTGTTTCGTGGCGTAGGCGTCGTTTTCAAAGCCGGGTACCTCAAGGCAGTTCTGGTACTGTCGGCGAGCTTCCTGGTATTTCCCTTCCTTAAAAAAATCGTCACCTCTTTTTTTGTAACGGTCATACTCTTCATCGGCTACTGATGTTGTCACGGAAGCCCGGTCAAAAGCAACCGCCGACACCATCGGAGCAGTTAGTAATAAGAAAGAAACTAGTAAGTAAACAGGTTTGGTCATTAGAGTTGATTATTGATTATTGCACTGTTTGATTTTGCTTTGCACTTCCCGTGTTTCCTTGAGCGACTGAGCAACTTTATACCATTCTTTGGCCGCGTCGAAGTCATCGCTGTCAAAGATTTTGTTGCCTTTACTCAGGTACGTGTTGTAAGCCTCGTCTGCTTTGGTCGTGTTCAGATCATGCTCTTTGGCCAACGCGCGGGCACTGCTGAAATCAGCTATGGCTTTCGCTTTATTGTTACCCTTCGCGATTGCCTGCCGCCCGTCTTCAATGAGCTGATCGTAAGCGGACTGCGCTTGTTGTTTGGCATTGCCTGTCGTCTCTTTAGCCGATTCTTTAGTTGATTCAGCGACTACGGGCTTTGGCGACTCCGAGGTAAGTACAGGCGCTGCTACAACTGCGATTGGCTTCTCGTTTTCTTTT
This sequence comes from Spirosoma oryzicola, assembly GCF_021233055.1. NCBI lineage: Bacteria > Pseudomonadati > Bacteroidota > Cytophagia > Cytophagales > Cytophagaceae > Spirosoma > Spirosoma oryzicola. Next base: position 5,410,684 of record NZ_CP089538.1, on the reverse strand, counting down.
GGTGCGTCTACGCCGGATTTAGCAAGTTCCTGAAGCGCAATGCTATGCAACCGGCTAACATCTTGCCGGGTAGGGTCAAGCTGTAAGGCGCTGGCTGTTAGGGTAGTCGTTTGTTTAAAATTCTTCTTTTGAAAAGCGCGTCGGGCTGCGTTAAAAATCTCGTCAACCTGCTCTTTGAGCGCGCTCTTTTTCTCTCCCAACGTCAATGGCGCTGACCCAGCCTCTGTTTTAGGATCTGGTGCAGAAGATTTCGGTGTAGCAGGAGCAAGGGTAGCTGTTGACGTTTTAGAACCTGCTACGTTTGAAGTCCCTGTCGGTCCAGAACTTACATTAAAGTAGATAACAACGGCTCCCAGGCCGATAGCCACTGGGGCGACTATGCGCCAGGGAAACGGTTTGCCAAGCTTTGGAATCGCAGGCTGCTGGAGCATCCCGTCACTCACGGGAACGGCAACAACCGGTGGGAGAACTGGCTTTTTTGGGGTGTCTTTTTCGACTAAAACCGGTTGCTTTGGGACAGTCGTAGCCGGAGCCGGGATAACCGATGGAGCTACATAAACATCAGTTGCGTCTTCCTGATACATATCCGTGCGTTCCGGATCCTGAACAACCAAGGATTTAGGCCGTAGCTGTTCAATACAGAACGTTAAGCCTTCAATAGCCTCTGATAGATCGGGAGAAAGGCGCAATACCTGCTCATAAAGAGTCTTGGCCTGTTCAAATCGGTGCTGGGTCGTCAGGTTAGTTGCTTCGGTCAATAGCTTCTTAAGCTGCTGTCGGTTAACCCCCAGCTTGGCTGATTCCAAACCCTTCTGTGCCGCAGCATGATGCTCGCGCTTAGTCAGGATTTGCTCGAACAGCGGAATTGCCTTCTCGTATTCGTGCCGATCAGCCCGTTTTTGAGCCTCACTCAATAGCTGCGGAATGTTGTCGAGAAGGTCGAGCAGTTCATCCTCTTTCCGAACGCGTTCGTGAATATCCCGAACCAGACACCGCCTGATCATGGTTTGGTACGGTTCTTCAATCTGCTTCACCCGAGCGGGTAAATCGACGGTAATAATCTTTTTCTCGATCTCGCGTCGCGCCGACTGTTCACTGCTGTTCCGTAAGTCGGCCTGAAACGGTTTTTCGCCCGTGAGCAGCTCGTACAGGATAACGCCAAAGGCCCACAAGTCCAGGTTGAAACTTACCCGGCTTCCTTCAATCTGTTCGGGCGCTTTGTAGGAAGGCGTACCCCGCCCGTCGCTCAGGTCGAAATCAGAGCTGTCGAGTTCGTCATCACTGACCAGTTTACTCAGGCCGAAATCCGCTATTTTAGGAATGAATCGTCCGGCGTTGTCACGCGAGATAAGAATATTAGCTGGTTTGAAATCCCGGTGAACAATCCGGTGCCGATGCAGGTGCTGGAGGCCAAGCAGAATTCCCTTCGTGATGTCGTAAATCTGAGCGGGCGTCAACGCCTGGCGACGTAGCAAATCAGCGAGGTTACCATCTTGATAATACTTCATGATGGCAAAATCGCTGATGCTGGTGTCCGTCTCAAGCCGGTAGCAGGCGTCGTAGCGGGCAATGTTGGCCTGACGGGCGATCCGCTGAGCCAGTTCGACTTCGGCTTTCAACGATTTCGGGTCATTCCCTTTAAACTCACTGATTTTAATGGCTACCCATTCCGTTTCGAGCTGATCTTCGACTTTAATGACGCGCCCATACGATCCACTGCCCAATAACGCACCTTCGTCATTGGGCCGGATTGGATATCGTCGTTTAAAGTCCTGAAAAGAAGTAAAGGGTTGACTCATACTATTGGGTTCTGTTGCACATTGCCGAATTCAGAGGTAGGCCAGGCCCAGATCATCCGAAAATCGACCGTAAAAAATAGGGGTCTGATGACCACGGGTTTCCTGCCGGACTCGGGGCGATACGTAAGCGTGCAATTCCCGAATCGTTACAATTTTATTTTTGTCGAGATCAGCGTGGCCATGCAATCCCTTCAGCAAGTAATAGGTAAACGCACCACCCGCCAACCGGCCCGTCTCAACGGCACTCTGGGTAGATCGGCTGGCGAGGATCATGGCCACGTTGGTGTCATCGCTAAGGCTGCTGCCGACTGTTTTCAACAGGTTTCGCTGGCTCGTCTGCGGCTGCGTCATACTACCCGACAAACAGGCATCGGCGATACACAACTTTGTGGCTGCTTCGGATTGTCGAAACGCTTCTTTGATCGCCTGATGCGTCAACAAACCTTGCTGATTGTCCAAACGAACGTCGTAGGGAACGAAGCTGCTAGGCAGGCCATGACCGGAAAAGTAAAAAATAACGCGATCACCGGCTTGCGCCTGTTTAAAGAGCGTTAACGCCTGTCGGATATTCGCGTAGGTAGCCTGCTGGTTCGTTAAGAACCGAATATGCGAAGCTGGTAACAATCCGCCCGACCGGCTTTGTAAAAACGATACAACCTGTCGGGCATCTCTGTCGGCGTAGCGTAAATCGCCGTTCCGGCTGGTCAGCTCTTTGTAATCCGAAATACCAACTACAACGGCGTACGTCTGCGGCTGTGGAGTGGGAGCAAGCCCAGCCAGCAAAATACCCAGACAACTCATCAAATAAGCCAGCATCGTTTAAGAAAAGATAGAAGCTAAAATGGATTTTTGCTGCGTTACCTGTTTAACGCCAATCAGGTAGCCTGAATAGTTGTCTTTCGTGTGCCCGTCGCATAAGCTGAGCAGGGCCTGTAACTTAGCCATGTCCGGTATATCCTGCGCCAGCACCGTTTCCAGCGCGTATTCGTCGAGCCGCTCCAGCGCACCATCTGTACACATAAAAAAATAGTCGCCTTCCCGAACATCGGTCAGGACGGTGCTGTCGGGTACCGATTTCGTTTCTTTCTTATCCGAACTGGCTACCACAGCCCGACTAAGCCGGTTTCGCCACGGATGAGTCAGTGCCTGAGTAGCCGTGATAATTCCGGCCTCTACCATGTCGTTTACCTGTTTATGGTCCTGCGTCTGAAAGACGATCTTTCCAGCCCGCACTTGATAGATTCGACTGTCGCCAATGTGCGCTGCTGTAACGCCCTGCTGATGCAATTGAAGCAATGCCAGCGTAGACCCCATGCGGCTCACGAACGGGTGTTCGCCTAGATAATCGGTATAAGCCTGATAGGCCATATCAAGAGCCGTTTTTAAATGGACTGCATCAAAGACAGGATAATCCAATGATGAGGCATAACGGGCAACGGCTTCGCACAACAACTGACTGGCAATCTCTCCTTTATCCGCTCCTCCCATACCGTCGCAAACGATAAAAAGCTGCGTCTGCTCGTTGGCTAAACCTACCGCCGGATACAACGTATCCTGATTGATAGTTCGCTGGCCAATGTGAGAAAAAGCAAGGGGTAACGATGGATGAATAAACATAAATTATTGAGTACTGTCGGGGTTGAAGGCCAACTCCGTTTTATAGGTCTCCAGCATCACTGGATTGATCATAAAATGCTTCAGGAGAAAGCGGTCAGCACCACCTAGTGCAATGATTTCGCCGTCGGCGACATCGATAATTTCCGTTTTCTGCAAGGAGGTTCCGTTGAGCAAGGTCCCGTTGAGGCTCGACTGCTGCTCTCCCGTGACCGGGTCAGGAACACCATCCTGAAGCTGATACCGCAACTGACCCGACCATTTATCGAACGTTACGGTCAGCGTACAGTGCCGCCGACTGATGAAGCACCGACCGTTATGCATAAACCGATCAAGCTGAACGACGCAGGACTCGGACGTGCCTATCGTGTTATTGCCAAATTGTAGCGCGAAAGTCGTTGGCGTACTACCCAAATACGTTAGCTGCCCGAATCCAGGAAGACCGTTCAACAGGCTTTCGTCGTAGTAAAATCCGCTTGTCAACGTATTGGTGGCTCCGCATCCGACGTGCGAACAGGTTATCGACCCCCGTTCAGCATCGGCGGTTCTGACCATAATCCGGCGATTGCACTGCTGACAGGTAATAAGCGTTGTTTTAAATCCACTCATGCTTACTATTCGTCCATGTCGCGGACATCACCATTGTTGATATACGTATCGTCTGATTCGGCTGAGTGAGTCAGGTAGTGATTCGTATCCGTATCGATATCATCATCGTCCTGTTCGTCATCGGCTTGGTGCACATCGACCGGAGCATCGTCCGGCTCAAGCACGGAATCAACGGCTTCTTTGGGCATGTTTTCTTCCAGACCCTGATCGAATTGGTCGTTAGTCAGTATGAAGGGGTGCTCTATTTTTGAGGCACCTACTAACTCACCGTCAAGTGGATCGTAGCGGTACACCGTGTCAAGTCCCTGATCGCCGGTTGCGTCGACCACGCGGTACGTGTAGCCATCTTCCCCTTCCAGAACGAGCGTGTCAATTATGCCATCCTGATCAAAATCGAGACCCATCACTCGCTGACCGTTCAGATGGCCTTCAATAATCGTAGGTTCGGTGGGCGCTGGATCATCAGAAACTGTTGGCTCACTCGCAGTGGGTATTGAACCCTGATAGGGTTTTACGGGCAGATGTTCCTGCGTGATCATTTCGGTGAATTCCTGGCGTTGCTCAAGCGACAGGCTACTCCATTCTTCTTTGTCGAACGTATTATACCAGCGACCGTGCCAGCTAAACAAACCGCCCATACCTACTTCATCGCGAGCGGCTTCAAAAGCCTGACCGAATGACATAGAATCGGTCACTTTCCCCGCCACATCAATGTCCTCAGGTAATGTTGAAATTTCAGCCTGGTCTTGAGGTTCGCTCGGGGTTTCTGTGCCAGGGTTTTTAGTAATGGCCCATGCTGCTCCGCCGAGTAGGATAGCGGCTGCTGAGATGCCCAGGATTTTCTTTTGTTTGTCGTCAAGACCTGGTTTAGCGGAAGTAGATGGTTGTGGCATAGGATAAGCGTCGGTTTGAAGGTCGGTTTTATCAGAAAATTGTGTCATGACACGATGAATGTTTGATGATGTGGGTTTATAGGATTCGTAGGCAAAAGGTGAGCGGAAAAGCAAAAATTAGTTGACCCAAACGGCCTGACAACGCCGACAGGATTTTTGCTGGGCCAGCAGTTCCCATTCTCTGGTACCAAAAGGGTCGCGGCAGGTCGCGTTAGGGCAACGGTACTTTTCCCGGTACTCTTTATCGATGATCTCCAGCTTTTCGTCGGTCGACAGAAGCGTTGAACAAAGCGTGGGGACCAGCACGCTCAATCCCGCACTTGACATGATATGAAGCAGCGGTAGCGCGGTACCGCCCGTGCTCAGGACCGCGCCTACGCCCACAAGCGACGAAAGAATAACACTGCCTGTGCGAATCATTTTTTCGCGGTTGCGGCAATCCCGGCGAAGCTTGGGATACTGTTCGTAAACCTGTTGCAAGTCGGCGAACTGCGCTGTAAAGTCTAGTTCTGGCTTACTTTTTGGCGTTTCGTCAGCTGGCTTTGGCGGCTTCGGTGGACTTATTGCTGGCTTTTCCTGCTCGGTACGGATCCGTTTAAGCAATTGATCAACCGTGTACTCCGCGTCGGCTAGTCGAATGCTGTCTGTAGCATCGACAACTTTTCGGGTAATGCGCACACCGTTAACAAAGGTGCCGTTTTTACTATCCAGGTCTTCGATAACGAAGCTAGTGGGGCTGCACTGAATCAAACGGGCGTGCTGACCGCTGATTTTTACATTGGCAATAACGATTTTGTTATCGGCTTTCCGGCCAATGCTATAGATAGGCAGCTGGCTCAATTCATCAATGAGGTTTGTAAACTGATCCCCAGTAACAAAGGACGATGAAAGAGACATGGCAAGTTAATTACTCTATAGGTGTGATGGATAGTTGAGCAATTTATATGTTTTTCGATAAATAAGACTATTGTGTGTAGCTACATATTTAGTAAAAGGTAAAAATAATACGAGTAAAACCAGTGCAGTGGTACAAAGAATCGCAACAGGATCAGCATGTATACGGTAATCGAGTAACTAGCTGGTTAGAAATAACTCAAAAGTACATAAAGCGGAGTTCTTGGACTTTCCGATTGGGGACAGTTTCTTGTCAGTTGGGGACACTGCGTTTCGAAAATGTAAAACTTTACGTTTGTGAAGGAGGATAAGCATCTGACAAAAAGGTCAGGACATGGTTATCTACCCAAAGAGCTATTTATGAAATTCTCCTTATTTGATCGGATTCAGGGGATTGTGTTGCTGAGTTTTACGGTCGGTATCCTTCGGGCTCAGGAAACTCCCGATTTTCGTAAAGTGCGTTGGGGGTTTAATCCAAAGCAGGTTCGGGAAGCCGAAACGGTCAAGCCAAGCTCCGTGAAGCGCGAAAAACTGGTTTACACGGGTGTGCCATTGGCTGAACGATCCGTCGGCCTCGAATATAATTTTAACGGCGATTCGTTGCTGTCAGCTTCCTACTACTATTACACGACCGCGTCGGTCACCAAAGACGACGTTATGGCGGCAGCCGCCGATTTTGAAACGCGGCTTAAAGAAAAGTACGGACCGGGAAAAGCGTCGCTGTTGGGCGATGTTCGAAATACCATCTGGATTACCCCACGAACGCAGATCAACCTTTCTGTTGGCAACGTGGACCGGGGCTGGTCGGTGGAGGTGCAGTACCTGTGCCGCGTTTGTGCTCCCGGTCAAAAAAGAAACGGTTCGGCTAAGCAAGAAACGTTCAAACCGCGCAACGATGTCCCTGATTTTTGAACAGGCTTTCCCGCCAATCGACATGTATCAACCAAGTTTTAGGGTTGAATAGGGACTGTCCGCTACAGCATCGTATCTTCGTGGCTCATTCTCAATAAAATAGGCGAGCGATTTTGCTGGTAAGCGCCTGACAGGTATGAAGCATAACTTCTTAGTTACCATAGTAGGCGTATTGACCCTTTTTTTGTCAGGATGTAGCGACAGCGATTCGCCGGGCAGGGCTGAAAAAATTGCCTGTATTGGAACCAGTATAACCGACGGGTATGTGCTGCCGACAGCGCAAACCTATCCTGTTCAGCTTCAAACACTCGAAGGAACCACCAACAAAGTACTGAATTATGGTGTAGGCGGTACAACCGCGCTGAAGAAAGGTGATAGTCCTTATTGGAGTGCCCAAAAATACCAATACGCGCTGGATTGGAAACCATCTATCGTGATCATCGAATTTGGTACGAACGATTCGAAGAAGCAGAACTGGCGGTATAAAAGTGAGTTTACGAGCGACTATACAAGTCTGATTCGGTCGTTTCAACAGTTATCCAGCTCACCCAGGATATATATGTGTGTGCCACCACCTGCTTTCAATACCAACTTTGATGTCGATCCGACCGTATTGAGGAATGAAATAATGCCTTTGGTGAACGCCATTGCCAAAGAAAATAACATTGAACTGATTGATTTGTATACACCACTGGTCGGAAAGGACAGCCTCTTTGTTGACGGAATTCATCCAAACGCCAAAGGTGCAGCGCTAATCGCCAGCGAAGTGTATAAAGTGATTTCTCCCAAGTAAGAAATTTAGGGAGGTAACTTTATAGTAAGTAAACTTGCTGATAAATCCGCATAAACGATTCATGAATACCTTAGTGTGTACCGCACCGGGACAGTTCGCTTACCAAGAAGCGCAGAAACCGGCTTTATCAACTGGAAACGCCCTCGTCAAAATCCGACGGATTGGCATTTGCGGTACCGATTTGCACGCTTTTGAAGGAACACAGCCTTTTTTTAATTATCCCAGAATCTTAGGCCATGAGCTAGCGGGGGACTTAGTCGATGCGGATGGCGCTCCCGATTTTGCGGTTGGTGAAGCGGTTACGTTTATTCCTTACTTCAACTGTGGGTATTGCATCGCTTGCCGGTCGGGTAAACCCAATTGTTGCGTTCGGCTTCAGGTTGCGGGCGTTCATATCGACGGCGGGATGGTCGAGTACCTTTCCGTTCCAGCTTATTCGTTGGTACACGGTCAGGGATTGAGTCACGACGAGTTGGCATTGGTTGAACCACTGGCGATTGGTGCGCACGGCATTCGACGGGCGGATGTGCAGCCGGGCGAGTTTGTGCTGGTCGTTGGTGCCGGACCCATTGGGTTAGGTGTCATGGAGTTCGCCCGGATTGCTGGCGCTACGGTTATCGCGCTGGATATCAACGAAAATCGGTTACGTTTCTGTAAGACACGATTAGGCGTTACCCATACCGTCAATGCGCAGGCATCCGATGTCGCGGAACAGTTGGCCGCCATTACCAACGGCGACATGCCAACGGTTGTGATTGACGCGACTGGAAGTTTACGAGCCATTAATACGGCTTTCTCGTATCTGGCCCATAGTGGTCGCTATGTCTTGGTGGGTTTGCAAAAAGGCGAGATCAGTTTTTCGCACCCCGAATTTCACAAACGGGAAGCCACCCTGATGAGTAGCCGAAATGCGACGCGTTCCGACTTCGAGCATGTCATCGCCAGTATGAAGCAGGGGCTTGTTGAACCAACGACCTACATTACGCACCGGGTCGCTTTTGGCGAAGTACAGGCTGAATTCGAACATTGGCTTGACCCGGCTAACGGCGTCATCAAAGCAATGGTTGCAGTTGAGTAGCCTATGGCTTAATACATGCTAGCCAGCAGCATCATTTTTTGATGAACCGTGCGATACGTGCTCGATCACGGTCAATAACGCGCAGGTAATAAACGCCCGCTGGTAAATCGCTTACGGTCAATGTCGTCTCAATCTGCCCATTGCTAGCTTTGCTTAATGCGGGCGACAAGTGGCTCTGCCCGTTTATGTCCAGCACGCTTATCGTCACAGCACTGGTGTTTGGATACGCATACTGAATTGTAAGCGTTTGCTCCGCCGGATTTGGATAAACCGTAAACAACGAATCGGTAGGAAGCGATACCGCTGTAAGAACCGGTAAATGAACCGTTCGTTCGGTTGACCAGCCTACGCAGTTCTGCTGAGTTACCCGCACTTTATAAACCCCCTGCTCACTAACCGACAGTCGATAATCAGCGGCATTGGCAAGTATATTGTTATCGCGGTACCATTGGTAGCGATAGTCCGTTCCGGTGGGCGCATACAGCGTTACGGTAGCTCCTCGCAGCAGAACGAGTTCGGTTTCCGCCGGTTTTAGACTGACTGTACCAACGGTACTTTGCCGTACGGAAACAGAATCAGAGAGTGACTGGCAATCTTGCTGCGTTAGACGAACCTGGTAGCGACCCGGTTCTACGACGGTAAGCGTGGTTGATTGGGCGTCGGGCAGTACAGTTCCGTTGCGCAACCATTCGATTTGGCCGTCCACTGCATTCGTTGCCGTAAGCTGGAGGGGTGGGCCATTGGGGCAGAGCAATTGTGTCGTCGCTGGACTTATCAAGGCACGGGGCGCTTTTGTCTGCACACTGACCGGCGCAGACATAATAGAGCAACCGCTTGCATCGGTTATCCGTAGTGTATAGGAGCCGACCTGGGTAGCAGCATAGGAGGCACTGATTGCACTTTTAATCGCACTGTTGTTAAATAGCCACTGGTAAGAGAAACCCGTCTTGTTTTCGGAGTGGAGCAGCACGCTATCGCCCGTACAAAGTGTCGCGTCCTTCGGTGAAACCGTTGCGGTAAAGGGGCACTGAGTACCACGCAGTCCACTCACGATGACGGAAAACGGCTGTCCGGCATACGTCATTGTACTCTTATGCGAAACGGTCAGGGTATACACTTGTCCGGGTACGGGGTTAGACAGGTAAATCTGTTCAACATTGTCGCGCATGTTATCGCCGGGTGTGGCGGAGTTCGCTGGCTTGTTTGGGTCCAGAACAAACGGTAACGTGGTGATCCGGCCATCGCTCAGTCGAATGTCGAGATCGTTGACAAGTTTGGGCGTTTGGCTGTTCAGCGAAGCCGGAACAACAGGGGTTGCCGCTCCCTCCGGATCGGTCCAGCACAGCGTTATGATTAACGGATCAGTACCTTGTGCCGTCAATCGCTGCGTGAATGTTCCACCTGCTTCCAGGGTCTTTTCCAGGATGAGATGCGTCTGGCTGGTGTTCAGAATCACACGGGCAGCGACTTCTGTGTTGAGCAGACCCCAGCCCTGGCGGTAATCGGGTCCGGCGGCTGGGTTATCGCGGTCGGCGGTGTGCAGGACCAGGCCGCGCAACGTGGCCGACCGCATGAACTGACTGGCAAACTGTGAATTGATTGCTGCTTTTTGTTGCGCGTAAAGCTCCTGTAGCAAAGCCAGTGAACCGGTGACGTTAGCCGATGCCATCGACGTTCCTGTATAATTGCCGTACGCGGAAGAATTCGTAGACAAGGTTGAGAAGATATCGCTACCCATGCCTAACAGATCGGGCTTGATCCGTCCGTCGTCGGTCGGGCCCCAGCCACTAAACGAAGTCGTGCTGATGGATGCAGGTTGATTCTGATCCGTTCGGGTTACATCGGCGGCTCCAACGGTCAGTACATTCTTGGCAGTTGCTTCGGCTGGTATTACGTCGTAAGCGTTGTTTCGGCTTCGAACCAGCGTGCTTTTATCGGTAGTATTTTTCAGGAAATACGGGGTTCCGGTCGGTGGGCCAGTTTCTGCCCGTTTGTTATCTGCCGACCGCACCATCAGATAGAAAGGATTATTGTACGCAATACGGTCGAAGTCGCGGGCTTTGGCTGTGTAAAAACCAAACAGGTAATCCTCGGTCGTACTAATGCTGGTGTTGCCCCACCATTCCCATTTCAGGGTCGGGTCTGAACCCGGTCTGGACGGATTATACACCCAGCCCGCTACAGGACCGTACGCGTGATTAGACACTAGTAGTCCCGAAGCGGCTGCGGCTATTTCTATCAGATCGTCGTTATAATCCCAGATGGACAGTCGAGCCCCGTACGCCATGCCCTTCGCCTGCGGATTGATCCCACGGGCTACCAATGTTCCGGCCAGATGAGTGGTATGATCGTTCAGCTCCGTTGCCTTGTCCATTTGTTGGAGTATAACTGTACTTGGTACGTCCGTACTGGGAAACTCCTGATGGGATGCCAATGCCTGGCCGCCATCCCACAAGCCCACTTTACCGATTAGGGTGCTACTACTCCCTGATAAATTTAGCTGTAAACTTCCGCCTTTGTAAAGAGATTGAGTTCGGGTGCCGCTAGCCGCTTCCGCGTTGTGCAACGTGTAATAGATCGGTTCACCTGCTGGATCGATCTCCTGAAGGATAAGTCGTCGGTTACGGGAATAATCGCTGTAAATCGGCCAGTTGTATTTACGGGCTAACCGACGTGTTTGTTGACGAAGGGTGCTGTAACGCTGATTTAGCTCGGTCTGCCAGCTTGATGATGAATTTAGTGAGCGCTGAGCCAGACAAAGCGTATTTACGGATAAACACATAAAAAGGCAGTACACAGCTTTAGTCGTAACTAAACGCCCGTGTATTGCCTTGATGATTAACTTCTTAAGTAGATAAATGTAGTTGATACCCGCGCTACTGTTTACGAATGCGTTTTACCCAGTTCGTCTGGGTTTTGTCATCCGAAACCACTACAAAAAATGTACCGCCTGGTAAATCTGATACATCGAGTTCTGCCGAGTAACCTTTTCCGTCTCGCTTCAATGTTGCTGTCCGAAGCGTCAAACCACGAACATCGGTTAGGCGGAGGGTAGGGGGTTGCTGAAGCGAAATGGCCGACGATAGCGAAATCGTTATCTGACTGGACGCCGGATTAGGGTAAACAGCCAGCGTATTATCGTCGGCGACGGGTTCGGTTGCCAGAATGGTCAGATACACACCACCGGATATTGCCGCGCCACACCCGTTTACATTTCCCTGAACCGTGTAGCGACCCGTTTCGACAACAGCGTAGGTTGAGTTTGTAGCACCGGGGATCGGAACACCATTGATCAACCATTGAACATCCGAAGTCGCATTTGTCGTCAGCGTAAGACTATTGATCGTAATCACTGGCGGTTGGGCCGTTTGAATTACCACTGGTATTACCGCCGACTGAACAGGAGTGCATACGTTGGCTACGCGAACGCTATAGTTACCCGTACTCGTTGCGGCTAGGGTACTGCTGGTTGCCCCTGAAATCGCTTGTCCATTGCGTAGCCATTGGTATGTATAATCGGTACCCGTGGCTGCACGCAGCAATACACGATTCCCCTGACAAACCGTGGTTGAGCCATCGGCGGTGATGCTGGCTGTAGCTGCCGTAGCGGTAGTCGATGTGACGGGGGATCGCTGAACAGCCGGACAATCGAGCGAACGAACTCGAAGATTGTAAAAGTAGTACCAAGCGTTCTTAACGGTATCGACCGAAGTCCCGTTATTGTACAGCGCTCCCTTTATGCTGACAATAGGCGTACCGGATTGGGTGGTAGCCTGAAACGGAAAGCCTGTAACGGCGGTATTGCTGCGGAAGATGGATGCGCCACCAGCATAATCGATCGTTATCTGGTACTCGCCCGATGCTGGAATTCGTAAATTAAGCGGATAAACAGCGCCTTGATCATTTGGATCATCAACCAGTTGCCCATTGACAGTGGCCGTTAGACTCTGATTTCGGGTTGGTGCTACATCCAGCGTGACGCTCGAAATCGCCGTGTTATCGTATCGTCGGACGGTAAATGTCAGCTGACCCGCGCTGGCAATGTAAAGGCGAGCACTTTCCAGAACGACAGGAACGGTAGTCGTAATCAGCGGAGCCGGACCAAAATTACCACTGTAACTACCTCCGCCAAAAGCGCGTTTGTCAGTTGGACCAACAATTGCCGAAAACTCATTCAGCGTGGCGTAAAATTGGCCTGTGGCTGGCAATGCTGGGGCCGTTGTTTGATTCCCGGCTGCAAGAAGGTTGCCACCAACGGGCGCATCGTACCAGAATGCGACACCACCGCCGGTATTGCGCAGTGAAATAGCGGCATCGTTGCTACAGCGGACCGCGCTAAAAATTCCGTTCGTTGGAGCAGGGGCAGTTGTGCGGGTTTCCGTTAAGACGTTATTGGCCGGATATTGGTCTGTGCTCAGGTTCGTTGTGATCGTAAAGCGGTAGGTCTGACCAGCTGCCAATGTCGTACTGGCCGGAACCTGAAAGGTTAGAACGCTGTCGCGAAAGGCACCGATTTGCCCAATCGTATTCGTAAGCGAGGTAATTAAGGTATTACTGGCATCGGTGATCTGCACCGTTACCGGCACGTTCCGTTGCACAGCCGTGCCCAAATTTCGTACGCGAACGGAGACAATCAGCTCCGTATTGGTCTGGCCGCAAAAATTAGCCTGGGGCGATACCAAGGCAACCGTACTCAGATCGTTAGCCGTCTGCACCACGTTGAGTACGTAATCCTGTGTTTCACCGTTGGCGTAGTTACCGCAGGGAAGCACAGTAGCCGCGTTGTCGGTTTCGCTGGCGATAATACGAAGCCGCAGGATTTGGCCGTTCTGCGCACTGGTCGATATCGGAATGGTTGCGACAAACTGCGACGTATTGCTGATAAGATTTGAGGTAGCAATGGTTTCGCCCGCATCGTCGAAGCTGCCATTCTGATTCCAATCGATGAACGCTTTTACGATAGCGTTTTTCGTCGTACCACAGGTCCCCAGCGAAACTGTCAGCGGCAGTTGTTGCCCTGCCTGAACGGTAGTCGTTACGCCCGTGAAATCGGTGTAGGATGTACAGCCATCGGCACCCGCCTGGTTGATCGCTCCGAACTGCACCCGGCTAATCCTGGTGTCGGCGGTTGAGGTGGGGGCCGAAGCACAGTAGGCCGTGCCGCCAATGCCACTTACCAGTAAGGCGTAGTCCTGCTTGCTTCCGCTCAGGGTTCCTTTGTGGCTAACCGTAATTGTATAGCTTTTTCCTGGAATTGGGTTAGCAACCAGTACCTGCTCAACATTATCCCGGATGTTGTCGCCACGGGTTGCCGCAGTGGCTGGGTTGGTTGGGTCCAGCACCCACGGTTGCGAAGTCGTTTGTCCGTCGCTGATGCGTAGGTCAAGGTCGTTAACGAGCTTGGGTGTTCGGTTATTCAAACCTGTATTGGCAGTTCCGGCCGGGTCGGTCCAGCAGGTTGTCGCTACGAGTGGCCCCCGCCCAGATGCGACAACGGTCAGTGAGTAGGTTTCGCCTTGGTTCATGGTACGTTCGTCCAGCAAATGACTCTGGTCGGCGTTCAGAATCACGCGTCCGGCCTTTTCCATATTTAGCAATCCCCAGCCGAAGCGGTAATCCGGACCAGGAGCCGATCCGGCTTCGTCGGCGGTATGCAGTACTAAGCCTTTGAGCGTTGACGAACGAAGAAAACGCCCGCTGTTCCGTTGCGAAAACAGTTCTTGCAACAGCAGTACCGATCCTGCCACATTGGGCGAGGCCATCGACGTACCGCTCAAGGTTGTATAGGCGCTGTCACTAGCCGAACTCGTTGACAATATGGACACGCCCACACCCGCAATGTCGGGCTTGATCCGGCCATCGTCGGTTGGGCCCCAGCTGCTAAAATCGGCCAGCGAAATGTCTGAAGGCTGGTTGTAACCATTTGCCAGATAACTCACCGCAGAAACGGTCAGAATATTTTTGGCCGTAGCGTACGTACTTACCAGCTCGTACCCGTTTTGGTCGTTGCGGGGGGCTGTACTAAGCACATTGCTACTGCCCAGATAATAAGGTTGCCCGGCACCCGGACCGTTTGTTCCCCGATCATTTCCAGCGGCTTTTACCAACAAAAAATTCGGTGAGTTGATTGCAATTCGATCCCATGATGCGGCATTTGCGTCGTACAACCCAAACTTATAATCTTCCGTTTTGCTGATTGTCGTGTCGCCATACCATTCCCACTTGGTCGCTGTTGTTCGGCTATCGTTATAAGTCCAGCCCGCCTTGGCTCCGTATGAATGGTTAGAAACCAATAAGTTAGGAGCGGCCGTGCTGATCTCTGACAGGTCACTATTGAAATCATACGCCCGCAGGTTGGTACCGTACGCCATTCCACGTACCTGCGTGTTGACGCCCGCAGCCATCATGATACCGGCCACGTGCGTAGCGTGTACATCGAGCGTCGTGGCATTATCGACTTGCGTAACCCGGCTTGAGGTACCGCTCCTAAATTCATAGTGCGTATTTCGGATCTTCCCACCGTCCCAGATGGCAAGTTTGTCTCTCAGTGTACTACCCGATAAGGATAAACCCAGACTGCCACCGGTATAGAGCGCATCAGTTCGGGTGGTCTGACCCGCCCGGGTTACGCTGATGGTCTTATCATAGAGCAGTTCACCCCGCTCCGTAATGCCGCGCAGTACCGAGACTGTACCGTCCGGATGACGCTGCTCAACGGGGCGATTGAGACGGCGGGCAAGAGTAAGCGCCTGCTGATAATTATTGGTCTGGAACTGGGTAAGTGTTTTTTGTAAAGCTTGTTGATTCGCTCGTTGTTGAATTGTGTATTGGGGCAAAGGTTGTGCCTTGAGCGTTGACGTGATTAGTACAAAAAGCAGACCTGCCAGCGGTCGTAAATGTTGTCGCATAGAATACAATCGAACTGCTTGGTCCGGCTAATGAAAGTACACTGTGTATGTGTATACGATAAAAGGGATGGTTGTGTTGCGAAACAGAATGAGCACAAAATCAATTAAATTAAATTTTAATGGTAACTGTTTGTAAGCTGTTGACACGTAGTTCGTTATGGCGTGCAATTAGCTTTCCTGCCGATTAAACGTTTACCCTGTTTTTCGGTCTTACTGACCGAGTTAATCTACAGGCCTATGGACAAGCTAAGTAAACAACAACACGCCCGTTACCTGTTGGCGAGAGCGGGTTTCGGCGCGACACCGGCTGAACTCGAAGAAGCCACGCACAAACCGCTCCGCAAAGTGGTACGACAATTGCTCCGGGACAGCGCATCGTTTACGGAGCTGCGCGTCGTTGAACCGGACGAAAATAGGACGAAGCAAGCGCTGAAAAAGTTGGCGCGTGATGGCCAGCTTGATCGAGAGATGCTGAAAGAGCGTATTCGGATGAATACTGAGAAAGTCCGGGACCTTAACCTGCAATGGCTCGATCAGATGGCATCCGGACGAGGGACTTTGCGCGAAAAGATGGCCTTATTCTGGCACGGTCATTTCGCCTGCCGGACAATGGGACAGAACCCACTGTTAATGCAGCAGTATGTCAACACGATTCGGAAACATGCCTTGGGACGCTTTAGTGATCTACTGATGGCCGTGTCGAAAGAACCGGCTATGCTACAGTTTCTGAACAATCAGCAGAACCGCAAAAACGCGCCGAATGAGAATTTCGCCCGCGAAGTCATGGAGTTGTTTACGCTGGGGCGCGGCAATTACTCGGAGTTCGACATCAAAGAAGCCGCCCGCGCCTTCACGGGATGGCAGTTTACGCCTGACGGACAATTTGTGTTTCGGGAGCGTGTCCATGATGAAGGCGAAAAAACGATTTTCGCTAAAACAGGTCCATTCAAAGGGGAAGATGTCATCGCCATGTTGCTGGAAAACAGGCAGACGGCTCGCTTCATAACCGGTAAAATCTATCAGTTTTTTGTAACGGATAACCCTACGACGGCTTCGGAAACCGGAAAACGCATCGACCAGCTGGCTGCAAACTTTTACGAAAGCGGCTACGACGTTGCCGGACTACTGGAACGTATTTTTACTGCCGACTGGTTCTACGAGACATCAAACGTGGGAACGCACATCAAATCGCCAGTCGAACTGCTGGCAGGAATGCGCCACACGCTGGGCCTGACGTTTGAACAGCCGCAAACCCAGATTTTCGTGCAACGGACATTAGGCCAGTTGTTGTTCTACCCGCCCAACGTAGCCGGGTGGCCGGGTGGTAAAAACTGGATCGACTCGTCGAGCCTGCTGTTTCGGATGCAGTTGCCGAACTACGTGCTCAAGGCCGTTGACGTAACCGTGCGACCTAAAGAGGATGGCGACGTTAACACGCAGTTGCTGGCCCGAAAAGGTGGACAAAAATTTCAGGTCAGGGTTGATTGGAAAGGGTTTGAAACGGCCTTTGCCAACATTCCAGACGACCGGTTGACTGATGCCATTGCATCGACCCTACTGCCTTTTCCACTCAAAGCCGACCAGCGGTTGCTGATCGACCGGCAAATGAGTGTGATTCAGGATCGCTCCGGACGCATCCATGCGTTGACGGCAGCCCTGATGAGCTTACCCGAATACCAACTCACCTAACGGCTGATTGTACTGAATTTAACGCACCTTTTTATTCCTCACTCGTTGACTCATGAACCGCAGAGACTTCATCAAACAATCGGCCCTGACAACGGCGGGAACGATGCTGATCCCGCACTTTCTGAAAGCCTACGAAACGCAGGCAATGGGGCAGGCTGCCGGATCGAATGGTAAAATTCTGGTTATAGTGCAGCTGTCGGGTGGTAACGATGGGCTGAATACCGTGGTCCCGTTCCGCAATGACATCTACTACCGCGAACGCCCAACAATTGCCATTCGTCCCGAAAAAGTGCTGACGCTTAACGACGAAATCGGTTTGCACCCCGCCATGACGCCGTTGAAGGCTCTTTATGACGATGGGCTGGTAACGGTGATCAACAACGTTGGCTATCCGAATCCCGACCGATCGCATTTTCGCTCAATGGACATCTGGCAAACCGCCAGCGATTCGAACCAGTATTTACGTACCGGCTGGGTTGGTCGTTATCTGGACGCGGCCTGCGACGGAAAGGAGGGACAGCCCTTTAAAACGATTGAAGTAGACGACACGTTGAGTCTTGCTCTCAAAGGAAATGACCTCAACGGAATGGCTGTACTAGACCCGAAAAAACTCTACGACCAAACACGCAACGGCCTGATTACGAAGTCGAGCCACGAGTATCACGACGGACACGAATCGGTATCTTACCTGTATAAAACACTGGCCGAAACGGTTTCGTCGGCGGAGTACATGTTCGATAAAACTAAGATTCAGCGCTCAGCGGGTAATTACCCAAATCATGAGTTAGGCAACCGGCTCAAAACCGTTTCCGGACTGATCCAGTCGGGGATCGACACGCGCGTTTACTATATTTCCATCAGCGGGTTCGACACGCACATCAACCAACCCGGCCAGCAGGAGCGGCTGCTGGGTCAATATGCCGAAGCGGTTAGCGCGTTTATGAATGATTTGAAAACCACCGGTCGGCAGAATGACGTATTGCTTATGACGTTCTCGGAATTTGGCCGGCGTGTTAAGCAAAATGCCAGCAATGGAACCGATCACGGAACCGCCAATAACGTATTTCTGATCGGGGGCGGCTTGCCTTCGCGTCGGGTTTTGAACGAAGCGCCCGCCTTGACAAACCTCACCGATGGCGACCTGACGTACACCGTCGATTTTCGTCAGATATACGCCACGTTGCTTCGCGATTACCTCGGGGCCGACGATGTAGCTATTCTGGGTCGGCGATTTGATTCGCTAAAGATTGTTTAAGCCTATGGCCCCTGTCCGATAGGATTTCGATGCGTTCGGTACTACAATAATATTTTCGGTGCTTACCGTAAAAGTCTGCTATAAACTGCGTTATTTCGCAAAGAGTCAATTTGTATTTCGCTGAATGGTAGGCATTATTATGGGTAGCCTTTCTGACCGTAAGGTCATGCAAGAAGCTGCCGACGTTTTAACAACACTGGGTGTAGTTTGGGAGATGGATATCGTATCGGCCCACCGTACACCCGAAAAGATGGTCGAGTACGCCAAGACTGCCCGCGACCGGGGCATACGGGTTATTGTAGCCGGGGCTGGTGGCGCAGCGCATCTGCCCGGCATGGTTGCTTCGTTGACAACCTTACCCGTTATCGGGGTTCCGGTCAAATCCAGCAATTCGATTGACGGGTGGGATTCGGTTCTGTCGATCTTACAAATGCCCGCTGGTGTTCCGGTGGCTACAATGGCCCTCGATGGCGCGCGAAATGCCGGAATTCTGGCCGCACAGATCGTCGGAAGCACCGATGAGCGGGTTGCTCAAAAGTTGGCGCAGTTCAAAGACGAATTGAAAGAAAAAGTGGCCGAGATGAGCCGTCAGCTGATTGCACCTTAACCATACATCCGAATGGAAACTGATAATCAAACGACAAACCCACGTCCGACCGGGAGTTCCGGTTTGCCCGCTCTTACGCTTATCGTACTGGTGGGACTGATCGCGGCTTTGCTTTACGTTGGTTATGAATACATTTCTGACGATACCAACGGCTCCGACGAACTGACGAATGTAGCGCTCGATACCACATCGCAGCAACCCATTGCACAGGATAACGGCGAAATGCTGATGGCTCCCGAAAACGTCGATACATCGTCGCAGCCCGCGCCGGTTGATTTGTCGCAGGCGGAACCACCCGCCGACGCTCCCGAAGCCAACGCACAGGCAGAAGAAGTCGCCGAAGGTAATCGCGAAACGACCGATGGCAAACCAGGGCCAAATGAGAAATCAGACGCCGAGAAAGCAGCGGCCGAGAAGGCTGTAGTGGCAAAAAAGGAAGAGAAGCCGAAAGAGGAAAAACCGAAGGAAGAAAAGCCTAAGGCCGAGAAGCCAAAAGAAGAGGTCGCTATCGTTAAACCGAAAGTTAAGCCGGGGGGGGTATCCACTGCGTATACGGTTGGATCGGGAGAAACCTTTTACGGCGTAGCGAATCGGTACAACATGAAAGTCAGTACGTTGAAAGCGTTAAATCCGGGCGTAGCCGAAAGCGATGTGAAAGCCGGGGTGACGAAGTTGAACGTTAAAGTGATGGCGGTTCATACCGTTGGTCCGGGTGATGTTTTGCGGGTAGTCGCCCAGAAATATGGCGTCAGCAAAGAAGCCATCATGCGCGCCAACAAACGCGACAAGGACATTGCAACGCGGGGTGAACGATTGATTATTCCGTTTCCTGACAGACAATAATCGACAAGAGAAAAAATAAAAGGGAGGCCATCAACTGACGGCCTCCCTTTTATTTTTTCTCGTAAACCAATCCGACCGTAAAGCGAAGGTCGTTATTCTGCCGACCGGGTACAACCAGACTTTCGTATGCATTTGCCAAGGTGGTCCGTAGGCTGGTCGCTGCTG
This sequence comes from Spirosoma oryzicola, assembly GCF_021233055.1. Classification (NCBI taxonomy): domain Bacteria; kingdom Pseudomonadati; phylum Bacteroidota; class Cytophagia; order Cytophagales; family Cytophagaceae; genus Spirosoma; species Spirosoma oryzicola. The sequence continues at coordinate 5,390,625 of NZ_CP089538.1, read as the reverse complement.
TTAGTTTGACCTGGACGCTCACACTGGCATTCCAGCGAACATTGTATTGGCCAAGAGCCGGTTGGTAAAACGCCGTGTGCGTAATTGTGAAGCGGTCCTTACCAAAGACGTACTCGCCGTACAGTCGTGTTGAATTACGAAAAATATTGATGTCGTCCAGCTCCAGAAAGTCCGTGTATTCCTGCATCAGCACGTCCGTAATCGAAATATAAGCCCGCTTGCGATTCAGGACCTTAAAACCAGCCCCGCCCGCTATAGTCCAGCGGTGATTGATTTGCCGAAGGTTACTGCGTTCGTACGAGCCAAAAGCCAGATAATACAATCGTTGTTCGTGGCGATACGTCGTACGCAGATCACCGAACCATTCGCGTTCGGCCAATAGACCGTTTTGTTTACCGTACACAAACGACGGATTACTGGACAGTTTGAAATAATTACTTAGTTGATAGTCGACGGCGCTGGTTAGTTGCAATAAGGCCCGATTGACGTTACCAGACGTAAATGTACCGTCGGCGGTGAATCGATACCGGAAGATAGGCGTCACGGGCTTGGCAACCTCGGCTTTTATGGTGTCCTTGCGGGTGGTCGCTACGTTGCTTGAATCGGTTTTAACGGAATCGGGCGTTGACGGGCGTAACGGGTCGGGCTGTTCAACGATTTGGGCAAAGACACTGGAAAAACAGAAAAAAAGCACACTGACTACACTAAGAATTTGAATGTTTTTCACAGGATATTGAGACGGTAAGGGCCGCAACTTAGGAAAAAACTATAGATTTGGTCGACGGTTAACAGCCCAATTTATTCAACCGCCCTTTACTCAATCGGATAAGACCTATGATACGCTGGGGAATTTTAGGACCAGGACGCATTGCCCATAAGTTTGCTCAAGACTTGCTAACCGTACCCGATGCGCAGCTGTACGCCGTCGCTTCGTCAAACCAGCAACGCGCCGACGAATTTGCCCAACAATACGGGATTCCTCATGCGCTTGGCCGGTATGACGATCTGCTCACCCTGCCGGATCTGGATGTTGTGTACGTGGCTACTCCGCACACAGAACACCACAAAAATGTGCTGATGCTGCTCAAGGGTGGCGTCGCCGTGCTAGGCGAAAAACCGTTTGCCATGAACAGTGAGCAGGTACGCGAAATGGTCGAAATAGCCCGTTCAAAAAAGGTGTTTCTGATGGAAGCGCTTTGGAGTCGATTTATGCCGGGAATCGTCCGCGCGCTCGAATTGGCCCAATCAGGAGTTATTGGCAAGATTGTTTCGGTAAAGGCCGACTTTGGATTCAAAGCGCAATTTTCGCCCGAAGGTCGCTTGTTCAACAAAGCATTGGGTGGGGGCGCTCTGCTCGACATCGGTATTTACCCGCTGTTTCTGTCGTACCTGTTTTTGGGAAAACCAACGTCCATCAAAGCATCGGCCATCTTCGGCGCAACCGACGCGGATGAGCAGTGCGGTATGGTGATGACCTACGAAGGCGAACAGCTCGCTTTACTGGACTGTACCTTACGAGCGAAAACGGATTGTGTCGGCATCATACAGGGCGAGTCAGGACAAATTCGAATTCATAGTCGCTTTCACGAAACGAAAGGAGTGACCCTCCACGTAGAAGGCGAGGAGCCAGCTACGTTTGATTTCGACCGGACGACGCACGGGTATGACTATGAGGCTAACCACGTGATGCAATGCCTGAGCGCAGGCCGAACCGAAAGCCCGCTCTGGTCGCTGGAGGATAGTCTGAATTTGATGGCCTTGCTCGACGCAATCAGGGCTGAAGCCGGAATTGTGTACGAATAGCGAATTGTTGGGCGAGCCGCATCTTTTTTTCTCCTTACCTTTGCAGCATGACCGACCGTTATGCCCAACGCGGAGTTTCCGCCAGTAAAGAAGACGTTCACAACGCCATTGCCCAACTCGATAAAGGCTTATTTCCAAAGGCGTTTTGTAAAATAGTACCCGATACGCTGGCTGGCGATCCGGATTATTGTACGATCATGCACGCCGATGGAGCCGGAACAAAATCGTCGCTGGCTTACCTCTACTGGCGCGAAACGGGTGATCTGAGCGTATGGCGGGGAATTGCGCAGGACGCGGTCGTGATGAATACCGACGATCTGATCTGTGTAGGTGCAACGGGGCCAATGCTGTTATCATCAACCATTGGCCGTAATAAAAATCTGGTTCCGGGTGAGGTGATTGCCGAACTCATTAACGGTACCGAAGAAGTACTACAAACGCTTCGTGATCACGGTATTGAGATTTATAGCACGGGGGGCGAAACGGCGGATGTTGGCGATCTGGTCCGTACTGTCATCGTTGATAGCACCGTCATTGCCCGGATGCGCCGTGATCAGGTAATCAGCAACGACCGTATTCAGGCGGGTGATGTCATTGTCGGGCTGGCTTCGTTCGGTCAGGCAACGTACGAATCGGTCTATAATGGTGGTATGGGTAGCAACGGTCTGACATCGGCTCGCCATGACGTACTGGCGCATTACCTGGCTGATGCGTATCCGGAAAGTTTTGATCCGGCGATTGACCGGAACCTTATTTACAGCGGATCGAAGCGGTTGACTGATTCAATTGCCGTTGGTTCTGGCGAGAATGTAACCGTGGGCCAACTGATTCTGTCGCCAACACGCACCTACGCACCTGTAGTGAAAGCATTGCTTGACGAGCTACGACCCCATATTCACGGCATGGTGCATTGTTCAGGTGGGGCGCAGACTAAAGTGCTGCATTTTATTGACAATCTGCACGTTGTCAAAGACAATCTCTTTCCAACTCCGCCGTTGTTTGCGCTTATTCAGCAGGAAAGCGGAACGAGCTGGCAGGAAATGTATAAAGTCTTTAATATGGGCCATCGTCTGGAAGTTTATTTGCCTCAAGGCCTCGCTCAGCAAGTGATTGACGTGTCGAAGTCATTCGGTATTGACGCGCAAATTATTGGCCATGTAGAAGCTTACTCAGGGAAACAAGTCACTATTAATTCGGAGCACGGTACATTTTTGTATTGATTTTCTTGTGAGTAAGGGATAAGTAGCTAGATTGCAGGTGTTAGTGACATAATGCCGTAACATCTGCTATGAAAAAGCTATTTACTCTTATCCTTCTTTTAACAACGCACATAGTTTGGTGCCAAACTACCCCCTTTACCGCTTCGTGGAGTTTCGAAGGAAGCCGTAGCGGGGTGTCAACATCTTCTAATGTTGTTGCCAGTGACGCATCGCCCGTCAACGTACTTGTTCCCAGTGTAGGTGGCTTTCCCAGCGGTCAGGTTGGTAAAGCCATCAACGTCCAGAACTGGTCCAATGCCAATTGTGCCGGAGACGAGTACCTGGAAATAAGTGTTAGCCCACAGAATGGCGCTTTGCTTACGCTGTACACGCTGTCATTTTACTACAGCCGTTCGGCGCAGGGGCCAAATTTGATTCGGGTACGTTCCAGCGTTGATAATTTTGGCAGCGATATCTTCAACGGAGCGATTACCGCTCAGGCAGTACCTTACCAGTCGGTGTCTCTGTCGCTTTCTGGCCTGAACAGTGGCTTTACGAATAATGCGGGTTCGGTAGCATTCCGGTTTTATGGTTGCCAGCGTAATCAGATTAATGGGTCAATGCGGCTGGACGAAATTGTCATCAATGCCCAGGCGCTTCCCGTTACACTTGTCTCGTTCGGGGCTAAGCCACAAGGAGAGCACGTTCAACTAAGTTGGGAAACCGCCTGGGAACGCGACGCCGACTACTTTGACGTACAGCGAAGTGCTAATGCAACCGAATTTATAACGATTGGAAGAATCGATGCCCAGGGTAATTCAACCCTGCACCGGTACTATGGTTTTACAGATGGTCACCCCGTTGATGGTGCCAATTATTACCGGCTCAGGCAGGTAGATACAAATGGGCAGATCGCATACTCGACGATTACGGTGGCGGTTATGGACAACCTGACACCATCACTGGAGGTACTAGGAAATCCAGCAAGTCGAGAAGAAATTCGCGTATCTGTACGAAATATGCATCAGGCCACCTACCGTCTTACAACGCTAACCGGGCTGGAATTGCCTTTGACGTTGGTTGACCAATCCGGTGGAGTTTTACTGCTCAAACCTAACCAGCCGCTCGTGCCGGGTGTGTATCTTCTGTGGGCTGAAGCCGGAACCAAACGCCTGATTCAGAGAATTGTTGTCGACTAAAAGAAGGAAGACCAAACCGGTGCTAGTTTGTACCGAACAGTCGATCTTACCCATCAATCAGCCTGAATAGGGCTCTTTGCCCACGTTCCATCAATCCAGTTGATTTTCGGTGACCATTAAGGGCAGAAAATCGGCTGGTCAATTTATTAAACTACTAAGTCCTTAAATTACTAGCTGTCAGTTACAGCTACTATCAATAGGTTTGTTAGCTTTGGGCAGTAAACGCTTGTCGGCACAAAAGCAGGTATTCGACTAGGAATCATCCGGTTAATCTTTTGGCTTCATTCGTTGTCTAACAAACAAATGCTAAAAGGACAACTTATTATGAATCGCTGGTTGCATCTGCCCTTTTTGATGTGGCTGATTGTAGGAATTGCGACTGTTTCGTATGCTCAACTCCCCAGAGGATACACGATTGGCGATGGTGTAGCTGATTTTCGCTTAAAAAGCACCAACGGACAGACGGTTTCGCTTGGCGATTATAAAGCGCAAAAAGGGTTGATCGTCGTTTTTACCAGTAACCACTGCCCATTTTCTAAAGCATACGAGGATCGTTTGATAGCCATTGACCGAAAATTTGCCCCGCAGGGCTATCCGGTTCTGGCAATCATGCCCAACGATCCGGCCGCTTACGAAGATGATTCGTTCGAAAACATGAAAAATCGGGCGCGTGATAAAGGATACTCTTTCGTGTATGCAATGGACGAGACGCAGGCTGTAGCGAGAGCATTTGGCGCTACCCGGACGCCAGAAGTGTACGTATTAAAGCATACCAACGGACAGTTCATACTCGAATACATCGGTACGATTGACGATAGCCCGCAAGATGGGACAAACGTACAGCGACGTTACGTTGATGAAGCGGTTACCAGCTTGTTGGCTGGCCGTCCGGTACAGTCTCCGTTGACCAAGCCAATCGGCTGCGCCGTCAAATGGAAGAACTAGAAAACCCTACCATATTGCACTGTGGCCTTTTTGGCACATCGTTTGCGAAACCTGTTGATACAATCAAACTACACATCTATCATGAAGAAGTCTCAACTAGGTTTCGCTCAATTTAAACAGGTTGCTGGTACAATTCTTTTAGCGGCATCGCTGACCTTACTACAGGCCTGTGGATCGGACGGTAAAAAAGAATCTCGTACCGAAGACGCGATGGAAAAAACGGGCGATGCTATTGAAGCCGATACCAAAGAAGCTACCGCTGAAACCCGGGAAGATTTAAAAGAAGCAGGTGACAAAGCTGAAGCGAAAACAGACGAAGCTGCTGCTGATTTTAAAGAAGAACGCGACGAGGCAGTTGCCAAGATGAACGTTCAAAAAGATAAATTGGACGCTAAAATCGACGAAATGAAGGCAGATATCAAGCGTCAGGGAGCAAAGGCAAAAGCCGAATCGAAAGAGCAGCTTGCCAAGCTTGAAGACGAACGGGACGATCTGCGGCAGGATATAGACAAGGCAAAAAATGCTACGGCTGATGCCTGGAAAGATATAAAAACTGGCTTTAAACGGGCTGGTCGTGAAGTAGGTGACGCATTCGACAAAGCCGGTGATAAACTGGATAAAGACAACTAGTCAAAACTATCAAATTGTATATCCTAAGGCCGTCGATCACAATTTGTGATCGACGGTTTTTTGTGGAATGGTGTGGCGAACTTTCTACAAAAATGGATGTCCTGACAATTGATCAATGCGTGCTTACAAAAAAATGTAGATCTGTTTATAAAAACCTAAAGCGATACAGATGGGACTAAGTGATCCTGATTCATTACCCGTCACGACAGTGACCGTGTTTCATTACGAATCGTACACTCGGTTTCAGGCGTTTGCCAATATGGGACGGTCTCTCATGAAACCGTTTGAGGAAGAAGGAATGGTGTTCTGCAAGCTTATGGGTAGCGGTAAAAATTTTGGTCTTGTTCCGGATTTCTCCCAATACGTTTTTCTAGCTGTCTGGAAAAGCGACGCTCACGCCGATGCTTTTTTACAGTCAGCTACTTACCGGCATTTGCAGGAGGGTACTGATCAAACCGGTACGCTCTATCTTCGTACGCAGCGGGCGCACGGGCACTGGGATGGTCAAAGCCCGTTCGTCAAATCGACGCAACCAGTCGCTTCCGATGCGACACCCGTAGCGGTGTTGACCAGAGCGACCATTCGCTATCGTGCTTTGCCGGATTTCTGGCGTCATGTACCTCAGGCTCGTCAGCGCTTACAGGCTCATTCGGAAAATTTGCTGTTTGGTATTGGCGTCGGCGAAGTACCCCTTGTACAACAATGTACAATTAGCGTATGGCGAACGGCGAAAGCTGTCGATCAATACGCGTATCGGGAAGCGGGGCATCGGGAAGTTGTACAGCGAACCCGACAGCGCCAGTGGTATAGCGAGGAATTATTCGCTCGTTTTTCCGTATTCAAGGCAGAAGGTACGCTATTTACAGACATTCAACGTATAATCTGTGCTATCTAACTGTTAATCTGCTTGTATTCCAACGGGGAAAATTGTTATTTTGCGGGCTAAATTGTATGTATAACGCGAAATGTCTGTCATTAACAAGATCAGAGAACGTTCAGGACTGGCCGTAGGTGTTATCGCCGTCAGCTTGATTCTGTTCATTGTGGGGGGGGATTTGCTCGGAGGCCGTAGTTTGCTGTTCGGCGGAAACCAACAGGAGGTCGGCGAAATTGCTGGCCAATCCATTGATTACCCAGAATTCAATGCCAAAGTAGACGAGCTTCGGGCTCAGTTTGAGCAACAAACAGGACGCGCTCCGGCTGAACAGGATCTTGTACAGCTCCGTGAACAAGCCTGGAATCAGCTGTTGTTCGAGATTGCTTACCAGAAAGAGTTCGACAAACTTGGTCTGAAAGTGTCGCCGGAAGAACTGGTCGACATGGTACAGGGTAACAACATCAGCCCAGCCGTTCGGCAAGCCTTTACGAACCCACAGACGGGCGTATTCGACAAGAGTACGATTATCAACTACCTCAAAGGCTTAAAGAATTTGCCTCCGCAACAGCAGGCAGCCTGGGCCAACTTTGAGCAAAACCTGAGTTCGGATCGGTTACGCGAAAAATACGAAGGACTGATGCGCCTGTCGGTATTCGCTACAACAGCCGAAGCGCAGAAAGAATACCAGGCTCAAAACTCAAAAGCTGATCTTAAATTCCTGTTCGTTCCGTACTATACCATTAACGATACGACGGTAAAAGTAACGGATTCGCAGTTGCAGGATTACCTCAACAAACACAAGGACGAGTTTCCGGGTGCTAATACACGGTCGATTCAGTACGTAACTTTCTCGGTTGCTCCGTCAAAAGAAGACAGCGCAACGCTTTACAACCAGATTAAGTCGCTGGCACGGGGACTTGGTGCGGCTACGAACGACTCAACGTTTGCCCAGCAAAACAGCGATGTGCGGGTGCCCTTGTACCTAACAGCGGGTGAAATGCCGGAACAGTTGCGGGCGTCGATCCCAACATTCTCACCGGGTGGTATCTACGGTCCATTCCGGGAAGGCAACACGTACTTTATCTACAAGTATGGTGGTACGAAAAAAGATACCAGCTTTACCGCACGTGCTAGCCATATCCTGATTCGCCCGACGGCGCAGACGGATTCGGCAAAAGCAGATGCTCGTCGCCGGGCAGAAGGCATTTTGCAACAGATTCAGGGTGGTGCTAGCTTCGAAGCATTAGCGCAAACCAACAGTGCCGATGGTTCGGCGCAAAACGGTGGTGACCTTGGCTACTTCAAAAATAACGGTCAGATGGTGAAGCCTTTTGAGTCGGCTATTTTTGGAGCTACGTCAGCAGGGTTGATCCCACGCATCGTTGAAACGGATTTTGGCTATCACATCATTAAGGTGACACAGCCTAAAACGAACGTACTTTACCGGGTTGCGGCTATTGGTAAATCAATCACACCTAGCCAGACAACGCGTGACGAAGCGCTGCGCAAAGCGGATCAGTTCGCTTCTGACGTAAGAACGAAAGAAGCATTTGACGCCAAAGTAAAAGAAGATAAGTCAATTGTTGTCGCAACGGCTGATCGGATTCCCGAAAACGCCAGCAACATTAACGCGCTGGCTGATGCCCGTTCGGTTGTTCGCTGGGCGTTTGACGACAAAACGGATGTTAATTCGGTATCGGAACCATTCGAGATTGGTGATCAGTACGTTATTGCTGTGCTGACGAACAAGACGAATAAAGATGACGTAAAGGTTGACGATTACCGTGCTGAACTAACCGCAAAAGTGCGGAACGAGCTGAAAGGTGAGCAGATCATCAGCAAGCTTGGTAATGCCAGCGGCACGTTGGAAGCGATTGCTCAGAAATACGGTGCTGGCGCGCTGGTTGAGAATGTAGAAGATGTAAATCTGGCAACGGGTTTCCTTCGTAGCGCCGGTGTTGATCCTGTCGCTTTGGGTAAAGCGTTTGGCCTCAAGCCTGGCAAGCGTTCGAAACCGTTCGCGGGCGACGCTGGCGTGCTGATCGTCGAAACGACAAATGTGACACCTGCTCCAGCCGTTGCGGATTACGCTCTGTATAAAACACAGATTCAGCAGAACAACGCATCGCGCACTGGATTCTACATTAACGAAGCTATCAAAGAGGCTGCGAAAGTAGAAGATCGCCGGGCTAAGTTTTATTAGTAGCGCATAAATAGTGACAAAAACCCCCGCAGATCGATCTGCGGGGGTTTTTTATTTATCAACCTGGTCAATATAGGATCAGGAAAACACCTGGTCTTTCAGGTAATCGATCATCTTGGCAAGCGCCCGCGACCGGTGGCTTATCGCATTCTTTTCTTCCAGACTCATCTGAGCAAATGTACGGTCGTAGCCATCCGGCTGAAATACCGGGTCGTAACCAAATCCACCCGTACCGCGTGGCTCCTCTACAATCTGACCTTCTATAGTTCCTTCAAATTGGTGTTCGACCCCGTGGAGCACCAGCGTAAAGACCGTAATGAAACGGGCTTTTCTGTTTGATTGTCCCGCCAGATTAGTCAATAACTTCTCGATGTTGTTCTCTGCGTTGCGGCTCCCCGAGTAAAAAGCGCTATCAACGCCGGGCTCGCCATTCAGGGATTCGACTTCCAATCCCGAATCGTCGGCAAAGCAGGACACACCAAAATGCGTCCAGACATAATCGGCTTTCTGACGCGAATTGCCGGGAATGGTGCCCGTGGTTTCCGGTAGCTCGTCCAGGCAGCCAATATTCTTTAGTGTTTTGAGCTGGAAAGTGTCACCCAGCTTGGATGACACCTCGTCTAATTTGTGTTGATTGTTCGTGGCAAAGCAGAGTTCCATACAAAAGAAAAGCCGTTCGTGGTAAAACTACGAACGGCTTTCGAAAGAAACGAACAATAAGAGCGTCGATTAACGACCGGGCTGCGGCATACCTTGTGGCATGCCAGGCTGACCCGCCTGTCCTTTCTGAATATCGATCAGATCAATATCGAACAGCAGGACAGAATTAGGTGGAATACCCTGGTTTCCGCGTGGACCGTAAGCCAGCGTCGAAGGAATAATAAGCGTTGCTTTTTCGCCCTTGTGCATTTTCATAACGCCTTCTTCCCAACCTGGAATTACCTGACCAACACCGACTGGGAACTGAACGGGTTTGCCACCCGACTGTGGATTTGTCTTCGAGCTATCGAATACTTTTCCGTCCAATAATTTACCTGTGTAATGTACCTGAACAAGGTCACCACGCGAAGGCGCAGGGCCGCTGCCCGGCTGCGTAATTACGTAGTAAACGCCCGACTCAGTTTTCTGTACTTTACCGGCCAAACCGTTCTTCGCTACGTAGTTTTCGATAATTTTAGCATCGATTCCTTTTTGCTTTTCGAAATCAGCCGCCTGCGTTTTTTTGTATTCGTCTTCCGACTGAACATTGATCACCTTTACTGCGATACCGATATCTGTACCTTTCTGAACGCCTGGAGGAAGTGGTTGCATGGCCCGCGTAAATAGCGAATCGGCGCTTACGTAGAACGTTGCGCTATCGCCTTTGCCAAGCATGGTCAATCCTTCTTCGTAGCTTCCTTTGAATGGAGGAACCTGCAACAGCATTTGGAAGGGAGCACCTTCTTTATGAGTATCGCGGAGAATAGAATCTTTGTTGTTGAGCAGCGTCAGGTGAAGCGTAAGAATGTCACCGACTTTACCCTTGCGTGGGCTGTCAGCCTGCTCATGAATTTGGTACTTCAGGCCGTTGTCCGTTACCTGAACGCGGTTTTTACCGCAGGCCGCTACCACAGCGACAATCAGGGCGGCTTTCCCGAAATTTTTAAGAGACATGTTTTATTGTTGTTTTATTGTAATTATCTATGGTACCGGTGATTGAATGAATAATATGATCTCAAGTAAGCGACTACCATCAGACTGTTTTAAACAGTAGCTCTTTGTACTCAGGAAGAATGGCCAGCAACTTTTGCTCGGTTTCAGCCAGGGATAACTTCGAGCGGCCACCCGCTGCATTGCGATGGCCACCGCCGTTAAAATGCTTGTTTGACAACTCCCGAACCGAAAAGTCGCCGATGGAGCGGAATGAAATGCGGATCTCGTCAACGCGGTCAATCAAGATAGCGGCCATCACAACTCCTTCAACCGACAGGGCGTAGTTAACCATCCCTTCGGTGTCTCCCGTTTTGGATCGGTACTGTTTCAACTCTGCATCCGTCAAGGTGATGTAAGCGAACCGGTATTCGGGAAGTACGTTCAGCTTTTCGTTCAGCACGTAGCCGAGCAACCGAAACTTATCGATTGATACGTTATCAAAGATGCGCCGGTGAATGCTGCTAACGTCAATCTTAAGGTCGACCAGTTCGGCAGCCATACGATGAACATCGCCCGTTGTATTCGAGTGGCGAAACGAACCGGTGTCGGTCATAAGCCCGGAGTACAAGCACTCCGCAATAGGAACGTCGATCAATGCTTTATCGCCTAGCGCGACGATAAGCCGAAAAACGAGTTCAGCGGTTGCCGCAGCAGTTGGGTCCCACAAAGCCAGTTCTGCGAATGACTCCGGTTCCAGGTGATGGTCGATCAAAACTTTACGGGCGCGGGACTGACGTACCAGCGGTGCTAAGTCGCGAATGCGATCTAAGCTCGAAAAATCCAGGCAAAAAATTACGTCGGCCTCATCGAACAACTGGTTTACGGTAACCCGTACTTTCTCGTCGAAAGCGATCACCTCCTCATTGCCGGATAGCCAGTAGAGATTTTGCCCGTAATCGGTAGGCGTTACGACCGTCACACGGTGGCCTTTTTTGCGAAGGTAACCTGCCAGCCCCAGCGATGATCCCATTGCGTCGGCATCGGGATTCTGGTGCGTTGTAATCAGCACGGTTTGCGGCTCTGCGATAACCGCGCCAATTGCTTCAATATCTTGCATAAACAAACAGCCGAAGCTGCAATCGAAACCCAAAAGTACGAATAATTTGGATATCAGCGGGCTAATCCGTCGACGTGGCATTTCAGGTAAAGTGTTTACCTTTGCGCCTAACTAACATTGGATAAATCCCCTAATGGCTACGAATCTAACGTTCACCATGATCAAGCCCGACGCAGTGGAAGGCGGTCATACCGGAGCAATTATCAAACTGATTGAAGAAGCGGGTTTCCGTATCGTTGCAATCAAGAAAACGCAGCTAACGCCGGAGCGGGCGGGGCAATTTTACGCCGTGCATCGCGAGCGGCCATTTTACAACGATCTGCGTACGTACATGTCGTCAGGAGCCATTGTGCCTATGATTCTGGAAAAAGAAAATGCGGTTGCTGATTTTCGGAAGCTGATCGGCGCTACAAATCCAGCGCAGGCCGAAGAAGGTACCATTCGTAAGCTGTACGCGAAATCGATGCAGGAGAACGCTGTGCACGGTTCCGATTCGGATGAGAACGCGGAGATTGAAGCCAGCTTCTTTTTTGCGACAACTGACCGGTACTAGTCTGAACCAGAATTTTCGGGATTAAAATGATTTTGCTGATTTGAGCTCGCTTCTTTGAGGCTCCTCTGTGATAAATCCTGCCAATCATTTTAATCCTGAATGACCTAACTCGGGGTGCTTTTCGTAGTACTTGCAAAAATCGCGTAGGTCGCATGCCGGGCATTTGGGCGTCCGTGCCAGACAAATGTACCTCCCGTGTAAGATAAGCCAGTGGTGAGCCTTGGGGACGTACTGCTTCGGAATATGAGCCATCAGTGCTTTCTCAACGGCAAGCGGAGTCGTCGCGGTCAATGGAGCGAGTCCCAACCGATGCGAAACGCGAAACACGTGCGTATCAACGGCCATCGTGGGTTCGTTGTACACAATCGACAAGATGACGTGTGCTGTTTTCCGGCCTACACCCGGCAGCGTCTGTAACTCTTCAACCGTCGCCGGAATTTCTCCGCCAAAGCGCTCCATCAGCAACTTCGCCATTCCAACGAGGTGCTTGGCCTTGTTGTTCGGGTAGGACACACTACGGATGTACGAAAAAACTTCGTCAACCGACGCTGCCGCCAATGATTCCGCTTCTGGAAAACGAGCAAACAGGGCAGGTGTAACCTGGTTGATCCGCTTATCTGTACACTGAGCCGACAAAATAACCGCGACCAGCAACTCGTATGGATTGCCGAAGTTTAATTCTGTTTTAGGCTCTGGATAATGCTGAGTGAAATAATCGAGAAATCGCTGGAAGCGTTCTTTCTTTTGCATACAATAAGGCCACTAGCTAGTGACGAACCCAGGCCCTGGATGAGCCTATCAATCGTCACTAGCCAATGTCTGACTACAGCAAAACCCACAAGCTCGTTACGTATGGCGCAATCGGGCTGGTGGGCTTGCGGGGTAATTTTTAGAGTAATTTAGAATGGACTGAACGGTATTTTCGCGGGGTTGCCGCTCAATCTTGTTCATCAAAGCACGTAATTCCAGTGCTTCTAAGAAGAAGGTCATCAACTCCGGTTCAGACATCATAGCGTCTTCAATGAGCAGATTTTCCTCTGGCGAGGTCTCCTCATAGACATACCGGATCACATCATCTTGGGTAAATGTTTTTATCATAACTCGGCGAACGTTTGCTCAGTTGTTTGCGCAGATTAATCAACGCATAACGCATACGTCCCAAAGCTGTGTTGATGCTGACGCCGGTCGCATCGGCAATCTCCTGGAAACTCATTTCCTCGTAGTGCCGCATGATGAGCACCTGACGCTGTTGTTCCGGCAATCGCTGAATCAGCTCGCGCAAATGCTCGTGTGTTTCCTGGCGAATCTGCAAGGATTCTACCGAATCTTCTGCAAACTCAAGCGTGTTAAACACACTGCTTCCGTCTTCAAACACCACACTGGGGTAGCGTTTATCTTTTCGGAAATAGTCAATTGCCAAGTTGTGAGCGATTCGGATAATCCAGGGTAGAAATTTTCCCTCCTCGTTGTATTTACCCGACTTGAGCGTGTCCACCGCTTTGATAAAGGTGTCCTGCATTAAGTCTTCAGCCACGTACTGATCTTTGACGATCAAGTAAATAGTTGTGTAAATCTTCGATTTGTGCCGTTGCACTAATTTGGCAAAGGCTTTTTCATTACCACGGATATACAGGGAAATCAACTCACTGTCGTTTACCTGGGCTTTTTCCATTTTCAGTAAGACAATTAGGTAACGTAGAGCTGTGTTCCTATAGTGTGTGTGTGGGTTATGTTTTTTGTAAAACCGGATAATGCAGATATCAAAATAAAGTGTTTTTTAGCTCATTTGCAAATGAATAGTGCAAAAAACTTATTCAATAATCGGTACTATTTTGGTGATTTGGCTTATCAAGCCAAATAAATTAATAAAAAAATAAATTTTTACCCTGCATAAACATGTGTAGGAAATATTGCACTTACGAAAGAAGACACTCTATAGATTCCTTGACGAACCAAAATGTTTAAAGCAGGCTGCTAAAAAAAATAATTACCTATTCAGCGGCCAAGATCGTAGTCTGACCAACTCAAGCATTTACGTATATACCGGTAGCGAAAAGTAGAATTATTTTTTACGGTAAATGCTTGATTATCTGCTTCCAATGCTTACTTTTAGCATCTCTTTTTCAGGGCTCTTGTTTGTGTGGTGATCTATGAGGAGTTTGGCAATCTGGATTTTATTGTTCAGCCACGTCGGGCTATGTCTGGCGCAAACCAAACCGGTATTGCCTGATCTTAACTTCGACCGTCGGGGTAATGATCACTACATGGACAGCTTACGCGTGATAGGTCACCAGTATATTCGTACCACAGAGCAACTGCCACGCTCCTTACGCAATGACACTATACGTCTGGAAGGATTACGCTTTATGGCCATCGTATTTAAGCAATGGCGTAACAACACAAGCGACAGCAGCCTGCATTATGCCACTAAGCTCGTTACTCTAGCCCACTCGTTTTACAATTCGTTGTATCAGGTTCGCGGGCTGATGTTCGAAGAATATTATTACCGCGTCCGAAAAAACGATTACCCCAAAGCACTTCAACTAAATTTACAGGCGTCGGCGCTGTGCGCTGGCTTGCCCAAAACCAGCTCACCTCTCTGGCAGGTGCAGATGAACATGGGTGACATCTACGTGATGCTGCGCGATTACCCCAAGGCATTGCAAAGCTATCAGTCCTCCTTAGCGCTCCTTCCCCAAAATACGCTTGTCTCCAAACAGAACCGCAAGCTATTAATGGCACAGGTGGTTATGCAAATTGGTGAGGTCTACGAACGCCAACAGAAGTTTGACGCGGCCCGCCTTCAATTTGAAGAGAGCCGTCGAATAAATCGGGAAACGAGTTCGCTGAGCAATATCGTTTACGCCGAGGAGCGGTTGGGGGATTTCTACAATACACGTCATCAGCCTGAAAAGGCCATCTCCTATTACGAGGAGTCGTTGATCGGTTGGAAGCAATTAAATAATCCGGTTGGTGAAGCGTCCGTTTGGGCGCGTCTGGCAGAGTGTTACGCACAAATAAAGAATGTAGCGCTAGCCATATCTTACGGAGAGCGCGCCATGGCCGTTGCCCGTCGGCAGGAAAATTTGCGTATCCGGCAGATTGCAAGTCAGGCTCTCTATCATGCGTACCGGGCGGATGGACAACCGGAGAAGGCACTGGTTCATTTTGAAGAGTTCAACATGGTCAAAGATAGTCTCAATAAGCAGAAGCGCGTTGAGGAAACATTGGCCCTGCAAAATGAATACGCCATTCGTTTGGTGCGTGACGAAGCGGAGAAAGACAAGCTGCTTCAGCAACGGGAGCTTATGGATGTTCGTCGCCAGGCTGAGATAGCTCGCTTACGGTCCGAAGCGGAGCGGGAGCAGATCGCTGGCGAAAACCGGATGAACCAACTACGGCAGCGTATTGAGACGGAGCGTCTACGGGCTGATTCGCAACGGAGCCGGCTTGAGCAGCGGGCCAGGATTGAGTCGCTCAGTCATACCATCGAGCAGGAATCCTTGATGCGCCTGTTCTTGGTTTGCGGGTTGGCCATGCTGCTCGTTTTCGTTGCGGTTTATTACCGGAAAAACCAGTTTATCAACCGTCAGAAACAACAGATCGAAGGGCTGAATCGAGGACTCGAAGATAAAGTGGCCGAACGGACGGTTGAGTTAAAGTTAGCGAATGATCAGCTCCGGGCGAAAAACCGTGAAATTGAAGAAGCGTTGTTACGCGGGCAAACCCTCGAACGTAAGCGGATGGCTGCCGACCTGCACGACAGTCTGGGTGGTCTTCTGGCAGCCATCAAGGTAAGCTTATCGGCCTTAAACCCAACGCAGTTACCGGAGCGAGAACAGCAGATTTACCGGAACCTGCTGGGTATGACCAAGGAGGCATTCGCGGAAGTGCGTTACCTGTCACACAACTTGCAGCCTGACGAGTTGGAGAAGCAAGGCTTGTCGGAAGCGCTTATACGGTTGGTTTACAAGCTTAATTTATCCCAGCAGGTTACGTTTCGGCTTGACAACGAACAGCTTCCCCGGCTCGATAAAACCACCGAATTCAACCTGTATTCGATCTGCATCGAATTGTGTAGCAATATCCTCCGGCATTCCGAAGCTACGGAAGCGGATATTATTTTCCGCTGCTTCGCCAATGAATTGAACATGATCGTGAAAGACAACGGTTGTGGTATGGACCCTGCGGACGCGACGGGGATGGGGCTACGAAACATCCAGGCGCGGATGGATGCGATCAGGGGGCGATACGAAGTTCATTCAGGCGTTGATGAAGGAACAACGTTTATCTTTATTTTGCCTACGCTGTCCGACCGCACGCCGTCGCTGTTGAACTAAGTGTACGCTGCATCGCTAGATGACTGTAAAAACAGGAAGCCACCCCAACAGGAGTGGCTTTTTCAATATCATGCTGACCACCTTGACGGTACTAGCCAACGATTAACGACGGCCTCGGCCCCCGCGCCGGTTCTCACCCTTTGCCGCAGTGCTTTCTTTACGCCGTGAGGACGTCTTGGCTGGCCGTTCGTCGCTGCGTCGGCCTGATCGGCGATCGGAACTTGAAGTCGGCGCAAAACCGGCTTTATCGCTTGTCAGGACAAAGTCCATACTCCGACGGGCCAGGTTTGTTTCTTTTACGCGCACCTCTACCTGATCGCCGAAGGTGTACATCTTCTTGTTGCGCTGACCGATGATGCGGTAATTGTCTTTGTCAAACTCGTAAAAATCGTCGCTTAGGTCCTGCATACGCACGAGTCCTTCGCAACTGTTCTCGGTGATCTCCACAAAAATGCCGAATTCAGTAACGCCCGAAATAACTCCTTCGAACGTCCGGTTGGGGTCCATACGACTCATGAACTCGACCTGTTTGTATTTGATACTCGCCCGTTCTGCATCAGCGGCCATTTTCTCCCGCGCCGACGCGTGCTTACACTGATCTTCCAGTTGGTCACGCTCAGCGGGTTTGCCTTTGTCCAGATAATGCTGCAACAGCCGATGAGCCATCATATCGGGGTAGCGCCGGATCGGTGACGTAAAGTGCGAGTACCGCCGGAATGCCAATCCAAAGTGGCCTAAATCTTCCGTGCTGTACCGCGCCTTGGACATGGTCCGAACGGCCAGTTGCTGAAGCATATTCGCTTCTGGTTTGCCTTCGATGCTGGCCATGAATCGGTTCATCGAATTAGACAAATGGTCGTCATCCAACTTAAGCCGATAGCCCAAACGTCCGGCAAAATCGGCGAATTGCTGTAACTTCTGATCGTCGGGACCTTCGTGCACCCGGTAAACCATCGTGTTTTCTTCTCCGCCTTTGTTTCGCTTCGACAATGAATGCACAAACTCCGCTACGCGCTTGTTAGCCAGCAACATAAACTCTTCGATGAGTTTGTTTGTGTCCTGCCGGATTTTTGGGTAAACCGATAGCGGCACTCCGTTCTCATCTAGCTTAAACCGCACCTCGACCGTTTCGAAGTTGATAGCTCCGTGTTTGAAACGTTCATCACGTAGCTTATAGGCCAGCTCGTTGAGCAATTGTAGTTCGGCCAGATAGTCGCCTTTGCTGTTGTTCAGAATTTCCTGCGCTTCTTCGTACGAAAACCGCCGGTTGGAATGAATAGCCGTCCGGCCAAACCACTCGTTCACGATCTTCGCGTCGGGCGTCATCTCAAATACCGCCGAAAAGGTAAGCTTATCTTCATTCGGGCGTAGTGAGCACAAACCGTTCGACAGCTTTTCGGGCAGCATCGGTACTACACGATCAACCAGGTATACCGAAGTTGCCCGTTTGAACGCTTCGTCTTCCAGCCTTGAGCCGGGTAGGACGTAATGCGTAACATCGGCAATATGGATACCGATTTCGTAGTTACCATTGTCGAGCATCTGCACTGACAAGGCATCATCGAAATCTTTAGCATCTACAGGGTCGATGGTGAAGGTGGTTACTTCACGCATGTCGCGCCGTTTAGCCAGATCTTTCTTCAGAATTTTGGTAGGAATAGCTTCGGCTTCCCGCTCAACGTCTTCCGGAAAATGAATCGGTAACCCAAATTCAGCCAGAATTGCGTGCATTTCCGTCGTATTCTCACCAGCCGCACCAAGCACCGTTACAACTTCTCCCTCAAACTGCTGTTTGCTGCTGCGGGGGTCAGGGTATTTGGTCAAGCGGACAATAACCTTGTCGCCATCATTAGCCGCACCAAGCTTTTCCTGCGGGATAAAAATATCGTCGTAGATCTTTTTGCTATCCGGTATGACAAAGCCATAGGTAGGCCACACATCGATGCGCCCGACGAGTTCGGTACGTCCGCGCTCAAGAATATTTGCGACTTTTCCTTCAACCCGACGGCTCCGGTTACGGGAATCCGTGAAGCGTATAACACGCACGCGGTCACCATCAACGGCCCCGGCCAGATCTTCCGTCGATACCCAAATATCATCGTTGCGATCGGCCCGACCCCCAATTGGCGAGGTGGGAACCACAAACGCAAACCGGGAATTGACGTGATCGACGACTCCTTCAATCAGGTTGGCATCTTCATCGGCTCGGTAGCTACCATCTGGCTGCCGAATCAGCGAGCCTTCGTCGGTCAGTTCGCCCATAAGACCGTGGACGATCAGCTTCATTTTCCGGTCGTATACATCGAAATGTTCTAGTACCTGTTCCTGCGTAAATGACTGTTCGTCGTTTATCTGGAAAAAGGCCATCAAATCATTTTTCAGTTCGTCCAGATAGGAGTCGGCCTGATGAATGGCTTTCACTCCTCCCGAGGACTTATTCTGCTTGTCTGAACCTCGTTCGCGGGGACGGCTAGCCGTCGATTTTGCCGCAGAGGTTTTGGTGTATTTATTTTGTTTCGGTTTTCCGTTTCTCATTTTTTATCACGGCCTTTTTACCGTGTTTTACGGAGTAACATAATCAGTACAACGTGTAAATCAATTGTCTGTTTAGTCACTCATGACAATGTGCTCGTCGGCCACGAGCGGGGCACCTACCATGCGCATATACACCTGAACAAGCATGACCACCGAGTCGCGCGCGTACTGCTCAATGCGCGGCCAGTCGTGTTCACGGTAGTACATTTCACTGGTACGGTCACCCATTCATTCGAGTGGGCGGGTCGGTATATTCAAGACAGCGGCCAGCAGATCGAGCGGAGCAAAATGCCGTTTGTCGCCAAACTGCCAGTGTTCCAGGGTATCTTTGTGCAGGATTTCCCACGGTTTTTTACCCGAAATCTGCAAGGCGGGTGGTAGTGGCAAACCATTGATCATCAGGCGACGACTTAGAAAAGGGTAATCAAACTCCTTACCGTTGTGCGCGCAAAAGGTCAACTCACCGGGTGGGTATCGATTGACGATGGTTAAAAACTCCTGTAGAATGGTAGCCTCATCATCGCTGCTCAACAATTTGACTTTCAGGTGTGGCTTGTCCTCTTCATCAAAAAACAAACCCCCGACGCCAATGCAGATTATTTTGCCAAACTCGGCGTAGGAAGCGGCTCGCCGGTCGTACCAGCCAGCTGCGGATAGTTCTTCTTCACTCTTGAAATGACGGCTTTTCTCTTCCCACTGACGCTGTAATCGGGAATCTACTGACAGCAATGATGGCTCGCCAGCCACCGTTTTGAGGTCAATAAATAAAAAGTTTTTGAGTCGTCGTTTCCAGGAGATGGCTTGGGGCATAAAAGGTGTTTAGGTAATGCGGTTAGAACCTACGAGCATACAAGTTCAAACTACAAGTTATCACGTTCGCATCGCTCCGGACGTCTGAAAATCAGCCCTGATGCTTAATCGTGCAAAATCCCTTCCAGTCCTAAAGCGGGTACCGTAACGAGATTTTCTTCGATAATGCTATCGGGTACGAAAATAAACTTTTTATCGAAAATCTGATCGCCAATAAAATAGCTTACCCAATACTCATTGTTGAGGTGAAAAACATCGGGCATGATGGTCTCAACAACTTCATACGAACCCGGATTTACTTCCGTAAAGAAATGGCGCAACGTTGAGGTTTTCTGTTCTTCATCGTTTCGCTGCCCGTACCCCTTCGACGTCACAAACACGGTTTTGATTGCTACGTCGTTTTGATTGATCAGAAACACCTGCCAGTCATACTGACCTAGTTCATTTTCTTTCCGGGCTATTACTATCTGTACGCCCTCAACGGGCAAAAAATTAATGTCTTTTTTCATAAATAAAATGCTACACAGCCGATGATTAACGAATGGTTGCAACGTCTATTGGGTAGACACGACCTTGGTTATTGCATCATTAGTCTCGACCAAATTCATTTCAAACAAGCTGGCCATGTGCTGCCGGACACGCCTGGAAACATCTTCCAGCGGTACCGCGTACCCCAGCTCTGTGGCCAGCGAGGTAACGGCTTTATCGCTGATGCCACAGGGCACAATATGACCAAAATAACGTAGATCGGTATTGACATTCAACGCAAAGCCGTGCATCGTTACCCAACGGCTCGCCTTAACGCCCATTGCACAGATCTTGCGGGGATTGGCTCCGCCGTCAAAATCGAGCCATACCCCCGTCAGTCCGTCGATTCGACCGGCGCTTAATCCGTAATCGGCCAGCGTCAGAATAATCGATTCTTCCAGCAGACGCATGTACCGGTGAATATCAGTGAAGAAATTGTCCAGGTCCAGGATCGGGTAACCCACCAACTGACCAGGACCGTGGTAGGTAATGTCACCCCCACGTCGGATCTTAAAGAATGTCGCGCCCAGTTCTTCGGTCAGCCGCTTTTCATCGACCAGCAGATTGTCTTCGTGCCCGCTGGTGCCGAGCGTATACACATGAGGGTGTTCGCAAAACAACAGATAGTTGGGGGTTCGTTGCTGCTCGTCTACTGGTAGCGATCGGTTGAGCAGTTTCTGATTGACGATGGTAGCAAACAGGCGTTCCTGCTCATCCCAGGCGGTCTGATAATCAACTAATCCTAATTCCCGAACCTCAACTTGCTTATTGATGCGACTATTCATTGCTTTACCGAAAAACGGAATCTCCGTTCTTTAAATAACAAGAAAAATGGCTTATTTCGTTCGATTCGTAACTTGTAATCCACACTGTATATGGCTCAACACAACGAAACGGGCAAGCAGGGCGAAGCCGAAGCGGTGCGCTATCTGCAAACCAACGGCTATGAAATTGTAGCCCGCAACTACCGTCACCAGCACGCCGAAATTGACCTGATCGCCAAAAAAGGAAAGCTGCTGATCTTCGTAGAAGTGAAAACGCGCACAAATCTAAGCTACGGCAATCCCGAAACGTTTGTTTCCTACACCAAGGCCCAACTGGTCATGAAAGCCGCTGAGCAGTACATCTTCAAACATGATTGGCTATATGATGTTCGTTTCGACATTGTTGCGGTAACGATGACCAATGCCCAGCTACAAATCAAGCACATCGAAGATGCGTTTTGTTGAGTACGTGCCCCCGACATGTGGCTGAAACGTTTAACTGTATTTTTTGCTGCAAAAGATCAATTTAACTACCTTTTGATAAATCTTTTTCAGGCTGTTAACGTTTTTAGTGTAAAGCAATTCGGCTTGGCTTTAACAAATCCTATGACACGAAATTTTTTGCTGCTTCCAGCTTTACTACTGGCGTTTTCGAGTGCCCTTTTGCTTACTTCCTGCAAAAAAGATACGGATGTCAATCCAGCCACGAATACCGCTGGTTTGCTGGCTAATACCACAACTACGACGACCAATAACGGTTCCGTAAACAACTGGATTTTGGCGAACATGAGGTACTATTACCTCTGGAATGATAAGATACTGCCTAGTCCCGACACAACCCTGGCGCCCGATAAGTTTTTCAACTCGCTTCTCTACGATTGGAACAATACCGCCAACGTAAACCGGGATCGCTTTTCCTGGATTCGGGAAAGCGCTGACGAACTAAAAGCGTCGCTCGGTGGGCAGTCGAAAACAACGGGTATGGAGTATAAGCTCTATTATAAAGATCAGGCGAAAACCAGTATTGTTGGATCGGTATTGTACGTGTTGCCGGGATCGCCGGCGGCTGCGGCAGGCATCAAGCGCGGAGATGTTTTCACGAAGGTGAACGGACAGTCGTTAATGATTGATACGTACAGCAGTTTATTGGCATCCGACCCGCTGACGTTGAGTATGGCCTCCGTAGTGAACGGTACGCTTACAGAAACTAATCAGACCAAACAGGTATCACCCGTTGTTTTTCAGGAAGATCCCGTGCTGCTTGATACAACCTACACGATTGGCGGCAAAACGATTGGCTACATCGTGTATAACCAGTTCATTCCGGGTATTTTCAAAAACGGGACGGCTGACAAAACTTACGACAACAAGCTCGATAACGTATTTAGTACGTTCAAGCAAAAAGGCGTTAACGAACTTGTTCTGGACCTGCGTTACAATCCCGGTGGCTACGTAAGTTCGTCAACGAATCTGGCCAGTCTGATCGGCAGAAATATTGACGCGTCGAAGGTATTTTATGCGCAGCAGTGGAATAGCACCGTCACGGCCGACTATAACAAGAAATACGGTTCGGGCTGGAATACGCAGAACTTTACCAACAAGGCGGCTAATATGGGTGCTAACCTGAGCCGGTTGTTCGTTCTGACCACCGACCGGACGGCATCAGCGAGTGAGTTAATCGTCAACGGGCTTCGTCCTTTCATGACCGTAACGACTATCGGAACGAAGACCACGGGTAAGAATGTGGGTTCCATTACCATTTCCGACAACAGTGGTAAAATAAAATGGGGTATGCAGCCGCTTACATTTAAATCGGCCAACGCGCAGGGATTCTCGGATTATGCCACTGGTTTTACACCCGCCGTTGAGGTTAAAGAGCCGTCGTTCGGGATGAAGGCGCTTGGTGATATAAACGAAGCACTGTTAGGCGAAGCGATCAATCAGATTACCGGAACTCGTCTGTCCGCCCGTCGTGGCGTTTCAGCGGCAGAAACGTTACCTGTCGTTGCTTCATCGATTGACCAGAAAGCAGGAGGAGGCAATATGTTCTTGGAAAGAAAGGTCGAGTCAGTAAAATAAAAAGATTTCTGGGATCAGTGCAAAAAGGCAATTCATAGGGTTGCCTTTTTGCTTGTCAGGCTAAACGTTGGTAAAGCAAATAAATCCAAGCGAGAGAACAACAATTTCATAATCGATGTTTGACCTTATGAGAGGCATGGCTTTTGTTCTTTTGTATCTGTAATTTTAGCATCAGCAAGTCAGTCGCTAACACCATGTACGAAAAAAATATAGGCACAAAACAAAAAGCATTACGAATCAACCTGGACCGCCGTATTTACGGGTCTTTTGCGGAGATTGGGGCAGGTCAGGAGACGGCGGCCATGTTTTTTAAGGCTGGTGGTTCGTCGGGGACAATTGCCAAAACAATGTCGGCTTACGATATGACCTTCAGTGACTCAATATATGGCGTCGAAGAAAGCGGCCGCTATGTTGTTGAATCACGGCTGGTCAAAATGCTTAGTAAAGAATTCAGCCTTTTAGAAAAACGATTAGCTGAAAAACGTGGTGCCGATACCACGTTTTTTGCGTTTGCCAACACGGTAGTTGCCCTGAACTACCAGAAAACAAACGATGCGCACGGTTGGATTGGCTGCCGGTTTCAGCTAACGCCCCAGGGGGGCTACAACGATGTGATCATTCACGTCAGAATGCTGGATAACGAAAACATCCTGCAACAGCAGGCATTGGGTGTAATCGGGGTCAACCTGATCTACGGGTGTTACTATTACGCTAAGTCGCCCGAGACGCTTGTCCTGTCGCTCATGGATGATCTCGCTCCTGAGCGCATTCAAATCGATATGATCCGGTTTAGCGGTCCCGATTTTGCGGATGTTGACAATCGGCTTATGACCTTGCATCTGGTAAAAAACGGATTTACGGACGCTGCGCTGTTTGGCCCTGATGGACAGGTATTGCAGCCCTCGGAAGCGCTTTACAAAAAGCATATTCTGGTGATGCGAGGACGTTTGCGACCCGTTACAAACGTTCAGATGGACATGATTGAGAATGGGTTGAAGCAGTTCAAAGCTGAGTCCGATGTTGACGAAAATCGTGTGGTATCGATGGCGGAGCTGACGCTTCACAATCTGAAAGCTAACGAGCAGGGTATCGACGAAAAAGACTTTCTGGACCGGGTAGATATTCTGTGTTCGATGGGTCAGACGGTAATGATCTCCAATTATTTAGAATATTACAAACTAGTCGCCTATTTAGCTCGTCTCACGCGGTTAAAAATTGGTCTTATCGTTGGTATCCCGAATCTGGAATACATTTTTGAAGAAGGACACTACGAGTTTCTGCCGGGGGGGATTCTGGAGTCTTTCGCTACGCTATTCAGCCGGAAGGTCAAGCTGTTTGTTTATCCAACCCTGCGGGATGGCAAAATATATACTTGCAATGAGTTTCAGTTGCCGCCAACGCTAGAGCCGCTGTTCCACTATTTGTTCCGCAACGACAAAATCGAGGACATCCGCGATTATAACGAGCAGAACCTGCATATCTCGACCGATCAGGTATTAGAAATGATACAGACTGGCGAGGATGGATGGGAGCAAATGGTACCAGAACGCGTCGCCAAGCAGATTAAGGACAATTGCTTGTTTGGTTACCCTTGCGAGGTAGAGTACATTCCTATTGGTCAGCAAGTTCGGCAACAGCAGCAGGAAGAACAGGTTGCAGGCAGTTAAAACAAACCGGCCGGAGGACATGTCCTCCGGCCGGTTTGTTTTAACTTGTTTAGCCTAGCTCATCCGGTGACTATGCTGACTGTTGTCTGCCTGTGTTTTCATCTGTTGCGTCAGTACAATAATCAGCGCGCCAAGCACAGCCGGGAACAGACCGGCAAGCCCGAGCGAACCATTGGAACTAGCTTGTGAAAACAGCAGTACGTAACACAATCCACCGGCTACCAATACATTAACGAAGTGAACAATCATAGTAGACAGGTGTACCCCCGATGCACCCCGCGCTGCTATGGCTGCGTACATGGCTTGCACTGCCTGCAAAAAAGCGTACATCATTCCCCAAAAACCAAGCATATCAACAAAGCCTCTTATCGCTTCATTGGAATTGATGTAGATAGCGACACCAAATCCTAAATCAGCGACGCCGTGCAAAATGCCCCACAAATTAGTACTCTCTGGAGCGTGGTTGGTAAGCGAAAAAACCAATTGGGAAATACCCGCCAGAACAACCAGCGCGCCAACTATGTGGCCTAGCTGTTCGGAATAGCCATTGGCAGAAACAAGAAGGAATACGCCAATCGCTAGGTAAAGTACCCCCCTGGCCAGCAATAGCCACCAGCGTGGTGATTGATTAGGATGTACCATGATATTGAGTTCGTTAAGTTGTTTACTGAATTTTGGTGCTTAACCAATAGAATAAGTAGATTGTTTGTCTGGGTCAGGGAAGGACCATTCGATCACGATTAGTGTAGATTTTACGCTAACCGTGGCCAACAAAAATTTTATGGGGTCTATACTGCCTAGATTTGACTTTAAAGGCTTTCTAAAACAAAGCTGGCTCTACTTAGTTGCAGACCTCGATAGGTAACAAGCTGAGTAAAAACACTTAACGAATTTTTGAAGACTGATTCTTTTTTACCTTTTATCTGAGGGAAATATTATATTAAAGATAAAATAAGGTAAAAAAAACTGTATAGTAGTCAATATATAGTCAGTATACAGGTAGTACTTTTTGCTTTATCCTGTTGAACAAAAACAGGATAATTTTATGAAACGATGGTTTACCAACAAGGTATCTCTTTATTTTGAGAGGCAATCTTGTGGAAAAGAGGCAGGGCAGGCTCGTGGGAGCACTGTTGGTTTCCTGCTCTTTTTTTGCCTTTTAAGCTCGGTTAGTGCATTTGCGCAAACAAAGGTGTCTGGTAAAGTAGTTGATAGTCAAGGATTAGCATTGCCAGGCGTAAGCATTCTCGTAAAAGGTACAACCACAGGTACCGTTACGGGTACGGAGGGGGATTACACGTTGAACGCTCCTAACGCGAATTCAACGCTGGTTTTCTCGTATATCGGGTATAGCTCACAGGAAATACCTATAAATGGTCGGTCATCGATCAACATCACGCTGGCTTCGGACGACAAAATGTTGAGTGAAGTTGTCGTCGTTGGGTATGGTGAGCAGAAGAAAGAAACCGTAACCGGTTCGGTGGCAACGGTGAAAGGGAATGACCTGGTAAAGTCACCAGCGGTAAACCTAACCAACTCCATTGCCGGTCGGATGCCGGGCGTTATTGCCACTAACCGCAGTGGTGAACCGGGGTACGATGGATCGGCTATCCGAATCCGTGGTTCGAACACGCTGGGAAACAACGACGCGCTGATCGTTATCGACGGTGTACCAGCCCGGGCGGGGGGGATTGATCGACTGAATCCAGCCGACATCGAGAGTATTTCAGTCCTAAAAGACGCATCGGCGGCTATTTATGGTTCGCGGGCGGCTAACGGCGTTATTCTGGTAACAACCAAGCGTGGAAAAACGGGTAAGCCTGAACTATCGTATACCTTCAACCAGGGATTCGCGCAGCCTACCGTAATTCCTAAAATGGCGTCGGCGGCTGAGTATGCACAGTTGAACAATGAAATCAACGCTTATAACCTGCCCTCGCAGTACTGGAAGCCAGCGCTTGATGCCTTCAACACAACAGGAACCTACACGCGTCCTGACAACGGTGCAGTAGCGAAAGCGGCTTTTACGCCTGATGAAATCAAGAAGTTTCAGGATGGTTCTGATCCCTGGAAGTACCCCAACACGGATTGGTTCAAGGACGCCCTAAAAACCTGGTCTCCTCAGTCGCGCCACACCTTGCAGCTCAACGGTGGCGGTGAAAACATCAAATACCTGGTTTCGGCCAACTATCAGAATCAGGATGCTTACTATAAAAACTCGGCAACGGGCTACAAGCAGTATGATTTTCGCTTGAACCTGGATGCCAAGATTAGTAAGTATATCAATCTGGTAACGGGCGTTGTTGGTCGTCAGGAAAACCGTGCTTTTCCAACAGTAGGGGCGGGTGATATCTTCCGGATGCTGATGCGGGGCTATCCTAACCGGCCTGCCTTCTGGCCTAACGGCTTGCCTGCTCCCGACATCGAAAACGGTCAGCAGCCTGTACTGGTAACGACGAGCGCGACGGGCTACGATAAAGACACGCGCTACTACCTACAAAGCAACGCTACGGTAAACATCACCAACCCTTGGATCGCCGGTTTGAAATTTAGTGGTAGCGTCGCGCTGGATAAGTACATTCAGCAGGGTAAGCGGTGGCAGACCCCCTGGTACGTGTATAGCTGGGATTATACGTCCTACGACGCGAACAAACAGCCGATTTTGCAACGTGTACAAAAAGGTCCGGCTCAGGCTGAGCTTAACCAGTATACGAACGACCAGTTCAACTCGCTGCTGTCGGGTATCCTGACGTACGACCGTACCTTCGCGGCTGACCACGCCATCACCTTGCTGGCCGGTATCACGAAAGAGCAGTCGAACTCAAACGGCTTCTTCGCCTTCCGGAAATACTTTGCTTCGACGGCTATCGATCAGCTATTTGCGGGTGGTAGCGCCGAGAAAAACTCTGGAAACAGTCCTTCGCAAACCCCACTGTGGCAGCGTGCACGCATGAGCTACTTTGGCCGGGCAGCGTACAACTACAAGGAACGGTACCTGTTTGAATTCCTTGGACGTTACGATGCGTCGTATATGTTCCCTGAGTCTAGCCGGTGGGGCTTCTTCCCCGGTGTATCGGCGGGCTGGCGTATTTCCGAAGAAAGTTTCTTCAAGAAAGCGCTACCCGTGGTTAGCAACCTCAAACTGCGTGCATCATGGGGCCAGTTGGGTAACGACCAGGTATACTTCGGAAATCCATCGGTTCTGCGGGAGTACGATTACCTGCCGACCTATGCTTACGGTGATGCCGTCAATGCCAACTGGGGTTACGTAGTTGGTAACCAAGTCGCGCAAACGCTTTACGAAAATGGCGTACCGAACACGGCACTGACGTGGGAAGTAGCAAACAACGCTAACATAGGTCTGGAAGGATCGCTGCTGAACGGTAAGATCTTCTTCGAATTCGACGTATTCCAGAACAAGCGGTCAAATATTCTGTGGCGGAAGAGCGCATCAATTCCTCAGACTACGGGCGCTACGTTACCCGCTACCAACATCGGTAAAGTATCCAACACTGGTTATGAGTTTAATGTCGGCTACAATGGTCAGGCTGGTGATTTCAAATATAGTGTAAGCGTGAACGGTGGGTATGCCAAGAACACCATCACGTTCTGGGACGAAACACCCGGAGCACCTGAGTGGCAACGGTCAACCGGTAAGCCTATCCCAACGGATGTCAATGATCCAAACCAGCAAAATGGATCGCTGATGTATCAGTACGACGGTATTTTCTCGACGCAGGCTGATATCGACGCGAACAAAATCGATTACAGTGGCGTAGGAGCGAGCACGTTGCGTCCTGGCGATATGCGTCTGAAGGATATCGATGGAAACGGTAAAATTGATGCTAACGACCGGGTACGCGCTGATCGCAACAACCTGCCTCGCTTCCAGGGTGGTCTTAACGGAAACGTGCGCTGGAAAAACTTTGACCTGACGATTCTGTTCCAGGCGGCAACGGGTGGACAGATCTTCCTGCAAACGGAGTCGGGTACGATTGGTAACTTCCTCCAGTATAGCTACGACAACCGGTGGACGGTAGACAACCCGAGCACGGTTCATCCCCGTATCGTTGACCGCAGCAACCAGTACTTCTCGAACGGGACGACCTATTGGCTCAAGAGCACGGATTACATCCGTCTGAAAAACCTGGAGTTAGGCTATACGCTACCTTCCAAAGTAGGCAATCGGATTGGGCTAAGCAACCTGCGCGTTTACGTGAACGCACTGAACCTGGCAACGTTCGCACCAGCGATGAAAGGATTATTCGATCCCGAATCCGCTGGCGGTAATGCCCAGTACTATCCACAGTCGCGCATCATTAACACGGGGCTGGCTCTGAGCTTCTAACAAACAAGTTTAATGATCGAGAATCGGGGTTTAACGTTGCCACGACTGACAAGGGCAACCCCGATTCTCAAACTTCAAATAAGAATCAAAATGACTTATACACTAAAAAGTCTGATTGGGGGAATGCTGCTGGGGGCGACGCTGATCAGCTGTAACCATGACTTCCTGAACACGCAGCCTGTCGATAAAGTATCGGGTAGTGCCGTTTGGTCAGATGCCTCTTTGTCGGAAGCGTTTGTTACAGATGTCTATAACGGTTTGCGGGATGGTATTCTGGATCAGATGAGCTTCGATTGCCAGACTGACAACGCCCTGTACAGTTTCGGTAAGCAGGACGTAAACGAAGCCAACGTGAGTCCGTCAAACCTGGGAACTGTCAAAAACACGATGGAATGGAACGCGATGTACCAGCGTATCCGGGCCGCTAACATTGCTCTGGCTAATCTGGCTAATCCTAAGTTTGATAACTCGAACGGTGTTGCCAATCGGATGAAAGGCGAGATGTACTTTCTGCGCGGCTATTATCACAACCAGCTGCTCCGTTATTACGGCGGTATTCCGATTCTTAAAACGGCATACACGTTGAGCGAAGCGGATTTCAACATTCCTCGGAATACGTATGAAGAATGCGTCAACGCTATTGTTAGTGACTTGGATTCAGCGAGTATTTTGCTGAAAGGCAGAACAATGGCAGCTGGTCGGGCTACGATGGGTGCGGCTATGGCGCTGAAAGCCCGCGTACTGCTTTACGCAGCCAGTGATCTGCACGACATCCCAACGGCTAAAGCGAAATCGAGCGTGATCGCCAGTGCTTCTAATCCTGAGCTGCTCGGTTACGTTAGTGGTGACCGGACGGCCCGCTGGAAGAAAGCGCAGGAGGCTGCGAAAGCGGTGATGGATCTGAATATGTACGGCTACAAGCTGAACCTGTCGGCCCCTGTTACGGCAGCCGAAGGCCAGCAGAACTACCTCAATTTATCGATCTCCCGCAATGGGGGCGAAGCAGATGGTATTTTCCTGAAATATTACATCCGCCCTTCGTTCGACGATTGGGGTTCCTGGTACCCGCGTAACAACATGCCTAACGGTTACCACGGTTGGACATCCAGCCAGCCAACGCAGCAGCTCGTTGATAGCTATGAAATGATGGACGGTACAAAGTTCGATTGGAAGAACCCAACGCACGCGGCTGCTCCGTACGAAAACCGCGATCCTCGTTTCTACCAGTCGATTCTGTACGACGGTGCGCAGTGGAAACCTCGTACGCCCGATGGCGCTGGTATCGATCCGGCTGGTCAGATTCAGATGGGCTTCTACGAAACCGGAACGGGCGGTGGAACGGTAACGCCGTTTGCCGGACTGGACACACGGAACAGTACCATCGAAAACTGGAACGGTACCTGGACAGGTTACGGTATTCGTCGGTTCATGGACCCCGATCCAACGCTGGTGGACATGAGCATTCGTCAGGAAGTTCCATCGATTCAGATCCGCTATACCGAAGTCGTGCTGAACTACGCCGAAGCCTGTATGGCACTCGGTCAGGACGCGGAAGCCAAGAAATGGATCAATGCCGTTCGGTTCCGGGCGGGTATGCCAGCGATGACCGAAACGGGTTCCGCCCTGATGACCCGCTACCAGAACGAACGCAATGTGGAAATGCTCTTTGAAGATCAGCGTTTCTATGACGTTCGTCGCTGGATGATTGCTCCAACCGCGTTGGGTAGTCAGGCCAAGATCATAGTAGTCACGGGTAAACTCAAGTCGGGCAAGACGGTTTCGACGTACAAATACAGTAAAGACAACTATACGTATTCGTACAGCGTACAGGACCTGGGTGTCGGTAAAGAGAACCGGAAGTGGAACGATAAATTGTACTTCCTGCCTATTAGCCGGGATGAGGTCAACCGGAACAGCAAGTTGATTCAGAACCCTGGTTATTAAGGAGCGTAAAATAAGTTAATGACAAAAATGCCGGTACCTTGTGTACTGGCATTTTTCGTTTATTTTTATGGGATTTATACTCAAAAAAAGTCTGCCTTACGTGACAACTAAAGTTTATTCTCTTTTTTTTGCCAGTATTCTTTGCCTAACGGGTTGTTCGGATAAAACATCGACCGAAAAAACTACCGAACCCGCTGGTCGTCCGCTTTTTACTTCACTTTCTCCTGACCAGACTGGCATTACGTTCGCTAACAACCTGACCGAAGGGCTGAATACGAACGTGCTGATGTATGAGTATTTCTACAACGGTGGTGGTGTAGCCGTCGGTGATCTGAACGGCGATGGATTAGACGATATCTATTTTAGTGGCAACATGGTTCCTAATCAGCTTTACCTGAACAAAGGAAGCATGAAGTTTACGGACGTAACGGCATCGGCGGGCGTAGCAGGTCGGGAAGGCCCCTGGCGAACGGGTGTCTCGATGGCTGATGTGAACGGCGATAGCCGACTTGATCTTCTTGTTTGCTATTCGGGCAGTCTGCCACCATTCAAGCGAGTTCCGCAATTGTTTATCAACGATGGCTCCGACGCGCAGGGTATACCGCATTTCACCGACCAAACGGTACAGTGGGGACTCGATAAACCCGGTCAGACAACGCAAGGTACTTTTTTCGATTATGACCGCGACGGCGATCTCGACCTTTTTCTGCTGAACCATAATCCACGTCTGTTGCCCGTGCTCGATCCGGGGCCAACGGCGGCTTTATTGAAACAAAGCAATCCGGAAATTGGCGTACGGCTTCTCCGCAATGTAGGCAAGCGCTTCGAGGACGTTACCGAACGATCCGGTTTGAGCAGCTCGGTATTGAGCTATGGCTTGGGGTTAGGCGTGTCCGACCTGAACGCCGACGGCTGGCCTGATTTGTACATTTCCAACGATTATACCATTCCCGATTATCTGTATCTAAACAATCACGATGGGACGTTTACCAATCAACTGAAAAATAGTGTTCGGCATACGTCTCACTTTTCGATGGGGAACGACGTGGCTGATGTCAACAACGATGCGCGACCCGACATTATGACGCTCGATATGCTTCCCGAAGACAACCGACGGCAGAAACTGCTGATGGCTCCCGACAACTACGAGAAGTTTAATCTGGCCGTGGAGTCGGGGTTCTATTACCAGCACATGCGTAACATGCTTCAGATTAACGAAGGTGTTGAAACAAAAAATGGCAAAACGATACCCACGTTTAGCGAAATCGGGCAACTGGCGGGCGTATCCAATACCGACTGGAGCTGGTCACCGTTATTAGCCGATTATGATAACGACGGCTGGAAAGATATTTACGTAACGAACGGCTACGTCCGGGATTACACCAACCAGGACTTTTTGAAGTTCATGACCGATTACATGCACAACCGTCCGGCCAACTTTAGCCGGGAGGACGTATTGGAACTCGTGCACAAAATACCCTCGTCGAACGTCACGAATTACATGTTTCGCAACCGGGGCGGAGAAAGGGCAGGGGCGGTCACGTTCGACAACGCGAGCTCATCCTGGGGACTCATGCAGGCCTCTAACAGCACCGGAGCCGCCTACGCCGACCTAGACAATGACGGTGATCTTGATTTGATTGTCAATAACACGAATCAACCGGCCTTTATCTTTCAAAACGAAACCAGTAAGGAACGCAAACATCACTATCTGTCCGTGCGTCTCGTAGGTGCTGGGGCCAATACGCAGGGTGTGGGCGCTAAAGCTACTCTTTACCGCAACGGCAAACAGCAATACGTTGAGCAGATGCCCACGCGTGGCTACCAGTCGAGCGTATCGCCCCGCCTGCACTTCGGACTAGGTACAGATGCGAATATTGATTCGCTCCGGGTGGTCTGGGCAACGGGGAAACAACAGCTACTTACTAACGTAAAAGCCGATCAGCAGCTGACGGTTCAGGAAAAAGACGCACGTATGCTATATAAAGGTCTACAAGCTACGCCCGCTATTTTCAAGGAAGTAAAAGCGCCGTTGGCCTTCACAGATCCGGCCAATACAACGAATGATTTTAAGCGACAGACGTTATTGGTCAATGCACAGTCATTCAACGGCCCTTGTCTGGTCAAGGCCGATGTAAATGGTGACGGACGTGAGGATGTCTACACCGGGGGGAGCAGTGGGCAGGCGGGTACTTTGTTTGTTCAACAGGCAAATGGCCAGTTCAGCCGCCTGCCTGAACCAGCATTCGAGGCCGACAAAGCCTATAACGATGCTGATGCTGTTTTCTTCGACGCCAACACCGATGGTTTTACGGATCTATACGTGTGCAGCGGTTATTACGGCGATTTCACTACAGACGATGTACGGCTACAGGATCGACTCTATCTAAACGATGGCAAGGGAAATTTTACGAAAAGCACGAATGCGTTGCCTTCCTTGAAAACCAGCGCGGGCTGCGTACGCGTGACCGATGTGAACGGCGATGGAAAGCCTGATCTATTCGTTGGAGGAAGGGTTGTGCCGGGACGTTATCCGGAGTCGCCCCGGAGTTATCTGCTGATAAACGACGGACAGGGAAAAACACCGCATTTTAGCGATAAGACCGCTCAGCTTGCGCCGATGCTTGAGCAAATTGGGATGGTAACCGATGCCGCCTGGACCGACCTCAATGCTGACCGCAAACCCGAGTTAGTCGTGGTAGGGGAGTGGATGCCCATAACCGTACTCAGCTGGAACAACAACCAACTAAACGATCAGACAGAAGCGTATCTGGGCAAGGAATACCGGGGTTGGTGGAACAAGCTGCTGATAGACGATTTTAACGGCGATGGACGGCCTGATCTGGTTGTCGGTAATCAGGGGTTGAATACCCAGTGCCGGGCCAGTGAGCAGGAGCCTGCCGAATTGTACTACAAAGATTTCGATAACAACGGAAAAATCGACCCTATTCTTTGTTTGTACGTACAGGGGAAAAGCTACCCTCACGCGACCCGCGACGAGCTACTTGAGCAGGTGGGAATGCTGCGTCACCGCTTTGTTAATTACGACAGCTACTCGAATGCTACGCTGACCGATGTATTTAAGCCAGAGGAACTGAAGGATGCAAAGAAATTGACAGCTACTTATTTCAAGACGGCTTATTTCGCCAGTACCCCGTCCGGTAAACTTGCTGAGAAACCGTTACCATTAGACGTACAGACGTCACCTATCTTCACATTGACCGCTCTTGACTATAACCACGACGGCCAGAAAGATTTGCTGCTCTGCGGAAACACGACACAGGCTCGACTCCGGTTTGGTCGATCCGATGCAAACGCGGGCTTGTTGCTGAAAGGGAATGGTAAGGGCAGCTTTGACGCGGTATCGCAGCAACAATCCGGCTTCCAGCTAACGGGTGATGTACGGGCTGTTTTACCGATTGCCAATACCGTTCTGATTGGTATCAATCAGCAGCCTCTGCGCGCTTATCAAAACGTAAAGCCATAGCTCGTTTCGTGTCGATGGGGTCACTCGGGAGGTGTCGGTTTTGAGAAACCGACACCTCCTTTTCGTTGAACCTGAGCGGGTAGCGGTCTTATCAGCTAGCCGACTCACTCGCGGATCAATAACATAATAGCGACCTGCGTAGTTTAAAGCCGTTAGTGCGTTCATTTTATCACGTAACTAAGTGGGTCCCATTCGAACTATATTTACTAGATACTGCTGGCTTGGAATGCTGTTGGTTTTACCAGCAACGGCTGCTTTTGCACAAGTACCGGCCACAGAATGGCCTGATCAGCCAGAAATTTATTTTCCTCAGGCTCCTACTCCCGGCAAATGGCGTAAATCCATCGGTGCTGTTTTTACGACAACGCCACCCGAGCTGACGGAAGAGGTACGGGTAAGCGTTCCTGCCATCGACTTCAATGTTCAGCGCGGGTTGACCAAGCATCTGTACCTGACTACCCGGATACAAACGCAGATTGTGCAAAGCAACGTTAGCGTAGGGTTACGCTGGGCCACGCCATTGACGGATCGCCTGCACATGTCCGTCGGTTACGACCTGAGCGGTTGGTTCGGAGCGTTAAAAATCAAAGACGTTTTTAACAGTCAGGCTTATGGCGCACAGAGTCTGCCCAGCTTATCGGTGGGTTACCGCCTGACGCGCGATCTGGAGGTTACACTCCGGTCAGAAGCCATCATGGATCTGTATTACCGATCAAAAGTCGGCACGCTGGCCGTTGTTTATGATCGACGGCAGATCAACGGCGTTGCCTTCACGGTGATGCTCGAACAGCCTTTTTACAACAACCAGCATGTGTCGGTTGGCTTTCGGGCGGCATACTCCAATTTCAACTGGCAACTCTGGTCACTTTACGACACGTTTGACCGGAACCTACTATACCCACAACTTATTTTCGGCTTTATCCTGTGAGACGGTTTATTTATATACTAGCGGGCCTGTTGCCGTTGCTCCTGTTCGGATGCCGGAAAGACTACGAAGCGCCCGTACCCTACAATTTTGCTAACCAGCCGGGACAGGGGCGGTTTACGCCAGCGGTCAGACAGGCGATGGAAGGCGTTTACAGTGTTACGGAAGGAGCCGGTCAATTCGGTGATCAGGTTGTGTTGAAGTGGACGTACACCCATGAAGGTAGCGATACAACGCACTATTTATCTATTTTCACAGGCGTGGACGCGGGCTATTTCAACCTGGAAATCGATCCAAAGGCCGATAGCCTGGCCATGTCGGGGTACTGGCGGAAATTGACCAATACAGAGACTGGGTTGGCCCGATTAGCTGTTCAAACTCAGCACAACGGTCAGTTGAAGCCGTTTACGGGTAACCTGCTTGAAGGCGATACACTGGTCGTAAATGGTGCCTACGGTGGTAAGACAGGAGAGCCAACTCAAACGATACGCTTTAAGTATCGTAGACCAATCAATCCAAGACCCTTTTCGATTATGGCGCATCGGAGCGGTGGACGTACCTCCGACCTGCTGCCCGCTTCCGAAAATTCGGTGGAGATTATCAAGCTGGCATCGCGTTTGGGCGCTACGGGTATCGAAATCGATGTTCGTTACACGAAAGATGGTGTACCCATTCTTTACCATGACAACACGCTCAACCTCCGGCTAATCCAAAAAAACGGGCTGGCAGGTCCCATCGAAAACTATACCTATCAGCAATTGACTTCACTAGTCCGGCTAATTAACGGCGAGAAAATTCCGACGCTGGAAGAAGCTATGGAAACGGTGGTGAATAACACCGCGCTGAACTTTGTCTGGCTTGACACGAAATACATCGGCCCAATGGACAAAGTCCAGGCCATTCAGCAGAAATTCCAGCAAAAGGCCACCCTGGCTCGGCGGAATCTGCGGATCATTATTGGTCTACCCAGTACAGATGCCGTCGCGTCGTATCAGGCACTGAGCAATAAGGATAACACACCGATTCTCTGTGAATTGGACACGTCCATTACGCGTAGTCTGGACGCTCGAATCTGGGCGCCCCGTTGGACACTAGGACCGCAGACCGACGAAGTAAAAGCAATGCAGGCAGAAGGGCGGACGGTGTTCGTATGGACACTCGACGAACCGGAGTTTATTCGGGAGTTCATCGCTGAAAATACGTTCGACGGTATCCTCTCAAACTACCCGACGGTGGTAGCTTATTATCACTACATAGATCAGTAAGGGCATGAACATTCGTTTACACATAGTAGGATGGGTCGCTTGTCTGCTGTTGCTGACCGATGGCGCTCGGGCGCAAGGACAACGTCGGTCGACGGATTCAACGCGGACCCGGCGCTCCTGGCGCTTATCATCAGACTCAACGCGGTTTCGACCCCGTTTGGCCGACTCGATCCGAACCCGACGCTGGGATTACGCGCTTGTCGTAACGGCTGGTGGAGGTCTTTCTTATTACGCAACGCACCTGGGTATGCCAGTGGGGCTGGAACAAGCCCGTATCAGCCGATTTGGGGTTCCGGCTTCCCTACGGGTCATGTGGTATCCCGATCATCGATTGCGGGTAGGTTTGGAAACGGGTTGGACAAGCATGTACAGCTACCGGGGCCGGGTCGATGGCGAACGAGCGCGTGTTTACGTATCAGCAGTGCCTGTGTTGCTGGTTTTTTCGATGCCGCTGGCGTGGATCAAAGGTATCGAGCGCAATCTGGTGCGTCGTATGGCAGTGACGGTGGGAACGGGTGTTTACGTGAATCACTCGCGACTCGATTACGCCGGAACGGTAGAATCGAACACGATCAGTACCGGCTGGATGGCTGCTACGTCATACACGTATCCAATTGGCCGACGTTTTAGAGTAGCGGGCGAACTAAAGTGGTTCGACGCGGTAGCGGTTAAAAACGCTGCGTTCACAGCGGAGCTGCAACTCGTCTGGCGCGCCCATTCCTGGTAGGTTAGTTGATTTATTCTCCGTGATGCTGAAATAGTATCCTGAATCCTGATGCACGTTATGAATCAAGACGATCCGAAAAAAGAAATTCTGTTTTTAAGTGATACGCAGGCACCCATGTGGGTAGAGCGGCTGGTATTGCGGACGCACCAGAACACCAAAGCGACGACGACCATCTTTGCTGAAATTATACGGCTGAAACCTGCTGTGTTGTACTGGCTCGGGGATATTGTATCGCTGGGTTACAGAAACAACAAATGGCGGATTATTGATCAGTTTCTGGCAAAATGCACGGAAGTTGGTACGGCTGTGTACGCAATCATGGGTAACCACGATGTGATGGGCCGACCCCGGAAAGGTGCCCGAAATTTCCAGATGCGTTTTCCTGAGCATATCCCGACTGGCTACGTGAAAACAACGGACAGCATCGCCGTGGTCATGCTGAATTCAAATTTTAGTACGCTCTCGGTATCCGATCTGATAAAGCAACAAACGTGGTATGAACAAACGCTACAGGAACTGGATGCCGACCCAGCCATAAAAGTCGTCATCGTTACCTGTCACCACGCACCTTATTCAAACAGCAAGCTGGTCGGTTCGTCGAAGCTGGTTCAACAGCGGTTTGTGCCGGGTTATATTCAGTCGCAGAAAGCGCGGCTGTTTATCACCGGTCATTCGCACGCGTTCGAGCGTTACCAGTTCGAAGGCAAGGAGTTTCTGGTTATTGGCGGTGGTGGTGGCCTGCGTCAGCCATTGAACATGTCGCCGAGCCGACTACCCGATCTGGCAACGCCTTACAAGCCCCTTTTTCACTACCTGTCCGTTCGACGCGAAGACAACGGCCTGCACCTAACCTCGTACTGTCTCCGCAAAGACTTTTCGGGTTTCGACAAAGGCTATGAGTTTGAGATTCCAGCGGAAGTTCCAGCCACGTAAGATCACTCCTCGTTTACTGTTCCAACGCCCAATTCCGAGAACAATGTCTGCCAGTACTGGGTCACGGCGGGGTTGTTTTCTTTGACAGATGCGCTCGGCTCGAAAGGCAGGATCATGGTAATGTCAGGGCTGCCAAGGGTGTATCGCTTCAATTGCTCGGCATCGGCTTTAGCCCATTCGTCGGCTTGTGCGTTGTCCTTAGGCGGTTTTACCTGAAAATCCCGACGACCTGCGCCTTTAACGCTTTCGATCATATCGCTCAGGTAATAAACTTTTACGGTAGCTCCGGTTTCGTTAGCCTTGGCGATTACCGGCAGACTCGCCCAGATATCGGTTTCCTGATTCGACGAGCCGGAGTTCTGGACTACCAGTTGTTGAAGAACCCGCTGACGTATCTGCGCTTTCTCGCGGCTGAGTGATAAGGAGAATTCCGTTTCGGCGGCTTCGCGGTCCGTGGCGCTTGCTGCTGAGACATCTTCCAGCTCCGACCGGACGGTCAGGTTAAGCGCCCGCGCCTTGGAGGTGTTTTCGTGGATAAAATAGACCTCAAGCCGGTCGCCTTTTTGCCGGATATTCTGTTCGATAAGATCCGTAATTGCCTGTTGATATTTCTGGGCTACAAACGCTTTATTGATGTTGACACTGCGGGTTTTATCCAGAAAGATCAGCGTATACGTTGGCCCTTCCGTATTCACTTTGGGTTTATCGCCATCGCCGGAGCAGGCCAGCAGGGTAACTAAGAAAAAGCCGAGCAGGACCCGGCTGATGATGAACGTACGTTTCATAGTGCAGTAACGCAAAAACTTACCGGCTCGATACAAACGCTTCCCGTAAGGTGCTGTCAGCGGGGGCGTTATGATGCCAGTAATCAGTCAAAATAGTTTTCTTTAAAACGGCTCTGGAGGTCAGAAGGTTGTCTTTGCTCTTGTAGGTTTCTTCCCAACCGACGATTTTGTGCGGAAACCGACTCTCAAAAATAATAACCAGCGTTCGGTGGTCGGTCGGATATTCGATGGTATAGGAGTTAAGAAACTTGCCGGGGTATAAAACACCTTCGTAATTCGCTACCTTAACGTTGGCGGTTAGGGGGGCAAGGTGTTTGTGGCGCAATCGGGCGGCAGTCGTTCCCGGTACGAGTTGAATCTGACCCTTGGGTAGCTTGTCCGGATTGATTCGAATGCGATTCCAAAGTTCGTCCTCTAGCATACCTTTGCCAAAGGTATACTCTTCATCCGCTTCTGACTCTTCATAGGACTTCCCTATCACCACATATCCATTGTTGCGATAGTTGATTTGCGTGTAGCTATGGCCGCTCCAACCCTGTTCAGATGCGCTAATTTTCAACGTATTGGGAAACAAAGGATTGTTGATGGGCGTGAAAACGGACGTGAGAAGCGAATGCTCCGTCAGACCCGTAACAAACTTCTTCGATAGCGTTGTCTTTAGCACAGGAATGGCTCTTTCCTGACCATCGGGCGTCTGAGCTTTTACCTGTTTATCCGTTCGAAAAGCCTCGATTTCGAAAAGCAATACCGCTTCGCCCGGATTCAAGGCCCCGTTTTGCGCCTGTTCGAGCCGGTAGCTGTTTACTTCTGCTTTGCCCGTAGACCAATAGTTGTCGAATCCGTTTGGTGTGTCATTCGCTGGTACTGTTGTACTACTGGCCGACTGCTGAAAGATAGTTGCTCTCATGGCAAAGGCGAAAACAACCGCGAGGGCAAGTACGATAAGCAAAAAGTTTTTCTGAACGAACATAAGGCGCTTGAGGATTCGGCCGGGCAAAAGTCTGGCAGTTTCGCTTATCTTACAACTCTTTACCCAAACAATTACCCAATCATGATACAACCTTACTCGCGACTCCTGTTAATTGTTTGCTGCTACTGTTTCATTTTTCGGTCGCTATTCGCCCAGGTTGAGAAAGCCCCGGCGCGTCAGGAAGGCGAAGGCCCGTTTGGCAAACTCATCATTCGAGGTGTTACGCTGATTAATAGTACGGGTGCACCGCCCGTTGGCCCGATGGACATTGTGGTCGAAAAAAACCGGATTACCCAGATCCGGCAAGTCGGCTATCCGGGCGTTCCGATTGACGCAAAAAGCCGCCCGAAAGCCAACCCCGGCGACAAAGAACTAAACTGCGAAGGAATGTACCTGATGCCGGGTTTCGTGGATATGCACGGACATATTGGTGGACAGGCACAGGGTGCCAATGCGGAGTATGTATTCAAGCTGTGGCTTGGTCATGGCATCACTACCATCCGCGACCCGTCGTGCGGGAATGGGCTCGACTGGGTACTCGAACACCGCGCCAAAAGCGAACGCAACGAGATTACGGCGCCCCGAATAAAAGCCTATACCGTTTTTGGGCAAGGCGCAAAAGAGCCGATCAGTACGCCCGAACAGGCACGCGCCTGGGTACAGCAGAACGCCAAACGCGGGGCCGATGGAATCAAGTTTTTCGGCGCAGAACCAAATATTTTCCGGGCGGCCCTGGAAGAAAATAAAAAATTAGGTCTGCGCTCGGCTTGCCATCACGCGCAATTGGAAGTGGCCCGCATGAATGCGCTGGCTACCGCTAAAGCTGGTCTCACCTCCCTCGAACACTGGTATGGCCTGCCCGAAGCCTTGTTCGACAACAAGACCGTCCAAAACTATCCGGCAACGTACAACTACAGCAACGAACAGAACCGCTTCGAAGAGGCCGGAAATCTCTGGCAACAGGCTGCCAAACCCGGTAGCGAACGTTGGAACAAAGTGATGGACGAACTGATTACCCTCGATTTTACCCTTGATCCAACGTTTAATATCTATGAAGCCAACCGCGAGCTGATGCTGGCCCGACGCGCTGAGTGGCACGATGACTACACCATGCCGAGTCTGTGGCGCTTCTACGGCCCCAGCCGAATTTCGCATGGGTCCTACTGGCATTCGTGGGGAACCGAGCAAGAAGTAGCCTGGAAGAAAAATTACCAGCTCTGGATGGAATTTATCAACGAGTACAAAAACCGGGGTGGTCGTGTTACGGCGGGATCTGATTCCGGCTTCATTTATCAACTATACGGTTTTGCATACATCCGTGAGTTAGAACTCCTGCGCGAAGCTGGTTTTCACCCCCTCGAAGTGATCCGGGCGGCTACGCTGAAAGGTGCCGAAGCCCTGGGCATGGTCGATCAGATCGGTTCGGTCGAAGTAGGTAAACTAGCGGATTTTGTCATTGTCGATCAAAATCCGCTGGCTAACCTGAAAGTGCTTTACGGAACGGGGGCCATCCACCTAAACGATAAAAACGAAGTAGAACGGGTTGGCGGTGTAACGTACACGGTAAAAGACGGTGTGGTGTACGATGCCAAGAAATTGCTGGCCGATGTACGCAAGATGGTTGCCGATGCCAAAGCGAAAGAGAACTTCGAAATTAGTCAGCCGGGCGTAGCTCCCAAACCGGGAAAAATATCAGGCGGCAAAAATTAATGGGCCATCATAATCTCTAAATAAGGCTGGCCTGAGCATAACCTGGGCCAGCTTTTTTTGTAGGTACAGAATGCATCGAATGCGTAAAGATTCGACCTGGATTACTTTGTTCAGCTAAACCACAATACCAAACCGATATGGAAGAAGTTGCCTTCACCATGAAGTTAAAACCCGGCGTTGAAGCGGAATATAAACGGCGTCACGACGAAATCTGGCCGGAGCTGTCGATGGCTTTGACCGAAGCCGGAGTGCGTGATTATTCGATCTATCTGGATCGTACCACGAACACGTTGTTTGCCGTGCAGAAGCGCGTGGATGGCCACTCCGCCGAATTGCTCCACGAATTACCTGTTGTGCAGCGCTGGTGGCAATACATGGCTGACCTGATGGATACCAATTCGGATAACTCGCCGGTCGTGCAGTCGCTGGAACGGATGTTTCATTTGGACTGAACCGTCTGGTTATCGTCTTGACGCTTGTTCAGGTACTTCAAAGCCGGTAAGACGCCAATCAAGCTTAGCCCTAAGCTGGTCAGTGTAAAAACCGCGTGCGAGAACGTAGCCCAGATAACACCGTTGTTCAGGCTGACAGCATACATCAACAGGGTGCGGCTCGCCAGGAAATGATACGAGCCAATATTCGCCTGCGTAGGAATAGTGATGCTACCCAGTGATGTAACAGCTACGATGGTCAAGGCTGCCGAAAAAGGTAAGTTTTCCGTGATGGGCAGCGCAAGGAACAAAACATAAATGGCTACCAATGATAAACCGTGAATGAGGATGTTAACGAGCAGGAAAACCGGTAAATTCGGTATATTGAAAACGCTGCTGACTCCTTTCTGCAATCCTGCCAGCTTATCCCGAAACTTGTACCGTTCGGGAAGAGCTAACCAGCACAAGCGGATAAGCCACAAACCAAGTAATCCGGCCAGAACAACTCCGGCAATAAGCAAAACGAGTTGTAGCCCCGAAAGCTGCTGGTAACGTTCGTTAAGAGATGTGTACTGACTGACGTAGCTAACTAGCCGATTGGTCTGCACCAACAACGTTAATAATAAAATAACAGCAACCGCCATTAAGTCGGCGATTCGTTCGCCAACTGCCGTACCGACGCTTTGCGGAATCGGAACACCATCCGACCGGTATAGGAGCGTACACCGGATAAGTTCGCCCGTACCCGGAATGATAAGCCCCGCGACATTACCCGCCATGGTCGCTAGTAGCGCCCGTCCGAGCGTTGGCCGAAAGCCCAGGCTGTTCAGCATCATTTTCCAGCGGATAGCTCGTAGTAGCGTCTGCGTGGTTACAATAAGAGCCGCTCCGATGATCCATTCGGGCAATGCCTGCTTTAGCTGGCTGGTAAGATCAGCTAAGGGAAGTCCTCGTAAAGTATACACTAATAAAGCAAGTGCTAACAAAATAGGCAGGAATCGCTTTAGTATTGCCTTCATTGGCACGGGCTTTGTAGAAAGGTGAGTACGTCTTTAGACCGCAAAATAACGATTAGAGCTATAGCTGCATATCGGCTAAAACCCTAAATTTGTTTACCGCTAACCCAATCCGGTACTTACTAGTAATGGCTAAAAAAGGAAAGAAACCAATTGCCGGCGCTGTTCGGCCTGTTGCCACTGTTTCTACCCCGCCCCAGTCGTCCAGTGTTAAACTCCCGGTTACGCCGTCGAGTGAGCCTACTCCTCCCAAACCTAGACCAACTCCCCCCAGCGATGCGCTGATTTGGTTCGATAAACGCGTGAAGTGGACCTTAGGGGCATTTGCCGGGCTATTTTTGCTGTTTGTTTTGCTAAAATGGCATTACGTATCACTACCGATCTGGAACACCATTCTGCCGGACGGTTCAGCACCGACGCGGGGTCTGGTAGCCGGTACGCCCAAGCAGATTCGGATGGACGACTACGCCGTGGGAGCGCCTTGGATTCTATCGAACGTGATCAATGGGTTTCCCGAAGAAAACGAAGCGATTGGTGGCCTAAAGACGCCGTTATTGACCGTACCCGTCAAACATCCGGTTTCTGTTTTCAAGATCGGCTACTGGGGTTTTTCGTTTCTGGATGCCGAACGGGGTTACGCCTGGATGTACGATAGTAGTCCTTTTGTCTTAGTAATCAGTGCTTTCTTGTTTTTCCTGCTCGTTTCCCGAAACCAGTACTGGCTATCGCTGACTGGAGCGCTAACGTTGTTGTTCTCGTCCGGTACGGTTCGGTGGTCGTTCATTCCGTCTGCTATCATTGGTTATTGCTGTGCGGCTTTTGTGGTTGCCGTTTATCTTTTCTACGAACGAAAACCGCTCCGCATCGCGCTCTTTTCGCTGTTACTGATCTGGATCGTCTGCGTGTATGCATTGATTTTGTACCCACCGTATCAGATCCCGTTAGCGTACTTATTCGGTATGGCGCTCGTCGGTTATATCATCAACAATCGGCAGACCATTTTTCCGCTTAAAGCGGTCGGGCTGAAGCTGGTCATGCTTGCGGGAGCCGTTGGTTTAGCTGCGTTGGTACTGTCGAGTTTCTTTTCTGATGTGCAGGAAACGTTGAAAGCGGTAACAAGCACCGTGTACCCTGGCCAGCGGAGCGAAACCGGCGGTACGGGCTTTATCGCCAACTGGTATTCGGAGTACTACAGCTGGTTTTTCTCCGATCAGGTGTTTCCCAAAAGCTGGCTCAACATCTGCGAACTGTCGCATTACCTGAATTTTGCACCCGTTATTATCCCGTTGACCATTGCCTTGTTTGTGCTGAATCGCCGGATCGACTGGATGCTCGCTGCGGCTGCGTTGTTTGTCGTGCTGATGTGGGTATGGATTGAAATCGGTTTTCCCGCCGGACTGGCCAAAACCAGTCTGATGAGCATGGTGCCGACGCGTCGGGCGCAGATTCCGATGGGTGTGGGC
Source organism: Spirosoma oryzicola (assembly GCF_021233055.1). Lineage (NCBI taxonomy): Bacteria > Pseudomonadati > Bacteroidota > Cytophagia > Cytophagales > Cytophagaceae > Spirosoma > Spirosoma oryzicola. The sequence goes on along the minus strand of NZ_CP089538.1, from coordinate 5,345,740 downwards.
TGTATCGTGCTGCTGTTTCTGTACCTGGGGGCAATTCGCGATGCTTATCAGCAGGTTCCGCTATGGGCGAATGCGCTGGCGATTGCGGGCGTTATTGCTTTTGTGGCCTACACTGCTTACGTCAACGTGAATGATTCCGACGGACTGATCAAACCTTACCAGACGTTTATGCCGGTCGTGTTTTTCTCGCTGATGAACGCGTTGCTGGTGTTTACTATTCCTTTCCGCTACCGAACGGCTATTTTCTGCGCTGGATTATTAATTTTCCTGCTACCAAACGTAAAAGCAAACCCACTGTCGAAAGGGCTTAGCCCCATTACCGACAACAGCTTTTATAAGACGGTTCGGCAGTTGGTAGTGCAGGACCCGCAGGCTCGCTGGCTTGTTAATGGCAGTCAGTTCATTTCGTACATGGTTACGGCCACGGGAGCCAAACAGATTACGGGCGTTAAATACATTCCTGACCGCAAGCATGTTTTCAGCGTGCTGGACCCGCAGATGAAACGTGATTCGGCCTACAATCGCTACGCCCACGTTACGAACCAAAGCTACATCGATGGGAAAGATTCGGTGATCATCGTCAACCAGTACGAAGATGGGTACGTGATTGCAATGGACCCCTGTTCGCCCCGGATGAAGAAGCTCAACGTGAAGTATCAGGTATTCGATCACCAGCCGCAACCCGTGGAAGTGCGCTGCATGAAATCGGTGGCGACGCTTGGTTCGCTGACGATCTATCAGGCCAATCCGTAACGATCCGCTTATGCAGCCTGCAAAGCCCAACATTCTGGTAATCGTACCGTGTTTCAACGAACAGGGTGCTATTGCCAGTGTCGTGCGCGATCTGGTAGCGGTTCGCCAGCGGGAGGGGTATCAGCTGGACGTGCTCGTCGTCAACGACTGTTCGACGGATAAGTCGATGGACATAATTCGGACGCTGCCTTGTCTGTACTTGAATTTGCCGGTTAACTTAGGGATTGGTGGGGCGATGCACAGCGGCTACCGGTATGCCTATCTGCATGGTTACGACATTGCTGTTCAGGTGGATGGCGACGGCCAGCATCCCGCCGATGAGTTACCAACCGTGTTGGAACCTATTCTTAAGCAGGAAGCCGATATTTCGATTGGATCACGGTTTATCAATCGGGAGGGGTTTCAATCGTCCTTCAGCCGTCGGGTAGGCATCAAATACTTTCGCTGGCTCAATCAGTTGTTGATCGGGAAAACCATCCACGACAGTACATCAGGCTTCCGGGCGTTTAACCAACGAACGATAGCGATTGCCAACAACTATTATCCCGACGAATACCCAGAGCCGGAATCCATTGTTCAGTTTGGATTGCAAGGGTTACGCATCAAAGAAGTACCGGTTCGAATGCGGCACCGGCAGGAAGGCGTCTCATCGATCAATACCAGCCGGGCGTTTTATTACATGCTCAAGGTATCGCTTGGCATATTGTTTATGTATTTTCGTTTAGTAAATAAACGCGCTGACTGATGGCTACGTTGCCCATAACGATACAGGTTATCAGCCTGCTGGTGGCTTTTCTGGTGATGCTGTTCATCGGTCGGCTGATCGTGCGCGGAAAGCTACGGGAAGAATATGCTATACTCTGGATTGTCTGTACGATTATCCTGATCGTTTTTTCGGTTTGGCGTCGGGGACTGGAGCAGATTGCACTTACGTTGGGCGTATTCTATCCGCCTTCTCTTGTTTTCCTGGCGGCCATATTCGCCGTTCTGGTGTTTCTGGTACACTTATCGGTGGTTGTATCCCGGTTGCAAAGCCAGATCAAAACGCTGTCGCAGGAAGTTGCGCTGCTTCGCCACGAACTCGAAAGCCGTACTGCGGTGAAGGAGGCTTCAACCAGCCAAATCGCTGAACCAGCCGCGACATCTGAGTAATATGCTTCCGTCCATCAGCGTCATTACGCCTTCCTACAATCAGGGTCAGTTTATTCGCCAAACCATCGAATCGGTATTGTCTCAGGAATACCCCAGACTCGAATACATCGTTGTCGATGGCTTATCAACCGACAATACTCTTGCTATTGCGAAATCGTACGGCAATCGATTGACGCTGGTAGCCGAGCGGGATCGGGGCCAAACGGATGCTATCAACAAGGGACTTCGGCTAGCTACCGGTGATGTTGTGTGCTGGATTAACTCCGACGATTACTTTCTGCCCGGTACGCTGATGGCCGTAGGGCAGTTTTTTGGTAATCACCCCAATGCGCTCTGGCTGACCGGTGACTGTCAGATTGTAAACGAGAGTGGTCAAGTGATTCAGGAGCCGGTTCGGCAGTATAAACGACTGCTGCGGTCGCTAGTGCCGGCGGTATATATGGGCGTAACGAATACAATCTGCCAACCCGCAACGTTCTGGCGTCGGTCGGTTCACGAGCAGCTTGGCTACCTCGACGAATCACTGCGGTACACGATGGATTACGATTGGTGGTTGCGCTTATTGACGTGTCAGCCACCAGCGGTCAGTCGCCAGTTGTTTACTGCTTTTCGAATTCACCAGGCGTCGAAAGGGGGAAGCGAATTCGAAAAGCAGTTTGCGGAGGATTACGAAACGCTGCTGCGTCACTACAAATCGCCAATGGTTCGCGCCCTGCATCGGTGGCACAACCAGGCAATTGTCGAAGTGTACAAACGGATCAAATAGTCGGTTGCGACTTTCCGATGGCTTCGTCTAGTAGCCGACGGAAATGAATATCGGTCTGCTCCCAGGTGAAATGACTGGCCTGTTCAACAGCTCCCACCGATAACTGTTGCCAATACGCTTGGTCATCGAACAACAGCGCCAGTTTATCCGCCAGATCGCGGGCATTTCCTGATTCAAAATAAAGACCCGATTGACCATCCGCGACGGTTTCGCCCGTTCCACCTGTTCCTGTAACAACGGCGGGCGTACCGCAGGCCAGTGCTTCGATGACCGATAACCCAAACGGTTCATTATGGGCAGCATGGACCAGCACGCGGCTGCTGCAAAGTAAATGGGCTAATTGCTCATCCGTGTAAAATTCGTCGATGATCTGCACGGAATGTGCGATACCAAGATTGGCCGCGAGTTCGGTAAGCGTAGCCTTCTCGAAGCCTTTTCCTTTGATAACGAGCTTAATATGTCGGTATTTTTCCTGTTGGTGGAGCAGATGAACGGCCTGGATGACTAAATCCGTGTTTTTGAATTTTGATAACACCCCGACCATGACGACCTGCGGCAATCGCTTGACGGTTGGGCGCGTGTGAAAAACGTCATGAGCAATGCCCCCGTAGATAAGTCGGATTTTGTCGGCTGCAAGCGTTGGAAAGGTCGTTTTTACTTCCTCAGCCGAGAAACGAGAGTTTACTTCCACCAGATCGGTGACGGGCATTAGCGTCTGTTCGATCCAGCGAAACAACGGATTGACCAGCTTCAGCCCCCAGCGCATGTAGGTTGGTTTGATGGAGTCGATCCACGCTTTGGAGAAGATAAAGGCCGTTGGTTCGTGACAGACATAAATAAGCGTAACCTTTGGGCGTAGCATCTTGTAAAACCAGCCCCACCAGTTAGCCGGAAACGGCTCTGAAACAATCACGGGTGTATCGAGCGCGCGTGCAGCCCGGTAGATTCGCCAGAACATAAGCGGATAAAGTACCCAGAACCAGATCGACGAAGATAGTGGGCCGCCTACGTCGACAAAACGAACGCCCGCCTGCCGGGCTTCCGCGACAATGGCCGGATCGGAGCGAACCGATACGATAGTAATCTCCCAATCATGACGAATAAGTTGCAAACAAACCTGTAGCAGAAAGGTAGTGGACCCTCCAGCCAGCATACAGTGTGGATGCAAAAACGTAACTCGTTTTGTCATGATGGTGCTAAATTCCTCGTTTTGTTCGGTATTGAATAGACAAATACAGTCGATATAACAGGTTAAGCGCGGGCTTGACGACGTAAATTTGTGGCTTGGCAATCAACGCAGCTAAGGCAGTAGATCCCGTTGGGTTCGGCGAAATGTGTTTGTCAATCGTTTTGATTCCTTCGCGGCAGGTTTGGGCATCGATTGTGCCGGTAATAATACCCACCAGCAGGGCCATTATCCACCGCTTGGCCTGATAAGCGCGCCATTCCGTAATGTCTTGAACGCCATTAGGTAGGTAATTAATAAGCCGTGGCGACTCTTCCAGCAATTGACAACTCTTGCCCAAGTCGCCAATATTTTCGAGTAATCGCGCTCCACCCAATTTTCCGTCTTTGGCGGTCCATACCCGAAACTTGGCTAGCGGTTTATCTATATAGATGACATCGCCATGCTCGTGCAGTTTGAACAACAAGGCTACATCGAAGGCATATGTGATCGCACCATCCAGCAAATAACGTACCTGTTCATAAGCCGAACGTTTCATGATACCGCCCGGAATCCAGGCGAAAAAAGGTCGTGAGTGAAGCAGTTCGGTTAATGATTCGGCTGCTGAGCGAACTCCCGATTTTTTACGGTTGGTGTACAGGCGAACCTTTGTAATGTCTTTGTGGTCAACGTTTTCAATTTCGCAGTAAGCCACCGCTGCTTTTGGATTGGCCAGCAACTGGTCCGCCAGTGTTTCAATCGCTGTTGGGTAAATCCAGTCGTCGGAGCAGAGAAACGAAATGTAGTCGCCCGTGGCCTGATCGGCGGCAAACTGAAAATGCCGGACCATTGGCAGAAACTCCGGTGGTTTTACTACACGTAAGCGAGGATCCTGAATTGTCGTCAGAAAAGCAGGTACATCGTTTGTCGAATGGTTGTCCGACACAATCACTTCAATGTGCGGGTACGTCTGATTCAGCGCACTTTCCAACGCCTGCTGAAAAAACGGCAGTTGTTGGTTATAAAGCGGAATGACGATGCTGAAAAGCGGTTGCGACGGACTAAGCATAATCTTACTTCACACGCTTCAGGTAGCCTTCGGGGGCTACTGAAATTAATAATTTATTGTCGATGGCGTGATCGATTTCAAACGCGTCGGTTTGCTTCATAAACTCCCACACGGCTGTTTTGGGGTTGTTGCCCTGATCCCACGGACGGTCGTACATCCTGGCGGGCATATCTTCGACAATCGTGTCGAACACAACTAGATATGATCCGACCGTTACGAAGGGCGAATACAGTTCCAGTTCGCGCAGGACGTGCTCGTGGGTGTGGTTCGAATCCAGACAGACCATCACTGTTTGCTTGCCAACCGCCCGTTTTTTGACTTCTTCCACCAACCTTTCATCGATAGCCGAGCCTTGTAGCATCGTGATGCGTTTAAACATCGGATGCGCTTCGATCTCCCGGCGATTATGATCGCGAATGTCAATGTCGATGCCGATAACTTCACCTTTGCCGATCAGTTCGAGCAGTGACGCATAAAAAATCAGCGAACCACCGTGAGCAATGCCCGTTTCGATAATCAGGTCGGGTTGGATGCGCCAGATTAGTTCCTGCATGGCAATCATATCCTGCGGATACTGAATGATAGGACGTCCCATCCAGGTGAAGTTATAAGAGTATTTCTCGCGATTCGAGGCAATGTTGAAGGCCCGCGCAGCTTCTACCAGATCGGTTTTCTCTGGGTAAGACGCAATTCGTTCGGCGCATTCGTTCTTGAAATCAGTGATCGGGTCGGTGCTTGTCATGGGTTAGTTAGGGATTGAAGTTTGGCTGGATGGCCCCAGAAGGCCAGCGGTTCATAATCGGGATACGGGTAATAACCCAGATTTAGCGTTAACGCGTATTGATGCTCCTGCATAAATCGTTCCACCAGCGTCCGTACAGCAATCGGTTGACCGCTGGCGCAGTTAATAATGCCGGTAATCTGCTTTTGCAACGCTATTCGTACGAGGTTATTGGCTACGCTGGTTACGGGTAGATAATCGCGCAGCTGCTCGCCTTTCGACATGTTGAAAACCGGCTCGTTTCGTAGCGCAGCTGCTTCGACCTGTGCCAAAAGCGACCTGGGATTTTGCCCCTTGCCGAACATGTAAAACAGCCGTACCCACTTGAACAAAATATTCCGATCGGCTACGAACAGGTCAAGGGTTTTGCGGAGCGTATCTTTCGCTAAGCCGTAAGCAGTCGTAGGCTGCGTTGGTAGGTCTTCCGTAAGGCAACCGCTTTGCAGGCCATATTCCAGACAGGTTCCCGTCACGGTGAGGTCCGTCAGGCCATTGGTCAGCAGATTGGTTAAAAATCGATAGTGTTGCAGCCAGTATGTGTCCAGGTGCGCCAATGATTTGTAATCCGGCAAGCCTTGCCAGGCTAAATGAATGACCGCGTCAGGTCGTTCAAAGTAAGTAAATAGGTCTTTTTCCGAAAAATCAGTGCTTATGTCGAATGGAATGAACGTCACGTTCGATAGCCAGGGCGCACCAGTAGGCTTCGTACGCGCTGTAGTAATGACACGAACATCATGCGTTGCCAACAACTGCTCTACGACATGGTTGCCGATAAAACCCGTTGCGCCGGTGACCAGTACTGTCTTGACGTTGTTTACCATACCGTCAGTTGAGGGATGGCGACAACAAACTGACCGCCCCATTCACGAATATACGCCAATTGCTGCGTGATTTCGTCGCGCAGGTTCCAGGGTAGAATCAATACGTAGTCGGGCTTCTGCGTTTTGAGTTGGTCTTCGTGAACGACTGGAATGTGGCTGGCGGGCAAAAACTTGTTTTGTTTGGCCGGATTGGCGTCCACCACAAAGTCGATGAAGTCATTTTTAACACCGCAGAAATTCAGTAGCGTATTGCCTTTGGCTGCAGCGCCGTAAGCCGCTACCGATTTGCCCGCCCGCTTTTGATCCAGTAAAAAGTAAAGTAGGTCGATTTTTACGCGTTCGGCTCGCTGCTGAAAATGGGCGTAATAAGCCATCGTCGTCAAGCCCGTTGCTGTTTCTTTTTGCAACAAAGCCGTAACGTTTGGCGAAATCGGTTTCGTCGGATCATCCGCGTGTTTGGCGTAAATGCGTAACGAGCCGCCGTGCGTTGGGAGTTCATCAACATCGAACAGTACCAACCCCTGCGATTCAAAAATCCGGCTGACCGTATAAAACGAGAGGTACGAAAAGTGCTCGTGGTAAATCGTATCGAACTGGTTCTGCTCGACCAGGTTCAACAAGTGCGGAAACTCCATCGTGATAACACCCGTTGGCTTCAGCAGTATTTTCATGCCGGCCACGAAATCTACAATGTCTGGTACGTGCGCCAAAACGTTGTTGCCCAACAGCAGATCCGCTTTGGAGTCGGTCAGTGCCAGCTCATGAGCCAGTTGGGTTCCGAAAAAGCGGGTGATGGTCGGTATTCCTTTTTCAATGGCTACCGCAGCCGTGTTTGCCGTTGGTTCGATGCCCAGTACCGGAATCTGCTTTTCGGCAAAATATTGAAGCAAATACCCATCGTTGGACGCAATCTCAACAACCTGCGAGTCGGCATTTAAACCAAAACGTCCGGTCATATCCGCTACATACCGTTTGGCGTGGGCGAGCCAACTGGTTGAGAAAGACGAAAAATACACGTACTCGTTGTCGAAAATAGCATCTGACTTTTTGTACTCGTCAATCTGAACCAGAAAGCAATTGGGGCAGGTGTATACCTTCAGGGGATAAAACGTCTCCGGTTCGTTTAACTGCTCACGTGTCAAAAACGAGTTCGACGCGGGCGAATTGACCAGATCGATAAAAACGTGCTGAAGGGGCGTTTGGCAAAAGCGGCAATGCATGAGGCTATACAGTTAAACCAGTAAATTGGTCGTTCAGGAGTGGATGGCTGGCGTCCCGGTCCGAAAGGTCGCTGACGGGCAGGGGCCAGGTGATGCCAATTCGTGGGTCGTTGTACCGAATGGCTCCTTCGTGATCGGGTGAATAATAGGCGCTATGGCAGTAAATCAACTGGCAGTCCGTCGTGAGCGTTTGAAATCCGTGCGCAAATCCTTTCGGAATGTAAAGCATATGTCCGTTATCGGCTGATAATTCGGTGCCAAACCAGCACCCAAACGTCGGCGATTGGGCGCGCAAGTCAACAATAACGTCGAACACCCGACCGGCAACACAACGAACTAATTTGATTTCGGCGTTGGACGGGTGCTGAAAATGCATACCGCGAATGGCTCCGGTCTGGCACGTCATGGAGTGATTCATCTGTACCCAGTCGTCGTGGTGGCCGATCTGTGCGAAAGCCGCTTTGTCGTACGTACGGGCAAACCAGCCCCGGTTATCGCTGCGGGGTGATAGCTCGATCAGGTAAGCACCCGGTAAAGAAGTTTCTGTAAACGTCATCGGGTCCAGATCTGGTTTGTGGCCTGTGCCTGTTGTACATAGGCCGTCAGGTCAGCGGTTGTGAGAAGCTGGTTTTGCTCGTAATAGGCACGGTACCAGTCGATGGTGCGGGTAATAGTCGTTGGCATATCCCAAACCGGGTACCAATTGAGTTGCTCGTGCGCTTTGGTGCAATCGAGCCGGAGCAAATGGGCTTCGTGCGGATTGTCAGGCGAAGGTGTTTCGTGGTAATTGATAGCCGACCAGCGGGTTTGCGCCTGTCGCACAACGGCTCGTACGGGTAAAATGTCTTCGGGCGGTGGACCAAAATTCCAGCCGGTTGCTGCGGTTATGTCGCCCATGAGTAAGCGCTCTCCTACGAGCAAATAACCCGACAACGGTTCCAGCACATGCTGCCAGGGCCGCACCGATTCGGGGTTTCGGATCGTAACGGGCTGATTGGAAACGCTACCCCGGATCAGATCAGGAATCAGCCGGTCTTCGGCCCAGTCACCACCGCCAATAACGTTACCGGCCCGAACACTGGCTACCAGCGTTTGATGCGTTTTGCCGTAGTTGGTCGGATTGAAAAATGAGTTTCGGTAGCTATTCGTCACCAGTTCAGCGGCTCCCTTGGACATGCTGTACGGGTCATAGCCACCCATACGGTCAGTCTCATTCAGGGGTCGGCCATCTTCCGGATTTTCGTAACATTTATCGCTGGTCACAATCACAACGGCCCGTACTGATGGCGTCTGACGAACGGAGTCCAGTATTTTAGCCGTTCCCAGAATGTTCGTTTCGATTGTTTCCAATGGGTTCCGGTACGAGTAGCGAACCAACGATTGAGCCGCCATATGGATGACTACATCGGGCTGGTGCGCATCAAAAACCGTTTGTAGCCGTTGCTGATCGGTGATGTTGCCTAGCTCATGCGTTATGGGCAGTTGAAGCAGTTGAAGCAATTCCCAATGGTTCGGATGGGTCGGAGCGGGCAGCGAATAGCCAACCACATTGGCACCCAGTTCGTGTAGCCAGTAGGCAAGCCACGATCCTTTAAAACCCGTATGGCCGGTAAGTAATACGGTTTTGTTGCGGTACTGATCGGCGAATAACGTTGTCATGCAGAAGCCTTTACCAGATTTTCCACTCAGCCGTGCCCGCACTCCAGGCCGTTTCCAGTTCTAGTTTGTCGCGAAGGGTATCCATCGGTTTCCAGAAGCCGTGATGTTTGAAGGCCATAAGCTCTCCTTCGGCAGCCAGGGTTTCCATCGGATAGCGTTCCCAGGTGGTACTGTCGCCCGCAATGTAGCCAAACACCTCCGGCTGACAAACGAAAAAACCGCCGTTTATCCAGGCTCCGTCGCCCTTTGGTTTTTCGAGAAACGAGCGAACACCATTGGCATCGTCAACGTCCAAAGCGCCAAAGCGAGCCGAAGGTTGTACCGCCGTTAACGTGCATCGTTTTCCCTGTGCCTGATGAAAAGCAACTAACTGGGTAATGTCAACGTCGCCGACGCCATCACCGTAGGTCATCAGGAATGGCTCATTGCCGATATGATGTTGCACCCGCTTGAGTCGTCCGCCCGTCATGCTATCGATACCGGTGTCTACCAGCGTAATCTTCCAGGGTTCGGCCTGCGAATTGTGAACCTGAACCTGATTGGTTCGCATATCGATTGTTACATCCGACTGATGCAGAAAGTAATTGGCGAAGTATTCTTTGATCAGGTAGCCTTTGTAGCCAAGGCAAACAATGAATTCGTTGAAACCGTGAGCCGAATAGATCTTCATGATATGCCAGAGAATGGGCATACCGCCAATTTCTACCATCGGCTTGGGCTTGACGACGGTTTCTTCACTCAAACGAGTGCCTAAGCCTCCGGCAAGAATCACAACTTTCATACAGCCTGGTTTAAGGTGCCAATTCGGAATAAGAAGTTACTAGTGGCCGTGCAAATATCATGCAAGGTTGCCGTTGAGCGGTCAGAAACCAATGGTTTTTTAACCGCAGATAAAGAACTCGCTATACGTCCAACGTGCTGTCGAGCAGCTGGTCTGTTTGCGTTTGCCCGTCGTCAATGCGTAACCATAAGTTATAATGACCTGGTTTGAGCTCTTTTTTGTCCAGAATGCAGGAAAAGCCTGGTTGCGTGTAGTGACGGGATAACAGGCGATCCTCCTGATCATTCCAGGTATGAACTTGAGTAGCGAAAGCGTAACAGGCTGACGAAGACCGAGCAACGAGTTGGACCGATGCCTTCCGGGGAAATGTGCCATTGACCAACGCCCAAGACCGGTAGAAAATCAGGAAATTACCTGCTTCTACTGGCTTCGCTTCGTACGTAACGCTGTTTGTCTGCTTTAGATGGGTTGGATCGAATGGTTGAGGGGCGCTTTTCAGATCGTTGAAGGTGACCGGCGGTATTTGGTAGATACCTTGTTTGTGAGCCGTGGCGTAGATCTTTTTCGGAAACTCTTGATTCGACCAATGAAAGGACAGATTCGCGGGGTTGTTGTTGTAAAAAGCGCTGCTGTAACGCATCGTGCGTGTTCGGTCGTAGATACGCTGGCGGTTGCCCTGATTGATGGGCGATATATACACAAAAACCGCAAGGGCCGTATAACCCGCTAAGACGCCAAGGCGCAGCAAACGGTGTTCGATGAGCTGGAGTGCCAGCACCGATTGCGTAGCAAACAGCATAACGACGACAATACCGTAGCGTGGTGTTGTGGCGTGTCCGAGACCCATTCCCGAACGGGTTGCCATAAGCGACAAACAGGTCAGATATAGAAATAACAGCCAGCCGATGACGGGTAAATTGCTACTTATGCGCTTCGTATACCAGGCGTAGCCGAGTAAACCAAGTGAGAAAAGCAGCGACGCGATTCCAAAGAGCAGACTGGCCGTTGGCCGTCCGGGACCTAAAATCATGCCGGTCAACGTAAAAAAGTACGCAATAGCCCGTCCGCTATGGTTGAACAACGAATCAACGACATCAGGGTGGTAGGGTGGCCGGATGTATCCCAAAAAGTAGAAAGCGATTGTCAATGCACTGACTACCAGCCACAAAACGAGCTGTCTGTACGATTGGATCAGTAGGAGCAGAGCGGCACCCGTTACAAACGTAAACATACCATTACCACTCGTAAACGTCGCCAGGATAGCCGCTCCGCAGGCAAGGGCAAATGCACCCCGACCGGGTCGGCTCAGGCTGTATAAACTAAGCATGGCAAATGGAATGACATACAGGTTTTGCAGAGCAGCCATGCTCCAGGTCGATAGCTCCCAGTATTGAAATAAAAAGAGTGAATAAGCTGCCGGCAGCAGAAAAAGCAACTTCTGATGCAGTGGAAATCCCCGAAAGGACGCTTTAAAAAAGAGCAGGCAAATCAGGACGAGCGAAAGGTTACCAACAAGTATCAAATGGCTGAAATTCAATTCGCCGAACAAGGCATAATCGGCCAGAAAGACCAGCCGGTCAAAGACGATGCGGTGCTCGTTATACTGCGAAAAAAGCAGTATAAGCTTTCCACCAAATGTCAGGTTGCCAAATGCGTAGTCCGAAACAAAACTTAGTGCGCTATTAAAATCGTCCTCGTACGGAAAATTGTACGCGTTCTCAACGATGGTTACGAAATAGATGACGGCTGGTACAAGCAGTAAAACGCCAAAGAAAACGGCTAATACGGGCGATACCCGCCCTGATTCTGCTGACAAATCTGCTGACGGGGTCTTCAATCCGGTAGAAGGATCAATAGACCGGGCTTCTAATCGCCCGTATTTTTTGATGGGTACTAAAAGTCGAAACAGGTGGGTAGCCCCGGTTGTAGGCGTTACCATTTAGTAAAGTAGTCGAAAGTTGAGGTGGTAAGTATAGCGGATTATCCACTAGCAGACAAGGAAAATGCGCGTCTGTGATCCTAGCGCAGGGGTGATAGCAGAGTAGAACCTACTGTTTACCCGTTGTTCCAAAAACGGTATTTATAAGACGCAGCCAAGATAGAGTTGGGTTGAATTGATATAACAGGATAAATCCTGCTCTGTAGCATCTAGTCTATGGCTAACCTATTCATTCACAGTTAGTAGAATGCACCGGTAATCGGTAGGTGGAAGCGCGAACTGCAACGCTACTAATTGCGTTTGACTAGCATAGAATCCTTTGACAAGCGGCTTAGTTTATACCTCTTTTTACGGGACGGTTGTGTAAATTTGCATCTTATACAGAAGCTATCTTTCGATGAAGTTAAACCTTCGTTACCAGGAGTCATTTGAAGACCGTCACCACGGTCAAACCGATTCGGCTCATGCCGAAATGCTCCAAACCATTTCAGCGACCGGCTTACCGGTTGAATCCATCGACGAACTAATTGACCAGACGGTTCCGGCTACCATCCGGCTCCCCCGACCCCTTGATCTGCCCGCGCCTAAATCGGAGACGCAATTCCTGGCGGATTTCAAGAAGCTCGCTGGCCAGAACAAGGTTTTCAAATCGTATATCGGTACCGGTTACTACGATACCATTACACCGAACGTTATTCTTCGGAATATTCTGGAAAACCCGGCCTGGTATACCGCTTACACGCCTTACCAGGCCGAGATTGCACAAGGGCGTCTGGAAGCGTTACTCAATTTCCAGACAGTAGTATCTGACCTAACAGGTATGGATCTGGCAAATGCCTCGCTGTTAGACGAAGCGACTGCCGCAGCCGAGGCCATGCACATGCTGTACGCGATGCGTCCGGCGGCCAAAAAGACAGCGAGTACGTTCTTTGTTTCGGAGCGTTGCCATCCGCAAACGATCGATGTTATCCTGACCCGTGCGACGCCAATAGGAATCAACGTACTGGTTGGCGATCACCGTTCGGTCGATCTTACGAACGCCGAAATTTTCGGCGTTCTGCTTCAGTATCCGGCTTCTGACGGCGAAGTATTCGATTATACAGATCTTATTTCGGCAGCGCATGAATTGGGCATCACGGTAGCTGTTGCCGCCGATCTGCTGGCTCTGACGCTGCTAACCCCTCCCGGCGAAATGGGCGCTGATGTGGTCGTTGGTTCGGCGCAGCGCTTTGGCGTTCCGATGGGTTTTGGTGGCCCACACGCGGCTTACTTCGCGACCCGCGATGCGTTCAAACGCCAGATTCCCGGTCGGATCATCGGTGTTTCGCAGGATGCCGAAGGTAAACCAGCGTTACGGATGGCTCTGCAAACGCGTGAGCAGCACATCCGGCGCGAAAAAGCGACATCAAACATTTGTACGGCACAGGTTCTGCTGGCCGTCATGGCGGGTAGTTACGCGGTGTACCACGGTCCGCAACGGCTCCGGACGATTGGCGAAAAAGTACACGCGCTGGCAAAAACCTTCGCGACAGCGCTACGCTGGAGCGCTCACGAGCTTAGCACCGAAAACTATTTCGATACGGTAACCGTAAAAGTCGGTGATGTTGAGTCGATCAAAAAATCGGCGCGGGCGTCGCAGATAAACCTACGGTATTTGCCCGATGGTGAGCATGTCAGCGTGTCGTTTGATGAAACGAAGACCGTAGACGACGTTCTTGAACTGATGTCGATCTTTGGCGTAAAATGCGATCTCGACGCGATTATCGATAGCCTGGAAATCACCTGGCCTGAGCGCCTTGTTCGTCAGTCCGATTATTTGACGCACCCGGTTTTCAATACGCATCATACCGAGCACGAAATGCTGCGTTATCTGAAGTCATTGGAAGAGAAAGACCTTTCGCTGGTTCATTCGATGATTTCACTCGGTAGCTGCACGATGAAGCTGAATGCTACTGCCGAAATGATTCCGGTAACCTGGCCTGAATTCGGCAAACTGCATCCATTTGCGCCAAAGGATCAGACGTTGGGCTATCAACAGCTTTTCAGCGATCTAAACGATTGGCTGTGCGAAATCACGGGTTTTGCCGCTATGTCGCTGCAACCAAACTCCGGTGCGCAGGGCGAATACGCTGGTTTGATGGTAATTCGGGCTTACCACGAAAGCCGGGGCGATCATCACCGTACGGTATCGTTGATCCCGCAGTCGGCGCACGGTACCAACCCCGCCAGTGCCGTTATGGCAGGTATGAAAGTTGTGATCGTTAAATGCGATGAGCGTGGCAACATTGATGTCGCGGATCTGAAAGCAAAAGCTGAACAATACAGCAATGATCTGTCGTGTCTGATGGTGACCTATCCATCGACGCACGGTGTTTTTGAGGAAAGCATTAAAGAAATCTGCGAAGTTATTCACCAGCATGGTGGCCAGGTTTACATGGACGGTGCCAATATGAATGCGCAGGTCGGTCTGACCTCACCCGCAACGATTGGGGCCGATGTGTGTCACCTGAATTTGCACAAGACGTTCTGTATCCCTCACGGTGGTGGCGGCCCTGGTATGGGACCAATCGGTGTGGCGGCCCATCTGGCTCCGTTCCTGCCCGGTCATGCGCTTGTGCAAACGGGTGGCGATCAGGCAATTCATGCGGTGTCGGCAGCTCCGTACGGTTCGGCCAGTATTCTCGTCATTTCCTACGCGTACATTGCCATGATGGGTAGCGAAGGATTGACCAACGCTACGAAGCGGGCTATCCTGAATGCGAACTACATCAAGGCGCGGCTGAATGGTCATTACGATACGCTATACACCGGAGCCAATGGCCGGGCTGCGCACGAAATGATCGTTGATTGCCGTCCGTTCAAAGCGGCTGCGGGCGTTGAAGTTGAAGATATTGCTAAGCGGTTGATGGATTACGGGTTCCACGCGCCAACGGTTTCGTTCCCGGTAGCCGGAACGTTGATGATTGAACCAACCGAATCCGAATCAAAGGCCGAGCTTGACCGCTTCTGCGATGCGATGATCGCCATTCGTGAAGAAATTCGCGAAATTGAAACGGGCGTTGCTGAGCGGAATAGTAACGTGCTGAAACATGCACCGCACACGGCAACGGTGGCATTAGCTGACAACTGGAACCGGCCTTACTCGCGTGAGAAAGCCGTTTATCCATTGCCATACGTGCAGGCTCGCAAATTCTGGCCGAGTGTTAGCCGGATTGACTCGGCGTACGGTGACCGGAATCTGGTTTGTTCCTGCGTACCAACGGACGCTTACGCAACAGAAGTTGCTGAAGAAGCCGGTATGGAACAGCAAGCCTAATTCGGTTTAAGTATTGTGAAAAGCCAGTCTGCGGAGAACAGACTGGCTTTTTGTTTGTAATGTTTCGTTCAGAGTCTAGCAGCTATACCGACACTTCCAGCAGCAAAAGAATCGCGTCATTGGATAAGGCTTCAAACTCGACTTCTTCATTTTTGATATCCGTTAGCGCTAAACCGTCCCGTTCGTGCAGCAATCGATTTTGTACTTCAAAAACACCGCTGATCACAAACACAAAAACGCCATTGACTTTCGCTGGCTCACCGGACTTTGTGACGGAATAACTAACCTCGTGCCGCCCATCATACCGACCGATAAAAGCAGCCAACCCGCTCGCACTGGTACTAGCCAGTGGATTGATGGGCAATAACTCGTTTTTGTTGGTTAGATCGAAGCTAGTTTGTTTCAAAGCGGGCGCAAATGAAGTGTAATCAGACGATAGCCAGATGTGCAGAAAGTTGATAAACTCGGTTTCGTACGGATTAACGACTTCATACGTCATGCCCGCAGCTAGTGAGAAAAGCTGTACTTGTCCGGCTTCCAGGAAACCGTCTCCTAAAGCGCTGCGGTATTCAAGTCCACCAGCAATTGGAAGAATAAATACTTCTGTATCGGTCTCGACGGTCATTTTAATACTGTGACCTGCTTTCAACGTATCGTCGTTGACCAGTTGAAGCGGGCCAAATGGTTTGCGACTTTCGTCAAAATAAGACCCGAAATTAAAGCTGTGAAAGCTACGAAACGAGTCGAGTTGTGAACATCCGCGCTGGTCCGACAGGTAGATCTGAGCTTGCGTTTGCGTATCCATCGTTTTCAGGCTAACGTTCCGGTCTGTACGAATGAAACGTTCAGGTAAGGTTGCAACGCCAGCAGGTCAGTTTCTATCTCTTTCCCTTCGTGTAGGGACTGACGTTGATCACCATAGGCAATCAGTAACGAATTGCCTATAGTGTCAATCCAGGTAAGGGGCTCACTGTAGAAAGAGATAGCCACTTTGTGCAGCTCCTTGTTCTGAAGGTGCGACTGTAAAATCTCGAACTTGAACTGAGTAAAAGGCAAGCACAGTTTTCCCGACGCATTGACAATTTCGGGAACAATACCATTTAGCTGTCTGATATAACCGATTGCCGCTCTGCTGGTCAGGTAATGCAACTTGTCGGCCTCAGGAACGTGTGTTAACAACTCCTGAAAGGTGCTATACGTATTATCCTGATTGTAAGACTGCGCCTGCATGTAAAACTCTTGGTAGGTATCGTCAAACACGTACTTGTCCCACGCCTTCTGGGACGATGCGTCGATAATTTTACGGTAACTCAACCGAATAAGCCCTTTTATCATGTATTCATTTCGCCTGAAAAGCACCAAGTGGATGCTCGATGCTTTCGGCTATTGGTTGTGCTATGCGCTAACAACAATAGTGTGCGTCAATGTGTAACCGCCGGACAAACTACCTGATACGGTCGCTAGCTCCGTAGTGTAGCCATCGCCAAACACGTTATCTTTTTCGTTTTTGGTATCCTGTGCGCCTTTCGTGTAACCGTAGGACTGCCCGGTTGTATAAACTGTGTTTGCGATGTCGTACGGAAAAGCAATCTGAGTTACCAGCAACGACTTGCCAGACGAATTGTAGATATGGACGTGAATGTGCGGAGCGCGCCCTGAATACCAGCCCGGAAAGATCGATGTGAAGGAAACCAGACCATTCGAGTCGGTCGTTTGACGCCCCCGCAAAAAGTCTACGTTGGTGTAGTTGGTGCTTTGCATGCCTGTTCCGCCATATTCCGAGTAGTTGCCATCCTTGTCGCAGTGCCAGACATCGACCAGTGCTCCGGCGAGGGCCGCACAACTGCTGTTCGCGTTCTTAATGGTGATGTTCATTGTGAAGGCAACACCCGTGCGGTCGTCGCGGATGTCTTTCCGGACAAAGTTGGCTGGCTTTTTCGTTGGGAAAGGACCCTCCGTTTCGCTGGGCGTTACCGAGCAATCGCTGGATGAACTACCGTTGGTAGAGCCAGTAGACGAGCTTGTTCCTGATCCAGTCGTGGTCGTACTTGTTGGGTCGATTTCGGTTGATGAGCAACTCTCGATCATCGGTACAACCGCAGCGATGCCAAGTAAGCTACTAAATCCTCGCTTCAAAAATTCCTTACGTTCCATAGGGGTTACTGCTATTCTGGAGTTGATATATAACCCAATACGCTGACCAATAAGGAATCGTTGTGCTGAGGAATGGCTTTGAGGTGAATCGAACAATTGTGTCGGTTAATCTTGAAAAATAGGTAGGCAAAGTAATCTCTGAATAGGTTGTGCCCGGTGGGGTCAGGTTCTCAAACCTGACCCCACCAGCTGGTTTAGACTCCAAACTGACGAAAAAAGTCAGCTTCGTAGCTGGCTCCAATGGGAATCTCGCGTTCAGCCAGTAAGATGGTTTTGTTTTGAACGGCTTCAATGCGGTTGAGCGGTACAATGTACGACCGGTGCACGCGAATAAACCGTTCAGAAGAGGTGTTGAGACCGGCCAGTTGCTCCATCATTGCTTTCATCGTCATCCGGCAAACAATGGGTTTATCCTGTTTTCGATAGATTTTGAGATAATCATCCAAGCCTTCGATAAATAAAATGTCAGATAAGGGAATCTGATACAACCGATAATCGGCTCGTACGTACAGATAAACGGGCTTATCCTGCTCATGTAGCTGCCTGAATTGATAGGCATCGCGGGCTTTCTGAGCAGATTGCTCGAATCGTTCGAACGTAAACGGTTTGAGCAGATAATCAACTGCGTTGAGCGTAAAGCCTTCGACAGCGTACTCAGCATAAGCCGTCGTGAAAATAACAAGGGTCGGTTTAGGTAAAAGTTTATGAAAGTCGAGCCCTGACAGCGCAGGCATGTTGATATCGAGGAAAAGTAGGTCAACCGGATTGTTCGCCAAGTAAGCCAACGCTTCGTCGGGACGGACGAACGTTTTCTGCAAATCAATGAAATCGACTCGACCGCAAAAATTGGTAAGCACCCGAAGGGCAGGGGGTTCATCGTCAACGGCAATAGCACGAATCATGGCAGGGTCAGGTATAGATCGACCGTGAAATCACTGGGCTGATCGGTAATTAATAGTCGGTGCTGGTTTGGGTATACTAACGCAAGTCGCGCTTTTGTGTTTGTCAGGCCAATTCCGCTGGTCGTAACGGCTTCCTGGGCAACACGCACTTTTTTATTGAAGACGTGGCAATGCAATTCGTTGCCTTGAATCGACAGCTTAATTCGAATAGATGAGTCTTCACTCGGGTTGACACCGTACTTGAAGGCATTCTCAATAAAGGATATTAGAATCAATGGCGAAATCTGTTGCCCGTTGGCCTTACCGTTAATCGAGAAGTCAACGCGCACCGTATCATCCAACCGTAACTGTTGCAGGGCTACGTAATGGCTGATGTAGTCAAATTCTTTCGACAGAGGTACTTGCTTGACTGCCGTATCCTGGATTACATAACGCATCAGCGCCGAAAGCCGCGTGATCGCTTCGGCGGTTCGATCCGACTGCTCAATCGCCAGCGAGTAGATGCTATTCAGCGTATTGAACAAAAAGTGTGGATTGATTTGCGCTTTCAGGTACGACAGTTCGGTGTTTAGCTTTTCCCGTTCTGTTTCCCGCCATCGGTTGTTGACGCGGATAGCAAGTGACAACAAGAGGCCAATTGAAAAGAGAAGAAACGTCTGGCTTATTTCTGGCGGAAGTCCAGGCTGTTGCGATTGCGGCTTTGGGAAACTGCCAGGTGGGGGCAGAGGAGGGCGGTCAGGCGGGCCGAAACCAGGACCTGATCCAGTTGACCCAGGCGGAGGTGGCGGAGCTATCGCTAGCGGAGTCGATGTCCGGCGATTGATTCGGACCAGTGTTTGCTCAATAATGATAAAACAGCTAAGCAGGCAAAAAACGTAGAGGATGTAATTACGCGCAAAAAAATACTGTGGGATCAGCACGTAATAGTTTAGGTAGAAGAACGCAATTGTAAGCAGGTAGGAAAACAGATTACGCTGCTCATGGGGATTATAAGCGAGTTCGGACAGTTTCGAAAAGCCGTCTTCCGCGAAGATGTACGGCAGAGCAAGAAACGTCAGACAGCCGAAGGTATGCGTAGCAACCAGTAATACTTTCCTGTTCATTTGTGAAAATCAATACGGAAAGTTACAGAACCTGCTTCACTCACTACCGAAATATCGGTCAATCAATGAGTTCTGCCGGTAAACACGCGAATGATGAATACCACAAAACGCAACGGGTTGCTCATTGTGAGCAACCCGTTGCGTTTTATCAATGAGAACTGACGACCTAAGCAATGATCGCTTCGGCCAGAACCAGCACTTTGTTTTGTAATACTTCAACTACACCGCCGTCCACAGAAAATGTCTGCTGACCAGAGGCTGTCTGTACAACGATTGGGCCTCGGTCCAGCGTACTTACCAGCGGAGCGTGGTTGTTCAGAACCTGAAACTGACCTTCGCTACCCGGAAATGTAACGGCGGTAGCCTCACCAGAGAAGACCTTACGGTCGGGGGTAATAATATCGAGAGTCATAAAGATGATAGAGTATACGATGTATGATCTATGATTTGCTGTAATCGCAGGTCACCTGCTTTATATCATACATCAAACATCAGCTTACAGCACTCCTTTTACTAGATTAAGGATACTGCTTAGTTGGGTTTTTGCCGCTGGCTCAGCCGCTTTTGCCGCTAAACCACCCTGATCAAGCTTACTAACAGTTCCCAGCGCTTTTGAAATCAGTGACTGACCCGTTGACTGGCTTACACCGCCCAGCGACGACAATACACTGCCAATTCCGCTTAAACCACTTGTTAACTGACTACCTTTCCCGATCAGTGAGCCAGCCGTTAGCAGGCTCTCGAGCTGGTTTCCTCCCGACGCTAATTTCGCCAGATCAACCGCTTTCCCGAGAACACCGCTGCCCAAAGCACCTGTTGGTATTAAAGGTAGTAGCGCTTTTAGTTTGCTAACCTGAGCTAGTAACTTTGTCTTGAAGGAAGTTGGCTTTTGTTGCGCTTCGGCCTCCAGTCCAGCAATCCCTTCTTTAAGCTCCTGCGTCGTTGTCTCTTTATCGCCTTTCTTCAGCGCTGCTACAGCACTATCCAAATGAGCCGTAGACGAACTATCCTGTAAAGCCGGAGTAATTGACTTTTCGTTGATGGTGCCTATCGACCGAACGGGCATCGCTAATTCCGTTGTGATTTGGGCCGAAGTAACAGAAACAAAGAAGAGGCTTGCAGATAAAACGAGTATTCCTGAACGAAGTCTAATCGACGTTTTCATAAAACAGGGTATGTTTTTTGTATGTGGACTATTAGACTTGATTGCAGGTAATACGTTTCGGTCTGTGACCATAAAATTTTTAGGGTCACAGACCGAAATAATGTTACTGACCAGCTTCTTTCAGCATCCGTTCGCCTTTCGCCATGGCATCTTCAATCGTGCCGACGAGGTTGAACGCTGCCTCTGGAAGACGGTCATGCTTGCCGTCGATGATCTCGTTGAACCCTTTGATCGTATCTTCGATGGGAACCAGAACGCCTTTCAAACCGGTGAACTGTTCAGCAACGAAGAATGGCTGCGACAGGAAGCGTTGTACGCGACGAGCACGGGCAACAACCAGTTTATCTTCTTCTGACAATTCTTCCAGACCCAGGATGGCGATGATATCCTGCAATTCTTTGTAGCGTTGCAGAATTTCCTTTACGCGCTGAGCCGTATTGTAGTGTTCGTCACCCAGAATTTCAGCCGTCAAAATCCGTGATGTCGAATCGAGAGGGTCCACCGCTGGATAAATACCAAGCTCAGAAATTTTCCGGCTCAATACCGTAGTTGCATCAAGGTGAGCAAATGTCGTAGCCGGAGCAGGGTCGGTCAAGTCATCGGCAGGTACGTAAACGGCCTGTACCGATGTGATCGAACCGCGCTTGGTTGAGGTAATCCGCTCTTGCATGACACCCATCTCCGTAGCCAGTGTAGGCTGGTAACCTACGGCTGATGGCATCCGGCCCAATAGAGCCGATACTTCTGAACCAGCCTGGGTGAACCGGAAAATGTTATCGACGAAGAACAAGATATCACGGCCAGCACCTTCACCGTCGCCATCGCGGAAGTGTTCAGCAATGGTCAGACCCGACAAAGCAACCCGAGCACGGGCTCCTGGTGGTTCGTTCATCTGTCCGAATACGAACGTAGCCTGGCTCTTAACCATTTCGTCCATATCCACTTTGCTCAAATCCCAGCCGCCTTCTTCCATCGAATGTTTGAACGCTTCGCCGTATTTGATAATACCCGCTTCGATCATCTCGCGCAGCAGGTCATTTCCTTCACGAGTACGTTCGCCCACACCGGCAAACACCGACAGACCGGCATATGCTTTGGCGATGTTGTTGATCAACTCCTGAATCAATACCGTTTTACCAACACCAGCACCACCGAAAAGACCGATTTTACCACCTTTTGCGTAAGGCTCCAGCAGGTCAATTACTTTGATACCCGTAAATAAAACTTCGGTCGACGTAGCAAGATCTTCGAATTTGGGAGCCGCCCGGTGGATTGGTAAGCCAGTACCCGTGCTTTTAGGCTGCGGAATACCATCGATAGCATCACCAACGACGTTGAACAGCCGTCCCCGGATGCCATCACCGGTTGGCATAGTAATTTGGTGACCTAGGTCATCGACATCTAGGCCGCGATACAGACCGTCAGTCGAGTCCATGGCGATAGCGCGAACACGGTCTTCACCGAGGTGCTGTTGAACCTCCAGAATCACCTGTTGCCCATTGGCTTTCGTTACTCTAAGGGCGTCCAGAATAGCCGGAATCCGCGAGCCTTCGCCCTCGAAACTCACGTCCACAACTGGCCCGATTATTTGCGTAATCTTACCCGTATTTACTGCCGTTGCCGTACTCATTTATATGTGATGTAGCTTATTAAAAATTTACCCATTGTTTGGGACTGCAAAAGTAGGAGAAAAACAGCGTAAGAGCAAGGTGCTATTTATTCAATTTATGGTTTTTAGGCTACGGAACGTATTTGGTAGTTAGGTTTTTATCCTAAGGAATAAACAAAACCGGCGTTGAGCGGATTTGTACAAAAGATAGTTGCTGGCGGTTAGTCGAACGTGGAATCATTACGGATGTTTATGGATGATTAATCGCTGTCAGCTAAGCCACAACGGGTTATTAACCACTTCTTTTCATGCTTCAACAACGCTCAAGCGGTCTCTTACTTCATATCACATCATTACCTTCGGCGCATGGTGTTGGTGACTTAGGCCCAGAAGCCTACCGGTTCGCCGATTTCCTGCACGCAGCGGGTCAAACATACTGGCAGATACTACCGCTTACGCCCGTTGATCCGGGTGCGGGCTTTTCGCCCTATAGCAGTCCATCGGCTTTTGCGGGGAATAGTTTATTGATTAGTCTGGAAAAGCTGGCCGATGAGAACTGGTTAAGTGAGCAAGACTTAGCCGGGTTTAACGATCAGCCAGTACAGGAGGTTACCGTGACCGAAGCGCCCTCAACATTAGATGAAGCCGTGACTGCGGTATTGACTGAATCGGTTGTGCTTGCTCCCTCAACGTTGCATGCGGCCTGGTTAAAGAAAAGGCCCTTACTGCAACAGGCTGCTGCGACGTTTCTGCGCACGGCAACGCCCGGCCAACGCGCCGATTATGATCGGTTTTGTGGTTGGCAGGCGCATTGGCTCGACGATTACGCGTTGTTTTCGGCACTTCAGGAGGAAACGGGTGAACCAGTCTGGTCGCACTGGCCGGAAGAAATCGTTCGCCGTGACCCGCAGGCTCTCGCCCAGCAGACGGAACTGCTTCACGACCGAATCGAAGAAATTAAAGTTTTGCAGTATTTCTTTCTGCGGCAATGGAATGAGCTTGTCGCCTACTGCTATCAGCGCAATATTCACCTGATTGGCGACATACCGATCTACGTGCAGTTCAACAGTGCGGATGTGTGGGCCAATCCGACGTTGTTCAAATTAGACGAGGATTTGAAGCCTTTGTTTGTGGCAGGTGCTCCACCCGATTATTTCAGTGAATACGGACAGCGCTGGGGCAATCCGATTTACGACTGGGAAGAGCATCAGCGTACGGGTTTTGCCTGGTGGCGACACCGACTACGGCATCAGATGTCCTTGTACAGTCTGACGCGGTTGGATCACTTCTTAGGCTTCGCTGTTTACTGGGAAATTCCCGCTGACGAACCAACGGCAAAAGTAGGTGAGTGGGTCAGAGCCCCCATTGAGGAATTTATGCACGCAATGTACCGTCAGTTCGTGCATTTGCCTGTAATCGCTGAAGACCTTGGTGCCCGTACGGCAGACACGCAACCGCACATGCGGCATTACGGTATTCCGGGCATGCGCGTGCTTCAGTTTGGTTTCGGTATCGATATGTCGACCTCGTCGCACATGGTCCATAATTACACCGAAAATGTGGTTGCCTATTCGGGGACACATGATAACAACACTACGCTCGGCTGGTTTCACGAAGCGTCGGAAGAGATGCGTAAGCATCTGGACGATTATTTCGGTTTTCCGATCACCGACGATAATGTGGTCGATCAAATTTGTCGAAGGACGATGCAATCGGTAGCTCGGCTTGCTATCATGCCCGTGCAGGACATATTGAATCTGGATGAAACAAATCGAATGAACACGCCAGGTTTGGGCGGTCAAAGCTGGCAGTGGCGCTTGAAGCCGGACCAGTTGACGGAAGAAGTTGCCGAGAAGTTATTGAAATTGACAATAATGACGGGCCGAGTAGAAGGCGCGCAATCGTAACCCAGACATCCTGTCCGTGAAGCCGCAGGCTAGATTGTGGTTGACTTTATAATCGCTACCACTCACGCTACAGCTCTACGGACAGGACATCTGCGTTACTTATACCAACGCCAGTTGCCCTAACTGCTGGTTGATGAAATCCAGTTCATCGGTTGATAGCTGAATAGCGATGGCCTTTGCGTTTTGGGTAGCTTGTTCGGCATTCCGTGCGCCTACCAGAGCCGCCGTGATACCGGGCTGTTCGATGGTCCACCGAATCACCAACTGACCTAGACTAGCGTTCTTTTCGTCGGCTAGCGGTTTTAGTTTCTGTAGGAGAGAATCGGCCTGGGTGATGTTTTCGTCTTTGAAAAAGCGGTAGTTCGCCCGGTGATCTCCTTCGGCAAACTGATGACCGGGTTTGATTTTACCCGTCAAGAGTCCCCGCTCCATGGGGCTGTACGCTAAAATGCCTTTTTTGTGCTCAAGACAATAAGGAACCAGCGACTCGTTGATTCCCTGGTTGAGCATACTAAACGGAACCTGGTTCGACGCTAGCTTCAGAACGCTTTCCGCCTGCTGCATCTGTTCCGCCGTGTAGTTGCTTACACCGGCCTGACGCACTTTTCCCTGTTCGATCAATCGCAAAACGGCCTCCATGCTTTCCTCGATGGGCGTGGTCGATTCGGGCCAGTGCATCTGGTATAAGTCGATGTAGTCGGTACCTAGCCGTTTGAGGCTATCTTCACATTCTTTGATAATGCTTTCCTTGCCCGAATATTTGTATACGTCGATTGGAGTACCCGCGTTGTCCTGACTCTTAAAGGCAAAATCACCTTTTTTTAAGTCCCAGCGCATACCATACTTGGTCAGGATCTGAATTTTGTCACGTGGTAACCCTTTGATTGCTTCGCCAACAATTTCTTCACTGGCACCCTGCCCATAAATAGCTGCCGTATCAATGGATGTTACACCCAAATCGTACGACACGCGAATGGCCTCAATAGCCCCTTTTTGTTCAGTTCCGCCCCACATCCAGCCACCAGCGGCCCATGCTCCAAACGTGATGGCAGAAACGGATAAGTCCGAGTCGCCCAGTTTTCTGTATTCCATGCGTTCTGTATAAGAGATAAAGTCTTTTAATAAAAGAAAATATACCTTGTTTTGTTAGTAATAATGAGCGTATACGATGTTGCCAGCAAACCGGCTGCACAAGTAGGTCGTCGGCAGGTTGAACAACAAGCTCCCTATTTAGGCACTAACTAACTGTTACTGACGTTTCTGTTGCATGTCATCCTTATTTTTCTGGTCTGCGTGGGGCCGAACCCATCGGTTTACGTATTTACTGAGTCTTTTTATTGTCATTTCTAGTCTGATTCTCTTCGTTGTTGCCTGGGCAAAAGGCTTGGGTAATGTCGTTAATTGGGATGTTCTAAGTGAGCTGAACGAGCTACCCGTTACGTTTCAAACCATTTCGGACGGTCTGCTCGAATACGCAGTGAATAGCAAAGCATACGCCGTATCGGAGCAGTTTGTCGCGTCGGCTATGCGAATTCGTCCCAACGTGGCTACTGCGTTGCTGGTTGGCATAAGCGTGGCGTTCGTGCTGCTAATCAGCGCGATCTCGCGGTTTGATCGGATGCGCTATTTGGTCAGTATGGCCGTCCTGATTCTTGGGCTGGCTTTCTTCCGCTGGGAAATGCTCGAAATACCGGGGCTGGGTGGCAACTACCTGTTTCTGATTTTAACTTTCCTCTTTGGGTCGGTGAGTTATTACTTCCACGCCTTTCGACCCGATTATTCGATTGGTGTGCGATTTGGCGTTTTTGCGCTGCTGACAATACTCGCAGGAGTTGCGCTTGGCTCGTTATCGCCCGTTGCGTTTCCAGCCATGATCATTGTTAGTTACGGAATGCCCGTACTGCTGGTATTCAGCATTGGCTTTATTTTCTTTATTGCCGCCGAAATTATTGCCGGACTGGTTTGGGTTACGTCGGTAGACAGGGCCGAGGAGGGGAGTGCTCAGGCGGGTCAACGGCGGACATTGGGTTTCAATAACTTCTTGTTCGCCAGCCTATTGTATCTGGTTAACCTAGTGCTCATCTGGCTCAAAAATACCAAGTCCATTGATTGGGACGTGTTAGCGATCAGCCCGTTTGCACTTTATCTGATTTCGGTCACGCTGGGTGTTTGGGGCTTTCGTCGGTTGATCGAGCAGCAGGAAGCGGTATCGTTCCGGGACTCTGGTGCGTACCTATACACAGGTCTGGCTTTGCTCGCCACGCTCACGATGGCCTATGCCTTCGCCACCGCCAACGATCCGCTGGTTGAGATGTTTGAAGATGCGATTGTGTATACCCACCTGGCAATGGGGTTGTGCTTTGTCACCTATGTTGTTATCAACTTCTTGCCTATCTACCAGCAGAACCTACCCGTTTATCGGGTTCTCTACAAACCCAGACGGCTCGAACTGAGTCTGTTTCGGATTGTTGGTTTCGTCGTTGTAGTTGTATTGGTAGCCTACGGTGGATTGATTTCTTTCCGGCAGGGTGTAGCTGGCTATTACAACGGACTCGGTGACTACTACGTAACCCGTAATGAACCGACCTCGGCGAACGCATTTTACAATCTGGCGCTTGAACAGGAGTTTCAAAACCATAAGTCCAATTACTCGCTGGCGTCGCTGGCTTTGTCGCAGAACAACCAGACCGCAGCGGCCTTTTACTTTCAGCAGGCTTTGCTGAAACAGCCTAATCCGCAGGACTACGCTGGGTTGAGTCAGACGTATCTGCAAACCGATCTGTTTTTCGAAGCGGTTAAAACGCTGCAACGTGGCCTTCGCGCTTTCCCGAATAGTGGCGAATTGCAAAACAATCTGGGCTATCTGTACGCCCGGACAAGCGTGGCCGACTCAGCCTATTACTACCTGAAGGCAGCAACGGGAAACGTTTCCCGCGATGAAGTGCCCGAGTCAAACTTACTGGCTTTCTACGCCCGTAATGCAAACGTGCTGACTGCTGATTCCAGTTTAGCTACCAACACGACCAAATCGACCTACGAGTCATATCAGGCCAACGCATTGGTACTTCGAATGGTGGCTCAGTCCCAACTAAAGCGGGCCGATACGACCCAACCCGTTAAACCTGCCTGGCTACGTGATGTTGCTGTTGATCAGGGACTGAGTGTGGGACGTTTTGCAAGTCTGTACAATTACGCGCTGACGAATCAACAGCCGGATACGAGTATTGCCCGAACAATTAAAGAATTATCGGTGGCTCCCGTCAATCAGGACTTTACGGATGATTTGTTGTTGGCGCGAGCCGTCATTGATTACAACCGGCATGATCAGTTAGAGGCCTTTGGGTTGCTCGATCAGTTGGCAGAAGGTGACCAGCAAAACGGAGCAAGCTACCGTTCGATGGCGGGTTTGTGGCTTCTTGATCAGGGGTTGTATCGACGTGCCGCTGAAACCTTTGAGTATAACTCGGATACAACGTCGATCTATTACCGGGCTGTAGCGCTGACCAAAGCGAATGAACTGGCATTGGCACAGTCGTTCTGGGAAACGGCCTCTAAGAACGATCCGGCGGTTGCTTCGCTGAAACAGGTCTTGTACCGGGAACGGAAACCGACGTCCGATTTTGAAAAAGCCTTCTACGCGACTTATCGCTTGGATGATCCGAACCGGGGTGCCTATTGGGAAACTATTCAGGAGCCGAGTCTGAAAACGGTGGCGGGTGTAGCGCTGGCAAATGATTACCTTGACCAGCTACAGTGGCGCAATGCGCAATTGATCCTATCTGGCTTACCCGATTCTAAGCAGCTAAGCCCGGTAGCGGTATCGGTGCGTACGATTGCGGCTCTGCGTTTGTCTGCTTTTCGGCGGAGCGTAGGGTCGGCGGAGACGATGGCGGGCAAACCGATTCTGCCGCGTTATCAGGCGGAGGAACAATACTGGCTTGGGCAAACCTACGAGCGGACGCGTCAGGTGGATAAAGCGCAGCAGGCTTACCGGAAAGCGCTGCAATTAGCCCCGTTAAATCCGCAAATCGTTTCAGCAGCCGCTCAGCTCGAAAGAAGCCAAAAGCAGTCTAAAACGGCATATGATTTTGTGGTAAAAGCGTTACCTTACAACGAAGACAGTCCCGAATTGCTTAAGACGTACGTCAATCTCAGCCTCGATCTGAGTCTGTTCGATTATGCCGAAGATGGTCTGGCGAAATTGCAACTCGCGACAACGCCTGCCGATTATCAGGCGTTTCTGACAACCTATCAGGAAAAAATAGCGTCAATCGAAAACAGTCGTCAAAAATTCCTGCAATAAAGTAGCTTTGTTTATTAACCTAAGTCAGCAGACACCGATATGAACATCATTGAAACGCATAGTATCGCCAAACGCTATGTCATGGGCACCGAAGTCGTAGACGCGCTCAAGTCCATTACAATCAGCATCAAAAAAGGCGAATATGTTGCCTTCATGGGACCGTCGGGTTCGGGAAAATCAACGCTGATGAATATTGTCGGTTGTCTGGATTCGCCAACGTCGGGTCAATACATTCTGAACAATCAGGATGTGAGTAGCATGGGCGAGAACGAACTAGCTGAAGTGCGGAACAAAGAAATTGGCTTCGTATTTCAAACGTTTAACTTATTACCCCGTCAGACTTCGCTCGAAAATGTAGCCTTACCGCTTATCTACGCGGGGTACAACAAAGCCGACCGGACGGAGAAAGCCATGCAGGCGCTCAAAAACGTTGGTCTGGAGAAACGGGCTGGGCACCGACCCAACGAGCTATCGGGAGGACAGCGTCAGCGGGTAGCCGTAGCTCGGGCACTGGTCAATGATCCGAGTATTCTGCTCGCCGACGAACCGACCGGGAACCTGGATACCAAGACCTCGTACGAAATCATGGACCTTTTCGACCAGATCCATAGCAAAGGCAACACGGTAATTATGGTTACTCACGAAGAAGATATTGCCGAGTATGCCCATCGAATCATCCGGCTTCGCGATGGTCTGATTGAAACCGACCGGGTGAATACAAACATCCGCAAGGCGCAGACCTTGATGCAATCATTAGGATAAACAGCCTTATAGCGACAAAGAAAGGGAAGCCCTGCGCAGGGCTTCCCTTTCTTTTCTGGGATCTTTGCCGGTAGTTAAGCAGCAACAACTTCGTTGACTACATCTTGCCACTCTTTCATTTCGGGGATGCCGGGTTTCCGTTTTCCAAACACCAGCGCAATGCTGTTGCCGTCCTTGTCGAACAAATCCAGGCCCGTGACAATACCGTCTTTGGTTGGTTTTCGGGTAACCCAGATGCTGTGTACCTGATCGGCACGCAGGTGCATATTAAATTCAGGGTCAAGCACATTGTACCAAGGACCCATGCTGACCAGCTTCTTAACCGGCCCGGTATGAATTTGGATACAGCCTACGCTCGACGCGAAGATCATAATCGGCAGTTCTCGTTGCGCTACCGTTTCGAATATTTTTATAAGCTGATCAACGGTAATTTGCTGAGAATGACCTTCCGGGGCTAGACTGATGCCTTGCTCACGGCCAAGCTTGTATTTGCGTAACAGACCGAAGAATTCGTGCGTGTCCTGCATCGCCAGCCAGCTAGCCTGGAAGCCCTGAACATCGATGTCTTCGTTCGTTATCTCAGCTGCTTTCTCAGGATAGGGTATCGTAACGATGGGTGCTGTCTGGTCGGCAGCGTGGTATTTTTGTACCAGAGCCTCGTAAGCGGCATCATTCGATTTATCCGTCAGGTAGATTTTGTGAACGGCTGTGCCATCCTGATCAAAAAACTGAAGGCTTTTGCGACTGTTTTCATCCACGGCAAAACCGAAGTGCCAGCGTGACATGAACAACCGCAAGTCAATGTCCGGTCCAAGAACCAGGCCGGTATGCTCGTTAAACGATACTTTTTCGTAGATACCCTTGCGTTCGTGCACAATGCTATCGTTGCGCGTCAAGGCCATCACGTAACCCAACGTTGGGACTTCTTTCAACAGATCACGGAAGTCACCATCCAGCCGTTGAACGGTTTCGCCGATCTGTGTAGCCAGCAGCTCGGCTTCGCTGACGCCCAGTTCTTTGGCTGCGTCGCGAATTCTTGTTTTTGGGTTTTGTTCCTTGAAAGCAGCCCAGCGTTCTTTAAGACTTTGTGTTGTCGTCATCGGGTATGTACAGTTTGAGTTGGTCGTTGATTAGCAGAAAATTGGTTGTAGTGCGGAACAATCATCGGACAGTCCAGTTCAGGGTGTTCAATGAGCCACACGTTTAAATTGAAAGCGCGCAGGATATTTTCGGAAGTAATCACCGCGCGTGGCGGACCGGCCGCTTCTATCTGTCCTTTCCGCAGCATAATGATCTGGTCAGCGTATTGAGCGGCCAGGTTCAGATCGTGTAGAATTACAACGACGCAGAAGCCTTTCTGGGTAAACTCACGCGCTACTTCGAGCAGTTGTTGCTGATGCAGTAGATCCAGGCCGGTAGTAGGTTCGTCCAAAAACAGAATGCCCTGCGGAACGTCCCAGATCTGAGCCAGTACACGAGCAAGTTGAACGCGCTGCTGCTCACCACCCGACAAGGTCGTGAATACGCGATTGGCGAAATCCCACATGCCCACTTTCTTGAGCGCCATCTCGGCAATAAAATAATCCTGCTCGGCGGGGTGGAAATCAAAGTGAGGGTACCGGCCCATCAGGACCAACTCGCTGACCAGGAACGGAAAACTAACCGCGTTTTGCTGCGGCAATACCGCACGAACTAAGGATAACTCCTTTTCCGAATACGCATTGATGTTGTTTTCACGCAGCTTGATTTCGCCTTCTGTGGCATTTAGTTCGCGGGTGCATAACTTGAGCAACGTCGATTTTCCCGCGCCATTAGCACCAACAACTGCCAGTAATTCACCGGAATTGGCCCGAAAAGAAACCTCATCGAGTAGTTGCCGGTTTCGAATGCGATAAGACAGGTTTTTGACTTCTAACATAGCAGTACGATTTTAGGCGACTGTCCGGCGCTTTTCCCGAAACAAAATCCACAGAAAAACGGGTGTTCCGATGAGGGCTGTAAGAATACCAATCGGAAGCTCGGCAGGCGCTACTAGTGTTCGGGCGAGGGTATCGGCCAGCGTGAGTACGATAGCTCCACCCAAAGCCGATCCGACCAGTACGCGACGGTGGTCAGAACCGGCACCCATCCGAATCAAGTGCGGAATAACCAGCCCCACAAAGCCGATAACGCCCGCAACGGCAACGGACGTACCCACAGCCATCGTCGAGAAAATAATAATCTGACGCTTGGTAACCGTTAAGTTGACGCCCAGCATACTCGCCTGACTTTCGCCGAGCGCAAGCAGATTCAGCGATTTTGCTAAGCGCGGAATACCCACCAGTGCGATTATTGTAAACGGTAGAATGGCGAGTACCGAAGTCCAACTGGCACCGCCTAAGCTTCCCAGGCTCCAGAACGTGATGTTGCGAAGCTGTTCATCCGTAGCCAGATACGTCATAATACCAGTCAGTGCGCCGGACAAGGCGTTGATAGCAATGCCCGTAAGCAGCATGGTTGTGATTACGTCTCTCCCCGCTACTCGGGCGATGCGGTACACCAGAAAAGCAGTAGCGCAAGCTCCAAAAAAAGCCACCACCGATAAGGCATACATGCCTAACATACCCGTCAGCGTCTGGAAAAATTTGACTTCCAGCACAATCATCATCACCGCTGCCAAAGACGCCCCCGACGAAATCCCAATCAGGCCGGGATCGGCAAGCGGATTCCGAAACAAGCCCTGAATAGCAGCTCCCGATATGGCCAGACCGGCTCCAATAAGCACGGCCAGACACACCCGTGGCAGACGGATTGCCAGCAATATGGCTTCTTTGGTACTGTCAACCTCCGCTGAATAACCGAATGTCTTGCTTATGATCAGCCCGATTTCGTAAGGAGATACCCGCACGGCACCAACACCAACCGCCAGCACAATTGTCGCTACCAACGCGACGGCCAAAGTCGGCATCAACCACGGATTGATGGTGGTTCGAAAGGCCGATTTTGTGGTTGAGCGAGCGGTAGAGGGAGGATTTATTGTTGCCGATATCATCGATCTAGGCTTTAGGCTTTTGGGCGATTTTCTGGGCTAGTTCCTGAAGGGCTTTTCCCAAACGAGGAGAGAACCCAGTCAGTAAATGACCGTCCATTTCAATAATCCGGCTATTTTTTCCGGCGTTGGTTTGGGCTACACCCTGAACTTTTAGTAAACCCGCCGTACCACCCAGACTTTCCAGACCGCTGTCGAACAGCAGAATCACATCAGGATTGGCCGTTACCAAAGCTTCAGCCGTCAGCGGTTTATAATTGTCAAAGTCAGGCGTTGCATTGACGCCACCCGCCAGCTCAATCATTTTATCGACCTGCGTTCCCCGACCTGATACCATCATCGTACCAGTACCCCGTGCGTAGATAAACAATACTTTGGGACTATTGGTCGCTTTCTTAACCTGGGCTACATCGGTATCCAGCTTCTTGATCAGTGGTTTGGCTTTCGAACCAACCTGACAGGTTGTGGCTACGTCCTGAATCAGTTTTTTCGCGCCTGCAACGCTGTATTCCTGCTGAAAGGAAATCACTTTGATACCCGCCGATTTGATTTGTTCAATTACTTCGGGTTTGGTGCCAGCATTCTGAGTCGTTAGCACTAATGTGGGTTTGAGGGAAATAACTCCTTCGGCTGAGATTGTGCGGTTGTGGCCTACTTTGGGTAGCTTTTGCAAAGACTCCGGGTATGTACTCGTCACATCGACACCGATCAGGTGTGATTGTAGCCCTAAGTCGCAAAGAATTTCGCTGACAGTACCGTCCAGCGAAACAATACGAACCGGCTCATCTTTCGACGGCTTGGTTGCGTAAACGATATGGGCGCTACTGAATAGGCCCAGCACAAAACAGGTAAGCCAGGTGACGAAAACGGATGACTTTTTCATGGCGATTTTAGTTAATAAGCTAGTGCTGTCAGTTTCGGGGAGCTAACACCACTTCGGTAAAATGCTGTATTGTGGTGTCAGTTTCTAAAAACTGACACCACAATACAGCACGGATTGACTTTTATACTTTCTTAACCAGCTTGTATTCGAGCTTGGGTTTACCGCGTTCACCGCCATCCTGCGTTGTGAAGCTGACAAACTTCACTTTGTACACGTTACCAGCGGCATCTTTTACGACGTAGAACCGGTCGGTTTTGACACCGACTGTACCTGTCGTAGCCCGCCAGTTGGCTCCGATTACCGAACGGTCGCTCTTGAAGGTCGTTGTGGCAATATTGCTTTCGGCGTAGGCGTCATACGAAACCGTACTGGTCGTCACTTCAGCCGCTGTTACACCGCCTAGTGTGTTAATCAATACCTGATCCGAGAAATAGTAGGGAATGTCATTGGTGCCATCGCTGGTTTTGTACATAGCTCCCGTCCAGACGATATTCCAGCGCGCTTTAGCGGGTTCTACATCAACCAGAGCACCCGAATCGAACGATACGTAGCGGAAGTTATACGCGTTGTCTTTCGGAATCGACACAGTCTTGAAAGTAGCCTCTTTGATACCCGCGTACTGGAGGGTGTAGCCGGTAGTACCGTTGCGCAATACTCTGATTTTTACCCAGCCTTTAGCGGGTGTCGCTCCGCTCGTACCCCGATTGATAATGTATACTTTGTTATCGGCATCAGTCGCGGAAATCGCCGGGATGACCGTTTTGGTGAGGTCGCCTGTTACGTCGTCTACTAATTTCAATCCCGATGGATCAAAGCCCAATGTAAGGGATAAGCCGACCGTATCAGCCGCAGTGACTTGGGTTAAATCGTTTTTCGCCAAAGCAATCGCACTGGCCCCGGTCATGTTGTTGAGGATAACCCGGAAATCGGTACCCGAATAAAAGCCCAGATCCCAGCTCGCCCGTTTCGCGGCATTCTGAGCATTATTGCTCAAATCAACGAATACGGCATTGACGGCGCTGGCGCCACCTGTACCGCCGTCGAGCGTTAGATTCGTGCCGGACGACACAATCGAGGTGAACTTAACGGTCTGTTTGTTAGTCGTTCCAACCAGAACCGGGCTACCCGCCGACCCAATGGTAAAGCCAATCGTTTCGGTTCCGTTCAGGAAGAGATTATCGGCTTTAGTCAGCTTAAAGGATGTTTCGCTGCTACCTGCTGGAACGGTCAGCGATAACGTGTTGCTCGTTGTTGCTGGGGTTGTGGTAAACTGCGTTCCGTACGTGATACCGGTAGGAGCGACTTGGATGGTTATAGGCGTAGCGGCATCGACGGCACGTGATAGCTTTAGCTTGATCGTGGATTCTTTGGTGGCCGCATCCATACCCTGTTCGGCACTTTCGAACTGAACAACGTTATCCGGCAACGGCGGGTCGCTTTCTTTACAGGCGTTCAACGTGCTTACAGCGGCAAAAAGCAGGAAGGCAAATACTTTTTTCATAGAATTTGGGATTTTGAGAAACCGCTTTGACCACCGAAGTGCCGGACCACCGAAATGTCGGACTGTCGAAGCGGAAGTTTCGATTGGAATTGAGGATTGAGTCGTTGAAAGAGAGTAGGGTTATTAGTTTTTGTACCACTGGAAGCTAAGCCCCAGAAAATAAGAACGTCCGTAACTAAGCGGTACTGGTCCTGCCGAACTATGGGCAATACCCGTATCGGTTGATGTGTTGGCCAGCCGGGTGATATTGAACAGGTTCTTAGCGCCTGCGGTAAGAGTCAGATACTTGGCGATTGGCTTTGTCAATGTGATGTCGGCCCAGTGGAATGGCGCTATTTCAGTTAGCGTTGCTGATACCTGATTATCCGCCGTTACAGTAGTCTGATAGCTTGGCCGTCTGCCGGAGTATTTATAGAAAAGGCTGACCTTGGTGTCAAGCGTTGGTAGCGTATACGTAAGGTTCGTATTTACTTCCGGCGACCACATAAACGAGGGTAAGCCGCCTACGTAGTTTGTGGTGTCCGTTGCCGTCAGCAAATTATTATAGCGACCAATGTAGGAGAAGCCAACCGTTGCCTGAAGCGCTTTCCAGGTAAAGACATTCTCCAGCGTTACCCCGGTCGTTTTAAACTTGTCGATGTTGATATTCATCGAAACGCGCGGGTCGCTTGGGTCAATTCCGTAGCTGATCAGGTTATTGAAAACGTTATAGAAACCGCCAAGCGTCGATTTAAACTGACGACCTGCCTGCCACACCAGCGATCCATTGATACTATTCGAGGTTTCCGCTTTCAAATTCGGATTGCCGCGAATAGAGTGACTGGCATCGAAAAAGTTGAAATACAGTTCGCGCAGGGCAGGTGAGCGAAAACCCCGTGCGTACGCTAAGCGTAAATCCAGTCGGGGAGAAAGCGCAAATTTGGCGTTCAGGGAAGGAATAGCCGGTGGTGCGTTGTAGACTGAGTTTTTGATGAAGCGTAAACCCGGACGGATGCTAATCTTTGCGGTTGGATTGATTGTCGAAGAGACAAAAAAAGCGTAGTCATTGATGGTGGGTGATCCTGAAATTCGCGCTCCGGAACTGCCATCCAGATTGATATCGACGCCGGGTTGTAAAGAAACTACCGACGAAACTTTGTACGAAGCTGTAGCGCGGTAGGTCTGGCTAGTGAAAATAGACACGTCCTGTTCGCCTTCGCCCAGCGAAAGCGTGCGTCGGCCTGTACTCAGATCCAGCATTGTTGTCTGGGTCCGGCGTTGGTAGTCCGTGTAAGACGCTTGTCCATTGAGTTGCAAACGTTCGCTCAATTTCCAGTCGCCCTGTACTTGATGAACGTAACGGTGGGTAATGTACCGCTGGTCGCGGGCCTGACGCGTGTTGACATTCTCAATACCCTGGCTTAGTAAGTCCTCTTTCAGCGCATCCAGCCGGTAATACACAGTCAGGTTTTCGTTGCGATAGCCGATTTTGCCATGCCCAAATAATTGGTCTTTAGGAAGCCAGTCTTTAGCGCGCCCAGTGGCTTGTCCCTGCCAGCCGCCGAAGGTATTGTTCGTAGCTCCAGCCGATACGTTCCAGCCTTTCTTCTGCCACGTAACATTCGCTGTCTGGAGGTGTAAGCCTTGGTTGGCGAAAGGGCTGTACTCGTTACCAACGGTTTCTTCCTGAACGCGAGCGTTAATGCCAAGCCGTTCGTTGCCCGGTTTTTTGGTAATGATATTGATAACCCCCGCCAGCGCATCCGAACCGTACGAAACCGACATCGGGCCTTCTACAATCTCAATCCGCTCGATTGAATTAATATCGATCTGGTTTAAGCTTTCGCGGGTGTCGCCCCGGTCTACCATTGGTAAGCCATCCAGTAGAATCTTTACGTTTCGGCCCGACATACCCATCAGCTGAACATCGGTTGTACCTAGCATAAGGTCGTTCGAAAAGCGAAACCCTAACTCATTGTTCAGGACGCCGATCACGTTGACGGCCCCCCGTAAACGAATGCGTTCACTGTTGATTACCCGTACCTGATAGACCGATTTTTTCATCGATTGAGGCTCGTATTGCCCTGTTACAACCACTTCGTCCAGTTGATTCTGAGCGGCTTTAAGGCGGATTATGACGGTGCTAGACTTATTATTTTCCACGTCGACGGTCTGTCTGGTCGGTTTGTAGCCGACCATCGAGATTTGTAATTCGTACCGGCCCGAAGCTAAGCCGTCTAGTGTAAAATGGCCGTTGTTATCCGCCGTAGTGGCCCGTTTGAGCGACTTGATCTGTACCGTAGCAGCGCTTCCAGGCGTACCATCGGCTAAGAGGATTGTTCCTTCGATACGGCTAGCGGGTTGCTGGGCACGAACCAGGGTAGGTATAGTCAATACCAGCAGCGTTACGATCATTGATAAACAGTGTGTATACGTATATCTCATAAGGGACGCTGGTTCGTTTGTACTGCTAGGAAGGTTTAACTGGTTTATTTGTGCGCTACGTTGACGTAATCAATTGATGATCAACAAGTCTGTTGATGAAGTACTATGTCGAATCTCCAAAGAAGAAAAGTCTTTCGGAAGAGATTTTATTAAGACTTATTATAAATAGACTGCAAAAGTAAGCGTCCTGTTGTATGAAGCAAGAATTATTTAGAATTTGTCTTAATAAATTTAATGAACGGTAACCACTAGCAAGTGAGGGCAGGAGCTTCGGGATAGGCAAAAAAAATAGTCCCGATCAACGGGACTAGTGTAGAAATGGGGTATCTGAATCGTTACGTTAAGATTTCAAGCTAATTTTTCGGCCCGTTTCGGCAGCCTGGTAAATAGCCTGCAACAGTCGAACGTCGCGTAGACCTTCCTCGC
Source organism: Spirosoma oryzicola (assembly GCF_021233055.1). Taxonomy (NCBI): domain Bacteria; kingdom Pseudomonadati; phylum Bacteroidota; class Cytophagia; order Cytophagales; family Cytophagaceae; genus Spirosoma; species Spirosoma oryzicola. The sequence goes on along the minus strand of NZ_CP089538.1, from coordinate 5,308,151 downwards.
CCGTGATATGATCAGGCAGTTTTTTGCCGTCCAGCAGATCTTTACATACACCGTCCATGTGCATCGCCTGGTGGTTTACAACGGGTTGCTCAATCGGTCCTTTGCTGGTGCGCCCTTTAAGCGGGCCATAACCGAAAGCGGGTGCTAATTCAAACCAGCCTTTCTCGCAGGAAGCATACAGCCGTTCAATCCCCGCCGTATAGCTCGTAGTCGAGTTGGAGACGGCTCCGCTCGGAAACTGGAACTGCCAGAACATCGTCTCTTCTACATCTTTAAATTTATCTGGCTCCGTTTTTGGGGAGAACTGCGCCGTGACAGAAATGGGCTCTTCGCCGGTTACGTAACGAGCACCCTGTACGGCGTAAATACCAACGTCCATCAGTGGTCCACCGCCCGCCATGCTTTTTTTCATGCGCCACTGCGTCGGATCGCCGATGCGGAAGCCATCACTGCTTTCGACAAATTTGATTGGGCCGAAAACCTTTTCCTGACCGAGCCGCATTACCTCCTTCGTGAATGGTTCGTAGTGAAGCCGGTAGCCAATAGCTAACTGCTTGTTGGCCTTTTTGCAGGCGTCAATCATATTCTGACAAGCTTTAGGAGTAATCGCCATCGGCTTTTCACAAATGACGTGTTTGCCTGCCTGAGCCGCACGAATCACAAATTCTTCATGCATCGAATTGGGCGTAACGACGTAAACAACGTCGATATCCTTGTTATCGGCAATCCGGTCGAAGTTTTTGTAGTCATAAACGTTGGCCTTCGGGATGTTATACTTCTGCATCCACTCTTCTGCTTTCGAAGGCGTTCCCGTTACGATTCCCGCCAGACGGCAATTTTGGGTTTGCTGTAGAGCAGGAGCCAGCTGATTCTTACTATAGCTTCCTAAACCAAGTAAAGCAATCCCCAGCTTCCGTCCCTGATTAGGCGAATCGATTTGAATGGGATTGCCGAATACATCGGTCAGAGTTGGCATCGTGAGAGCCGATGCGCCAAGGCCTGCCAGAAAATTTCTGCGCGAAAGTGAGTTTAATAGCATAGATGAGCCGATTTTGTATAACTCGTTCCGAAAAGACGCCAGGCGAGTTTATCTACCTAATGCAAAAAAAGCCACCCTTGTTTACAAAGGTGGCTTTTTACAAGCGACTGTTCCGCGTTTTGGTAACCTGACTTGACGACCTAGAAAATATACTTGTTTTCGGCAATCATCGCATCGGCAATCTGACGACGTGCGTCTTTCAGATTCATCGGGTCTATCTTGGTAAACCGTTTCAATCCCATCAGCATACCACGAAGTTCGTCGCCTTCGGCAAACGAGGTGATTGCTGCACGGCCCGCATTGTTAACTTTCTCAACGGCTTCGTGTAAATAAATCAGTGCCATCTGTTTTTGCAGCGCAACTGACTCTTCACCCTTCATGCCGATCAGCTTTTCAACGCGTAGCAATACCGATTCGGCAATGTAAATTTCAATAACCATATCGGCAATGTTCATCAGAATTTCCTGCTCGTTGGAGAGGGTCATCATGAACTTCTGCACGGCAGCTCCGGCTACCATCAGCGCGGCTTTCTTGAGGTTGCGCAAGGCTTTCTTCTCGGCGATGAAAATGCCTTCTTCCTCTTCCGTATTGAAATCCGGAATAGACATGATCTCTTTAGCGACGGCCATTGCAGGACCCATCAGGTCCAGTTCACCTTTCATCGCCCGCTTCAAAAGCATATCGACAACCAGCATTCGGTTGATCTCATTCGTACCCTCAAAAATCCGATTGATGCGGGCATCCCGGTAAGCACGATCCATGGGCGCATCGGCTGAATAACCCATGCCGCCGTACACCTGAACGCCCTCGTCAACGACATAATCCAGCACTTCGGAACCGTGTACTTTCATGATGGCACATTCGATGGCAAACTGCTCCAGCGCTTTCAGCTTAGCCGGACCGTCTTCCATACCCTGGCTTTTCAGATCCTCGATCAGTTCGTCGATGTTCTGCCCCGCCCGGTAGCTCGCGGTTTCGGAAGCGTACACTTTAAGCGCCATTTCGGCCAACTTGTGCTTGATCGCACCAAACTGCGAAATTGGCGTCTTGAATTGCTTCCGCTCGTTTGAGTAGCGAATGGCATTGTTGATCACTTCTTTCGAGCCGCCAACCGCTGCAATACCCAATTTGATCCGGCCGATGTTTAGAATATTAACGGCGATTTTGAAACCGTTACCCCGCTCCGACAGTAAGTTCTCAACGGGTACTTTTACATCGTTGAAGAAAATCTGGCGGGTGTCGGAGCCTTTGATGCCCATCTTATGTTCCGGCTCATTCATCGTGATGCCGTCGAAGGTGCGATCCACAATGAAAGCGGACAAGTTTTTGTCCGGCTGCCCATTCTCGTCATATACTTTGGCAAACACGATGTACACGTCCGCAAAACCGCCGTTGGTGATCCACATTTTTTGGCCGTTCAACACGTAGAACTGACCATCTTCGCTTAGCGTGACTTTGGTCTTTCCTGAGTTGGCGTCGGAGCCGGAGTCCGGTTCGGTAAGGCAGTAAGCCGCTTTCCATTCACCGGTAGCCAACTTCGGTAAGTATTTCGATTTTTGTTCGTCGTTGCCGTAATAAACAATCGGCAACGTTCCGATACCGGTATGAGCCGATAAGGCTACCGAAAAGGAGTGGCCCGCTCCGGTTACTTCAGCGACCAGCATGGAGGTATTGAAATTCATGCCGAATCCGCCAAACTCTTCAGGGACCGATGTACCTAACAGGCCCAGTTCACCCGCTTTGTCCATCAGCGATGAAATCAGCTCAGGTGACTTGGCATTATCAATTTCGTTTAACCGCGGCCAGATTTCACGTTCCAGAAATTCACGGCTACTAGCGGCAATCATTTGCTGCTCTTCGGTAAATTCTTCGGGAATAAAAACGTGAGTCGCGTCAGTTTCTTTAATTAGAAACTCACCACCTTTTATGGAGGCTTTGGGTTCCGTCGAAATCATCTTGAAAGGGTTTTGTTATGCGTGCATACTAATCACTAGACAAAGAAACGAATTTTGTAAATAGTATGCAAGCATACTAACGGTAAAATACAAAGGTTAAACTGCCCACTTACTAGAAAAATTTTCAGCATAAATTAAAAAATAGTACCTATGATCTTATAGGCTTACATGCTGTGCTTTTACTTTGTAAACTATATTCGGGGAATTATTACAACAGAATGTTATTAAGAATGGGATTCATATCGTTTTATCCGTCAATTGTTTCAAATGGCCTTAAGACGTTTGTCCATTTATTGCTTTCTGCTGCGTGTGTAATCCTTTCTGCTTCGTTTACCGTTGGGCAATCGCTACCGGAAGTGCCCTTCGATATTGAATTTGCCGGCGTTTCGGTTCACCTAACTCAGCCGAGCCGGTTACAGGTGCAGCAGGAAGTACGTTCGATGTACGCAAATCGAGGCCAGATTCAGGCGGAGATGAGTACGCTTCAGCAGTTGACTACGCTTATAAAACCTCTTTTCAAAGAAGCGGATATTCCCGACGATTTTCGCTATGCTGCCTTGCCCTTCACCGATATTGATTCGCTGGGTTTTTGGGGAATAACGTCAGCGCAGGCTAAAGACCTTAAGCTTCGCATCGACAATACGGTCGATGAGCGCTATCATCCCGTCTTAAGTACGGAAGCGGTGCTCGCTAACTTGGCCCGTCTGCAAAAAACGCAGGGTAACTACGTCCTGTCTCTCATACAGTACCTCAAAGGCGAAAGAAGACCGGCTGCTCCTAGCCGGATCGATCCAACCTATCTTCTGGTTTCTCCGCAGAGTCCGCCGTTGCTTTGGAAAATTCTGGCTCGAAAACTCGTTTTCGATTATGAGCAACCTACCTATCACCCGACGAATACGTATGTTTTGTTTGAGTACCAGGATGGGGAGGGAAAAACGCTTCGAACGATTGCGGAGCGTTTGCGGGTTCCTGTAGAACGAATCGATCCGCTGAACAGGTGGCTTAAAACAGCGGCTATCCCAACTGACAAAGAGTATAGTGTGCTGATTCAGGTAACACCCGATGAGTTTTCGGCAGTTCGGGCGGTGGCCGAGTCAGGCCGGGGACGGCAGGTTGACGTTGGTTTTCCGATACTGGTCAAGCAGGATGAACAAGGTGAAGGACTGCGATCACTGGCTATTTTCTACACGATCAACGATCGTAGGGGAGTTCAGGCACAAAATTGTGACAATTTTATTACGTTGGCTTTCTACGGAAATGTTACCGTTAACGCATTCCTGAAGTATAATGATCTTGGTGTAAAAGATGTTGCCCGGCCCGGTGAAATCTATTACCTCGAACGAAAAGCAAAACGAGCCAAAGTGCCCTATCACGTCGTACAAAAGAATCAGACCTTGCGTGAAGTGTCGAATATGTACGGCGTCCGGTTGAGTTCGTTGCTAAAATTCAATCACCTTACGCCTACGCAACGGATTCAGATTGGGCGCGTATTATGGCTACAAAACAAACGCCCGGCAGATAGACCCGCAGAGTACCGCCAGCTTCCGGTAGATGAACAGTATATCAATCATCCGGATGATCCCGTTGTCGTGGAGAAGCCCGCACCGACACCCCGCTCGGTTGATACCGTTCAGAATATTACTCGTCAAAATGAATCTGTCGCTCAATCCAATGTGAAACCGTCGGTTGCTAATCCGCCCGTGACTAGTGATACCGCTGCTCAGATCCTGGATGAAGACTTAACAGCCATTGATGACTCGCTGGCCAAGGTAGAAGTACCCCTGGAGGAAATGCCAGGCACAATAAAGCTTCACGTTGTAACCGCTGGCCAGACCTACTTTACCGTCGCTCGTCAGTATGGCGTTAAGGTTAGCCAGCTTTGTGCATGGAATAACCTTTCTCTACGAACACCGCTCAAGACAGGGCAAGAACTTATCGTCGATGTAAGCGAAAAAGAGCGCCCGAAGGCAGCTAAGCCAGTGGCAAAAAAACAGCCGAAGCGCGACAATCTGGTTAACCTGTACGTTGTTTCGCCCGAAAGAGCGATACCTGTCAGACCGCTCAAGCCAGATACGTACCACATCGTACAGCCCGGTCAAACTCTATACCGGGTTAGCGTTATCAACAAGGTGAGCGTTGACGATCTAAAGCGTTGGAACAACCTAGTCAGTAATATTATCGAAGTTGGTCAAAAGCTACTGATTCGAAAATAAAACAGCCGGACAGAACCTAGTTCTATCCGGCTGCGACAAAATCGTAGGTCAGCTTAATTCAACCGCTCGAATATACCCGCAACGCCCTGTCCACCACCGACGCAGGCTGAGACCATGCCATACTTCTGATCACGGCGACGCATCTCATTCAGCAACTGAACGGACAAGCGTGCACCAGTCGAGCCGAGAGCGTGACCCAGGGCAATGGCACCACCGTTTGGATTAATTTTGCTTGCGTCAAGTCCCAATTCCTGAATGACCGCCAGCGACTGAGCTGCGAACGCTTCATTCAGTTCGATCAAATCAATATCGTCTTGCTTGATACCCGCTTTTTGTAACGCCAGCGGGATGGCGGCTACTGGACCGATACCCATAATGCGTGGCTCAACGCCTGCTGTTGCGTAAGAAACCATTCGGGCAACTGGTTGCAGATTCAACTCATTAACTAGCCGTTCTGACATCACTAGCACGAAAGCAGCACCATCCGACGTTTGCGACGAGTTACCCGCCGTTACCGAGCCGCCCGCTGCAAACACGGGTTTCAATTTGGCAAGACCGTCGGCACTGGTATCTTTCCGAGGACCTTCATCCTGCGAAACGGTCCATTCCCGACTTTTCTTTTTACCGCTTTCGGGGTCAAAATAGGTTTCGCTCACGCTGATAGGAACAATCTCATCCGTAAATTTTCCTTCTTTCTGCGCGGCTAATGCTTTTTGATGCGATTCATAAGCGAACTCGTCCTGAGCGTCGCGGCTGATTTTAAATTGCTGGGCGACTTGCTCGGCGGTCAGTCCCATACCAATGTAATAGTCGGGATGCGCTTTTGCGATTTCATAGTTCAAGGCTGTTTTCCAGCCCATCACGGGTACCATCGACATGGATTCGGTCCCGCCAGCAATGATGCAATCCGCCAGACCGGCGTGGATTTTTGCCGATGCGATAGCAATGGCCTCTAACCCCGACCCACAATAACGATTGATTGTCATTCCCGGTACGCTGTTTGGCAAGGATAGCAACGCAATGTACCGGGCTATTTGCATTCCCTGTTCCGCTTCCGGAACGGCGTTTCCGACAACAAGATCTTCAACGCGAGCGGGGTCCAGATTAGGAACTTGGCTAATTAAATGCTTGATAACTTCAGCCGCCATATCGTCGGGGCGGGTGAAACGGAGACCGCCCCGTGGCGCTTTACCAACGGCTGTGCGATATCCGGCTACAATGTATGCGTCCATAAATAGACTGTTGGTTACTGATTAAGCAGGAAACTCACTGCAATAACTCATTTTTTGCGGGAATAATTACACTATTCGCCAAAATTATTATGCAAGCATACTATATTTTACACGCATTTTCCGAGATCTACTTAACACCCAACTGTCTTTTGAAAAAGGCCCAGGATTCGAGGTAAACATTAATATCGTTGGGATAATCGTGCTTACCATTCAGTACTTTTAACAGTGTAATTTCTGGCTTTCCTTTTTGTGAATACGTGTATTGCTCAATGGTTTTACCATCGGCAGGGTCGGTGTCGGGGAGAAGTTTTTTGGTAGGCTCATTTTTGTAGCCCGCCAGCGAGGACCAGTAGTGAAAGGTTCTATCCGTAGAGCGGACCATACCCAAGCTGATGTTGTTCGTGAGCACTTCGCCACCGTTGTACGGGTTGACATTATCGGCAGTACCATTTACAATCATAACGGGAATCGCTATGCGTTTCTCCGGACAATCCAGGTTGTTGGTATCGGGTAGGTTCGCAATAAGCGCCGAAATGGCGCGAAACTTCTCCGGCATTGTCAACGCAAGCTTATACGCCATATGACCACCTCCCGACGTTCCAACGGCGAAAACCTGCTTGGTGTTGATCTGGTAGTGTTGACTGAAGTACTTGATCATAGCCTCAAAAAAGGCATTGTCGTTGATGTCTTCCAGATTGGCGGCCGACTGTGCTGTTTTGCGGCATTCGTTCCAGTATTTCTTGTAACCATCGGGATAGACGAGTAAGATATTTTCCTTCGGCGCGATAGCTTCGAGCTTTTGAGCCCCGCTTCGCATACCCTTCCCATTACCGCCTGAGCCGTGCAAAACAAAAACCAATGAAGCACCGGACTGAGTTGGTTTCAGAAAGTGAAACGTTCGTTGATGCCCCTCAATCTGAACCGAATCATCTTGTAGCTGCCCCCGGCTGAGGGTAATCGTCAGCGTAAACGATATGAGTAATAGGTAGCGTAGCATACGTGTAAACTAAATGAGCCGCTCATTGAGCGGCTCGTAAATTAAGGTATTTTGAAAACTTATAAAAGAAATCAAAAATGACGGTCGCCCGCTTCCCGTTTGCCCAGCAGCACTGCACCAACCATGGCTATCAGGAAAAGGACTGATGCTAATTCAAATGGCAGAATGTAATCGCTGTACAGCAAACTTCCGAGGTTTTCTACTAGACCCGTTTTGGCATTAAATGATCCTTGGCTGACCGTTGGAACTTGCGCGCTTTTTGCTCTGAAAATGGTAATCAGCATCACCATAAGCAGACCACCGACGATCACGGACGCCATTTTGGTCAGATTGGTTCTTGACTCTTCTTCCTCTTTCCGCAGGTTCAGAAACATGATCGTAAACAGAAAGAGTACCATGATTGCTCCCGCGTACACAATGATGTTGACCGCTGCCAGGAACTGAGCGTTTAACAATACATAGTGGCCTGATAGGCAGAAAAATGTAGCGATCAGAGCAAGCACGCTATAAATCGGATTGCGAGCGGTAACAACGCCAATAGCGCTAAAAATAGTAAGGGCTGTCAGCGCCAGAAACAGATAGCCAGTAGGCGTTAACGTTTTAAAAAAATTTAAAAATTCTGTCATAGTCCGGGTGAATGAAGAACGATGGGTGACGATAGTTGGCTAGGTGGCAGCCCGTGTCAGACTAGGTTCTGTTGGCGTAGCTTTTACTTCTGAATTGGCCGCGCGAACATACCGGTCATCCATTTTCTCGACAAGACGATCTTTACCGTAAATAACCTGATCGCGCTCCTGAAAGACAGGTACCATGCGGTCGTGACGCAGATAAACGGCCTGCTTGGGGCAAGCTTCTTCGCAGAGGCCACAGAAGATACAACGCAGCATGTTGATTTCGTAAACCGCAGCGTATTTCTCTTCCCGATAGAGCTTCTCTTCGCCTTTCTTGCGTTCGGCAGCTACCATCGAAATGGCCTCGGCTGGGCAGGCAACCGCACATAAACCACAGGCGGTGCAGCGTTCACGGCCTTGCTCATCACGTTTGAGAACGTGATGCCCACGGTAAATTGGACCCAGGTATTTTTTTACCTCCGGGTATTGAATAGTCACTTTCTTCCGAAACAAGTGACGGATCGTTATACCCAACCCGCTGATAACGGCGGGGAGGTACATTTTTTCCGCCAGCGTCATTTCTTTATTGCTGACTTGTTTTGAGCGATTCGTTAGTTGCATGTTTTTCAGAGCTCAGAATCAGCTTTTGCTGGACGGTCTTTTGTAAAACCGTCCAGCAAAAGCCATAACCTGTTAGGACTGTTGCGGAACAATTTCTCGTTTAGGCGCGCGTGACATTGATGTTGCAGCGAGTACAATCATCACAATAGCGATTAACCAACTCGCGTATTTGATATTGAAAAGCAAGCCTGCTCCGGTCACAATCACATTGAGAATCGCTAGCGGAATAAACATCTTCCAGCCCAGATTCATCAGTTGGTCGTAGCGGAAGCGAGGAAGCGTCCAGCGTACCCACATAAAGAAGAAAATAAAGAAGAAGATCTTACCGAAGAAAATCACAAACTGAATAGCCGTGGCTAAGTTATGCCCGGTTACTGCGCCCAGACTAGTTTCGAGAGCGGCTCCCACTTCGTTCATGAATGGGTAATGGAAGCCACCGAAATACAACGTTGAAATGAATGCCGATGAAACAAACATGTTGATGTACTCCGCGAAGAGGTAGAAGCCAAGCTTCATCGAGCTGTATTCGGTATGGTAACCACCAACAAGTTCCGTTTCGCACTCAGGTAGGTCGAACGGGGTACGGTTACACTCCGCAAAAGCGCAGGTCAAGAAAATGACGAAGCCCAGCGGCTGGGTGAATACGTTCCACTCAAAAAAGCTAGCTTGCTCGTTAACGATGGCCCGCAGCGACAAAGAACCAGTCATCATCAGGATCGCGATTATGGAAAGACCCAGCGCGATCTCGTAGCTGATGTTTTGTGAAGCCGCTCTGATGGCACCCAGCAACGAAAACTTGTTGTTCGACGCCCAGCCGCCAACCATAACGCCATACACGCCCAGTGATACTACGCCGAAAATGTACAGTACGCCAATGTTGATTTCAGTACCTTGTAGAGTAACATCGTAGTTGATGTTGTTCCAGGCAAACCGGATGCTGTCGCCAAACGGAATAACGGCACTCGACATCAGTGCTGTCAGCATGGCTAGGCAAGGTCCCAGAATAAAAAGCCATTTGCTCGCCTGGGAAGGAATGAAATCCTCTTTAAAAAACATCTTGCCCGCATCGGCAAGGGGTTGCATCAGCCCCCAGGGGCCTGCGCGGTTTGGTCCAAGACGATCCTGCAAGAACGCGGCTACCTTACGCTCTCCATAAGTGGAGTAGGCTGCGATGACGAGCGTTATCACAAAGAGTACCAGGATAATGATTCCTCTAACGATTAATACGGTCAGATCCATTTCTAAAAGTTTTCGGTTTTCAGTTTTTCGATAGCTAGGCTTTTGTGTACCAACTATCCGGAAACTGAAAACGCTTTACCTATAAACTTATCAAGGTTCGGGCTCCATTGCCGACGGCAACTTGGCAAAACGCTCAGGTGGCAACTGTTGAATTTTCAATTGCGACGTATCCCGCTCTTCGTGAATTTCTTTATACTCCGCTGCTGCTAACCGCTGACCGAAACTCGGTTTAATCGTGTCTGCCCGGTATTTGTTGGCCGAAATGACAGAACTGCGTGAGATCTTGGTTGGTCCCTCAATCGTCCAGTCACTGGTTTTCTTTTTCTCGAAGCGGCAGGTATTACAGATAAACTCGGTAACCTCGTTCCACTCGTTTTTGCGAGCCGTTACCCGGATCACCTCGTCGCCACGATACCAAAGCGTTACGTTACCCGAGCAGGTTGGACAATCGCGGTGTGCATCGACGGGTTTTGTAAACCAAACCCGGTTTTTGAACCGGTAGGTTTTATCGGTTAGTGCACCAACCGGACAAACATCGATGACGTTACCCGAGAAATCGTTATCAATCGCTTTTTCGATGTACGTTCCGATTTCGGCTGCGTCACCCCGACCTAACACGCCATGAACGCGTTTGTTCGTGATCTGATCGGCTGTATACACGCAACGATAGCACAGAATGCAACGCGTCATGTGCAACTGAATGTAGGGACCGAGGTCGTTTTTCTCGAACGTCCGGCGATCTTCTTCGTAACGTGTCGTTGCTTTGCCATGATCAAAAGAAAAGTTTTGAAGATCACATTCGCCGGCCTGATCGCAAACGGGGCAGTCCAGCGGGTGGTTAAGCAACAAAAATTCAACAACACCATTGCGGGCGTCAATTACTTGTGGGCTGGTTGTGTTCTCGACGATCATACCATCCTGTACGGCTGTCAGACACGAAGCGACCAGTTTAGGCATTGGCCGTGGGTCTTTAGCCGAACCTGCGGCTACCCGAACCAAACACGCCCGACATTTGCCGCCACTGCCTTTCAAGGGCTGATAATAGCACATGGCAGGAGGAGCCACCTCCGGACCAATTTTGCGGGCGGCCTGCAAAATGGTTGTGCCCGGTTCCACCTCGACTTCGATTCCGTCGATGGTGACTTTCAACAGTTGCGGCTTTACATCTTCCATATAGTATGCTGCGGCTTTTAGCCACTCACTAATTAGTCTATTGCGGCTTGTGGGCCGTCTTACTTTATACCAAAGCCATCTCGCCCCGATAAACAGCACCGGGCTGTGTCGCTTCGGATGGGTTGTCTATATGCCACTGAAACTCATCACGGAAATGCCGTATCGCACTGGCAACAGGCCACGCAGCAGCATCACCAAGCGGGCAGATGGTATTTCCTTCAATTTTCTTGGCTACATCTACCAGCAGATCAATATCCTGCTGATGGCCATGACCGTATTCGATCCGGTGCAGTACTTTTTCCATCCAACCGGTACCTTCGCGGCAGGGGCTGCATTGGCCACAAGACTCGTGGTGGTAGAAGCGGGAGAAATTCCATGTGTTACGAACGATACAGGACGTTTCGTCGAAAACAATAAACCCGCCCGAACCGAGCATAGTACCTGTTGCGAAACCACCATCGGATAACGATTCGTAGCTCATCAACCGCTTTTCGCCGTTGGCTAGTGTCAAGGCCAGATTCGCCGGGAGAATGGGGACGGAAGAACCACCCGCTACGAGTGCTTTAAACTTATGACCAGTCCGGATGCCACCACACCATTCGTCCGCGTAGATAAAATCTTCGACTGGAACTCCTAACTCAATTTCGTAAACGCCCGGTTTGTTGATGTGACCAGAAGCCGAAATCAGTTTGGTGCCCGTACTACGACCAATACCAATCGCTGCGTACGCATCACCGCCATTGTTGACAATCCAGGAGGTCGTCGCAATCGATTCGACGTTGTTGACTACCGTTGGGCATTGGTACAAACCTTTGACAGCTGGGAACGGTGGCTTATTCCGTGGGTTACCACGTTTTCCTTCCAGCGATTCCAGCAGAGCGGTTTCTTCACCACAGATATACGCACCACCACCGGGTTGCACGACCAGTTCGAGGTCATAACCGGTACCGAGGATATTCTTTCCCAAGAAACCTTTGGCTTCTGCCTCGGCAATGGCTTTTTCGAGAATACGGATTACGTACATCAGTTCACCCCGCACGTAGATGAACGACTTGTTGGCACCAAGCGCAAACGATGAAACAATCATTCCCTCAATCAATAGGTGAGGAAGATTTTTCATCAGATAATGATCTTTGAATGTGCCGGGCTCCGATTCGTCAGCGTTACAAACGAGATAACGGGGAACACCTTCCGGTTTGGCCAGAAAGCTCCATTTCATCCCCATTGGGAAACCTGCTCCGCCCCGGCCCCGAACACCCGCTTTTTTCACTTCTTCGACAATTTCATCGGGTGTCATTGTCTTTAGTGCCTTCTCAACGGCGGTGTAGCCACCTTGTTTCCGGTATACATCAAAAGTTTCGATGCCCGGAACGTTAATATGTTCAGTTAATATTTTAGTAGCCATGTGTTACTTCGACAATTCGTCAATAATCTCGTCTACACGCTCGTTGGTCAGATTCATGTAGTACTTCTCCCGAATCTGAAATACCGGACCCATGCCACAAGCCGCTAAGCATTCTACTTCCTTAAGCGTAAAACGCCCATCCACCGTTGTCTGACCGGTATCAATGCCAAGGCGATGCTTCAGGTGAGCTAGCACATCTTCGCCACCCATCAGGCAGCATGGACCCGTACGGCAGTATTCAATTACATGCTGACCAACGGGATCAATGTGGTACATGGTGTAGAACGTCGCTACTTCATACACCTCAATGGGCTGGATATCGAGTAGCCGGGCTACGTAGTCCATACCTTCCGGACTTGTCCAGCCTTCTTGTTCCTGCAACAGGTGAAGTAAGGGTAACAAAGCCGATTTCTGCCGATCTGCCGGATAGCGGGCTATTATTTCCTGTGCTTTTGCTACACGCTCCGGTGTAAAAACTACCGTTTTATTTTCAACAGTCTTACTCATAACTGAAACTATAAACCGCTTGGGTGGGCCAGCCACGGCTTGGTGAAACTTACATTACGCATCTAATTCACCAGCAATGACGTTCATACTACTCATGATAATAATGGCGTCTGACAGCGTCATACCTTTACACATTTCAGGGTAAGCCTGGTAGTAGATAAAGCATGGACGACGGAAGTGTAACCGGTAAGGAGCCCGGCCCCCGTCGCTGATCAGATAAAAGCCCAACTCGCCGTTACCACCTTCAACCGCGTGGTAAACCTCACCAACAGGGGCGTCGATTTCACCCATCACAATCTTGAAGTGATAGATAAGAGCCTCCATGTTTTTGTAAACTTCCTGTTTGGGAGGAAGGTAATACTGAGGGGCATCGGCGTAATGAGAGCCTTCGGGCAGGTTGTCAATCGCCTGTTTGATGATGCGCAGACTTTGCCACATCTCCTCCCCACGAACCATGTAACGATCATACGTATCACCGCTCTGACCAACGGGAATGTCGAATTCGAAATCTTGGTACGACGAGTACGGGTTCATAACGCGAACATCGTAGTCAACACCGGCGGCCCGTAGATTCGGACCCGTGAAACCGTAGCTGAGCGCACGTTCTGCCGAAATGCCACCGACGTTCACAACCCGATCCATGAAAATCCGGTTGCGGTTGAACAGGTTTTCAAACTCAGTCAGTACTTTTGGAAAACGGTCCAGGAATTCTTTTATCTTCCGAATAGCAGTAGGAGAAAGGTCGCGCTCCATGCCACCGATCCGGCCCATGTTAGTCGTCAGACGAGCTCCACAAACTTCTTCGTAGATATCGTAAATTTTCTCACGCTCCTGGAATATGTACGTAAAACCGGTGAGCGCACCCGTATCAGCACCCAGAATGGCGTTACAAATGATGTGGTCAGCAATGCGGGCCAGCTCCATCATAATGACACGGATGTATTGAGCGCGCTTAGGAACGTCAATGCCGAGCAGTTTCTCAACCGTCATGTGCCAGCCCATGTTGTTGATGGGCGACGAGCAGTAATTCATGCGGTCGGTAAGCGTCGTAATCTGGTAGAAAGGACGCCGTTCTGCAATTTTTTCAAAGGCCCGGTGGATATAGCCAATTGTCTGCTCGCCCGATACGATTTTCTCCCCATCCATTTGCAGAATGTTCTGGAAAATACCGTGAGTAGCAGGGTGCGTTGGCCCAAGGTTAAGCGTGGTCAGTTCGTTAACGTACTGAACAGGACCTTGTTCGGCAGGCAGGTTTTTATTCGCTATATCGAGTTCTTCAGAAACCATATGTCAAAGGGTAAAAAGCAAAAGAACGGACGAGTGGTAAATATAAAATTACGGGTCGGTCCTTTGCACGTTTATCGTCCAAACAAGGCGTCGATCTTATCCTCCCGAGTTTGATCTTCAAGCGGATATTCTTTGCGCATTGGGTGATAATCCATTTCTTCCATGTTCAGGATTCGACGTAAATCCGGATGACCATCGAAGATAATACCGAACAGGTCAAAAGTTTCGCGTTCCATCCAGTTCGCGCTCATGAACAGCGGAATAGCCGTTGGAATGTGAAGATCCTCGTTCGACAGATAGACTTTAACGCGTAGCCGGAGGTTGTTGATCAGGCTGTGCAAGTGATACACAACGCAGAACTCTTTTCCGGGAGAATCAGGATAATGAACGGCTGTGATATCGGTCAGAAAACCAACCTGCAAAGTCGAGTGCTCTTTCAGAAAAGTGATGAGCGAAATGATTGTCTCGCGGGTAGTCGAAAATGTTAGCAGATCATAAGGATCGTCAAAATCACTAACGGCTTCACCAAATTGAGTAATGATGGTTTGCGCGACTGATTCGTTCGTCAGCATAGGGGTGGGTAAGACAACTTTATGCGGGATTGGTAGTATCTGTGGCGACCAATCTCACGTAAAGTGGTTATTACTGAATATTATACGAGTTCAACAACTTCTGGTATTCTTCTGTATTACGACGGCGCAGCGATTCGTTTTTGGCCAGCTCCTGAATCTGCATGACTCCTTCAATAATCTGTTCAGGACGTGGTGGGCAACCAGGTACGTATACGTCAACCGGAATGATCCGGTCAATACCCTGCAACACGCTGTAGGTATCGAAAATACCACCGCTCGACGCGCATGCCCCAATAGCCACCACCCAGCGCGGTTCAGCCATCTGTAAATATACCTGCTTGACAACAGGTCCCATTTTTTTTGCAATGGTACCGGCTACCAGAAGCATATCAGCCTGACGGGGCGAAAAGCTGTTCCGTTCAGAGCCAAAACGACCTAAATCCCAGTCGGAAGCCAGGGTAGCCATGAATTCAATGCCGCAGCATGAGGTTGCAAATGGCAGTGGCCAGAGCGAATTTGCCCGGGCCAGTCCAATTACTTTATCGAAAGAAGTGGCAGAGAATCCCTGCCCGTCATAACTAGGCGGAGCTTCGGCCAGCTTAATGTCAGTTGCCATAAAACGTTGTGTTTGATTACTCTAACAACGAATAAGAATGTACTAAAATTCATTTACTGCTGCTATTCCCACTTCAAAACACCCTTGCGGATGATGTAATAGAAACCAGCCAGCAACAAGCCCATAAACAAAACCATTTCAATAAAACCGGTCATGCCAAGCCCTTTGAAATTAACAGCCCATGGGTACAAAAAGATTACTTCCACGTCGAACAAAACGAACAGGATAGCGATCAGAAAATACTTGATCGAGATTGGCGTGCGTGCATCACCCTGAACAGGAATACCGCACTCAAATGGATCATCTTTTTTCTCACTGTTCCGCTTGGGACCAATGGCATGGGTTACAAACATCGTTGTGATGATGAAACCAAGGGCTAAACCAAGCTGAATGAGCACCGGCAGATAGTCGGCCGGTAGGTAAGTCGCGTTCATACAGTACTATTAAAAGTAGTGCTACAAAGGTAGCGATAAAACCAATAAGCACATTTAATTGCTGCCCGGACGTTCATCCGAACATCCTCCAAATATACAGGCTAACCGCCTTTTTTTCAACAGATAGCTCCCAGTCAACTGTTACTTAGAATGCTTATAAACAAGAAGTCCTTTTCAGTGAAAAGGACTTCTTGGTAAGTAGGTTATTGTTCGACGTATTACTGAGCAACGATCACGCGCCGGGATACGTTGAACCCAGCTGCCCGAATCCGGATAATGTATTCACCTTTAGCAAGTCCTGACAGGTCTACCGCTTTTCGCTCATTGAACAACGGTACCACGTAGGAGGATAATTGCTGGCCGGTCATGGAGTAAACGTCAACGAGCGCATCTTTCAGGTTCTCTTCAGTTTCAACGGTTACCATACCATCCGTTGACGGGTTCGGATAAACGCTGACGCCACCAGTAGTCTGGTCAAATACAAACTCTCTGGGTGCGCTATAGTCCGAATAGCAGGTCAAATTCTGGCTACCGTTCAGAGTGAAAGTCGTTTTGGTACGGGCGGAGTAGCTGCCACTGACGATAACCTTGACTACTGAACTAGTCTGGGGAATGAGGTCATTAGCCCGTCGCCAGTCGAACTGGTCAGTACCACCACTGGTTGGTGCGGGTAAAGCGGCTTCCAGCGAATATGTACCGACTTGCTCGACAACAGGAACGAACAGCTTAGGACGAACCGTCAGGGTAATAGGCGACGATTGGGCTGATTTACAACCGTACACATTGATTGCCTGAGCCGAGTAAGTGCCCGATGCCGTCAATGATATTGTTTTACTACTGATTCCTGTACTCCACAAGGGTATGCTACCCGCCGACGAACTAGCCGTGAGCACTAAGGCCGAGTCGGCGCAGACCTGTTGCTGAGAAGTCGCTGCCTGATTCGGCTGCGTGTTCAAAGCGATGGTAGGAACTGTTGGCTGAATAATACCCTGTACATCGATGGCTGGTGACAGGTAGGTATTGCCTGTATTGTCTTTCAGGGTTGCCCGATAAACGCCGGGCTGATTGACGTTGATGGTCCGTGATGTCTGACCGTTATTCCACGTATATGATCGGTATAAGCTGGGCAAGCTAACGGTTAAGTTATTGTTCGACCCGCAAGCTACGGTTACCGCAGGCGAAGGAAGCGGAGTGAGCGGGCGCGATGTCGCAAAAAATATGGCGTTCAAACTATTAAACCAGGCTTGGCCGAGCTGCTGTAAGCCTTCACCACCAAAGTGTACATTACCCTCATAACGGGGAATCTGAATATTATCGGTAAAAGGTCCTGCAAATACGTTGTTGTTATAGGTGTTGATAACGTCGTTCTGAGCCTGGATAATGTCCTGACTAACCTCGCCTACGTTGTACGACGACCGGGCCAGCACCCAGGCTGGATAGCGATCTGTATCAGAGCGGGTCTTATTGACCAAGTACTGCATCCCCTCGCTATACACTTTTCGGCTGGAATGCAGCGGGACGTTGTCGTTTTCGCCCTGCTGCCACAGCACTGCCCGCAATCCCTGAAGGGAACAGTAGTAGCGGAGGGCAATCAGCAGGTTTGCGTAGGGCATTCCAGCGGGAAAATTCTCGTTGGGCGTACCAAGGGCAAATATGTTTTTAGTTATTTGACCGTCCGCGCTTTCTTTCCAGTTGTTTATGGTGGTTGCCTGCCAGGCTGTATTGATAAACAATACGGGAACGTTGTACTGCTTAGCAATCAAGTCGCCAAGAACACCCCAGCACCAGGCGCTTTGCCCCCGTGGACCGATCAATGAACTTGCACCTAGTTGCTGAAAAGTAGGAGCTGGCGGATCGTTCAGTGAGTTAGCCGTACTGTTGTCATACGTAACGCAGTTCACTCGATCATCCGAAGCACCCAATGCGCCAAAATTCTGAAAACCCTGTGCGTTGGACTGTCCGGTAATGATAAACACTTCGCCGACACCAACTTTACGGATAACATCCGTACCTACGATTGCGCCCCCCGAAAAAGCCTGCACTTCCAGCCGGTACCAGCCGCCCTTTGCCCGTAAGGAGCTTTGGAAGATGCCACCCTGGGGATTCCGCTGAACAGTGGCCCATTCGGTATTGATTCCCTGACCCGACTGCTCCGCAACAACGCGGGCCTGGACGCTGTCTACGGGCTGGTAATAATTTCCCGAAATGTAAATGGTGCTGAAATCATCATTACCTCGTTGAAAAACGGCACGGCTTTCGGGGTAAGTGATCTTAACTATCTGGTTGGTCGTTTGTGCCTGCGTGCGGTAGAGCGTAGCTATTAAACCAAATAGCAGAAAAATATATACACTAAAACATTTTTTCATGTGTCGCTCCTGTCTTACCCTGTTTCACTTAGTTTGTTGAAAGCTATCAGGCTCAATACGTTCGGTATTGAACAGCTAGTCTTTATTTGGCTATACCGTAAAATCCCCGGCAAAATACAAATTCTACCGGGGATTCTATGATTAAACGGTATACCGGGTTTTATATTACAATCCGAGCAAAATTCGTCTGGTTCTGCTAAAACCAGCCGCTTCTACGCGTAAAATGTAAACTCCGGAGGGTAAGTCGGTCAAGATTAGTTGTTTTCGTTCGTCAAATAAACCCACATTTCTGGTTAATACTCTTTGCCCAGTAGGCTTGTAGAGCGTAACTGTCGCGTTGGATAAATTTTCCTGTGTTTCTAGCGTGACAACCTTATTTGGATTCGGGTTAGGATACACACTTAGCCCCTCAAAGCTTGCATCTATCGTGTACAAAAATGGTGCCGAAGGTAGGGAGAAACAGGTAAGGGTGTTTGAGTAAACAATGGATGAACGGGCGGTGTAATTGCCCGAACGACCAGCCTTAATGATTGCCGTTTGGACGGCCAGTGAATCCGTATCCCGGCGCCACCGAAAACGTTCGCCGTTCGTTGAGCTAACCGCTTCAAGCGTGTATGTACCGATTGCGTTTATGGTAGGAGCGGGGGGTAGTGCCCTGACATCAACTGTTGTAGCAGCAGACAGCGTAGAAACACAACCGTTCTGATCGCGAATTCGGGCTGAGTAATTGCCGGCTTGTCCTGTTGTGATAGCGCGTGTAGAGTCACCGGTTGACCAAAAAACGGTGTACGGACCTTCTACCGTAAGCGTTGCCCGATCGCCCTGGCAGATGGTTGCCGAAGGAGTGGATACGATGGTTGGCGCATTGGGTAACGCATTGACGCGTACATTGATTCTGGGTGAAAAGGTAGATAGACAGCCATTTTGGTCACGCGACTGTACTGCGTAGTTACCGGACTGCGTTACACTGATTGCTTTGCTCGTTTGACCACTTGACCACACCACGTTTAACGGTGAGGCTGCGTTTAAGGTAACGCTATTTCCTGCGCAGAATGTCGTTGCGCCACCCGCCGATACGCTGGGCGTTGCGGGAAGCGGGTTTACCTTCGTAGTTACTACGTCGGACCGTTCGGAAGTGCAGCCAAACCGATTTCTGGTCACAACCGAATAGTCACCCGACTGGGTAACGGTTAGACTTTGTACCGTTTGTCCATTATTCCACGCATACACGGCTTCAGTAGGTGCAGTCAGGACAACGTTTCGGTCAGCGCAGAACGTAGTGGCACCACTCGCCGTAATGGTTGGTTTTGCCGGTACTGGATTGGCGACTACTTGTATGACGTTGGAGGGTAACGAAGTACATCCGTTCTGATCGGTGACCGTTGCCGTATAGGAACCAGAGGTTGTAACGGTGATCTGCTTTGCTTTTTGCCCATCGCTCCAGTTGTAAACGACATTGTTACTGGATGCCTGCAAGGTTGTGTTGTCGCCCTGGCAAAACGTAGTAGACCTGCCGTTTGTTATAGTCGGAGTCGCCGGGAGAGGACTAGTCGTCAATTGAAGCGTATTTGACGTGAAGTCACAACCACTGACATCGCGGTAGCGAGCTGAATAGCTTCCGACTAAACTTGCGTTGAACGTTCTTCCTGAAGCGACGCTCACGTTATTTGGTTGACTTAACCAGGTTACATTATCATAGTTGGACGTTAAAGCGAGCGTCGTACCGGCACAAATGATGGGTAAGCGGTTATTGGCTACACTAGCTATTGGGGTATCTGACACCCTTAGATACCCTGTATAGTTTGTATTACCCGAGGCATCTTTCACTTTAGCCCGGTATAGTGCCCCCGGACCTTTGGTTACAGTGCGCCCGCTTTCGCCCGCTTCCCACTGAACTGAGGAGTAAGTACCGTTAACTGTAAACGTAAGATTGTTGCCTGCGCAAGCTACCGAAACGGTAGGTGCTAAAGCAGGTCCAAACGGTGTTGATCGTTGAAAAAAGGAATCATCGAGGCTACCGTTCCACAAAGTAGCGGCTGTAACCAGGCCATTGTAATCGAAGTGAACACGGTCGGGATCAAAAAGTGGTGCCCGATACCGTGGAACCTGAACCGTGTCGGTAGACGGTCCGGGAAATACGTTCGGTACTGTGGAAATAACTTGATTCTGCGCGGCAATGATGCGGTTGCTAGCACCCAACGGATCGTAATGGGAGGCTCTGGCAACGACCCAGGAGATGTTTCGCCCGTAATCTTGTCGGGTTTGGTTAATGACAAACTGGAGATCGGTGACGTAGCTTTGCGTAGTTGTGTTGAACACATTATCCGCTTCGCCCTGGTGCCACAAGACAGCTCTGATGCCCAGTATGTTGGCGTAAGACTGCAAGGCTACTTTCAGGCCAGCGTATGGTTGCCGGGCTGGATAAGGGCTACCACCGTACCCATAGGCGGCTCCTCCCTCGGGAGCACTATCGCTCCAGTTTCGAATGGAAGTACCCGTGAAGGCGGCATTGAAAAACATGATCGGCACGTTCAGACGGGTCGCTAGCAGGTCGCCTAAACGTCCCCAGTACCAACTGCCCATGCCACGTGGTGCGACGATGAAGCCGTCACTGTTATCTAAGTGAGAAAATTGGGGAACGGGAGGATCGTTCGGATAGGCATTCTCCGGGTATTTGTAATTGACGCAGTTGACCCGGTCATCGGTAGAAACGGGAGCACTGTAATGAACGCCCTGCGCATTCGACTGGCCAGCAATGACAAACACCTCGCCAACGCCAACGCGCTCAATCGTCGTAACGTCTCCAACTTGCTGTCCGTTAGTCAGTCCTCTAACCTGAAGATCGTACCAGCCTCCTGTTACGGTTAAATCGCCAGTGTAAATACCTCCGCTTGGATTGTCAAGTATGGTCTGCCAATCCGTAGACGTTCCCTGGTTGTTACGGGCCTGGACACGAGCCTGAACTTGCGTGATAGGCACGGTGTAATACCCCGTTATTCGAAAAGTGGCTTGGTTACTTGCATTACGCTGGAAAACAGCTCGGCTGGTAGGAAACGATACCTGAATCTGAGCTGTCGCGTATGTTGGCAACAGTAGCCCTACGACGAGACAGCAGACTAATGAAAATTGTTTCATAACTATTGAATGCTGCCAAGTTGTAGACTCAGCGACCAGAATGACTAGAGTTCTGCACGTTTCAATCTGTTAGCTCAGGCGTTGCCGTCAGTCGTTGCCAGATGCTATCTTTTAGTTCATCTAACCCCTGCTGGGTAACTGCTGATATAAACGTTACGGGTAATTTCTTCGGTAATGTCTCTTTAATTCGTGTTAATTCGTCCTGCTCAACCAGATCTATTTTCGAGATTGCCAGTAGACGATCTTTGTCCATCAATTCTGGATTATACTCGCGTAGTTCGTTCAACAGCGTGTTGTATTCCTGTCGAATGTCGGGACTGTTGGCGGGTATTACAAACAAGAGCACCGAATTTCGCTCAATATGCCGCAGGAAGCGAAGACCGAGTCCTTTGCCTTGTGAAGCTCCTTCGATAATGCCCGGAATATCCGCCATAACAAATGACTTATAATCCCTATAAGCTACGACCCCTAGATTGGGTACAAGGGTTGTAAACGGATAATCAGCAATTTCGGGACGCGCAGCTGACACAACTGACAGGAGCGTCGATTTACCGGCGTTAGGGAAACCGACCAGACCAACATCGGCGAGTAGTTTTAACTCAAGTACAACCCATTCTTCTAGGCCAGGTTCACCCGGCTGCGCGTAATAGGGTGCCTGTTGCGTTGAGTTTTTAAAGTGGTCATTACCTAAACCACCCCTGCCGCCAGGAAATAGAATGATCTCCTGTCCATCTTCGGTAATCTCGGCAAGCTGCTCGCTCGTGTCTGGATTGCGGGCGATGGTACCAAGTGGAACTTCCAGGATTACATCCTGACCCTGTGCTCCACTACGTCTACCACCTTCACCCGCTGTTCCATTCTCTGCCTTGATGTGCTTGCGGTATTTCAAGTGAAGTAACGTCCACAACTGAGCGTTACCTTTTAAAATAATATGACCTCCTCGTCCACCGTCGCCACCATCTGGTCCGCCTTTAGGAACGTGTTTTTCACGTCGGAAGTGAACCGATCCCGCTCCGCCTGCGCCCGAACGACAATTTATTTTTACGTAATCTATGAAATTGGATGAAGCCATATTGTATTGTACTACTGCTAGCGTCTGAAGGCAACGAAATTCGCTTCGTTAACCGACGGCCTGCTCAATTTTACTACAAATCAGATTGAAAATGGTATCAATATCACCAATACCATCAATAGCTGCAAATTTTCCCTGGCTGTTATAATAGTCAGCAACAGGCGTTGTTTTTTCGTTGTATTCCTTTACGCGCCGACGGATCAATTCTTCATTCTGATCATCAGGTCGACCGGAGGTTTCTCCTCTTAATAGCAGACGGCGGGTGAGTTCTTCATCATCTACGACCAACGCCACCATTGTAGTGATCTGTGTATCGTACTGACCCAGCAGTTTGTCTAACGCTTCAGCTTGTGGTACTGTCCGGGGAAAGCCGTCAAAGATAAATCCTGCTGCGGACTGATTTTCCTGTAATTTACTTTCGATCATTCCAATGACTACGTCATCAGGAACCAGCAAACCCTGATCCATTAGTTGCTTTGCTTTCAGACCCAGCTCGGTACCAGCAGCAATTTGAGAGCGTAACAGGTCGCCGGTCGATAAGTGGACAAGGTTATAGGTATTGATCAGTTTTTCACTTTGGGTCCCTTTGCCAGCACCAGGCGGGCCAAACAGTACAAGGTTAAGCATACAGCTCTGATTAAGTATTCGTCTGGGCAAAAAATTGCGCCCGCAAAGTTACGATTCCCCTTCTAAAATAATAGATGCACTCGTAATGAGTAACAGGATTTTATCAACTGGAAACTAAATAAAAAAGGGCAGACCAATCGTCTGCCCTTTTTTATTTACTGCATGCGAACCGGATTATTTTCCAGCCGTGCTTTTGCGCGCCGGTGCCTTAGTTGCTGGTCTGCCCGCTGGGGAAGCTGCTTTTGGCTCTTCCAAAGCTTTTTTCACATCAGGATCATTTGGATTTATTTCCAATACCTTATTGAAATACTCTTTCGCCTTGGCGTCGTCTTTCTTCGCAATATTGAAACCTGCCAGCGTTTTGTAAGCTGTTACCAGATATCTTGAGTAATCCGTTTTGTCGGATGCATCCTTCGGCGTAGTAGCCTGCTCGATGAACTTCTCAAAATAGGGTGTAGCTGAGCTACTAGCTTTCTCTGGTTCTTTAGCGTAAGCATAGTAATTCGACATAGCACGGTAGTAGTAAGCCAACGGATATGTCTTACCATCTGCTTCGATACGCTGGGCCATCTGGCCGAAAGCTGAATCTGCCTTCATGTAATACTGCTGTTTCACCTGACGGATCTGAGCTGTATCCATTGGAGCCGCTGAACTGTCACGACCTACACGAGGAGCGTATTGATAGCTCGACAGGCCAAGCCACAGGAAATCGTTGTTTTGTGGCTTTTTATCGCGCTGAATCGTCTTCGTGTAGTAATCGCTAGCTTTGTCGAAACGCTTCGAATCGTAGTACTTCTTAGCAATTTCACGATATAAGTTATCCGTCGTATCCTGAGAAGCTGCCTTTTCCAAGTTTGCGATGCCTAATGAATCACCCTCTGGAGTACCTAACTGTCCGTACGCACGTCCTAGATACTTATAGTCATCAGACATTACTTTCTGAGGTGACGACGTAATAAAGCGGTTCAGCGCTTCTACAGCTTCGTTGTTTTTGCCCGTAGCCGTGTATGCCCAACCGTACATGCGGTCAATGATTGGGTTGTTTACTTTCCCTTTCAGTTGATCCAAGTAAGCTGTAGCACCCTGATAATCTTCAGCCAAGAACTTATAACGAGCTACGTCAAGTAACTGCTCTGGATCCGTTGTTCCGCTTTTCTGAACGTACAGTTCGTAGTTCTGAGCAGCTGATTTGTACGCCCGAGAGTTAGCAAGTGCATCTGCGTACGCACGGTAAGTAGGTGCAAACTCAGGATCGTTTTGAATCGCTAGCTTGAAGTACTCTTGTGCTTTCGTGTAGTTTTTACCACGCAGGTAAAGCCGACCAATTTTATAGTTCGCTTCGGCCAGATTCGGACTGATTGCTAATGCATTCTCATATTTCGAAATAGCATTACCACCGTCGTTTTTCAAGAAGTATGCATCACCGAGAGTCATTTCAATCTCTGGGTTCTCGTTCTTCTTGTCTTTTTCGTCAGCAATGGTCAGAAGGCGAATCGCTTCTGCTGGATCGTTTGTTTCTTCCAGCGTATACATTTCGCCAGCCCGGAGCAGTACGTTCTGGTCCTTGCTTTTCGTTGCCGAAACAGCGTTGTCGATTAATGTTTTAGCCGTCGCACGATCTTTCTTTGCCAGAGCAACACCAGCTAAACCAATGTTATTTAATTGGTCTTTCTTATCAGCGGCTGCACCCTTTTCAAAGGCTGCTTTAGCTTGATCAATTTGTCCGCTTCTTAGATAATAATAGCCTAGATAAAATTGATTCTCTGCTGATGGTGAGCTGGTTGCTAGCTGAGTAAGCGTTTGTCCCGCTTTATTAAACCGCTCAGCCTCCACGTCTTTCAATGCCGTTTGAACATCCTGCGCCATAAGTGGAGCAGCTAGGGACGTTCCTACGAACAGGATGGTCAACAGCGATTTTCTCTGGTTGTTCATCATGTATTACAGGTTGGAAAATGGAAAAAAGGTTTTATGACTAGTTAACAATTAGCAAAACTAAAAAATTGCGGGCAAACCCAAAAATTGCTTATTTTCTTAGATTTACTTCCCGATTATACGGTACGGATGGCCACAGACCTAATTTATAAATAATAAGCGAACCAGCATCCCGAATAACGTAATTGACCAAGCCTCCCGCCAGACCAGGATGGGCTTCCCGGCTCAGTGCGTATACAGGGCGACGCAGTGGATATCGTTGCATACCTAAGTCTTCCTGAAATGGCTGAAAGTAATCAGCCCGTTCCGTCGGATTCGTTTTCGGTGAGATACCTACTACCCGTAAGTCTTTCGACAGCTCTGCAGTAAGTGGCTCATCACCGTCGCTAATCCAGTTCACGCCGATAAAACCTAAGGCAGACGGATTCTGCCGTACGAAGTCAATAACCTCGCGGTTCGATTTAGCGGTAAAAATCCGCAGACCCGTTACGTTCTTGATCTCAAACTTATGCAATACAAACTCTAAATTGCTGGAATTGTTATTGTCAAAAACGAGCGTGATCGGACCTGACTGGTTACCACCCTTTAACTGCGACCACTGCTTTATTTTACCCGTAAATACCTGCTTCAATTCATCCATTGTCATCAGGCTGTCCGTATTAGTCTGATTGATGATGAGTGCGACACCGTCAGTAGCCAGTTTTGTACTCGCTCCAACGATCTTACGCTGGTTTAAAACGGCCTTTTCGTTCGCTGTCAATAACCGGGTCGTGAATGCCATTCGGGCACTATCCTTCAGCATCAGATTGATAGCTTCCTGCTCTGGCTTGTAAATCACTTTGAAGTGAGCGTCGGGATAAATACCCGAATAAGCAGATGTCAACTGCGTAACCAATGGGCGAAACGATTCGTCGGCTGCTATCACAATAGTGCCGCGAGCCGGATTATCCAGCGGTGGCTTACCATCGCAGCTTCCCAGCAAAGCTGCGATCAGTAAAAGCCCGAAAATCTTTAGTTTAGTCATTGCCTCGCAGACCTTGGTAAGCTCGATAAGCCCGAAAACTTCCATAAAGTAAAAGGAGTGCTGCTAACCCGTACCGAATGAACCCTCCTTCAGGTAACAGTCCAAAAGACTGAGAGGAGGCAATCAGTGCGATGCCTCCTCCCAAGTATGCCATCGAAGCTAATACTGATATATACAGCGTTACCTTGGATGGACCTCGATTTTGTCCGCGCATAGATTACTTATTCCAGCGTGAAGTTGATCGGTAGGTTGTATTTTACACGAACCGGACGACCTGACTGTTTGCCTGGGCGCCACTTTGGCATACCTTGTACTACGCGCTTCGCTTCTTCATCGGTACCGAAACCTAAGCCTTTCAAGATTTGAACGTCCTGAATACTACCATCGGTATTAACAACGAAACTTACGAATACCCGTCCTGAAACGTTAGCCCGCTGAGCAGCTGCTGGATAGCGAAGGTTTTTTCCCAGGTATTGTCCCAGTGCAGCCATACCACCCGTGAATTCAGGTTGTTGCTCTACCACAGTGAAGATTTCCTCTTCTTTCGGAGCGGCTTCAACAGCCACCTCAACTTTAGTAGGAGCAGCCGTTGCTTCAGGAGCAGCGATTACTTCCTCTGCGTTGGGGTCCCCTTCCTGCGTTTTTTCAGCGGCTACAGCTTCCTTCAGTTCTTCAACTGCCGGTGGCGGTGTTTCCTCGGGTACTTCCTCATCCGGTTTTACTTCCGGTGGAAGGAATTTCACCGTGTTCACCTTCGGCATTTCGACCGGTGGTGGTGGTGGCGGTGGCGGCTCGTTCGGGTCAATTGGCGGTGGTGGAAGCTTCATTAAGTCCACTTCAACCATTGCCTGTTCTTCTGGCTCCGGAGTCAAAGCTGTTATGATGGTAGGTGTTAATACACCGAGTGTAAACAGAATACCACCAATGATCAGGGCACGTGTAACGGTCCTTGGATAAGTCTTCCGCAGTTCGTAAGCACCATACGCTTTGTTCCGATTGGCAAACACGATATCATCGAGTGTTGCCTGGGATTCTAATTCTGCCATGGTGTTATACGTCGATTTTTACTTTGTCCTTGAGCATCTTTTTCTCATCCGGCGTCAGCTGATCTACCAGCGCGTACCGTTTCGTTTTCGTAATGGCCATTTCATCCAGTACGTCAACCATGTTTTTGTAGGTCGACAACTTGGTTGGTTTGATAACCACAACAAATTTGTCAGCAGCTACTTTCCGTGCGTTTTCTTGGATAGCCTGCCGGAAATCGTAGCCGTAACTAACGGTCTTTACTTCGGGATCTTCATTGGCCGCTTTACCGAAAATGTAATGGGCCTTGTTATCTTTCCCCAAGAAGATCGTCATTACGTTGGACGCCTTGATAGGCTCCGTCTCTTCTGTTTTGGTTTTGTCCGGTACGTTGAGCGTCATCGAAGATGGCTTGCTCAAGGTGGTGGCCAAGATGAAGAAAGTGATTAGAAGGAAGCCTAAGTCTACCATCGGGGTCATATCTACCCGTGTCGATGCTTTCTTGGACCGTACCTTACCACCATCATGCTTACCACCACCACCACCGGTGTTAATTTCTGCCATGGGTTTGTCTGGTTTTAGTTTTTCGTTAAGTGATCTCTTTAGAAATCCATTTATCAAAAAACTATGACTACATTAGTCTGCTTTCCAACCTGCCGGAGGAGCTTCCGTTCCTGTGATCAGGTTGAATTTGTTGATATTCTGCGCTTGTAGCGTAGCTAACACGTTCTTAAACTCTGGGAACTTAGCGAGGTTATCACCTTTCAGAGCAATACGAAGTCCGTTGTTAGCCTTACGGGCATTGAATACCCAATCTTTTAATTCGTTGGTCGGAGCTGCTCCTGTTGAATCCGTAGGAATACCAGGCTGTTTTACTTTTGCCTGTTGCTCCTTAGGAAGGTTCAGATACGATTTCAACTGATTGATGGGCATACCAAAGTTTGACATCAAAGAAAACTCGTTTTTTTCCTTAGGGGAGAACGTGATTCCTTTCGCAGCCGCAATGTTGTCCAGCATTTCGAGCCGGTGCTGCTGGTTGTCAATACCGAAGTATACTTTTCCATCACGTCCAAGACCAATGGTCATAATGTCGCTATCAGGAACTTTGATGCCGGAAATCGACGAAGGGGTTTCGATAGCTGCTGCGTCCTGTGAGCGGAATTGTGCCGTCAAGATAAAGAACGTCAGCAACAGAAACGCCACATCAGTCATCGCCGTCATGTCCACCGAAGAACTGGCACGTTTGATTTTAACTGCTGGCATGAGTTGTTTTGTTTCTACCTGCCCGACGTTGGCCGGGCAGGTGGTTAAGTATACTGTCTCGACTAGTAGTGAGCAGCAAAGTTTTGCTGGATGCTCAGACCGATTTCGTCGATGTTGTAAGTCAGCACGTCAATCCGGCTGGTAAAGTAGCTATACATGATCGTAGCGATAGCAGCCGTACCAATGCCAAGAGCTGTGTTTACAAGGGCCTCAGAGATACCCGTTGACAGAGCGCCTGTATCAGGCTGACCGGTAGCACCCATAGCTGCGAAAGCACGGATCATACCAAGTACCGTTCCAAGCAGAGCGATCAGCGTCGAAACCGAAGCCAGCGTAGCGATGATCGTCAGGTTTTTCTCAAGCATTGGCAGTTCAAGCGTAGTAGCTTCTTCCACTTCCTTTTGCAGAGCTACCAATTTTTGTTCTTTGTCCAACTGAGTGTCAACGGCTAATTGCTGGTATTTCAGCAGCGCAGTTTTAACAACGTTACCGATCGAACCTTTTTGTTTGTCGCACGCTTGGATAGCCGCTGCTACATCATTACGGTCGAGGGAAGCTTTTACTTTTTGAACGAAGTCATCAATTGAACCTGAACCGTTTGCGCGACCGATGGTGATAAAACGCTCAATAGAGAACACCAATACGGTCAAGAAACAGGTAAATAGAATCGGTACGATAAAACCGCCTTTGTACACGGTGCCGAAATAGTCGCCGGGTAGTGGTTCTTTCGTGTTGTCACCTTCCTGGAAGTGGCTGCCATCACCAAAGACGAACATGTACGTCAGAATACCAATCAGCAGCAGAACTGGAATTACGAGTGCGGGGTTCAAGCCACCTGACTTCTTTTTTGGTGCCGCTGCTTTGGCTGGTGCTGGAGAAGGAGTTTGTGTTTTCATTGGAACTGGACTGTAGGGTTAAATTTGAAAGTTGGTTTGCCCGGTAAAAAAAGCAAAAAATTTAGACTCTTTTGGTTTGTTCAGTTAAAAATTTGAGTGAAACCCGTCGAAACCTCTACAAAACTATAGTTTTTCCGATGAATACAACGCAAACGTATTAGCCAAATTTTATTTGCTTATGACATTACATCAACAATTACTTAAAACTAGTAGGCAAGGTAATCTCCATAACTGATTGATGTATATACCGATAAAACCTTGTTTTTCAAGCGTCCAACATTTCCTGAAGCCACAAACTGCCAAACTGGCGAAAGGCGGTGCTTTATTCATAAAATAATTGTTAAGGTTATTTCTCTAGCTACTGGTCACTGCCAAATTCTATCTACTAGATGCAGGAGCTGGCCAAATTGCATAACTCAACAAAAATTTTTTGTTCGCTTGAAATCGAATTAATCGGCTTTGTCGTATATCTGACAAATTTGGCAAAAAGTTTATTATAATTTGTTTGTCCAGGATAGTTATTCAAAATAAATCTTGGATGAGTTCAATAAAAAGGACACTTTGTCGTGAAAACAGTTATAGTTAAAAAATAGTGTCGCTATGATGTACTGTTATTACTTTCGATCAACAACGGTACTTACTACGATGTGTGTTACAACTGGCAGTTTTCTACACCAGTTTATCACGTTCTCGCGGGGTTGGATCGTGTCGGAATGGCTTTCTTTCTCTTACTTGCTAGCTATTGTAGCATTCATTGGTGGTATGCTGACTGCTCATGCTTTGCTGTCGCTTTGGCGAGGAACATCATTTGTGACAGACCTAGTGGATTATGAGCCCGATCCCTTCTTGATGAACTAAATACGCCTTATGAAAAGAAAAAACGCTCTATCAGCGTTTTTTTTATTGAACAAGCAGCATATCGCAACCCTTAGGCATAAGGTATGAGTAGTTCACTAGTAGCTTATGTCTAAGTCCTGTTTAAACCAGTTTCTTTGAAAAATGCGCTAGAACTCAGCAGTCTATACGTAGTAAGTAACAGCTACTAGTATCAGGTAAAAAGTCAAGCAAATCCAGAAAAGGCGGATGGAAAACAGATAGTTGTGATCAACACGGTGCTTCGTATCAGAATCGTGAGTAAGGTTGTAGCCTTTACTTACCTGGGGCAGATTATTGGAAGTGTACCTGCTGGCAAAGGCCGCCTGGTCAACTATCATATACTCGTCGACCTATGAAATAAATCAGCATCTGTGCTTCTGGTTACACAGCATTCTATTTGCTAGTTAACGTATTTAGGAAGAGCCGAGCGACTCTTGTTTCGACTCGATTCAGGTTTGCGAAGGATAAGAAAATAAGACGGATGTAGGGCCACAATCAGCGTTGAATAAGACGAAATAGTCATCCGTAAAAATTGATTAAGGGTTAGGAAGGAAGGAAGGTGTGGATAGAAGTGTGTCCCGTTATAAAGCACAGGAAGAATGAACGCACAATCCAGATGATTACGACGAAAAGTCAGCGTTACCAAGCCGATAGGGAGCGGTTGGATTCTATGACTGCCGACAGAAATATCTAGAACATACAGCCAAACTCCGCAGTACAAAACTAGGGATGATCTAGGTTATTTAGCTGGTTCAAAGTTCAGGATATGTCAGCTACTGAACTCTACCGAATCAGACAAAAACTCTACCCAAAACGCCAGAATAGCACTTTCTACATAACAAAGATTTACGCATCTGAAATTTTTTATACAAAATATGTCCAGTGGTCATCTTTTGTGCTGACACGTTTCCTGACACCGAAACAGGCTGTTGGTGAAAGTCCCGTTTTATTAGGTCGTCTTGGATAAACCTTTTCGGGTTGAGGGCGCAAAACCATACTGCTCTTTGTAAGCCCGGCCAAAAGAGGATAAGCTTCCAAAACCGACTGCATAAGCGGCCTGCGTTGGCTGGATACCTTGTTCTAATAATTCGTTGCCACGTCGAAGGCGATACGTGCGGATTACTTCACGCGTAGTAAGACCCAATATACCTTTCATTTTGCGGTTCAATGTACGGCTGCTCATGGCTAGGGCATCGGCTAGTTGATCTACTTCGAAATCGGATTGATCAAGGTGTTGCTCCAGTAAGTCATACACATTCTTTAGGAAGTCTGGCAGTTCGGTAATTTCCTGGTCAGGAAGGGTTGCGGTATCCGACAGATTTGGGATGGTCGAGCCAGCAAAGGTTCGTTGCCAGTAAGCCTGTTGGGACGATTTACGCTGAAGAAGATTTTGTAGGCGCAACAACAACTCCATTGGCAGAAACGGTTTTGTCAGGTAGTCATCAGCCCCGGTCTGAAGACCAATCAGACGGTCTTCGACAGTAGCTTTAGCCGTAAGCATCACTAGTGGAATGTGATCCGTACGAGAATCAGCTCGTAGCGCACGGCACAAATCCAGGCCATCGAGTCGAGGCATCTTCAGGTCGGTGATAATCAGTTCGGGCATCGAGTCAAGGGCCATTTCTAACCCTTGTTGGCCATCAACAGCTTCGAGTAAAGTGTACTGCGAGGCTAAAGTCATTCGGATGTAGGTTCGTAAATCGTCATTATCTTCAACCAATAGCAATAAGGGCTTCTCTGTCAACGGCTCTGATTCATCAGCAAATAGATCAGCGGTACTTGGCAAATCAGCATCGGTTATCATTCGATCGATCTGCTCAAAATCTGAACGTTTGGGTGAAGGAGTGGGGAAAATATCTTTATGCTGTATCGACTGGTCTGCCACCGTCTGAATAGGGAGCGATAGCACAAAAGTTGTCCCTTCGCCAAGCTGACTGTGTACTTCGATACTACCCTCCAAGAGCTGCACCAGCTCATAAGCAAGCGCCAATCCGACCCCGGAGCCTATTTTCTCCCGATTCGTATTGGCCTCCTGGTAAAAACGATCAAATACGTGGGGTAACACCTCAGGGGAAATTCCTACGCCTGTGTCGCGCACGTCAATCAGTACCGAGGTAGCGGAATAAAAAGCTTTTACAACGACTAAGCCGCCCTTTGGTGTAAACTTAATCGCATTACTAAGAAGGTTTGTTACAATCTTCTCCACTTTGTCGGCATCGTATGAAGCTAGGCGGCTGGTCTCATTTTGGTGTAGCGTCAACGCAACCGACTGGCTTTGCGCCTGAGCGTCGAACAAGGCTACCCACCCAGATAGATCAGCGGCAAAATCGCCTACTGTGGGTGAATTCTGCATTTGATCCGCATCAAGTTTAGCTAAATCGAGCAGTTGGTTGGTCAGTGTCTGAAGCCGCTCCGCATTGCGTAACATCAACGCGTATAGTTCATTATGGGGAAAGCGATTGTATAGGATTTGTAACGGTCCCAGAAGTAGCATAATGGGTGTCCGTAATTCATGAGAAACGTTCGTAGAAAAATCCGTTTTAAGCTTATCAAGGACCTGAATATTCTCACGATGGGCTTGTTCGAGGCTTAAGCTGTTAGCAGTTCGGATGCGGTCACGAGTCGATTGCCAAAGCATCGCGACGATAAAAAAAGGCTCTGCGGCAGAACTCAGGAACATTAAAAATTTAAGCGATTCTTCACTGATAGATCCGGTGAAAAAACCTGCGTTCCGTCCGTAAAAATAAGTGTAAACGGGTAATAACAGTAACAAAGCTAGTACGTTCCAGATGGCGGGCCGGACACCTCGTACATACAGCGCTACCAATAAGGCCAGGGTAAATCCCAGCATAACAGCCATTGCTGCTATAAGTGTCCAGGTTATGTATGCATGCCGTACAAAAAAACTCACGATCGAATACAAAAAGCCTAAGCCGCCAAAGCCTTTGTATAACCACACTAGGGAGGGCAGAATTTTGGGTAGATGACAGGCCTGAACAACATAGTAAGCTAAAGCCGGCAGCAAAAAGCCCACGGTGACAAAGTTGCTCGTGTGAGCCCAGTAAGTTGAGTGGGGAAATAAATAGCCTGAGTAGCCGCTTCCGAATAATACGCTTATACAAACGGCTAATCCCCATAGGGCATAGGAACGTAGCACCACGAATGGGTACATGAACAATAGTAGAGCAAGCAGAAACAGCGTGAGCATGAACACAAGCGTAAACACGATGTATCGGTCCATGTCAGGCAAACGATCCGTGAGAAACGTAGACTGACTCCAAGCCTGCCATTGATAGCTATGATGTTGTGTCGATAAAATTCGAGCGTAGAATGTTTGCGGAGCCGTTCCTGATACCGTTACGTAAATTGTGGGACAGCGGGTTTTAGGAAGCCGTGCCGCAAACGGAATCATATCACCCGAATGCTGCACAATCCACTTATTGGCCGAGTCGGGTTGGTATAGCGTCAAGCTGTCAACGTAAAAATTCGTTAGCTCCAAGGCGTACTTTTCGGATGTTTTGACGGCTTGCTGAAGCGTAAATCGACACCAGACGGGATGGGTAGTGAAGCCCAAAATCAGGGCAGGATCAATGGCGACCTGCCATCGAATCTTAGGATTGGTTAACTGTCCGATGGTAAGCGCGTCAGTGGTATCAGTCAGGTACTCGACAGTCAACGTTCTAGGTTCCGATGAAAGGGGAGTGGGCAACTGATTCAAAACTGGGTTTGCGCCCGCCTTTAGAAATGGCAATAAGCAGACGAGAAGGACGCTTAATTTTCTAGAAAAGGTACGCCCTAGTAAGCCCGCTGGATTAATCGACTGATAGAGGATTCTCCCTGATAACTGTTGACACCAATTAATATGGACAAAAAGTAAAATTGATTCAAATAAAATCGTTCTGGTTAAATGAGTGGTTTTAGCAGAAAGCAATCGATGACGTTCAAATGAACAGAGCGTGTTCTTATTCGATCTCCACTTAGAAAAAGAAATTACTTTTAGTAACGAATATCCGATCAGCACAGCCAGTTTTCACATAGTAAGGTTTGTAAAAATAACAGGTATTTTTTTACTTTTCTTGCTGAATTTGTCAATATAGGTATTCTTGCGACGACCTATGCATCTCATATATGACAGGTTTAATAGGAGGAGTGATATAATAGATTAATACGGAAATAAGTAGTAGCTGCGACGGTATGATGTACTTATTCCGTCAAGAATGCGTAATTCTGTTAATCGGTCAACGACTCTAATAGGCTGACAATATTGAAGCTTACCAAATCCGAAAAAGAAAGTGAGCTATCTGATTGACCAAGCGCAACCTAGTGAACGGGTTCCTATGCACTTGTTGCTGTTAGCCGATGAGAATCAGCAGCTTGTTGAGGCTTATCTGCCGCTCAGCCAGGTTTATCTACTTAAAGATCTGGATCAGGTTGTGGGCATCTGCCTGTTGCAAATTCAGCAGTCGACGGGTGAAATTATGAATATCGCTGTTGAGCCAGCCCACCAAGGGAAAGGATTCGGTAAGGCCTTACTAGCTCATGTAACGGATGCTGCCCGCCAGCAAGGGTTAGAAAGGTTAGTGATTAAAACAGGCAATTCGAGCATTGGGCAAATGGCACTATACCAGCAGCACGGGTTCGATTTGATTCATGTGAATTACGACTATTTCACAAGGAATTACCCCAATCCTATTTGGGAAAATAGGATTCGGTGCAAGCACCAATTAATTTTTGAGTTAAGTCTATAGCATACGCTAAGCCAGTATTTATTTCTAATACAAGTTAGTACTAGTACGATTCATAGTCGAATCGTAAGGTTTCTACCAACTTATCACTATACGTATACCGCACGGTTGGCAAGTTCGCTTCGTTATACTCGTAGCGGTAGGTAAGCCCGCCAATTGTTCGAACGTTGTTAGGGCTAAGCGTGTGCAGGTTTAGAAAGTAATCGTTGATCCCTCCGTAGTACTTTGGAATCACGTATAGACCATAAAACGGATTGATTTTGTCGTCAAATGTCAAACTGTATTGGTCAGTTTGCTTGTAGGGTACCGATCCCTGATAACCTGAGTTGGTATTTGTGGTAGAGGTGACGTTACTACCTGTATAGGAAAATTCGTAGCTAAGGGTGAACGCAGTTTGCTGTCCTTGCTGATAGATCACTTTCTTTAATTCGAGAACCTGACCAGACGCGTTGTAACGAGGATAAGCGATTATTGCCAATGTATTGGCGTTGTTTAACACCGACAAGTCAATAGCCCGCTGGCCGGGCAGAGCGAAGTTGCTGTAAGCGTAGCGAATCTCACTGAGCTGCCCCGTCGAAGTGTAGCTGTACTGATGCCGGTAAGTCATAGGGCCGAAAATGCTGTTGGGCCGGGCAATCTGTTGATATTGATGCTGTATTAGTCGGTTCTGAACATCGTACTGATAGCTACTCTTCTCAATCCAGGTAACCGTGCTGTCAGGCGATTCGTAGGAAAGTAAAGAACTCAAGCGACCTTGGGCGTCGTAGGTGAAAGCCGTAATCTTCCTGGCATTGTTGGGCATATCCTGCGACAAGGATTTGATGCGAACCCGATTGGCTGGTGTGGAGGTAGAGGCCGGAGGACCCGGAGTTACCGCTGGCGAATCGGCGGGCTGGCAAGCGTCAAGTATCAGGAACAATAAGCCAAAAAAGAATACGGTAAGTAAAGAGAAACGTTGCATACAGGTGCGGATTGCCAGGAGAGTAAGGATTCTTGATCGCTTAAAGTAGAAGAGGATTGAAGAAAGAATAAAAGTAATTTATTGTTTGGTGAGATCTGTCGTTGTTCGTTAATAGGCAAACGAAGTCTGCTGATAAATTTAAATCTTCAACTCATTGAAAATGAACCTATCGCGTAAGGGGAGTGCTAATTTCTGAGTTAAGCAGTGACCTAAACTAAAAACAGCCACTTACAAATTTTGTAAGTGGCTGTTGATTATGTCGGGAAGGCGGGATTCGAACCCACGACCTCTTGCACCCCATGCAAGCACGCTACCGGACTGCGCTACATCCCGAATCGGTTTGCAAAGGTAGTGAAGAGTAGAGAATGAACAATAAAGTAGCGCGTTTTTTTGTCTGCTTTACTGTTCATTCTCTAAACTCTACTTAGTTTTTGCTGCTTCCTTGTGTAGCGGGCGGCTGATTAGACCGACGTTGCTGCATCGGGTTCTGACTTTGTGCGCCCGAACGCTGCTGCTGCCTGAACAACTGGAAGCGTGTCGGCTGAGACACCCGGGGGAATGAGTTGTTATCGGCGTCGATATCAGCGATCTCCTGGTACGGATCAAGCGTCCATTGCTTTACTTTCTTCGATGTAGCAATCACTTTCTTGATCGATACGTCGTTGAATCGCCAGATTTCGGCTGGGAAGCGAGCTACTGAATCGGTTCCGTCTTCAAATTCCATCCGGATGATCACTGGCATCGGAACACCACCTTTGTTTTTGAGGGATAGTGTGTAGAAGTTGGTGCCCGCCGTTTTTTCCAGCGCACTCCGTTCGCTCTCGCTCAGCGTTGCTAGGTAATCCTGGTATTTCTTCTTGTCGGTGTCGGTAACGGCGTACGGATCGTAGCTGTTGTAGAAATCGCGCATGCTTGAATCCTTGGCGACAACCGATTCGGCCTGTGTTGCTGCATCACGTTGTTTGCTGACCGTACCAGCCCGGCGTTGCGCTTCAGCTTTAGCGGCTGCCTTGGTCGCTACCGGATCACCTGAATCAACCTGAAACCAATCTACTTCTACTAAATCCTGATCGACAGGTTCGACGCCATAAAACCAACCTTTCCAGAACCAGTCTAGATCGACGCCCGAGGCATCTTCCAGAGTGCGGAAGAAGTCGGCGGGTTCGGGCGATTTGAAGGCCCACCGACGCGCGTATTCCTTGAATGCATAATCGAACAGCTCGCGGCCCATCACCGTTTCGCGCAGGATGTTAAGCGCCGTGGCGGGTTTGGCATAAGCGTTTGGTCCGAGGCTGATCACGTTATCGGATGAAGTCATAATGGGCGACAGGACCGCTTTATCCGATTTCATGTAATCCACGATGTATTGCGGCTCACCCCGACGGCTTGGGAAATTGTAGTCCCACTCTTTTTCGGCCAGATACTGACAGAAGGTGTTCAAGCCCTCATCCATCCAGGTCCACTGCCGTTCGTCGGAGTTGACGATCATCGGGAAGAAGTTGTGACCCACTTCGTGAATGATTACCCCAATCATACCCGCTTTGGTCTGTTCAGAATAGGTACCATCAGCTTCAGGACGGCCACCATTAAACGAAATCATCGGGTACTCCATACCACCGCCCGGTGTGCCGTGGCAGGAAATTGCAACTGGATACGGATACTTGATTGTGCGGTTACCATATGATTTCAGCGTATGCTCAACAACGCGGGTTGAATACTGGCCCCATAATGGATTGCCTTCTTTAGAATAGAACGACATACTCCAGATCTTGTGTCCGTCGCCATATACGTCGGTTTGCATCGCATCCCAGATAAATTTACGGCTGCTGGCGAACGCGAAGTCACGAACATTTTTCGCGTCAAAAATCCAGGTTTTTTTGCCTTTCGTATCGCCGGGTTTTGCTTTCTCGGCGGCTTCGGCTTCAGCCTGCGAGACAATGATAACTGGCGTTTTCGACGTGGCTGCTTGTGCCATCCGTTTCTGCTGCGTAGCCGATAAGACCTGCTTGTAGTTCTGGCACTCGCCGGTTGCGCCAACAACGTGGTCGCTTGGCGCAGTGATGGCCACTTTGTAATTACCGAAGATTAGCGTGAATTCACCCTGACCCAGGAATTGCTTGTTCTGCCAGCCATTTACGTCGTTGTAAGCGCACAAACGCGGGAACCAGTGCGCAATGAAGTAATTGTAGTTGCCGTCTTTGGCGAAAAACTCCATACCGCTCCGTCCGTAGTACTCCGTAACGAAGTAGTTCCAATCGACGTTGAACGAATAACTTGCACCGGGCTTCAAGGGCGTCGGCAAGTCGATCCGCATCATTGTCTGGTTGATGGTGTATTTGAGCGCATTGCCAGACTTCGCATCTTTTACGGACGTGATTTTGTAGCCGTACTTATCCGAAGCCTGCTGGCTGCTACGCTCCCGAACGGAAGTCAGGTTTTGTAGCTGAGCAAAACTCATTCCACTTTCGTTGACGCCACCCGTGCGGGTAACGCTACCAATCGAGCCTTTCGCAAACAGGTTTTGATCGAGTTGCAGCCAGATAAAGCGTAACTCGTCGGTTGAGTTGTTGTGATACGTTACCGTTTCAGAACCAATGATTTTTTGGTTGGCATCGTCAAGTTCAACCTTGATGTCGTAATCGGCGCGGTTTTGAAAATAGTCTTTTCCTGGTGCGCCAGCAGCCGTTCGGAAGGTATTTGGCGTCGGCAACATTGGTCCCAACTGCTCGAAGCGCGTGTTCGCGTTTTGAGTCGGAGCCGGTTGAGCCTGGGCCATCAGCGTGGCTGACCATAGGACGAGGCCAGCCATCAGCACTGTCTTTCTCATAGTAGATTTTAAGTTAAACGCTTGGGTTAATTACGGCCAGTGCCTTGTCTGGCTGGTGCTTGTTGACGTTGTTGTTGCATCGGATTGGATGCGCTACTGCCTCGTCCCTGCTGCTTGAATAGCTGGAAACGTGTCGGTCTGGCTACCGGTGGGAACGAGTTGTCTTCGGTATTAATATCCGCAATTTCGTAGAAAGGGTCAAGCGTCCATTGCTTTACTTTCTTGGGCGTTGCGATTACTTTCTTGATCGATACATCGTTGAAGCGCCAGATTTCGGCTGGGAAGCGAGCTACCGAATCAGTTCCATCTTCAAACTCCATCCGGATGATTACGGGCATCGGCAGACCACCTTTGTTCTGCAATGACAAGGTGTAAAAGTTAG
This sequence comes from Spirosoma oryzicola, assembly GCF_021233055.1. Classification (NCBI taxonomy): domain Bacteria; kingdom Pseudomonadati; phylum Bacteroidota; class Cytophagia; order Cytophagales; family Cytophagaceae; genus Spirosoma; species Spirosoma oryzicola. The sequence continues at coordinate 5,269,121 of NZ_CP089538.1, read as the reverse complement.
TACCCGCTTCAGCGAGTAGCCGTTCTTCTGCTGACAAGGACGCCACATAAGCCTGATATTTCTTGCGGTCTTCGTCGGTAACGGCGTATGGGTCGTACTGATTGTAGAAGTCACGCATGGTGCTGTCCTGCGATACTACGGTTTCGTCTTTGCTGAGCGCGTCGCGCTGTTTGCTGATCGTATTTAGTCGACGTTGTGCGGCTGCGCGGGCTTCGGCTTTGGTGATCTCTGGATTCTGCGAATTGGCCTGATACCAATCAACTTTCACCAGCGATTGGTCAACGGGTTGAACCGTGTAGAACCATCCTTTCCAGAACCAGTCCAGATCAACACCCGAGGCATCTTCCAGAGTGCGGAAGAAGTCGGCGGGTTCGGGCGATTTGAAGGCCCACCGACGCGAATATTCCTTGAACGCATAGTCGAATAGTTCGCGGCCCATCACCGTTTCACGCAGGATGTTAAGCGCCGTGGCGGGTTTGGTGTACGCATTCGGACCGAATGTATTGCCCGGAATATTATCCGAACTGCTCATGATCGGAACCTGCTGGGTAGAATCGAGCTGCATGTACGGCACAATGTACTGTGGGTCGATGCCGTGCGCCGGGAAATTTGCATCCCATTCGAGACAGGCCAAACCTTCGAGAAAGCTGTTCAGTCCTTCGTCCATCCATGACCACTGCCGTTCGTCGGAATTGACAATCATCGGAAAGTAGTTATGACCGACCTCATGAATAACGACCGAAATGAGGAAGTTTTTGGTGCCTTCGGAGTAGGTTCCATCGGCTTCTGGACGAGCCCCGTTAAAACTCATCATTGGGTACTCCATACCACCAACCGGACCATGAACGGAGTATGCTACTGGGTATGGATACGCAAAGGTCCGACGTGAGTAAGAGCGTAGCGTATGGGCGATAAGCCGCGTTGAGTACTGACCCCAAAGCGGATTTGCTTCTTTCGGATAGAGCGACATTGCCCAAACGCGCTTGCCTTCCACCGTTGGTTGAAGCGCGTCCCAGATAAACTTGCGACTGCTGGCAAAGGCAAAATCGCGAACGTTATCGGCTTTGTAGACCCAGGTTTTGGTACCCGTGGCTTTGCCTTTTTCGGCGGCTTCGGCTTCGGCCTGCGTAACAACCAGAACAGGATTTTCGCCCGCTTTATCACCGCGATTTTTCGCTTCGGTCAGGCGCTTCTGCTGCGTAGCGGTCAACACCTGAGCGGGATTTTGCAGTTCGCCGGTTGCGCCAACAACGTGGTCGTTGGGCGCAGTGATCGCTACTTTGTAGTTGCCGAAGATGAGCGTGAACTCACCACGTCCCAGAAACTGCTTGTTCTGCCAGCCATTTACGTCGTTGTAAGCGCACAAACGTGGGAACCACTGGGCCATTTCATAGATGTAGTTGCCATCTTTCGGAAAGTACTCGAAGCCCGACCGAGCCCCTACACTTTTCGCGTCAACGATTTTAAAGTTCCAGTCAACAGAGAACGTTACGGACTTGCCCGGAGCTACGGGTGTGGGCAAGTCAATCCGCATCATTGTCTGATTGATCGTGTATTTAAGCGCTTTGCCCGATTGGTCGCGTACCGATGTAATTTTCTGACCGTAATCTTTTTCGGCCAGGCTGGTATTGGCCGTAAGTTGCTGTAGCGAAGCACCCCGTTCGGCGTTTATGCCGCCGGTCTGCGAGGTTCTGCTAATTACATCGGGGCGAAACAGGTTCTGATCAAGCTGTAACCACAGGTAGGGAAGAGCATCCGTCGAATTGTTGTGGTACGTGATCGTTTCCGAAGCGGTTAATTTCTGATTGGTGTCGTCCAGCGTAGCTTTAATGTCATAATCGGCTCGGTTCTGAAAGTAGTCCTTTCCCGGTGCTCCGGATGCTGTACGAAATGTGTTCGGTGTAGGCAGCGTTGGTCCCAACTGTTCAAAACGCGTGTTGGCATGTTGCGTCGTCGGCGCTTGTGCCCGAGCAAACCACATTGGAATGGTTAAACTCGTTACTAGCAAAATTATCTTTTGCATAAATCAAGCTATAGTTGTTGATAGGAGTGCTAAAATTACAAAAAAAAGAGGTTTGCCGTATTTGTATTTTGAGGAAGGAAAAGACAATCCGGAAAGGTGCTCAGCCTACTTCATCAATTCACCTAGGTACTCGTTGTTGATAATGAGCGATGCGGCCATTCCTGCTACAAAACCCGACAAGATAAGTGTCCAGCGTAGTCGGCTAGTTCTGAGTAAATTAAGCGCTAAGTAGGCTAGCGTCAGGATAAAACCAACAATCACTAATTGACCGATTTCCAGACCAATGTTGAAAGCCAGCAGCGGTTTGACGATGTCGGCCTCCCGACCTAGCAGACTGCGCAGGTAGTTTGAAAAACCCATGCCGTGAATTAAGCCAAAAACCAGGGCCAAACCATAGCGCCACGGACGGTTTGTTTGCCGAGAAACTGGCAACGATCGGTAGCCAGGCTCCTGGAAAAAGAAATTGGTAATGGCTGTGATCAGGATGGTGATCGGAATGAGTAGTTCAATGACTTCAGTTTTATACGTAATAAGCTGAAGCGTAGCCAACGCCAGTGTAATCGAGTGACCGATGGTAAATGCCGTCACTAGAATTAATACCTGTCGCCACTGCTGAAGCGTGTAGACGGCGCACAAGGCAATAACGAATAAAACGTGATCGTAGCCGCTGGGATCAGTGATATGGTCGAAGCCAAGGCGAAGGTAAATGAAAAAATCGTCCATGAGTTACTCCTTAAACCAGCCTGCGTACATGACATAATTAGTAGCTGTGCGCATGAAAATCTCTTCATGCTCCGCCGAAACCGCTTTCAGCAGACGAGCCGGATTGCCCGCATAAATTGAACCGGGTGGTACAATGGTATTCTGCGTAACAATGGCACCTGCGGCAATAATGCTGCCCGTTCCGATAACGGCTCCATCCATAACAATGGCCCCCATTCCAATCAGAACTTTGTCTTCAATGGTGCAACCATGAACAATGGCATTGTGGGCGATGGATACGTAATTGCCAATCGTGGTTTTGTGGCGCTGGTAGGTGCAGTGGATAACAGCACCGTCCTGAACGTTGCAGCGATCGCCTAATGTGATTGAATTCACGTCGCCCCGCACAACCGCGTTGAACCAGACAGTGCAGTCGCGTCCCATTGTGACCTGACCTACGATGGTTGCATTCTCGGCGAACCAGCAGTTGTCGCCAAATGAGGGGTAAATCCCATGAACGGGTTTTATAAGTGCCATAGCGCAAATATAATCTGTCGTTCCCGGGACGTTGACAGCAAAAACAAAAAAAGGACTGATCTATTCGACCAGTCCAAATCTTACGCCTAAGATAGCGTTCTATTTTTTAACTTTGTCAACCATTTTTTCGATGGCTTCTTCCACATCATCGACGGCACGGTTGGCTTCGCGTTTCACCTTTTTAAAGTCATCTTCGCTTGAGCGCTGTACTTTATAGTACGAATCGGACAGTTGACGACGCTTATCTTCCAGATCTCTAACCCGGTCTTCGCGTGCCTTACGATCTTTCTTGCTTTCGTTTTTCACCTCGGCCTTCGCGTCGTTGAGCTGATCATCGATCTTGTCCATCTGCTCCGAAATGCGATCCGTTAGCTCTTTCCGATCATCGCTGAATTTATCGTTGTTCCGACTGTTCCGGTCATCGCGGTCCCGACGGTCATCCCGATCGTTGGATCTGTTGTCTCGGTCGTTGTACCGGCTGTTTTTGTCGTCGCGGTCATCCCGGTCCCGGCGGTTGTCCCGATCATCGAGGTCCCGACGATCATCCCGATCATTGGATCGGCTGTCTCGGTCATCGCGGTCCCGGTCGTCACGGCGATTGAACAAGTTGGATAAAGCACCCCGGTTGTCACGATCATCGTCCCGATTGTCTCGATTCCGATCATCCCGGTACGAGTTTCGGTTGTCGCGGTCATTGTCGCGACGATCGTCGTAGCTGTTCCGGTTGTTTCTGTCGTCATAACGCCGGTCGTTGTAGCTGTCTCGGTCATCCCGGTTGTTGTTGAGACGCGAGTCCCGATCATCGTAGCGACGGTCGTTGTAGGTTGAGTTGTCGTACCGACCCTGGTTGCTGTTATAATCAGACCGTGAGTTGTAAGAATCGCGGTCGTCATTATTGTTTCGGTTATTGTACGAGTTACGGTAGTTATCGGAATCCCGGTTGTCTGAGTTACGATCGCGATCATCGTACCGGTCGTTGTAGGAATCGCGGTTGTCGTATGATTGATCGTTGTATCGATTGTTGTACGAATAAGAGTCGCTGCCCGACATACGGCTTGGCCGGTCGCTGCGATTATTCGATGACCGATACGAATTACGGTAAGAATCTGATGAGTTAGAGCGGGAGTCGTTCCGACTCATCTGGTCGTCACGCGAGTTGTTCCGATCACGACGGCTAAACAAGCCACCCTGTTTGTTGTCATCATCGTCACCGTCGTTGCGTCGACGTGAATCGCGCGTATCGCTGGTGCGATCTCGTTGCACCATGTCCTGCCGACTATTTTTTGAGTCGCCATATAGCCAATTCTCAAACGATGCGCAGGATGTTAAACTTGTGGTGGCTGCCAGCATGGCCGCTACAACCCATGTTCTTCTTTCCATAACGTTAAGTGTCATTTTGTTGGTAATGCTACAGAAAAAGGCTCAAAAAACGTACCATGCCGTTTTTAGAGCCGTAAAGCAAGGAGACAAGAACAAGTGGGGAAGCTATTTCCCTAAAAACTGTGGAGATAAATGAACAATCCACAACCTACAACTACACATAGTATGCTTTATGGACACATCATCGCACTACGATTACCCCTGCACCGTTGTAACTTCTGTACTCGCCGTTATACATAGCATCAGCTGATACAGGGCCTAAGACAAAACGGCCTTTGGTAACGGCTCTGGCCAGATAATAGAACGTTTGCTCGGTTCCGGACGCCGATGTGTAGAAATTGATCCGGTCATCGCGTAAATCGAAATGGTCAGGCTTAGCCGGGTTTTTGAGCCAGGGCATATCGCGTTGCTCAGTCAAGCGCGGGTTTTCTACTTCCAGACCAGCGGGCAGCAGGTCGGTAATCACTACGTTTTCCACGTTCAGACCGTTTGCGCTGGCAAGTGTAATTTTTACGACCACCAGATCATTCTGACGAATAGTGCTTAGTGGATTGCCATCCCTGTCTAGGTAAGTCCGGCGCACCTGAAGCCCCTTGTCTTCATCCGCAATGGGGTGATTGACCGGAACACCTTCACTTTGAGCAAAGTAATAAACGCTACCTGATCCTTTGGCTGTAAGTAGTAACGGCTGGTTCGTTGGTACACGTTTTATAGTGAGAAACCCGCTGTTCATGGTGCCCAGCGATGCACCGCCAGCCGCCAGTGTTGCCGTTGCGGTGCTCGTCGCGGTTTGACGAGCTAGTTTACCCAACGCCAGAAAAGCAAAGGCAGCTTCCTGCGTGTTAAGGTAGCTGGACTGCCGAAGCGCACTGGACAACTGCCGGGCCAGCGTCGGAATTTGCAGATTATCCCGGTCGGTGTCTACTAATGCGTCAAGTACGAGAGCGAGGTTGCGCAATGGTGACGCATAGCTACCGCCTGTTTGCCGACTGGTCGTATTGTCGGTGTATTGCTTCGGCAACAAAGCTGTGAAACTGCGGGTGTCACCAATCCGGAAATAAGCTGACGCCAACAGGTAACGGCTATCGGGGGTTAGCGAACCGGCGTTTTGTTTGTAGTAATTCATGGCCGAGCGGTTCGGTTTTCCGGCCACCGCCAGCGTATATAACGCGTAGATAGCAGTCCGACTAGCTACTTTCTTTACCGTTCTGCCGCCAGACTCGTCAAAGGTAACCGCATTTTCGGTAGACGGGTTATTCGTGAACGTAGTCAGGTGATCGATAGCCGAACTCAAGACGGAACCGCGTACTTCATAACCTGCTTCCTGCGCTTCACTCAGAAAATGCACGGCGTAGGCCGTTGCCCACTCATCGATCTCTGTTTGACCCGGCCACATCGAGAAACCACCGTTTGCTGCTTGTAAGCCTTCTACTTTTTGAACGGCCTGTCTGACGTTGGTTGACGGATTCAGATCACTATCGCCGTTGCGGACGAAGTAGGTGTTTGGGCCAAACTGTTTTGTCAGGTCGGCAAAGTAAAGCTGCGGAAACGCTTTCGAGATGGTTTGCTCAATACAGCCGTGTGGATAACCGAGCAAGTAGGATAGCTCTTTCCCGTACTGCACTACCGGCGAACGGCTTAACGAAACGCTTGCCTGGGCCGTTCCGGGCAGAAAATCACTTGCTAGTTTCAACGTCGTGGTTTTTCCGCTGGCTACTGCTCCCGACAAGGTTGTTTTCTGCAAAGAAGCCGCTGGTCGAACCGTTACGTCGGTTTTTTCGGTGAACGTTTCGCCCAGGCCATCAACGGTTACTGTTATCGCGCCGGGACCAATCGCTTGTTTCGCTGAGATTCGGAACGTACTACGACTTTCGCGACCGGGTTGAATCGTCAGTTTCCGCGTAGTCAGGCTATCGGCAATAAGCGGGCCGGTTAGGCTAATCCGGGCGGTAACCACAGCGGGCTGTTTGGTCGTGTTACTCAAATTGACGGGCAATTCAATCTGATCGCCGGGCGTCAGAAAACGAGGTACGCCTGCACTGATCACAATCGGATCGGCTACCTTGATGTTGCTATTTGCTGACCCAAACGCGTTGTCTTTATAAGCGACGGCCATGACTCGTAAATCGCCGGAAAACTGCGGAATATCGATTGTGAACTCGGCTTCGCCATTCAGGCCCGCATCCAGAATGCCGCTCCATAGAGCAACCAGTTTTACGCGGCCATTGCTGAGCGGATTCACCCGTCGTTCGAGATCGTAGCCGTCGCCCCCCACGCTTGACGATGACCGCAACGAAAGTTCAGGGTAAAGCAAGGCGTACAAGTCGTGGCTGCCTACTTCAAGCGCGCGTTTCTGGTAGTAAAAGCCGTGTGGATCGGGTGTTTTAAAGTTTTTAAGCTGCAAAATTCCTTCATCGACTACGGCTACCGTCACCTGCGCATTACGGGCGGTTTTGATTCGGATCGTCTGCTTCGTTTTCGAACGAGACTGCGCGGCCGCCGTAATCGTTACGGGCAATTTGGTGTCGGCGTCTTCCACGGATAGTGAAGCAAAACCATGCGCTACCGTCAAGGGTAGATTAGCGCCGTCGATGGCCCGAATAAGCGTTGCCGTTACGTACACATTAGGTAAGTGTTCAGCTCCGATAGCAAAGCTCCACTCCGCTGATTTGTTGCTCGTCGTTAGCCAGTGGTGCTCAAGTACCTTGTTCCGCTCAACCGTAACCAGCAGTTTACCGTCGAAGGGCGTCTTGAGCAAGACTTTTGCTTTGTCGCCGGTTTGGTAAACGGGTTTATCGAGCGTCATCAGCACTTGCCCTTCCTGACTAACCTCAAACGAAGAAGCCGAGGTGCTGCCGTAGCCATACGCGTAAAACGTTGTCGCCATGTAGTTCGTCGCATTCCCCGAACCAGCCGCCCGACGGACCCGTATTTCGTATTCGCCCGAAACCGTTGGTACGTAGCGAAATTGGGCTTTTCCCGCCCTAAAAAGTAAGGTGTTGGTGTACACCGTCTTTTCGCGCCGTTTGGTCGTGTACCGAATCTGCTCGTTTTTCTTTTCGATCACGGTCTGATAATCGTAGCGAATCACTTCAACGAGTGCCGAAGCCGACGAGTGCACCGTCCCGGCAGGATCGAGCGCAATCAGATCAGCAGCAACGGGGGCGTTGGTCGCCACGTACCGATCCGGGAGCCGGATGCCGAAAAACGTGTCCTGGGTTAGCACGTCGAAGCGACGGAGCCGGTTGACCGGACGGCCATTTTCGTCAAAAACCGTCACGAACAGTTTGCCTTCGAGCAACCCAATATCCTGGTATAAAGCCGGAAACTGAAAGCGTTCGGTGGCCTGTCCGTTGGCGTTGGTGCGTCCCTGGCGAAGCTCTTTCGGGAACGTCGTCTCGTTTGGAATGGTAAACGAATAGTCCTCAAACCCTTTTGGCGCGAACACTTTCCGCTTTAGTTGCAACTCCATCTCGTAGGCCCGGTCAGAAGCGGGTGGTCCGAACAGGTTCAGCGCGGTTGCAGAAAGCGTCAACGTTTGGCCGGATTTGTAACTGGTTCGATCGGTGAGCAAGTCTACCTTGATGCGGTCCGGTATGAATTCTTCAACGCTGACTGTCTGAGAAGTGAGTAACACATTGTTGGCGTTGAGAACTTCAATCGTGTAACTACCCGTTACAGCCGCCGGGTCGAGTGGAACATCGGTTGTAACGGCACCTTGTTTATTGGTTGTTTTCCGAAAAACGCGTAATTCGCGGCCATTGGGCAGCAGCAGACGGATCAGCACTGGTATCTCGCCAACGCTTTGCCAGGTTTGTGACCGGATGATGGTATTGAAATGAATCGTCTCGCCGGGTCGGTAAATGTCGCGATCGCCGTACACAAAAGCATCGAAGCCCGATGGGTTATCCCGTTTGCCTTCCACCTCGAAGCGTGATGTTTCGACCTGCGTATCGGGCAAAAACATAAAGTTGAAGTCGCTGTCGGTTGTCCGGGCGGTGATCAGGGCAATCTTGAAGCCGGGCGCTTTTTCGGTTATTTTATCGAACCGGGCGAAACCACTGCCGTCGGTTTTAAGCGTATAAACCGATTGGTTGTTGCTACTGATGAGTGTTATGTCCACGCCCTGCAACGGTTCGGCCGTACGAATAGAATTGGCCCAAACCAGTATCTCGTCGTTTGTCTGTCGGGCTACCAGTCCAATGTCGGACACAGACACGAGCTGGCTTGCCCGCATGTAAGCTTCGTCTTTCGAGCCAACCGTTACTAAATACACGCCCCGAAATGGATTCCCATTCCCATTCGGCTGGGCCGCGTCCGGGAGCGCCAGATTTAAGGCCGATACACCCCGCACTTTCGGTAGATCAGTCGTCTCGATAGTTTTGTTGACCAGCACATCGCTGAGGTCGCCGGGTTCGTCATCGCCGTAATTGAACTGACCGGAGGGTTTCCATTCGCCGTTGGCGTTTGGTGCGTATTCCTCGTAGCGGTTCGAGCGGAGGTAATTGAGGATGTTGTTTTCGTAGACTTTAGCAATCCTGACCTGTACCTTGGGCACGTTCACAATTTGCAGGCCGACATTACGCGCACCGTTCGACGATAAGTACAGGGCTTTTCGGTTGGCGAACTGAATACTGGCGGGCATTTTCCCGAAAAACAAATCCCGCGTAACGGGTTCATCGAGTTTAGTGCCCAGCGTTCCCCGTATCTGATCGGTAAGCGTCAGAACATAGGTGTCAGTTTCGCTGAAATTGCCCCGAATGACAAACCCGTTTTCGGTCAGTTCTGCGCTTGTTTCGACCTGCGGCTGGATGGTGTAATACTGGCTAAGCTCACCGGGTTGAAGCTCCTGGGTGGTGATGACACGGACGACACCCTGCGTATTTTCAAAGCTGGTCTGCACATCGGCAATATCGATCCGGTAGCGGGAGGGGAGCGTACCGGTAGCTTCGATAACTTCCTTACTGGTGTAAGCCGTGTTTGGTACTTTAACGCCTTTATCCAGTTTTACCGTCAGTGGCTGCTCATTCTTCAGGGCCGGGGCATCGGCCAGTGTTAAAGCGACATTGTTCTGCGTTTCACTGGGCGAAACCTGCGCGGCTAGTTTTTTCTCGTCGGCCAGGACGGTTAACTTCCCCGCTACCTCAGCGGCACTAACAGCGTAGTTGAAGTTGAGTCGGGTTTTCGCTACCGGCTGGCCCGTCTCCCGCGATTTTGCCCACCAGCTTTCGGTACTGGTCAATTGCAGATATGGCGTGTGGAACGTGATCTCATCGCCCGAAATGGCCAGGTCTTTTTTGTCCGACCGTTTCAGCAGATCGTCGGTTAATTCAGCGCGGTAATCCGTTGCAGGATCGAAGGCGGCAGCGGGTGAAAAAACCAGCTCATTCGGACTTGTCCATTTAAACTTGCCCCGAACGGCGGGTATAAAGCGAACGTATTGCGTCGAATCCCACTGGTCGAGTTGATTCGTTGGCCCGATGTTTTTGTTAAAGGAAAAGGTAAGGTTCTGCGTTTGCTGTACCTCGTCGTCAAAGTTGCGGCCTACAACCGTAACTTCATTGAACGGTAACCGGGAGCAGTTGATGAGAAAAAAAACGAGAATAAATACGGGGAAAAGTAATCTGCTAAAACGTAGAATCCGGGAACGCATTTTCGTGGCTATAGCGGTGAGAGATCGAATGTAGACGAAAAATTCTACTCAAAATTGTGGAGCCGATCAATTTAGAATGAATGACTTATTGAGCGGTTGTCAACGAACGAAAGTCCGTAGGATACTCGTAGTAATTGTCTGGTATGCTACTCATTTCTGATGATTACGCGTAAGTCGCTATAGCGCCCTTTATCGTCCGCGCAGGAAATTTTTAACGAGCCGGGGCGTGGTCTGAAAAAGACGGCTTCGGTGGGCGACGACTTTCGGTACAACTTGTCATTCAGATACCAGAATACCGTCTGTACGTCGTTGGGTGCCTGGCAGCTTAATTCCAGATCAGCTGGTTGCTTTGGATTGATGAAATACTCGCTGCCATCGTTCAGGCTGATTATCTGAGGTCCCGCACTCTTTAGAGCTGTCGAGCCAAAAACACGTTCGCAGTTTGGGTTATGCGGGGGCACTTTCTCAAAGGGAATGTGCTTGCTTTGGTAGAAAGCGATCACGTCCGGCGATAAGTTCGGGTAAGATCGGCGGATGGCACCGCTGTCGGGTTTACAATGGGCGCAGTACGACAAGGTACCTGCCGCGTTGGTAAAAACCGCTTTTTGGTGTTGGCAACGCCGGTAACGAGACACGCCCATAATGAAATAATCCGTTACGTGACTAGTGCAAAACTCGCCCGGAACATCACCCGTTTCGGGGCAGACAAGCCGAGTTGATAAACTATTACCCGGTTTAGAAAACCAGCCTTTGGGCGAGTTATAATCCAACGTGTTGAATAACTGAAAGAGCAACGGTGTAGTGGTATTGGCCCCGCTGAGTTCGGCGGCACCCACACCCGAAAAATTACCGACCCATACGCCAATCGTGTACCGCTGATTATAGCCAATACTCCACGCATCGCGCCGACCGTACGAGGTCCCTGTTTTCCAGGCAATGCGCGGCAAGTGATAACTGTTATCAAAATTGTTTGGTAAATCCGGGCGGGTGATTTGGGTGAGCGTATTGGTGATGAGATAGGCGGCTTCCTGCGAAAGAAGTTTTGTGTCCCGCCGAGTTGGCGAAGCTTTGCTCGTAAATCGCAATTCGCCCATGACTCCGCCATTGGCAAATCCGGCGTAGAGTCGCGTCATTTCTTCCAACGTAACCCCGCAGCCTCCCAGAATGGTGGAAAGCCCCAAATCTTTGGCTTGTTTACGGATGGTTGTAAAGCCTGCCTTGCGTAAGCTTGACATCAGCGTTGGCGTACCAAGTTCGTTCAGTAAAGCAACCGCCGGAATGTTGAGCGAGTTAGCCAGGGCAAATTCTGCCGTTACCGGACCGTTGAATTTGCGGTCGTAATTGTCTGGTTCGTAGCCACCAAAATTTGTGGGAACATCGTTTAATTTCGTTTTGGGAGTGATAAGGCCCGCGTCGAATGCCAATCCGTAGAGGAGTGGTTTCAAAGCGCTTCCCGGTGAACGCACTGCTCGGACACCATCCACTTGTCCGCCGTCAAAAGCATTGCCAAAGTCGGAGGAACCTACATAAGCAACTACCTCCTGCGTTCGGTTATCCACAATCAATACCGCTGCGTTGTGGATATTGTAAGCGCGCGTTCGATTTACATAGTTTCTCACCAACTGCTCAGTAGTGGCCTGCATCGCCGGACTGATCGATGCCTGAATGATCGGTACACGGGGATTTTCGCTTCGCAGTCGTCCGGAAAGGTGGGGTGCTAACTGCGGGGCTGCGCGTCGATAAGCGGTAAGGGGTTCGTCCAGGGCATCTGCAATGGCTGTTTCATCGAAGAGTTTACTAGCTCGGAAACGGGCTAGCCAACGGTTTCTTTCCTCAATGATCAGTGCATTGTTCACCCCCAGCCTTAGGCTCGACGGTCGGTTCGGTATAATGGTCAGCGTGGTCAGCTCGGCCAGGCTCAGTAGCTTCGGTGGTTTGCCAAAGTACAGCAACGACGCCGATTTTAAGCCTTCAATGTTGCTGCCGTACGGAACCAGATTCAAATACAATTGCAGGATCTCATCCTTCGAGTAATGAAGTTCTAGCTGCATCGCCTGAAACAGTTCGATGAGCTTGCTGCCGTACGTGCGTTGGCGAGGGTGAAGGAGCCGGACCGTTTGCATCGTAATCGTTGACGCTCCTGACGTTCGGCGACCTGATAGCAGGTTTCGGCCGGCGGCCCGCACCATCGCTATGGGATTAAAACCAATATGATAGCGGAAGTATTTGTCTTCCTTGAACAAAATAGCGTCGCGGAGAGTAGGAGTAATCTCGGGAAGTTCGGCGTACATCCGCCATTTGTCGTCGCGGCTAAGAAACGCGTGAAGAATGGTTCCGTCGCGTGCTGTGATCAGTGTCGAGTAGGAAACAGCCGTTTTTACGGGAAACAGTAGATCCAGCATCAGAAAAAGCAATGTCGCAGTAAGAACTAGCTTAACGGCAAACGGCTTCCAGACTCGTCTGGCAATGCGTTGACTGCTTTCCCATAGTGCTGTACTCATTACGGTGTCTGGTGGTGTCTTACTGCTGACTATACGTAGTTACTAAACGCAAAAGTCTATCAAATCCTATAACCAACGACAACCGTACGTTAAAACAATGACAATTCAGTTTTTCGGAGCAGCCCGCACCGTAACGGGTAGTAAACACCTGATCACTACAGCTAGCGGCACCCAGATTTTGCTTGACTGCGGATTATTTCAAGGCATCAATACCGACGAACTCAACCAACAGTTTGGCTTCGATTCCGCCAACGTTGATTACATGGTATTGTCGCACGCTCACATTGACCATACCGGACTCATTCCCCGACTTGTGCGGCAAGGGTTCACCGGCCCTATTTACACCACATCGGCTACTATTGATCTCTGCGAAGTAATGCTTATGGACAGTGCCCGCATTCAGGAGCGCGATCTCGAACGGGTGAACAGACGACGGCAGCACCGAGGTCAGCCTGATCTGGAAGCGCTTTATGATGAAGACGACGTTCAGAAAGCCCTCGGGCAGATGCAACCGGTGGAGTACAACAAGCCGTTTGCAATAGGCAATGAAGTAACCGGATTGTTGACCGATGCCGCACATCTGCTGGGTAGCGCGTCGGTTAGCCTGACGATTCGGGAGGAGGGGACCGAAAAACGGTTGTTTTTCAGTGGTGACATTGGCCGACCCGACGACAAGATTTTACGATTCCCCGACAAGTTTCCGCAGGCTGATTATATTATCTGCGAATCAACGTACGGCGACCGACTCCACGAAGCTGAGCCCGACATGAAAGCGCATCTGTTACGCATTGTGCAGCAAACCTGCGTTCAGGAGCGGGGCAAACTTCTTATTCCTGCCTTCGCCGTTGACCGGACGCAGGAGTTGATCTACGCGCTGGATCAACTGTCGAGCGAAGGTCATTTGCCAAAAATACCGGTGTACATAGACAGCCCGATGTCCGTAAAAGCCACCGATATTATGCGGGATCACGAAGAAGACTTCAACCCCGAAATTCTGGCGTATATTAAAAAAGACGGCGATGCGTTCTGCTTCCCTAACTTGCGTTACGTGTCCGATGTAGAGGAATCAAAAGCGATCAACAACAGCCAGGAGCCGTGTATTATTATCGCACCATCGGGCATGGCGGAAGCTGGTCGTATCAAGCATCACATCAAAAACAACGTCGAGAAGCCGAATACGACTATTTTGCTGGTTGGGTACGCGTCACCGAACAGTCTGGGTGGGGCACTCAAGCGGGGTGACAAAGAAGTTACCATCTTTGGAGAACGCTATCATGTAGCTGCCAGAGTCGAGATTATGGACTCATTCTCGGCTCACGGTGATTACCGCGAAATGCTTCAATTCTTAAGTTGTCAGGACCCCGCTCGCGTTAAAACCGTATTTCTGGTTCATGGAGAATACGACAAGCAAGTAGTCTGGAAAGAAAAATTAGAAGGGGCTGGTTTCCGTACGGTTCGAATCCCTGATATGCGGGAACAGGTCACGTTGTAAATAGTGCTACGGGCCGCTTCGCTGCTTTTTGGTATAAATAAAATAATCCCCCGGTTTTTGTAAAGCCGGGGGATTATTTTTGTAGTGGCGTTCGTGCAGTCGTCAAGTAAATCGTACTCGTGGCACCCGCGCAAAGCAGCGGTTCAGCACGACACGATACATTTTACCGAATTGTGCGTAACACCAGCGTCTGAGTTGCTTTACTTCTTTAGGAATGAGCATTTTAATGGCTTTCGCCAACTCTTTTTCAAATAATCCTCTGTCAAAGCTTACCTTTTGAAGGATCGTTTTGATATACTCTAGCATTGAAAGCATAGTATCTCATTTTTTGGTTAAAGAAGCTTACAGATACTGAAAGATAGTAGTTAGTTCGTTCTGATAAAGTACCTAAATCCGTAACGGCGTTCTTTATAAATTGTTGCTCAAAAATAACAATGTTTATAGAAATATTCCTAAAATATTTTGTATTATTTTATTTAATTTCTGCCGTTACTTTTGGGCAAGCGATTGATAATGACATTACTATTGAGCTAGGGCAAACTAATTTTCCGATTGAGTGGCCCTTTACAATATCCATTATTATTCCTAACAGCGATTCACGTCCTTCTGTTCTATTTCCTGACATTCCGGGGTTCACAAAAAAAGGTACATCGGCCAGCGTGACACCCAGTGAAATTGGGGGTAAAACAATCACGAATCAGGTCATCACGCAGAATTATCAGGCTCGCGCTCCCGGTCGTTTTCGCATTCCTCCCTTTAGCATAGAAGTCAATGACGAAACGGTACAATCCGAAGGGACCATCGTGGTGGTTCGGCCTTCAGGTGTGGCGTCTGGTCCGGTTACATCGACGGCTGTTACGCTGGCTATCCCATCCAGTGGAGCGGCTTTTCTATCGCTGAGAGCGTCGAAAGCTACCTTGTACGCTGGTGAGGATGTCGCCTTGACCCTGTCGTTCTTTATTGCTGACAATTACCCGTATCGACTCCAGTTCAGGGCACTCGATAAGCAGTTGCAGACGATCACTAAAAAAATCCGTCCGGCCAATGCATGGGAGGAAAGCGTTGGCATCACGGAGTTGAATCCGGTACCTGTATTGGTGGGAGGAAAAAAATTCCGGGAGTACCGCTTGTATCAATCCGTCTTTTTTCCGCTGGCAAACCGTACCCTGCAATTACCGGCAGTGACCTTGTGGATGGAAAAGGAACGACCCATTATCGGTCCACCATCGGCTAAACCCGAAACGATCACGTTTACCAGTAAGCCTATCACCATTGCCGTCCGACCGCTTCCGGCTCATCCGTTGCGCGGCCGCGTCCCGGTTGGTACGTTTCGGCTGGAAGAAAACCTCGAACGGCAACGGGTGCGCGTGGGGCAAAGCATTCGCTACACCTTTACGGTAACGGGAGAAGGCAACATCGCGACCCTTCCCGCTCCGGCTACACTGAACGATACCACCGCCGTTGACATATTTCCGCCCAAAGAGCGACACACCATCGAAAACAACGGTACGCAGGTGACGGGCCGCAAGTTATTCACGTACTTCATCGTTCCTCATCAGGACGGTTCTATTCCGCTGGTTAACCGTTTTCAGTGGATATACTTCAATCCGCATACCGCGCGTTACGATACCCTTCGTCCTCGGGCGCAGCTACAGGTCGGCGGAAAAGGAGCCGGCTTATTGGCCAACGCAACCGTACAGGCCGCTTTATCGGGTACTACCGGTGAGGTTGTACCAGCAACAACCGGCAACTCGTTGTACAGCGGGATCGAAGCAATAGACAGCACCCAGCAATCGATGAGTGTTCCGGCTTTAATCCGGTCAATTGCCAATGTGTTGATTGTAATAATGTTATTAGGAGTCATCTTTGTATTCTTTAAGAAATAAACGAATGGATCAATAACTGGTCGTTGACGATCTGTTTAAACGCCCACGACTAGTCTCCATAAGCAAGCATGAGCAGTACGTACGGAACACTATTCAAAATTTCTACCTTCGGCGAATCACACGGTCCCGGCATTGGCGTTGTTATCGATGGCTGTCCAGCCGGGCTGTCTTTTGATACGGATTTCATTCAGCATGAATTAGACCGTCGTAAACCGGGACAGTCCAGAATCACTACCCAACGGCGGGAAGCCGATGAGTTTGACGTGCTGTCGGGTGTGTTTGAGGGAAAAACGCAGGGGACACCAATCGCACTGCTTATTCGCAATACCGATCAGCGGAGTAAAGACTATGGACACATAGCCGAGCAGTTCCGGCCTTCTCACGCCGATTATACCTATCAGACGAAGTACGGTTCCCGCGATTACCGGGGCGGTGGTCGGTCTTCAGCGCGCGAAACAGCCGCGCGGGTGGCTGCCGGTGCCATCGCAAAACTGCTACTAAAGGAACTGGGTGTTCAGGTTCAGGCTTACGTGTCGCAGGTTGGGGCGCTCAAACTCGATAAGCCCTACTCGGAATTAACGCTGGCGTTGGCGGAAGAAAACCCGGTTCGTTGCCCCGATCCTGAAACGGCAGAACGCATGTTTCAATACATCGACGAGACGCGTAAGCAGGGCGATTCAATTGGTGGCGTGGTTGACTGCGTCGTTACGGGGGTTCCGGTTGGCTGGGGCGAACCCGTTTTCGATAAACTGCACGCCGAACTAGGCAAAGCGATGCTTAGTATCAATGCCGTCAAAGGGTTTGAATACGGAAGCGGCTTTGCCGGAGTTGAACTGTACGGCTCCCAGCACAACGACGAATTTTACACCGATGAGCAGGGACGTGTTCGGACAAAAACGAATCTGTCGGGTGGTATTCAGGGAGGAATCAGCAACGGAGAGGCTATCTATTTCCGGACGGCGTTTAAACCCGTAGCTACCATCATGCAGGACCAGGAAAGCGTGGACGTGCATGGTCAGTCGGTAACGGTTTCTGGAAAAGGGCGGCACGACCCATGCGTAGTACCCCGCGCTGTGCCCATCGTAGAAGCAATGGCTGCGCTGGTGCTGGCCGACATGTATCTGCGTGACAAAGCGGCACGGCTGTAGCCCGTTTATCGCTTACTTTTGTTTAGAACGGCCTGCATAATAACGAAACCCAGGAAGCCGAAGCCAATAGCCTGCCCGATGATGCCCAAACTGAGCAAGGTGTCGGCGGTATCGGAATGCGTACGTCTGGCCCAGGCACCAGCCAATAGCAGCACTATACCAGTTAGCCAGAAACCAGCGGCCAGTAAAACGAATTTGTTTTTGATCGTGACCATAAGACAAGGGATAAGCTGTTTACCTAAAACTCAATTTCAGGTAAACAGCTTTGTTCAGTTCGTAAAAGTACAGCATAAGCGCTCTTTTCTCTTTAATACAAAGGCACATTGGCGGCTGTTTTCGCTGGGCGCTTGGTTGTTGCTACCTCTGTCAGGGAATGCTCAGACCCGGCTACAGCGGTTCTCGTTTACTCAGGGCCTGATGGGCACGGAATTCAACGTCATTTTTTACACACCGGATAGCGTAGTTGCTTATCAGGCCAATCGGGCTGTTTCGGTCCGAATGGATACGTTGAATGCGATCATGAGCGATTATCTGGACGGTTCAGAAATAAACCGGTTGTCGGCAACCAGCGGTTCGGGTAAGTGGATAACGGTGTCCGCCGATTTATTTCATGTCTTGCAGAAAGCGCAATCCATAGCCCAGCTTTCGCACGGACGTTACGATCCGACGGTTGGGCCGTTGTCGTTGTTATGGCGGAGAGCCGTCCGGCGCAAGGAATTTCCTACGGCTAGCCAGCGACGCAAGGCCAGACGGGCCGTTGGGTATCGGCTGATGAAACTGGATCGGACCAATCAAACCGTAAAACTTCGGCGGTCGGGGATGCGGCTGGATGTTGGCGGCATTGGGCAGGGATTTGCCATTGACGAAGCGCTCACGGTACTGCATCAATTCGGAATCCGCTCGGCTCTACTCGACATTGGAGGAGACATCCTTGTAAGCGATGCACCGCCCGACCATCCGGCGGGATGGCGGGTAAGCCTCGGTTCTGGCAAAGCAGGCAGTTCAGATACGGCTACTGTTTTACTGAAAAATGCGGCTATAACGACATCGGGTGACACATACCGCTTTCTGGAACACAAAGGCCGACGTTACTCGCACATCATGAACCCACGCTCCGGGTTAGGGCTGCACCACTTCGTGCAAGCTACCGTACTCGCTCCGGATGGCTATCATGCCGATGCACTGACGAAAGTATTCAGCGTGGCTGGCTTACGGAAAAGTCGGCGGTTGCTCAAGCGCTTTCCGGGAGCCGAGCTACTCTTTCTCGAAAACAAAACCGGCAAACGGCACGCATGGAAATCGGCTGGTTTCAAGAGAATTCTTCCCTAGCACAAACGACAGGACTTACTTTCTACAAGCGCAGTACAGCCGCGCCGGTCGTCTGATCGACCTCACGTTCCAGCCGTTTTTTGTGAACGGTGATTGTAATTTCTACCGACCCAGTGCCAACTTCAAGCGCCAGGATATGACCACCAAAAGCGTTGAAGTTTTTATCCGTAACGACGCCATGTACATGCAAGGCGGGCTTGTCGTCCTTCCAGGCAATGCTACCGGTCATGCTGGCCATTTCTGTGTCTCGCATGGATTTGGGATCGTAGTCTTTTTTCTCGGCGTTCCAAAATCCGAAGGTTGGGTGAACAAAGCCAAAGCCGCTGAAGCTGGCGCTGGGAATCTTTTCGTTCACCGCTAACTGCTCCAGTTCGTAAAGAACGTTGTCGCCTTGTCGTAGGACCATTACATAGCCGGTTGGCGTAGACATGTATTTGGGACTTACGGCGTGAGCGGGCGTTGACTGCTGTTGAACCGGTAGGAGCATGCCGAAGCTGTTTAGGGCCAGTGCCAGGAAGAAGGAGTTGAACATAGCTGTTAAATCGGTTATCCTACAGCTATAACCATTATTTTGGCACAATTGGCCCTCTGCTAACAGCCTTCACCCTGGTCAGCGCGTGAAATGGCTGGCCTGGTATTGGTTATGGCCGTTGAAGATCAGCGTTTAGAGGCCAATGGCTTATCGACTTAACCAGTCGCGTAAACTAACGATGCGTTGTCCAAGGCAACTGTAATAGACAGCCAGCAAGACATTGATAAAAATGCCGCTGAATAGAATGGAAAAGATGCCTTTCGAATGCGTTGTGTTAAACAGCAGGATGGCCGTGATTCCCCAGATAACGACCATGAGAATTGTGACGATGCGCTTTTTTAGCGTAATCATAGTTACCTGACCGAACGGAGTGAAGTCTTGGAAGAACAGTCAGGCCGCTTTTAAACAGTCTGGCTATTTACGGTTGATCAATCGCTAGTCCGGCAAGTCAGACCAGCGATTGATTAACAATGGAGTTAGTTAAACGGCTATCGTTTTACCAGGTACGGCTATTGGGTAGAAACCGTCTTTGTCTGGCAGGCTCTTAGGCATAGCGTCCCAGGCGAGGGTAGTTGGAAAGAGGTCAATCTGGGAATTTAACGCTTCGTCCCACTTCACCACTTTACCGGAATAAGTCGCCATTCGGCCCATAATGGCCGTCATGGTACTTTTCGCTACCCGTTCGGCGTCGGCAAATTTGTAGTCGCCCTTGGCAATGGCAGCAAACAGCTCGTCATGTTCAATCTGGTACGGATTGCCATCCGCTTTGGCGTCATACGTATGGATAGGCTGACCGTTATAACCCATCAAGACGCTGGTTCTTTTCTCCATCCCTTCAACTTTACCTTTGGTGCCCAGGAACATTTCGTCTACCCGGCTAAAGGTGCCTTCGTAGTGTCGGCATTGGCTATTGATGGTTGTACCATCGGCGTAAACAAAGTCGACAATATGATGGTCAAAGATTTCGCCATCTTCTTTGCTTGTCCGAACCTGACGTCCGCCCGTTCCCTGACAAGACACGGGATAACTGTTTTTGACCCAGTTGGCTACGTCGATGTTGTGGACGTGCTGCTCGTTGATATGATCACCGCACAGCCAGTTGAAGTAGTACCAGTTGCGCATCTGATACTCCATTTCGGTTTGGTTGGGCTTACGTGGCTTGTGCCAGACCCCACCGCTGATCCAGTAAACCTGTCCACCCACAATGTCGCCGAGTGCGCCGTCGTGAATCCGCTTGATCATCTCGCGGTAGCTAGGCTGGTAACGCCGTTGGAGTCCAACGACTACGTTCAGTTTTTTCCGTTTCGCTTCTTCCGCAGCAGCCAGTACTCGCCGGATGCCCGGTGCATCGGTAGCCACCGGTTTTTCCATAAACACGTGCTTACCCTGACGAACGGCTTCTTCAAAATGACTTGGCCGAAAGCCCGGTGGCGTAGCCAGAATAACGACATCGGCTAACGGGATGGCTTGCTTGTAAGCGTCGAATCCGACAAATTTACGGTCCTCTGGTATGTCTACTTTAGGCGTTCCGTCGGCGGCTTTGGCTCCGCGCTCGGTCAGCGCTTTATAGGCATCGTCCACCCGGTCGCGGAAGGCGTCGGCTAGTGCCACAATTTTAACGTTTTGCTTCGTGCTTAAGGCTTGCTGAGCGGCCCCGGTGCCCCGTCCGCCACAGCCGATCAACGCTACTTTTATGGTGTCGTTT
The DNA here is from genome assembly GCF_021233055.1 of Spirosoma oryzicola. Lineage (NCBI taxonomy): Bacteria > Pseudomonadati > Bacteroidota > Cytophagia > Cytophagales > Cytophagaceae > Spirosoma > Spirosoma oryzicola. The sequence goes on along the minus strand of NZ_CP089538.1, from coordinate 5,248,233 downwards.
GCCGAAGTATGGTAGCCATAGCCAGCCATCTCGGCTTGTGCACCAAATGGCAAACCGCCCAGTAGCGCACTGCCTGTCAATAGCCCGGACGTTTTAAGGAAATCGCGTCGGTTCGATTCGTTCGTCATTGGAGTAAGAAGTTCGGTTGAAAAATGGAACGCTTATTACTAAAGGTAGCTGGTATTTAGATTTACTAGTTCGTTTTCCGAAACCTTAACGCGAACAAGCTAAAGCTGCCAGTGACAGGGATGTTTCTCGGGTTTTAGCGCATAGGTAACAAGGCTATTTTCTGAAAATAATTTATTTAATAACAAGATTTTTTTGTACGGAGAGAAGAGTTATCCGTATGTTTAGAGGAGAAGAGAAAGCGTCTATAAACAACCTTTTTTTATTGACTATCTATGCATAAATCCACTACGTATTCACTAATTCATGTGTTCTTTTTGTGTCTGCTGACCACAGCGGCTATGGCCCAAACGCGCATTGCGGGGACGGTAACCGCAGCAGAGACAAAAGAGCCACTAGCCGGTATCAGCATTGCCGTTAAGGGTAAGGTAATCGGCACAATAACCGACCAGAAAGGAAACTTCTCGTTAACAACCAACACGCCTACGCCCTTCACAATCGCTGTTTCAGCCGTAGGTTTTCAGGCGCAGGAATTGGTCATCACCGGCAGCCGCTCGGACATAACCGTAAGTCTGAAAGAGCAGGTCACGATCGGCCAGGAAGTAGTTGTGTCGGCATCGCGGGTCGAGGAAAGCGTACTTAAATCGCCGGTATCGGTCGAGCGGCTGGATATTCGATCGTTTCAAGCCACGCCGTCGGCTTCGTTTTACGATGCGCTACAAAACATCAAGGGGGTCGATATGGCTACGCAAAGTCTGACCTTCAAATCGGTCAACGTGCGCGGCTTCGGTGCGAACGGCAATACCCGTGTCGTGCAAATGCTCGATGGGATGGACAATCAGGCACCAGGCTTGAACTTCTCGGTGGGTAATATCGCCGGGGTGTCAGAACTGGATCTGGAAAGCGTTGAGTTACTGCCCGGTGCGGCATCAGCCCTTTACGGTCCAAACGCCGTTAACGGTTTGCTCTTGATGACTTCTAAAAATCCGTTTCAGTATCAGGGACTCAGTGCGTATGTTAAAGGGGGTGTGATGAATGCCAGCAATCATTCGACCGCAACGACGCCTTTTTACGATGCCGCTTTCCGCTACGCGAAGGCGTTCAATAACCGATTGGCGTTTAAGGTCGGGGTTTCTTATCTGTCGGCTAAAGACTGGCAGGCTACCGACTACCGTGATCAAAGCTTCTCGAATAATTATAATCTGCAAACCGGCAATCGGGCGAATAACCCAGGCTATGATGGTATCAATATTTACGGTGATGCGAGTGCTAACCTGTATTCGAACTTGTTCGCTAATGGACAACCCGGAACGGGCGCCAACGGCTCATCGCAGGTACTGGGATTGATTGCGACCACCCAGATTCCACAGGCGGGTAATCAAACGTTACCGCAGCTGACCGGGTTGACCCCACAGCAGCTTTTCAATGCGATTATTCCCAACCTGAACATTTCGCGGACGGGTTATTTGGAAAACGAGCTTGTCGACTACAATGTCAATAACCTCAAACTGAATGGCGCATTGCACTACCGGCTAAACGAAAATGTCGAAGCAATTGTACAGGCCAACTGGGGTACGGGTACGACGGTGTACACAGGAGCTGACCGGTATTACATCAAAGGATTCAAACTTGGTCAATATAAACTCGAACTGAAAGGGTCTAATTTCTTTGTACGAGCGTATACGACGCAGGAGCGTTCGGGCGACGCGTACGCAACGGGGATACTGGGTCAGGGAATCAACGAGTACTGGAGCGGTAGTGCCGCCAAATGGTTTCCGACGTTCTTCGGAACGTACACGCAAACCGCGTTTCAGGGATACGCCGGAGCGCTTTTACAGGCTCTTAGCAGTGGGCAGAATCAGGCCGCTGCCGTAGCCACAGCGCAGGGCTACGCAGCCAGTCAACAAACGAACTGGTTGAACGTCGCGCGCGGCACGGCTGATCAAGGTCGGTTGATGCCGGGTACCGCTGGCTTCCAACAGGCGTTTGATGCCGTATCTGGAAAACCGATTCCGGGGGATGCGCAGGGCGTGGGCGCGCGCTTTCTCGACAAAACCAATCTTTACCACGGTGAGGCCATGTACAACTTCAACAAGGTAATTGATCCAAAACTGGTCGAACTGATCGTTGGCGGTAATGTTCGGCGGTATGCCTTGAATTCGGAAGGTACCTTATTTGCTCGTGACGAAAATGGCAAAGAATTTACGATTGATGAATACGGTGCTTACGCGCAGGCGTCGAAAACGTTGGCTGATGTATTGAAGCTAACCGGTTCCCTGCGTTACGACAAAAACCAGAACTTCAAAGCGCAGATAAGCCCCCGTCTATCGGCGGTACTGACCTTAGCGAAGGTGCACAACGTTCGGGCGTCGTTCCAACGCGGTTTCCGTATTCCAACAACGCAGGACCAGTATATCGATCTGAACACACCTTCGGCTCACTTGATCGGTGGTTTGCCTTTGTTCAAGCAACGGTATAATTTCAGCGGCAGTCCGGTGTATACGCTTCAGTCAGTACAAGCTTTTGGAGCCGCCTTGCAGACGGGTGGAGCCGCTGCTTTGCCACAAGCCCTTGCCTTATTGAGACCAGCCGCTGATCCGGGCTACGATCCCGAACGCGTAGAAACCTACGAAGTCGGCTATAAGGGACTGCTCGGAAATAAGTTGTTTATCGACGCCTATTATTACTATAACCGGTTCCTGAACTTGTTGGGTACGCAAACGGTCGTACAGGGTGTGCAGCCCGTTTCGCTCACCAATCCGGCCACGGCCTTGCAACTCATCAGTGCGTCAACGCGTAACGTTTATTTCTACCCGGTCAACTCAAGCACTCAGTTAAAAAATGCAGGCTGGGCGATTGGTCTGGATTACCTGTTACCCGGTAACTATACGGTTGGTGCTAACGTAGCGTCGAACTACTTGATTGACCGGGATAAGCTGCCAGCGGGTTTCGTGACGCAGTTCAACACGCCTAAATATCGGTACAACCTATCGGTTGGCAATCGGAATGTTGCTGGTAGCGGTTTTGGCTTCAACGTCGTTTGGCGGGCTCAGGATTCCTTTTTGTGGGAAGCTAGCTTTGCTAATGCAGAGGCTACGGCTCGTCAGCAGACCATTATTCTCGCCTATAGCACGCTGGATGCGCAGATCAGCAAAAAAATACCGGGAGTTAAATCCATTCTAAAAGTCGGTGGTACCAACTTGCTGGGTAAACTTTATACGCAGTCCTGGGGTAACCCCAGCGTGGGATCGATGTACTACGTCAGTTTGTCCTTCGATCAACTGATGAACTAAGCAGACCTGTAGCTTTAAGAAAAACGTCGTTACGAGCTGTCTTGTGACGACGTTTTTCGTTTGCAACAAATCGACGGGCCTTCGTATTTCCAGCGGGTTATTGACTAAGCCGTCAAAATGAAAAGCAGAATCGAACTTTTACGCGTAAAATGACCGTTGCCTGATCATTTGGTAGGTCACTCTGATTTTCCTTTTACGCTATTGATTGATTCTACATCTTCCAGCTCCTCAGAGCCGTCTAATCCGTCCAGACTGGATACTGACTCCGCATTACCACGGCGGCTTACGTTGCTTCAGGGCACAGCGCTAAACATGATCGATATGGTCGGTATCGGACCATTCGTTGTGTTGCCATTGGTCATAAAAACCCTCGGCGGACCGCAGTTTATGTGGGCGTGGGTGCTAGGTGCGCTCGTTTCGGTCGTTGATGCATTTGTCTGGGCTGAACTGGGAGCTGCCTTTCCCAAGGCAGGCGGAAGCTATAATTTTCTGAAAATCTCGTACGGAGAACAGCGTTGGGGGCGTCTGCTGGCTTTTCTGTACGTCTGGCAGACCATGATCCAGGCTCCGCTGGTGATGGCTTCGGGCGCTATCGGTTTTTCGCAGTACATGTCGTACCTGATACCGCTGGACGAATGGCAGCGTAAAGCGGTATCGGGCGGAGTTGTGCTGGTCATTATCATCCTGTTATACCGAAAAATTGACTCGATTGGTAAAATCGGGCTGGTTATGTGGGGGGCGGTGTTGTTGACGCTGGGCTGGATTATTGTTGGCGGTTTAAGCAACGCCCGCATTCCGCTGACGGAGACATTAAGTTCGATGGGATCGGTGAGTGGTGGATTAATAGCCGCTGGTCTTGGGCAAGCATCGGTCAAAACGATCTACTGTTACCTGGGTTACTACAATGTTTGTCACCTTGGCGGAGAGATTCAAAAACCAACGCGCAACATTCCCGCCAGTATGTTTATCTCTATTGCGGGTATCGCGGGACTTTATTTGTTGATGAACCTGAGCGTGGTGAGTGTCGTGCCCTGGCAGGAGGCTCAAAACAGTGACTTTATCGTCAGCACGTTTGTCGAAACGCTTTACGGTCCGGCTGCTGCTAAGCTGGCAACCGTTCTGGTTTTGCTGGTTGCTTTTTCTTCGTTGTTTGCCGTCTTGCTGGGCTATTCGCGGGTGCCGTACGCAGCTGCCGCCGATGGGCAATTCTTTCCGATTTTCGCGCGGTTGCACCCGACGCGCCAGTTTCCGTATATCTCGCTGTTGTTCTTAGGGGGTGTCGGCTTTGTGTTTAGCTTACTATTCCGGCTGGGCGATGTGATTACGGCTATTTTAGCGATGCGGATCGTTGTGCAATTTGTCGGGCAGGCCGTTGGCTTGCTGTTGCTTCACCGCCGACGAGCCATCCGTGAATTTCCTTTCCGAATGCCGCTATACCCGCTACCCGTGCTGTTAGCGATTACCGTGTGGCTGTTCATCTTCTTTTCGACCGGACTGACGTTCATGCTTTCTGGCCTAACCGTCATTGGCCTGGGTATCGTCGCCTTCCTTGTATCAGCTGGCGTACGTCAGCAATGGCCGTTCGGTAAGTGAGGCATCATGGGCTTACTCGTAAGTCGAGCCAAGCTACGTCGTCTTCGCCGTTCAGGTTATTCGCATTAGGCGTAACGGAGCCCGGTGTCGAATCGGGGTCGGGCGTACCAGCTGACCAGATCTGAGCCGCATTCATCAGGTTTCCGACTTGAGTAGGCTGGGCGGTCAATACAAACTGAGCGGTTGCACCTGCCGCCAGCGAGCTAATGGTTCCTTCGACAATCGAGTAGCCGTTTCCGATAGCCACCACGTTCATACCCGCCGGGGTACTGGTCAGGGTAAGATTGCGTAACGTGTCCCGCACGACGATGTTGGTGGCTGTCAGTCCGCCCGCGTTCGCTACCGTCAGTGTGAATGTTACGGGCTGAGAAACGCGAAGGGCTCGGTTACTGACTTGCATACTCATCGACAGATCGGCTTTGTTCGCTACGGGCGCGGGTTGATTGGACTGGGGCGCGGGTAGGGGTGTCTGGTTAGGATTAGGCGATACGTAGATGGATGAACTACTGGTTGACGTTCGGAAGTCAGTATTTGCTGCGTCGTCCTGTCCATCGCCGGTACCAGAGCCTGGCTGGGAGGTCGGGTCGGGTTGATCGCTGGTCAAAATCTGAGCGGCATTTACGTAAGCGCCTGCCTGAGTCGGTCTGAGTTGGTAAACGTACGTAGCCGACGCACCGCTGTTCAGGCTTATACCGCTTCCGCCAACGGCGCTACCCGAACCTGATACGCCCGCTCCCCCGCTAACAAAGGTAAGGTTAGGCGGTAAGTTGTTTTGCCAGCTAACACCCGTTGCGTTGGATGGCCCGTTGTTTTGAATCGTTACCGAAAAGCTGACGGGCTGATTCAGCGCTGGTATGCGGGCGCTGGACTTCATGCTTAGTTTAAGATCAGCCTGCGACTGGCCGGCAACGGTGATCTGGTAATCTTCCGTTTCGCCATACGAATAGATGCCGCATGCATCGGTTGGAATCCCGTTATAGGTGACAACGACACGGATCATCAACGTACCCGCTGTCAACGTGTTCGGTAAAGCCAAATTTCCCGAGAACTGGCCCGTAACGGTGTTAGGTGTTTGGTAGAGCAATTCGTTCCGGTCGGTTTCAAAATAGCCATTCCGGTTGAGATCAGCCCATATAGACACCCCCTGGCTGTATTGTGAAGGTAATAAAGTCGCCGTAAAAGGAATCGACTGGCCGGGTTGGACAAGAGCCGACGATGCATTCACTAGACTATACCCTCCCGCTGAGCAACCTGAATTCTGACTGAGCGTAGCGCCATTAAGGGAAAAGCCATCTAATCCGTCGTTCTCTGAGCAGGCATACGCGCTGTAGGTTGGGCGACAAGCCAATGTTGTAACACTAGCTACTGAGCTAAGTCCTTGCGTAGTACTGTTTGACGGACGTATCCGATAATAGTACGTGGTTACAGGCGCTGTCTTGGTATCGGTATAGCTGGATGTGTTAGGTCCTACTCCGCCGATGGGTACAAAGCCGGTATTGGAACTGGTCGAACGCTCGATGAAGTAACCCATCTCGTTGGTTCCGTTATCCTGCCATGACAGCAGTACGTTACCATTGCTTATCGCGGCAACCACATTGCTAGGTGCCGTTACGGCTGTAGCCGGACAACCCAGTGAGTAGGCGGTGTGTGTTTGTCGCAGTGCCAGACCGGCCTGCATTCGGTTGTATTGCCCTTCCGTAAAATCGTGCGTACACGGAAAATAGTACGACATAATGTTGGTGATGGAAGGCGCGTATCGATTTCCCTGCGAATCGGTAACCGTTCCGTTATAGGTTTGACAGCCATTGATATAAACCGTCGTTGCACCAGGCAGTCCGTACGGATCGGCGGGGGTGTCACAAAGCTCATCGCCAGCTGTTGTACAATTAGCGCCAGCACCTCTGGTCACTAGTTCATTGGTGCCCGAACCGCTATTGCCGAACGTGTGGTACAGGTTAAAGTTGTGCCCGATTTCGTGGGGCAGCAGTCGGTTTGCGAGATCGACCTCATCGGACTCATTGAGGATAAACGAACGGGTTGACTGAAGGCTATTTCCCGGAAAATACGCATAGCCGCCCAGGCCGCTTTGATCGAACGCATTGACGTAGTACTGGTTCATCGCATTGGTCGCGTCACGGCCATTCACCGAGGTTTCGCTGTACGCCGGGAAGCTATTATACAGATTATCGTTGTCGATGTAGTCGGGTGACGTACCGCAGAAATAAAACTGAATTCCGCTGCCGTTAAGGAGATAATAACTGTTGGTGATAGCGATGATATTGTTCAGCTTAGTCATCGTCATACCGCCGGTTCCATTGCTGCTCCGGAAAATGTGGGGGCGGATCGGAACGTATACAATACCCGTCAAGGCTTCGCCTGAAGCTTGTTTCACACTTAAGGCAAAGGCTGCCTCGCGGGATAATTCATGGCGTTGGGCTTCCGTCAGATCGGGTGTTGCACACAGGGGGGGAAGCACGAGAGGAGCCCGTTGAGCCACCGAAAAGTGCACAGACAAGGTGCACAGGCAAATTAGTATAAGCCGTAGACAAGGTGTCATTCAACAAGGCTGATGTTTAGGATTGTGTTTAGTATACCGAAAGTAAAATATTGTTTCCTAATATGCAATAGCTATTTTAGGCGTTTATACAATTATTTTGCTGTATACGCTTGAATTGTATCAATACAGAATAGTATGAGCATTTCTTGAAACAGAATTTTTAATTTCTGCCCCATCTTGTAAAGAACCACCGCTCGATCTGGGTGAAAGCGGTGGTTCTTTATCATTTTATTTTAAAGCGTCAAACAAAATCTCAGCCGGGTGCTTGGCCTTTCGAGCGGTACCATCTTTGATCTGATGGCGGCAGGAGGTGCCGGGGGCTGCGATAAGAACATCATCGGGCTGCTGCCGGACGGTCGGAAATAAAACTAATTCGCCAACCTGCATCGAAACGTCGTAGTGCTCGGCCTCGTAGCCAAACGAACCGGCCATGCCACAACAACCCGATGGGATAAGCTGCGTCGTGTAGTTCTGCGGGAGCGACAGCGCCTTTTTACCCGGTACCAATGACGAGACCGCTTTTTGCTGGCAGTGCCCGTGCAACTTGATTAACCGCTTTTCATCCGTGAATTGACCGGAGCCAATACGACCAGCATCCGATTCGCGCGCGATAAATTCTTCGAATGTCAGCGTGTGCTGAGCCAGGTTCTTCGCATCGGCCACGAGCGATTCATCGACCAGATCGGGGTATTCGTCACGGAAAGTCAGGATAGCGGATGGTTCCAGACCAACCAGTGGCGTTTCGGCGGTGACGACATCCTTCAAAAGCCGGACGTTGCGCTCAGCCAGTGTTTTAGCGTATTTGAGCATGCCTTTGGACAAGGCCGCGCGGCCACTCTCGCCATGCTCAGGAATAACAACCGTATACCCCAACCGCTCGAACAGCTGGATTGCTTTCTGACCTACTTCAACATCATTGTAATTGGTAAACTCATCGCAGAAAAGAAGTACGGTGCGTGGTTCGGATGCTGCTGTTGCTGACGCTTGTTTACCGCTACTAGCCCGTTTTGACCACCATTTTTTTAGTGTCGTGTTTTCTAGCAAAGGCATCGTCCGGTCGGGGTGGAAACCAACCAGGCGATTGGCTACCCGTCGAAGCGAAGGCGTTCCCAAGACACCATTCCAGGCCCAGGGAACCAAAGAAGCAAGACTCGACAGCCGGGCGAAATTAGCAATCAGTCGTGAGCGAATTGGAACGCCGTTTGTGTCGTAATACTGTTGTAGAAACTCGGCCTTGAGCTTCGCAACATCAACGTTGGAAGGGCATTCGTTTTTGCATCCTTTGCAGGAAAGACAAAGGTCATACACTTCTTTTATTTCTTCGTGATCGAAACGATTCTCCTTGGGGGAGCGCGTCAGCATCTCGCGTAAAACGTTGGCGCGAGCGCGGGTCGTATCCTTCTCGTTACGGGTGGCCATGTAGCTAGGACACATGGTTCCACCGGATACCTGCGTTTTCCGGCAGTCGCCCGAACCGTTGCACTGCTCGGCGTGCTGAAGTACGTTCTGATCTTTGTACCGGAAATACGTTTTGAACTCTGGCGTCTGCTGACCCGCTTCGTACCGTAGAAACGTATCCATGGGGGGCGTTTCTACAATTTTACCGGGATTGAAAATTCCCTGCGGGTCCCAGGTATGCTTAATTTGCCGCATCAGTTCGTAGTTGTGCGGCCCAACCATTTGCGGAATAAACTCGCCCCGTAATCGCCCGTCGCCATGTTCGCCCGAGAGTGAGCCGTCGTACTTTTTGACCAGCGTCGCAATTTCCTCCGCAATAAGCCGGTACTGACGGTGACCTTCTTCGGTTTTCAGATTGATGATAGGCCGAAGATGTAGTTCGCCCGATCCTGCGTGCGCATAGTGCACCGAATGCATATTATGCTTTTTCAGGATTTCATTGAAATCGCGGATGTAGTCGGGAAGATCATGAACATCAACCGCCGTATCTTCAATAACAGCGACGGCTTTTTCGTCGCCGGGTAGATTCCCGAGCAAGCCCAAACCGGCTTTGCGGAGGGTCCAGATCTTTTTGGTGTCTTCGCCGAATAGGAGCGGGTAATGATAGCCCAGATTAGCTGCCCGTAACTCCGCTTCCATCTGAGCCGCCAGCAACTCGATTTCCGCCCGTGTGTCGCGCGAGAGATCGACAACCAGAATAATCGGGAAGTGATCCGTCGGCGTTTTCTGGACAAAGAAGCTGTTTTTGCGCTGTTCTGGATTCGTATCGGCCCGCTCCAGAATAATATCGTCGATCAGCTCAACGGCGTAAGGTTTATAATTCAGGGCCACCAGCGTCGCACGAAGCGATTCATCGATCGAATGGCAGTGAATACAAACCAGCCCACTTTCTTTTGGAGGAAGGGGGACCAGATTCAGCTTGATTTCGGTTAAGAAACAAAGCGTTCCTTCGGAGCCGGTAATGAATTTTGCCAGGTTAAACGGCTCGCCATCGGACGCGAAGGGGACCATGTCGAGCAGCGCGTCCAGCGCGTAACCCGTATTTCGCCGTTCGATGGTCCGCTTTGGGAAGTTCCGCCGTATCTCTTCCTGGTTAACCGGATCCGCCAAAATAGCGTTTGTCTTGAGCAGTATTTTGTCAGCCAACGTTGCCGAGCCATTTTTACGGCTTGCATCGCCAACCAGCTTTGTATAATCCCAGCTTGTTAGATCGCCAAACTCCGCTTCCGATCCATCGGCCAGTAACGCTTTTACCGACAGCGTGTGTTCGCGGGTGGCCCGGTAAACGACCGAGTTAGAGCCGCAGGAGTTATTGCCCACCATACCGCCGATCATAGCGCGATTAGCCGTGGACGTTTCGGGACCAAAATATAGGCCGTACGGTTTCAAAAACAGATTAAGCTCATCGCGCACGACGCCGGGCTGAACACGTACCCAGCGCTCTTCGGGGTTGACTTCCAGAATTTTCGTAAAGTGCTTCGACACATCAACCACAATACCACTGCCAACAACCTGACCGGCTAAGGATGTCCCTGCCGTGCGGGGAATCAGCGACGTTTTGTGCTCGCGGGCAAAGGCAATCAGCGTCTTTAGGTCATCAATCGTTTTGGGAATAGCAACGGCAGTTGGTACCTCTCGATAAGCCGAAGCATCCGTTGCATAAAGTGTACGATACGTACTATCGTCGTAGACATCGCCGGAGAGCTGACTGGCAAGATGCCTTATAACCTCTGAATCCATAATTCTTAATCAATGGCCTGTGCCAGAATAAAGGCAAAAATAGTTGTAAATCAGCCAAAAATATTAGTGTGAGCCTATGAAATTCTATTAGTAACGAAACTCGGAAAACTTATAAATATTTATACTTATCTTAAGAATCATTTCATTTATAATCAAGGGGATAGGCTTCAGAGTATTTATACTCCTATCGGATTAGTGGTATTTTACTGGGAATTTTTAACAATAATTTTGATACAATATTGTCTTTCCCTAAGCTAATATTAACCTTTTAAGCTTGGATTTTAGATATGTCGTTTAGTAATTTGCTCGCTGGTTCAAGCATATATTCTATAAATTCATGCCTAGTTGCTATACTCCTACGTAAGTACGTTCGGTTCTTCTATTCTTAAAAATTGTACTTAAAGGCGACAAAACATAATTTAAGAGTATTTAGTTTATTAGCTTTCACTAGCAAATCTCTTTACTATTTTCAAATTTTTACTAAAACCTATGATGGACAAATCCTACAAAATGAGCCGCTTCGCGGGTTACGTAGGTCAGGTTGGGACTCCCCAACCCCAGCTGTTTGGACGGAACGCTTTGGGAAGCTTCCTGACAATGCTGGTAATGATGCTGCTGTTGAGCAACTCGGCGGCATGGGCGCAAGGACGGACTGTAACAGGTACAGTAACTGATCCGTCAGGAGCTACCTTGCCGGGGGTAAGTGTACAAATTAAAGGTACACAGCGGGGGACAAACACAGACGCATCCGGTAAGTACACGCTTAACAATGTGCCTGACAATGCCACGCTTGTACTAAGTTTCATTGGCTACACCTCCCAGGAAGTACCTGTTGGTAACCGGTCTTCGGTTGACGTAAAACTGGCGGACGACACTAAAGCACTTGAAGAAGTCGTTGTCGTTGGTTACGGTACTGCGAAACGGAAAGATCTGACAGGTTCGGTAGCACAGGTAACTTCCAGAGAATTTAACCCTGGTATCAACCCCAACCCGTTACAGGCTATTCAAGGTAAAGTAGCTGGTCTGGTTATCACGACTCCATCGGGTGACCCCAACCAACAGCCAACCGTTCGTCTGCGCGGGTATACCTCGCTGGCTGGTGGTTCTGAGCCTCTTTACGTAGTTGACGGTATGATTGGTGTCCCAATCAGCCAGGTAAACCCGAACGACATCGAGTCAATGGACGTATTGAAAGATGCGTCGGCAGCGGCCATCTATGGTTCGCGGGCTGCTAACGGGGTAATCATCGTTACAACCAAGCGTGGTAAAGCAGGACAGGCGACGGTTGCATTCAATAACTACGTGGGTGTTGAAACGATTTCAAGACGCCTTGATTTACTTGATGGCCCAGGCTACGTTAATGCGGTAACGCAAATCAAAGGGGCTTCGGCACTTAGCGATGGTCAGCGTTTCCCAAAAGATGCCAGCGGAAACTATTACAACACGAACTGGATCGACCAGGTAACGCGTACAGCGATCACGAACAACCACAATATTGCGGTATCGGGCGGTTCGCAGACATTTAGCTACCGTGGCTCGGTTGATTATATCAATCAGCAGGGTATTGTTAAAAACACGGGTTTTGATCGGATCATTGGCCGCATCAACTTAGATCAGAAAGCATTGGACAACCGGTTGAACGTTCAGTATAACCTGCAATACACGCGCACCAATCAGAAATTTTCTGATAATGGTATTCTGCGTCGTGCTGCTCAGTTTCTGCCTACGTTGCCTGTTCGGTATACAGACCCTACTAGTTTGACTAATAACCTTGGTGGTTACGCTGAAGTGGGTGGCGCGTTCGATTTGAACAACCCGGTTGCTATGCTGGAGAACGTAACTAACAATGGGACACGTAACACCGCTATCTTGGGTGCTAACCTACGTTACGAGATTATCGACGGTTTAACCTTCGGTGTGAATGCTCAATTGCAGAATGACCAGACCAACAATAACTACGTAACGAACCCGGCTATCAAAGCGTACGCTGGTAACAACGGTCGGGCTGAACGCCGTCAGTATAATACGCTCAACCAACTGCTCGAAACGACGCTTACGTACAACCGGAGCCTTGGTACAAGCAGTAACCTTTCGTTGTTAGGCGGTTATTCGTTCCAGCAATTGGACAATGATGGATTTGCCGCTGCGAACAGCGCCTTTGTGACGACTTCTACTGGATTCAACAACTTAGGTTTGGGAAGTGGTACACTGATTTACCCAAGTAACACGTTTGCCAACTCGTACCGGAACCAAAGCAAACTGATCTCGTTCTTCGGTCGGGCAACGGTTAATCTGGTTGACAAGTATAATGTGACGGCTACGGTACGTCGGGATGGTAGCTCTAAATTTGGTACGAACAACAAATGGGGTATTTTCCCATCGATCGCTGCGGGCTGGAATCTTTCGAATGAATCGTTCTTCCCCAAATCAAACGTGGTGAACTTCGTGAAGCTACGGGTAGGTTGGGGACAGACAGGAAACTCGGAGGGTATCAACCCATACACATCAACTCAGCTGTATGGTCAGAAAGGTACCTACTACGATGGTACTGTCGGCGACTTCCTGCCAGGTTATGGTATCACGCAGAATGCTAACCCCAACCTCAAATGGGAGGTTGTTGGCCAAACCAACGTTGGTATCGACTTCCAGATGTTTAGCAGCCGTTTCTCGGGATCGATCGAGTATTATAACAAGCTGACAAGCGACATGCTGTATAATATCAACGTACCTGCTGATGGAGTAAACTACTTTGCTAATACCATCCTGGCTAACATTGGTAGCATGAGCAACAGCGGGTTTGAAATCTCGTTTGGTGGCGACATCATCAAGAAAGGCGACTTTAACTGGAATGCCCGGATCGTTGGCTCGTACAACAAGAACAAAATTGTATCGCTAACGAATGATCAGTTCAACATCGGTCAGGTTCGCTTCAATCCGTTCAGTGGTCGAGGCTTGTCTGACGTATACGCGTCGATCCTGACAGTGGGCCGTCCGTTGGGCGAGTTCAACAACGTACCCACGTTTGCTGGCAGCTACAATTCGGATGGACAACCCTTGTTGCGTCCCGCTTCGGGCGACACCCCTACGCCGAGTGTAGCATTGGCTGATGCCGCAGCAGCAGTTGCTGCTGGCAACCCAATCAACCAGGGTAATCCGCAGCCATTCTTGAATGGTTCGTTTATTAACTCGTTCCGGTACAAAAACTTCGATTTGAACTTCCTGTTGCGTGGTGTGTTCGGTAACAAAATTCTGAACAATACGCGTTCGAACTACTCGATTCCTGGATCGATCCTGGAAACAAATATGTTGCGTGACGTAACGTCGCTACCAAACAACTACGGCGTCAACGTACTGTCGACCAACTGGATCGAGAGCGGTACGTTTGTTCGGTTGAACAACTGGCAGATCGGCTACAACGTCCCCGTTCGGCCAAACAAGTACTTCTCGGGTGCTCGGGTTTATGTGGGGGGTAACAACCTGTTCGTCATTACGGCATACAAAGGTATCGATCCTGAGTTACAGGCAGCTGGTAACCTAGCTAGTAACAACACCAATGGCTTAGTGTCGAATCCTGCATCAAGTGGTGTAACGACAGGTAACCTGCCAATCGGGCAAGCTCCGAACCCAGTCGGGTTGGACGATGCTAACGCTGGTTTCTATCCAAAAACACGTACATTCCAGTTGGGTCTGAATCTGACATTCTAAGGCTAGGCATTCACAAATCTAAAGAGTTAATACGTACTTGGTCTGTGAATGCTTCGTTAGAATCTTACGAACAAAGTGCTATAAAGATCTAATTCAAAAAGCAATGAAAACTATAAGTATAAAAGTCGTAATGGGCTGTGCAGCGCTGCTATTAGCTGGACAAGCCTGTACAGACTTGACCGAAAAAACGTTCGATGTATTGCCTACATCGGGTGATTTTGGCAATACACAAGCTCAGCGGAATGCCTTGATCGGACCGCTTTACAATGGTCTTGGTGACTATTGGAGCAACATGACCGATCTGAACACGACGACGGACGAACAGGTTGTACCTACCCGTGGAGGTGACTGGAAGGATGGCGACAAGTGGGTTCGGTATTATACCCACACCTGGGATCCTGTTACCGATAACAGCGTATTCAATGATCGTTGGAACTGGTGTTATAACAATATCACAGCGATTAATCAGCAGCTAGGAACGCTTACTGACGCGACTAGCATTGCCGAGTTGAAAACGCTGCGGGCATTTTTCCACTACCAGGCGATGGACCTGTTTGGTAATGTAATTATTGCCAATCAGTTGGGAGGATCGACACCCCAGCAGAGCACCCGTGCGCAGGTATTTGCGTTTGTTGAAAAAGAATTGCTGGATAACCGGGCTGCTTTATCGAGTACAGTAGGAGGAGCGAATTACGGGCGTATGAATAAGTACGTCTCAGATATGATCCTAGCTAAACTGTACTTGAACGCACAGGTTTATACGGGTACCCCACGCTGGAAAGATGCCGTGACCCGTCTGGATACGATCATTGGTTCGGGCAAGTTTGCACTGGCTTCTGATTTTTTAAGCAACTTCTCGACTCAGAACCAGGGTTCGGCCGAAATCATTCTGGCTACGCCGTTCAGCAGCACCAAACGGACTGGATTCCGCCCGCAGATGCAGACCCTGCACTACCTGCATCAGCTGACCTATAACCTGGGGCAACAGCCTTGGAATGGATTCTGTGCAGTTACGGAGTTCTATAACTCGTTCGATGACAAAGACGCCCGCAAAAGAATGTGGCTCGTTGGACCGCAGTATAAAGCGGATGGTACGCCGTTGATCGATGATTCGCAACCGGTAGTTCTTAATCCTGAAGTAACGACGCTTGCTTATCAGGCTGGTTATGTAGGTCGGTCGGCTGGTGCTCGGAACGCGAAATACCAGATTCAGCGGAACAACTTTACGCAGGATTCGTGGCAGGATAACGATTTCATTATCTACCGTTTGGGTGATGCGTACCTGATGCGGGCTGAAGCTAACCTGCGTCTTGGCAATGCGGCAGCTGCCGTTACGGATGCAAACATAATTCGTGCCCGTGCCGGTATGTCGGCTTACACAACGACGACACTTACGTTGAATGAGCTGCTGGCAGAGCGCGGACGCGAACTGGCGTGGGAAATGCACCGTCGTCAAGACCTGATCCGGTTTGGACAGTACACCAAAGCATGGCGCTTGAAAGCTGCCTCACAGGATTACCGGACGCTGTTCCCAATCCCAAGAGACCAGATATCCCTCAATCCAAACCTGAAGCAAAATCCTGGTTATTAATACTTAGGATTAACGGATAGAAAAGCAGGCTCTACGGAGTCTGCTTTTTTTGTTTTATAAGCTGATTAAAAGCTAATTAATTAGCGGGAAAGGACTAATTAACCTTGACGATTCGTTATATTTGTGGCCCCTTAACGATCAGCATTTTCTGAATGCTTTCTTTGGCCTTCGCTTCAATACGGTTTATTTCTCATCTAGCTGTACTAATGCGCATTAGTTTGATTATTCTGATGGCAAGCTTGTTAGCTGGTTGTCAGTTAGGGCAACAGCAGTCCGCTGATGCTTTGTTTCGTAAGTTGTCGCCTGACGAAACCCACATTAATTTTACCAATACAGTAACCGACTCCAAAGAGCTTAATGTTTTCAACTACCGTAACTTCTATCACGGTGGCGGAGTCGCTATTGGCGATGTTAACAACGACGGTTTGTCCGATGTGTTCCTAATCGCGAACATGGGCGATAACCAGTTATACCTGAATAAATCGGAGAAGGGGCAGGAGTCTTTCCAGTTTGACGATATCACGGCGAAAGCAGGAGTGGCTGGTAAGCGGGCCTGGAGCACGGGCGCTACGTTTGTGGATGTTAACGGCGACGGACGGCTGGATCTATACGTGTGTAATGCCGGTAACCAGCCGGGTGATGATCGGGCAAACGAGCTATTCATCAATAACGGTAACGATGCGAATGGTGTCCCAACCTTCACGGAACGAGCCGCCGAATATGGTCTGAACGATAAAGGCTACTCGACACACGCGGCTTTCTTCGATTACGACCGCGACGGTGATCTGGATATGTATCTGCTCAACAACAGTTTCTTGCCTGTCGAACGATTATCCTATGCCAACATACGGGATCAGCGGGACTCGTTGGGCGGGCATAAGTTATTCCGTAACTGGACGATAGAGCGGAGCAAGGGAAAAGCAACTACTTCGACCACCTTTACCGATGTATCGGAGCAGGCAGGAATTTATGGAAGCCTGATCGGTTTCGGACTAGGCATTACCATTGGTGATGTAAATGAAGACAACTGGCCGGATGTATACATCTCCAACGATTTTTACGAGCGGGATTATCTGTACATTAACAACCACGACGGTACGTTTCGAGAGTCGATAAAAGACGCGATGCCGCACATCAGCCTGTCATCAATGGGAGCGGATGTGGCCGACGTCAATAATGACGGGAAGCTCGACATCTTTGTGACCGATATGCTGCCCGGTAATGACCAGCGCCTGAAAAAAACGTCGACGTTCGAAAGCCACGATCTGGAACAGCTTAAGCTCGGTCGCGATTTCCATTACCAGTTTATGCAGAACATGCTGCATCTGAACAACGGCAATCAGCCGGATAACAACGGACTACCTGTTTTCAGCGATGTAGCGCGTTTTTCGGGTGTTGATGCGACGGACTGGAGTTGGGGCGCGTTGATATTCGACATGGACAACGATGGTCTTAAAGATATTTTTGTCGCGAATGGAATCGCGAAAGATGTAACGAATCAGGACTTCATCAACTTTTTGGGCGATAGCGAAAACATGGCTCAGATTGCCCGGCAGGGGGGAGTTAATTTCAAAGACTTCATGGATAAAGCGCCCTCGGAAGCCGTTCCGAACTACGCCTTTCACAACGACGGAAACTTACAGTTTACGAACAAGGCGCTGGATTGGGGACTTTCGGAACCCGATTTTTCGAACGGGGCCGCCTATGGAGACTTAGACAATGACGGCGACCTGGATTTGATCGTAAATAATGTCAATTCGCCCGTCGCCGTTTATAAAAATCAATCGACGGAAAAGCGCAGCACGAATTATTTAAAAGTAAAGCTGAAAGGGCAGGGCCTAAACCAGGACGCTATCGGAACCAAAGTGATGGTTTATCAGTCGGGGGATTCGACGGGTTCGCGGATGCAGTTGTTACAGCAGATGCCGAATCGTGGATTCCAGTCGTCCGTCGATTTGAACATGGTGTTTGGCCTGGGTAATCAGCCGCAGATTGATTCGGTTGTGGTGGTATGGCCCGATGATAAAATGCAGACCATACTGCATCCCAAAGCGAATCAGCTATTGACCGTTCGTCAGCAGGATGCTAACCAGATATGGAAGCCTTCCAGTAGCATTCAAAAGCCCGTTTTTCAGGATAATACGCTCGCTGCGGGACTAGCGTTCACCCACAAGGAAAGTCCCTTTGTCGATTACAATCGCGATGCGTTGTTGAAGCAGCAATTTTCTACGCAGGGCCCGGCAATGGCTACCGGCGACGTGAATGGAGACGGTTTAGACGATATATTCTTTGGTGGAGCAAGCGGCCAATCACATCAACTGTTCGTGCAGCAGGCAGGGGGTACGTTTACGGATAAAACGCCAACGGCAATCAGGCAGGACACGACCTATGAAGCTGTAGACGCCGTACTTTTCGATGCTGACGGCGATAAGGATCTCGACCTGTATGTGGTATCAGGGAGTAACGAATTTGGCGCTGATGCTGATGAACTGCTGGACCGTTTGTACCTGAACGATGGGAAAGGGGGTTTCACCCGTTCAGAAACGAACCTGCCTAATTTAAAAGCGAGTGGTTCGTGCGTAGCCGCTGCCGACTACGATCAGGACGGTGATATTGATTTGTTTATTGGCGCTCGAATGATTCCGGGTCAGTATGGCGTCAATCCCGCCAGCTATTTGCTCACCAATGATGGCACCGGAAATTTTAAAAACTATACCAAACGATTCCTGCCCGAAGTGGATCAATTGGGTATGGTTACGGCTGCTACCTGGGCCGACCTCAACGGCGATCAGTACCCGGAACTACTGGTTGTCGGTGATTGGGAACCCATACGCGTGTTCGAAAACAAGCGCGGTAAGTTGAGTCAATCGTCGGTGATGACGATCACCGGGATCAATGGAGAAGCCTTAAAAACCAACGGCTGGTGGAACTGCGTAACGGCAGGCGACGCGGATGGGGATGGCGATCTGGATCTGGTTGTCGGTAACTTAGGCCTTAATTCGCGCATTCGGGTAAGTCAGACGGTACCCGCTGAACTCTACGCGGGAGATTTTGATCACAACGGCACCATGGAGCAGATTATCAACTGCGCCGACGAAACGGGTGAATTGTACCCGATGGTACTGAAACATGATTTGCAGAAAGAGATGCCTAGCATCAAAAAGAAATACGTGAAGTACAATGATTATGCTGGTAAAAAAATCACGGACATACTGGATGAAGATCAGCTAAAGCAGGCTGTCGTCAAGCAATCGTTTATAAGCAGGTCCGTACTGCTGGTGAATGATGGAAAAGGTAAGCTTACCCTGCAAACGCTACCGGCCGAAGCCCAGTTTTCGCCCATGTGCAATGCGACATTCCTCGATTACGACGGCGACGGTCGAACCGACTTGGCATTGGCGGGTAATTTCTTCGATGTGCTGCCCGAAATTGGCCGTTACGACGCTAGTTATGGAGTTATCTTACGAAACGAAGGAAAAGCCAAACAGCATTCTGTAAAATACACGTCAATTAATCCCGCCGTATCGGGTTTCTTTGTACGTGGTCAGGTCCGACGGATGAAACGCCTGGCGCAGGGACAACTGATTCTGGCGAAGAACAACGACCGCGCGCAATTATTTACGCTTAAAACACCCACTGCCAACGGTTCCAGAACCGCTATGGCACGCTAAAAAAAGTTGACACCAGGCGGTAAGCAGCAAGGTGTCAACGACTCGCCTATAATGAAACGAATTGGTTTATTGATGCTGGCTGCCAGTACACTGCTGGCAGGCTGTAATTCATTCAAGTCAGAAAAGCCGCTTTTTCAGTCTCTTGATTCCACCCAGACGGGTGTCTCATTTGCAAATCGTCTGGTGCCTTCCGAAAAGCTAAATATTCTCGATTACCTGTACTTCTACAACGGGGGCGGGGTATCAGCGGGTGATATCAACAATGACGGATTGACCGATCTGTACTTTGTCTCGAACCAGGGAAAAAACAAGTTATACCTTAATAAAGGAAACTTTAAATTTGAGGATATAACCGCCAAAGCGGGTGTTGAGGGGTTTTCGGATTGGCAGACCGGCTCAACGATGGCGGATGTAAATGGTGACGGATTCCTCGATATTTACGTCTGCGCCGTCGGTAATTTCCGAGGTCTTGAAGGGGCTAACGAGTTATACATCAACAACGGAGATGGTACATTCACCGAAAAAGCGGCTGACTACGGACTCGATTTTACGGGCTTTTCAACGCAGGCTGCCTTCTTCGATTATGACCACGATGGTGACCTCGATTGCTACCTGTTAAATCATGCCGTGCACACGTCTCGTAGCTATGATCGTGTAACGGCTCGTAATCTGCGGCATAACGAGTCAGGCGACTATCTGTACGAAAATCAGTTAGTAACCAAAGCGGGGAA
Organism: Spirosoma oryzicola; assembly: GCF_021233055.1. Taxonomy (NCBI): domain Bacteria; kingdom Pseudomonadati; phylum Bacteroidota; class Cytophagia; order Cytophagales; family Cytophagaceae; genus Spirosoma; species Spirosoma oryzicola. The sequence continues at coordinate 5,227,768 of NZ_CP089538.1, read as the reverse complement.
AGCACCAGCTGGCAAAACGGCCCGTTTCGTTAACGTAAGCGAAAAAGCTGGAATTTACGGGGCAGCTATGGGCTATGGCTTAGGCATATCCGTCGCTGACCTGAACAACGACGGATGGGAAGATCTGTACATTTCGAACGACTTCCACGAGGACGACTACTACTACGTTAATAATCAGAATGGTACGTTTACGGAAAGTGTTCGAAAAGCGTTTCAGCATACCAGCCGATTCTCGATGGGTAACGACATTGCTGATGTAAACAACGATGGCTTTGCCGATGTCATGACGCTTGACATGTACCCGGAAGATGAAACCGTCGAAAAATCATCGCTTGGTGAAGATCCGCTGGACATTTATTTTTATAAGCTGGCTCACGGTTACATGAACCAGTATAGCCGGAACTGCCTTCAACTGAATCTGTCAGGAAAGAAGTTTATGGATGTTGGGGCTATGACGGGTGTGGCGGCTACCGACTGGAGCTGGTCACCACTACTGGCCGACTACGATAACGACGGAATAAAAGACTTGTTCGTTGCCAACGGCATCGTTCACCGCCCAAACAACCTGGACTACGTGAAGTTTGCCGCCGATGACTCATTGCGCTATGCGATGGAAACGTCGCGCTCGCTCGATGAACGGGCTACGAAACTTATGCCCGAAGGAAAGGTACATAACTATCTGTACCGGGGAACGCCAAGTCTGCGGTTTGAAGACAAGTCCATTGCCTGGGGGTTCGAGACACCCAATTTTTCGAATGGGGCCGCTTACGCGGATCTGGACAACGACGGTGATCTGGATCTGATTACCAATAACATTGACGATCCGGCAGGACTGTATCGCAACGATGCTAACGAACTCTTTCCGAATAACAAACACCTGACGGTCAAACTAAAAGGCGAGGCACCAAATACGTTCGGGGTAGGCGCGAAAGTAATTCTCAAATACAAGGACACGACGCTTGTTCAGCAGCTGATGCCGACGCGTGGGTTTGAATCATCCGTTGCGCCAGAACTGCTGTTTGGTGTTGGACAACATGATTCGGTTGATTCACTGATTGTGATCTGGCCAAACCAGCAGATGGAAATCCAGCGGAATGTAAAGGCCAATCAAACAATTACACTACAGCAGACCAACGCAAAGCTGGATGGGAAAAACTTCCGGTATACGGCTCCGTCGATCTCCCCGCTCTTCGCCGATATGACCACGAATGATTCCATTCCGTACAAGCATAAGGAGAACAGAGAGTATTTCGATTTTGTGCGTGAACCCCTGATGCCGTTTGAGATATCGACCGAAGGGCCGCATTTGGCTGTTGGTGACGTAAACGGCGATGGATTGGAGGACGTGTATGCCGGGGGGGCCAAGTGGCAGGCTGGCAGCTTATTGATCCAGCAGTCCGATGGACGTTTCAAGCCGTCGGTTCAACGAGCCTTTGTTGCCGATTCGACCTATGAAGATGTAGACGCTACGTTCTTCGATGCGGACGGTGATAAAGATCTTGACCTGTATGTCGTATCGGGTGGCAACGAGTTTTACGATAAAATGCCCGAACAGTTTGATCGACTTTACCTAAACGACGGTCAGGGTAATTTTAGCCGGGCTACCAGTGCGCTTCCGCCTATGTACGACAACAAAAGCTGCGTTCGCCCCTTTGATATCGATCAGGATGGTGATCTGGACTTATTTGTTGGCGGTCGTGTTGTTGGTTTCAACTACGGGAAGTCGCCGAACTCCTACCTGCTGATCAATGACGGAAAAGGACACTTCTCCGATCAGACGGATAAACTGGCTAGCGGTCTCCGAAAGGCGGGAATGATTACCGATGCTGTCTGGGCCGATTACGATGGCGACAAAGATCAGGATTTGATTCTGGCCGGTGACTGGATGCCGATCAAGATTTTCGCCAATGATAAAGGCAAACTTTCGGAGGTTAGCACGATCACCGAAAGCGAAACGCCATTAAATGGCTTTTTTCAGCGCATTATTGCCGCTGACTTTGACCGAGACGGCGATATTGATCTTGTAGCGGGCAATCTGGGAACAAACACGAAGCTTCGGAAGACACCTGACTCACAGTTGCGCATGTGGGTAAAAGACGTTGACAACAACCAGACAACGGAGCAGATCATCGCGTACAACCGAGGTAAGGAGTGGTATCCCCTCGCCTTCAAAGACGAGCTGGGCAAACAGATGCCAGGCATAATCAACAAGCGCTTTACCGACTATGTATCATTTGCCGGGAAGCCGCTGGAAAACGTGCTGAGCAGCCAGGAGCTGAACGAAGCGGAGGAATTTACTGCGAACCAATTTGCGTCGGTTTATTTGGAAAACAGAAACGGTAAATTTGTCGTGCACGAACTTCCGATGATGGCGCAGGTATCGAAGCTTTTTGCGTTACAGGCAATTGATATCGACCAGGACGGCGATCTGGATGTGTTGGGTGGCGGCAATTTTTATAATGTCAGTACCTATCAGGGGCGGTACGACGCCAACTATGGCTTAGTCTTACAAAATGACGGGAAAGGGCATTTTACGGCCTTATCACCAGTCGATACTGGCTTTATGCTGAATGGGGAAATCCGGGATATTCGTCCCCTTCGTACGACAAAAGGAATGCTGATCGCCGTTGCCCGTAACAGCGCAGGTATACAGCTCTTTAAGCCGTTGCTTTTGAAATAAAGTAGTCGAAGATACTCCGTTTTGTCCCGTATTTTCCGTTAATTTTGTACGTATGGATTAGTTGAAATCCAGTTTGTACCGTCTTACTTGTTACTGATTCTATGAAATTTACCCTTCGATTTAGTTGCCTGCTGGCTGCCTGTTGGGTAGCCGTAGTTGGCTGTCAAAAGTCCGCATCTCCTGCTGAATATAATGCTAAAGCGTCTAATCCGGAATACTATAATTCGGCTCTGAATAAACTAACGGAGGTTATCATTCACGATATTTTTTCGCCACCGGTAGCGAGCCGAATCTATTCCTATGCCAATCTAGCTGGTTACGAAGCACTCGTTCCTTTTGACCCCCAATACGAATCACTGGGTGGTAAACTAAAGCGTTTTCAGGCAAGCCCTAAGCCACAGCCTGGTCAGGAGTACTGCTTTCCATTGGCCAGTACCCACGCGTTTCTGACGGTTGCGCGGGCGCTAACCTTCTCCGTTGAATTTTACGATACCTTCGAGAAGCCTTTCTACGAGCAGTACAAAAAAGATGGTGTACCAGATGAGGTTTACGAGCGGTCGATGGCGTATGGTGAAGCGGTCGCTAAGCATATTCTGGATTACGCGGCCAAAGACAGTTACAAACAGACGCGCGGCTTCAAACATACCGTGACGAATGAAGAAGGAACCTGGGTACCGACACCGCCCGCTTATATGGATGCTGCGGAGCCTCAATGGAACAAACTGCGCTGCTGGGCCATGGATACCTGTAATCAGTTTATGCCTCCTCGACCCTTTCCTTTCAGTCTGAAGAAAGGCACACCCTACGAAAAGGAACTCGACGAAGTATATCAGGTCGGCAAAAAACTAAATAAGAAAGAGCAGGACATTGCTTACTTCTGGGATGATAATGCGTTCGTTATGAACGTAGCTGGCCACGTGATGTACGCCAGTAAGAAAATGACACCCGGCGGGCATTGGCTCGCTATCGCAGAAACGGTAGCACGGCAGAAGAAGCTGAACATGATGCGTACCGTTGAAGCGTATGCATTAACTTCGTTTGCGCTGTCCGATGGCTTTATTTCCTGCTGGGACGAAAAATACCGAACGAAGACCATTCGGCCCGAAACGGTTATCAATAAATCGATCGATCCCAAATGGACGCCGTTCTTACAAACACCCCCTTTTCCCGAATATCCTAGCGGGCACAGTGTTATTTCGACCGCAGCGGCTACTGTACTGACCAACCTGATTGGTGATAATATTGCTTTCACCGACTCAACGGAGCATCCATACGGTCACGGGGTACGCTCGTTTACTTCATTCCGGAACGCGGCTGACGAAGCCTCAATTAGTCGTATGTACGGCGGAATTCACTACCGCTCGGCATTAGAGAATGGACAAGTGGAAGGAGAGAAAGTTGGTAAGTGGGTAATTCAGAAAATACAGACCAGAAAAACGGCTGTCGCTAGCCGATAGTAAGTACAACCTAAAAAGAAGAACCGCTGATCCAGCGGTTCTTCTTTTTAGAGACTATTATAAATAGACATCTATCATCCAGTCGTCATGCAGGTACGTTTACTAGCGTTCTTTTTAACCACACTACTTGTACAATCAACCAACCTGTTAGCACAGAGCCCGACCGATTCGCTTAAATCGAGAGCGGCCCAGAATCGGGATGCATACCGTGCCTTGAGCCGTTCTCCCGAAGATACGACCCGTTCTGTTTTTAACTTCAAGGCAGCCCCCTGGTATGTTCGTGCTTCACCATTCCTGATTTATACGGGTGCTGGGAAGCCTAAAGATCGCATCGCGCAAAGCATTGAGGTTGGCAAATCCTTCAACGTAATCGACCTGGGCATTGCGGTTGGGCGAAACGCGCTTCGTCCTGACTCAACATTCTTTGTGGAGGGCCGGGTTACAATGGACGTGGCGAACTACGGCGTTTTTGCGAACGAGATGACCATTGGTGCCGGACGGGTCTTCGATCAGCAGGGCAGTCTGATGCTGGAACTGACGTACAATATCATAGCTCAGATTGCACCCCGCTTTGCCATTGGGTTAACAACAGGTTATTATGACTTTAGCAATGAGACTTCCGATGCGTCCAAAACATTTTACGGAATATGCGTTCGGTATGGTCTACTACGCACCGACTCAGGAAGTTTGATTCGAATAGGCAGGCCCCGGCTTGGTCGAACCGGTCGGTCAGGTCATGGGCGCGGTCGATAAGTTGCTCCTCCCGTCCGTACTCTTTGTTCGCTAACTGGTCTTACAAGGATTGTAGTTATCAGGGATAGCTTCTAACTTTCCATTTCCCTTTGCTCCGCTCACCCAGAACAAAATAAGCTCAAGCACCTAATTTGCGTAAAGGCCCAGTTTAATAAAGATGGTAACGGAAGAAACAAGGTAAATCAGAAATAAAACAAAACGGGTTGAACAGATAGCAGCCGTAGCCCTGCCTGTTCAACCCGTTTTATGTGTAAGCCTTAATTACCACTGAGCCATCGGCAGGTGAGCCGACTGCAATTCAAGGTTAACTTCTTTCGACTGAATAGCCATTTTATTCAGAGAGATGTAAATGGTCTTAACGGCATTTTCGATCCGCTTCCAACCCTCTTCGCTCCGAAGATCAATACTGATCATTGTGCGGTCGTTCTGAGCCATGATCGTAAGGTAAGTCATAGCGCCCAAAATGATCGCCGAAATCGCTTGCGTATCAGCTCCTTTAACAAACGAAAGCTGCTCAACAAGCCGAGTCATCTCTTCGTCCTGTGCTTTTGCTGTTGTTTCTGCAATCGAATCGTTTTCGATAACAGTTGCTTTCAGAATCTCACGGGCTGCTTTAAACGTGCGGAAGTAGCGGTAGGTCTGAATAACCTGACGATACCAGATACGTGCTACGTCGGAATCTTGTAAAGGACGAATTTGATCAAGAACAGCTGGATTGAATACTGGAAATAGTTTACCCATTTTCACGTAGTACTCAAGAAGTCCTTCCATACCGCCGAAATAACGGTAGATCAGTACTTTACTGACGTTAGCCTTTTCAGCTACTCTGTTAACACCTACGCCTTCTAAGCCCCGTTCTGCGATTACTTCTTCCAGCGCTTCTACAATGCGCTGAGTTGTTTTAGCGCGGTTACGTCTGACCTTGTCGTCCTTCTCCATGTATCTAAAATGCATTAAAATTCATTATCTTATATCAATTGGACGTAATTAGAAAGGTACGGTCACATTGAGAACTTACGAACGGAAAATTTGTAACGTTAAACTATGGTTATAAATACCAATTATACCAGTTGTCGTTCTCTGTTTACAAAACGAATTTTATCCAGCAATCTTATATTAAACGGGCTATTTCGTTTTATTTCAGGTATATAGCGAATTATACGACTACGTCCATCGCTTGGCAATAGTAGGTATTTTTGATTAGGAAAAAAAATTAACTAACGATTAATAAATCCTGAATAAAAGTACCAAATGTTGATGCCTCTGCGAAAAGGGATACAAAAAAAGCCGCTTAATCAATGTTAAGCGGCTTTTAAAGTTGCCCGAGAAGGATTCGAACCTCCACAAACAGAACCAAAATCTGTCGTCCTACCCTTAGACGATCGGGCAATTGCGAGTGCAAAGATAATAGGCTTAGAATGTCAAAAACAAGTGTTAGCCTTAAAAAAATCTGATTTTTGTCTCGCTATTCTGGTTTCTTGCTGACAATCAGCGCAAAAAAATTTCCTAGACAGCCGTAATCGTGGCACTTGGGACAATTTTCTTGACCAAACCCTGTAAAACTTTGCCCGGACCGCACTCAATAAACTCAGTTGCTCCATCTGCCGCCATGCGTTCTACCGACTGCGTCCAGCGAACAGGTGCTGTCAGTTGAGCAATCAGGTTCGCTTTAATTGCAGTCGGATCGTTGGTCGGCTGCGCATTCACGTTCTGATAAACCGGACAGCGAGGTTCATTGAATGGCATACGCTCAACCGCTTGAGCAAATTGCTCACGGGCGGGTTCCATGAAAGGAGAATGGAAGGCCCCACTGACCGCCAGCGTCACGACACGTTTTGCCCCGGCTGCTTTGAGTTGTTCGGCTGCCTGCTCGAGTCCAGCAACACTTCCTGAAATGACAACCTGGCCCGGACAGTTGTAATTAGCAGGAACGACGATTTCGGTTGTTATACCGGCGCATATCCGCTCGATTACTTCATCCGCTAAGCCTAACACAGCCGCCATGCTCGATGGTGCCAGTTCACAGGCTTGCTGCATGGCCGTTGCACGAATAGACGCTAATGTCAAACCGTTCTCGAAGGACAATACACCCGCTGCTGTCAGCGCTGCAAGTTCACCAAGGGAGTGACCTGCTACCATGTCCGGTGCAAACGACTCGTTGGTCAATGCCAGTACGACACCGTGCAGCAGTACGGCTGGCTGAGTGTAAATAGTTTGTTTCAGCTCTTCGTCCGTTCCCTCGAACATGATTCGGGTCAAATCATAACCTAGTATTTGATTTGCCTGGTCGAAAAGTTGGCGAGCGGCTTCCGAGTTCTGGTAAATGTCGAGACCCATACCCCGAAACTGGGAACCTTGGCCTGGAAATACGTATGCTTTCATAAAAAATAAAGACTGGCCATTAGCAAGTCAATTAGTGGATGCACGTTCAGATGTGCACGTATTATGGGCAAAATAACAAGACCAATTGCATTTATTCAAGAATTCGCTCGTCACTGCCCGAAACGGTTAGATGACAAATGTGGTGGATAGAAGATTTTAATGAAAGAATGGGGGCATGAAAAATTGTTATCCTTTGCCTGATTTTTCATAAAGACGGGCAAACAAAAAATTGACGCACTATGTTATGAAAACAGGTGATTTGTCTAATTTTTACAGGCTCTATATTAGACAGAAGTTCATCGAAAATAAGCTGTAAAGTTGTTTGCGTCGGGTTTGTGCTTTAGCTTTGATGCGCCGTTTGAAGCGGCTTTTTTTCAATAGTTTACCACTAAAATTTCGTGTCATTTACCATATGGCTTGGGTAATACAAACACTATCCAGCTCCCTCGGTCGCAAAGTGATCATGTCGTTGACGGGGCTTTTTCTCAGTACCTTCCTAATTGTTCACATGGCTGGTAATTTGCAGCTTTTCAAGGGGGATAACGGACGGGCTTTCAATGAGTATACGTACTTCATGACCCACAATCCGCTTATTCTCACTGTCTCGTATCTGCTTTACACGTCTATTCTGGTACACGCGCTGATGGCGTGGGTCTTAACGCGTCATAACCAGGAATCACGACCTGTTAAATATGCGTACAGCAAGCCTGAAGCAAATAGTGATTGGTCGTCACGCAATATGGGCATCCTCGGGACCATTTTGCTTCTATTCATTGTTATTCACATGAAGACATTCTGGTACGAGATGCACTTTGGTTCGGTACCGATGGCTGAGTATGATGGCAAGCAGTACAAAGACCTGTACGCCGTTGTGAAAGAAGCGTTTAGTCAGTGGTGGTATGTACTGCTGTACGTGATTTGTATGGTTGCCATTGGCTTCCACTTGGCGCATGGTTTTCAAAGCGGTTTTCAGTCACTGGGCATCCGGCACAAGAAATATACACCACTCATCGAGTTCGTGGGTAAGTATTTCTTTGCGATTGTCATTCCTGCTGCTTTTGCCGCTATGCCCGTTTACGTGTTTTTACAGGTTCATGGAATTATATAATGAGTGAAAGAGCGAAGGAAGGAAGGAGCGATACGTGTACTCTTTCATTCTTTCACGCTTTTGCCTTTTACTTTTTAAGAAGGTATGAAACTGGAGTCTAAAATTCCTGAAGGGCCTTTAGCCGAGAAGTGGGCCCGGCATAAATTTGGCTTGAAACTGGTTAACCCAGCCAACAAGCGGAAATACGAAATTATTGTAGTCGGTACAGGATTAGCCGGAGCTTCTGCCGCTGCGTCGCTGGCCGAGTTAGGTTATAACGTGAAAGCGTTCTGCTTTCAGGACAGCCCACGCCGGGCGCACTCCATTGCTGCGCAGGGTGGTATCAATGCCGCGAAAAACTACCAGAACGATGGCGACAGCGTATTCCGGTTGTTTTATGATACGGTTAAAGGCGGTGACTACCGGGCCCGTGAGGGAAACGTCTATCGTCTGGCCGAAGTTAGCGTTAATATTATCGACCAGTGTGTAGCACAGGGTGTTCCTTTCGCACGGGAGTACGGCGGTCTGCTGGCAAACCGGTCATTCGGTGGTTCGCAGGTATCGCGTACGTTCTATGCTCGTGGACAAACCGGTCAGCAGTTATTGCTGGGTGCTTACTCGGCGTTGAGCCGTCAGGTAGCAAACGGAAAAGTAAAGCTTTTCCCACGCACCGAGATGCTTGATCTTGTTGTCGAAGGCGGAAAAGCGCGGGGGATTGTCACTCGTAACCTGATTACGGGTAAGATCGAGTCTCACTCGGCGCATGCGGTACTTATCTGTTCAGGTGGGTACGGAAACGTATTCTACCTCTCGACAAACGCAATGGGTTCGAACGCAACCGCAGCTTGGCGGGCGCACAAAAAAGGCGCTTTGTTTGCGAACCCTTGTTTTACGCAGATTCACCCAACCTGTATTCCCGTATCAGGCCACTATCAGTCGAAACTAACGCTGATGTCGGAGTCGTTACGGAATGATGGCCGGGTGTGGGCTCCAAAGACAAAAGAAGACGCTAAGCGAATTCAAAAAGGAGAAATCAAAGCGAATGATTTAGCCGAAGACGCACGTGATTACTTCCTCGAACGTCGCTATCCGTCATTCGGTAACCTTGTTCCGCGTGACGTTGCATCCCGGAATGCTAAATACGTTTGTGACGAAGGTCGGGGTGTAAGTAAAACAGGTCTGGCGGTTTATCTGGATTTCGCCGAAGCAATCAAACGCGACGGTCGGAAGACGATTGAAGCCAAGTACGGTAACCTGTTCGAGATGTACGAAAAAATCGTCGGTGAAAATCCTTACGAAACACCGATGATGATTTACCCTGCTGTTCACTATACGATGGGCGGTCTATGGGTAGATTATAACCTGATGACGACCATTCCTGGCCTGTACGCTCTCGGAGAAGCCAATTTCTCTGACCACGGAGCAAACCGCCTGGGTGCTTCGGCGCTGATGCAGGGCCTTGCCGATGGTTACTTTGTGATTCCTTACACGGTTGGTGATTACCTGGCTACTATCGGCCCGGCTGATAAAATACCAGTCGATTCGCCTGCCTTTAAGGAAGCAGAACAAAAAATTCACGATCAGATCAATCTTTTGTTGTCGATCAAGGGTGAGCGCCCGGTCGATGATCTGCACAAGGAGCTTGGTCACATCATGTGGGAATATTGCGGTATGGCGCGTACTGCCGAAGGCTTGCAAATTGCCCGTGAGAAGATAAAAGCGCTTAAGAAGGAATTCTGGTCAAATGTGAAAGTGCTGGGTGAGTCACAGGAGATGAACCAGGCACTGGAAGCCGCTTCACGCGTGGCCGATTTCATTGAATTAGGCGCGCTGATGGTCGAAGACGCTTTAAACCGGAATGAATCCTGTGGTGGACACTTCCGTGAGGAATACCAGACCCCCGATGGTGAAGCGCTCCGTGATGATGCTAACTACACATACGCAGCCGCTTGGGAATACCAGGGTGAAGACAAGCCCGAAATTCTTAACAAAGAAGAGCTTGTGTTTGAAAATGTTAAACTGACACAGCGTAGTTACAAATAAGTTTTCAGTGATAAGTATCTGGTAAGAACCGGAGACTTGAAAACGCTCAAGCAATGAAAATTATTCTAAAAGTCTGGAGACAGAAAAATAGCAATACAGAAGGTAAACTGGTCGAATATCAACTGGATAACATATCCGAGGATATGTCATTTCTAGAGATGTTCGACGTGTTGAACGACTCGCTGACCCGGAAGGGCGAAGATCCGGTTACCTTTGATCACGATTGCCGCGAAGGTATTTGCGGTACGTGCTCGATGTACATCAATGGTCGGGCGCACGGACCACAAACGGGGGCAACAACCTGTCAGCTGCACATGCGTTCGTTCAATGATGGCGACACGATTGTGGTAGAGCCTTGGCGGGCGCGGGCTTTCCCCGTCATTAAGGATTTGATGGTTGACCGTTCTGCCTTCGACCGGGTTATTCAGTCGGGAGGTTACGTGTCGGTTAATACAGGTTCGGCTCGGGATGCTAACGAAATTCTTATTCCACGTACTGTAGCCGATGAGGCTATGGACGCGGCTGCCTGTATCGCTTGCGGAGCCTGTGTAGCCGCTTGCAAAAATGCGTCGGCTATGCTGTTTGTATCGGCTAAAGTATCGCAATTGGCTATCTTGCCACAAGGCCAGGCCGAACACAAAGAGCGCGCTGAACGCATGGTTGCCCAGATGGATGCTGAAGGATTCGGAGCCTGTTCGTTTACGGGCGCTTGCTCGGTAGAATGCCCGAAATCGATTTCGCTGGACCACATCGCGCGGATGAACCGTGAGTACTTGGGCGCTAAGCTGACCTCGAACAACGCATAAGACCAACGAGTGTCTACAAAAAAAGTCCGGTGCCACAAAGGTACCGGACTTTTTACGTTTATGGCTTTGGCCTTACGCTGTAGCGCCCTCTTTCAGACGTTCGGCGTTTTCGGCAATACGAAGTTGTTCTATAAAATCACCGATGTCACCGTCCATTACAGCCGGTAGGTTATAAACCGTCAGACCAATGCGGTGATCGGTTACGCGGCTCTGTGGGTAGTTATACGTCCGAATTTTATCCGAGCGGTCACCGCTACCGACCATCGTCTTGCGCTGTGATGCAATGGCTTCATTGTGCTTCTGCAACTCGATTTCGTAAAGCCGTGAGCGCAGTACAGTAAGCGCTTTATCGAAGTTTTTTAACTGCGAGCGTTCATCCTGACATTGGACAACCAGACCCGTAGGAAGGTGCGTCAGGCGAACGGCCGAATACGTCGTGTTTACCGACTGACCACCGGCTCCCGATGAACAGAACGTATCTTTGCGAATGTCGTTCATGTTCAGCTCAACGTCTACCTCTTCGGCTTCGGGTAACACGGCCACACTGGCGGCTGATGTATGAATCCGGCCCTGCGTTTCGGTGGCTGGCACACGCTGTACGCGGTGAACGCCCGACTCGAATTTCAATTTGCCGTATACATCTTCGCCTTCTACCTCTGTCACAATTTCTTTATAACCACCGGATGTTCCTTCCGTGAAATCGACCAGCGACATGCGCCAACCCATTTTCTCGCAGAAACGCTGGTACATACGGAACAGGTCGCCCGCAAAAATGGCCGCTTCGTCGCCCCCGGTACCCCCGCGAATTTCGAGAATGACGTTTTTACTATCGTTCGGATCTTTCGGAATCAACATCTCTTTGAGCGTTTCTTCCATCGTTTCCCGACGCGGCAGCAACTCGTCCAACTCAGCTTTTGCCAACTCCCGAAAATCTTCGTCTTTTTCGGTGGCAATAATCTGTTTGGCATTATCAATCTCTTCCAGCAGTTGCTTATACGCTCGATATTGCACAACTATCTTGTCGAGATCCTTATATTCTTTGCTCATTTTCATGAAGCGTTTCTGGTCCGAAACGACCTCGGGCTGCACGATCTGCTGAGCTACTTCGTCGAAGCGTTCGCTAATGGCTTCTAACTGGTCAAGCATAGATATTGGAAAAGACGTTAGCTACTAAGTATTGGACGTTGGACCGTTTATGTCGAGGAGGGGTGGATAATCAATCCAACTTACCCATGTCTAACGGCCTGAAAACAAAATTACAAAAATCCTGGCAGTTAGGCTTTATGTTTGTGATGTGCAACCAAGCTGTTTGCAGGATCGTTTTCTATACAAATGACGAAACGCAACCGCATTAAGTTCCTGTTTATGATACGCTCAGTATTACTTTCTGTCTTGTCAATCAGCTTTTTAGTTTCCTGTGGACCCGATCGGGTTCAATATACCAACGAGCTGAAGCGGGAAATGGCCGATTCGAAAATCAAACGCATTACTGACGTCGATTTAATCGAAACGATTGATGATCTGGGCGGGAAGATCAGCGCAACCGTACAACGCGAATTAATCACCGACCTCCAGAAGACAACAAACCCAGCTGAACGGACAAAACTTTGTCAGCTACAAAATTTACCTCGGACAAAGGCTATTGCCGAACGATACGCACTAGATATCCGTCTGCTGGGACCTCAGGATGTGCAAAATAAAGCGTTCAGCCAGAAAGAGCGCGAGATCCTGGATGCGTACCAGTACAACGCAAAACAAAAACTAGCGCCGATTTCGAACATTCAGAAGATTAGCGATACACTTTTCGTCTACAACATGGCGCTCCCGGCTGACAGTCCGATTTGCGAAGCCTGCTTCGGTAAACAAGAAGTTCCGTTTGCTGTCTGGCGGCTGGCGTTTAGCAAACGGGAAGTAATTCGGCGGATGAATTCGTCAAAAAAGTAACCGTTTATAATGAGTCGGCCCAACTGATGAGTCTCTTCGCCGTTTCGGCTGGCTTGTCGTCCTGACTAATCAGCGGATGAACGGTTGCCGGATCGCGCTGTGACAGTCCGTGTAGGTACGCTTTGTCGTAGTAATCCAGCGTTAAATCGGCAACCGTAGCATAGTCGCGCTTTGTCAATGCGTCCAGCGCATCTTTCGTTATTTTGCCGCCAAGCCGCTTGCGTATTCGTTCGGTTGCTTCAACGAGTAACGTATGATCGATACCAGCGTATTCGGATACCAGCCGATTGATCCGAGCCGCTTTGGGCACATCGACAAAGGCAACGGGAGTTACTCGCATCTGTTGCCACAGCGCCATCGGAACAAAGCAGGAGCCGATACTTCGGCTCTCGTCTTCCAGCCAGATGCGTCGATTGGGGTCTAGCTGTCGCCATTGGGCAAACAAACTGTTTTCAAACTGCTCGGTTGTTGGCTGTCGAGGTTGGCCAATAGCGCCGTATGATGAACCTTTGTGGTGAGCCAGTTTTTCGAGGTCAATAACCTGCTCACCCTGTTGGGCCAGCTCCTTCAGGATTTCGGTTTTGCCACTACCCGTTTTACCGCCCAAAATTACCAGTTTTCGGGGTTGGCTAAAGGCCGCCAGTACGGCGTTTCGGTAAGCCTTATAGCCACCTACCAACGTCGATGCAGTCAGACCGGCGGTATCGAGCAGCCAGGCAAAAGAGCCGCTGCGCATACCACCCCGCCAACAGTGCACCAAAACCTCTTTGTCCTGCGCATTCAGCTTCTTCGACTGCTTGACGAACCCTGTAAGTTTTGGGCCAACCAAATCGAGACCCAATAAAACCGCTGCATCTTTACCTGCCTGCTTGTACTTGGTGCCGACCTGCGCCCGTTCCTCATTGTCGAACAAAGGAATGCTAACCGCGCCTGGAATGTGAGCGTGATCGTATTCGCCCGGCGACCGAACATCGATAACGGGTAATGTTTGGGATTTCGCTAAAAAGTCCTCGACGGATAACTGATGAACCATTGACCAAACCGTAGTTACGCTAAGTAATCTGACTATAAAGGTAGACAGACAATGCTGCGGATCATCACAATTTTACGAATCCTGAACCAGACAGCGTAAATACATTTGAATCGTGTTTTCCAGCCCAAAATAAAGCGCATCGGAGATAAGTGCATGACCGATGGAGACTTCTTTCAGATAAGGAATTCGTTCATTGAAAAAACGCAGGTTTTCGAGGCTTAAGTCGTGCCCGGCGTTAAGTTCCAGCCCTAGTTCGTGGGCTTTCTGTGCCGCCCGCACAAAAGAAGTGACCGCTGCTTCCTGGTCTGTTGGGTACTGCGTTGCGTAAGGCTCGGTGTACAATTCGATCCGGTCAGTGCCAACGGCCTTCGCCCCTTCGACCATACGTTCGTCAGCATCGACGAAAATAGACACCCGTATACCATCCTCTTTAAACGTATCGACCAGATACCGCAAGTGGTCAGCGTGACGAATGGTATCCCAGCCCGCATTGGAGGTGATCGCATCGGGCGCATCCGGGACGAGCGTTACCTGTTCCGGTTTTACGCGTTTTACCAACTCAATAAATCGTTCGTCGGGATTGCCTTCAATGTTGAACTCGGTGGTGACCACCTCTTTTAGGTCCAGCACATCCTGGTAGCGAATATGCCGTTCATCGGGGCGGGGGTGAACGGTGATACCTTGTGCGCCAAACCGTTCGCAGTCGATGGCGATCTGAACAAGATTGGGGTTGTTGCCGCCACGCGCATTCCGGATCGTGGCAATTTTATTGATATTAACGCTTAAACGAGTCATTTCTTTGACGAGCGAAAAAGTGAATGAACGAAAGAACCAGTCGCCATACCGGTGAATGGTCCTTCTGGTTTTGTAACTTTGCCGGGAGAGTGAAGGTTCATCGATTCGTATGGCTCTTTTACTCATTCACCTTTTCGCTTTACACGTATGGCTCTGAAACAACAAATTGACGCCGATATTAAACAGGCAATGCTGGCCAAAGATCAAGATAAACTCCGGGCATTGCGGGCAATCAAATCAATGATTTTGCTCGAAGAAACGAAAGAGGGAGCTGCTGGAGAACTTAAAACCGAAGACGAAACGCGCATTTTAACGAAGGCGGTAAAACAGCGTAAAGACTCTGCCGACATCTACCGGCAACAGAACCGGGCTGACTTACTGGCTACGGAAGAAGCCGAAATTGCGATCATCGAACAATATCTGCCCAAGCAGCTTTCGGAAGATGAACTGAAAGAAAAATTACAGGCTATTATCGCGCGTGTTGGCGCGTCGGCACCTTCCGATATGGGAAAAGTGATGGGCGTTGCCACGAAAGAACTCGCCGGTCAGACCGACGGAAAAGCAATATCGGCGGCTGTCAAGCAACTACTATCTTAAGCGGAAATGAGCGGATGAGTGAACGAGCGAAAAAGCTGGACCATTCATTCGCTCGTTCGCTCACCTATTTACCTGCTCGTTGAATACGCTCGATCTACTTATGTTTGTCCCCCTGGCCTGGGGCGCTTATAATGGTTACCGCAAGGGTCTTTTGATCGAGGTTGTTGCGGTCATTGCGTTTGTAGTGGCCATGATTGTAGGATTCAAGTTTTTGGCTTTCGGTATCGAACTGTTGAGTCCTTACATCAGTCGCGAACTAGCCCGCAGACTGCTACCCTGGATGGGCTTCTCGTTTATTTTCTTTCCTACGGTGTTCATGATCAATAAGATGGGTTTTTCGCTGCGTCGGTCGTTGCGGTACACCATTTTAGGGACGTTCGATAGTATTGCCGGAGCCGCCGTTGGTCTTTTTACGTGGATTTTTGGAATTAGTGTAATCCTTTGGTTGTTCAGCTATATGGGTGTCAAAATACCCCCTCGCCAGGTGGAAGGAGCCTTTCTTTACCCGCTGATACGACCCATTGCGCCAAAAGTGATGGACAAAGCGGCTGTTTGGGTGCCTAAAGGACTGGAAGCTGGAAAAAAATGGCGGGCCGAAAATAAATAGCGAGTTGGTAATTGAGCGATTTTGTGAATGGATTCTATAACAAGTCGCTAATCCCTTATTCGCTCGTTTACGCATAAACAAAAGATGAAACAGGATATTCGCAAACTTACAGCCGCTCAACTGAAAGACTGGCTTACGCAACATGGCGAACAGGGTTTCAGGGCCAAGCAAGTTTATGAATGGCTCTGGAAAAAGTCGGCGCAGTCGTTTGAGCAGATGACCAACCTATCGCTGTCGACACGGGAGCTGCTGAGTACCAACTTTGAGATTCGTTCTCTAACGGTCGATCAGCAGCAGCGCAGTAGTGACGGAACCATCAAATCATCGTTCCGGCTGTTTGACGATAATCTGGTTGAGGGTGTTCTAATCCCGGCTCTGCGGAACGATGATAACGACCGCATGACAGCCTGCGTATCGAGCCAGGTGGGTTGTTCACTAACGTGTAAATTTTGCGCAACGGGCTACATGGACCGCAAGCGCAACCTCGATGCCGCCGAAATCTACGATCAGGTCGTTGCCATTGATCGGCAGGCAAAAGAAAACTACGACGTTCCCCTCTCGAACATTGTTTACATGGGGATGGGTGAACCGCTGTTGAATTACAAAAACGTACTTGAATCCGTTGACCGAATTACCGCACCGGATGGATTAAACATGTCGCCGAAGCGGATTACGGTGTCAACGGCAGGTATTGCCAAGATGATCCGGCAGCTCGGCGACGATGCTGTAAAGTTCAATCTGGCGCTTTCGCTTCACGCGGCCAACGATCAAAAGCGCGATCAGATCATGCCAATCAACGAAAGCAACACGCTACAGGCACTGGGTGATGCGCTAAGCTATTTCTACAAAAAGACGGGTACGCGCATTACGTTCGAGTACATCCTGTTTTATAACTTCAACGACACGGTACAGGACGCGCAGGAACTGTGGAAGTTCACCAAGCGGGTTCCTGCAAAAATTAATATCATCGAGTATAATCCGATTGCTGCGGCTAATTTCAAGAATACCGACCCGCAGACGCTGGATAAGTTTGCTGGCTTTCTGGACGATAGGGGAGTAACGGTGAACGTCCGCCGGAGCCGTGGGAAAGACATCGATGCCGCTTGTGGGCAGCTGGCCGGTAAAAAGCAAACAGCCTAACGCTGGCAAAATACAGGGCCAGCGTTGATGTCATATTACATTTGCTTAACAATTTGGTAATATGGCTCTGGTTAGTTTACCGTACTTTTGTGGCAATCATCGGCTTACGGACTTGCTGTACGCCTAATCATCGAAGATCACCCACCCATGTTTGGATTAGAAACGGATGTTTTTATCCTCCTCTTTATCAGCTTATTCGCTGCTTGTGCTTTCGAGTTCGTTAACGGTTTCCACGATACAGCCAACGCTGTTGCTACGGTTATTTACACCAATTCACTAAAACCGACAGCTGCCGTTGTCTGGTCGGGGATTTGTAATTTCACTGGCGTTTTGCTCGGTGGAATCGGTGTAGCTATGGGAATTGTCAACCTGCTCCCGGTTGAATTACTCGTCGATCAGAACGTTTATCACAGTGTCGCGATGGTACTCGCTTTGCTGTTGAGTGCCATTATCTGGAATCTGGGAACCTGGTATTTTGGTTTGCCAAGCTCCAGTTCGCACACGCTCATCGGTTCGATTCTGGGGGTAGGGCTCGCCTTCTCGACTATGCCTGACAACAAAGCCGGTTCAGCCGTGAACTGGGAAAAAGCCATCGAAACCGGTGAAGCACTGCTGTTGTCTCCACTGTTAGGCTTTAGTCTGGCTATTGTATTGATGTTCGTGATACGTCGATCCGTATCCGAAGAGGTAAAAGGCCAGCTTTTCAAAGAACCTAAAAAGAATAGCCTGCCGCCGACCTGGATTCGGGGTGTCCTGATTGCAACCTGCTCGCTGGTCAGTTTCTTCCACGGTAGCAACGACGGACAGAAAGGGGTTGGACTGATCATGCTTATTCTGATTGGTATTGTACCGTTTCATTTTGCCGTACAACCTGATCTAGATCCACGTTTGCTGCAACCCAACATTGCCGGTATCGAACAAACGATTGCCGCTTTGGACTCTAATCAACTTGCGCCAGTCAATCGGGATCGACTAGCGCGTACGCGTACTGAACTGGCCGAATTGAAAGCAATGATCAACGCTCCGATGCCAGAAAACAAAATTCCGAAGGAGGAGCGGTTGAGTGTTCGTCGTGACCTATTGCTGATCAACAGCAACATGAACAAAATTGTGGAAGACGAAGGGGCGAATCTGAGCACGAACCAACTGGCTCTAATGCGCAAAAGCTTGGGCGAGGAAAGTGGGTTGCGCCGGTTCACGGACTACGCCCCGCTTTGGGTTATTCTGATGGTTGCTCTCTCGCTGGGTCTTGGTACGATGATCGGCTGGCGCCGGATTGTAGTAACGGTCGGCGAAAAGATCGGTAAGCAGCACCTAACATATGCTCAGGGCGCATCAGCAGAATTGGTAGCTGCCAGCATGATTGGATTGGCTTCTGCGCTGAAATTACCCGTGAGTACGACCCACGTTCTTTCTTCCGGAATCGCGGGTAGCATGGTTGCCAGCAAAGGAGTTAAAAACTTACAGGCGGGTACGATTCGGAATATTGCTTTGGCTTGGGTACTCACATTACCGGTATCGGTATTGCTGTCTTTCACGCTGTACCTGTTCTTCCGCTGGTTGCTGTAAAAATCACTTGACCCATTCCGGCGCGTCCTGCTCAATGGCGTGCCGGACTTTGGCAACAATATCATCGACGCTGTCTTCGGGACTGATAGTCAGGGGTTCTTTAAATTTTACCGTTAATAGGGTATTTCGTTTTTTGAACCGCAATCCTTTTTTATCGAAGGCGCGTCGAAAACCGTTAATGACAACAGGCACCACAATCGGGTCAATATTCTTGATCAGGTGACCCGTTCCTTTGCGCACGGGTGCATATGGACTCGTTGTTCCCTGCGGAAAACTAACCACCCATCCGTGCTCAAGAGCCTTCGCGATCTTATCGTTGGCCGTTGTATCAACCGCGCGTTGGACTTCCCGCCCTTCAGCGCGCCAGGAGCGTTCGATGGTAATGGCTCCACCCGCCGAAAAAATACGCGGAACAATTCCTTTCTTCATCGTCTCCGATGCCGCTACGTAATACTGTCGGGCGCGGGGGCCTAGCAAATAAACCGGCGGGAGCATGGTATTCTGAAAGCCCCATTTAACGGCGCAGAAGATATGGAAGAAAGCAATAACGTCGGCAAAGTAAGTCTGGTGATTCGACAGAAACAGGACGTTATTGATGGGTAAGTTTTCTAGATTTTCGGTACCCTCGATCTGAATCCGGTTGACGACGGTGTAACGAGCGTAGGTAAGCCAGCCCACGATACCGATTAGCATACGTCTAACTAAAAGCGAATTGCCAAATGGGTCCCGCTCGAAAATGCCGAGCACATCCAAGGGCATTAGAAATTTAGGCAGGTAGCTAAATTTAGTTGGCTTTACGTATTTCATCGCAGGTTAAGAGTAGCAGAGCGTTCTTAATTGGTCCACTTTCACCAAGCGGACGATTACAAACGGAAGCACTAAACTACTAAAGCGGTAAGCCTGCTACAATGTTTTCGGGAAGAAGAACGAACAACAGGTTATGAAGCAGCCCTAAATCTGAACCAACTCAGTTTAGGGCTGTAAGGGGTTTTTAGGCTTGCTCTGGCAAAGAAATTAGACTATACACGCTATCCCACAGCGCGAGTCGGGCTTGTAAGGCGGCTTCAACGGCTAAGGTAGCATCCTCCCATTTTTGGGTGTCCGCTCCGCAAAGCTCAGCCGTCATCGCTTTCGCCAGATGTGAGTGGTGATCACCATCGACTTCAATGTGACGTTCCAGATAGTACGTGAACAGACCTAACTGGGTAGGAGACTGATCGCGTAGTTGCCGTACCAGGGCGATAAACATATCCGGAATTAGATCTTCACGACCAAACGTAAAGACCGCAGCGATTTCGTGAAGTTTACCTTTGTTGATGAGGTCAAACGTGAAATTGACAAACTGACGGCTGCCCGCTGGTGCAGTCATGGTTTCCAGTGATTCGTCGAGTGAGCGCCCTGCGGTCAGTTCGCCGATAAACGATTCAATCGAACGGGTATCTGCTCCCGCTTCGTTCATTGCTTTCAGGTAAAGCTCAAAGTGGCTTGCCCGGTTACCGTCGGGATCAACGTCACTTTCTTCACCCACCACAATTTCGTTGATCAAATACCGTGTTTCGGGATTGCCAACGGGTAGCCAGGGAACATCAACGCTGGTGAGTTTACGTTGCAGCGCTTTGAGAAGCGACATAAAATCCCAGACAGCCCACACGTGCGATTGCATGAATACACGCAAGTCGTCAATGGTTTGTACCGAAGCGTACAAGGGATGGCTCGTCAATTGCTGACGAAGCGGCTCAATACGGTTTGATAAAAAATTTAGTTGCTCATTCATAATGCATTGTAAAATATTTTCAATCTGTCGTTAATCTTTTTACTGCTTGCTGCGTCTAACTGTCAAGTTAAACAAAATAACAGATAGCCTATCGCCGACGCTTTACACAATTAATTTCATTTCACAGTTTACCAATCAATTTCCCATGAAACGTATTGTGCTTGCCGGTGTTGTTGCATTTGTTGTCGCCCTAGTAACTGCTCAAACGGCATTTGCCCAAGTTCAGGTCGGTATTCGGGGTGGTGCCAACTGGGGGTTTGCCTCAAAGCCTGATTTTCTCAATAGCTTAAATCCGGTGTTACAACTATCGGCAGGTCCTACCGCTGCTATTTTCCTGGATGTTCCTCTTAGCGACCGTGTTTCGTTCCGTCCTGAAGTCGCTTACGTACAAAAAGGATTTGCCGTCAAACAAAGCATGGATCTTAATTTAGGTGGATTTACGTTGCCACTCGGCGCGCGGATTGCCTACCAGTCGCAAAACATTGAATTGCCATTGCTGTTCAAGGTCAACCTAACTGACGGGCCCGTGCAGCCCTATCTGATAGCTGGTCCCTCGGTGGGTTACGCCCTCAGCGGCCGTGTTCGTACCCGTGCTACCGCCCTTATTACAACCCGGCCGATTGACGTTAACGTTAATTACGGCGATATGCTCAACCGTTGGGATGCCAGTGCTGTCGGTGGATTGGGCTTAGCGATGGATGCCGGTGCTGGTAAGTTCTTTATCGAAGGCCGCTACACGCACGGATTCACGCGTCAGGTGCAAGTGCCCGTCGTCAACATCAACGCCCGCAACCGGGGTGTCGCCGTATCGCTGGGTTATTCGTTTCCCATTGGCGGTTATTAATTGCTCATCTCATCATTCACTACACGATTTTAGTTGTCATTTTGTTGAATCAACCTGAATCAGCAAAGGCGGGGCTAGTCAGCTCCGCCTTTCTTATTGACCCGAGGTCATAACCTGATTCGTTTACCCAAAACGATAGCTCGGTATGGATTACTCGTAAATGAAATCCATGTTTTTGTCTTTGTAGTTTTCATCGTCCAACTCCAGAAATTCTTCCCAGAAAGGATCATTCGGCAGACCCGCCTTGCAAATAATCGGGCGGTCAGGTGCGTCGGGCTGTTTGACCGGGTGAATAAAGTACAGACGACGGGCATGGAGATAAATCTTCTTGTCGGCTACAGCCCGGTCGTAACCGTATTTGACATCACCCCGAATCGGGCAACCCATGTGCGCCAGCTGTGACCGGATTTGATGGGGACGACCCGTAATCGGATTTACTTCCAGCAGGTAATGCTCATTGATTCGACCTAACACCCGGTACGATAGTTCGGCTTTCTGCGAGTTAGGGACCTCGTAGTCATAGACGGTAACCTGATTTTTCTGCTCGTCCTTCACGAGCCAGTTCACCAGTTTGTCTGCGTTTTTTGGCGGTTTCTGCCGGACGACAGCCCAGTACGTTTTTTGAACCTGCCGTTTCCGGAAGATTTCGTTCATCCGTTCCAGCGCTTTCGACGTCCGGGCAAATACCACAAGTCCGCTGACGGGCCGGTCGAGCCGATGCACAAGCCCCAAGAACACTTCGCCGGGTTTGTCGTACTTCTCTTTAACGTACTGCTTCAGCAATTCCAGCAGCGTGACATCGCCTGTACGGTCACCCTGAACCAGAATCCCTGGGTCTTTATTGACAATCAGCAAATGATTGTCTTCGTATACAACCTGAAATGGTTTCTTTCTCATAATGTACAGTTGCTCACCCTCGTATTGACAATGACAACTAATTGACTATCTATTAACTTAATATGCTTCTTTCTCGTTCGGAAAATCGTTGGCTTTTACGTCATCGACGTAGTGGGCAATGGCCTCCGTCATTACCGTGTGCAGATCGGCATACTGACGTAGAAAACGTGGTTTGAACGCATTGTTGATGCCGAGCATATCATGGATTACCAGAATCTGACCGTCGGCATCCGGTCCCGCGCCAATCCCTATGGTTGGGATCGTAAGGCTTTGGGAAACCGTTTTGGTAAGAGCCGCCGGAATCTTTTCGAGGACAACACCAAAACAGCCGATGTCCTGAAGCATGTTTGCATCATCGATCAGCTTTTGCGCTTCCGCTTCTTCCTTGGCCCGAACGGCGTAAGTCCCAAATTTGTAAATCGATTGGGGAGTCAATCCCAGGTGGCCCATTACCGGTACGCCCGCGCTCAGAATACGCACGATAGACTCGCGAATTTCCTGACCACCCTCCATCTTGACGGCGTGAGCCCCCGACTCTTTCATGATGCGGATGGCCGAACGAAGAGCTTCCGAAGAATTGCCCTGATAGGAACCGAAGGGTAGATCAACGACCACCAAAGCTCGCTTTACACCGCGTACCACCGAACTCGCGTGGTAGATCATCTGGTCGAGAGTGATGGGTAGCGTCGTTTCATGACCCGCCATCACGTTCGAAGCGGAGTCACCAACTAAGATCAGTTCAACGCCAGCCGCATCCACCACGCGCGCCATTGAGTAATCGTAGGCGGTGAGGGCTGAAATTTTCTCACCTTTATTTTTCAGTTCCTGAATGGTGTGCGTGGTAACGCGCTTGATATCGGGATTATGAACAGACATAGCAGGGGCCAGCAGGCAGTTGTCAATAAGCAATCAAATCGCTGCAAAGGTACAGCTTTTTACCGACTGCCGACCGAAGGCCGATGTCTGCTTAGTGGGGCTGAAGCCAGGACTCCGGATTAAGCTTCGTAAACTCTTTCCAGATCTGAAATTGAATTTCAGAAACGCCGTTCTTGTCGGTCGCGACCGTGCCAATCGATTCGCGGGCTTTAACGCGCTGGCCAACACGAACCGAAACACTTTTGAGCTTGGCATACACCGTGAAGTAATCCCCGTGCTGAATGGCTACGACGTTGTTCATACCAGGCATGTTGGTTACGTCCTGGACGACACCGTCGTAAACAGAGCGCACCCCTTCGCCCGCGTTGGTCTGAATATCTACGCCTTGGTTTTCAACGTAAATACCTTTTAGTACAGGATGCGGCTTACGCCCGAATCGATCCGAGATAAAGCCTTTGCCGACGGGCCAGGGAAGCCGGGAACGCGAAGCCGTGAACGAAGAAGCCAGTGCCGTTTCTTCATCGTTCAGATTATTATTACGTCGTTCGTCAGGTTTCTTTGGTTCGGGCGCTGGTGGGCTTTCCACTTTTGCTACGTCGGCGGGAGCCGGTTTTTCGCCTGCTTTTTCGGCGGCTGCAATGGCTTCTTCAGCTCTTCTCCGTTCGGCGGCTTTACGGGCTGCTTCGGCCTTCGCGATCCGTTCGCGTTCGGCACGTTCGCGGGCTTCACGCTCGGCTCGCTCTTTCGCTTCCCGCACGATAAGGCGCTTGATCATGGCTTCCAGCCGATCAATAGACCGGCGGCTTTCGGCCAGTTCCGTGCGAAGTTCGGTTTCCTTCTGGCTTAGTTCTTTAACAACCAGATTCTTTTCTTCCTTCAGGGATTCGAGCTTTTTACTTTCGTTTACCTTCGTTGTCAGCGTTCCCTGCTGCTCTTTCCGCTTGCGCTGCGTAGCCTCCTGCTTGCCTTGGAGCATCGTCTGAACATTATTCATCTGCCGAACCTGACTTTGCCGGGCATCCGAATATTGACGAAGGTAGCGGTAACGGGCAACCAACTGATTAAAGTTATCGGATGCGAACAGAAAGCCCATTGGATTCACTTGCTGACGGCGTTTGTCAGCCGCGTACACCATCGAGCCATACTCCGCTTTGAGCTTGGAGAGGTCGCGCTTCAGGGTAGTGCTGGCCTGACGTAATTCGCCAATCTCCGTTTCTGTCAGGCGTAGATCCTTGTTTAGTAGATTGATCTGCTGCGACTGGGTGCTGATTTGCTGATTGAGTGCTTTGAGCTGTCCCAAGCCAACCTGTTTCTCGGATGCAGTCTGTTTGAGAATATTCCGAATCTGCCCCATCTTCTCCAGGTTTTGCTTTTTCTCTTTTTCCAGCGTTTGCCGATTCCGTTGGGTTAGCTGGGCCATTCCGGGTATCGCCACAAACCACAGGCTTAGCAGCAAACCCAAGTTTATCGAGAAAGGAACAGGAAGCGAAAACGGTTTGACTAACATAAGGGCTGGAAAACAAAATTACTTAGGGGCGACGTTGGTAGCTGGCTGGAATCGTAAACGGGAAGCCCGGACTTTTATCAACCAGCTCAACTTTGTTGTGTTTGATGCGAAGTAGCGTCTGGTAAAACTGCCCGTCGGTACGTGACTTATAATCAAGCGTCACGAGGCTGGTATACGGAAACAGAAAGTTATTGAGCGATGTGAAATCTTCATAATCTAACCGCAACGTATTTTTCGTTGGCTGTTCGGTTACCATCAGTTTTTTTAGTTTCCGATCCTGTTCGCCAATGTAATTTTCAACCAGCACTTTACCCTCACTTTGCCGCAGCAGTAAGTAATCCCGTTCGTTCTTGATTTTTTGAGCCGGCCGTTTGGGTAAAGGAAGGTTTCCAATGATCAACGCTTGCAATAGCTCAAAATTCATGTTGAAATTGAATTGCTTGCTTAGTGTCGGGAAATCATAAACGGAGTACTCCTTGTGAATCTTGTCGATGATGGTTATCGAATCGCGGGTAATCATTCCCCGCACGGCTTCGATACCAAGCTTTGACACCGACAGCCAGATAACGCTATCTTTACGAACTCTGATGTTGATGTTCGCGTTGTCGATATCCTGATTCGGGCTTTTAAATGAGATCTTTGATTTAGCCGTCAGGTAGCGAAAGTCAATCTCGGCCACGTTCGAACGAGCCTCTTCAATGCCTGGGCGGGTTGTTGGTCGAGTTGCCGAAGAATCGGCTGGTCGTGTGGCAACGGAAGAATCGGCAGTTACGGCAGTGGTAGAATTTGGTGTTGAAACAGTAACGGTCGGCTGAGAGCCACTCGAACGAGACAACTGCCGACGTCGACAGCTTTCCGAGTTTACCAACACGCCTAGAAGAAGGGCAAACAACAGGTATTTATTCATTTGGGTTATTTTCAGTTTTCAGTGTGTGGACAACAGACTGAAAACCGTTTTACAACTTTCCGCTGGCAATTTTCTTATCTAGATCCGGGCTGCCTCCACCCTTCGTTTTAGCGAGTTTCCACTGTTCAGCCGCTTTGTCGTGCTGACCGAGTTGATATAAAACATCGCCGTAGTGTTCAATAATTGTACCGCTGGCACCAGCCGGATCAGCCACCGCTTTTTCCAAGTACTGCTTCGCCTTTGCGTAGTCTTTCGCTACGTAAAGAACCCAGGCGTATGTATCCAAGTACGTCGCGTTGGTGGGATGCCGTTCGACGAGTTTCTGAGCTAGTTGCTGTGCACGCGGTAAGTTCGCCTTCCGTAACGATAGAAAATAGCTGTAGTTATTCAGCACATGATCGTTTAGCGGGTCGGCTTTCAACACGGCTTCGTACGCTTCGTCCGACTTGGCATAGTCGCCGAGGCCGTTGTATGCGTCGCCGAGCTGAGCGTCGATACCGCGCTTAAGCTCGGTGTTACTGGTAGCCGCCAGCAGCTTTTTGCTTTCTTCGAATGCATCAACGGCTTCCTGATACTTCCGTTTAAACAAGTTGGCTGAGCCATTGGAGTACCAGAACAGACCCTGCGTTGGAAACACTTCGAGTGCCTGCTGCGAATGCGTGAGCAAACTGTCAACCTGATTTAGCTCGCCATCCAATTGCAGCAACGCACCCCACACTTCGTAGATTGACCCATCCAGGCGAGCCGCTTTAGCGTACGCATCCCGCGCTTCAACTTTTTTACCCTGCTGCATTAGTAAGTCAGCGACCATCACCTGCGTTTTGGGATCGTTGGGTGACGTTTTGGCCAGATTCTGCGCCATTGCCAGCGCATCCTTCTGGGCCGTTGCATTTTCACCCGTCATACCAACGTAGCTTGATAAGATTCGGGCTTTTAAACCGGCTTCCAGATTTGGATTAGACAGAACCTGGTTTAGTTCTTTACTGACGCGGTCCATGTCGCCTTTTTTGCGGTAGATATCGGCGAGCAGGACATGCGCTTGTGGTAAGTCGGCGTTAAGTTTCAGTGCCTTGTCGATCCAGACTATGGCTTGGTCAGTGCGGTCGTTGGCTACGAGCATTTCGGCTCCTTCGAGCAAATAGTCAGGATCACTTGGTTCGGAAGCCACTAATTTTTCAGCCTCCGCAATGGCTTTATCGATTTTGTTCTGCTTGAGGTAGATCCGCTGCTTTTGCCGGGTGATTTCCTCGTTTAAACCCAGTTCTCGCTCAACCTTATCGTACGTTTCAAGCGCTTTGTCGGGTTTTTCGTCGAAGAGGTAGATAGCAGCCAGTTCAACACCGTACTCCGCATTTTCAACGCCCTTTTTCAGCAACGCTTCGTAAAGTTCTTCCGCTTCGCCGTAGCGTTTCTGTTTAACGTAGAGTTCGGCCAGCAGGAGCGAGTAAAATTTATTTTCTTTATCCAGCGAATACGCTTTAGACGCATGCGGAATAGCCTCGGTGACTTTTCCGCTTTTCAGCAACGCATTGGCGGTAGAATACTGAGCCGCTGCATTGTTGGGGTACTTTTGGAGAATTTTAGTGAACTGCGCAATTGCCTTTGCCGGTTCGTCAGTCATCATGTACCGCATTCCCTCGGCAAAGAGCGTTTCTTCCTCCATGCGCACCGTAGTGGTTGAGCCAGAACCCGGCTTGGCAATGGTTGAATCCGCTTTAGCGCGTTTGCGCTGAGCCAGCGCTGGTGTACAGCTGAGCCATAGCACCATACTCAGGCCACCAACCAGCCCGATTAGTTGACGAGTAAGGCAAAATCTATATGACGTATTCATGTTGGTCAGCGGTCGTAGTGCTATAGTTAACGAAAAACGCGACTCACCCCGTTCTATTGCACCTTTGGCGTAAATAAACCCCTAAGACAAAGGTAGTTCAAAATGGTGTAATGTCACTATCCGGTAAGTAGAGGGAGCGGATCGTTACTGATGTCTATTCAGTTGCGTTTCTATAAATTTAAGCAAATTCTTTGCCTTTATCCACTCAGACCGTTCGGTCGATTTCTATGGCTTCTAAATGCCTGCTAATGAATCGGTAAACAACTCACGCAGGCATCACCGATTATTGTTAAAAGTGGACCGGGATGACAAGCGCCAACTTTTCGGGACGAGTACGGTTAATCACTTACTGCGTAAAAGCAGATAAACTCGAAAACTTAACGAATGGATACGCTGTACACTGCCACGGTTAGTAATATCGGAGGGCGCGAAGGAGATGTTAAATCGTTGGATGGAGTGCTGGAAATGGACATCCGGCGACCTGTTGAGATGCACGGAAAAGGGGGAAAGCCCAATCCGGAAATGCTGTTTGCCGCTGCCTACAGCTCGTGTTACAATGGAGCACTGATGGCCGTCGCCAAGAAGAAAAAGGTTATTCTGCCCGAACACGCCGTTGAGGTCAGTATTTCGCTTAATCAGGACGGCGAAAGCATGTTTCTGTCGGGTAAAATTGTCGTGAAAGCGCCGGGCATGGAACACGATCAGCTTCAGCAACTGGCCGAAACGGCGCATGCTGTCTGTCCGTATTCGAAAGCCGTTAAAGGCAATATGGATATGAAAATCGAAGTGTTTGTGTAAAAGCAAGGCAGGGAGCGCGGGGAGAGGTGTCATTCTACTTTCCCCGCGCTCCCTGCTTATTTCGCTTGGCTAACTTACCGCGTCGTAAATCTGCACACGCTCCCAGAGGTGAGAACACTCGGCCACAAACTCCTGGTGAATCGGGTGCACCTGGTAAGCATCGTGAGCCGCTTTGTCCGTAAAGACAAAGGTCAGCGAGAAGTCGTACGAGTGATCAATAACCGGGCGCCGGGTTTCGGCGGGCGTTCCGATGTAAGCCGCTGAGATGTCTTTGATGCCATTGAGCGAATCGAGACCAGCACGGAGTGCTTTGTGGTCGTCTTGATTTTCGGGGTGCTTAAGCCAGAAGAAAACGGTATGAACGAACATGGGCAGTTGTAGTTTTTCGATTTACAGTTTATTAAAACGATAGAGCAACGCGAAACTACCACAAACCGTAAATCGAAAATCACAAACAGCTCAACTAAATTTTTCCAGCTGCTTAACCAATACCCCAAAGTCTTTTGGGTAGGGGGCTACAAATGTTTTTTCTTCGCCATCCAGCAGCGTGAACGTTAATGCATAGGCGTGAAGCGCAACCCGTTGAATAAGAGGTTGTTCTTCTGTTCCCTGCTTTAAGTTGAACTTCCGCTTCACGTCCGACAAATAAACCGGTTCTCCGCCATACGTAGCGTCGTTGACGATGGGCGCTTTTAAGCACATCAGGTGCACCCGAATCTGGTGCATCCGTCCTGTAATGGGCATACATTCGACCAGTGTGGTAGTGCGGTAAGCCTGTAAGGTGTTAAAGATGGTTTCAGCAACTTTACCTTTCTCGCGGTCAATCCGAACGGCTGTACCGTCTTTAATGGGCGAAATCGGTAGATATACCGAAATGCCGTCGAAATCGTGTACGCCATTCGCAACCGCGTGATAGCGTTTCGTAACCTCGCGATGCTCAAACTGCATAGCCAGATGCCGGTAAGCGTCCGGATTCTTTGCAATCGCTAAAATACCCGATGTTTCCTTGTCAAGCCGGTGACCAAGCTGTGCATCGGGATGATAGGCTTTTGCCATCCGCACAATGCTTTGCCCACCCCGGTCGCTCGTACGTTCATCGAGTGAGGCTACGTGAGGAGGCTTGTTAATCAATATGTAATCATCGTTCTCAAAAACGATGAGATCTTCAAAATTCAGTTTCATTGCTTAGGGTTTTGCGGGCATTGTCTTACAGCCAAAACACAGCGTATAGCTGACTCATTCTGAACACAAAAAGCCTCCTCCGTAGCGGAAGAGGCTCAATAATGAATATCGTGCGAAAGACTATACGGACAGCGTACCGCGCTCGTATGCCTTGCGAAGCGTTGCTTCCAGACCGTTCTTGTTGATAGTCTTGATAGCTGACGTAGCTACTTTCAGCGTAACCCACTCGCCGGTTGATTCGACGAAGAACCGCTTCTTTTGCAGGTTTGGGAAAAATTTACGCTTGGTTTTATTATTGGCGTGAGAAACGTTGTTTCCCGTACGCGTGCGCTTTCCTGTGATTTGACAAACTTTGGCCATTACCGTACTCGTTTTCCGTATGAGGGCGCAAAATTAGCTAATCAATTCATTATCTGCAACTCATTGCTTCTTTTTTTTGAATCCGTACGGACAGTGACGGCAACCGTTCTGGCAGCAATACCCGCGTTTGAGGTGATAAGTACCCGTAAAGACTACATAGCCTTCAGGCGTGTAGTAGTAATCAGCGTCGGTCAAGTCAGGAGTTTCGTTCTTTTGAGAAGTAGGTGACATAGACTTGGGCGTCTGCCCGAATAAATGTATATTTGAAAAAACGGTCTGTTTCATCGAATGGTTGCCGAAACAGACAACGGGCTACTAGACCCAGTAGCTTCGGGCAGGTACTTGTTTGTATCCGCCCTTTGTAATCTCCTCACAAACGTACTCACTTTTAACGTCTCACTGCCAGCTATGGATACGACAATGCCAATCTCTGCCACCGACCAGGCTATGCAACTGGAATGGAACTACGGCGCTCACAATTATCACCCGATCCCGGCTGTATTGACGCGGGGCGAAGGGGTCTTTGTCTGGGATGTGGAGGATAAACGTTATTTCGATTTTCTGTCGGCTTATAGTGCCGTGAGTCAGGGGCATTGTCATCCGCGAATTATCAGCGCCATGATTCGGCAGGCTCAACGGCTGACGCTTACGTCACGGGCTTTTTACAACGATAAAACCGGCCTGTGCGAAAAGTACCTGTGTGATTATTTTGGGTACGACAAAGCACTGCTGATGAATTCCGGAGCCGAAGGTGGAGAAACGGCCCTTAAACTAACGCGCAAATGGGCGTACAAAGTGAAAGGCATTCTGCAGAATGAAGCAAAAACTGTTTACGCTGCCGGTAATTTCTGGGGTCGTACATTAGCGGCTATCTCCTCCTCGACGGATGCGAGTAGTACCAACGACTTTGGGCCGCTCTTACCCGGCTACATCATTATTCCCTACAATGACCTGAACGCATTAGAAGAAACCTTCAAGAGCGATCCGAACATTGCGGGTTTTATGGTCGAACCCATTCAGGGCGAAGCGGGCGTGGTTGTTCCCCACGAAGGCTACTTGCGTGGTGTTCGTAAATTATGCACGAAATACAATGTTCTGTTCATTGCCGATGAGGTTCAAACGGGTATCGGTCGTACGGGTAAACGCGTGGCCTGCGATCACGAAGAAGTGAAGCCGGATGTACTCGTGCTGGGCAAAGCACTTTCGGGCGGAACGATGCCCGTTTCGGCGGTACTGACATCTGATGAAGTGATGCTGACCATTAAGCCGGGCGAACACGGTAGCACCTACGGGGGCAATCCGCTGGCCTGTGTCGTAACAATGGAAGCACTTCAGGTGGTGGAAGACGAAAAACTAGCTGAAAATGCGCAGGCGATGGGCGAAGTTTTTCGCGCCCGAATGACGGCACTGAGCCACAAAACGGATTTGGTGAAGTCGGTTCGTGGTAAGGGATTACTCAACGCGATTGTCATTACCGAACGGCCTGATCTGGGCGCTGAAACAGCCTGGGAGATCTGTCTAAAGCTAAAAGATAACGGTTTGCTGACCAAGCCGACGCACGGTGATAAGATCCGGTTCGCGCCACCGCTGGTTATCAGTGAGGACCAGATGCACGAAGCCTGCGATATTATCGAGAAGACAATGCTCGCATTTTAAACAAGAAGGACTTGCCAGTGGCAAGTCCTTCTTGTTTGTAGTGGGTGGTAGCTGGTGGTTCTTATTCCGCTTTACTGCCACTGTATAAAACTCGGTCTGGCCCCGGCTGACCGTTCTTAAATGTAGCCACCAAACGGCCTCCGTCGGCGAAGTAGTACGTGCCTTTGCCGTGCGGAACATTTTTCTGGAACCAGCCCGCATATTTATCGCCATTCGGGTAAAAATAAACCCCGTAGTCGGAGCGGAGGTTGTCCCGGAAGTTGCCTTTGTATTTTACTTTCCCATCGGCGTAGTATTCTACCCCTTCGCCGTGTTTGTCGCCTTCTTCAAACTCGCCGGCGTACCGTTCGCGGGTCGGATACACGAATGTACCTTTTCCGTCTTCGCAGTCGCCCGAAACGCATCCCACCGTCGCGCGGGTGGGGGTGCTAGGTACAACGACCGGGCGGGAGGCTACCGACGGATTGCTGTTTGTCGCGATGGGTTTAGGAGCCATAGCCGTTGGCGCTTTGACCAACACCCGGCTTTTGGGGTACATCGCTTCTGCTTCCAGCCATCCTTTCCGGATCGCTTCGATGCGAGTGGGTTTAGCCGGGTGCGTCGATGTGGCGTGTTCATCACCGAGTGCCCGTACTGCTACGGTTGCTTCATCGAGCGATGCGCCTAGTTGGTGCAGTACAAAACCCGAAAATTTGTCGGCCTCGATTTCCTTTTGGGGTTGGCCACCCCGTCCGTCAATGGTGTGCCCCTGTAGGTGATGACCGATTTCGTGCGCCATGATACTGATAGCCGACCAGTCGGTCTCGGTTTCCTCCTCAATACCCTGCATAAAAGCGGCATCGTAGATAATAAACCGTTGGCCTTTAACGACTGTCGCAAAACAGTTGTCCGTATTGGCGCACTCCATAACCTTGAAATTACGCATCAGGCCAATAGGCTTCAGAATACGGTCCACGACGCGTTCGGCATGGCCGGTAGACGGAGCATTGACGTTTGAGCAAATAACCTGAGGACCAACGTTGCCACCGGTGTATTTGCAGATGAATGTATCCTGAGCCGGTGTCTGGGCCATCAGGGTACCTGATAAGGCCGCACTTAGCAAGATAGTGGGTAAAGATAAAGCCGCTTTCACAGGCATAAACGAGGAGAATTGATCGTCCGTACGGCTGAATAACGAACAGATACAGACTCCTATTTTAAAGAGGAATGTAAATTATACGGTACAATTTATTCCCTTACCTTATCAACTTATGACTGCGTGATTGGAGCCGTAGAATATGACGAAAAGACCTGTCGGAGCGACTCGTGGTGTCTGGTTTGAGAACCAGACACCACGAGTCGCTCCGACAGGTTGACGGAAACGGCTAAAATGAATTACTTGAACCGTTGCACGGCTATCTTACCCTTAGCGCCCACGGCGTAGCAGGTCCCTTTAGCGCAGGCAAGCGAGTGAAAACCGTCGTTATCTAATTTCTGCCAGGTTTGACCTTGGTCAGCCGATAAGCTTGTGCCCGAAGGACCAACCGCGAGCAGACGGTCGCCGGGAATTAGGGCGACGGCCTCTTTGAGACCCGGTGGGTTGGTCGGTGCCAGGAGTTGCCAGGATTGTCCTCCGTCGCGGGTGATAGCCGCATTGGGTCCTGGCTGCTGTTCCTGTTTATAGTTACCGCCAACTACGACTCCGGCCTTCTCGCTGAAAAAACGTGCGCCGAACAAACCCGTAGCTTCTCCCGCTGGAAGGGGTGTATTCGTAACAGTCCATGTCTGACCTCGATCTTTGGAGTGAAAAACGCGACCATTTGTTCCGCCCCCCGATACGATCCAGGCATCGCGCTTGCCCTGAACAATAAGGCTGGTTCCACTAGCGGCAAAGGCGGCCTCGTTGGGTTGCATTGGGGGCAGGTTACCGGCGGGGACCTGTTTCCAGGTTTGTCCACCGTCGTCGGTCGTCAGGATAAACCATTTGCCATCGATAGGATCACTAAGCACAATGCCATGCTGCTTGTCCCAAAAGTCGATACCGTCGAAAAAAACGCCTTGTTGCTGCGTCTGGTACAGCAGCGACCAGGTTTGGCCACCGTTGGTCGTTTTATAGATCCGGGCCTGGCCTTTCTCGGCAGGGCCAGCGCTCATCAGGTAAGCAGTTTGCTCGTCAACGGCCTGCACATCGCGAAAGTCACAGGCTTGTGCGTCGGAAACGGTACCGGTTTGCCAGGTTTTTCCGCCGTCTGTGGTACGAACAAAGGTTCCTTTGGTTCCGCCGATCCAGGCAATGTCAGGACTGGCTACGCTCACCGCCCGGAAACTGGCATCCGTTTGTACCAATTGGGGTTGCCACTGAGCAAATGTCGAAAACGCGACCGTGAAATAGGCTAAACAAGAAAGAATGGTTTGCTTCATGGATATAAAATTGACGACAAAATGGCACATCGTAAAGACATAGACCATTTTGTCGTCAATTAATATAATGGCGAAAAGCTAGGGTGTTCGTCCGGGCGATACGGGAGTCGTCTGTTCCGTAGCAGCTTTAAGCCGGGTAATTTCCTGTTCCAGGCTATTTGTTTTGAAGTAATAATACAGACCGAGAATGAGAAAAATCTTTGATAGAACAAAGACCGCGATGAAAGCAGGCCGCCAGTATTTGTGCACCCGGATATGGGTATCGTCTACTTCTACGTCGATGTAGTTTGGCTTGGCGGGCTCTTCCTCTACGGGTCTGCGTTTGAAACGGGTATAGTCTTCCTGCTCGCGCTTTTTTAGCTCGGTTTTATTGATCTGCTCAAAAATGGCCGTTCTGAGGGCTGGCGGGGGAGGTACAGCGTTACTCATAAAATGCTGCTCCATCTCTGTCTCCAATTCTTCTAACTGAGATAAAATGTCCGGATCAGTAGTCAACAAGCGTTCTACCTCCTGTTTCTCATCGTCAGAAGCTA
Source organism: Spirosoma oryzicola (assembly GCF_021233055.1). NCBI lineage: Bacteria > Pseudomonadati > Bacteroidota > Cytophagia > Cytophagales > Cytophagaceae > Spirosoma > Spirosoma oryzicola. Next base: position 5,193,310 of record NZ_CP089538.1, on the reverse strand, counting down.
AGCCTAACAGATAGGACTCCAGAATGCCATCCGTTAAATATTGATAGTTCTTCAATGTGAGTACAGTTATGATGTACGAAGATACTTAAAATAATTACGAATAGACTTCATTACATCTGCATAAGGCATTTGTAAACGTTCAGCTACCGTCCTCAATGGGTATCCCTGGCGGAATGACAGATCAAAAACAAGGCTTGCTGCGTTGTCATCCTTGCTTTGTGGTGGTTCGGAAAGAGGAGCGGAAGAGGTTGCCCTCAAATTGGCTTCCAGTGCTTTCGAACGGGCGAGCCGAACAATGTTGCAGCCCGGACTCGTGGGTGCTTTAATACATTGCTCAAGTTGTGGTGACGCAAACAAATCGACCATAACCTGCTGGGCAAGCTCAGGCTGCGGAATTATTTGCAGGATAACACCGTAAGCCATCGCACCGTACTTCTCGTACAACGCAAGCCGCTCGGTACTTTTAGAAACTGACGTTTCCTCTAATCGCTTTAACGAACCCATACCGATCAATAAATAAAATAGAACCCTGTAAAGTTCACCTATAGTAAAATTAATTAAGAATAATCCGTTGGTATATAAACTATTAGCTTACCAACTTTTGATTGATACGCACGAAGCAAGGATAGAAGAATGAGAGATCGTTGAATAGTAGTGTAAAATTATAGAATTGATTTATTTGATACAAGTAGTTGATATAGTCCTGTTTCTGTAAATCAATAGGTTTCCATGGCTTAGAATAAGTAGACTAGCAATGATTAGCTATACTGTTGCTTAATACTTTGGGTCATCAGCTGGTAGATTTCAGCTAGTTGGGGATGTATTGCTAACCACGACAAATGACTTTCAATCGTTGTCAGATCCCCTCGGCGGGCGGGCCCGGTCTGTACCGTAGCTGGGTTTTCAACGGCCAGTCCTTTTCGAATGGTTTCGCGAATGATAGGCTGTAGTAAATCAAATTCCAGTCCGTTGGTCGTCGTCAGATCGTGGGCGATAGCCAGTAAGTGATTCGTGAAGTTGCAGGCAAATACAGCGGCAACGTGCAGGGCTCTACGTTCGGCAGATGTGATAATGTACACAATGTCGCTTAGCTCCTGCCCTAATCGGACCAGTACATCTTCCGTTTCTTTATCTGTTGCTTCAATGCAGAGGGGCACTCCTCTGAAGTCCATAAACGGCTGGCCTTTGGTGAAGGTTTGTAAGCCGTAAAAGACGCCAGTTTGCACGGGGATGTCGCTGTAGATGGTCATCCAGTTTTCCAGCACGCTAAGGGATTGGTTGCCCGATGTGTGAACAAGAATGGCCTTTTCGGGCAAAACCAAGCGGGAACAAACCGTTTCGAGCGCGTCGTCGGGGACGGCCAAAACAAACAGTTGAGAGGGGCTATCGGCGAAGTTGAGGTCGGAATGCGTCTGCGCGTCGTAGAGATTGCTGATTAGTTGTCGGCTGTGCTGAAGTTGCCGACTGTAAACCTCGTTGATGTGATGGCCCGCATTTTCGAGAGCCGGAGCGAGATGCCATGCTAGATTACCTGCGCCAATAAAGGATATTTCCATAGGCCAAGTATAGAACATTTTACTTGAAATTTCCATCATGGCTTCGATGGTAAATGAGCGGAGCAACTTGCAACAATCAGCCGCATAAATGCAAGGTAGTCGGTACGGTCAGCCCGGCTGCTTTTCGGTACCGGTAGAGGATACAATTCGCCTACGCTCAAAATTGGCAACAAAAGCGGAAAGCGCTTGTTCTCTTCGATGCTGATTGATCGGAATTTCCTGTGAATGCGCCGTCAATGAACGGTAACGCAGGTTTGATGAGCAGTAAGGTATTCCGTGGATTTTACCGGATCGAAAACCTAATTGCTTAAACACCCCGTTACCCCAGATACTAAAAGTAGCGTGCAAATTTAACGTTAGAACGATTTTGTCTTTTCACCAACATGGAAATTACCGTCCTGCTTTTGTATGGACTGGCTTTGATGCTGTTATTCCTGTATAACTGCGGCCAGCTAAGTCTAATCATCATTTATTTACGTTCTGAGCGAAAGCGTCGGGCAGCGGTTTTGTCGGCCAGCAGTTCGGATACACTGCCACGCGTTACGATTCAGTTGCCGGTTTACAACGAACTCTACGTGATCGAGCGATTGATTGACGCGGTAGTGCAATTGAATTATCCCAAAGACAAACTCGATATTCAGGTACTGGATGATTCGACCGATGAGACCGTTCAGATCATTTCGGCTAAGGTAAATGAGTACCAGAGCCAGGGATTTGACATTGAACACGTCCGGCGTCCGGTGCGTAAGGGCTTTAAAGCGGGAGCGCTGGCATACGGACTAGAGTTTGCGAAAGGCGAGTTCATCGCGATCTTCGACGCGGACTTTGTGCCCGATCCTAATTTTTTGCTGAAAACAGTACCGCATTTCAGCGATCCTAAAGTAGCGATCGTTCAAACTCGCTGGGAGCATCTGAACGAAGACTTTTCGCTTATGACCCAGTTACAGGCGTTTGGACTGAATGCACACTTTACCATTGAACAAAGCGGACGATACGCGGCTGGTTTTCTGGCTAACTTCAATGGAACGGGGGGCGTCTGGCGGAAAGTAGCCATCGCCGATGCGGGTGGCTGGCAAAGCGATACGCTGACCGAAGATTTGGACTTAAGCTACCGGGCTCAGTTGCGCGGCTGGAAATTTGTTTACCGCGAAGACGTAGGCTCTCCGGCAGAGTTACCCGTAGCGATGAATGCGCTAAAATCGCAGCAGTACCGCTGGATGAAGGGAGCCGCTGAGTGCGCCCGTAAGCTTTTCGTCAAAGTATTGAGGTCACCGAATACGTCCTTCGCGATGAAACTTCACGCGTTTTTTCACCTCTTTAGCAGTGCAACATTTATACTCGTGCTATTACTCGGCGTTATGAGCGTGCCGCTTATTTACATACGCCATCGCCACCCGGAATGGGAGTACATATTTCGTATAATCAATCTGTTTCAAGGCAACTTGTTAATTTTGATAACGTTCTACGGAATACCGTTCTGGTTGTTGGGACAAAAAAACAAAGCGAAGCTGGCCTGGTATTTCCCCATGTACTCGTCGTTGATGATGGGCTTGTCGTTGCACAATACAATCGCCGTTATCGAAGGCTACATTGGTCGTAAGACACCGTTTGTTCGAACCCCAAAATTCAACGTGACAACGGCAAAGGACAGTTGGGATGCGAACAAGTACGTCAGTCGAAAACTCAGCTGGCTGACGCTGGCCGAGGGTGGACTTGCTCTGTATTTCGTCGGCGGTCTGGTTCTTGCCTTTTACGTCAACGATTTTCGCATGTTTTTTCTGCACATTATGTTGATGGTCGGCTTTGGCATGGTGTTCATTTATTCGCTCGTTCATGCAGGGCGTCGCTCAGCCAGCGTTTCGGTACCCGTCGCTCGTCCGGTGGCAGTAGGTGCATAATTTTTCTTCGTATTCGATTACTCATTTTCCCGTCAGTGACTTAGGTTGCTGGCGGGTTTGTTTTTGTGATGACTAGACGCTCGGGAAAATAAGGCCGACAGGACTTTATTTAAGTAAGGTCATCGCGTTAAACAGAAAGATGTCAGTACTGTATATTTGTTTTCTTATTGTATGACTACCCACCATGAAAACACTGTACAAATTCTTAGTTCTGCTTCTTCTGGGTTACCAGCAACTAGCGTTCGCCCAAAATGGCATTGTTGTTTTTCAATCTGATTTTGGCCTGAAAGACGGCGCGGTGTCGGCAATGAAGGGCGTCGCTATGGGTGTGTCACCGAACCTAAAGCTGTTTGATCTGACCCACGAGATTCCGGCTTATGACATTTGGGAAGCGGCTTATCGACTGTACCAGACCGTTCCGTACTACCCGGCAGGAACGGTGTTTGTCTCGGTCTGCGATCCCGGCGTTGGCACCGACCGCCATTCGGTTGTCCTACTGACGAAAACAGGCCATTACATCGTCACGCCCGACAACGGAACACTAACCTTGATCGCGGAGAAACTGGGTATTCAGGAGGTTCGGGAGATTGATGAGGCTGTCAACCGGCTTAAGAATTCAAACGAATCCTATACGTTTCATGGGCGCGACGTGTACGCTTACACGGCGGCTCGCCTAGCCTCCCGCACCATTACCTTTCAGCAAGTAGGAAATACCGTTCGTCGCACCGTAGTGAGCTTACCGTACCAAAAAGCTGACTACGCAAACGGCGTACTACAAGGCAATATTCCGATTTTGGATGTTCAGTACGGTAACGTCTGGACCAACATACCGAAAGCTATGCTGGAAAAACTGGGCGTTAAATCGGGCGATAGCGTACGTGTCAAGATTCTGCACCAGAACAAGACAATCTACGACAAAGCGGTTCGGATGGTCAACACCTTCGGGGAAGCGGCTGTTGGTGATGACGTCGCGTATGTTAACAGCCTGCTCAATTTTTCGGTAGCTGTCAACCAGGGGAATTTTTCGGATAAGTACAAAGTGTTCAGCGGAGCCGACTGGACAATCGTGCTTAGTAAGTAATGAAAACAGCTTACTGAATCTGATAGGATCTCAGCCACACTTTCAGAATAGCCGGATCGGAAAGGTCTTTCACGTCCTTTTTCGCTTCTTTAACGCTTTTCTTTAGATCGCGGATGCTGTTGTTGAAACTCATCTCCAGGCCAATGAGCGACCGAACTACCGAGAACGGTTTTCCCAGCATCGACGCTAATTGACTTTGCAGATCAAACAGCTCACTACTTAGCTCGTCGGCCTGTTGTTTCAGAATCTTGTTGTAGTAGCGCAACTGTTCGTCGGCCAGCGATTCGAGGTGCTGCTGATCGATCCGGTTGAATTCGAGTTGCAGGCGAAGAAGCGCCAAGAGATCACTTTTTTCGTATGCTTCGGTCACCCGTTGCATGATCTCGGTTTTCCGGATTTTCTCGGATTCATCGGGTTCGCGGTCGGGGTGGAAGGCTTTCACCAGATCCATGTAAAGCGTCCGCACGGCCTTGGTGATGTTACGTGCGTCAAGCTGCTTTTTAGCTTCGCGCTCCTGCTGCTTCGCCGACTTTGGTCTTTTAGCCCGCTTGTCTGCCTTATCCTGCTGACGTTGCTGGTCAGCGCCCTGACGCGCTTGCAACTGTTCGTCCAGATAAGCCATGAATTTCTCTCTGGTGCTGACATCAATCTGATCGTCGAAGGTAATGCCATACAACGAGCTAACCATTTCTTTCATCGCTTCCGAAACCTGTTGGTCGGCCTCTGCATCGGTGGTGTCAAATCCGTCGGGGTCATACTTGTCGAAAATCGGCTTGAGATCGTCCATGCCGTGTTCGCTGATCAGATCATACGCTAGATTGACGATCAGGTCGGCCAGTTTTTTCTTTTCGTTCTTGGTCGCTTCGGGACGTTCATAAGCGCGGTCGAAAACTCGCACAAGGGTTGCTTTATGCCCATTGTACTCCCGCAACAGCGGTTCGTATTCGGTGTAAATTCGTTGCTGGATGGTCGTTGCCTGCGCGCGGAATTGGCTCAGCTCGTCCTCTAGCTCACCTATTTTCGCCGTCAGCCGGTTAAATTCTTTCTGATTTTTCGATAAAGACGGGTTGTCTTTGCTAAGCGTCGGAATACGAACGACCTGGGGCTGGTTTGATGACATATAACGGGAAACGCCCTCTGAAACGGAAAAATTCGTTTGCAGAGGGCGTTCGATTAAAGAACGGGCTTATTGTTTTTCGCCAACCAGATTGAGCATAAAAGCAAACTCCAGAGCAATTTCTTTCAATGCCTGGAATCGTCCCGATGCGCCACCGTGCCCCGCTTCCATGTTGGTGTGCAGCAGCAATTGGTTGTTATCCGTTTTCAACGTTCTGAGTTTCGCGACCCACTTGGCGGGTTCCCAGTATTGCACCTGCGAATCGTGCAGACCCGTAGTTACGAGTAGGTTCGGGTACGCTTTTTTCTCGACGTTGTCGTAAGGCGAATACGACAGCATGTAATCGTAATAAACCGGCTGTTTCGGATTGCCCCATTCCTCAAACTCGCCCGTCGTGAGCGGAATACTTTCGTCGAGCATCGTGGTCACAACATCGACGAACGGTACCGCTGCCACAACGCCCCGGTACAGTTGTGGAGCCTGATTAATTACGGCACCCATCAGTAAACCACCCGCGCTGCCACCCATGGCAAACAACTTGTCGGCGCTGGTGTACTTGTTTTTGATGAGGTATTCGGATACATCTACGAAGTCGTTGAAGGTGTTTTTCTTTTTCAGCATCTTTCCATCTTCGTACCACCGACGGCCCATTTCCTGCCCACCCCGGATGTGCGCAATGGCGTAGATAAAGCCCCGGTCGAGCAGACTCAACCGCGTAGAGCTAAATCCGGGATCGGTCGAGTAGCCATACGATCCGTACGAATATTGAAGCAGCGGAGCCGAACCGTCTTTCTTTGTGCCTTTGCGGTACACCAGCGAAACCGGCACTTGCGCACCATCGCGGGCGGTGACGTAGAACCGTTCCGATACGTAATTATTTTTGTCAAAGCCACCCAGCACTTCCTGTTGTTTGAGCAACGTTTTGTCGTGGGTGTCCATGTTGTAATCAAAAGTCGAGTTGGGCGTTGTCAGCGATGCGTAGCTGTACCGCAACACGTTGGTGTTGAAATCAGGGTTGTAGCCGATGCCCGCTACGTAGGCCGGTTCGCCAAAGTCGAGATACTCGTCGGTTTTCGTCTTCTGATTGATTACCCGAATGTTGGTCAAGCCCGCTTTGCGTTCGCCCAATACGAGGTGATTGGCAAATACGTCAATGTCGGCCAGATACACGTCCGGGCGATGAGGAATCACTTCTTTCCAGGCGGTACGGTCGGTGGTCTTGCCTTCGGGTACTTCCATCAGGCGGAAGTTTTCGGCTTTCCAGTTCGTACGAACGTAGAACTTATCTTTGTAATGGACAATCTCGTACTCGTGGCCTTTCTCGCGGGGCAGAAACGATTTGAACGTACCCATCGGCTGGCTAGCTTCGAGTAGCCGGTATTCCGTTGATACACCGTTATGGTCCGAACCAATCGTGATGTATTTTTTCGACTTCGACCGGCCCAGGCCCATGTAAAACTGGTTGTCTTCTTCCTCGTACACCAGCACATCGGTCTTTGGATCGGTACCTAACACGTGGCGGTATACCTGATAGCCGAGTAAAGTTTGCGGATCTTTCTTGATGTAAAAAAGCGTCTTGTTATCCGTAGCCCAGGCAAAACTTCCCGCTTCCGTGTCCGCAATGGTTTCGGGATAAACCTGACCCGTTTTCAGGTTCTTGATGCGCAGCGTGTACAACCGGCGACTAACAGTATCTTCGGCAAAAATGGCCAGCTCGTCATTGTCTGATACCTCATAGCCACCAAGCTGATAATAGTTGTGGCCTTTCGCCAGGGCATTGCCGTCGAACATAATTTCTTCGGCACCTTCCAGCGAGCCTTTTTTGCGGCAGTAGATTGGATATTCGCCCCCGGTTATGTAGCGCGTGTAATAATAGTAGGGTCCTTCTTTGTATGGAACCGATTCGTCCTGTTGCTTGATCCGGCCCTTCATTTCCTCGAAGAGCTTATCCTGTAAGCCTTTGACCGGAGCGAGTACCTGTTCGAGGTAGGCATTTTCGGCGTTGAGGTATTTGATGACCTCCGGGTTTTCGCGCTCGTTGAGGTAGTAATAATTATCAGTCCGCTTGTGACCGTTGGTAATCAGTTCTTTCGGTTTGATAGCGGCTTTGGGAGCCGTAAGGGGTTGTGCTTGCGTCATGCTGTACAGCGTGAGTGTGGTTATAAACGTAAAACACGTTCGTTTCATAGTTCGTTTCTGGAGCTGGCTTGTAAAAATAAAGGTTTACAGACTGACCGTCGAGAAAATAAAGGATTAACGGCGCAAACCCGGTTTCTTTGCCGTAATTCTGCAAACGCTATTGGATTCTGTGCTACCACTCGAACTCGTTGTTGCCCGCTATACCGAAAACCTGAACTGGCTCCGTAATCTGCCTGCGCAGCTTCGCATGACTGTTTACGACAAAAGCGCGGATCATTCGGCGGGAGCGGGGGCTATTCCACTTCCTAACATTGGGCGGGAAGCGCATACGTACTTGCATCACATCGTCAGCCGCTACGATTCGCTAGCCCAATGGACCGTATTTTGTCAGGGAAAGCCGTTTGACCATGCGTACGACTTCAAAAAAACGATGCGATCCTTTTCCGGACAGCCTGATACCATTGGCGATCCGGTTCAAATGCCGTTTCGCTGGTTAGGGCACTTAATCGATACGGACGACAACCGGGGGGAGCGGCTCTTTCAACCGTGGAGTAAAAACGAAGACGGACGCGGTCTTGACCTGCGCGGCTTTCACCGGGCTTTGTTTGATACCGATGGACCAGACCTGTACACCTTTGTGCTCGGTGCGCAGTTCGCTATTCACCGGGAAGCTATTGTACGGCACCCTTTGTCTTTTTACGAACGCGCGCTGGCCGTTTCGATTACGTTTCCTGATGCGGCTCACTGCTTCGAGCGGAGTTGGGATCGCGTCTTTGGTCTGACTGGTATTGATCCGGTTTGGTTAGCTGGTCGGCAAACGGTTTACCTGAAACCGATGAAGCACCAAACGCCCGAACAATAATAAATGACGCACCTGTCACCGTAAAAATAGTTTAGGTCTTAAAACGAACGCTTTTAGTAGATAGGGTGTCTACCTTTTTAGTCCCATAATCAGCGACCTTTTTTGTATATTTAGCGAAGAATTAAACACGCCTTTATGCACCGAACTCTTTACGTATCTTCTTTTCGGTTCGTCTTCTTTTGTTTCGGTACCGCCGGTTTGCTGGCCGCTTTTACGTTCAACTCAATTTCGCTCGAAAAAGCCTTTCTCAGGATCAATGAGGAGGTTGTGCAACATAGCCGGGCTTTCGAAACACTCTCCGACGCAACGAAGCAGGTAGGACACCGGCTGACGGGCAGCCCAAACGGAACCCGCGCCGAAACCTACGCCTTTGATCTACTGTCGTCGTATGGGTTCAAAGACGTTCAGTACGAGCCTTTTGAGGTGGAAGCCTGGACGCGCGACACGGTTACGCTGTCGGTTGTGCCCAATCGCAGTGATAATTTTCGTGAACTACAGGTGGTATCGCTGGCTCATTCGCCGGTGGATGCGCACGTAAAAGGCGAAATCATCGATGTCGGCAACGGACTCGAGGGCGATTTTGCGGCTTTGAAAGATAAGCTGAAAGGTAAAGTGGCGCTTGTCAACATTGGTTTGGCGGCACCAACGAAAGGCGCTCGAAATCTGCATCGTTCTGAGAAAACGGCCCTGGCCATTCAATACGGTGCTGCGGGTGTCATCATGGTCAACCTCGTACCGGGCAATGTACTGCTGACGGGTACAGCATCGGTTACGGGCAAGCTGATCCCCATTCCGTCGGTGTGTATCTCCTACGAAAGTGGGCAGGCTTTGCGGGCGTGGATGCAGGAAGAAATGAGTCCTTTGCACGCGATAATCGACATGGCGAATACGAGCCGGAAAATTCGGGCGCGTAACGTGATTGCTACCTTGAAAGGCTCGAAGTACCCCGATGAGAAAATCATCGTCGGTGGGCATCTGGATTCCTGGGATCTGGCAACCGGGGCGATTGACAACGGGATTGGTTCGTTTGCCGTTATGGATATCGCCCGGACGTTCAAGGCATTGAAACTAAAACCAAAGCGGACAATTGAGTTTGTCCTGTTTATGGGCGAGGAGCAGGGCTTGCTTGGTTCGCGGGCGATGGTTGAAAATCTGAAAAAGAAAGGACAACTCGATAAGGTTCGCTACATGTTGAACCTGGACATGACCAACGACCCAACGGGGCTGAATGCCTTCGGCCGCTCCGATATCGTTCCGTTTTTGAGCACCGTCGGTGAAACCATGAAACGGGCAGAACCGGCGTTTGCCAACCAGATGCAAAATCAGGCTGGGCTGCATTCCGATCATCAGCCCTTTATGCTCGAAGGCGTTCCCGTGGTTGGCATGAACGGTCATCTTTCGCGCGAAGTGCTGGATTGCTACCACGCCAACTGCGACCGGATCAACCTGGTCGATGCCGATCAGCTAAAAAATACGGTTCGGTATTCAACCATGCTGCTCTTTGCACTTGCCGATGCCGACGACATTCCAACCCGTCGCCAGACCGATACGCAAACGCGTGATTATCTGGTCGCTCAGGGTCTCAGAACGCCGTTGCAGATTGCCAACGAGTGGCGCTGGAAAGAATAAAGTAAGCTAGTTATGTTTGCTGGAAGCGATGGCTCTTTCTCAAGAGGGGGCCATCGTTTCTTATTTATAGGCTACCAGTGGCCGGACGTTTTTTGTTACTTTGTGCACAGGAATCCCGACCTATCATGGCTAAAAATACATTTCGTCAACCCGAGCAGGGGGCTAAGCAGAAAAAGCAACGGCGCAGGCTCTGGATTGCCTCGTGGCTGAATGACTTTATTGGACTGGACCGGCTGTTCGGTGAAGACAATGCCTGGCCTATTCGGCACATCGACCGCATTCTGTGGGTCACATTTCTGCTCGTTATTTACATTGGGTTAAACCACAATGCCGAACGGCTGGTGCGTCGGATTCAGCGGACCAAAACGCAGGTCGATGAACTCCGGTCGCAGTATACCGTTTTGCAGGCTGATTTTATGAAAAGTGGCAAACAGTCTGAGCTTAGCAAACGCATGGCCGCGCTAGGATTGACGGATAGCCAGAACCCACCCCACAAAGTAGTTGTCAAAAGCGATGAACATTAAACAGGACATCATTCAGCGGGCTAATCACGTCTTCTACATTGTTATCGTCCTGGCGATGAGTGTCGTGTTTCGGCTTGTGTACGTGCAGTATTTTCAAACGTTCAAAGGAAAATTCTGGCGTGATCGCGTAGCGGCAACGCTTATCCAGCGCGATACCATCCGGGCTATGCGCGGCAATATTTACGCCACCGACGGCAGTTTGCTGGCAACGTCATTACCGAGCTACGTGGTTGGCCTTGATCCGACGATGGCCAAGCCCGATTATTTCGAGAAAAAGAAAGATTCATTGGGTCTGCTGCTTTCTCGCATTTATGGCGACCGTTCGGCCAGGGATTATACGGATCTGGTCAGCGATGCCCGCGCTCGTAAACGCCGGTATGTACTGCTGAATCGTCGGCGTGTTACGTTTCAGGAACGGCAATACATGCTAAAGTGGCCATTCTTCCGCTCAACGCCGAAAGTGGCGGCTCGGGGCGGGGTGTTGCGGCCCTACTACGATCGATACCATCCGTTCGGGCGCATGGCAGAGCGGACAATCGGCAATCTTGACGCTCGAACCGGGCGCGGTCTGATGGGACTGGAAGCTAGTTTTCAACCGGCGCTGGCGGGTAAAAACGCCGTTGGGCTGGTCGAGGTGCTATCGGGGGGCGTTCGCAAACCCGTTGACGATGGACCAGAGATGAAGCCCGAACCCGGTATGGATCTGTACACCACCATCGACGTCAACTATCAGGATATGGCCGAAACGGCTTTGCACTCGGCACTTGAGAAATACAACGCGGCCAAAGGAAGCGTCATCGTGATGGAGGTAGCCACGGGTGAAATTCGGGCGATGGCCAATCTGACAAAACAAGGGAATCGATACGTCGAGAACTTCAACCATGCCTTAGCAGGACGTACCGATCCAGGTTCTACGTTTAAGTTAGCCACGATGATGGCCCTGATGGAAGAGAAAGCCATTTCGCTTAACCAACTGGTGGCTACGGGAAATGGGTCAGCGCGCTACAACGGTCTTAACATTCACGATGCTTCCCGGCACGGAAAAGGAACGATTACGGCCCGCGAGGTTTTCGAAAAATCGTCGAATGTCGGCACGCACCTGCTTATGAAAAGCTATTTCTACAGCCGGGCCGACCGCTACTGCGAATACCTGCGTCGCTTTCATCTGGACAAGCCAACGGGCATTCACATGAAAGGCGAAGCCAATCCAATTGTTCGTAACCCCGACATGAAAGGCTGGAGTAAGGTGTCACTCACCTCCATGTCGTACGGATACGAAATGCAGATTACGCCCTTGCAAATGCTGGCATTTTATAACGCCGTGGCTAACGGCGGTAAATGGGTAAGACCAATGATTGTCAAGCAGGTTAAACTGGCCGATGAAGTTATCGAGGACAATGCTCCTTATGTATTGCCAGAGCCAATCTGTTCCCCACAAACCGCCCGCAAAGCGCAGGAACTATTACGGGGCGTTGTGGAGCACGGGACTGCCAAACATATCAATAATCCTAATTACGCGATTGCGGGTAAAACGGGTACAGCTCAAAAAATTATCAACGGTCGGTACCAGGTCGGAAAATATTATACGTCATTTATCGGCTATTTTCCGGCTGATAAACCCAAATACAGCATGATCACGGTTGTCGATACACCGCAGGGCGACAACATTGACTTGCTTTATGCGGGTGCTGTGGCCGCTCCTGTTTTCAAAGAGGTAGCCGACCGGATTGTTGCCTACGATATTCGGATGCATGCCCCGATTCGCGCGAAGGCGTCGCAACCACGTTCAACAACCGGATTGCTGGCCGGATACGCCGATGACCTGCATACCATAGACGGAACGCTGAACATCAAGAACGAACCCGCTACGGAAGGCTGGGTAGAGGTGACGAAGAATGGTCGCTGGAAATCGCGTCCAACCCGGCCCGGCCAGGTTCCTGATGTGCGCGGGCTAACCTTGCGTGATGCTGTGTATCTGCTGGAAAATCGTGGCTTCAGAGTCGTTATCGAAGGACACGGGAAGGTTAAAGAGCAATCCATTACGCCCGGAGCAGGGGCTGACGAAGTAAGTTCGAAGGTGATTACACTGAAAATGGGCTAAAGTACGGCCCGGTCGTCTTCCTATATTGTCCGAACTATTGGATTTGCCTACTCTAATATTCTTCTCTGGTGGTGTCGGTTTTTGAGAACCGCGCGGGCGGCCCCGCCGACACCACTCACTTAGCAGCCTATCACGCGTTTTACTGATTCCTGACAATACAGGTCGTCTTCCCGAAAATTAGGTAGAACGAGTCTCAATCCGTTTTTTTGCAATCGCAAGACGGGTATGAGACTCGTTCCATCTATATGCAGCTTAAAGACCTTTTCTATAAAGTATCCCTGCTGGCGACTTCGGGCAGTATGGAAACCGAGATTACCGGTATCACCATGGACTCCCGCAAGGTTGGTCCGGGTAGTTTGTTCGTGGCCGTGCGCGGAACCGTTACCGACGGCCACAATTTTATCGCAACCGCCGTTCGTCAGGGAGCCGCAGCGATTTTGTGCGAAGAACTTCCGGATGACATTAATCCGCAGGTTGCCTACGTAGGGGTGCTGGATTCCGCCCGGTCGATGGGATTGGTAGCCGCCAATTTCTATGATCAACCATCGCGGAAACTCAAATTGGTGGGCGTAACAGGAACCAATGGTAAAACGTCTGTGGCTACCCTGCTATTCCGGCTCTTTCGTGGATTAGGCTACCGGTGTGGGCTGCTGTCGACGGTTCAGAACCAGATTGACGATCAGATCATTCCGGCCACGCATACTACCCCCGATGTGATCACCATCAACCAGTTGTTGACGCAGATGCTGGCCAACGGTTGCACGCATGTGTTCATGGAGGTAAGCTCACATTCGGTCGTGCAGGAGCGCATTGCCGGCCTAACCTTTGCGGGTGGGATCTTTACGAACATTACCCACGATCACCTCGACTTTCACGGTACCTTCGACAATTATATTCGGGCAAAAAAAGGCTTTTTCGACCAGCTTCCTGCCACGGCGTTTGCACTGACCAATGTAGACGATAAGCGAGGACTGGTTATGCTCCAGAATACGGCTGCCCAAAAAGAAACCTACTCGTTACAGACGCTTGCCAGTTTCAAAGGTAAAATTCTGGCCGATAGCCTGTTTGGGCTAAACATGCTGGTCAACGACAAAGAGGTATGGTTTAAGCTCATTGGTCGATTTAATGCCTATAACCTACTGAGCGTTTATGGTGCAGCGATCCTGTTAGGCGAAGATGCCGACGAAGTGCTTACGTTGTTATCGGGTATTACACCACCGCCGGGCCGTTTTGAGCAGGTTATTTCCGACGACAAGATTGTTGGTATCGTCGATTACGCTCACACGCCCGATGCCTTGCAAAATGTGCTGGAAACGATCAACGGACTGCGTCAGGCTAACGAACAGGGCTATTTACCGCAGGTGATAACCGTTGTGGGGTGTGGGGGCAATCGCGATGCCGCCAAGCGACCCGTTATGGCTGATATTGCCTGTCGGTTCAGCAACCGGGTTATTCTTACCTCCGACAATCCGCGCAATGAAGATCCGATGGCGATCTTGGAGCAAATGCAGGCTGGTGTTTCTCCCGTTGATGTCAAAAAAACGGTAACGATTGAAGATCGTCACGAAGCCATCCGGCGAGCTGTTTCATTGGCTGGCCCACACGACATTATTCTGGTAGCGGGCAAAGGTCACGAGACCTATCAGGAAATTAAGGGCGTTAAGTACGATTTTGATGACCGGGCCGTATTGCGGGAGACTTTCTCGGAACGCGGAAATCAGTAACTTTGGCGTGTAATCTAATTGTGACTAAGCGATTGAGCGATTGAGTGAATAGCTGACGCTTATTTTTATTCACTCAATCGCCCAATCGCTCATTCACCGCACCGGCGGCCCGGTCATCACACTTTATGCTTTATTACCTCTTTCATTTTCTTGACGAACGCTACAACTTCCCTGGCGCCGGGGTTTTCCAATATATTTCGTTCCGGGCACTCGGTGCTGTCATCACCTCGCTTCTGATTGCGGCTGTCTTTGGTCGTCGTATTATCGACATACTGCGAAATCTTCAGATCGGTGAATCCATTCGGGACCTTGGGTTGGAAGGACAAATGCAGAAGCGCGGAACCCCAACAATGGGTGGTTTTATCATCCTGGCGTCGTTGCTGATCCCCGCCCTGCTCTTTGCCAAGTTGTCAAACGTTTATATCGTACTCGCCTTGGTTTCAACCGTATGGACGGGACTGATCGGCTTTTTGGATGATTACATCAAAGTCTTCAAAAAGAATAAAGAAGGACTAGAAGGCAGATTTAAAGTGGTCGGGCAAATCGGATTAGGATTGATTGTCGGCCTGACGCTCTATTTCAACCAGTACGTTAAAATTCGTAAGTACGCTCCGCGTTTGCTGAATACATCCGCCGTCCCCGATGTATACACCGATATAAAGTCCACGCTGACAACAGTTCCGTTTGTCAAGAACATTGACTTCGATTACAGCTCGCTGTTGTTTGGCTTATTACCTGATAGTTACACCTGGATTGTCTATGTATTAGTGTGTATCTTTATCATTACGGCTGTCTCGAACGGTGCTAATATTACAGATGGGATTGATGGGTTGGCAGCTGGTACATCGGTTGTCATAGGAATAACCTTAGCGATATTGGCCTGGCTATCGAGCAACAAGATTGCATCGCAGTACTTAACGATCATGTTCATTCCCAATTCGGGTGAGTTGGTCGTTTTCTGCGCGGCTTTTGTGGGAGCCTGCGTGGGCTTTCTCTGGTACAATTCGTACCCGGCGCAGGTGTTTATGGGCGATACCGGCAGCTTAATGATTGGTGGTGTTATTGCCGTACTGTTTCTGGCGATCCGTAAAGAGCTAATGATTCCTCTCGTCTGCGGAATTTTCCTGATCGAAAATCTATCGGTCATCATACAGGTCAGCTATTTCAAATACACCAAGCGTAAGTACGGAGAGGGTAGACGCGTATTTCTCATGTCGCCCCTGCATCACCATTTTCAGAAGAAAGGGTACCACGAAGCCAAATTAGTAACCCGTTTCTGGATTGTCGGAATCATTCTGGCCGTACTGGCTTTGGCAACGCTGAAACTACGCTAAGAAGGAAAAATCGGCAGGACCTTGTTTTTCAGCAAGATAACGCCTATATTTGCACTCCCGTTTCGAAGCGGGAGTGCTTTTTATTTAAGCAACGTTTTAGAAATCAATTAATTAGTCTCCATAACAGTGAATACGCTCAGTTACAAAACCATCTCTGCCAACAAAGAAACGGCGCAAAAGGAGTGGATTGTGGTTGACGCTCAGGGCGAAGTGCTTGGTCGGTTGGCCAGTCAAATCGCACGTCTGATCCGCGGCAAACACAAAACCAACTTTACGCCACACGTTGACTGCGGGGATAACGTGATCGTCATCAATGCCGATAAGGTTCGCCTGACCGGCTCGAAGTTGACCGACAAAGTTTATGTCCGCCACACGGGTTATCCGGGTGGTCAACGGTTCGCTACGCCCCGGTTGTTGCTGGAAAAGCACCCCGAGCGCATCATCGAACACGCCGTAAAAGGCATGTTGCCGAAAAATCGGCTTGGTCGTCGGTTGTACACGAATCTGTACGTTTACGCTGGTGATCAACATCCGCACGAGGCTCAGCAACCTAAAGCAGTTAAATTCTAAGTCATAATGGATCGTATTAACACCATTGGCCGCCGTAAAACTGCCATCTCCCGCGTTTATCTGTCGGCGGGCAGCGGAGCCATCTCGGTAAACGGGAAAGATTACAAACAATATTTCCCTACCGAAGTACTGCAAATTATCTTGAACCAGCCTTTCTCAACCGTTAACGGTGTTGGCGGCTACGACGTAAAAGTAAACGTTCGTGGTGGTGGTGTATCGGGTCAGGCTGAAGCTACTCGCATGGCAATTGCTCGTGCGTTGGTTGAACTGAACGGTGACTTCCGTCCTGCCCTCAAGAAAGAAGGCTTCCTGACGCGTGACTCGCGCATGGTTGAGCGTAAGAAATACGGTCGCCGGAAAGCACGTCGTCGGTTCCAGTTCTCGAAACGCTAATATCAGTTTACGGTTGTTTCGGTTGTGGCTTTCACTTGTATTGACAAGGAAAACGCAGGCCAAACCAACTGGAAACTTTATCTCGTCCAGACTGCCCTTAGATGATGCCGACGGGTGGTGCTGCGTACTTTTAAAAACTCATTTTTCTTAACGGAAATGGCACAAATCGAATATAAAGACCTCCTCGACGCTGGTGTGCACTTTGGCCACCTTACGCGTAAGTGGGACCCCCGGATGGCTCCGTACATCTTCATGGAGAAGAACGGCATCCACATTATTGACCTCAACAAAACAGTAGCCGCGCTGGAAGAGGCTTCGAACGCTATCAAAGGTATCGTTCGCTCGGGCCGGAAAGTGATGTTTGTGGCCACGAAGAAACAGGCGCAGGAGATCGTTTCGGAAGAAGCGCGTCGTCTGAAAATGCCTTACGTTACCGACCGCTGGCAGGGCGGTATGTTGACGAACTTCGCGACGATCCGCAAATCGCTGAAAAAAATGCAAACGCTGGACAAAATGCTGAAAGATGAGGAGACCATCAAAAGCATTGCCAAGCGGGAGCGTTTGACACGGACCCGTGATAAAGAAAAACTGGAGCGTGTACTCGGTGGTATCGCCGATCTGACCCGTCTGCCAGCTGCTCTGTTCGTTGTTGACGTAAAACGCGAACACATCGCTGTTGCTGAAGCACACCGCCTGGGTATCCCTGTATTTGCTATGTGCGATACAAACTCGAATCCAGAAGCTGTTGACTTCGCTATTCCAGCTAATGATGATGCTTATAAGTCAATATCGCTGATTACGCTTGCTATCGGTAAGGCCATCGAAGAAGGTCTGATGGAGCGGAAGCAGGATAAAGACGATCAGCGCGTCCAGGAAGAAGAAGAAGCGAAACGTGCTGAAGATCTTGCTCAGGCTAAAGCCGAAGGCGAATCACAGCCAGAAGCTACCTCTTCGCCAGCGGCTGTTGCTGAAGATGAGCAAGAAGCATAAAACATTCAGGGTACAGATGGTGCTATCCAGCCTAACTGAATATTGAATGTCAAACGATAGCCCGTAGCCATCCGCTATGGGCTATTCTATAAAAATTAATTTCGATTTCATTTTCGGTTTATCATAGACTGAAAACGGAAAACAATTAAACTGAAAACTCCAAAACAATGGCAATTACCGCTGCTGACGTAAACAAACTTCGGCAAGAGACCGGAGCAGGTATGATGGACTGTAAAAAGGCCCTTACCGAAGCCGAAGGCGATTTTGAAAAAGCAAAAGAGATTCTGCGGAAGCAGGGTCAGAAAATAGCTGACAAACGGGCTGACAACGCAACGGCCGAAGGTGTTGTATTGGCACACGTTAGCCCCGACGGAAAAAGTGGTAAAGTAATTGCACTGGCTTGCGAAACGGAGCCTGTTTCGAAAGTTGCTGATTTCCAGAATCTGGCAATGGCCGTAATTAGCACAGCAGTTGCAACAGATGCAACTGACAAAGCTACTTTGCTGGCTACACCTCAGGCTGATGGCCGTGCTCTTCAGGATCATATCACGGACCTGATGGGTAAAATTGGTGAGAAAATCGACGTTGCTTCGTTCGAAACCGTCACCGCTGATCAAGTCGTTTCTTACATTCACTCAAACGGTAAACTGGGCGTTCTGGTTGGCCTGACCAACACAAACGGTACGGATGTAGCCGAAGTGGGTAAAGACATCGCCATGCAGATTGCGGCCATGAAGCCGGTTGCTTTGGACAAAGACGGCGTTGATTCGACTATCGTTGAGCGTGAAATCGAGATTGGTAAAGAACAGGCTCGTCAAGAAGGCAAGCCTGAAGCCATGCTCGAAAAAATCGCACTGGGCAAGCTGAACAAGTTCTACAAAGAGAATACGTTGTTGAATCAGGAGTTCGTGAAAGACAACTCTTTGACGATCGCACAACTGCTCGACAAAACAAGCAAAGGTCTGACCGTATCGGCGTTCAAACGCGTAGCAATCGGTTAAGTTTTTAGCGATACTCATTTTACAAAAAGCCTGGCTCGGAGCCGGGCTTTTTGTTTTTCCAGAAAGTTGACTACGGAAACGCCATCTAAATGCTTATAAATTAATTGGCGATTTCGTAGTAGAAAATCGAATAGTTAACGCCAGGAAGAGCCATTTTTATGAGTTAATGCAAGCTCATTGTTAACTAAATAGTCAAAAACCGTTACTTTGTCTGCTTTGTGAGTTTCTAATAGCCCCACCGAACTAATGAAGCAATTGACGGACGAAGAATTGGTCCGGTTATATATTGAAACGCAGAAGAATACGTATTTCGAGCGTTTGTATGAGCGCTACTGTGATAAGGTCTACAGAAAATGCCTTTCGTTCACTAAAGATAGCCAGCAGGCCGAGGACCTTACGCACGATATTTTTCTAAAGCTTGTCATCAAAATAGGCAGCTTTAAGGAGCAATCAAGGTTTTCTACCTGGCTATACTCAATCACCTATAACTACTGCACCGACCACGTAAGAGCGCCACACCGACGCTCAGAAATCTACATGGACGAGGGTTGGGAACGTCTGGAAGTTGATAACAGCGACGATGGACTGGCGGAGTTGGCCGAACTGGAAGCGCAGCAGCTCAAAAAAGCTATGGAGCACCTGGACCCGACCGAGCAAAGCCTGTTGCTCATGAAATACCAGGATGATGTCAGCATCCGCGAACTTGCCGATATGCATGGTACTACAGAAAGCGCTATAAAAATGCGCTTAAAGCGAACGCGTGACAAACTTCGGAAGTACTATTTGGAAGGAGCCGTATTCTGGTTACTCCTGGCTATCAAAGCTGCTTTGTCTATTCGATGGCCCTTTAAATAAAAACTAATTATTGCGATGGAAACGCCTAACCCATTTCTGGAAATGGAACCGGACGCCGAATGTCCACCCCACTTAAAAGCCGAAATTTTTTCGGAAATAGACTTAATCCGAGATTTTGCTACTGTAACGGAGCTTTATGTTGGCCACCTGTTTGGCGTAGTATCTGTATTGGCTAACCCTGCTCAATAGCCCAATTGTATTAATAGTGAACACCGTACCTTTATGAAAGAACTCCCTAATATTACCGAAGTTTTACGCAATACATTTCAAACGCTTATTGATCAGTTCGTCGAGTTTGTGCCACGCATATTGGGGGCCATTGTCATTCTGTTAATTGGTATTGGCGTTGCGCGTTTGATGGCATTTATTGTTCGGCGTGTGCTGGCTCAGGTTGGATTCGACAAAATCGGTAGCCGACTGAACGAAATAAGCATTATCAAGCAACTCAACACCGAAATCAAGCTAAGCGAAATTATCGGAAAAGTACTTTACTACTTTGTCCTGCTGGTTTTTATCACGGCTGCTACCGAAACCTTGGGTGTGGCCGCTATCACGGATATGGTCTCGTCGTTGGTCAGCTTTATTCCAAAAGTGATTGCGGCAGCCATCATGCTACAAGTGGGTGTATTGGTGGCTGATACGTTGCGGGAAGCCGTGTTGAGCATGTGTCAATCGTTCAACATCTCGTCGGGGCGTCTGCTAAGTATGATAGTTTTTGTTTTCTTTCTCGTCATTACCGTTATCAGCGCACTCGGTCAGGCAGGAATCAATACAGAATTGCTGGAGTCGAGTTTCAACCTCATCATCGGGGGCGTAATTTTTGCGTTTGCCGTCGGCTACGGAATTGCTTCACGGGACGTAATGTCAAACATCCTGTCTTCGTTCTATTCCAGAAGTAAATACAAAGAAGGACAAGTCATCCAAATCGACGACGTAAAGGGAGAAATCATTAAAGTTGATGGGACTAGCCTGACGCTTCAGACCGGCGATACAACAACTGTTTTTCCAATGCAGGTCTTACAAACCAAAAAAGTAGAAATTTTCAATTAAAAGGCTTTTCTGCTGTGGCTTTGGCAAAGGTTGTCCGTCTATACGGGGTATGAAAAAATTACTGTACACCACCGTATGCTGGCTGAGCTTGGCCCATGCCTTTGGACAAGATTCTACCCGAATCACCACTAATTTTAAAGATACCGTCGCGGTGAAGCCCGACACCTCGTACTGGCAAAAATCGTTTAGTGGCGGTATCAACTTCAACCAGGCATCGTTTAGCAACTGGTCAGGGGGGGGCGTCAATTCCGTATCGTTAGGAGCTGTTGTCGCAGCGCGTGCCTTCTACGAAAAAGAAAAAATGTCATGGGACAACACCGCTGATCTTCAGTTGGGCTATGTCACGCAGGTCGGTACTACGCGCAAGGCTGCTGATCAGCTTATTTTGATTTCGGTACTGGGCCGCAAGATTGCTCCCAAATGGGATTTATTTGTCTCCGGGACGTTCAACACCTTTTTTGCCCCTGGTTACCGGTACGATAAGCTCCCCGCCGATCAGCCCCGGCTGAAGGTGTCGAATTTCTTTGCGCCCGCCCAGCTCACCTTTGGTGTAGGGGTGGCTTATCGGCCAAATGACTGGTTTTCGCTTCGGATGAGCCCCGTTGCTCCCCGCTTTACATTCGTGTCCGACGACGCGGTACGGGTGCGCGAGTTATCGGATGGTACGTTTGTTGCCGATCCTACCCAAGTGGCTTATGGTGTTCAACCCGGTCGAAAGATGCGGACAGAGTGGCTGGCCTTTCAGTTACAAACAGTTATAAACCGAAACTTGACCCAGAACATAGCGCTGAACGCCCGGTATCAACTGTTTACCGTTTATGAGAATTTGAGGAATGTCAACCACCGGCTCGACCTCCTCCTGACCGCTAAAGTAAGTCGCTATCTAAACACAACCTTTGGCCTGATTGCTTTGTACAACAAAGATTTCAGTTCATCGCTTCAAATACAGCAGACATTGGCCATTGGGTTAGTGTACAACATCAGTTCATTTCGGCAGAAAAGAGATCCACTTAAATCGACCGATCCGTTACCGGGACGATTTTGATTTGAAATAAGGATTATATAGTTTGACAGCGTTAATGACTATTTCAGAACTAAAATAACCGTCTTATGCTGAGCGAGTTTCGAGCATTCATTGCGCAAGGGAATGTACTAGATCTGGCCGTTGGTATTATCATTGGCGCGGCTTTTGGAAAAATTACCACGTCATTAGTAGAGGATATAATCAATCCGATACTAGGTTTAGTCATTGGGGGTATTGACTTTAGCCAGATGAAGATAGTGTTGAAAGAAGCCGTTGGGACAACGCCTGAAGTGGCAATCCGTTACGGAAACTTCCTGAACGTAGCCATTCAGTTTCTGATTATCGCCTGGGTTGTTTTTCTAATCGTCAAGCTAGCCAACCGTGCCCGTCTTTCGAGTTCACTTGGCTCTAAACCGTAATTACAATCGAAAAATACAGGAAAAGCCCCGGTGCGTAACCGGGGCTTCTTCATTTATGCGTTATTTTGCTACTTGTTTAATTCATTATGGTAGCAAAGAAAATAGCGGTTCTTGGCGGAGGAGAAAGCGGAGTAGGGGCGGCCTTATTAGCCCAAGCAAAAGGGTTTGACGTTTTTTTGTCGGATAAGGGCTCTTTGAAAGAAAGCTACCGGGCTACGCTGCGAGCCGCTGGTATTCCGTTTGAAGAAGGAGAACATACCGAAGAAAAGATTCTTGACGCTGTAGAAGTCGTGAAAAGCCCCGGCATTCCGGCAACGGTGCCGCTGGTGCAAAAGCTGAAAGCACAAGGTACACCGGTTATTTCGGAGATTGAGTTTGCTGCTCGTTACACGAACGCCAAGCTGATCGGAATCACAGGCAGCAATGGAAAAACGACAACGACGCTGCTAATCTATCATTTGCTGAAAAAAGCGGGGCTAAATGTCGGACTGGCGGGCAACGTAGGCGATAGTTTTGCCGCTCAGGTGATCGACGGTTCGTTTGACTACTACGTGTTAGAGTTGAGTAGTTTCCAGCTGGATGATATGGTCGATACCCATCTCGATGTGATGGTATTGCTTAATATTACACCTGATCACCTGGACCGGTACGGCTACAACTTTCAGAATTACATCGATTCAAAATTCCGGATTTTACAGAACGCCCAGCCCAGTGATACGTTCATTTACTTTGAGGAAAGTCAACCTATCCTCGATGAACTGGCGAAGCGTAATCCATCGGTAAATAAGCTGCCGATTTCGCTGCAAGCAACACCCAGTCCAGGTGGGTTCTTTCAGAATGGGCAGCTAACCGCAACATTGGGCGATTCATCGTTCCAGATGGCAATGACCGATACCACGCTCCGGGGACCACACAACGCTATCAATACGTTGGCGGCTGTACTGGCGGCCAAAGCGGTGGGTATTGACAACGAATCGATCACCGAAGGATTGAAAACGTTCCAGAATGCCGCGCACCGGCTCGAACCAGCCGGAACGATAAACGACGTTCAGTTTATCAATGACTCAAAAGCAACCAATGTAGACTCGGTATTTTATGCATTATCGAGCATGGAAGCACCAACAATCTGGATTGCGGGCGGTCAGGATAAGGGGAACGATTACAGCCAGCTGGACGAAGTGGTAAGCCGGAAAGTAAAAGCGTTGATTTGCTTAGGCATTGACAATCAGAAACTCATAAATTACTTCGGTAACAAGATACCCGCCATCTACGAAACGCAGCAGATTACGGACGCTGTGGCGAAAGGACTTGAATGGGCACAGCCGGGAGATGCGGTACTGTTGTCGCCCGCCTGCGCTAGTTTCGATTTGTTTAAGAACTACGAAGACCGGGGGAATCAGTTTAAAGCTGCCGTTCAAAAATTAATCGATGAGGTCTAGCACAGGCCATAGTAAAATTTAGCAACCGTATCGTCTACATACTATCTTTTTACAATCATGGCCCTTCGCGACTGGATTCGTACGCATCTTAAAGGCGACCGCCAAATCTGGTGGATTGTGTTGTATTTATCGATCATGAGCGTACTGGTCGTATATAGTGCAACCGGTACAAAAGCGTTTCGGGAGTTAGACGGCAACACCGAGATTTTCTTGCTCAAGCATGGATCACTGCTGATGCTGGGTCTGGTGTGTACTTATTTTGCCCATCGCATCAACTACATCTACTACGCCCGATTGGCAAAGTTTGGTTTATGGCTGTCCATCCCCCTGCTGCTGTGGGCTTTTTTTAAGGGGTCGACCTTGAACGACGCATCACGCTGGGTTACGATTCCGATTATCAATCAGACCTTTCAACCGTCTGACTTAGCCAAACTAGCGCTTATTTCGAGCTTGGCGGCTATGTTGGCTAAGCGGCAACGGTTCATGAGCGACCCCAGCGTATTGATCAACATGATCTTCTGGATCGCGCTTATCTGTTCGCTGATTGTCCTGTCGAATACCTCAACTGCTTTGCTGTTGGGTGCGACCTGTTTTCTGTTGATGTATATTGGTCGGGTACCGGTTCGGTATCTGGCAATCATGGTGAGCGCCTGTATTGTCTTTGGCGGTATTGGATTATACCTGGGCCAGCGATTTGGTACGGCTACCAACCGGATCAAAAATTTTATGGACTCCGAATCTGTCGTCTATCAGGTTGAGCAGTCGTACATCGCGCTTGCTAATGGTGGTTTGACGGGGCAGGGACCCGGTAACAGTCACCAGCGAAACACCCTGCCGAACCCATTCTCCGACTTTATTTACGCGATCATTGTTGAAGAATACGGTTTGTTGCTGGGTGGTATTCCGGTCGTGTTGGCTTACATCTGGTTTCTTTGGCGAGGGATCAAGGCTATACAAAAAACAACACGACCGTTTGGCGGGCTTCTGTCCGCTGGATTAACCTTTAGCATTGTCTTCCAGGCATTTGCCAGTATTTGCGTAGCCATTGGGTTAGCTCCGGTTACGGGGCAACCGCTGCCACTTCTTAGCATGGGGGGGACCTCATTGATCTTCACGGGATTAGCCATTGGTATTGTGCTGAGCGTCAGCCGGGACGAAGCCGACGAGAGTAAAATTTAGGTATTCGGTTTGGTATAGCGTGATAGACAGCCATGAGCTTGTATCCGCTAGCTGTAAACCGCAAACTGAACACTATGAGAATAATTATCAGCGGGGGCGGAACCGGCGGTCATATCTATCCGGCTATCGCGATTGCTAATGAATTGAAAACCATCGATCCAGCTACCGAAATTTTGTTCGTGGGAGCAGAGGGCAAAATGGAAATGGAAAAAGTACCGCGGGCTGGTTACCAGATCGTGGGGTTACCGGTTGTCGGCATCAAGCGAGAACTGACGCTCGCTAATCTGGCTTTCCCGTTCAAATTGGGCCGGAGCTTTCTGCGGGCGCAGCAGATTGTACGCGACTTCCAACCCGATGCAGCTGTTGGCGTCGGTGGTTACGCGAGTGGGCCGTTGCTGCTGGCTGCGTCGATGAAAGGGATTCCCACGCTCATCCAGGAACAGAATTCGTACGCTGGTATAACCAATAAGGCCTTAGCGCGGTGGGCGAAACGCATCTGTGTGGCCTATCCGGGAATGGAGGCTTTTTTTCCGGCAGATAAAATTAAATTAACCGGCAATCCAGTTCGTAGCGATATTCAGTTTGCCGATACGCAAGTCGATGCCGGACGAAACCTGTTCGGATTGGAGCCGGGCCGACCGACCCTGCTGGTGATTGGCGGCAGCCAGGGAGCCAGAACCCTGAACGAAAGCCTGGAGTCTGGTCTTCAACGCTTTGTCGATGCGGGTGTGCAGGTCGTCTGGCAAACGGGTCCCGCTTTTATTGAACGGGCCAGAGCCGCTGTTGCCTCGGTTGGGTCGCCTTTAATCAAGGCGTACGATTTCATTTACGAGATGGATAAAGCCTATGCGGTAGCCAATGCCGTCGTCTCCAGAGCGGGTGCCTTGTCCGTTTCCGAACTTTGTTTAGTGGGTAGACCCGCCATTTTGGTACCTTTGCCGACCGCTGCCGAAGATCACCAGACGAAAAACGCGATGAGCCTGGTCGAGCGTAAAGCGGCTTTGCTGGTCAATGACCGTACCGCTCGTGAAGAACTCGTAACGGCGGCCCTGAGTTTGCTGGACGATTCGGCTCAGCGCCAACAATTAAGCGAAGCTATCAAAACGCTGGCAAAGCCTAATGCTGCCCGCGACATTGCCCAGGAAGTAATTCATCTCACGGGGTCAAGTAAAAAGGTGGCTCGATAAATACGAACAAGAACCGGCACCGGTCTGGACCAGACCATAACGTATGACTTTAGATCAATTTAAATACATTTATTTCCTCGGTATTGGAGGCATTGGGATGAGCGCGTTAGCGCGCTGGTTTCGCGTGAACGGTTACGAAGTCGCCGGTTACGATAAAACGCCTACTGCGCTGACATCGGCCCTACAAACCGAAGGAATCAGTATTCATTTTCTGGAAGACGTTGAGCAGATTCCGGTCGCTTTTCGCCAAAACCCAGCGGAGACGCTGGTCATCTACACGCCTGCCGTTCCTAAAACGCATCAGGAGTATGTTTATCTGACGGAAAGTGGATTCACGCTGCAAAAACGTTCGCAGGTGCTGGGACTTTTGGCCGGTCAGATGAAAACCATTGGCGTGGCTGGAACGCATGGGAAAACAACAACATCGTCGATGGTGGCGCATATTCTACGTCATTCGGGTGTCAACTGTGCGGCTTTCTTGGGCGGTATTACCAATAATTACGGTACTAATTTTCTGCTTAACGAACCCGCCGACGATCTTCGTTCGGTGGTGTGCGTGGTCGAAGCCGATGAGTTTGATCGTTCGTTCCTGACGCTTTTTCCCCATCTGGCCATTGTGACCTCAACGGACGCCGACCACCTTGATATTTACGGCGCCCATGAGGCTGTTCTTGAATCATTTGGCTTATTCGTTAGCCAGATTGAGCCAGACGGTACCCTGTTCATGAAAAAAGGATTATCACTGGCCGGCAAAACAAAAGCAACGGTTCAGGAGTATTCCCTTCAGGAAGGTGATTACCACAGCCAGAATCTAAGGATCGAAAACGCAGCATTTGTGTTTGATCTAGCGCATCCAAATGGCACCATCACCGATATTCAACTGATCGTACCGGGATTTCATAACGTAGAAAACGCTGTAGCAGCTAGTGCCGTGGCCTTAAAGCTAGGCGTATCTGCCGACGCGATCCGCGCTGCGCTGAATACGTACCAGGGAGTCCGTCGTCGGTTTGAATACATTCTTAAAACGGATCAAGCCGTGCTGATCGACGACTATGCGCATCACCCCGCAGAGGTCAGCGCATTTTTATCGTCGGTCAAAGCATTATACCCCGATCGTGAATTGACGGCTATTTTTCAGCCGCACCTGTACAGCCGCACCCGCGATTTTGCGGAAGGTTTCGCAGAAAGTTTGTCACTGGCCGATCATGTGATCTTGCTGGATATTTACCCAGCGCGCGAATTGCCAATTGAGGGCGTGTCCTCTGAATTGATTTTTAGCAATATTCAAGCTAAAAGCAAACGGCAAAGTACCAAAGCGGAACTAGTAGACGTTGTGCGAGAGATGAAATCTACGTTGCTTGTAACCATAGGTGCCGGTGATATAGATCAAATGTTACCGTACTTGAAAGAGGTCCTAAAAGACCAATAGATAAAAATATCTGGATAACGACTTAGCTTATACACAGATGTTTTCTACCTTTAAATCAATCAAGAAGCGATTATTCGCAATTGGTGGACTTTTAGTGCTACTTAGCCTAATCGCCTTTACCGAGATTAAGCATAGGCAGAAACGAGTACAAGCCGTCGTTATACATATTGATCAGATCGACGGACACTCATTTCTTACCAGGAAGGACGTTACTGGCTATCTGACAAACGAAGGAGCTGACCCGGTAATCGGTAAAGTGTATAAGGAGCTGAATTTTCACCAGTTGGAAGAACGGCTGCGCCGACACGGATTAGTAAACAGCTGTCAGATTTCTCGTGACCTGACAGGTGACCTACTCGTCACAGTCGAGCAGCCTCGACCGTTAGCCCGGTTGATTGTTTCAGGTGATGGTGTACAGACGGTTGCGGGCCAATACGTAAGCGAAGAAGGACGGTTTTTCCCGATTTCGATGAACTATTCGGCGCGTGTACCTGTATTGACCGGCGATTATTTTGTCAAAAATCGTTCACTGGCGAGTGAACGAAACCGGCCACTGCTAGAATTGCTTAAACGGATTCGCGATGATCCGTTCTGGCGTGCTCAAATCACGGAAGTTTCTGTGGATGGGCAGGGTGAGGTGAGGATGTGGCCGCAGATGGGCAACCACCAGATTGAATTGGGAACACCGACCGATCTGGAGGCCAAGTTTAAGAAATTGAAATTGTTTTATACAGACGTTCTACCCGCCAAAGGTTGGGACCGATACAGCCGGGTGAACGTTCAATATCGAAATCAAATCGTGTGCGAATGACGACGACAAGCATTGGCGACAAAATTGTGGTAGGTCTGGACATCGGCAGCACGAAAGTGTGTGCGGTGGCAGGCCGTGTAGTGCGTAATAACAAAGATCAGGAAACGCTCGAAGTATTGGGCGTAGGTGAAACACCGTTAGCTGACGGAGTAACAAAAGGGTCGGTTGTGAATGTGAACAATACGGTAAGCGCTATTCGGCGGGCCGTATCCGAAGCGTCGAATCAGTCGAACCTGAATATTCATTTGGTCAATGTAAGCTTTAGCGGGGCGCACGTTTTATCTGTTAAATCAACTGGTAGCATCACCCGCTCGTCGTCGGGCGATGAAATTCAGTCGGAGGATATCGATCACCTGTTAAGTGATATGTATCGGACATCGATTCCTGCTGATAAAGAGATTATTCATGTGTTACCAATGGACTTTGTGGTTGACGGCGAAACAAATGTCAACCAGCCCGTTGGTCGTAATGGTGTTAAGCTTGGTGCTGATTTTCAGTTGATTACGGCGCAGGCGAATGCTGCTCGAAACGTTCGCAAATGCATCATGCGGAATAACCTTCAGCAGGAAACCATGATGCTGTCTCCGCTAGCGTCCGGCCTGGCGGTATTAACCGATGAAGAAAAGGATGCGGGTGTCGCTCTGGTGGACATTGGCGGAGGAACTACCGAACTGGCAATTTATTACCGGGGTGTGTTACGGCACGTTGCGGTATTTCCCTGGGCGGGTAACAGCCTGACTGCTGATATTCAGTCGGGTTGTAAAATCATGCCTGATCAGGCCGAGCAGTTGAAAAAGCGGTTTGGCAATGCTAATCCTGGCGAATACAACATCAATGAAGTGGTGGCTGTACCGGGTCTGAGCAATCGGAAACCCAAAGACGTTTTGCTCAAAAACGTAGCCACCATCATTGAAGATCGCTTACGGGAGATTGCTGCCCTGGTACAGGCCGAAATTATTCGGGCTGGTTACGAAGGAAAGCTGCTGGCTGGTATCGTGCTGACTGGAGGAACTGCTCTGGTACCGGGTGTTGAACAAATTTTTAGCCGTGTCACCGGGACAGAAGCAAAAGTCGGTTATCCCGAACATCTGGAACCGAATGGCCGCGCTGATCTGGTGGGCGATCCAGCGTATGCTACTGCCGTTGGCTTAGTTTGGGCCGGATACAAAACCATTGATAACCGTATATCGTTTATCAGCGACCCGGCTCGGGCGGCATACATCGAAGAACAGACACCTGCACCTGTCCGACCGCCTTATGGCAATCCAGTAATGAGCGGTCGTGATAAAACGCCCGAAAAGGAACCTCCTCCAGCACCCAAGAAAGGAGGGCTACTAAGTTGGCTTAGAGAAGCTCTTCAGCCAATTCGGGGCAGCGAAACTGATCCGTATTAATTGTAAGGGTTAGGGGTAACTGGTGACAAGCCAGTTTAATTGTATACAGGCAGTTTTGTTAATTTACACAAAAAGATACCATCGAATAAGATGCTGAGTCAGGGCTATAGATTCGAAATACCAGATGACAATCCAACCATAATCAAGGTTGTGGGCGTAGGCGGCATGGGCGGAAATGCGGTCAAGCACATGTATAACCTTGAGATGAAGGATGTAAACTTCGCCGTTTGTAATACGGATCGCCAGGCTCTGATGAGTAATCCTGTGCCGACCAAATTACAACTGGGTGATGGACTGGGAGCCGGTACCGAGGCTAAAGCCGGTGAAGATGCGGCCCGGGCCAGCATTGAAGAAATCCGTAACCTGCTGGCTCCGCCAACCAAAATGGTTTTCATTACGGCAGGTATGGGTGGCGGTACAGGTACGGGTGCGGCTCCGGTCGTAGCCGAAGTGGCGCGGGAAATGGGGCTACTAACGGTAGCCGTTGTTACTGCTCCTTATTACTTTGAAGGAACTGATAAGAAAGAACAGGCACGAGAAGGGATTGAAAGGCTAAAGAAAAGCTGCGATACCGTTCTCGTTGTCCTTAACGATAAGCTTGCGGAGCTATACAGTGAACTAACCTGGACGGATGCTTACGCGCATGCCGATGATGTGCTGGCTAATGCGGTAAAGAGTATTGCAGAAATCATCACGACTCAAGGGGATATCAACGCTGACTTTGCCGACGTTAAAAAAGTGCTGGAAAGCGCTGGGCAGTCGGTGATGGGCTCTGCCGAAGCGAGTGGTGAAGACCGGGCGGTTAAGGCCATTGAAGCGGCACTTAATTCGCCTTTGCTCAACGATCACGACATTCGGGGTGCCAAGCGAATTCTGCTTACTATTTCGTCGAGTAAGGAACACGCCATGAAGCTGAAAGAGCAAATGGCTATTTCGGAGCACGTTGCCAAGAAAATTCAGGCCGAAGCCCGGATGTTTAAATTCGGTGCTATTACGGATAAAAATCTGGGCGAAAGTCTGCGCGTAACCATTATTGCGGCCGGGTTCGACGGTACAAACGCGCTTATGGAGCAGCTCAAAAGCCCGGTAGAGCCTGAAGCAGAAGAAGCGATTGTACCGGAAGAAGTTGATGAGTCGGGCACTACCGTAGAAGATGCACTGGCGCAGGACCAGGCGTTGCCAGTGGACGAACTAGAGCCTGTTGAAGCGGAAGCCGAGGTTGCTGCTCCGGAGCCGGTAACGATGACCGCGAAAGTTGATGAGCGGCAATTGACACCGACCAGCCTGAACGGAACGACTATTATCAGACCTGAGCCAATCAATGGGTTTCACCCAACGCATGATGACGGCGGAACCTTGGTGTTGGATGACGAAGAACGGTACGATGACGCTGAACTGATCCGACGTACTATCGATACATTTATGAAGGGACAGTATTCTGCCTCCGATCTTGACCGGCCAACGTTTGAGCGCAACAAAACGGTATTGTACCAAATGCCGATGTTACCCGAAAACGAATTTGTACGGTCGAAGCTCAACGATTAGTTGCGTTTCAAGAAAAGCAAAAGGGCTCTCTACTCAGAAAGCCCTTTTGCTTTTTAAGCCTACGAGTGAGCATCAATGAGCTCAAACACATCAAGCTGCTCAAAAAACCGTGACTTACGCTGATATAAAAAAGGCTATTTTGGATCAGGCCGATGCGGAGCGTGCCCGTATATTAGCTGGTTTCTTTAAAACAAAACCCGGCCAGTATGGCGAAGGCGACCAGTTCTTGGGGCTGTCGATGCCTCAGCAACACGCTATCGCGAAGCTGTATTTACATTGCCCGACTGAAGAGGTGGAAAACCTACTGCACGAGCCATTTCACGAAATGCGGATGGTTGGCTTGTTGATTTGGGTCTATCAGGCTCGAAAAGCGGGCCCTGTGCAGCAGCAGGTTTTGATGGAGCATTATCTGACCAATCGACGGTATGTCAACAACTGGGATTTGATTGATGTAACCTGCCCGCATCTTGTTGGGCGGCCTTTGCTGCAAAGTGATCGCGCTGTGTTGTACGATTTAGCCCGTGAAGATCACCTGTGGAGCCAGCGGATTGCCATTGTTTCGACGTTTACGTTTATTCGGGCGGGGCAGTTTGCCGACACATTTGCCATTGCGAAGTTGTTATTAGCGCACAAACATGATCTTATTCACAAAGCGATTGGCTGGATGTTACGAGAAGTTGGCAAACGAAATACGGAAGCGCTTGACGAATTTTTACACGATACTGTTCGCCAAATACCGCGTACAACCCTTCGTTATGCCATCGAGAAGTTCGAACCAGCCCGGCGGAAGTATTATCTAACGCTGTAAATGGGAGAATTGGTCGTTGGTCTTCGTATCTTTACGCTTTATATTGGCACTGTCAACT
Source organism: Spirosoma oryzicola (assembly GCF_021233055.1). Classification (NCBI taxonomy): domain Bacteria; kingdom Pseudomonadati; phylum Bacteroidota; class Cytophagia; order Cytophagales; family Cytophagaceae; genus Spirosoma; species Spirosoma oryzicola. Next base: position 5,161,193 of record NZ_CP089538.1, on the reverse strand, counting down.
AAAAAACTGGTCTGCCTGACGGCAAGCTATCAACTGTAAACTTAGACTATGTCTTGGTTCGTCCGAAAAGATAAGGGTATTCAGACCCCAACCGAACTGAAGCGGGAAGCTCCCGACGGTCTGTGGTATCAATGCCCAAACTGTAAAAAAGTAATGCACACGCGCGAGCATAAGCTTAACGCGTACACCTGCGTTCATTGTAATTATCACGAAAAAATCGGTTCGGAGGCTTATTTCTCGATCCTCTTCGATGAGAACGAATTTACCGAACTCGACGAAAACATGACTTCCGGCGATCCGCTGAAGTTTGTCGATACAAAGGCGTATCCGGATCGGATCAAAACAACCATTGCCAAAACGGGCTTGAAAGACGCTGTTCGTACGGCTCATGGCCCGGTAAATGGCCGGACCGTCACGATGGCGGTGATGGATTTCAACTTTATCGGTGGTTCAATGGGGTCGGTTGTCGGCGAAAAAATTGCGCGGGCCATTGATCATGCCATTCGGAATAAAACACCGTTCCTCATGGTTTCTCGGTCGGGGGGAGCGCGCATGATGGAAGCGGGCTTCTCGCTGATGCAGATGGCCAAGACATCTGCCAAGCTAGCGTTGCTGTCCGAAGCTAAATTGCCGTACGTATCGCTGCTAACCGACCCAACAACGGGTGGCGTCACGGCTTCGTACGCTATGCTGGGCGATTTCAACATTGCGGAACCGGAGGCATTAATTGGTTTTGCCGGCCCACGGGTTATTCGGGAAACCATTGGTAAGGATCTTCCTAAAGGATTCCAAAGCGCCGAGTTCGTACTTGATCATGGCTTTCTGGATTTCATCGTTGACCGGAAAGACCTGAAAGAAAAGCTAACTAACCTGTTCCGAATGCTGGAATAGTCTGGGAGAGGGGATGTGCTAGTACCCCGTGCTCCCCGTTTCCTAACATGCGTATCGTTTCTCATCCGGTTTTGTGCAATTACTACGTGACGTACCGCTGTAACGCCACCTGTAGTTTTTGCGATATATGGGAGCGGCCTTCGCCGTACGTTACGCTGGAAAATGCACGACAAAATCTGCGTGATCTAAAGAAATTAGGGGTTCGGGTGGTTGACTTTACGGGTGGCGAACCGCTGCTGCATCGTCAACTGCCCGAACTGCTTCAGGAAGCCAAGAAACTAGGTCTGATCACTACCGTTACGACCAACGGGCTCCTGTATCCCAAATACGCCGAACGGCTGCGGGGTCTGGTCGATATGCTTCACTTTTCGCTCGATTCGCCCGTCGCTGCCGAGCACAACCAATCGCGCGGTGTACGTTGCTTCGACAAGGTAATGGAGTCAATTAAGCTCGCCCGACAGCTGGGCGAACGGCCTGACATTCTGTTTACGGTATTTGAACGGAACGTGTCCCAAATTCGGCAGATGCGCGACGAAATCTGTCTGCCCAACGATCTGGTACTGATCTTAAATCCGGTCTTTGATTACAATTCGGTCGAAACGGGTAGCTTATCCAACCATGCGCTCAATGAGTTGTCGTGGTGGGGAGGTCAGAAAAACGTTTACCTGAACGACGCGTTCGTGCAACTTCGCCTTGACGGAGGCAATCACATCGACAAGCCCGTTTGTAAAGCGGGCAGTACCACGCTGGTTATTTCTCCTGAGAATAAATTAGTCTTGCCCTGCTATCATCTGGGCCTGAAAGACTTTGCTATCGATGGACAATTGTATGATCTGTATCGCTCCAGCGAAGTACAACAGCTAGTAGCGCTGGAAGGGAGATTACCTGCCTGCGAGGGCTGCGTGATCAACTGCTATATGCAGCCTTCCTTTGCCGTAGAAGTCAATAAATACTGGTGGAAAGCCTTGCCCAGCACGCTTAAGTACAATTGGGTAAAAGGCACCTGGAAACAACTGTTTTAGTTTACTTCTTAAGAATTTTCTGAACCATTATCCGGCCCGCTATCGTCGCCTGAAGCAGGTATACACCCGGTGAAAGGCTACCCATCCCAATAACCTGTTCATGCTGACGAGCCGCTTTGCGGAAGGCTATTTCGTGCAATTTTCGTCCGCCAGCGTCGATTAGCTGAAGTGAAACCGTACTCGGATTACTGGTTTGTATCAGTACCTGCAAGCGATCTTCGACTGGATTTGGGAACACCGAGAACGATACATCTTCATCGCGGTATTCAGGCAACCCCGTAACGACCGTTCCTGTCAGGGCCGGTTCGTACGGTGGAATAACGCTGGGTGTGCCGGGTCTGTCAACGACGATCAACGGAATTTCTTCGCGTGTCTGGCTGATCAACACACCGTTGCGGTATTCGCTCACCGTGATCGCTACGCTAAAGTAGCCCTGTTGTGTTGGCGCGTCCCAAATAAGCTCACCGGTTCGGCTGTTTAGCTTAAAGGTACCTTGACGAGAAAGGTCATTCGGGAATTGATAGGCTGTCACTGCACGATATGTACAGCCAGTACCGGACGCACTGGTCAGCGGTCGAGTCAGGGCATACACCAGGCTGTCGCCTTCAGTGTCTGTCGCTTGTAACGATAACGTAGCTCGCTGATTTAGCCCTATTGTAAAATTAGTTAGGGAAACAGATAAGTTTGGCGTCTGGTTTGAGAGGCCGGTGGTTAAAAAAGTCGTTGAAAGCGTAAGGGGCTCCTGTTCCGTAGAGCTGTTAGGAATGTTAAGGGATGGAGTTCGGTTCACGATGGCAGTTGACACGGTGTATGTGCTAGGACCCGAATAAGTGTGAACCATTCGATACGTATTAACGCTATTTTCTTTGTTCGTAGATAGAATTCGGCTTTGCCGAAATACCTCCGCGCTTTGCCCATCACCAAAGCACAAGGACAAACTACTCATCGCACTAGCGGCAGCGGTACCTCGTATTTCGTCCAAATACAGTGTTGCTGTTATTTCGTACGTTAGCGTCGAGCCAGCAACTGGTTTTACCTGAATGTAGCCGCCGAGCAGGTGAGTAGCGTAGGACGTGCGGATGCTACAAACCACGAGGAGTAGAATCGTAATTGTTTTCATGGAAGGTTGAGCGTTGGCGTTGTTATTCGAATAACTCGTAAAGCTTACATTCTTGTATAGTTGAAAAGTGAATGTTTTTAAACGGTATATTTCAATTCTTTCATCATGCTATATACGGCCGATCAAGTCGCTCAGTTGCCCGTCAACGGCTTTCGATACCTGATCACCTCGCTTGAGGATCATGTGATGACCATCACGCTCAACCGGCCTGAAAAGAAAAATGCATTGCATCCGCCCATGCTCCATGAGTTGGCATTTGCGTTGGCTTACGCCCATCATACACCCGAGGTCTGGATCGTTGTATTAGCCGCATCCGGCGACACGTTCTGCGCCGGAATGGATTTAAAAGCATTATCGGTGGGTGATACGGAACAAGCTACTGTGCCCGCGCCGTCCGGCCCGGTTCGCCTAGGCGAGTTGATGGCTCAGTTGTGTAAACCATGCATTGCGCGGGTACAGGGTCCGGTATACGCAGGCGGTTTTTTGTTGGTAGGAGCAAGTACGTACGTTGTTGCTGTGGAGTCGGCTACGTTTAGTTTGCCAGAGGTAAAGCGAGGTTTATTCCCGTTTCAGGTGATGGCTGTTTTGCTCGATATAATGCCCGCCCGAACGGCGCTCGATCTGTGCCTGCGCGCTCGAACACTTTCGGCTGCTGAAGCACTGGCGTTCGGACTGGTTACAACCCTTGCAACGGCTGCCGAGCTTGGCGCTACTGTCACCGGTCTTTTGGACGAGTTAAAGCAATTGTCGCCAACGGCGATGCAGTTTGGTTTACGAGCTTACCAACAACTAAAAAGCCTGCCGTCTAGTGAACAGCAAGCTTACTTATACGAACAGTTTGGACAGCTTCAGCAGACGCCGGACGCTAAAGAGGGTATGGCTGCTTTTCTGGAGAAACGAAAACCCAACTGGAATCCGTAGGTGCTGTCAATTGGTTAAGGACAATTTTGTTTTCGGCGGGTGTCGATGATCGTTTGAATCTTCCAGGTACCCGCCAGCTTGACCAGCGTAAAGGCATTCACACCACAGTGACTTTGCTGGCCGTTGTAATAAAACGAGTAGGGCGTCCAGGCAGTAGCCAGTTCGCCGTCAATTTTAATTTCCATGCTCGATAAGCGTTCGTCCAGCGCACCGGCTTTCGCTTTGCCAACAGACGATATAAATTGAGCGATCGCTTCATCCTGCACGGATACGTTTCCCTGCTTATTAACGACGGTTTGTAATCGGGCACCCGGCGCAAAAACAGCTTTGAGCATTGTCGAGTCTGCTTTTTTCATGCCTTCGAACAACTGATTGACCGACACCCGAACGGCTGATTCGTCGGGGGTAGTCTGTGCAATAGCCGAACCACAAATAAAGGTTATTAGAAGAAGCAGTACGATCTTCATAAAGCGTACGGGTAAGTAAAATGCTGGGCGTACAACGCGTTGCACGCCCAGCTGGCTATTGGCTAAATGTATTGATTAACGATCATCTCGTAAAGCTCCTGCTTGCCGCTGACCTGCTTCGGTTCGCCGTTGTTCAAGGCATACTCGCGCAAATCTTCCAGCGTCAGTTCACCTTTCTCGAAACGGGCACCTTCAGCGCTGTCGTAGCTTGCGTAGCGGTCGGCGCGCATTTGTTTGTATTTCGATTTATCCAGAATGGCTTCAGCGGCAATCGCAGCCCGCGCAAAGGTGTCCATACCGCCGATGTGAGCGATAAAGAGATCTTCCAGATCGGTAGAATTCCGACGAGTTTTAGCGTCGAAGTTGACACCGCCCGACTTTAAACCACCCGCTTCCAGAATAACCAGCATCGCTTCGGTTAACTCGTATACATCTACCGGGAACTGGTCGGTATCCCAGCCGTTCTGGTAGTCGCCCCGGTTCGCATCAATCGAACCCAGCATGTTGTTGTCGGCAGCTACCTGCAATTCGTGCGCGAAGGTATGGTTTGCCAGTGTAGCATGGTTGGTTTCAAGGTTCAGCTCGAAATCGTCCTGCAAGCCAAAGCGGTTCAGGAAGCCGACAACCGTAGCTGCGTCGAAATCGTACTGGTGCTTGGTCGGCTCCATCGGCTTGGGTTCGATGTAGAACGAACCGGTAAAGCCTTGCTTCCGGGCGTAGTCCCGGCTAATTTGGAGAAACTTACCCAAATGTTCCTGCTCGCGTTTCATGTTGGTGTTCAGTAGCGACATGTAGCCTTCGCGACCACCCCAGAATGTGTAACCGCGTCCGCCTAGTTCGATGGTTGCGTCAATGGCGTTCTTAACCTGCCAGCCACCGTGAGCCAGCACGTGGAAGTCCGGATTGGTTGACGCCCCGTTCATGTAGCGCTCGTGCGAGAACAAATTAGCCGTACCCCACAACAGCTTAACACCACTGGCAGCCTGCTTTTGCTTGGCGTAGTCGACAATGGCGCGGAAGTTTTTTTCGAATTCGGCGTTTGAATTGCCTTCGGGAGCGACATCGACATCGTGGAAGCAGTAGTACTCCATGCCGATTTTGGTGATAAACTCGAAGGCAGCATCCATCTTATCATGGGCAGCCGCCAGCCGATCCGAGTTTTCGTCCCAGGGGAAGTGTTTAACGCCAGGGCCGAAAGGATCGCCACCGGTACCACAGAAGGTATGCCAATAAGCGGTAGCGAACCGGAACAGATCTTTCATGGGCGTACCCAGGATAGGCCGGTTTGCATCGTAAAATTTAAAAGCCAGCGGATTGTCCGATTCGCGACCTTCAAATTGAATCGGTTTTTCAATAAACGGGAAATAAATTTTTTCGCCGAGGGTTAAGTTCGTACCAGACATGCTTTATTGGGTTTTAAGAAAAATTACTCCCAAAGGTCAGTAGCGCTTGGGATTATAGCAACTCTAATAAAAAGAAGAATAGGGTTTCTTACTGCTGTAGCGGGATGGGTACGTAAAAACCATCCGGCTTGTTAAAAATAAGGGTTTGGGAATAACTCCCGTCAGACTGCCGTACTGGTCCGGAAACAAGTTGATTATACGGCATCACTTTTACATCGGATGCCCAGAACTGGGTGTCAATATGAAATTCCGTTTTAAAATCCTTATCGGTTGACAAGGTAAGGTAGTTTCGGAACGTCAAAGGCGATTGGTCATCACCGTACGTGAACGTATTGATATTGACGGGCTTTTTGCGGTCGGGGTTCCATTTCGGTTTTTCCTGCACAACGGCTGGTGTACCCGATAAACGCAGCGCACCGTTGGGAACAACGACAAACCGGTTTTTTTCAATCCGGGTTTTAGGCGGAATAAAACTTACCGGGTCTTCCTTGGAGATGATACCACTGGTTGATCGGACCGAATAGCGGCTGTACGGATTACCGCTGGACGTTAACTGAACATTGGCTACGTCGCGCCAGTAATCAATTTTTTCCTGACCAATGATCAGAGATGACCGCTTCCAGTCGATGTAGAGCGGTTGATTCAGTTTATTGGTTACGGATACATGCATCCGACCACGCTCACTGGAAAAGTCGTACTGTAACGTCAACGTATCGTTATCCAGAACCAGTCCTTTGGTGGTTGGCATAACGTTGTTACCCCGTAGCGTAACGACCTGAACGTTGCGCGTACAGCCTGTCAATAGGGCCATGCCTAAAAGTAAAGCGGGTAAAGATTTCATGGTAGTAGGACAGTATCGGCTATGTTTACGAAGCGTAGGCTTAAGTAAATAACGTCAGAGAACGATTCTACTCTGTTTCGGCTAGCTATCGTCAAAATTCAGTCTTTGGATTAACTACGGGCCAACGTCTCTAACCACCGCCCATAGGCGTCCCGGTAACCTTCCTGAGCGCGCATATCGGGCTCAATAGTTTTGACCACGTGTAAACCCGCGAATGCTTCCTGCGCGTTTTTGTAATAGCCGAGTCCTAACCCTGCACCCCGAGCGGCTCCCTGAGCACCATCCGTATTGTATAGCTCGATAGCCGCTCCCGTCAGATTGGCGAGGGTATCGCGGAAAAGGGGACTCAGGAACATATTTGCTTCGCCCGCCCGGATGGTTTGTAGGCCAACCCCTACGCTTTCCATAACCTGAATGCCGTAATAGAACGCGAATACGATTCCTTCCTGGGCCGCCCGGATGAAATGGGGTAAACCATGTCGCGTTAGTTGCAGCCCGTGAAACGAAGCTCCTAAATCCGCATTTTCGAGAATACGTTCGGCACCATTTCCAAACGGCAAACAGATGAGACCATCGGCTCCAACGGGCGCTTCGTGCGCCAGCACGTTCATCTCGTCGTACCCGATCGACCGGCGCAGGACCTGGTTGCGTAACCAACTGTTCAGAATGCCCGTACCATTGACGCACATCAGGACGCCGTATCGGGGAGCTGCGCTGGTGTGGCTGACGTGAAGAAACGTATTAACCCGAGATTTTGGATCGTAGCTGAGCTGATCACTAACACCATACACAACACCCGACGTTCCGGCAGTGGCCGCAATCTGGCCCGGTTCCAGTACGTTCAGGGAGAACGCATTGTTGGGTTGGTCACCAGCGCGGTAGGTGACGGGTGTGCCAGCCGCAAGGCCGAGTTCGCTGGCTGCCGATGCCGTAAGCTCACCCTGTGGCGCAAACGTTGGTTTAAGGGTTGCCATTAGTGACGAATCGAACCCGTAATAATCGAGTAGAAACTGTGCTGGTTGATCTGCCTGAAAATCCCAGAGTACACCTTCCGACAAACCTGAGGCTGTCGTCACGATCTCGCCGGTCATCCGAGCCGCCAGATAATCGCCGGGAAGCATAAACTTATGGACTTCGGCGTACACGTCAGGTTCGTTCGCTTTCACCCAGGCAAGTTTGGCCGCCGTGAAATTGCCCGGTGAGTTTAGCAGGTGTTGAAGCGTGCGGTCATGGCCGAGATCATCGAACGCCCGATTGCCGAAGGGAACCGCCCGGCTGTCGCACCAGATAATGGACGGACGCAGTACGTTAAATGCTTTGTCAACAACGACCAGCCCGTGCATCTGGTACGAAATGCCGATGGCTTTCACGTCTTCGGGCCGGACATTGGCTTTCTGTAAAACGGATTTACTGGCCAGACAAGCGTTGATCCACCAGTTTTCGGGCTGCTGCTCGGCAAAACCCGGCTGGGGCGCTTCAATCGCCATTTCGGTTTGGGGGAAAAAAGCGGAAGCCACCGCTGTACCACTTTCGGCGTTAACGAGAGACGCTTTAACGGACGAACTACCTAAGTCGAAGCCAATAAAATACATGAAATCAGGGTTGAGGTTTATCGTTTTCGAAAAATCAGCCCAAGCTGCTATGTATAGCTATGGATAAATCAACGAAAACATTTTTCGATGCAAAATACGCAATCCGTACAGACATTAACACAGTGCCACTACCTCAAACTAAGCAACTCATTTCGAAAAGCAGGTGCGATTTTTGTTTCTTTGTACCCTGAAACAAGCCCATTGCGCCTATGAGTCCGGTCCTGGATATGACCATCGACGAACTGTTCGACCAATTCGATAAACTCCGCGTCCTGATTATAGGCGATGTCATGCTCGATTCTTACGTGTGGGGGCGCGTTGAGCGTATCTCTCCCGAAGCACCCGTACCCGTCGTTACGGTTGACCGGCGTGAATTGCGGCTTGGTGGAGCGGGCAACGTATTGCTGAATGTACAGGCTTTGGGAGCCGAAGCAATTATCTGTTCGGTCATTGGAACCGACGAACCCGGTGACCGGCTTGTTGGTGAACTGTGCGACCGGGGGTTGAACTGCGACGGACTTATTCGCAGCGCCGAGCGAATCACGACCATCAAGGAACGGATCATTGCGAGTTCGCAACAAATCGTACGGGTCGATACCGAAACTGACAAATACATCACTACCAACGAGCGCAGCCAGCTAATCAACAAGATAAAAGAACTGATTCCGACCTGTCACGTCGTTATTTTCGAGGATTACGATAAAGGCGTTCTGAGCGAAGAATTGATTACCGAAGTTACCGATTTTGCGAATGCGCAGGGGGTTCCGACGGTCGTTGACCCAAAGAAACGAAATTTTCTGTCGTACCGAAATACGACATTATTCAAGCCAAATCTGAAAGAATTACGCGAAGGATTAAAGCTCGAATTTGACGTAGATAACGCCAATGAGTTTGAGTCGGCTGTCGACGAGTTGAAAACGAGACTGAACGTAAAAGGAGCGTTGATCACGCTTTCGGAACGGGGCGTATTTATTGACTTCAACGGTGAAAAGCACAAACTGCCTGCTCATATCCGCAAGATTGCCGACGTGTCGGGGGCGGGCGACACCGTCATCAGCATTGCCGCCTGTTGCGTAGCCCTGAAACAATCACCTGCTATCATCGCCGGATTATCCAATTTAGGCGGAGGGCTGGTTTGTGAATCCGTCGGCGTAGTACCGGTTGACAAAACGCAATTAAAAGAAGAAGCCAAAGAATGCCTGTAACGTGGAGATCCTGTCCGCAGAGAAGAGAACGGGCTAGAATGAAGCCCAAAATCTATTCACCTGCGGACAGAATGTCCACGTTACATTTCTTTTACGGCATCCACGAAGCAACGCGCCTTGTCGGGATCTGTATCCGGATAAATGCCGTGGCCCAGGTTGGCAATGTAATGCTGGTGCCCGAATCCGTCAAACATACGCTTGACCTCGGCGCGTATCTGCGCAAAATCGGCGTAGAGAACACACGGATCTAAGTTGCCTTGCAGCACGCGGTCTGGAATCAATTGGCGGGATTCGTGCGGGTCCATGTTCCAGTCCAAACCAACCACATCGCAACTCAACTGACCGATTTCCTGCCGGGCAAAAAAAGCGCCTTTTGCAAAGACCGTTATGGGTACATCGGTAATCAGATCACAGATTTGTTTGAGGTAAGGCAACGAGAAGGTACGGTACTGTTCAGGCGAAAGAATACCCGCCCACGAATCAAAAAGCTGCACCAAATCGGCACCCGCCCGTATCTGAGCCTGCAAATAAGCAATCGTACTGTCGGTAATCTGCTGAAGCAAGGCGTGGGCAAAATCAGGGTCGGTATACAGCAGCTTCTTCGCTACCGAAAACGTCTTGGAACCCTTACCTTCGGTCATGTAGCAAAAAATGGTGAACGGTGCTCCGGCAAAACCGATCAGCGGTACCCGGCCATTCAGCTCTTTTTTGGTCAGCTTGATCGCATCCAGCACGTAGCCCAGGTCACTTTCTGCATCGGCGACGCGCAACCGGCTTAAGTCGCTCATCGTGCGAACCGTTTCAGGAAAAACGGGTCCCCGACTTTCGATCATCTCATACGGAAGGCCCATGGCTTCGGGTATGACCAAAATATCGGAGAAAATGATAGCCGCATCAACGCCGAACGCATCGACCGGTTGGATCGTTACTTCAGCCGCCAGCTCGGGCGTTTTGGCCAGCGTAATAAAACTGCCTGCCCGCTCCCGGACGGCTCGGTATTCGGCTAGCACACGACCTGCCTGCCGCATCATCCAAACCGGCACGCGCTCGGTTAATTCGCCCCGCGCCGTGCGGAGAAATAAGTCATTTTGTAAAGTCATGGTACAAAGATAGGCTTGAACAGCGATTCGTCTGATTATCCTAATTAGTCTGACTAATTTTGTGCTTTCTTAGTTATCAAATTTTGTTAGAGGGAAACATCGGATGCCTTCACTTTTTATTGACGCCGAACGGTTACGTGATTTAAATAGCGGTCTTGGTCAGGTCTGTCTGCACTTAGGGCATGAGTTAGTTCGCCAGCGTCCTGACTCATGGAATATAACCTTTCTGGTGCCCAAAGGGCAGGCCGGAGTTTTTGGCGATTCCGTCGATTACATTGAAGCATCGTGGCAGCGTAAACTCTGGATTCCTCCTCACCCTAAAGTGGGCCGGTATGATGTTTGGCACTGTCTGCACCAGGATTCGGTATACCTGCCCATACGGTCAAAACTGATGCTGACGATTTATGATTTAAATTTTTTGGAACGAGCCGACTATTCGGTTGAAAAAAAAGCGCGTAAACTGGCGCGGCTTCAGCGTAAAATTGACCGGGCTACGCTGCTGACGGCTGGGTCGGCCTATACGGCTTCGGTGGTGCGGGAGCATTTGCGCATTCCCGAAACGTTACCGTTCAAAGTCGTGTATACCGGTGTTGCCGTCAGTGAGCAGGATGTACAACCTGATGCACTACAACCGGCTTTTCTGACCGGCGATGACAAACCGTTTTTTCTGTTTGTGGGCGTTATCCATCCAAAGAAAAACGTTCATACGCTGCTGCCGCTACTCGAAGCGTTCCCGGATTACCGACTGGTATTAGCCGGACCGGATCGCCATCCGTACGCGCAGCATATTCGCGAACAGGCGCAGAAGCTCGGCGTTGCTGATCGACTCGTCATGCCCGGCCCAGTTGATGAAGCTACCAAACTGTGGCTCTACGCGCACTGCGACGCGTTTCTGTTTCCGTCGCTGTCCGAAGGATTCGGTTTGCCGGTAGCCGAAGCCATGACCTTTGGCAAGCCTGTGTTTATTTCTGATCTAACCAGTTTGCCCGAAGTAGGCGGTAAAGAAGCGTACTACTTTGAGAATTTTGAACCAGAAAGTATGGCGAAACTGATCCACGACGGACTTCACGATTTCGGTCAGAACCCGTTACGGCAGGAGCGATTGCGCCGGCGGGCCGCCAGTTTTAGTTGGCCGAACGTAGCCAGTGAGTACTGGAACCTGTACAAAGGCATCGTGGCCGGAGAACAGTTCGTATAAGCGGTAAGCCATTGATGCGAAAGCGGGGCGTCCCGAAAGGACATCAATGCACAGCCGGTCACGCTAATCCTGTAAATCCCGGTTCATACTAGTTTGTGTAAGCCATGAAAACATACCTTCGATTACTTTCTTTCGCTAAGCCGCTAGGCCGCTTTCTTGCGCCGTTTGTGCTAACGTCCCTGTTCGCCAGCGTGTTCGGTGTGTTGAATTTTACGCTGCTGATTCCGTTGCTGAGCATTCTGTTCAACCAGGTGAATCCGGCGCAGATGCAAAAATTTCTGAGTCAGCCAGCGCCAACGTTGATAACATCGCCTACGGCAGCATTCAACTACTATTTCGCCCAGGTTTATGAGCAATACGGGAAGATTGGTACGCTTCAATTCGTCTGCGGTGTCATTGTCCTGTCGGTACTGCTCAGCAATGTGTTCAAATATTTGTCGGTTAGGCAACTGGAGTCGTTCAAGGCGCGCATGGTAGCCAAGCTGCGGGAGACTGTATTCGGTCAGACGCTTCGGTTGCACCTGGGGTTTTTTTCCAATGAGCGAAAAGGGAACCTTATTTCCCGCATCACCACCGACGTACAGGAAGTCGAAAATTCGATTGCCAACTCGCTTTCGGCAGCGTCGAAAGAAGTATTTCTGCTGATCGGCTACATCATTGCGTTGTTGAGCATTTCGGTGAAGCTGACCTTATTTGCCATCATTGTCATCCCCGTTTCGGGCGGTTTTATTGCCACGTTGGTTCGTAAAATGAAGCGTGATGCGCAGGAAGGTCAACAACGGCTGAGCGGTCTGGTGAGTTTGCTGGACGAAACCTTCGGGGGAATGCGCGTGGTGAAAGGCTTTGTGGCCGAAGGGTTCATCATGGATAAATTCCAGCGCGAAAACGAAGGATACCGGCATGCGGTGCGGTCGCTGGCAAACCGGCGTGAACTGGCTTCGCCTTTCTCGGAAGTTATGGGCGTAGCTGTCGTTGCTGGTATTCTGCTGTACGGTGGCACGCTGGTATTGAGCGGGCAGTCAGATCTGATGGCGTCTGAGTTTATTACCTACATCGCCATTTTTTCGCAGGTAACGCGTCCAGCCAAAGATATTTCAAATGCGTTTAGTGGATCGCAGCGGGGCCTGGCTTCGGGCGAGCGGGTGCTTGAGCTAATCGATACAATTCCTGTCGTTCAGGATAAACCGGGTGCGGTAAAATTGGGTGATTTCCAGCAAAGTATTTCGGTCAGGAACGTATCGTTTGCTTATAACGCCGATACGCCGGTTTTGCGTGATGTTACCTTTGATCTACCTAAAGGCAAAACGATTGCGCTGGTCGGGGCGTCGGGTGGCGGAAAATCGACCATCGCCGACTTGGTTCCCCGCTTTTACGATCCAACCGGCGGACAAATTTTAATTGATGGCGTCGATCTACGCGATTGTACGATGGAATCCCTACGGGCGCAGATGGGTATCGTGACTCAGGAAAGCATTTTGTTCAACGACACGATTTTCAACAACATCGCATTCGGTAGTGCGACTACGGAAGCCGACGTGATGGAAGCCGCCCGGATTGCCAATGCCCATGAGTTTATCATGGCCCAGCCGGACGGTTACCAGACGGTTATCGGTGACCGGGGCGGAAAACTATCGGGAGGGCAGCGGCAACGCATCAGCATCGCCCGCGCTATTCTAAAAAATCCACCGATTCTTATTCTCGATGAGGCCACTTCGGCGCTTGACACTGAATCCGAAAAGCTAGTCCAGGAAGCGTTAACGCGTTTGATGGCTAACCGGACAACGCTTGTTATTGCCCACCGACTCAGCACGATTCAACATGCCGACGAAATTTTGGTGGTGAATCAGGGACGTATTGTTGAACGGGGGCGGCATGATGAGCTACTGACGGTAGATGAAGGCTTTTACCGCAAGCTGAGCACCATGCAAAATGTATAAAAGTGTCGCCATGGAATGGTGTTGCTTACAGCGAGGTATGTAATTTACCGATATTTTTTTGCATTAAATTACTGTTGAAAATTGTTATTAAGCGGTTGTTTTGGTGCCACTTGATCAAATAACTTCAAATTAGCCCGAAAATATTTCAGAAGCCGAAAACCGTAGGGTGCATTTCCGCGTAGTTAGTGTCAGTTTCTCGATGACCGGGAAATAACTCCACTAAACAGTTAATACACTCAATGGAAAAACTACCAAACGACCCAACGGTAACCCCGCAGGGCCTGACCGGTAAAGCCTCGGCCGCTCTCGGACGCCGTGTGTTTATGCGCTACCTCGGCGCTACTGCAGCAGCAGGTGTTGTACTAAGTGCTTGTCACGATCAAGTTGTTGATCCAACTGCGGCTAGAGGTTCAGCTCGTGCCGGAGAAGCCATCGACTTGGGTGATATCGGTTCCAAAGACGTAAACGTTCTGAACTATGCGTACGCTCTGGAACAACTGGAAGCCGCTTTCTACTCAGAGGTGATTAAAATGCCTTACATGGGTATGAACGGGTATGAAAGAGCCATTCTGACAGACATCCGCGATCATGAGATCATCCACCGCGATTTGTTTAAAGCGGCTCTGGGCAGCGCAGCCATCCCTGGTTTGACGCCGAACTTTAGCAGCATCAACTTCAACAGCCGTGAGTCAGTTCTAGGTACAGCGCGCGTTTTCGAAGCAATTGGTGTTTCTGCTTACAATGGTGCTGGTAAATACATCACAACGCCTGACTATCTGATACTTGCTGGTAAAATCGTTTCGGTAGAAGCGCGCCATACCGCCATTATCAGTGAACTGATCAAACCACAGACCATGTCTTTTGCCGGTGACGATATCGTTGCGGCTGCTTCTGGACTCGGTGAAGCTCGGACGCCGGAAGAAGTGTTGACACTCGTTCGGCCTTATGTTCAAGAAATTCTTAACGGTAAAAACGGACGTCGTGCATAACCACCAATAGCCATGAATCTACAAAACATACTTAATGAAATTGAGAAGGTTGATGCTGACGTATTCGAACGGGTAGCGCATGTATCTCGTCGTCACGTTTTCCAAAACCTACTCAAAAAATCAATCAAAGCCGCAGCGCCCGTAGCGTTGGGTGCGGTCTTGAACAACGCATACGCACAGAACAGCTCTGTCGCTGACGTACTTAATTTCGCGCTGACGCTCGAATACTTGGAAGCCGAATTCTACAATCGTGGTCTGGCCACCGGTGGTCTGATTACGGGTATGGAAGGATGGAACACGTTCCAGCAGATCGCCAAGCACGAAAACGCACACGTAGCGTTGCTGAAATCGGCTCTGGGTAGTGCTGCTATTATGAAGCCTAACTTCGACTTCACGGCTAAAGGTGCTTTCCCAGATACGTTCTCGAACTACCGGACGTTCCTGACGCTGGCTCAGGCTTTTGAAGATACGGGTGTTCGTGCTTACAAAGGCCAGGCTGGTAACCTGATCAGCGCACCAGACGTGCTGACAATTGCGCTACAGATTCACTCGGTAGAAGCGATGCACGCAGCCAAAGTTCGCTACCTGAACGGTGGTCGTGGATGGATCGTAGGTGCTGAAGGAGTACCAGCTGCTGTCTATGCGGGTGAAGACGTTCGCATGCAGGGTGGTGTAGATCTGGTAGAACTGACCAAACAAAACGTAAACCGCGTCACGGAAGCATTTGACGAGCCGCTCACGAAAGCACAGGTGTTGGCGATTGCTACCCCGTTCTTAGCGTAAATTAGTGGAGTTAGTAGTAAGTTGGGGAGTTACCGATCAAGTTCGGTTAACTCCCCAACTTTTTTATTGAACTGGTGTAGCGGTTACGCTACGCAGGCGCATAGCCGACCCTTTTTCGAGGTTGTTTTGTGGATTGAGCAAACAAATCTGATTGATAATACCGCTCCATCCGGCATGCCCGTTCAGCGTAATTTCATACGTTCGAAATTGGCCATCCCCGATAATCGGAAAGTCGATCTGCCGATCCGGGCCGTCCAGAAAATCGTAATCTTCGGGTTTGCGCCAAACCAGCCGAGCCGTAGTTGCCTTTGTGGTAAAAGCGGCCTGTACGTAGATTTTTGGCACGTCGGTGGGCTTCCAGTAAACAAATGGGCTGCATACCCGGAAGTTAGCCTTAGTCGTATCTGCGCGCTGCCAACGAACGTTCAGTTCATTCTGGATGGGCCAGCCTTTGTCATGAACATTGTAGTAATACCAGCCCTGACGGTCATTGGTAAATTTGAAGTTAGGAACCGTTTCGGGACGGGGCTGGCTGTAGACATACTGCCGAATGTCGGTCAGTGACCCAAGTATCAGCGTGTACTCAAACTCATAAACGCCGTTGTAATCGATTTGCATGAACCCATCAGCGTTCATGTAGAAACTGGCAACATCGAACTCCTTCCCGACACGTCCTGAACCAAACCCGTTTGTTTTAAACCGAAATTGATTGGGTTGGTACAAACCAACACCCCGCCCTTCGGCATTGAGCAGCGCCGTCCAGTTTTCGGTGGTATAATGACTGATCATGTCGCGCTCCGACAGCTCGGTAACGGCACCGTTTGTAAAAGGTTGATTGCCCTTGTAAGTGACCATGCGATACCACGGTGCATTAAGGTAAACACAGGGCATTTCCTGCGTACGGGCGTCATACTGATTGGTGTCTGCCCGGTTGACGGTTGTACGGCTGCGTACGTGTACCGTGTTGTCGCGCAACTCAATCCAATGCTCCATAACACAGTCCGCTGGTTCATCGAAAAGGGGCCAGATCAACGGAATGGTCTTAACGTACAGCGTATTTTGTCCCTGCTGATAGCTGACGACCCGCGCCGGGTGATTGTAATAATCGCCCGTTTGAACCGGATTCCAGCCTAGGTTACGCCAGAAATAAACCGGATCTTTTCCGTTCACTGAGTAGGGGTAAGGACCCGCGTAGAGGGATGTTTGCAGTTGTCGTCCCAGGTCATAGTTGTTAACCATGTTCTCTGAACTCCCTGCTTCAGACAGGTAACCAATAGCACCGCCCATGTTCAGGTCAATGGCAAGCTTGACTTTGTCGTTGTTGATAAACAGGCGATTGGGATTGACGGGTTGTGTCTGCGGAGGCTGAGGGTCGGTTGGTGCGGTGGGTGGCATATAAGGTGCCGTTGCGGGAAAATCGCGTACGCAGCTGAACGACAGCGCACCAATGAACAGACAGAGAGCCTGGAAAGCAAAGTAAGTTGAGCGCATACATTAAAAACAGATTAATCCAAAGGTAGGTCCGGAGCCCTCATTTTTCAATTATTCTTAGTTACTGACCGATTTATACGCTGTGGTTTAACCAGTTTCTAAAATTCTCCTTTTCCTTTCGCTCGTAAACCCCTAATTTTGCAGGATTTTTGACCACCCTGCATTGCTTTGGTTGTCAATAAGCCTGCGTTCGTCACTAGTTAACCGTTCATCATCCATTCGGGACCGCCCGATTTGCTCTTGTGGTAAATTCGTCGGTGCGGTTCATTGCCTGCTGAAAAATGCCTAAAAACGCTCAAATCCGCTCGGTTCTTATTATCGGTTCTGGCCCTATCGTTATCGGACAGGCCTGTGAATTTGATTATGCCGGTTCACAAGCGGCCCGTTCCATTCGGGAAGAAGGTATTGAAGTTGCCTTGATTAACTCCAATCCGGCCACAATTATGACTGATCCGATCAACGCCGATCACGTCTATCTGATGCCACTGGAGAAAAAATCTATCGTCGAAATCCTGAAGAAACATCAGGAAATGGGTCGGCCCATCGACGCTGTCCTGCCGACAATGGGTGGCCAAACAGCACTGAATCTGGCTATCGACTGCGATAAGGCAGGTATTTGGGAAAAATACGGTGTAAAGATTATCGGTGTCGATATCCGCGCCATCGAGACAACAGAAGACCGGGAGAAATTTCGGTTGCTCATGCTTCAGCTGGGCGCGGGTGTGTGCAAAGGCCGCACGGCTCGCTCGTTCCTCGAAGGAAAAGAAATTGCGCAGGAAATCGGCTTTCCGCTGGTTATCCGTCCGTCGTTTACACTTGGCGGTACGGGTGGCGGCTTCGTCAATACCCCCGAAGAGTTTGATAAAGCACTGACCAACGGTCTGCATGCGTCGCCGGTACACGAAGTACTGGTCGAGCAAAGTGTGATGGGCTGGAAAGAGTATGAGCTGGAGTTGCTGCGTGACCACAACGGCAACTTCGTGATTATCTGTTCGATCGAAAACTTCGATCCGATGGGTATTCACACCGGTGACTCGATCACGGTAGCGCCCGCGATGACGCTGCCCGACACGCTTTATCAGCAAATGCGGGATCTGGCTATCCGGGTTATGGGCGGTATCGGACAATTTGCGGGCGGCTGTAACATTCAGTTCTCTGTAAATCCGCAGACCGACGAAATCATCGTCATCGAAGTAAACCCACGGGTAAGCCGTTCGTCAGCTCTGGCTTCGAAAGCGACGGGTTATCCTATCGCCAAGATTTCCGCCAAGATGGCCGTTGGTTATAACCTCGACGAACTGATCAACCCCATCACGGGTACGACCTCGGCCTTCTTCGAGCCAGCAATCGACTACGTGATCGTGAAAGTGCCGCGCTGGAACTTCGACAAGTTTCCGGGTGCCGATCGTTCGCTGGGCTTACAGATGAAGTCGGTCGGTGAGGCTATGGGTATTGGTCGCAACTTCCAGGAGGCTTTGCAAAAAGCCTGTCAGTCGCTGGAGATTCGCCGGAATGGCCTCGGTGCCGACGGTCGCGAACTAGCCGACCGGGAAGCGCTTCGCCAAAGTCTGGCGCATCCGAGCTGGAACCGTCTGTTCCATATTTACGATGCGTTTAAAGCCGGAATGTCGTTCCGTACGATTCAGCAGCTGACTAAAATCGATCCCTGGTTCCTACACCAGATCGAGGAGTTGATCGAGCTGGAACGCGAGATGGAACAGTACGATCTGGACGATCTGCCGCCTGAATTGCTGCGCATTGCCAAGCAAAAAGGGTATGCCGACCGTCAGCTGGCTCACCTGTTGCAGGTTAGAGAAAGCAAGATTTATGACTACCGTCAGAAGCACAACATTCGTCGCGTGTTCAAATGCGTGGATACCTGCGCAGCTGAGTTCGAAGCCCGTACGCCGTACTACTACTCGACGTTCAACAACCAGTTGCCGATCACGACCGACCGTCCAGAACCCGTTTCGGATCTGCCCGGTAACGAGTCGATTCGGTCGAATCGGAAAAAAATCGTCGTGTTAGGGTCGGGGCCAAACCGTATCGGACAAGGAATTGAGTTCGATTACTCGTGTGTTCACGGGGTGTTGGCGGCAAAAGAAGCGGGTTACGAAACGATCATGATCAACTGTAACCCCGAAACGGTATCAACTGATCCCGACATTGCCGACAAACTGTACTTCGAGCCGGTCTTCTGGGAACACGTTCATGCGATCATCATGCATGAGCAGCCGGAAGGTGTGATCGTGCAGCTGGGTGGACAAACGGCACTCAAGATGGCCGAGAAACTGACCCGCTACGGAATCAAAATTATCGGTACAAGCTGGGAAGCGCTTGATCTGGCCGAAGATCGGGGTCATTTCTCGGACATGCTGCGCAAGCTCGACATTCCGTATCCGAAATTCGGAACGGTACGGGAGTCGGAAGCCGCTATTGAGTTGTCGCGAGAGTTAGGCTTTCCGCTGCTGGTTCGTCCAAGCTACGTGTTGGGTGGACAAAACATGAAAATCGTCATCAACGAAAACGAGCTTGAACAGCACGTGATGAAGATTTTGAGTGATATTCCAGACAATAATATTCTGCTCGACCACTTCCTCGAGAATGCCATTGAAGCCGAAGCCGACGCAATCTGCGACGGTGAAGATGTGTACATCATCGGGATCATGGAGCATATCGAACCGGCGGGCATTCACTCGGGCGACTCGTACGCGGTGCTACCGACGTTCGATCTAAGCGATAATGTGATCCGGCAAATTGAAGAGCACACCAAGAAGATTGCGGTGGCGCTCAAGACGGTTGGTCTGATCAACATTCAGTTCGCCATCAAGGACGAGGTGGTTTACATTATCGAAGCGAACCCACGGGCCAGCCGGACGGTACCGTTTATCTGCAAGGCGTACCAGGAGCCGTACGTAAACTACGCGACGAAGGTGATGCTGGGCGACAAGAAGGTAAAAGACTTCGAATTTAAACCGGTCAAGAAAGGCTACGCCATCAAGATTCCGGTATTCTCGTTCAGCAAGTTCCCGAACGTAAACAAGGAACTCGGCCCCGAAATGAAGTCGACCGGCGAAGGAATCTACTTCATCGATGACCTGACGGACGATTTCTTCCAGAAGATCTACGCTGAACGGAATCTGTATCTAAGCCGGTAGTGCAGGCTAATCTGTAAACAAGAAGTGGTGTCGGTTTCTCAAAACCGACACCACTTCTTGTTTACAGATTAGTTGACGAATCGCTGTTCGTTTAGAAGCCTAAACCAACGGCCATTGCCCGCGCCAGAAGAGGAAAATCAGCAACCGCAGTGGCCTGTCCTGTTCCCAGGTTTATCTGGTATACTTTAGTGACCTGCTGCGCCGAAGAACCCGTCTGCACCTCCGTTCGTAACAGTGCGTAAGCCATATTGCTACTGCCGCCAATATCGAAGCCCGTAGCGCCTTCAATGTTTACGCCCAGTTGTCCTACCGTCACCAGCCCACCATTGTTTGGCGGATCTTGCCGAACGAGACGGTCAAGCTGAGAATCCAAATCGTACAGTACAGTTGAGGTTGCACCCGCAAAGTTGTTAGTGTAGGCGGCTGCCGTAATCGCACCATTACCGGAGCCGGAGGTATAGGCTAAAGTTCCATCGATAGCGGCTACTGTTCCGTCATTGGGGTTAAGCCGGAGATTCTGACCAGACGAAGTGACCAGTCGAATGCGGTCAACGGTTGGGTTGAAATCAAAACCAACGTCGGTACCGGTTATTGCTGGTGAGAAAGGTCCCGAACCTACCATTGTTGCTGCTCCACTTGATGTATTGATCGTGTACAGGCGGCTCGTGTTACTGACGGCGTAAAGCTGGCCGTTCGCTGGCCGGAAATCGATTCCGTAAATCATGTCGTTCGGTGCCAGACCCGTCAGGGTTTTTGATACATAGCTGCCTGGAGATGTTGGGTTGAAAGTAATCAGGTTGTTGAACCGATCAATGGCATAAGCGACGGGTTCCGTTGGAATGGCCAGACCAACAATACTCGTTGAGCCGGGCAGATCGCCCAAACGTTCGATGCGACCACTCGTCAGGTTGACCTGATAAAGTCCCTGAGTCGTACCGCTGATCAGCGTAGCGATAGCACTGCCGTCGGGAGCAATGTCGAAGCTGCCCGTACCGGCAATATCAACGCCCAGCGAGCCAACTTCAACCAGGGTGCCGTTGTTTGGCGGGTCCTGCCGGTATAATTTGTCGGTTACGGGGTCAATGTCATATAACGTCGTTGTCGTAACACCCGAGCGATTGTTCGTGTAAGCCACTCCTGAAACCGCTACGTTGGGTACACCATTGATAGGGCCATCGACAATCATCACGGCCCCCGTTTCTGGGTTCAAGCGTAAATTCTGTCCTCGGTTGGTAACTAACCGGATACGGTCAACAGTTGGATTAAAATCGAAGCCTACCACATCCCCGTTGATACCGGGCGAAAACGGTCCTGAACCGAGGGCTGTTGCTGCGCCGTTTGTCAGGTTGATCGCGTAAATCCGGCTTCCATTACTTACCGCATAGAGCTGACCGGTGGCGGGCCGAAAATCAATAGATACTAGTCGTTCATTGTTTAAAATTCCCGTGATGCTGATTGTTCCCATGTTTACGCCAGGGTTCTGCGTGTTTAGCTTTAGCAGCTGATTGTTGTCGGTCAACACGTAGAACATGTAATCAGCGGCCAGACGGGCGTTGGCCGTAGAAGCACTCGCTGGTTCGAGTTGGGTTTGCGTGTCCCGGCAGGCGTTGAGTGTTACAAGGGAGCCAATCGCCAGCGTTCCAAACAGAATGCGGAAAGGTTTGCTATTGAACATAGTAGTAAGGAAAAGTTTTCATAATCGCTTATAACAGCACGAGTTATACGGTGAAGAACCTCAGCTGGATTGGTTTAGATTAAAAAAAGATTAAAATTATATTAAGCGGATGGTGGCAACCCGTACTAACCCCACCTGCTTTATGCTGAAAAGGGCATAAAAAAATCCTCATCGACTGATGAGGATTTTCAAAAGATTTTGTGCGGGCGACTACCGACGGTAGCGGCTCCGGTATTCAGGTCCTACGCCAAAACCGTAGCCCAGCGTCAAGGTGATGGTTGAGTTGTAAACGTTCTGCTGGCCAGTTCCACCCCGGATAGGCTGTCTCGTTATGTCGGCAAGACCAAATGTGTAACGAGCGTCAATCAGGAACCGTTGCCGTTCACCCCATCCCGGAAAATTCAGCTGAAAACCAGCGAGAAGGCCAAGATCAAGGTTTTTGAACGCAGCGGAATTGTCTACATCAGGCTGAGCAGCACCGTTGGTCTTTTGCTTGACGGTTTGCGCGCTCAGTGGTATCGCTAACGAGGGACCAAAAAATAGGTTTGGTCTAAAATTGCCATCCAGCGTCAAGAAGTACCGCAGCGCCACCGGAATTTCTAAGTAATTGATTCGGTGCTTAAATTCTTCAGGTACACCATTGGTGTTTCCTTCAAATTTGCCCCCACGCTGGGAGTACAACACATCAGCAGAGACACCGAAATGGTTCAGGGAGCTATACATTAGGAAAGCGCCCGCCGTTAGACCCGGCGTTAACTTGAAATTTTGTACGTCGCCCCGTAATGTGGACAAATTCAAGCCAACACGTGGTCCTGCACTAAAACGTTGCTGTGCGTAAGTAGTTGATAAGCAAGTTAAAAGGGCTACGCATGGAATGGCTAGAGAACGTAGCGTAATTGAGCGAAACATAGACTGTAAAATATGTGGTTACGCGGGGTTAACGCTCGGCGTTTCCGAAATGTTTTACTCTACTACCCTACTTCTTATGTTGCGGTTTAACTGTATCGCTTGAACAGCTACCTTTTTTTCAGTACACCTCCACCATTGACAATGGCGATTGAAGGCTCGTTGACTATCCGTTTAATTCATTTTGACGGCGAACAAGAGCCGTGGGTTGATTCATCGAGCGGGTTGTCTCGATGCGTAAAGTAGTTCTGTGTTTGGTTACGGATTTTGATCTGGCGGGGTGCTTCGCAACAAAAAAGATGAAGTAGATAGCCATCGCCAGCATGAACAGGATAGCAGCTGTTGTTGTGGCAATCCACAGGGGCCAGAGCCGCTTTTTGGTCGCCGACTCATGGATACGATCCTGAAGCGCATCCCGCAAACTGGCCAGTTGTTCGGCTGTAGGCGTTGCTGTTTGCTGCATCGCTTCCAGTCCCGCCAGCGCATCGGCGTAGAAAGGATCTTCCAGGATTATCCGCTCAACCCGGTGCTGTGCCGGACCACTCAGCCGACCGGCCTGATAAGCGCGCAAATCGTCAAAACTCAATTGGTCATTCATAATCATAATGCAGACATGCCGTCCGAGTCATTTGCTCATACAAAGTTTCAGCATTCGACGGCCGTTTTGCAAATAACTTTTCACTTGCTTTAAGTCAAAGCCCGTTATGTCAGCGACTTCGGCATAACTTTTTTGGTTTAAATAAAATAAGGTTAGACACGAACGCTGTTCGGTCGGTAGTGTTTGTAGACAAGCCTCCATGCGGGTCAGATCTTCTTCGAGATCAAGCGTCCGGTTATCCAACTCGTCCGCAATCAGGGCCGTATTGACGTAGTCGTCGGTTTCGGCGTCGGATGCCAGTCCTGTCAGTTGTACCGCTTTGGGAGATGCTTGCTTTTTGCGTAACTGCATCAGGCAGTAGTTTCGGGCAACGCTGTGCAGCCAGGACTGGAACTGTTGCACATCGTGTTTTCGCAGATCCGAGACCAGTTGTTCAAAAAGCTGCATCACGGCGTCTTTCGCTTCCTCTTCGTCGCGCAGGTAGTTGTAGCAAACTGCGTATACCAACTCCATGTGTCGCTCATAGAGTTCGCCCAGAACGGCCAAATTGCCCGTAGCACGGTAAGCGGAAATGTATTCCGCGTCGGTGGTGAGTTTGGGTTTCCGAAACCGTTTTAAAAACATACGTTCCTGCTTACTTACTTTCTAGATGAAGTAACGCATCAAATTCCATAAGAAACCGGTGAATAGACAACGTAGTAACCAGTAATTTTTTACGCTAACGTCAAAACAGCGACTCGATCGAAGCCGTCTTAATAAAGTGACGCAGCGGAACGGTTTCGAATTGATTGTAAGAAATAACCTTCTGTACGTCGCATTCGTTGAGTGTATACACAAATACTCAACGCCATGAAACGGATCGTATGTATTGCCAGCCTGTTTTGCATTGGACTAACGGTCAACGGCTACGCCCAAAGCAATCAGGCCCCAACCATGCAGCAAACAACCTCAACGGAAGACAGCCGACGCGCTAATCCGCCAAAGCCGATGATGAAAACCAACGGCGCTCAGGAGCGGAAAGCGCTGGATAAAGCAATGGATACTGCGTTACCCAAAAACCGGACACGTCCTGATCGCAAGCAACGTCGCTTACGGCCCGATTCACTTCGGCGGGGAGGAGCTACCCGGGTTGATACACTTCGATAGGCGCAACCAACTACCGGACTGGCGCTCTTTGGTGAAGCAGGTGATGAACAACGGGCTGACCGTTGATCAGTGGCTTTATGCTTTGTAGAATGTGGTAATCGTGCTGCGAAAGGTGCTGATGCTGTTGCAAGTGCTCCGCCCACGATCCTACCTGAAACGTTTCAATGAAGTGGCTAGGGTTGCTTAAATCCTGATAAACGTCCCATTCCAAGGCTCCATCCCGTAGACGGGTCCGGCCTATCTGCTGCATAGCCGTTAAAAACTCGTGGTGATTTCTTGTCTCCACCGTGTAATCAATCGTGACGAGTACGGGACCGTCGGAGGGTTGCAGATCGACAATAACTTCCGGGTCGGGCCAGGCCAGAGCAGGCTGATGGTTGATCTCACTGATGGGATGGAGTTTGTAACGATAAGCCAGCAGCGAGCCACCCACGAGTCCAACACCCGCCGTTGCCAGCGTGTAGGATAACGGCAACAGGTGATTGAGAGCCCCCCAGAGAAAGCTGAAGATGGCCATTCCGCCCTGAAATACCAGCAGGTAGATAGCCAGCACGCGTGCTTTTACCCAAGTCGGCGCTGAATACTGCGCACTGATGTTAAGCGACGTAAGGACAATAAGCCAGCAAAAGCCCGCGACATACAGCAACGGCATCACCAGATAAGCCTGCGGTAAGAAACCAATTACGGCCAATATGCAGGCGAAACCCAAGCCCCCGGCCAATAATAACGTATCGAGGTTGAACCGCTGCCGAAGCCGCGATAAGAGAAAAACGCCTGTGATCGAACCCGCACCCATCATGCCGAGCAAGGAACCGTAGCCACTGGCCTGAAAGTGAAGCTGCTGCCGGGCGATCAGGGGAAGCAACGCCCAGATGCAACTAGCAAAACTGACAAAAAGCAACGCGTGGGCCAGTACACCGCGCAATGGTTCTGAATACCGGGCGTATCGGATTCCGGCCCCGAGTGCTGACCAGACGTTTCCGCCAACCTGTTTGTTTTCGATAGTTGCGTCGGTACGCCATCGAATTAGTACAATCAGCATGTATACCGATGACAGCGCGTTGGTAGCAAACACTGCGTAGTAGCCTGTCTGCGCAACCAGGAGTCCGCCGATAGCTGGACCAACGGATCGGGACACGTTCGTAAGTGCCCCGTTCAGCGCAACCGCCGACGGTAAGGCATCACGACCAACGATTTCGGGGGTTAAGGACTGCCAGACGGGATTAAAACTGGCGTTGCCAAGCCCGAGCAGAAACGTGAAAAACAATAAAAAGCTTGGTCCGACGAGGTTGTAATACGTAAGTACCGTCAACGCGATGCCGACAATAATCTGAAAGATAACCGATCCGATGAGCAGACTGCGCTTGTTGAAAAAATCGGCCAGTGT
The DNA here is from genome assembly GCF_021233055.1 of Spirosoma oryzicola. Taxonomy (NCBI): domain Bacteria; kingdom Pseudomonadati; phylum Bacteroidota; class Cytophagia; order Cytophagales; family Cytophagaceae; genus Spirosoma; species Spirosoma oryzicola. The sequence continues at coordinate 5,135,363 of NZ_CP089538.1, read as the reverse complement.
TCCCGCAGGTAGCGCGGCAAAAAGCACCGGCAGGGTAGTGGCGGTCTGCATCAGGGCAACCAGTGTCGATGACGTCGTCAGGTTAGTCATCAGCCACGAACCGCCTGTATTCTGAACCCACGTACCGATATTTGATACCATAGAAGCAATCCATAGCGTTCGAAAAAGCGGGTTTTGTAAAGGCGAACGGGTCTGAACGGGAGCTGAGGTAGTCATAATCGCAAAACGGTATAAATCAATTACCGAAAATTCGCTGTTTTGTTAATCCTTGGCTGCTATCCTCAACAAAGTGTGTCGAAAGAGGCAAATAGACGATGGGTTCAAACAAAATTCCTCGTTATCTAGTCCTTTTGTGACAAACCAGAAAAACGTTATGATTAAGTTAATGATCGGTGCCTTACTGATAACGGCCACAGCTCTGGCCCAGACACCACCACAAACCGGACAAACAAGCTCGCCAAAACCGGCATCAACCTCGGCAGCGTCGGGTAACAAATCGAACAAGCAAACGGCGGCATCGGCTGGAACGTCCTCCAAATCAACAACAACGAAAAGCGCATCAGCGACTGCCACAGCGGCTGATGCCGCCCGGCGCTCGCCGAACAAAAAAATACCAGCGCCGTCAATGAAAGACAACCTGGAGAGCAAAGACAACGCGCTTCCCAGCTACAAGCAAGCGAAAACGGGCGCTGGAAAAGAACGAACACAGCCTAAGTACACGCCACGTCGGACGGCATCCGGTGCCCGGCCCGATACCATGAACAAGCGGAAGCCATAAAAAGAAAAAGTAGCGCATTTGTCGGACAAATGCGCTACTTTTTTGGCTTGATTAGTAGTTCAGAGAAGACTACTTATCTTTCTCGCGCTTTCGTTCTTCGCGCTTTTTCTGACGTGCTTGTTTGCGTTCTTCTCGTTTTTCCTTGCGCTCTTCCTTTCGCTCGGCCCGCACTTTTTTTCGTTCGGCTTTCCGGGCTTCCCGCTTGGCTTTGTAATCGTCTTTAAACGTTTTCAGCGCGTCTTGTAGGGTGACATTGTTGTCGAACTCGCCCCGGAAAGCTTGAATGTACGCGTTTCGTAATACGCCGAAGACGGTGGGCCAGATGGGCGTTTCAACGTTTTCGATTGTACCGGTTAGTGGAATACGGGTCGCTACCTGATCGTGCTTCTGATTTTTTAGAATAGCCGTACCAGCCTGCGCAATAAGCTCCGTAAAAAACTTGCCGACCGACCGCCCTTCATGCTCATTGAGCTTGAAGATTTTCATGTTTTTGGTAAGCGGCTTGAGGTAGCCATTGAGCTTGCTGTTGTACATCGCCATCTCACTGTATACACTCAGCGTTCCACGCTCAAAATCGATGTTGGCGTATTCACGAGCGAGTGGATTCAGTTTTACCAACTGTAACTCGTTGAACTTGAGATGGTAATCAAAATCCGGCGTAACTTTCAGCAGGTTCATGTCGGCGTTGAACGCCATTGTTCCACCGTAGCCCGGCACGTTACCCGTAGCCACCACCGGCGAGGGAAGCTTTTTGTCTTTATCTTCGACGTTACGGATGTTGCGGATCTCGCCCTGAAATTGTTTAAGGGAAAGGTCGGCGCGGGGCTGGGTAATCAGGCTGGTTAGATTGATTGTCCCATCGATAACGGCAAAGCGGTTGATGTTGATCGGTAACAGCTTTTTCAGATAAGCCGTCCAGTCCACTTCGGCACCGGTCTGACTGCTGGATTCGCTTTCGCTAAAGGCAAAATTGAGTTCTGGCTGGTAACATTCGACCTCACTCACCAACCGCCCCTTAAACAAAGATTTCCATTCAACGGAAAGGTCCGTTTTGGGAATGTACAGAAAGGGTTCTTTAATTTTTCCGTTAATCTTACGGACGCGTAAATCGTCGATTTGGTAAGCGCCCCGGATCAGTTGAATGTCAATATCGTCAACATGACCGGTATAGTCGCCCATGTCGGCCAGCGTTTTGTTGACATACCGCAGCACAAAATAAGGCAGTAGAATCCGGGCGATTATGAGGAGGACAACAAGCGCAATCAGAAATTTTGTTGTTCGTTTCAAAACATTGCGTGATTGGTGTAACGTCTTGATAAACGAGTAACCTCACTAATTGGTTAGCGGAATGACGGGTTAATTAAGTAAAAGGTAAACCCGGCAGTTGACCCAATGCGAACGTAAATCCGCTGGTCAATTGCCGGGTTTGGCCGCTCGGTAATGGTGTTTTAGCGTCGGCTTGGTGAGAATTTCCGTCCGTCTAGTGTAGTGTATTTGAAATCAGTCCCTCCTTCGAAACGAGCATCGTCGAAGTTGGTGCCGCGTGGTAAGTGGGTGTATTTGAAATCAGCCATGCGGCTGAACCGAGCTTGTTGGAAGTTGACTCTTTCGTCAAACTTCGTGTATTTAAAGTCAGCGTAATTGTCGAACGCTACCTTCTGGAAAGCAGACGATTCGTTGAAGTTAGTGTATTTAAAATCGGCGTATCCACGGAAGCTAGAGCCACTAAAATCAGCATCATTGTGGAATTTAGCGTATTTGAACAAAGCGATTTCGCGAAAGGTGTTGTCGGTAAAGAGCGCCCGCTGCCCGAAATTTGAGTATTTGAACGTAGCGTCGTCCTCAAACGTGCAATTTTGAACGGTCACGGCTTCCGTAAAATCGGCGTTGTAAACCGTGTTGCTTATGCTGATCACCCGTCGTTCTTCGGATGCGTCAGTGCGGTAAGCGAGAAATTTACCTTTAAAGACGCAGTTTTTGAAAGAGATGGGAGCTTCGACTACGCTCAGATACTCGCGTGATTCGCCTTTCCAGCTACCTTCCCGCACTTCTTTGCGGTTGGCCAAGTTCGTGAGGTCGAGGTCGCCGGTGATCGTTGCGTTCTGGTACGAAACAGCTTCTTTCCGATTGATCTTGGCGATGATATCACGGGCATCAACCGTCGTCTGGGCCAGTGTGGGTGCTAATGCGATAAGGAAAAGAAAGGTTGATGTGACTAGTTTTTTCATGGTGCTTCTGCTTGTGTTGTTTGGATAAAGATGCAGACCATGACCGGAAGGTTGCGTGGCTTGTCAAAAATCAGGCGATTATCTTTCGCTACGCTCGACAATTTCGGAAACCTGGCAAAACAAAACCGCCGGAACGAATCCCGGCGGCTGATGTAGATAATAGTAGGGTTGGGCTTACTCGAGCCACATGACTTTTTCGTAAGCAATTTCGTAATCCATTTCTTCGAGCGGAATCAACCCGGCAAAATGACCGGTTTCGTCCGTCCGGATGGCATTCCAGCGGCCCGACGCGTCGCGCAACAAAAGTCGGTAGCCGTAAAGCGGATGAAGCGTGTCGCTATCCGTGCGGTGGTCCCAGCCGGTTTGGAGTTCAATCGCAAACGCAATTCGATCCATAACCTCGCTCATCTGGCTGGCCAGGGTGTCTATACTATCCAGTTCCTCGATCCACAGCACTAATCCGTCGGTTCCCCAATCAAAATTGAGCGGACTGGGCGTCAGGGTGATAATAGAAGCGTTCATAACAGTTGATTAGTTTGGGTTCATAGAATCCAATTGATACAGAAACTACGAACCTGCTATGCACTTATACTCCAGGATGGGGACGGGGCTAATGATTGGCTGGTTTCGCGCTCTTCGCGCCACTTGCGGAGCCAGAAGCGATACTTTTTACGGCCATAATCCATAAATCCGGGAATAGACGTGGCATCGATGGCAAACAGCCGATGAGGCCGTTGTTTCATCACGCCGATAAACACGAACTTGAACTGCCGGGTAGAAGCCCACTCGGCACCGTCGGCGTGCCGCAGGCTATCCACGTAAAAGGCGGCCTGCCGGTCGTAATCGTAGGTATAGCACGATTCCAGAAATTGAGCCTGCGTACGAGCCGAGGTCGTTTTTATGTCAACGATCAGCGCGTTCCGGCGTTTGGGGCTTGTATACACCATATCCAGCCGCGCCTTGCAAGCAACCCCAGTAGTCGGCTCGGTAAAAAGCACGACTCGTTCGCGCTCGGACTGGCGCAGGTAGCGCCGACAAAAAGCATCCTGCCTGATGGTCCGCATCAGCGTGTGGAGCTGCTCGGTTTGAGCCGGAGCCAAGGCGTCCTGAGTTGCGGTCAATGAATCCGCCATGTCCGGGAGCAGTTGCCCGATAACCGTACCGATCGTTTCGGGTTCCAGCAGGTGTTGGTGAAAGGCTCGCCCGAACGCTTTTGTTTTTTCGGGAATAAATCGCGCCGACGGAACCGACCAGTAACCCAAATGTTCTTCTTTGAGCCGCGTCAGGTCTGAATTCGATACACGCGTCAGCGCCCGATAATCATCACCAGGACTGAGCAGTCGCTGGTGACTATGTATCAATTGTTGAGAAGTCATGCGGAAATGGAGTGGTTTGTTGAGTAAGACCCTCGATAAACATTTCATCGAGGGTCACTTTAGGCTACCAATCTTACAATTGTCCAGCTGACAACAGCTCTGGCTCTTCAGTAAGGTTTGCAAACGGGTTGTAGTAATTCATCGCCGTTTTGATGTTGGCAATGTCGGTCAGCGTTTCCTGACGGAAGATTTTTACCTCCTGCGCAAACTGTTTCAATTGCGTCGTCTTCTCAACGTCACCCATCTTATAGGAGAAAGTCGAAATGTAATAGACGCCTTTTGGTTGAATCTTATTGTTCTCTTTCTTTTCGGCCACAGCTGTAATTACGACATCGGCCAAGGTCAGATCGTCGTAATAGAGTGGTTCGATAAGCCGGAAAATGTTATCGACTGAGTAGCCATGGAAAAGAATGGCTGATACACAGTTTTTATCGTCGATAAAAAAAAGCTCCGCCCAGTTCTTGGTACCCATGTTGAGGATATTATCCGTGAAGATGCGCCAGGCGATGGGTTGAAACGTTAAGGTACGACCCAATTTCTCGCTTCCGTTGATGTTGAACACACCTTCTTTCGCATCGAAGCGGTACTGGCGCGGGTGTCCTTCCAGATATTTGTACCGGCGGACAGGCCCATTATTCACGACTTCATTTGTGATTTCCTGAATAATGGAAGCATTACCGCTTTGAATTGTCTCGATTTGGCTTTTGTTTTGTGTGTTCATTAGTATTTGTTGTTTACTGTTCAAGCAGGGGGCCCATGTTGCGGTCCCTTTTGCCTTTTTAAGGGTCGTGTTTACTGACTTAAAGTTACACAGTTTTGCGTAAAAACCAAACCCATTTTGTAAGTATTTTGTAAGGCTTAAAAACGCGTATTTTAGCCTTTTCAAGCCTTGTTTTTAGCGCTTGCTTCGACTTGGTTGTTGAGCGGGTTTTTTACATACCTTTATGTAAAGTCTGGCTTTTTCTATGACCATTCATCTTCGTTTACAGCAGCTAATCGACGCGCTGGATATCAGCGTTCTCGAATTTGCCCGGCAACTGGGTGAGCATCGTGGCGAAAAAGTATACCACATTTTGCACGGTCGCCTGAAACCGCGCTACGATACGCTCGAAAAAATACTGATTGCCTATCCACAGGTCAATGGCGACTGGCTGCTGCGGGGTGAAGGCATCATGTTTAAAACCCTTAACTCGCCCTCGGCAGCTGTTACCACGGAGGAACGGTTACGGAATGTTGAGTTTCTGCTTTTTCAACTGAATGAACGGATGGCTTTGTTGCAGCAGACCAACGATCAGCTGATGGCCGAATTAATGGCATTGAAGAAGTAACCTTGCCAAACAACCCGCCCCTGTTTAGGGTTATAGGTTGAAAACACCTAACGTTATGGCTACGACATCACCATTCGATCCCGATAAAGTTGACCCTGAATTTTATTCGCAAGATCCAAACCAACATGGCGATTCCGATTTCGGTCGTGAATCGGAAGGCGTTGGTACCAATCAGTATAGCAATGCAACGTCCGGAGCCGATATGGAAACGGGCAACATGGAGATGACCCGTGACTCTCGTGAAAGCAACACGGGCGTAGGTCGCGTAGGCGAACCGAAAGGGGAAGAATACGGTACCCACCAGGAATGGGACGTAGAACCCGGTTCGGTAAACGATTCGGGCCAGCCCAAAGGTCGCATGATGAGCGATGAGGCTGCGGCAAAACTAAGCGAAGTTGCCGAAAACCCATCTGATGACGCCTTGTTCCATCGGTCTGATGCGACTTACCTTGAAGAAGGAGATAATCCGAACGAAGGGTACGACCCGCACAATGTTGGGTACGACGGTAAGGACAAATCGAATTCACAATAGAACATACCCTACTCAGTAATGAGTTTATGGAGCGGCTGGGCAAAACCCGGTCGCTCTTTTTATTGGCGATCTGCGGCAACGGGCACCGGTCGGAACAGGATTCTTTCGTAAACTTGCCCGTTAATCACTCAGTCGCCGGACTGCCTGTCCGCTCCATAGTCTTGCTTATCGAAACCCGTGCCTACGCCCGGGCGGGTCTGCTTGGTAACCCGTCTGATGGCTTCTTTGGTAAAACCATCGCTATTAGTGTCCGAAATTTTGGGGCATCCGTAACGCTTTACGAATCGCCGGAACTCATCATAGAGGCCCAGCCGCAGGATACGAACGTTTTTCGGAGTTTGCATCACCTGCGCGATGCTGTCAGTATGCTGGGCTATCACGGCGGTGTTCCGTTGCTGAAAGCGGCTATCAAAAAATTTGGGGAATACTGCGAAACCCAGCACATCCGGCTACCCAACCAGAACTTTTCGATTCGGTACAGCACCTCCATTCCACGTCAGGTTGGCCTGTCTGGTTCAAGCGCCATCATTGTCGCTACGTTCCGGGCGCTGATGCAGTTCTACGATGTCGAGATTCCGTTGGCCGTTCTGCCTAACCTGGTGTTAGCTACCGAATCCGAGGAACTGGGCATTACAGCGGGTTTGCAGGACCGGGTGATCCAGTGCTACGAAGGGTGCGTGTACATGGATTTTAACCAGGAAATCATGGAGCGTCAGGGACACGGGAAATACGAGTCCATTGAGCCGCAACTCCTACCCAAACTGTACATTGCCTACAATACCGATTTGGGTAAGCAGTCGGGACGGGTGCACAACGATGTGCGGTCGCGCTGGCTCAAAGGGGAACCGCTTGTCGTCGAGACGATGAACGCCATTGCCGATGTTGCCCGTGAAGGGCGTGAAGCGTTGGTCCGGCAGGATATCAAACTACTGAACGAACTGGTCAACCGCAATTTCGATCTGCGCGCCCAGATTTATACCATCAGCGAGCGGAACCGAAGCCTGATCGAAGCCGCCCGCGCTTGCGGAGCGTCGGCTTCCTTCACGGGGTCGGGTGGTTCTATCATTGGTCTCTACCGCGACGATGCGATGCTTAACCGACTTTTTGTCGAACTCAAAAAAATAAATGCCCGCGTTATAAAGCCTTACGTTGTCTAACGGGGATAGTAAGGATAGCACTGATAAAAGCTGTTCCCGGCTATCCCTGCATCCTGTCAACTCCTGCTCTCAATAAAGCCCATGATTAAAAAAGCTGTTATTCCTGCCGCCGGACTCGGAACCCGGTTTCTACCGGCTACCAAAGCCCAGCCTAAAGAAATGTTGCCGATTATTGACCGGCCTACGATTCAGTACGTCGTGCAGGAAGCGGTCGATTCGGGTATCGAAGATATTCTGATCATCACCGGCAAAGGCAAACGGGCGATTGAAGATCACTTCGACCGCAATTTCGAACTCGAAGCCCGGCTCGAAGAAAAAGAAGATCAGTTGTTGCTGGACGAGATGCGCCGATTGTCGGACATGGCTAATCTGCACTACGTTCGTCAGCGGGAGCTCAATGGCCTGGGCGATGCGATCTGTTATGCCAAGCACCACGTTGGTAATGAGCCATTTGCCGTGTTGCTCGGTGACACGATCATGGACTCGGTCATTCCGGTTACGCAGCAGCTGATCGACACGTACGCCCAATATGGTGGCTCGGTCATTGCTGTGGAGGAAGTCCCCCACGATAAAGTAAACCGCTATGGCATCGTTGGCGGTAAATCGCTGAGCGACCGAATTCTGGAGCTGGAAACGCTGGTCGAAAAACCGTCCCTGAGCGAAGCCCCGTCAAATCTGGCCATTGCGGGTCGGTACGTGCTGACACCAGAAATTTTTACCATGCTGGAGCACACCCAGGTTGGTAAAAACAACGAAATTCAGCTCACCGATGCCCTGCTGCTGCTACTCAAGCGGGAAAACCTGTACGCACACCGCATCGAAGGAAAGCGTCACGACATTGGCAATAAGCTCGATTTTCTAAAAACGACTGTTGAGTTTGCCCTGAAGCGGCCCGAATTTGCCGATAAGTTCCGGGCGTTTCTGGAAGAGATTGTTCGGAAAGAATGAGGTATTTTTTACCAGGGTGCCGCTTTTATAAGCAGCAGTGTCATACCAAACGGTACCATTCCGTTCGTTCCTACTGTGTTTGAGTAAAATCTTAATAATTCATCGATTATGAAGTTTCTGCGTTTATCTGTTGGGCTGCTGGCCCTCGCGCTAACTGTCAACGTGCAGGCGGACAATCTTCCAAAAAAAGGAAAATGGGAAAGCCTTTTTGACGGCAAAGACCTCAAAGGGTGGCATACGTACCTGAAAGCTGGCGAACCGGCTTCGGACAAATGGGTGGTTGACGATGGCGCAATCCACCTCAAAGAAGGTAGAGCCGGTGATCTCGTTACCGACAAAGAGTATGGCGACTTCGAGCTGGAACTAGAATGGAAAATCGAAGAAGGCGGTAACAGTGGCGTTATCTACCACGTTCACGAAGATCCCCAATTTAAGGCTACCTACCGTACCGGTCCCGAAATGCAGGTGCTTGACAACGAACGTCACCCCGATGCCAAGCAAGGCCGGGATGGAAACCGGACCGCCGGTGCGCTTTACGATCTGCAAAAGCCCATTACCATGAATACCGCTAAACCCGCTGGTGAGTGGAACAAAGCTCGGCTGATCGTGCACAATGGTAAAGCCGAACAGTATTTGAACGGAAAGAAAACGGCGGAGTATCCGACCAGCGGCCCCGAGTGGGATAAAATGGTATCGGAAAGTAAATTCAAGGGGTGGGAAGGCTTTGGTAAATATTCAACCGGTCACATCGCCTTGCAGGATCACGGCAACAAGGTGTGGTTCCGCAACATCCGAATTCGCGAACTTTAAAAAAACGGTTTCCGCCTGTGGCTGACTACAGGCGGAAACTACAAACTTACTACTTGTATGACCTCCCGCCGAGCGGCCCTAAAAACCTTAACTGGCAGTGCAGTTTCGCTGTCTCTAACCGATTCGTTCGCTACTTCCGCGACCCAACCCGAAATAACAGCGCTTAAATTGAAAGGCCGGATCAACCATTCGGTGTGCCGGTGGTGCTACAGCAAAATTCCGCTGGACGATCTGTGCAAAGCCGCCAAAGAGATGGGCATCAAATCCATCGACCTGACGGGCCCCGAAGAATGGCCTGTGCTGAAAAAGCACGGTCTGACATCGGCTTTGCCGCAGGGCGCAGGTAAAGGAATTGCGGATGGGTTCAACAACCCCAAGTTCCACGACGAGCTGGTCGCCAGCTACGAAGCGATCTTTCCGAAGCTGAAAGAAGCCGGACTAAACACCGTCATTTGCTTTTCGGGTAACCGCCGTGGAATGAGCAACGAAGAAGGGCTCGAAAATTGCGCAGTCGGACTGAAGCGCCTGATGCCTAGCGCGGAGAAGCATGGTATCACGATGATCATGGAGCTGCTGAACAGCAAAGTTGATCATAAAGATTACATGGCGGATCATACGGCCTGGGGCGTCGAGCTGTGCAAGCGGGTAGGCTCGGAAAACTTCAAACTGCTGTACGATATCTACCACATGCAGATCATGGAAGGCGATATCATCCGCACAATCCGGGAGAGCAGCAAGTACATTGGTCACTACCACACGGGCGGTAATCCCGGTCGCAATGAGCTCGACGAAACGCAGGAAATTTACTACCCTGCCGTTATGAAGGCCATTGTCGATACAGGTTTCAAAGGCTACGTAGCGCAGGAGTTTATTCCGAAGCGTGATCCGCTGACGAGCCTGCGGGAAGCCGTGGTGTTGTGTGACGTTTAATGATCGAAAAAGAAGCGAATTGAGGTGAGTGGTGCATTTGGTTGGCCAAGTCTGGAACCAAATGCCCGCTCACCTCAATTACTGTTTTATCTAGTCACCCGTTACGTTTGTCTGCCCGTGGAACCGGTTAATAGTCATTTATTTCTGCTTGTTGGCGCTGCATTGTTTGCCATCGGTCTGGCCGTGGTATTGCTGAAACGGCACGCCATTGTTGTGCTGATGGGTATCGAACTGATGCTCAACGCCGTTAATATTAACCTGGTCGCGTTTAGCCAGTACGATCCCGACCGCTTGCAGGGGCAGATGTTAAGCCTGTTTGTGATGGTGGTAGCGGCAGCTGAATCGGCGGTGGCGCTGGCAATCGTCCTGCAAGTCTATCGCCATTTCCGTACGGCTCAACTCGATGAGCTGAATGAACTGAAGCAATGAATCCTTTATTTGAACCGATTATCGACGGTATTCTCAACGAAGGCTACGGCACCGTTGACCATTTTTTGACTGCTGATGAAGTAACCGCTCTGGCAAAGCGACTCCGCGAACGTCGGGCAGCGGGCCAGTTTAAAGCGGCTGGCATCGGCAATCAGCAGGTAACCATCGAAAATACCATTCGGGGCGATGAGATTTTGTGGATTGACGACACTTCGGCAACCCCCGAAGAAGCGGCTTTTCTGCAACGAATCGGTGATTTTGTCGACTACTTAAACCAAACCTGTTACCTGGGTCTGCGCGATTACGAATTTCACTACGCGCTGTATCCGCCGGGAACCTTCTACAAACGCCACCTCGACCAGTTTCGCAGTGATTCGCGTCGGAAACTGTCGGTAATCTGTTACCTGAACGAAGACTGGCAGGAAACCGACGGTGGGCAACTGGCGCTGTTCCTGCCCGACGAAAGCGCCCCGAATGCCGAACGTGAAATAACTGTTCAACCCCTCGGCGGTCGGCTGGTTTGTTTCGAGAGCGGTCGGCTTGAACACGAAGTGCGGCCCGCTACCCGCGAACGACTCAGCGTGACGGGCTGGTTAAAAACAGCCTAGTTACTTTTACGGCTTTTCGAGAATAATGATGTCGAGGAAAGACGTGGCTGGCTGACGACCACTCCACGAGCCGTAACGAATCGGACGTTGAATCGGCAACCCGTGCGTGGCCATGACGCGGAGCAGTTCTGTTTCGTCGTGTGCCGAGCCGGTGTTTGGGTTGTGCGGATCGAACGCCCAGCGCCCTTCGAACGGATACTGAAAGTTGAAGGCGCTGCCCGGTTCAACCATGAGCCGACGCGATTCGTTGTCGAGCAGAAAAAACGACGTAAGACAGCGGCCACCCGGCTTGAGAACCCGCTTTATTTCGCCCAGATAGGTAGAAATTTCGTTAATCGTCATGTGGGTAAAAACGCCAACCACAACTACCGTGTCAAACTGGTCGTCATTGTACGGAAATCGATACGTTATGGCCTGATCCTGTCCCGCAGGGTTGTAAAAGCCATTGAACAGATTAACCTGACGAAACTGAAAATTGGGAAAGCGGGGCGTAATGTGCTGTTGACACCAATGTATCCCATCGGCTACAGGATCGAAGCCTTCGTACGAACCGTCTGCTGATAAATAGCTGGTGAGCGGAACCGCCATTCGACCGATGCCGCAACCCACGTCGAGAACGGCATGATCGGGCTGTAGCTGGCAGAAATCGATAAAATACTGCCGGAAGGTTTCACCGATTGCTTTAAAATCACCGTCGCCCACAAAGATTTTTGACCGTGGTGGCGTTAATTTATCCCGTAAGCCAACGATTACTTCGGTAGGCTCGATAATACGCTCGGTAAAAAAGCGTCGGCCAGCGTAGTAGGTTTGCTTGATGCGCTTGCGGAAAAATGGCGGACTAATGCGGTAAACAACGGACTGAATACTCATGGATAAGTTATTCCTGACAGCTGTTTCTTTGCCAGAAAGCAGCGAATCGGAACGATAAGGCGACGGCGGGTTGACAAGTTTCTGCCAAAGCTATCAAAAAGCTTCCGCATTTGAATTTAGAAGCGTTTGTTTCCCTACGGTAGAATGGGGATATTTGCGGCCAATTCAGATTGATTCTAAATGCCTGACGACGTTTCTCTATTCGTTTCCCCGTTGATGATTGCTTTGCTGGGATTACCCTTCGCGGGGTTCGTAGCGTTGATGAACGCTAACCGGTCTACAGCGGGAAAACTGGCTATTCTGTTGACTGGCCTGGGGTTAATGGGGTCGGTGTTGTTGACGGCAGGTATACCCGAACAAGCCTTGACGCTCCGGTCCGATTGGGCAACTATATCGGGCGTATCATTCGGTCTGAGTTTTCGCCTGGATGCGCTGAGCGGGCTGATGCTCGTACTGGTTCATTTTGTGGCCTTACTCGTACAGATTTATTCGCTTTCGTATCTCCACGACGAACCCAAGCTAGCCCGCTATTTTGCGTATCTGCAATTGTTTGTGGGAGCCATGCTAGGGATTGTTCTGGCGGGTAATCTGCTGGTTATGTACGCGTTCTGGGAACTGGTGGGTCTGGCTTCGTACCTGCTGATCGGTTTTTACACGGAACGGCCTGCTGCATCACAAGCAGCAAAAAAAGCGTTCCTGATGAATCGGGTGGGCGACATCGGTTTTCTACTCGGTATTTTTCTGACCTATTACTACTTCGATACGCTTGAATTCAGCGCCCTGACGACGGATAACCTACCGGCTACGCTACCAACCGCTATAGGTCTGTGCCTATTTATGGGCTGCGTTGGTAAATCGGCCCAATTTCCGCTGCTGACCTGGTTGCCGGACGCGATGGAAGGTCCAACACCGGTATCGGCTTTGCTCCATGCCGCGACAATGGTTGCCGCCGGGATTTTCCTGCTCGCCCGTATTCACCCACTGCTGTCACCCGATGCGTTGGTTGTCATCGCGTTAGTTGGAACAATGACGACCATCTGGGGCGGATATTCAGCCGTTTTTCAGACCGATATTAAAAAAGTACTGGCTTTCTCGACGGTCTCACAGCTGGGTCTGATGGTGGCTGGTATGGGCACGGGCAACGTTGGTGGCGCTATGTTTCACCTGCTGACGCACGCGTTTTTCAAAGCCGGGTTATTTCTGAGTGCGGGCGCGGTAATCCACGCCGTTGATACACAGGACATGCGGCAGATGGGTGGTCTGCGAAAAATGATACCCGTCACCTTCATCGCGTACAGTATTTGCGTCGCAGCACTGGCGGGATTACCGTTTTTCTCCGGGTTCTTGTCCAAAGAAGCCATTCTAGGCGGAGCTGTTCATTGGGCACACGAACAGGGGAGTGGTCTGGCTTATCTGGTGCCTGTGCTGTTAATCGGCTCGTCGGGCTTAACGGCTTTGTACATGGTGCGGCAGTGGCGGATGATCTTTTTCGGCGATTACCGCAGCGACTCGGGACCGCTGGCCCATGTCCACGAACCTGACTGGCTGATGCGCGGTCCAATCGTACTGCTGACGGGTTTATCGCTGTGGTTCTGGTTTTCGCTTAATCCGTTTTCGGGTCATTCAGGCTGGTTTTTCAAGCTTATATCCGTAGCCGAGGAAGCGGGTATCTGGTGGCTGGCTCCGCTATCCATCGCCCTGGTACTGGCTGGTGGCTGGATTGGCTTCCGAATGCGTGAGCCGAATCGGTTGCGGAGTTACGTTCGCCTTTCGCTGGAATACGGTTTTCTGGATACGATTTATCAGTACGTCATTATCAATCCGTTCCATAGGCTGGCATTGCTGTTGAACCGAACTGATCAGCGAGTGATCGATGGGGTTGTCAACGGCGCGGGTGTAACAACGGTCGTACTGGCGCAGCTTACGCATGTCGTTGATCGCTTCGGGGTTGATGGAATCGTCAACGGTGCGGCCTGGGTAGCGGGTCAATTCGGGCGGTTAACGCGTTCCATCCAGAATGGGCGAGTGCAGTCGTACATCACGGCGGCAGTCGTTGGCTTATTGGTATTGCTTTGGTGGCTTTTATAAGGCGGAAATTCCGCTTGGCGGTTACAAGCCGCAATTGATGATATAAATCACGGTTCGATCCGTGTTCAGTATGGTTCTTTCGTTACTTATTTTTCTTCCGTTAGCTGGGTCCTTGCTGGTAGCGACGCTACCCGAAAGTCAAAAAGCGTATTTTCGATGGATTGCTTTGGTGGTTACCCTCGCTGATCTGGTGCTGGCGGGTTTCGCTTATGCCGCTTTCGATCGCGCCAGTGCCGGTTATCAGCTGTTGGAAAAAGCGGATTGGATTACGCTATCGCTTGGCAATCTGGGTATTGCGTCCATCGATTATCTGGTAGGCGTTGATGGGTTTAGTCTGCCTCTGGTTGTCTTATCGGCGGTGGTCATGGTTATCGGTGTTGTTGCATCCTGGAACATAACGCATCGGTTGAAAGCGTACTATGCGCTTTATCTGCTGCTGACGGGTACGATCATGGGGTGCTTTCTGGCGCTCGATTTCTTTCTTTTTTTCCTGTTCTTCGAATTCATGCTCCTGCCCATGTATTTCCTCATTGGCCTGTGGGGCGGGCCGCGTCGGGAGTACGCGTCGATCAAATTTTTTCTCTACACGTTGCTCGGCTCACTGCTGATCTTGCTGGTGATGATCGGGTTGTACCTCTCGGTCATGGACCCGGTTAGCACGGCGGTTGCTGCCGGTCTGGTCCCTGACGCTTCTGCTGCAACGGACGAAGTTATCCGGGCTATGCAGACGTACCTGCAAAATGGACAGGTAAATCCGGCGCAGATCGTACACACGTTCGACATGCGTTTTCTGGCCGATGGGGGTAATTACTTACCGGATGCGTTTCTGAATCCGGCAGCCGAGCCAATCGTCCTGGGCTTGCCAGCCCGGATGCTGGCATTCTGGGCGATATTCATTGGCTTTGCTATCAAGCTACCCATTGTACCCGTTCACACGTGGCTGCCCGATGCGCACGTAGAAGCACCTACACCCGTATCGGTGGTACTGGCGGGCGTGTTGCTTAAAATTGGAGGCTACGGGTTTCTGCGGATCGCCTGGAGCTTTTTTCCGGATGGGGCCGCCGAATACGCCCAAACGTTGGCTGGTTTAGGTACGCTTTCTATCGTCTACGGTGGATTAAATGCCCTGGCTCAGTCGGATGTAAAGAAATTAATTGCCTACTCGTCCGTATCGCACATGGGTTTTGTGCTGCTGGGTGTGGCTTCCCTGACCGCCGAAGGGATCAATGGGGCGATTTACCAGATGGTCAGTCATGGTGTTTTGTCGGCTATGCTTTTCCTGATTGTGGGAGTGCTTTACGACCGCACGCACGACCGACGCATCGACTCCTACCGGGGCCTGATTCAGCCGATGCCGCAGTACACCGTTTTGACCGCCGTGGCCTTTTTCGGTTCGTTGGGTTTGCCAGGCTTCTCGGGCTTTGTGGGTGAGTTGTTTACGCTGATGGGAAGTTTCCAGTCCGAGTGGTTGCCTGGTTGGTTGACCGCCGTTGCGGCTACGGGTATCCTGCTGGCGGCTGCTTATTTTCTCTGGACGCTGCAACGCATGTTTTTCGGCCCGACCTGGGTACGCCCTTTTGATAATCACCACGATGGCACCGCTGTACTTGCTGATCTGACGGCCCGCGAAAAACTGATGCTGGTTCCGCTGGGGGTAATGGCGCTGATCTTGGGGTTATTTCCCAATCTGGTTTTCGATCTCAGTGGCGCTACGGTAGCGCAGTGGCTGGTGAAATTTGCCGTTGAGTAACCTTACTGTCCGTATCTACGCTTCCTTACCACCTGCCAAACAACGCCTACCAGTCCAACCAACGCCAAAGGACCCAACAGGTTTAGGGCCTGCCAGCCCGTACGGTTTTCATCGACGCGAATTTTGTCCAGGGGGCGAAGCGTTACGGTGCGGGCGCGGGCCGCAATAACGCCGTTTGGATCGACCAAGTAATCAATCGCATTCAAGGCAAAATCTTTATTGGCGAACGTGTTGCGCGTGTAGCGGTCGAAACCTAACGGGTAAGGTACGTTTCGTTTAAAATCAACATCGTTGACAATCAAATCACCGTCTGAGCAGACCAGCACCCGCGAAGCCTGACCCGAAGCCTGAAAACCATTCGCGCGCGGATCGCCCGGCAAAATGCGATTGGTAAACAGCGACTGAAACTTGCCTTCGAGCAGACAGCCGACAATGCGTACGCCATCGTTGTAGGTTTTGGGGTCGGGTTGCTGCCGTGCTTCGGTGTACGAGATCAGCGTCGGCGTTTTTAAGACTTTGGTGTATTGTGAAGTCAGCAGGAGCGGGGTTTTCTGAATACCAGCTGCCCGTACGGTGTCTAGCGTGCTCACAAACCGGCCCAATACTGCGTCGAGGTTCCGTACGATGGGATTGCCGCTCGTTCCGAAGTTATTGAGCAACGGGTAGAACCGCCAGGGAACCAGTTGGATGTTTGGCTTATCGCCCATGTTGCCCACGTTAAGCGGAATCGGGGCGCAATAAAAATCTTTGACCACATCCCGATTAAGACGAACGCCCCACCGAAAAAACAGGTCGTCGAGGCCGAGGTTTATTGGCTGGGCGTAGGTGCCTTCGTTGCTTACACTGTCTACCCGCTGACCGTCCACGAAAAACAAAGCGCGTCCTCCTTTGACGACATACTGGTCGAGCTTGAAGATTTCGTCTTCCGAAAAAGGACGGTCCGGTTTTGGCACCAGTACCGCATCCAGACCCTCGATTGGGCCCGGTTTGGTCATGTCGATAAAAAAGAGGTCGTAATTCTCCTGGACCGATGCCAGCAGGTCGGCAAAGCGGGAAGGAGGGACCTGCGTATGCCCGTACAGTAAACCCACGCGCCGACGATTTTCTTTGGTCTGAGTCAGCTTCCGAATAGCCGACGCCAGTTGAAATTCAACGCCTTCGTACGACTGATTCAGCTGTTCTTCTTTCGACGCGGCTTTGTTTCCTTTCAGCAACAACACACCGGTTTCCTTGCCTTTGTACGAGATGATAACACCCGGAAAAATAAGTTTTTCGGTCCGCTTTCCGCCTTCGTTAGCTACCAAATTGGTCGGCAACAAACCCCGTTGTTGAAGCTTGTCAATAAGTTTATTTTTCGCATCAACGTTGGTAAGTTGATCCGGGTCGATCAGGCGATACGTGATTTTACTACCGTTGTCAGCCAATCCGCGCTGCGCCTGAAATTCGTCCAGCGTTTCGCGAATTGCATTTTCGAGTCGTTTGAATGCCGGTGGTAAATCACCCGTCAGGTACACATCGACATGCACATCATCGGGCAGGTCAGCCAGCAGACTCTGGGTGGCCTCGGATAGGGTATACCGTTTTTCCTGAGTTAGATCGAGCCGAAAAAAAACGAATGCCGATAAGATATTAACAGCGACGAGGGCCGCAATAATAAGAAGCGTGCGCAAAGAAGCGGATTTCATACGGTGCTATAACGAGCAACGGGCCCTATAAATTCTTTAGCTGGGCGTGCCGATAGAAGGTAAACGTTAATTCAGTCGATTGGTCGGGAGGGTGCGTAGGATTTCCTGGGCGTCCATCTGAGCCGTAGACGTGTTGTCGAGCATTGTAGGCGTAATCCCCAACTCTCTCATTAGCCGGTATTGTCTTGCTTCCAGAAACGTCAGCCGTGAAAGCACCTGATTCAGTCGGGTAATATGCGTTTCCTGCTGGGCCTGGAGAAAAGCGACCTGCCGTTCTAGTTCATCAATTCGCTCGTGGTCAGTCATAATGAGAGATGATTTACGGTCAATTTTACATCAAAATAGGTAAAAAATGAAGTAACGACATTTATTTTTCTGCCTCGACGCAACCCTTTTTTCAATCGCTCCGTATTGGCGAATGAACCGGTTCAACTGTCTTATTTTTTTTACTTTCTAATGCAGTTGACACAATGAAATCATTCGTCTATAACAGTCGCCTGTTGGCCATAGCGGCATTCATGATGGTAGCACTTGTTCGTTGTAAAAGCGATGAAAACCCGACTACCGCGACCGACGTTGCGCTGGCGACGACATCGCTGGGAAACGTGCTGACCGGTGAGGGGGGTAAAACACTTTATTTTTTTGCGCCTGACGTAGCCGGTGACGCTACCTGTTCGGGAGGCTGCAAAGAGGTTTGGCCCGTGTTCTATAAAGAAACGCCAACCGTTGCCAACGGGCTGCGCACAAGCGATTTTGCTACCATCACCCGCGCCGACGGCGAAAAGCAAACGACCTACAAAGGCTGGCCGCTTTATTATTATCAGAAAGACGCAAAAGCGGGCGACGTAGCGGGGGAAAATGTTGGTAATGTGTGGATGGTCGCCAAACCCAATTACAAAGTAATGATTGCGTCACGGCAGTTGATGGGTAATGATGGCAAAAACTACACATTCGACACCAAAGAAGGGACTGGAAATTCGCTGTTTTTAACGGATAGTCTGGGTCGTACACTCTACGCCTTCGCCAGCGATAAGAACAATAAAAACAATTATACCAGAACGGATCTGAGTAATAATGCCACCTGGCCGATTTTTGAAACATCAGCGACAATTGGCGATATTCCGTCCGCTCTCAACCGATCTGATTTTACGACGATTACGGCGGTTGGGAAAACACAGCTGACGTACAAAGGCTGGCCGCTTTATTATTTTGGAGCCGATCAGGGACAGCGGGGTAGCACCAAAGGCGTCAGTGTACCGAGACCGGGTGTTTGGCCGGTGGTTAACACAACAACGGCGGTGGCACCGAACTGATTCGATATTGAATGGTAGATAATAACCTATTAACTAGCGTGTAAACGTTGTCCAACGCGTCAAACATATCCGCTTTACCTGATCTGCTGGCGGGTTGCCTTCGCAACCATCGACGCAGCCAGGAGCTGCTTTACCGGCAGTTTTATGGCTATGCTATGAGCGTTTGTCTACGGTATTCACCAACCCGTGAGGGTGCACTGGAGGTGCTGAACGATGGATTTTTGAAGGTGTTTACCCGCCTGGAACAGTACGAGCCGACGCAGCCGTTTAAGGGCTGGCTCCGGCGAATTATGATCAACACAGCAGTCGATCACTATCGGCAGGAAGTACGGCATTTTTACCACGAGGCTGTTGAACAGGCGGAGCAGGTTGTGCCTACAGAAGCGCCTGATGCATATAGTCAACTGGCTCAGGAAGAACTAATGAACCTGATTCAGCGGCTGTCGCCAGCCTACCGATTGGTTTTTAACCTGTACGTGATCGACGGATTTACGCACGAGGAGATTGCGGCTCAGTTAGGGATATCCGCCGGAGCATCGAAGTCAAATCTGGCTCGTGCGCGGGAAAACCTGCGCCAATTATTGAAGCAGTTAAATAACGATGAGTATGCAAGAGCTAACCGATGACCAATTGGACGGACTCTTCAGAAAGTCGGCTGAAGAGTTTGATGCACCGTTTGACCCGGCAGCCTGGGAGGGCCTGAAAGACCAGCTGGATGAGCGTGACCGGACGGCCTTCTGGAAAAAATGGCTGCCCTGGGGGATACCGCTGTTGCTGCTATTGCTGACGGGTGGAGGCTGGTACGCGTACAAGAACGTTGAGCGTCCTGCGGTTTCTCAGTCGGTCGTGCCGCCTGCTGGTCGGGAGAGTGCATCGTCGATTACGAAGGCAAAGCAGCCGGACGCTGTTGCGACTCGATCCACGAAAACAGAGTCGATAGGAACGAAGCGGACACAAGCTGCCGTGCCTGCTACCGCTACGGAACCCGCGCCGGTAGCCATAACCAGCGCGACCACCGGACGGGTTATAGCTGATAAGCCGGTAAAGAAAGTAAGTAAAAATACGGAGAGAGTTGCAACGGAGCGTACGGTAACGGCGTATAGGGAAAAACCGGCTTTAGGTGGTAAAAAACTGATAGCGGGTACGACTATGCGGTCAGAACCTTCGACGACGACGGCGGATGCTTTCGGACGACGACTTCGTAAGACAAGAAGAAAAACGAATTCCACACCAGGTAGTACGTTTGTTGATCGGTATGGTCGTGGTGTTGCAGCAACAACTGCAACACCGGACTATCCAGCGAAAGCTGCGGTCTCATTGGGTGAGCGAAGGGCAAAGAAATCGATCGAAGAAGCCTCGTTAAAGAATTCCAATGCAACCGGTAGTCCATCAATTAATGAGGGTAATGCGCCAACACCAGCGACTTTGCCAACAATCGCGGAGTTAGCGATTCGTCCGGGTAAATGGTCTAAGTTGCCCGAAAGTATGGATCGGGAAGTAGCTTACAATCAACCTTACAAGGCTGTGTCAGTGCCGAATAGTGCACCAGTGCGTGGGCTAAGCGTCCGACTGGCTGTAGCGCCTGATTTGAGTGCGATAGGGCTACACAACTTTTCGCGGCCGGGTACGAATGTTGGGATGCTGCTGGAATACCGGATTGCGTCGCGGTGGAGCGTTCAGGCGGGGGTTATTAGAAGCACAAAGGTGTATGGCGCTACGCCTGACCAGTACAACACGGAGATGGTTTGGCCGAAATGGAACGTCCAGCCAGTGGGTGTCGATGGGGTTTGTACGCTACTCGATATCCCTGTTAATGTTCGTTTTGACATCGCCTTACGCCCGCGTCAGGATAACCGGCTGCCGCCAAGCCGTTGGTTTGTGAGTGGTGGGGTAACGTCCTACGTCATGTTGCAGGAGGATTACACCTACAAATACCCCTCTCGTACGTACAACCAGCCGACAAAAATAAGTACCCGTACTGGCGGGTACGGGTTCAGTCAGCTAAACCTGTCGGTAGGCTACGAACGGGCTTTGAGTCGTCGGTTATCGTGGCAGGTAGAACCGTTTATAAAAGCGCCCGTAAAAGGGGTTGGAGCGTATAAGATCAATCTGTTGAGTACCGGGGCTTTCCTGTCGTTGCGGTACAAGCTTTAGTCTTTCCGAGTAACCAAAAGGGGCAGCGTGCGTCGCTTGATCGAATCAGTGTAGCTACATTAAATAACTTATAATCAGATGAAAATGAATTCAGTAGACAAGCAAATGAATCGTGGTGAATTTTTGCGTGATCTCGGCATGAGCAGCGCGGCTCTGATGGCTTTTTACTGCATGGGCACCCTGACGGCCTGTTCGAGTAAAAGCGATGATCCGTCGCCATCCACTGGTGGTACGGGAACCACGCCTAGCTCGGGAATAACGGGCAATGCAAACACAGGTTCCGGTGCCATCAATTTCAAACTCGACCTGACCGACTCGAATTTCAGTAAGCTCAAAACAGCCGGTCAATACGTCATTGTAGGAAGTGTTATCGTGGCTAAAATAAAAAATGGCTCCGTGGTTGCGCTGTCGAAAGCCTGCACGCACCAGGGAACCGACGTACAATACCGCTCCGGCCAGGACGACATGTACTGCCCTAATCACGGCTCGGAATTTAGTACAACCGGTGCCGTAGAAGTAGGACCGGCGACTAGTCCACTAACTCAGTATAAAACGGCGCTGAGCACGGATGGGAGCACCTTAACCGTGACGGCCTAACTACTTTTTCTTTTCTTCCGATGAAATACATTCTGTTACTAACACTTCTGTGGGCTGGAATCGGTTCCGTACGGGCGCAGGATTCAACGGCGGTCAAGACAAGTGCAGCGACCGATACCGTACCGGCAAAAAACAATGAGGCTGATGCCTTGCTGGCGGGTCTGACGGATTCGACGGAGTCACAACCTTTGCTGCCCCGAAAGATGATTTTTACGCAGCGCGCATTCTGGGGACCCAAAGGGCTGTTGCGGGTTATGAATGTGGCTCCGCTAACGGCTGAAGGACGCGCCCGTGAGTTGAAAATTCGTCGGACGATGCTGGTTACCCACCAGATAGGCGGATTTGTGACACTGGCCGGATTTATTGCGCAAGGCTTACTGGGTGCTAAGCTGTACAACGCGAGGGGGCAGGAGTACGTCGATACAAAGATCTGGCACCAGCGCTCGGCTACGTTTATCAACATTGCGTACGGCACGACACTGGCCCTATCGCTAACGTCTCCACCGCCGGTAGTTGGCGCTAAGCCCGGCTTTACGTCGATCAAGCTGCACAAATACCTGGCTATTGTTCACCTGACGGGTATGATTGCTACTAACGTACTGGCGCACATGATCGACCAGCACCCTGATCTGAAACCAGTTCACCGGGCGGTAGCCTATGGTACCTTCGGCGCTTACGCGGCTTCGGTTATATCACTTACTTTCTGACGTGATCCAGGTACTTATTTAATTCTTTTACGCGTATGAACTACCTTATTACACGTGGCTACGTGCTAGCTACCCTGCTGCTTTGTGCCTTTGTGAACCCAATGGCGAAGCGTAAACTGATCGCTGATAAAGCACTGTCGACAGTTACGTACGCGGCCAAGCATCCCCTGCACAAGTGGGAAGGGGTTAGCCACGATGTCAACTGTGCGGTAATCTACAATGACGAAACAAAGCAGCCCGAAAGTGTGGCCGTTTCGATGAAGGTGTCCTCGTTTGACAGTAACAACAACAACCGCGATTCGCACGCGATGGAAGTACTCGATGGACTGAAATACCCAAATGTTACGTTTACGAGTTCTGATATTTCGGTGGGCGAAAGCGGAGCACTGACGGCGAATGGAAAGCTGACCTTCCACGGAGTTACGAAGCCGGTTACGTTACGAACGATCCGACGGGATGCGAACGGTAAAATGACGCTTACGGGCGAATTCCCGGTAAACATGAGCGACTACAACATCGAGCGGCCATCCTTGATGGGCATGAAAACCGACGATGATATGGCACTTCGGTTCAACGTCGTGTTCACTCTATAGGCGTCGTGCGGGTGTTTGCCGTAATGCGTAGCGTAACGAACATTCTGGTAGGTTAGCTGGAAGCTTGTATATTTATGCAAAAGATTGGTCGCATAAATAATCAGGAATAATGTCCATAACCTCTTACGCTGAATTTATTGGGATAAAAAAAATAAGCGACGCTGTTGGAACAACGCTGCGTAAGATGCGGGAATATGCCCAGCCGGGTATGTCTACCAAAGAGCTTGACGAATACGGTCGGTCTGTCCTCGAAGAGTGGGGTGCTAGATCAGCTCCTAAGCTGACGTACAATTTTCCGGGTTGGACCTGCATCAGTGTCAATCATGAAATCTGCCACGGGATTCCATCGGCTTTAACCATTCTCAAAGAAGGTGATCTGGTTAATATAGACGTGTCGGCGGAACTTGACGGATTCTGGGCCGACAACGGCGGGTCGTTTGTGCTGGGAGCCGACGTTCACAATCACAAACCGCTGATCGATGCGTCAAAACGCATTCTGACTAAAGCGTTGGACAACATAAAAGGCGGGGTGAAGATTGCCGAGATCGGTCGTCTTATCGAAACCGAAGCCAGAAAATCCGGCTATCGGGTAATTCGGAACCTGGCTGGTCACGGTGTTGGCCGGAGTTTGCACGAGGAGCCAAAGGAAATCTTGTGCTGCTACGACCGCTCGGTTACGGGGCGCTTCAAAAAGAATTCGGTTGTCGCCATTGAAACGTTTATATCCACCAAAGCGACGTACGCCCAGGATAAAGGCGACGGGTGGACGCTGGTTGGTAAAGGCGGTGGTTTTGTGGCGCAGCACGAACATACCATTGTCGTGACGGATGGCAAGCCAATCATTCTTACGGAAGCGAATCTACTCTGATATAAGCAACGAGCTGACAGACGTATCTGTCAGCTCGTTTGCTCTTTAGGCCGTAAACCCGGTTGAGACCGTAAGCTCCTTCCATTGTTCCAGTTCCTGCTGAACGGCATTTAGCTTCGTACGCGCTAAATCGTATGCGTCCTGACCCAGGAACAAATGCAAGGGGGGATTAGGCTCGGTTGTTATGCGAATCATGGCTGCTGCGGCCTTTTCCGGGTCACCCGGCTGATTGCCGTTCATCTCCTGCTGGTGAAATTGCTGCGATTCCCGAACCTCTTTGTACGCATCGATCTGATTTTTGGGTAAACCCATTGAATCTGACGTTAGGAAGTTCGTTCTGAAATAACCCGGCTCGACAATCGTGACGTGAACGCCAAACGCTTTGACTTCGGCGGCCAGCGATTCCGAGAAGCCTTCCACCGCGAATTTGGTTGCGCAGTAAATCCCCCAGCCCGGAAAGCTGCCAAAAAAACCACCAACCGACGAGATATTCAGAATATGACCGGCCTTTTGTTTTCTCAGCTGAGGCATTGCCTGCCGGATGACGTTGAGTGAGCCAAAAACATTAATATCGAAATTATTGCGCGATTCCTCGTCGGTCAATTCTTCCAAACTACCTGATAGGCCATAACCCGCGTTGTTAACGACGACATCCAGGCCACCCAGCGTTTGAATCGTTGCCTCAATCGCCCGCTGTACACTGCTCTCGTCGGTGAGATTGACCTGTAGGGGCAGAAAGGAAGACGTTGTCGTACCGACCGCATCCAAAAGCTCCTGCTGGTTGCGAGATGTGGCGGCTACGGCATGACCCTGTTCCAACAGTTGTTTCACCAACACCAGGCCGAGACCTTTTGACGCGCCTGTCACAAACCATACTTTTTTTGTTGCTGTATCCATCGAATAAATTCGTTTATAATACGGGACAAAACTTAGGCAACTAGCTGTTAATCAGTGGGAACTAGTTAGGTATATTGTCCTGCTTTTGTACAGCACAAAAGTAGATCAGCGCGACAGCTTGATGCTTGCCCAAAACAAACGGATGCTTGCAAAAATCAAACAATTGCACGTTGACAAGCGCTACTGTCCTGTCTGCGGTTGCCAACGTGCAAATATGAAGATGGTTTTGTAGAGGTAAATCGGTTTGTTTCGGCCATGTAGCCCGATTGCATGATTCAAGCGTTGGAAGTAAATGATTAACCGGTGAAAATTACGATAGATCGGTTTTGCGGTAGTGTCGGTTTCTTAAAACCAACGCGGTCCGGTTCTCAAACCGGACCCCATGACTTCAAACAGACTTTTGCTTAGCGTAATAAGCATTGCTATAGAAAACGCAAATTAACTAACCGCGACCCGTGACCGATTCAAACCACGGCGGGCCAGAACAGCACTGATAAGAATCAACACGGAGCCTAGTAGGAATGGGGCTCCCGGAAGGTAAACAGGAGCATTGGCCGACGTGAAGTACGAAAACAGGTTCGTCATAATAAACGGACCGAAAATCGACGTTGTGCTGGTTAGGCTCGTTAAAGCCCCCTGAAGCTCGCCCTGTTCATTATCAGGAACCTGATTGGAAATGATGCCTTGAACAGATGGCCCGGCAATACCGCCCATGGCATACACCGCCATGAAAGCAAACATCATCCAGCTTTGGTTGGCAAGGGCAAACAAGGCAAACCCAATAGCACTGAACAGCATCCCCACGTACACAGAGCGCTGCTGGCCTAGCTTAGGAATGATAATTCGACTTAGCCCACCCTGTACGATCGCGAACGATACGCCAATCGCGGCCAGGGATAAGCCGACCGTTTTTTCATCCCACTTGAATTTTTCCATCGTGTAGAATGTCCAGGTACCTTGTACGGCAAATCCGGCGATGTAAATCAACACCAGCGATGCAACCAAACCCAGAATAACGGGATACTTTCCCAACCGCATCAGCGAGCTTATGGGATTAGCGCGTCGCCATTCGAACGGTCGGCGCTTTTCGGGAGCCAGCGATTCTGGAAGGATAAAAAAGCCGTACAAGAAATTAAGCAGGGTCAACCCGGCTGACACGAAAAAAGGTACGCGTGGACCAAACTGCCCCAGGAAACCACCGAGTGCCGGACCCAGGATGAAACCGACGCCAAAAGCTGCGCCAACCAATCCAAAATTCTGCGCTCGTTTTTCGGGTGGACTAATATCGGCAATGTAAGCCGTGGCCGTGGTAAAACTGGCTCCGGTAATACCCGCGACGATTCGCCCCAAAAACAACCAGCCAATAGTAGGAGCAAAGCCTTGCAGAATATAATCAAGACCGAAGCCAAAGAGCGAGAACAGCAGCACAGGCCGACGGCCAAAACGGTCGCTCAGTCCGCCGAGAACCGGAGAGAAAAGAAACTGCACCAGGGCGTAAGAGGATGTAAGCAATCCACCCCAATGGGCTGCCTGACTGATGTTGCCGTGAATAAGTTGCTCAATCAGTTTTGGAAAAACAGGGATGATAATACCCAGTCCCGTTACGTCGATGAGAAGCGTGATGAAAATAAAGACGAGGGCTGGCGCTGTGCGGTTTCTCATGAGCAAAAAAAATTGAGGAGTTCGTTAGCCGTTGTCCGGGTTAAATCGGATGCTGGCTGAACGAACTCCTCAATTCTGAAAACTAAGCGTATGTATTCAACATAACTGGCATTACCAGCATCAGGATGTCCTCGTTTTCTTCCCGATCAGCCGGAATAAGCAATCCAGCCCGGTTTGGTGCTGACAGCTCCAGCGAAATCATTTTAGCGCTGAGGTTGCTCAACACTTCGGCCATCAGTTTGGCGTTGAAGCCAATTTCCATCGAATCGCCATCGTATTCGCACAGAAGCTTTTCGTTCGCTTCGTTCGAGTAATCCAGATCTTCGGCAGAGATCGTCAGCGAGTTGGCCTTGAGCGACAGCCGAATCTGGTGCGTTGTCCGGTTCGCGTAGATCATGATTCGCTTCAACGAATTTAACAGATCGGTCCGACCGATGGTCATCACGTTCGGATTATTCGTCGGGATCGCGTTTTCGTAATCCGGGAATCGCTCGTCGATCAACCGGCAGATCAGTTGCGTAGTCGGATGGCCGTTGCCACCAAACGTAAACGATGCATTCGCCTGGCTGAATTCTGCCGTAACAGGAACGTTGTCGGGCAACGATGCTTTCAGCAGTTGCAGTGCTTTGCGGGGAACAATGGTCGAGGTGCTGGCCGACGCGCCCAGATCAGTCCGACGGTAGCGGATAAGCCGGTGTCCATCCGTAGCCACGAACGTTGCGTTGTCAGGACTGAGTTGCAGATAAACCCCCGTCATTGCCGGGCGAAGATCGTCGGTGCTGGTCGCGAAGACCGTGTTGTTGATCGCACCCAGCAGTACATCGGACGGAATTTCGACCGACATGTTTTTGCTGACCGTTGGTAGTTTCGGGAAGTCAATCGGGTTTTCGCCCGAAAGCTTATAGCGTCCATTATCCGTCAGGATTTCGGTACCAAACGTCTCGGTATCGATATTGACCGTTACGGGCTGTTCCGGAAGGCTACGGAGCGTATCGAGCAGCAACTTAGCTGGAATCGCAATGGCCCCGTTCTCCGATGACTCAACCGGAATCTGCGTTGTCATGGTTGTTTGCAGGTCCGAAGCCGTTATGGTCAGCGTGCCGTCTTCAATACGGAACAGGAAATTTTCGAGGATCGGCACAATCGGGTTGGTCGCCACGACGCCGTTAATATTCTGAAGGTTTTTTAGCAGTACGGACGAAGAAACGATAAATTTCATTGGCCAATCGTTTAAGACTGTTTGTAATTAGATATAAGAACAAAAGTACAAAAAATATAGACTCTGGGGCGGGTTTTTGTCAACGGTAAGTAAAGAACCTTTCCACGCAGAAGGGTTGTTGCAGAGAAAAAGAAACAAGGTCTGAAATATACTGTTGTCGGTGTTTCTGGCTTATACAGAACGACTGCAAGGACTCGTTCGTCCTTGGCAAACAGGACTATAAATAAACGAAAATGGAGACTGAAATCATCAATCGCGTTGCCAACAGCGGTCTTGTCACGCTCGACCTGGAAGACTATTATCATCCCGGCGAACGGGTTGTGTATGACTTGAAAGATAACCTGTATATGGGACTGATTTTAAAGGAAAAAGACTTTCGAGCGTTCCTCAAAGAACACGACTGGACCCAATACGCTGGAAAGAACGTGGCCGTCACCTGCACAGAAGATGCCATTGTGCCGACCTGGGCGTATATGCTGCTGACAATTCAGCTTCAGCCTTACGCGAATATGATCGTCTTTGGTTCGCTGACTGACCTGGAGGACAAGCTTTACTTCGATGCTATCGCCCGCATTAACCCGGCTGATTACGAAGGAGTGCGTGTTGTCGTGAAAGGATGCTCGAAAGTTCCGGTGCCGACGGCGGCTTACGTAGAAATAACGCGTGTGTTACGACCTGTGGCTCAGAGCCTGCTTTTTGGTGAGCCTTGTAGCACAGTTCCCCTGTACAAACGCCCGAAAGCCTAGCAGTACGTAGCGTTATCGTGAAAAGTAATCTTATCGCTTAAGTATATTTTGTTGTTGTAAAAAGTTACTTGTCTGCTTGTTTAGGGAAGTCATTTCTTTACATTTGTCTTTGATAGCCAACGGGTTTTTGGCGGTTATCAGGCTTGTTTGCCCACCGACTTTGTAACGATAAGATACCTACCATGAAGCAGTTCCTGCCTGCCCAGGCTGAATACTTACTAGGCCGACCGGTTATTCAGTTCGACGATACCGTTGTCAATAAACAAGTTCTTGGACGAGTCGTACTGATAACTGGCGCAGCAGGGTCAATTGGCAGCGAACTGGTACGGCAACTCCTGTGTCATAAGCCCCGGCAAATTGTGCTGCTCGATCAGGCTGAATCGGCTTTGTACGACCTATTGGTCAGGCTCAGTAGCGAACCAGGGAGCGGTGGCCTACTAACGGGTCATATTGCCGATATAACCGACTTAGTACGGATGCGGCACGTGTTCGCCAGATACCAGCCCGATATTGTCTTTCATACGGCGGCTTACAAACATGTGCCCTTGATGGAAGAGCACCCTTACGAAGCTGTCAAGACAAACGTATTGGGTACCAAAGTCGTTGCGGATCTGGCTGTACGCTTTTCGGTGCAAAAATTCGTGCTGATCTCAACCGACAAGGCGGTCAATCCAACCAGCGTAATGGGCGCAACGAAGCGGCTCGCGGAGATGTACGTACAGAGCCTGACTGCTGACTCATCGACCCGTTTCATCATTACCCGCTTCGGCAATGTGCTTGATTCTGCCGGGTCGGTCGTTCCGCTGTTCAAGCGTCAGATTGAAGCAGGTGGGCCGGTAACGGTTACGCATCCCGACATAAGCCGGTACTTCATGACTATACCCGAGGCCTGCCAGCTAGTGCTCGAAGCGGTTGCCTTGGGCTATGGCGGAGAGGTGTTTGTCTTTGACATGGGCCAGCCCGTACGCATTGTCGATCTGGCCTGTCGGCTGGTTCAGTTGTCCGGTTACGAGGTTAATAAAGAGATTAAGCTGCGGTTTACAGGCTTAAGACCCGGTGAGAAACTACATGAGGACTTGCTGAGTGCCGATGCGTGTTGTTTACCGACGGATCATCCCAAGATCAAAAAGGTTCGTTTGTTGCCGGCGGATGCTTCGTTTCTGCAAAAGGCCATTGTCCAGCTCAAACTAGCCCTTTCGGACGCCGACGACACGGCGCTGGTGCGCATTTTGAAGGAGTATATACCCGATTATGTAAGCAAAAATTCACCCTACGCCCATCTGAATGAATCGCTGAACAAGGTCAGCGCGGCCTGATTTTCCAGTATTGAATAAGTGGTAGGGTTGGACAGTCATTCGTCCGTAACTTTGTTCATGCTTGATTTTCGATTAAACGTTTTTTACACCGTTGCCAAGCGGCTCAGTTTTACAAAAGCGGCTGCCGAACTGTATGTGACGCAGCCCGCCGTAACGAAGCACATTCAGGAACTCGAAAACCAGTTTGGTACCGCTCTTTTCGACCGCCGGGGCAATCAGATCAGTCTAACGGCGGCTGGTAGTTTGCTGCTTCGCCACGCCGAAACCATCGTCGCTACGTATCGCCAGCTGGAGTTCGATATGAACGCCCTGAAAGGACAGCCCGGTGGTACGCTTCGGTTGGGAGCCAGCACGACAGTTGCTCAATACGTTATTCCGCCTGTACTCGCCCGTTTTCACGAGTATTCAGCTGATATTTCGATATCGCTACTGAGCGGTAATACCGAGCAGGTTGAACAGCAGTTGCTCAAGAGTGATATTGATTTGGGGCTGGTTGAAGGGCGAACCCACCACAGCGATATTCGCTATACACCCTTTGTGAAAGACGAACTGGTGCTGGTTTGCCGGGCCGATCACCCCCTGGCCGACCGAGACGAGATTACGCTGGATGAGTTAAAGACAGTACCTATTTTGCTGCGCGAACGCGGTTCTGGCTCGCTGGAAGTTATCGAACACGCGCTTCGGGGTGTGGGCCTTCGCCTGACCGATCTGACCGTAGAAATGCAGTTAGGTAGTACCGAAAGCATTAAGTCTTACCTGGGCAGTTCGCGGTGCATGGCTTTTGTATCGATCTTCGCCGTACAGGACAAAGTACGAACCGGCATCCTGAAGGTGCTCGATGTACAAGGGCTTTCCATCCAGCGGGAATTTTATTCAATTCAGCTGCAAGGCGTTACGGAAGGGCTGGCCGATACATTCATGCGCTTCGCCCGGCAGCACTACAAGCGAAACTAATTTATTGGCGGTAGTAAGGCGCAGGACATGGTCTGGTCGATTGACTACATGACCCGGTACAACCAAATCCGCCAGTAGCTTTCCGGCTCATCGAATACCCTGGCCAGCCGTAAATGGTTTGCGGCTGAATTGCGGATGGGCACAGCGGACACAACATAGGCTCCATCCAGTGCCTTGAGCGCATTCGTATTGATTTGAAGGTTCCGAACGGATTGGTTCTGCGTTTTTCCGAACAGGTAGTTCATGCCCAATTCGGCGGTATAAAGGTAAACGCGACAAGCGTAAGCGTCGTAGTACACGCGCATCTGGCGGGTTCCTTTGGCCAACTCGGTCGCGATAATTTTGCGAAACGCGTACTTGTAAGGCAATGGGTAGTTATTCTGATAGCTGTCCAAAGTGTAAAAACCGTTGAACTGGGCCACAGAAGGGTGCATCCCCAAACAAATGACCCGGTAGTCCGCTTGCGGCCGGTTGATGTACTGGCGGATCTGCGCAAATTGCTTTTCGGCGAAAAACGCCCGGAAGGATGGATACTGCGCTTCGGTGACAGAGCCCGTCAGTTTACCGACATTGATACACCACTCTTTATTAGCAACGATCATTAATAAAAGCTGACCGGCCAGAACAAAACGATTCCAGCGTCCGTTGGCCCCGAATTGTCGGAGAGCCAGCGCGAAAAGGCAAAACCAAAGCGTCGGCAGCAGAAAATAAAAACGGTCGAACTGAAATACCCGGAACTTCATACCGAGCGGGCTGTTGCCCAGCCAGACGACGAGGTAATGATAAAAGCCGTGGATCAGGCAGAAAATGCCCGCAACAATCGGTAAGCCTACCAGCCACCAGACCGCCCGGTAATTCCTTCGCCCGTAGGCACGCCAGGCACCGACGCCTGCTACCGCCAGAATACCTACTGTCAGGAAAGCACCCGTATTAAACATCGGCCAGACGAACAGATCGGCACTTCGGCGCAGACTATCCAGGACACGCATGGAGCGTAGTTGCGAATAATCAAACGCAACGCGTTCGGAGACGTAGGTTTGATGGATAAACGCGTAGATTAACTCCCATTCGCTGGCCAGATACGTTACAGAAAGCAACGCTAAACCAATGATATACGGCCAGTTGATCGTCCGCTGGATGGCCATCCCTGCCAGACCGATGCCGCCCAGGACTACGCAGATGAATAGTCCCGCCCAGACAAAGAACGAGTAAAAAGGAAACAGGAGAATAATAAGCCAATCGGTCCAGCGGCTGGTGCGGGTCAGTAAGTTCAGAAAAGCGAACAGAAGCAGCGGTTGTCCACTGACGGATGCGCCATGTACGGTGTAGCACGGCACCAGCGCGAACAGAAAAGCGATGGCTACCCGCGTAAACGCCCAGTGCGGTTCAGGTAAACTATGTTTTCTGAGCAACAGGTACATACCCACGAAGCCAATGATGTGCACCGCTACAAAGTTGACAACCTGCGCGACATACGGCGGTAGGAGCCAGAACGACAGCACTTCCAGATTCAGACCCGTACGGAAGGCCGAACGAGGAATGCCGGTGAATGGGCCGCCACTCATCGCGTTGGGAATAAGCGTGTCCAGGTTGAAGTCGAAAGCAGTACGGGTGATCTTGAGCAGGTACAGGTACAGAAAATCGCTGTCCAGGTTGTCGTGGATCGTTATGTAAGCACCTTCGCCGAGCCAGACATACGGAAGTATATAAAACAGCAACAAGCCAGCCGCGCCAAGCAGGTAGTTTTTTTCGGTAGATAAACGAACAGACGAAGGTGAACGGGAAAACATAGGGCGTTTCACAGGGCCAAATCTGCTTGATCGTTAACAGGAGCAGTTTGGAAAAACAAAATTACTGAAAATAGATGAGAGGGCCGGAATGCGTCAAGCCGTCGGCTTTTCGTAATTTTACCGGTAAACCCAATCATCATGCAAACATATTCTTTGGCAACTTTAGTGGCAGGGGTTCTGCTAACGTCTGCATCCGTGCAGGCACAGACCCGACCCGCTAAACCAGCAACTGCGCGTACTAAGACATCATCAACCACAAACCTTCCCGAATTTTCAATGTCACGGGCGGAAATCGAGGCTCATACGCGATTTTTGGCTTCCGACGAACTGATGGGCCGTCGTACGGGCGAACCGGGTAATCAGGTGGCGGCTCGGTACATCGCTGAACAATTTAGAAAGCTTGGTTTGAAAACCCCTCCCGGCCAGACGGATTACCTTCAGCCAATTAGCTTCGAAAAAGTAAAGGCGGCTACGAGTGGTACGCTGACGTTAGGTAACGATTCGCTTCGGTTAGGCAAAGAATTGGCCGTTATGTCGGGTGGTCCAACCAATGTATCGGGTGAGGTTATCTACGTAGGGTACGGCCTGACCGATGGTGAAGACGGCTACAAAGGACGTGACGTGAAAGGACGGATTGTGGTTGTACAAGGCGGTTCGCCGGAAGCGAAGGGACCGGGTGAAATCTTCCGGGCGTCGGCAGAAAAGCGGAAACTGGCTTCCCAAAAAGGAGCCGCTGCCTTGATCGAACTGTACAGCGAGTCAATTCCGTGGGGATTTGTGAACCAATATTTCAGCCGGGAGCAGATTTCAGTACCCATCGAGGGTAGCAACGGCGCAGCAATGGCTCATGTCTGGGTAAACAACGCCAACAATCAGTACAAGCAACTGAAAGAAGCCGGGCAAACCGTTACGCTACGTACCTCGGGTCGCCCACGGTCGGCTGCGCCATCGGCTAACGTAGCCGGTATTATCGAAGGAACCGATCCAAAGCTAAAGAATGAATATGTCATTCTGTCGGCCCATTTCGACCATGTCGGTGTGGGTAAGCAGGGGGGCAGTGCGTATCAACCCAGCGATAGTATCTTCAACGGAACACGGGACAATGCCTTCGGAACGGTTTCTGTTCTGGAAGCGGCCAAGGCACTCTCGCAGCAGCGGCCTAAGCGCTCCATCCTGGTGCTGGCGTTGACGGGTGAGGAAGTAGGTTTGCTGGGTAGCCGCTACTACGCCGAACATCCACTCGTCCCGCTCAAACAAACCGTTTTTGACCTGAATACCGACGGTGCTGGCTATAACGATACGACGATTGTTTCGGTAATTGGTCTGGAACGCACGGGCGCAAGAGCCGAAATTGAAACGGCGGCTAAAACGTTTGGACTAGGCGTCTTTGCCGAACCCGCTCCCGAACAGGGCCTTTTCGACCGGTCTGACAACGTTAGTTTTGCCGCAAAAGGAATTCCGTCACCAACTTTCTCGCCCGGTTTCAAAGCCTTTGACGAGGCCATTGGCAAGTACTACCATCAGGCTATCGACAACCCCGAATCGCTCGATTACGGCTACGTTCACAAGTTCTGTCAGGCCTTTGCGTACGCGGCTCGTCTGGTCGCCGATCGGCCAACGCGTCCCCAATGGTCGGCGGGCGATAAGTATGAAGCGGCTGGAAAAGCCTTGTATGGGCAATAGTATGGCTGGCTGACTGCTTTTATGCGGGCTGATCTTTTTTGGCCGATCAGCCCGCATAAATACCGTTCGACCCACTGGAAAACTAAACGACTCAACCCTACGTTATTTAACTAATAACAACACTCCGACATGCTGTTTAAATATCTTTTCATCATCACCCTTGTTATTCTGTTTGTGCCACCCGTGCGCCGATTCGTTTTTTATCTGCTCGTTGGCCGGCAATTAGTAAAAGAGCAGAAGCG
Organism: Spirosoma oryzicola; assembly: GCF_021233055.1. Classification (NCBI taxonomy): domain Bacteria; kingdom Pseudomonadati; phylum Bacteroidota; class Cytophagia; order Cytophagales; family Cytophagaceae; genus Spirosoma; species Spirosoma oryzicola. The sequence goes on along the minus strand of NZ_CP089538.1, from coordinate 5,101,105 downwards.
TCAGAATGACGTTCGGGGTGGTCGCCGTGAAGGTGAAATTCGCGTCGACAGTCGTCCGAAGAAAGAGTCCGATTCGCGCTACAACAGCGGTGAGTACGTTGACTTTGAAGAGGTCAAGTAATTAATATTCTTTCTTGTATTTCACGGCCAGTCCACTCATGACGTAGCCGTTATCGGTTGTCGATGTGTAGTAGGTATATCGGACAGCCACCAACGCGTCTGCGCCTAGTTTTTTAGCCTGTATGGTCAGCCGTGACAGCAATAGTTCTTTCTGTTGTGCATCGTTACCCCGGCTAAGCATTCGTCGGTTGACCAGCTGCCGCTGCGTCACGGGTATTTCTCCTTTCATTTCCAAATCCTGAATCGGATCGAACGGTCGTTCAGGGCGCTGGTTTTCGTAAAACACATCAACGGGGTAGTGATTTTTGTGTTGCAGATAAACCATCGGTTTGAAGCAGCCCGCTGTGGTTAGCAAGAGCGCCAGTAGGAGAAGTTTTTTCATACGTCTTTACGAATCAAGTTTTGCCAGCACCTCAGCTACAACGCGAGGGTAATGAACATGTTCAAGAGCCTGTACTTTTTTGGCAACGTCCTCCGGCGTATCGGTCGGTAATACCGGGCAGCTTGCCTGAAAAATGATTTGTCCTTCGTCGTAGCGTTCGTTTACGTAGTGGATAGTAATCCCTGATTCGGTTTCGTTAGCTGCCACCACCGCTTCGTGTACAAAGTGGCCGTACATACCTTTCCCCCCAAATTTAGGCAGTAAAGCCGGGTGAATGTTGATGATTTTGTCGGGAAAAGCCTGGACCAGTTTACTCGGCATCAGCCACATAAACCCCGCCAATACAATCAGATCGATTGGCTGGTTAAGCAAAATCTCCGTGATCTGATCCGTTTCGTAGAATGTCTTGCGGTCGAATAGCAACACCGGGATGTGGAGTCGTCGCGCCCGGTCGATAACTCCTGCTTTGTGGTTGTTGGAGACGATAAGCGAAACGGTTACGTCGGCATTATCGGCAAAGTAGGTAGCAATCTGTTCCGCGTTGGAGCCGGAGCCGGAAGCAAAGAGGGCAATACGTTTCAAAGTCAGTAGTGATTAGGCGTCGGTCTTTAGTCGGTTGTCGCCTTATAGACAAATTAGTAACGACGAATGACGATTGACCCGTGGCTGAAATGGTCAAAATTACAACTTTTACCTATTTTTGTGAGTACTCGCCCGAATCCGATGCTGGCAACGAATCAACTTACGTTTGAATATAGCCCTGCGAAACAGTTCGCATTTCCCGATGTTCACTGCGCCAACCGCGAAGCCCTGCTGATTTTAGGACAATCTGGAACGGGAAAAACAACCTTCCTGCACCTGCTGGCACTGCTGCTTCGTCCCAAAAGCGGCTCGGTTGTTATCGATCAGACGGACCTGACCAAACTCGGTGCCGCTGAAACCGCAGCCTTTCGGGCCAAACACGTCGGTATTATTTATCAGAAACCGCACTTTGTCAGCTCTTTATCGGTGCTGGATAACCTGGTTTTAGCGAATTATCTGGCGGATAAACCGCAGGATAGGAGCCGCGCCCGCGAACTGGCTGGTCAGCTCGGTTTTGCGGATCATCTAAACAAAAAAACGCACCAGATGAGCCAGGGCGAGCAGCAGCGCGTGAGTATTGCGCGGGCCGTGATGAACCAACCTGACATTATTCTGGCCGACGAACCAACGTCCAGTCTTGACGATGAAAACACCGCTCGTGTGGTCAAGCTTCTGCGCGAACAGTCGGAGCAGATTGGGGCTAGCCTGATTGTTGTTACCCACGATCAACGCTTGAAAGATGTATTCCAGAATCGGGTAGCTCTCTGACGAATTTATCCGTAGTATTTCACCCCCATCCATTCACCGTAATGCGTAAACTTCTCTTTGTTTTCCTGCTGATGCCGTTGCTGGTAGTCGGGCAGAACCGCAAGAAAAAAGATTACCTTGTGTCGCTCAATACCCGGTTTGGTACCATGCGGTTGGTGCTATACGACCAGACGCCCAAGCACAAAGAAAATTTCATCAAGCTCGTCAATCAGAAATTTTACGACAGCCTGTTGTTTCACCGCATCATTCCGATGTTCATGATTCAGGGGGGCGACCCGAACTCCCGCAAAGCCAAGCCTGGCGACCCTTTGGGAAGTGGTGATGTCGGTTATAAAGTTCCGGCTGAATTTGTACCCGCCCTGTTCCACAAGAAAGGTGCCTTAGCTGCGGCCCGTGACAATAATCCCGAAAAAGCGTCGAGCGGTTGTCAGTTCTACATCGTGCAGGGGCGCGTGTGGAGCGAAGACGAGTTGCAGAAACAGGTCGCGCGGATTCAGACCATGAAGGGGCACGTTCCCACCGATGAACAGAAGCAAGTATACAAAACCTTGGGAGGCTCTCCACACCTCGATGGTAACTACACGGTGTTTGGGGAAGTCGTTGATGGAGTGGCTATCGTCGATAGCATCGCCAAGCAGCCTCGCAACGAAATGGATCGCCCGGATGCAGACGTGCGCATGAGCATGACCGGAACGTGGGTCAAAAAGAAAAAGATCAAGAAGCAGTACAACTATCAATATCAATAGAAACGTCAGATCGCCTATTTCTACGTGAATGCCTATGAAAAAACGGATTCTCCTCACCGGTGCCAATGGTCTGCTGGGGCAAAAGCTGGTTGGATTGCTGGTTAAGCAACCGGATGTTGAATTAATCGCAACGGCACGGGGTGCCAATCGACTGCCCTTTTCCGACGGCTATACCTACCGTTCGATGGACATTACGGATCGTCAGCAAGTGCTTGATGTGATCGGTGATGTGCAGCCGGACGCAGTTATCCACGGAGCCGCCATGACCGATGTGGATAAGTGTGAGGTTCAGAAGGATGACTGCTGGGCGCAGAATGTTCATGCTACCGAATACATCGTTGACGCGTGTAAGGCTGCGGATGCTTTCCTGCTTCATGTATCCACCGACTTTATTTTCGACGGTGCTGATGGCCCTTATGACGAAACCGCCGAAGGAAATCCAATCAGTTTTTACGGATGGAGTAAATATGCTGCCGAAAAAGTGGTGATTCATTCCGGATTGCACTGGGCCATTGCCCGGACGGTTCTTGTCTACGGCATAGCGCACGACATGAGCCGGAGCAACATCATTCTGTGGGTGAAGAAATCGCTCGAAGACGGTAAAAATATCAAAGTCGTTACCGACCAGTGGCGTAGCCCAACGTTGGCCGAAGACCTGGCGATGGGCTGTTATCTGATAGCCGACAAGGAAGCAGAAGGTATCTTCAACATTTCGGGAAAAGAGGTACTGACGCCGTATGACATGGCGATCAAAACCGCCGATTATTTTGGCCTGGACAAATCACTGATCGCGCAGGCCGACGCATCGACGTTTACGCAGGTTGCTCGTCGTCCACCACGCACAGGATTTATTCTCGATAAATCGCACACCGTGCTTGGCTACGATCCACATTCGTTCGAAGAAGGCATAGCGGTTCTGGCAGCTCAATTAAACCAGCCCGCGTGACGCTGCACGTGAAAGCAAAACCCGGCAGTAAAGTAGATCAGCTGTTCTACGATGCGGCTGGGACGCTGAATGTCAAAATCAAAGCGCCGGCTCAGGATGGTAAAGCGAATGCATACTTAATCGAGTTTCTAGCCAAGCAGTTAGGTATTGCTAAATCCAAAGTGGCTATTGTCGCCGGATTTACAAACCCGCACAAACGACTTGAGATCGACGTAACGGAAGAGGAGTTTGTGCAATTCCGCGCGCAAATTCTCAACGAGTAAGACCAGTAAAACAAAGAAGCCCAACGATCGTCAATTCGTTGGGCTTCTTTGTTTCTATCGAATGACATTAAACGGCATCGACTGGCTCGGCCATCGTGGATGCCGGTTGTTTGCGCGGTATATAGTGCCGGAAGAAGCTACTAATTTTCATTTGCAGAACCCCAAAAACGGCTTCTTTAAAGATCTTGGTAGACATCTTGGAAACGCCTTTCGTGCGGTCGGTGAAGATAATCGGTACCTCGGCAATTCGGAAACCGTACTTCCAGCAGGTAAACTTCATTTCGATCTGGAAGGCGTAACCCACGAACTTAATCGGATTATGCAGAATCACTTCCAGTACGTTATGCCGATAACAGACAAAGCCAGCCGTAGGGTCCATGATCGACATACCGGTGATAAACCGAACGTAAACCCCGGCGAAATACGACATCAGCACCCGACCGATTGGCCAGTTTACAACATTTACCCCCCGAATATAGCGGGAGCCAACGGCAACATCGGCCCGGTTCGGCCCTTCATCGGCGCAGGCGTGGTAAAGTTTGATCAGATCGTCGGGGTTGTGCGAGAAGTCGGCGTCCATCTCGAACAAATACTGGTATCCTCGCGATAGCGCCCACTTGAAACCGTCGATGTAAGCGGTGCCTAGTCCTAATTTTCCTCGCCGTTCGAGCAGATGCAAACGGGCGGGAGAGCCACTATCGGCAAACTCTTCTTGTAGGTAACGGACCCGTTGCGCGGTACCATCGGGTGAACCATCGTCTACGATCAGCATGTCGAACGGCTCCGGCAGCGAGAATACTTTTCGGACAATAGCCTCAATGTTCTCAATTTCATTATAAGTGGGAATAACTACCAGGCGTTCTTTCACGACGTACGAAGTGGGTTTGTAAGCGACCAATACTACTACTGATACAACAGCAGTACCGGTGATTTTTGTACAAAATAACTATTAAAATTTGTTAATCGCAGATGGTTGGCTTAACTCCTTGGCAAGTTGGCGCGCTCTGGTAATGCGGTCGGACAACGAAACGCCTTTGTACCAGTTTGCGCATACCAGCAGATCGTCTTTTTCAACGGCTTCGACCTGTTGTTTGACGGTAACGATTTGGGCGTTGTACTGCGGAATGGCTCGTTTCCAGCGGGTTAGTTTTCGGAAAACCGGCTTGGTTGCTGTAATGCCAAAACTGCTGACTAACTCCTGATGAACGTTCTCGAGCAGAACATCATCGGCTAACTGGGCTTTCTGCGCTCCGGCCTGACCACCTACCATGGTCGTAATCAGGACTTCGTCGTCGGGGCAGCGGCCTTCAAAAATCGAACTGCTCCAGATATGACCAGCCGCAAAACGATCCTCGACCTTTGGATTCAGGCCACCAAAACCATTGAGCAGATGCCGAACATCAGCGCGTTTATAAACGGAATGAACGGCAGTCATTGGTGGGTATTGAACGGCGTGAAGCGCATCGGCAAACGCAGGATAATCAGCGGCTACCAATCGGGCAGCTGCGTCAGTTCCAACGGCCAGAATCAGTTTGTCAACCGGTTTAGTACCACTTTGGGCTTCGATTTGCCAGCCATCTCTGGTTCGGCTAATGCGCTTAACCGGATCGCTCAACGAGAGGTTGGTCAGCCGGGCGGCCAGCGCATCGGTCAGCATCTGCATACCCTCCCGAAAGCTAAACGACTGCCGACGACCGGCGGACGATTGATTTTTTATCAGCCCCCGAAGTACCGAGCCATACTCGTTTTCGTAGTCGAGCAAAACGGGAAATGTCTCGGAGACAAGCAGCTGATCGGGATCGCCCGCGTAAATTCCGGCTACGAACGGTGCCAATGCGTAATCGACAATCTCGTTCGAGAAACGGCGTCGAAAAAATTGTCCCAGCGTTTCCCCTTCGGGTGATTTGGTTTTGTTATTCCGTTCGCGAAAAATTGCCAGCTTGGTTTTCCAGCTAAAGAAAGTACCAAACAATAACGAGGGCGGACCCGATGGAAGCTGTCGGTACTGCCCATCGCGAAAGATAAAACGAGCTTTACTAACGGGTTTGCTGAAAGTGAGGGCGGGCGTAAGACCCAACTTGTCGAGCCAGAGCAGCAGATCGGCGTCACCAAGCAGCGAATTAGGCCCTAGCTCGCGCAGGTAATGTTGTCCGTCGGGGCCCGTAGCTCGCTCTGATCCGATGTAGCCACCGGCTCGATCACTGGCCTCCCAAAGATGATAATCAACCCCACGTTCCTGCAGCTCGTAAGCCAGCGTGAGTCCCGAAATGCCCGCTCCGATAATGCCAATAGTCATGAACGGGCTGGTTTTTGGGGCTCAGTTTTCTTTTTCAGGTTGTCAACGACCTGCTGGTATATCGTTTCCATCGCTCGTGGGTGCGCTGCGTAATACGCGTAACTTTTCGAATAGGCCGCTGTATCGACCTTGAACTTTCGGAAAATCTGTTTTTCCAAATGGTGATAAGCCACATTAGACGAGTCTGTCGATCGCAGGCCCATACGCCCGACCCGCGCTTCGAGTATGTGTACTTCGGTCAGAATGGCTACCATACGCTCCTCCGGAATCAAATTGTCCGGGCGTTTGTCTTCTGGCGGCTGGCAACCTTGCAGGAGGCCCAGGTAAAGCATCGCTAGCCCCATCCAGATGGTTTGTTTCATCAGATGCCAACGCATAGTTTTTAAGCGTTAATTTTGTAAGCTAATCCGGTCAGGCAAAGTTCGGGATTGGCTGTTAAAATAACATAACGCCTATTGGGTATGGACGAGTTCTTGGCCCGGCTGCGTAATTTCGATATTCAGATTCGAAAAGCGGTCAATTCACAGATGCGGGGTAGCTTTCGCTCGGTTTTTAAAGGGTCCGGGCTGGAATTTAGTGATTTGCGCATTTACCAATACGGTGACGATGTGCGGGCTATTGACTGGAACGTGTCGTCGAAAGGACACGGTACGTTCGTAAAGGTATTCCGCGAAGAGAAAGATCAAACCGTTTTTTTTGTCGTTGACGTGAGTGCGTCGCAGCAGGTTGGTCCGCAGCACCGGGCGAAGCTGGATGCAACAAAAGAAGTATGTGGGGTACTGGCGATGTCGGCTATTCGCGAAGCCAGCCATGTAGGCTTGTATTGTTTTTCGGATCAGAAAGAGCGGTACATCAAACCATCCAACAGCATGAAAACGGGTTATCAGCTGATTATGAGTCTGTTTAAGCTGCAACCCGAATCGGCCCGGACAAACCTGGCGGATGCGCTTTTGTTTACGCTGAACTGTCTGAAACGCCGGAGTGTCGTGATTCTGCTGTCGGATTTTATCGATCATGGGTACGAGCATAATCTCAAGGCTCTGGCACGAAAACACGATTTGGTTGTTATTCACTTTTACGATCAGCGCGAAGTAAATCTGCCCCGGCTTGGGATCATTCCGGTGCACGATACGGAAAGCGGTCGGACAATGTGGCTCAATACGTCGTCGGCTTCGTTTCGGCACCGGTTGCGGGAAACCTTCCAGCAGAATCAGGCTCGGCTGGAGCGGCTTTGCAAGCAGTTCAACGCCAATTACCTGGCGCTCGATTCGCAGGAAGATTTTGTGCCGAAACTCATTGAGCTGTTTCGGGTAAGAAGATATCAGTGATTTTGACAGGTCGATTAGTGACTCATACGCTTCAATTGATTAGTAGCTTATGCCTGTTTGCCGTTTCGGTTTGGGCGCAACCACCCGCGAAACGGACACTGAACGGGCAATTTCTCGACGATAGTATTGAAATCGGTCGGCCCTTTCGGTATGCCGTCACCTACCGCCATGTACCAACGGCTGAAGTTCTTTTTCCGGATACAGCGGTTCATTTTCTGCCTTTCCGCGTCAAGGAAATAAGCGTTTTTCCCACGCAGACAACCGGCCAGGGCCCATTGGCGGTCAGTCGGGATAGCGCCGTGTATACACTGGTTTCGTTCGAGACGGATTCCGCTCAGTTATTGCAGGTTCCTATTAGGCTGGTCAATGCCAACGATTGTACCAGCCTAATGACGCAGATTGACACAGTATTCTTACGATCAAAGCTGACGTTACCCCGTTCAGGTACGGCACCTACGCAGAGTCTAACACTGGCCTCGGAAACGCAACTAGCTCGCTTACAGCAACAGTTTAACTATCCGGTTCTGGTTGAAGCACTGCTGGTAGCGGGCGCTTTGTTAACACTTATTAATTTGTTGTTTGGGCGATCGATTCGTCACCAGTGGCAGATTTATCAGCTTTACCAGCAACACAAGCGGTTTCTACAAGAATACAATCGGTTGAGTCAACTGTTGAGCGCCGATACAGCATCGGATATGGCTAATCAGGCGATTGTGATCTGGAAAACGTACCTGGAAAGCCTTGAAAAACAGCCTTATGCTTCCCTGACCACCCCCGAAATCGCCGAGCGAACGGGTGATGAACGCGTAGCTGACGCTTTGCGGGAAGCCGACCGGATGATTTACGGCGGAACCTTTTCGGCTCAGTCGCAGGACGCCTTGCAGGTATTGCTTAAGGTGGCTGTCCAGGCGTATCATCGGCAACGGAATATACTGCAAGCTCCGGCGGAGCCACCGGTACCAGTCGTCATGTCCGACGAAGCTAACCCGTCAACCCGTTCGTAATATGGAGCCTTGGTATTCGCTACATTGGTTCGATCGGGCGCTTTGGGAACAGTTTCGTTTCGCCAATCCGCTCGCCCTTTACCTCATCCCAACGATTGGGTTTCTGTTTGCGCTGCGCTACTACTTGCAGCATGATTCGCAGCAGCGGTTAAATATGTCGTTGGGAACAGGACGGGGCAGTCAGAGCGACCGGATTCAGGAAGATCCCGTTCTGGTAAATCAACGATTGGTAAGCCTGTTACGGTTTCTATTGCCGGGAAGCCTGTTCATTGCCATGACACTCTTACTGGTGGCCCTGGCCCGGCCCCAGCTTGTACAAACGCATCGCGAAGAGCAGTCGGAGGGAATCGATATCATGCTGGCTATGGACGTGTCGTCGTCCATGACCGAGGCCGACCTGCCACCCACGCGCCTGGCTGCGGCTAAACGAGTAGCGCAGACGTTCATCAACGGTCGTAAGAATGACCGGATTGGCCTCGTAATTTTTGCAGGTGAAGCGTTTTCGCTTTGCCCACTGACTACGGATTACGCGTTACTGAAGCAGTATTTAAGCGAGCTGAACGAGCAGATGATCCCCGCGTCGGGTACGGCCATTGGCGATGCGCTGGCGCGCTGTATCAACCGGATGCGGGAACCCATGAATGCTACCCAGGATTCAACGGAGTCGGGGAAAAAGCGTAGTAAAGTGATTATCCTGCTCAGCGACGGCGACAACACCGCTGGTAACCTGGACCCGGTCACGGCAGCCCGTCTGGCCAAGGCGTTCAACATCCGGATCTATACCATTGCGGTAGGCCGGGCCATCCGTTCGAGTGCGTCCGCTTCAACCGTAGATGAGGGTATCCTGAAAACGATTGCCGGAATCGGTAATGGTAGTTTCTTCCGGGCTGCTGACGCCGGTCGGCTCCGGGCCGTTTTTACGCAGATTGACCAATTAGAAAAAGCGCCCGTTCGGACGTTGGTGTACGAAGATGTGCAGGATCAGTATCGCGTGTATTTGTACTGGGCAATTTCTTTCTTACTCTTCGCGCTGTTTCTGAAAAATACCATTGTTGGAAATGTATTACAAGATTAACCGGATACCTGCTATTATTTACCATGCTTAAATCTTACTACAACGCAGAGGTCATCGAAGCGGGCTTAGATGAAGTAGGCCGGGGGTGTTTGGCCGGACCTGTGGTCGCTGCTGCGGTTATCTTACCCAAACATTATACGCATCCCATTCTCAATGATTCGAAGCAACTGACTCGTATTCAACGCGAGATGCTGCGAATAGATATAAAACGGGACGCTTTGGCGTGGGCCGTCGCGGAGGTGTCGCACGAAGATATTGACCGGATCAATATTTCGAAGGCGAGTTTTCTGGCCATGCACCGTGCTGTTGATTCGCTCGCCGTCCGGCCAGAACATTTGTTGGTCGATGGAAACCGGTTTGTGCCGTACCCCATGATTCCACACACTTGTATTGTGAAAGGTGACGCGCATTTTCTGTCCATCGCAGCCGCTTCGATACTAGCCAAGACGTACCGTGATGAATTGATGGAGCAGTTGGGGCAGGAGTTTCCCGATTACGGCTGGGCCAGAAATGTTGGTTACCCAACCCCCATTCATCGGGAAGCCATTCGGAAGTTTGGACCGACAAAATACCACCGGATGAGTTTTCGGTTAATCTAACACCACCCCGTCGCTTACCCGCGAAGTACCCATTAGCCTGTTTCGCCCCTCGACCAGCATTGTTTAATTGGTAGCGAAGTTGATGATGGGCGTAAACCAACTGCCCGTCCCGGCAGTTACCCTTTGCAGAATTAAAGAATCTGTCTTATCATCTTCTTTGTGTAAACCCTATTGACTTTCTTGAGTTTATTCACAAACACGTCTAATTTACTGATTGCTATGAAGATGAACACCCAGCCCATCCAGAATCTGGAAGTAAGCCTTGAGGAGCTGGTAAGCGCTTTCAAGGGATTACCAGCCCAGCCGGAGGGCAACGAGCATTATACCGTCAAGTTTTCTGTACCCAACGATTATGGCAACGCCAGCGAACGGCAGCTGTTATTCAAATGGAATCAGGAAAAAAACGATTGGGAATTGAATACCAAAGGGCACGATCTGTTGATAACCGCTTCCAGCCGGTAGGATCGCAATCACTGACGAATTTCAAACGACAAAACCGCCATTCACGGCGGTTTTGTCGTTTAAGGGCTCAAGAGCAATGCATCAGTCTATTTAGTTTCAGATGATGCTGAAAAGCGTTAGGCCAGCGTGGGCTGTTCGGCCTGTTGGCGTAATTTCTCAGTGGGCCGGAAGCGTTCGCCGTACTGGTCGGCCAGCCTATCGCAGGTTGTAACGAAGGTATCGATACCGACGAAATCGACAAACGACAACGCTCCGCCCGTATAGGCCGGAAATCCCCAGGCCAGAATCGATCCCAGGTCACCGTCCAGCTTTGTGCGAACGACGTTTTCTTCAAAGCAGCGTACCGCTTCAATCGCCTGTCGATACAGCAAACGGGTTTTTACTTCGTCGAGTGTGGGCTGTTGGTCGGCCAGTGGAAACAAATCCGCCAGTCCCGGCCACAAACGTTTCGCTTCGTTATCGGGGTAATCGTAAAAACCGGCTTTGGCTTTCTTACCCGACCGGCCTCGTTGGACAAACTGTCCGGCAACCTGGTAGCTGGTGTCATCCTCGTTCAAAGCACCGTCCTTGATACCCTGGCTCGCAATTTTGTAAACCAAGTCAAGCGCCACTTCGTCCGTAACGGCTAGCGGGCCGACGGGCATACCCGCATCTTTCCCCGCATTCTCGATCAAGACCGGGTTAACGCCATCTTTCAGTAACTCCATTCCTTCCGAGGAATAGGTGCCAAAGCAGCGCGAGGTGTAAAAGCCGCGTGAATCATTCACTACGATGGGCGTTTTTCGAATTTTACGCACGTAATCAATGGCAACGGCCAGCGCATAATCGGAGGTTTGCTTGCCCATGATTAGCTCAACGAGCATCATCTTGTCTACGGGAGAGAAGAAGTGAATACCGATGAAGTTTTCGGGTCTGGCCGATGCCTGCGCCAGACTGCTGATGGGCAGGGTAGAGGTGTTGGAGCCAAACACACGAAGGCCATTTTCGGCTAGCATCGGCTCCGCTTCCTGCGTAACCTGCGCTTTCAGATCGCGATTTTCGAATACCGCTTCAATGATCAGGTCGCAGCCTTGCAGATCGTCGGCGGAGGCAGTGGGTTTGATCAGGCTCAGAATACCGTCTGCCTTACCCGGATCGACTTTGCCCCGTTCGACGCCTTTCTGTAGCAGCTTGCTGACTTGGTTTTTACCCGCTTCGGCGGCTTCAATCGAAACATCCTTGAGGACAACGTCCATACCCGCCTGTGCCGATACGTAGGCGATACCGGATCCCATCATACCCGCGCCTAAAACGCCCAGTTTCTTAATGTCTGTTTTTGGAACGTCCTTGGGGCGGCTGGCTCCCTTGTTGGCTTCGTTCATGCCCAGAAACATCGTCTGGATCAGGTTCTTGGCTACTTTAGACGTAGCGACCTTCACGAAATGCCTGCCTTCGATGACGAGTGCCCGATCCATGTTTACCTGCAACCCTTCGTACACGCAGGCCATAATTTCAAGCGGGGCGGGGTAGTTGCCCTTGGTCTTCTCTAGCAGCATAGCCGTTCCGGCGCTGAACGTTTGCGCCCCGACCACACTCTGCACGTTGCCGCCCGGCACCTTGAAATTATCTTTTCCGACGATTTTACCTGTTTTGCGGTCAACTTCGTCCCAGGGCTTGATTGGGTTGGGATTCGCGTCAATCCAGGCACGCGCTTTCGCCAGCATCTCGTCGGGTGTATCGGCTATGTCATCGACCATACCCAGGCTTTTGGCTTCCTGAACGCCTACTTTTTTGCCTTCCAGCATCAGCGGCAACGCTGTTTGAATACCTAACATACGCGGTAGCCGTTGCGTACCACCCGCGCCCGGCAACAAACCGATGGTTACTTCGACCAGCCCAATCAAGGTTTTGGACCGGGCGGACGTTCCGTTGTTTAAGGCAATACGATGATGGCAGGCCAGACAGATTTCATAACCGCCCCCGAGCGCCGTACCATTGATCGCAGCCACAGTTGGTTTTCCCGACGTTTCGATGCTGCGAAAAATCCGGTTCAGCTCCGACGATACCTTTAGCATCTCAGCGGGTTCTTTGTCGTTGTTGCGCAGAATCATTTTTAGATCGGCTCCCGCGACGAACTCAGGCTTGGCCGAGGTGATGATGATTCCCTTAACCGATTCGTCAGAAAAGGCTCGTTGGATGGCCGCTTCAAATTGGGGGATGGATTCATCATTGAGGACGTTCATCGGAGCCGATGTCATTGCCCACGAAATAAGGGCTACGTTTTGGTCAACGCTGTAGTTTATCATTGTCAATACTGTCAACGAATGCGGTGAATGCCAATAAATGACGGTTAATTAACTCGTTCGAAAAGGGTGGCAATACCCATGCCGCCACCAATGCAGAGCGTCGAAAGCCCGAACTGTTTACCGGTGCGTTCCAGTTCGTCAATCAGGGTCGCCGAAATGATCGCGCCAGTTGCGCCCAACGGATGACCCAACGCGATAGCCCCGCCGTTGACGTTAAGCTGGCTATGGTCAACGCCTAATTCGTCCATAAACAGCATTGGTATGGCCGCAAACGCTTCATTGACCTCAAATAGATCAATGTCGCTAATGCGCATGCCCGCCCGTTTCAGTAGTTTGCGTGTGGCCGGAATCGGACCCGTGAGCATAATGGTTGGTTCAGAACCCACAACCGCAAACGCTTTGATGCGGGCCCGAGGTTTCAATCCTGACTGTTCGCCAAATGCCTTGCTGCCGATCAACACGGCTGCGGCTCCGTCAACAATCTGTGAGGAGTTACCGGCGTGGTGAACGTGGTTTATTTTATCGAATTGGGCGTATTTAAGCAGCGCCAGCGCATCCAGCCCCATCTTGCCCATGCCTTCAAAAGCGGGTTTGAGCTTGCCTAAACTCTCGGCGGTTGTGTCAGGTCGTACACCTTCGTCGCGGTCGAGGAGTGTCAGACCTAATTCGTCCTTGATGGGTACGAGTGTTTTCTGGAAACGGTTATCGGCTTGCGCGGCAACGGCCCTGCGGTACGATTCGGCAGCAAAGCGATCCACATCATTCCGCGAATAACCGTACTTCGTCGCAATCAGATCGGCAGAAATACCCTGCGGAACAATGTTGTGACGGGCAACGATCTGCGGATTCATAAATAAAGCGCCACCGTCGGAACCCATCGGCACCCGCGACATGGATTCTACACCACCCGCGATGATGGCATCGACCTGCCCCGACATCACGTAAGCCCCGGCCATGTTGATCGCTTCGAGACCTGACGAGCAAAACCGGTTGAGCTGAACCCCGGCTACCGATTCAGCGTAACCCGCTTCGAGCGCAGCCGTACGCGCAATGTCGGCGCCCTGCTCACCAACGGGTGTTACGCAACCCATGATCACGTCATCGACCAGCGACGTGTCGAGTTGATTCCGGTCGCGGAGTTCACGCAGAACACTCGTCAGGAGCTGAATGGGTTGCACATCATGCAGCGCACCGTCACTCTTCCCGCGTCCGCGTGGCGTTCGGACGGCATCATAAATGAATGCTTCAGCCATAAGTCTATCCGAATAATTAGTATGCAAGCATACGGTTATGTTTCAACAAAAGTAGCAGCAAAGGCTCAACAGGGCAACGATTTTGGATTAAATTGATATTTTCTTTATCCGTGAGAATACAAACCGAGCAAGACGCCAGCGACTACGGTACTTTACTTTTTGCGGAATGTGCTGAAATTGTACGCTAAGCTCAACGCTATGGTCTGCTGAACTTGCAAGCGGGTACTGAAATCCCGGTCATAAAAGCCGATAAAATTAAACGTAACGCTTAAAAACTTGATCAGCTTGGCGGTCATCGTCAAATCGAGCCGGTGGTCGATTGCGTTTAAGGCTAAATAATTGGCGTACAGTTGATAACGCGCGTTAAGTTTGATGTTCTTGGTCAGGTTGCGGTCGATAACCGAATGCAGTTGAAAAGCCAGCCACTCCAGTCGGATTGATCGACCGGGCGGTACGCCGTAGACGGTGGCCGTTGGATCGGGTACGTAAACGCCGTCTACCTGGGCAATGCGCACTCGATTGTCTGTTAAGGTCGTCAGGCGGGGCGCGAAGGGGTTCATTTGCAGGGAAAACCAGTTCGTGGGCGTAAACGACACGCCGAGCGCTAGCGTCAGCAAAGCGGGCGAGAAAAAATTGGATACGCGAAGGCGATTTCGGTCGGTTGAATCGTAGCGGAAACCGGGTGCAAAAAACGTGTTGAAAGCCGCCGACCCGGAGAAACTCCACTTAGGGCTAAATTTGTAGCCAACTACCGAGTTAAGCATAAACACATCCGCCGATTTCCGGGTGTCGTTCAGTTGAATAAGATAACCTAATTGTATGTCGGCGGTATTGTCCCACGACCATTTGTCTTTCAGGTACAAGGCTCTGGTGTTCACCAGCGTACCCAGTGAAATTGAGTTCGTGCCGCCACCCGCCCAGTTGCTGAAGGAGGTTTGGTTAAAGTTGATGCTTCCGTTGAATGACTTTTGCCAGTACGTGGTATCCTTTACGGTAACGACAGAATCGTTGATCACAACGATGGTATCTCGACGGACCACGACGGAATCGGATCGAGTCGAATCCTGAGCGCGGACAGTCACACCTACCAGCGTGAGAAAGACCAATAAACAATATTTTCTGATCATACTACATCGAATGAGCCGCTCTGACTCTTTGCAAAAGCGGTGATCACTCTCTTAAATTCATATTATGACAACTGCCAGGACTTGTGTTTACGGAGAAAAAACTGGCTTTTGGGCGTAAAAAAGACGGGCAGTACCTGAAAGACTAACCCGCCCTGGCTGATTACGTTTAACCCACTGAGCATTTAGCGCTCCGTTATCATCCGGTTGATGACTATAAAACCGCAGTATGAGTGGGGGTAAAATGCAACAGGTCAGGTTCATCGCCGACGAACCTGACCTGTTAAGAATGCCGCTTAGGGCATCCGATAAATTTTCAAATAAACTAAAGGCTTATTTATCCAGTACGATTGTTTCGCCAACCAGATATGCGCCCGATTCGGTAACCAGATTATACACGTTCTTCACCGCCCGAATCGCTTTTTCGGCACGGACGACGTGATAAGCCGAAACGCTGTTAGCGGCTGCATCATAGCGATAGAGGACTTCACCGGCTTTTACGTCACCCAACGCTTTCCGGCCGCTGGCTGTCAGAACGGGGTGGTTAGCCGTTGCTTCGAGTAGTACGGGAGCGGTTAAAGCGTTACGATTATCAGCAGTGAGTTCACTGATCGGCGTAAGCCACACGCCCGCCAGCGTAAAGTTGCCTTCGTGGGTGTCTACTTTCGTTACGCGGGTAGGAGCAAGGCTTTTCGTTGTCGCATCGTAGCCCAGCACAACATCACCCGCATTCAGTGCATTGATCGACTTGGCCGAACCGTCGGCCAGGGTTACCGGGGCATCATGAGCGAAGCAGAAGTTATACTCTTCTTTTTTCTTGCCGCCACCATCTTCCGATTTTCCGCCACCACCCGAAAGTAATCCGGCCATTTCGCGCGACAAAACAAACGTAAGCGTCGACATCAGACCCGGTTCTTTTTCACCAACGTATTTCAGGTCGTCGATGTAAGCGTCCCACGCTTTGCGGTCGGCGGATGCCCCTGGAATAACGAAGGGTTTTATTTCGCCCGATTTCTCGTTTTTGTAAATCGCCAGCAAGCCAAGTTCTTTGGTGTCCTCGGCGGTAAAGACTTTGTAGAGGTAAATTTTCCGCGTGATACCGTCGCTGTAGGTAAACACATAGGCCGGACGCTCTTCGTAGCGGTCCAGAATAAAGCCGCCCGATTTGAAATACGTGTCTTTGTCGAGGTTGGCTACTTTGATCGCTTTAACCGCTTTAAGTTGCTCGAGGGTCATCGACGCAGAGGCTGTCTGCGCCAAAACGCGCTGGCTCAACAACTGTGTCGTGATGGCGCAACAAAGAAAAATAAGGATCGATAGCAGGTTGTTCTTCATCATTTCTGGGTAGATGAGCGCTGATGTTCAGCCTCTACTTGTTTGTGTACAAATTACTTTTTCGTGTATCCGCCCACGCGTGCATGGATCGCTTCGACGGTCCGACGGGCGGAAGTAAAAGCCCCAGCCATCCAGGCGGTTAGATACGTGGTATGCTCACCCGCGAAGTAAATACTGTCGTCGGGTTCGAGCAACGCGGGGTAATATTTTTTTCGGGTAGCGTCGTCGTAAACGGCCCAACCTCCGCCACTGTACGGAATCCGGTGCCAGGCAAGCGAAAACGAATTTTCGAACTCTGCTGGATACTGCGGGTGAATTTTACCGCCCTGAGCCAGCGCCATCTTCTCGCGTTCGGCTATGGATAAGGACCCTACGGCTTCGGCACGACTGTAGAAATTATAGTAACCGATCAGAACGCCTTTCTGGCCCTGTAAGCTGAACGACGGATACCAGATCTGGTTAATGTCCATATTGGTCCGCGAAATGCCGCCATAAATACCGTCATCCTCTTCCCAGAACCGACGCTTGAACTGTAAGCCAATTTTGCCGGTCTTCATGTACGGAACAAAATCAGCGGCTCGCTTTACCGTTCCCGACAGGTCCGATTCGATGGTTTTGAGCATCGGCAAAGGAAGCGTACAGATGCAGAACTCGCCGGTTACTTCGACTGGCTTACCGTCTTTTTTGTAGACGACCCGAACACCATTTTCGGTTTTTCGCAGTTCCGTTACGGGGGCGTTGAAAATGATTTTACCGGCTAGTTTCTTTTCGAACGCTTTCGGAATGGCATCCATGCCCCCAACCGGTTGTAACAGCGTGGTTTGCTGCTCGTAGGCGTAATCCCCTACGTTGTAAAAAACCGGTTGCATAAATCCCGATCGGAGTAAGTCGGTTAGGCCAAACGGATCGGTGAGGGTACCGGGCATGTTACCAGCACCAGGGTCGCTTTTGCTTTTATAACCTCGTCGGTTGGTACCCTTGTACAAATGGGCCGTGTTCAGATCGCCTTCGTTTTTCAGAAAGTCGATTAGTTTTTCGACATCTTCCTTGGTCAACTGCTGATCGAGGGCCGATTGATCAAGGGCTTTGGCTAGCAACTCGGAGGTGTAGCCCCGCATGTCGTTGTGGTAATCGCTGATCCGCATACGTCTATTCGCCAGATCGCCCGTTCCACCGTCGTTGTAAAGGAAGGCCGACTCGTTGGCTCCGTTGAAAATCTGTAAGGGAACGCCCAACTCGCGGCAGTACTGAAGCGTTAGCTGATGGTGGTGCGGAATGCGGGCGGCACCCCCGTTGAAATACTGCCCGTCCTCAAACGAACAGGTCTGCGACGGTCCGTTCAGTTCCGTTTCTTTGGTGCCGCCCCGAACGGTCCAGACGCGTCCGCCCGAACGAGAGCGGGCTTCCAGGATGGTACAATCGTAGCCGAGCTTACCTAGTTCGTAGGCAGCCGTCATACCCGCCAGACCGGCCCCAAGGATAATGATTTTTCGACCTTTACCGTCGCTATTCTGGCCATTGGCGGGTAGATCGAGCGCCGATGCAGGTGCTGGCGGCAACATCCCCCAGGCCAACAGACTGGCGTAACTGGCACTTGTTGAATGAATGAAATCTCTTCGCGTCATATTTTTTTAGGAACGAAAAGCTGGAAGCAAGGATAGAAAGCCATGCCTGTGAGGCCGACTTTCGCTCCTGATTCCCTGCTCCAGACGCCTATTGGTTAACCGACTACTTTCTTAAAGCTATCAACGAACATGACCATCTCTTCCGAGGTCCCGACGCTTACCCGGCAGAACGGCTGACCGTTTAGCTCGCGTGTCTGGATGCCGATACCGTTGGCAAACATTTGATTTTCAAACGTCTTCGGCTTCATGCGGATCGGAAAGAGAATAAAATTGGCCGCTGATGGAATTACCTCGTAACCCATATCGGCCAGGGCTTTGGTGGTGTACGTGCGTGCTTTGGCGTTCTCGGCGCGGCAATGGTTCTGCCATTCTTTGTCCTTGTAGCTGGCAATACCAGCCATCAGCGTTGTAATGCTCACCGCAAAATCACCGTTGGTATAGGCATGCAGCGTTTTCAGCATCTCAGGTTGGGCAATCGCATAGCCGAGACGCAAGCCCGCAAACCCGTGAATTTTTGAGAACGTACGCGCCAGAATTACGTTCTGACCGTCGGCGACCAGTTTACCTAGTTTTGGCCGGTCGGCCGGTTCGTAGAAATCGATGTAAGCTTCGTCAAGAAACACGGGCACTTTGGGAGCTACCTCACGGCAGAATGCTTCAAGCTCCGCAGTCGGGACGATGGTTCCAGTCGGGTTATTCGGATTGACAATATACACTAGTTTCACATCGGGTGTCAGGCTCGCCTTGATGGCAGGAAGGTCGTACTTGTAATCCTTCGTCATCGGTATTGCCTTGATTTTAGCACCCATTTTCTCGGCGCGCCGGAGCAGGTCATCGTAGGTAAACGCACTAGTCAGGATGGTGCCTCCGGCTTTGGCGAAATGATCCGCTGCGGCCATCAGAATATCCGACGAGCCGGGCGACATCATAATGTTCGTAGCCTTTACGCCTTCGTCGGTAGCGATCAGCTCTTTCAGTTGACCAAACTCCATCCAGGCGTAACGATTGCCCAGGTCAGCGGCCTTCACCAATGCTTCTTTAGCACTGGGTGCGATGCCAAGCGGATTCTCGTTGGCAAGCAGCCGTGCCCGTAGCTTAGGCATGTCCGGTGGAGCGGTTGTAAAGGCAAATTCGTTGGTGAATTCGGACTGAATCCGTTTAACCGATGAAGCCGCTTCGGCAGTATTAAATTGGCTGAGCGAAAGGCCGGCTGTCATCAGACCGCTGGCCCGAAGCCAATCCCGACGAGTTAGTTGTGAAGACATGAGTATAGGCTTTTTTGTATTTATCTGCGATAAAATAAAAGTAAACCAAATTGTAATTCCTTAGTAGATAGGGTGTTGTGAAAGTACGAATTAATTCGAATAAAAGCGTTTTCTAACTAGAATTGATAATAATTTAATTTTAAGAATAGTCTATTTTTCGGAATTTACATTGGTTATTCTTATATGGACAGAAGAAATAGTATTTGTTGTTCGTGGTGACCTTTTGTGAGTACTCTTGCGAAAACAGAAGGGTTCGGTGTCGATGGTTCGTGCGGTTCTTAATTTGCACGAACCATCAACACCGAACCCTTTTTTGATTGTCAGAATAAAAATTACAGTGTTTTCGGCTTCAGGTACTTATCGAACCATTGCAGATACCGGTCAACCCGGTCTTTCTGGTAGCTGGGAATCGTGATCCCGTGAAACTGGCCTGGGTAAATAATCAGTTGCGTCGGGATGCCCAACGACCGCAGTGCCTGGAACATTTGCTCACTCCCCGACGACGGTACGTTGAAATCTTTTTCGCCCGCCATAAATAACGTAGGCGTTTTAATCCGGTCGGCTTTCAGGAAGGGGTACGACAATTTTAACCATTTGTCGGTGTTTTTCCAGGGAGCGCCCAACTCGCTTTCGTACTGGTTGGTGTACTGGTCAACGCCGTACATCGATAGTTGAAGCGAGCTACCGGCCCCACTCGCGGCTGCTTTGAAACGCGTATCGGTAGCGATGGTGTAGTTGGTCAGAATACCGCCGTAACTCCATCCACCTATGCCCAGCCGGTCAGGGTCCGCAATGCCTTTTTCGACTACGTAATCGGTAGCGCCCAGAATGTCCAGCACCTCTTTGTTTCCCCAATCCGAGTAAATCGCTTTGGTATAGTCGATACCCCGGCCATTGCTGCCGCGATAGTTGACGGCTACCACCGCATAACCGCCCGCCGATAACAACTGCCGGGTCAGGTCAAACGAAAACTCATCCTGCGAAACGGGTCCGCCGTGGATGTAGAAAATGGTAGGCAGTTTCTTGTTGGCAGGCGTATTGGCGGGTTTAAACAGGATGTTCGATACCTGCGCACCATCTTTGCTTTTCGACGTGAAGCCTTCGACCGTGGCTAGTTCAAGCGGGGCCAGGAATGCATCATGCACGTGCGTGAGCCGACGCAGGTTTCCGTTCTCAAGGGCGTATAGTTCAGACGGCGTTTGCGGATCGCTCGATACCGTCATCCAGTTGCCAGCGGAGATGGCTTCCAGATCGCTGAACGACCGATTGCCGCCAATTAGTTTGGTGAATTTTCCATCCGCAAGCGCGTATTGACCAACGTAGGTTTGGCGGTCATCCAGTACCAGCACGCCAATGGTTTGCCCATCTTTAGCCCATTTTGGATTACGGACGGGGCGATCCAGCGTTTTCGACAGCAATTTTGGTTCGCCACCATCCTGGTTGATGACGGCCAGTACCGGCTGATCGTACATCAGAAAGTTGCCCGAAGCCGTGGAGCGTACATAAGCGATCCGTTTGCCGTCGGGACTCCAGACCGGACTGTTATCAGAGCCCGCCCAGGTTGTCAGTTGCTTCATTGTCGCTCCTTTGCGGGCGTCGATGACGTAAATATCGGTATTCTGATTCCGGTCAGGGTCATCGGTTCGGTTGCTGACGAACGCCAACTGCGAGCCATCCGGCGACCAAACGGGCGATGTTTCATCATGCGCACCGGTCGTCAGCGTATCCAGTTTCTTCGTGGCAATGTCGTAGACGTACAGATGCGTTGAGCCTTTTTCCAGATAGCCTTTCATATCAGCTTTGAAATGATACCGGTCGAGGACGTACGGCTTACGAACCTTGGTCTTGGCCGAATCAGCGTAATCGGGGTCTTGCAGAACGAGGGCCAGCTTCTTGCCATCCGGCGACCACACGTACTCGTCTAGATCCGTTTTCAGGTCGGTGAGTTTCTTGGCTTCACCACCCCGGCGGTCCATAAGCCAGATCTGGCCTTTGGTAGCACCCTGCCGCGCCGACACAAACGAAATGTATTTACCATCGGGACTAAAGCGCGCTTTTGACTCGCTATCCGGCCCGTTCGTAATCTGGACCGATTCTTTACCGTCCCAGCTGGTCATCCAGAGGTCGGCATTGCGTTTGTCTTTCGTGGTATCGACCGTCGATAAGCCGTAGACAATCCATTTGCCGTCGGGTGATACCTGCGGATCGCTGAGCGTGTGAAGCCGGTAGATATCTGTCGAATTGATGGGCCGTTTTTTAATAGGTGTCTGCGCAAGACCGCTCAAACTGGTCAGCGTAGCGAGAGCGAGAAGTAAAGAACGATTGGGCATAACAGCGTTCGATAAGATAGAGGAGTACGTAAAAGAAGCACCCAAAATACGCAAAAAAGCCGGTAGGAAACCCCACCGGCTTTTTTGAATAAAAAGAAAAAACAACTATTTCCGGTATATCAGTTGTAACTGACCAGTGACATTTGCGGTGGTGGAAACCGGAACTGTATAGCTTACAGGAGCAGTTGCTGCAAGCTCTTCAATATTTTTGTTTTTGCTGTAATTATACGTTGCCTGGCCACCAGCATCGTATGTCAGGGTTAGCTGGTTATTGTTGAATGCCCATGTACCTCCTCCATCGGTAACCGTGACTTGTCGGAAGTTTTCATTGAATGTATTATCTGCATACACATCTATTGTCGAGCCAACCGTCTCAACATAATATAAGTCAATAGCTTCCCCATTAAATCCGGCGCTAGAAGGAAACCCGCTCAATAATCCCCGGTTCAATTCCCAACGGCCAACTACAGGTGAAACTGGCGCAGGATCATTGTTTTTGCTACAGGAGCTTAGCCCAATAAGAGAAACCGACAGGCAGAGTAAATAGATGTAACGCTTCATAGTAATTTGATTTTGGAGTCAGAGCTGTGACTGGAGTATGTGGGTGTAAACTACAAAAAAGAACAAACTATATACGTACACTACGCCCAAATACGGGTTATTGTTGCTCTAGCGTCAGCGAATAGGATAAAAAAGTTAGTTTGTGTCCTATTCTGCGTCTGTCAGTTTAGGCTGCCAGTTCCTTCAATGCTTTCACAAAGCTGTCCAGTTCGGCGGTGGTGGTGTACAGATGGGGGGTAACGCGTACGCCATGCACGTTGGCGTTGTCGATGGCTACGGTGAAGATTTTATAGTTCTCGAACAGGCGTTTCGATAGGTCGGCTGGTTTTATGGTGGCTATACCTACGTTGGCGATGGCGCAGGAGCGAGTTGGCGATTCGGGCGTATTCAGTACAATGTTCGGATGGTGACGAATCTGGTCGGTCCAGTAGCGTTGCAGGTAGCGAAGCCGCGCTTCCTTTCGTTCAATACCAATACGTTCGTGGAAGCGAATCGCGTCCTGAATGGCCAGATCGGTGGCAACGGGGTAGGTTCCGGTATGGTTCAGTTTGCGAATATCATCGTCGGGCATGCTACTGTCGGCAAACAAAGGCCAGAGCGACGAAATTTTGTCTTTCCTCACGTACAGAATACCCGCGCCTAGCGGTGTGCCCAGCCATTTGTGGAGGCTGCTGGCGTAGTAATCGCAACCGCCCAGATCGGGCATCGTAAATGCCAGTTGCGCAAACGCGTGAGCACCATCAACCAATACCTCAACGCCATGCCGGTGCGCCAGGCGGATCGGCATAATCTGACCCGTAATATTCACCATGTGACACACCATCAGCAGACGCGTTTTTGGCGTGATCGCTTGCTCGTACAGACTCACAATTTCGTCGTCGGATTGCGGATGGTTAGGCAGGGATACAAGACGGTTTACGGTACCATATCGACGGGCCTGAAGCCGAAACATATCAAGCATGGCTCCGTAATCCTGTTCGGCCATCACGGCCTCGTCACCTGCTTTCCAGTTTATTCCGGCGATCACCGTATCCAGCGATTCAGTGGTGTTGCGGGTAATGATCAACTCGTCGGGGGAGCAGCCCAGCAATGTTGCCAGTTGGGTTTTCGAAGCCCGTTTATCATCGAACTGGCGCGTCCGCATGTAATATGACGAAACAGCGTTGACCTGCTGAATGTGTTGTACATAACGGTCCAGCACCGGTTGTGCGGCCAGTGAATAGTAGCCGTTTTCGAGTTGAATAAAGTCGTTTGTGACCGGATACAACGTCCGAATCTTAGCCCAAAAATCTTCCTGCTCGGCTAGAAGGGGAGCTGGTGTTGCGGCTGCGCTGGCCAATGCCTTATCCAGACCTGACCAGGTTGACAAAGCGGCTGTACCGGCGAGAGATTTTAGAAACTGGCGCTTGGAGAGGGAAGACATAGGTGGCACGGTCTACTTGTATCAATCGTAGTTAAACAAAAACTAGTAACCACAGAGGGAAAAGAACACAGAGCTGCTTTTAATGAACCTGTTTAAACTTCTGTTCCTCGGGCCGGGTGGCCAGAGCCATGACAAAAACACCGATTTAGACTAACTTCTAGAAAGTTTAAGCGTTGTCTAAGTTTTGTCCTGACGAACTGATACAGGTGGTTTTGTCATCCCGAGGCACGAGGGATCTCCGCTAACCGACCCAATTTTTTTTAGCGAAGATCCCTCGTGCCTCGGGATGACAAAAACGGATCAAACACAAATTTTTAGACAGACTTTAATCAGGCTAAAGAATATAGTCTTTGTGCCTCTGTGGTTAAATTATATTACCTCAAATTCGGAACAGGCAGTACAGGTAAACTTTCGTTGCCGTCTTCGCTGACCGACTGCACGGCGAAGTAATAATTGTCTTTCGAGTAAGGCAGGGTCATGCCCAGCTTGGTCGTGAATAATTTCTTTTGCCAGAAAGGCCAGTAGGTTTCGCGCATCAGCACGTAGTAGCCTTTCACCTTGCCCGTCTTCGGTGCTTGCCAATACAGGACCGTTGCGTTGGTCAGATTCCGAACGTCAACCGTAACCTGCTGCGGTACCGACGGCGATTTGGCCAGATTCGCCAGTGTCGCCAGATTTACCGCCGTATTTTTACGGAGATATTCGAAGTCCATAAATTTAGCGTAGTCGCCGTACTCAATGCCGTTCTGGGTCCGTAAATCCTGGTGCTGGTGCTCGTAGTTTTCGTTCATCTCCGTCAGGCGAACGGCTGCAATCCCCCGCTGCACGTACGGCGTATGATCGCCCCCGCGCAGATAGCGGTCGTTGCGGTACACCATCACCACTTCCAGGTTTTCCACGTAACGTTCGCCAACTTCTTTCAGGTAGCGGGCCAGCGTCCGGGCTTTCCCGTCGTTTTCGTTACCGAACTGCCGAATCTGTCCGATACGACCGGTGGTATCTTTCAGGAGCGAACCGGGTAGTCCTTCGCTGAACACGCGTAGCCGGGTGTTGTCGATAATGCGCGTATCAGAGCTATTGTTGCTGCCCATGATGTCGTTGTTGAGTACACCCTCGACGTTCCATTTTTCTTTGATCGCCCGCTCCGATAGGTGTTCAGCGCCTAAAAGACCCTGTTCTTCACCCGTCAGCGTTACAAAAATGACAGTAGCCGGAAACGATGATTTGCTCATCACGCGGCAGAGTTCAATCACCGCAGCCGTGCCCGAACCGTCGTCGTTAGCGCCGGGTGCGTCGGATTCCCGGTTCATGACATTCGTGACGCGGCTGTCCATATGGCCCTGCACAATGAAAATGCGGTCGTCGTTCGGATCGGTGCCTTTCAGCGTTGCCATCACGTTGCCCATGTTGGCTGGCTTATCGACCCGGCGGCCATCGGGCTGAAGTGTCCAGGTATCAAGCGTAGCGGTCAACCGGCCACCGGACTGCTTGGCGTATTGGTTGAACTTACCCAGAATCCACTGGCGGGCGGCACCCAGTCCTCGCTTGCCTGCCTGCTCGTTGGCACTCATGGGTACACTAAGCGTGTGACGTGTGCCAAAACTAACCAGTCCGTCGATGTGCGCCCGTAAACTATCAGCCGAAACCTGACCAACCAGATCGCTAATCTGCGAATCGCGGTTTAGGATAGTTTGCGCATTTAATAGGGGAGAAGAAAGAAAGGAAGCTACTAAAAGAGGAAATATTACTTTTGACTGCATACGTTTGATGATTGGGTAGGCGAAGCTAACAAAAAAGCGCAAATCAGACTAGTATGCACCCTTTATCCGACCAATCACCAAATACTATTTTGCTGGCTGACGCTACTGCCAAACAGACGCTACCGTTACCGGCTTACGTACGCTGCTACGCCGAAGGCCAGTACCGACGCAATCAATCCGAACATAAAGACCGAGTAAGACCAGCGGAGTAGCTTGTATTTCTTACCCAGCACTTTTCCCAGAAAGTAAATGTCGCGGATCATGCTGGCGTATAGAAAGTCGGCGTCGTCCATCATCCGGCGCATCCCCCATTCATAATCCGCAAGGTCCATCTGGTGAAAATTACCGAAGAAAAGCAAGTTCGCCGTCTTGTTCTCGATGTCCTCGCGGGAGGATGTACCGCTCGTTACGTTAGGACGGGTCGCTAACACGGCCAGTACCGTAGCGATAACACTCGTTATAGTAAACATAACGGTCGGAATGGTCAGGGTAGGCCAATCTTCCAGCTTTCGGATCAGAATACTGAGCACTAGGGAGATAACGATGGTATTGATCGATATCATGATGTTGGCTTTGGTGTCGGCCATCGCACTCAACTGAAAATGATTCTGGGACGTCAGACGAAACATTGTTTCAATGCCCCGTTCCGGTTTACGCGCTTTGGGAGGCCCATCCACTGGTGAATTGCCGGATGGCTGGTCGATCCGGTTGCTTTTCTTTGCGTGTTTGCCCGGCTTATCAGGCTTTGTATCATCGTCTTCCTCGTCACCGTCTTCTTCGACCTGCTGGCGAAGCGTCTCTAAATTAGCCGCCTGCCGAGGGGCCAATACACTTTGGCCGTAGTGGGTAAAGTAATGGTGATTTTCCAGAAACCCAGCCGTCTTTTTACGCCATTTTTTCTTGCTGATTTTGTTGCCCGTCCGTTTCAACTCCTGCCGTAGCTGCTCACTGCGTTCCAGAAAATCGGGCGTTGACAAATGGCCGAGGTCCGCATCGCACAGGATTTCTGCCAGCCGATTCCCGTTGGGCGACTGCGGCATCTTGGTCGCTTCAATGCAGGTGGCTACTTCCTCAACGCGTTGGGCGGGCATTCCCAGCTTAATCAGAAAGGGGCGCGCCAGATCAATACCCGTATCTTCGTGGTTGACGCAGCCTTGTCGATAGCCAACATCATGCAGCCATGCCGCAATAAGCACCGTTTCTCGGTCATGATCGGATATCCCTTCCTGGTCGGCAATGTCGTTGGCAAAGGCTACCACAGCCTGCGTATGGCTCAGGTTATGGTAGGTATAATCTAATGGAAGCTGCTTGAGCAACGATTCGGCGTAAATCCGGGTTTGATGAAGCAGCGTGGTTTCCTGAGCGATCATACGGTTGGTTTTACTAAACTTGCCGGTAGGCTACAAGGTAACGAATTACAGACGGATTCCGTTACGTAGCCGAGGTTAATTTCATACGATGTATTGCCTGATCGGCACGATTTTCTGGCTAACGCGTTGACCAGGTACAATGTAGTGATGGAAGTCTCCGCAAAATTGATCCTCTATTTTCAACTTGTTGCTCGTATGAAGTTTTTTTACTCGCTGGTTTTTCTGTCGATTACTGGCTGGCTCGTTGGGCAGACGACCGCTGTCCGGGCGCAGACAGCCTATCGGATTTTTCTGTTGGGTGATGCCGGGGCACCCGTTCCCGATGGTAAAGATCCTGTCCTGAATACACTGCGTGCTCAGCTACAAACGGCTGGACCAAACAGTTCGCTGATTTTACTGGGCGATAATATCTATCAGCATGGCTTGCCTGATGCCGATCACCCCGACCGTGCGGATGGCGAACGGCGAATGAGCCAGCAGCTTGACCTGCGTACCGCCTTTCCGGGCCGAATTTTTGCCATTCCGGGGAACCACGATTGGGACAGAAGCGGGCGTGAGGGTTGGCAGCGCATTAAAAATCAGCAGGATTTTGTGCGGCAGTATACGGGTCGCGACGATGTGTTTTTTCCGAACGATGGCTGCCCCGGTCCGGTGGAGATACCGTTGTCGGATTCGCTCACGCTTGTGCTGATGGATACGCAGTACTGGCTGCATCCGTGGGATAAGCCCGGCGAAGGCTCCGACTGTGGGGCAAAAACGTTACCCGACTTTCTGACCCAACTGGATGATATTCTGTATCGGAACCGCCATCGGCGCGTGGTGGTTGCCGGGCACCATCCCATGTACAGTCACGGTCAGCACGGCGGCTATTACACGTTTAAAGATCATCTGTTTCCTCTGACGAGCCTTCGCAAATGGCTGTACATTCCGTTACCGGTCATTGGCTCGATTTACCCCGTTTATCGGTCGGTTTTCGGGAGCTTGCAGGACTTGCCCAATCCGGTATACCGGGAGCTGCGAAACGGCATGGTCGCTGTGTTCAATAAATACCGCAACCTGATCTATACCAACGGGCACGACCATAACCTGCAACTGATTCAGCGTGACAGTCTGTACTATCTCACCAGCGGCAGTGGCTCCAAAGAAGAAGCGGTCAAAAAAGCCAGGGAATCCTTGTTCGCTCGTGAACAGAAAGGATTTGCTCGCCTGGATTTTGGTCCCGGCGACCAGATGACTATTTCGTTTTTCGCACCCAGTGCCGAAAGTCCGACGGGCGAACTGTTGTACCAGAAAGTCATTCAGCTTCGTCCTAATGTCCGGTCTAATTCGACGGGTAGCGTTCAGAAAGAACCCGATAGCGCACGAGTAGTGCCGGGCGCGCGCTACGCTGCCGGTTCAGTAAAGCGCTTTTGGTTCGGGGACAACTACCGGGATGTCTGGACCAGCCCACTCACCGTGCCCGTATTGGATTTAAAAAAAGAACAACTTGTCCCTACCGAGCGGGGTGGTGGTATGCAGACCCTATCGTTGCGGCTGGTTGATCCGAAAAAGCGCGAATATGCGATTCGATCCATCGAAAAGTATCCCGAAAAAGCAATCCCAACCGAGTTGCGAAGCGGTCTGGCTAATGACATCGTGCAGGATCAGATTTCAGCCTCCCATCCGTTTGGCGCGTTAGCAGTGGCTCCGCTGGCCGAAGCTGCTGGTGTTTATCATACCAACCCACGCGTGGTGGTAACGCCCGACGACACGAGCATGCGCGATTACCAGCAAGTGTTTGCTAATACCCTGATGCTTCTTGAAGAACGAGCCGACGGCAATTATAAAGGAACCGGCTTGTTTGGCAACACAACCAAGCTGTATAGCACACCCAAGCTGCTCGAAAAACTACAGGATGATAACGATAACCGCGTCGATCAGCGGGCGGTGCTGCGGGCGCGGCTGTTCGATATGTGGGTTGGCGACTGGGATCGCCACGACGACCAGTGGCGGTGGGCGAGTTTCAAATCGGGAAAAGGAATGCGGTTTGAGCCGGTTCCCCGCGACCGCGATCAGGCTTTTTTCGTCAACGAAGGCATATTGCCGAAGATCGCCAGCCGGCGTTGGCTGATGCCCAAAATTCAGGGATTCGATTACAAACTCCGGTATGCCCCCGGTTTCAATACCAACGCCCGCTTTTTCGACCGTTCGTTTCTGACGGAGCCTGGCCGTGCCGACTGGCTGGCGATGGCTGATTCACTGCGCGAAAGCCTCACGGACGAGAAAATAAACAGCGCCTTGCGCCAACTACCAGAGCCATCACGCGGATTAACGGCCGAGACAATTGCCGCCAAACTACGTCAGCGCCGGGCCGATCTCGCGCATTATGCCGATGAGCAGTACCGTTTTCTGGCTAAGGCGGTGGACGTGGTAGGCAGCGACAAAGACGAGCTTTTCGACGTGACCCGACGCCCGGACGGGCAAACCGATGTGGTTGTGTACAAACTCAATAAAGCAGAAAAAGCAACGCAGGTACTTTACAAACGGCGATTCGACGCAAAGGAAACGGAGGAGGTTCGGTTGTACGGACTAGGCGGTGACGACCGGTTTACATTACGTGGTGCCGCGCCGGAAGGAAGTTTGGTACGCATTATCGGTGGTAAAGGCGACGATGTGATCATTGATAGTTCGTCGGTGCGGGGCTTGTCGCGAAAAACGTGGGTGTATGATTTTCGTAAAAACACGACGATAACCGGAGGGTCAGAAACACGCAGTCGGTTGTCCGACAACAAAGCGGTTAATCGCTATGACCGGATGGCTTTTCGCTACGATCTGACCATGCCGCTGGCGTCGGTGCAGTTGAACCCCGACGATGGGTTGTTTCTGGGCGCGGGTGTTTTGCACCGGACGCAGGGTTTTCGGAAGGAACCCTTTTCGCAGCAGCATCGCCTGTTGGCCAGCCATGCCTTCGCTACGGACGCGTTTAGCTTTCACTACGACGGAACCTTTACCGACTTGCTTGGCAAAACCGATCTGGTTGTCAATGCGGATATCAAAGCACCAAATTTTGTTCAGAACTTCTTCGGCATCGGCAACGAAACCGTATTCAACAAAGAGCGCGGGGTCAACTACTACCGGGTCCGGTTCGACAATTGGAGTCTGAACGCTTTGTTGCAGAATCGGGTAGGGAGGGCTACCTTTTTTTACGGCCCTGCCGTTGAGCGGGTTGAAGTGGACGATGAGCAGCGAAAATTTATTCAGGAGTACGCGCAAAGCATCCCCAACGGCGAGCGACTGTTCGAGTCGTTCTGGTACGGCGGGCTGAAAGCGGGCTTCACTGTCGATACCCGCAACAACGCCCTCTTGACAACCCGTGGTGTTCTGTGGCGCACCGCATTAACGGCTTACAAAGGACTAAACAGCCAGACGCGTCCGTTTACGCAGTTGCAATCTGATCTTTCGTTTTATGCCAGTATTCGGCTGCCTGCGCTGCTCACTATTGCCACTCGCGTCGGTACAAGTTTGAATTTAAGCGATAACTTCGAATTTTTTCAGGCGAGTACACTCGGCGGACTGACCAACCTCCGGGGTTTCCGGCGGACCCGTTTTGCGGGTGAAAGCGCTTTCTTCCATAACCTGGATTTGCGCTTGCGTCTATTGACCATTCGTACCTACCTTTTTCCGGCGTATGCCGGAATTGTCGGATTTAATGACGTGGGACGCGTATGGGTTGATGGCGAAAAGTCAAGCGTATGGCATCACGGCTACGGCGGTGGTATCTGGCTGTCGCCCTACAACACAGCGGTGATTTCTGTGTTGTACGCTCTTTCCCGCGAAGATCGGATTCCCATGCTGCGCGTCGGTTTCTTCTTTTAAGACGCTCTTCGTAGGGCTGTTGACACGCGTGAAAAGTTCTTCTTCCGCAAACAGGAGAGGGTGTGAGGCTAAAACAATTGGTATAGCTCAATTTCCTCGTCAACGCCTTTGATAACCGTTGGACCCAAGGCGCGGGCCGTTTCGGGCGGCATAGTCAGCGATTCGTACACCTCCCGCGACACCAGAAACTGCGTCTTAAACGGTTTGTTGAGCTGTTCAATGCGGGCGGCCAGTATCACGACGTTGCCGGTCACGGAATATTGTTGGCGCGTTTCGGTGCCAATATTGCCAACCACCGCGTCGCCGAGGTGAATACCAATGCCTATTGCTGTAGGAATCATCAACTCGTCCGTAACAGCTTTGCGTATTTCTCGGAGAATGGTAAACCCCGCTTCAACGGCTACTTCGGCGGGGTTTTCCACCTCTACGGGCGCTCCGAAGGTGATCATGCAGCCATCGCCGAGAAACTGGTTTACAACACCACCGTACTGTTCGACGATGCGGATAATGATACCGAAGAACGTGTTCTGATACGCCATAACGTCTTCGGGAGCCTGGTGAGTGGCGTAGTTCGTAAAATCGCGGATGTCGAGAAACATAACAGCCACACGCATGCGGTGACTCTGATAGTTTCCTTTTTGCTCCAGTACGGCGCGGGCAATCTGGGGCGACACCTGCTGACCAAACAGCGTTACGGCATTTTGCTCCGTTTCAGTAGCCCGAATGGTATCCGTAATACTAAGCCGAATCTGCCGGGATACATAACCCGCTGCCAGACCAGCCATAATCAGCAGCCCCCCTTTGATGATAAACATTAGGGGCAGGTGTACAAACAAGTCGATCTCCCGGTACGGTTCGCTGACGGAACCAGCAATTAGAAAATAAAGACCGATATACTCAGCCCCGGCGATAGCACCCGTGTAGACCGATAGCCAGAAGTTGAGCCGAAGGGTGGAAAGAATGATGAAAAACAGGTAGATGTACGTCAGCGGACTGTCGAGTGCCAGCAACCGGTCGCTCAGATGACGGGATACAATCAGGATGATAAACGAAATAGAGCTGATCTCGAAGGTAGCATTGGCAAACTTAAAGAACGTCGGGATGTCCTGATGGCGCTTCAACTGTTGCGTAAACAAGCGCCGGATGCCCCATTCGTACCCGCCCATGCCCACCAGATAGGGTATAACCGTGAGCATAACGGGGCTGGGAATGGATATCAGGTTGTCATTACGCAGCAGAGGGTGTAAAATGGCCAGCACTACCGTAGCGAACAGAAACATGGCCGATAAGACGCCTGCCCGTTGCGCTTCCCGTTTCAGACTTTCATCGGAGAAGTGCTCCCGAAAGTAAGACTCGATCGGTGGCTTCTGCATGGAGCGAAACGTAAATGTCATTACATAGTCAAGAGGATGATTCGTTTGAAATCAACACCGACCGTCCTGGATTGATTCCGGATGATTCTGCTTTCAGAACTTACAGGCAATACCCACACCAATCGCCTGGCTTCCGGTTAAGGGTATGGGCGCAACGGACATGCCCAGACGGGGCTGTCGGAGCATTTCGTTGTAGCGCGTAACGGCTTTGTTGACGTGCCCGTTTCCAATAAATGCCAGCGTAAGCGACGCACCGATCGATGATCCGTACACGATCCAATAGGTACTGTTGCTGCCGTTTTTGCTGAAGAGAACGTAGGCCAGCGTCGCCAGCGACGTTAACCGGCTGAGCGTCGTTAAGGTGCGAAACGTTCGAAAATGATGGTTGACGGTCGGATCGTTGAGTTCGTAGAAAGGTACTTCGAGCGCAAACGGTGAAGAAAGCCGTTTGCCGCCGTAAAAATAGACGGTCCCCAGCGAAGCCGCCGTCCGTTCGATGGGCATTAGGTGAGCCGGAACCGGAACCGTTCGGTAATGCGATGTGTCATCGGCACGTTGGGCGTACGTACGTGCAGCGATGGATAAAACTAGTAAGCAGGCTACTAAAAGGGTTTTCATACGTGTAAAACGAAAACGGCGTCGGAATACGACAATGATTTTTTATACGGTCATACGCACTGGTTTACAACGGACGATCAGCCAATGCGCAGGCCATTAACCGTCGGACGTTCGGTTTGCAGAAGCGTAACGGTGCCATCGTCGGCGACAGCACCCAGAACCAGGCATTCGCTCATAAACGTAGCGATCTGTTTTGGCGGAAAGTTAACAACCGCTACGACCTGCTTGCCAACCAGTTCATCCATTGAGTACAGTTTGGTGATCTGCGCGGAGGTGCGTTTGATGCCAAAATCACCAAAATCAATCGTTAGTTTGTACGCTGGTTTGCGGGCTTCCGGGAAAGCGTCTACGGAAAGGATCGTACCCGTACGGATTTCTACTTTCTCAAAATCGGACCAGGATAAGGGTTCATTGCTCATGCCGCAAATTAGTCACGGAATGACTAGTACAGCCAAAAACTTTTGTGAGCGAGCAATCGTTACACGCCTGTTAACAATCCTTACAACTTAAACTCAATCATGAAATCAACGTTACTGTTGCTGGCCATGACTACGACGGTCGCCGTCGCTGAGCCGCCCGTCAAGTCAGCTAGAATTCATTCATCAACGGATCACCGGATTACCACCAAACGAAACGCGATTGCGCCCGATCCCGACAATGGTGGCATCAAGCTAACTACGGGTTTTCAGGCGTTGGTATTCGCTGACAATGTCGGTAAAGCTCGGCACATCGTTGTCGATAAGGCGGGTACCGTATTTGTCAAACTGGACAAACTCAAAGACGGTAAAGGAAACGTTGAACTGCTGGATACCGACGGCGATGGTCGGGCCGATCAGACCGTGACGTTCGGCAACTACACCGGTACAGGTATGGGCATCTACGATGGATACCTGTACGCATCGTCGGATACATCGGTGTACCGCTACAAGCT
Source organism: Spirosoma oryzicola (assembly GCF_021233055.1). Lineage (NCBI taxonomy): Bacteria > Pseudomonadati > Bacteroidota > Cytophagia > Cytophagales > Cytophagaceae > Spirosoma > Spirosoma oryzicola. Next base: position 5,067,426 of record NZ_CP089538.1, on the reverse strand, counting down.
GACCAACGGTAAGGTAATGGAAACCACCCCCGCTGAACCGATTGTCGTTGGTCTGACGCTTCAACGCCAGCACGCGGGTAAATCACTGGCGCTCTCGCCGGATGGGAAATTGTACGTCAATTTCGGAGCACCCTCCAACGCCTGTCAGGAAAAAGACCGGCAAAAAGGCTCGAAGGGAATGGACCCTTGCCCAATTCTGGAAAATTACGGCGGTATCTGGGTATTCGACGCCAACAAACAAAACCAGAAGCAGTCGGACGGAAAACGGTACGCAACGGGTATCCGTAACGCCGTCGCCCTCGACTGGAACACGGCGACAAATTCGCTCTACGCGCTGCAACACGGTCGCGATAACCTCAACAACTGGGGTGGTGTATTCACCGACGAAGTAAGCGCGGAACTGCCTTCGGAAGAGTTTTTAATGATCAAAGAAGGTGCTGACTTTGGCTGGCCTTACTGCTACAACGACCATAACAAAAACAAAAAAATACTGGCTCCTGAATACGGTGGAGACGGCACAAAAGAAGACCGCTGCGCCGGAAAAGAAAAGCCGATTATGGCATTCCCTGGCCACTGGGCACCCAACGACCTGCTGTTTTACACGGGAAATCTATTTCCTGCGAAATACAAAAATGGTGCGTTTGTTTGCTTCCACGGCTCATGGAACCGGGCTCCGCTGAAACAGGGCGGTTACTTTGTAGCGTTTATTCCATTCGGGAAAGACGGTCGTCCGTCGGGCAAGTACGAAGTGTTTGCGGAAAATTTCGCGGGTGTAGCCGAGCAGGGTAAACCCGGCACGAACGTCAACGCAGGTAAGCTCGATCTGGCGAGTCCGGGTGATGCGAAAGCACGTCCAATGGGACTGGCGCAAGGTCCCGACGGTTCGCTGTACATCACCGATTCAGTAAAAGGTAAAGTTTGGCGGGTTATGTATAGCGCTAAAAAGTAGTACTAACCTAAAAATAAAAAGCCCTGATTTCGTGTCTTGCTACACAAAGTCAGGGCTTTTTAGCTTGTTCCCTAATTTACTGTGGGATGTTTAGTGTCACTGTTGCATAATAAAACCCGCCTACGCTTGGTCCGGCGGTGAAGGTCGTGTACGAACGATTCAGCAGATTGGTAGCGCCCAATTTGAAGAAGAGTGGGCCGAGCGTCCGGGCTGGTAGCGCGTAGCTGATTTGCACGTCGAAGGTATTGATCGCGGGAACCATACCCGTCGCCAGCGACGATTGCCACAGAAACGAACTCTGGTATTTGTAATTAATAGAAAAACCAAAACCATTGCCTAAGTCGGGGTTCGAGACGCTTAGATTCGTTATCCATTGAGGTGTGTTAAAGGCTTCTTCCAGGCCGTCACCCTGGTCCGTACGGTCGAGTCGGGCCAATGACGCGTTGCCGGAAAACACCCAATTATGCCCTGCTGAATACCGCAGTCCCAGACTGGAACCGTAGTTGTACACCGTCGTTTTGGAATTGGTCCAGAGCCGGTAGCGGTCCTGCTGGTTACGGTCAGCCAGGTAGTAGGGAATCGAATCCGGGTTACTTCGTTTCGGAATATTGGCTTCGACCTGAGCAATGAAATTGCGGTAAACGTTGTAATAAAAATCGACGTCTACGTATAGTTTCTTCGTGAAAAATAGCCCTTTGTACCCAACCTCAATGCTATTGACCTGCTCTGGTTTTAGGTATGTATACGTATTGGGTCGAAGCAGTCCTTTGTTTTTCTGAATAGCCTGCTCGGTGGTTAACTTATTCGTATTGACGTCAGTGGTAATCGCGTTCTGGAAGGCGTCGATGGAAGTGCGGAAGTAGGAGTTCTCGAAAATACCCTGCGACATGATTTTTAGCCCGCCAACGCGCTTGACCCCTCCCGAATTGACGTTCGAGAACGCTTCGAAAAGCGACGGAAACCGGTAACCGGTCTGGTAAGAAGCGCGAAAATTGTGGTTCTCGGTGGGGGAGAAGACGAGCGAAATGCGTGGATTGACTTTAGGGTCGAAATAGCGGTTTTTATCGACCCGTACCGATCCGCGCAGGCTCAACCGATCACCGAAAAACGACCGCGACGCCTGCACGAAGCCGCCGGTTTTACCGTAAATCAGATTGTGATCGGTACGGTCAGGGTTGATAAAATAATTACCATCGGGAAAAACGACATACCGCCGGTAGTCGAAACCCGCCAGCAGATCAATGCCCGTTTTTTGGCGGAAACCAGCCCACAAAACACGTGTTGGTTCTACCTGGCCTTCCACATGGTACATCCACGATTTTACGCGCAGAGCCGCGCCAATGTCCCAGTTGTTGATGTCCCGCAGTCTGGCGATCTGGCTGTCGAACGTTTCTGAACCCGGCTGTGGGCGGCCTGCATCGGCGAAGGTGCGGGCGGTTGCCAGCGCATTGGTGATGGGTTGACCAGCCGCCGTACTAGCCGTGAATTGATTCGTAAAATCAGTAAACCACTGATTATCGGATTTAAACGATTTGTCAATGTTTTCGGCCATCGAGCGGATATTGTACGAATCGCCGGTGTTCTCGCGGGTCCGGTACGCCCGGATCTGCACCGACGGTGATTCGAGCGTCAGGCCATGCTGGTCGAGGACGTAATTGTCGAGTCGGAACCGGTTTGTACGCTGGTAGACATTGTCGAGTGTAGCCGCTTTGTAGCGATATGAGATCGTTAACTTCGGCAGAATACGCCAGAAAATAGCCGCGTCACCCCGGAGGTTATTCAGGCTCAAATCCGTTGTTTCGTTTTCAAAATAACCCGTACGGGATACCACGTAGCGCTTCCCGCCAATGGTCAGTGTGCGTCGGTTCGCTGATTCATCGCCGTAGTTGTTGACCAGATCACGACCGGGGTTTTCCGGGCCGGTTAGTCCAAGGGTTGTATTGGCATTAGGATTCAAATCAGTTAAGTCGCGGGCAATCCAGTCGTAGCCCCGTTGGTAGGTTAGATTTACTTTGAAGGCCAGCCGCGAACCGATGGTATTCGCGTAGCGCAGACTGGTTTCGCTGAATACTTTCGCCGACGAGAGCGGATCGTTGATGTGGTTCACGCCTGTTTTCTGACTGATGCTTAATCCGCGCGACGTAAACGGATCTTTGGTGATGAGTTGCGCCAGGCCATTTAATGCATTCATGCCGTACAGCGCCGAAGCCGCGCCCGGTACAATCTCGACCCGCTGAATGTCCAGATCGGAGGGAGCCAGCGCGTTGGCAATGGGTGCTCCGATGTGAGGAGCCTGATTGTCCATGCCATCGACAAGCTGCACAAACCGCACGTTTGTCGGATTGGCAAATCCCCGCGTGTTGTACACTTTGAAGCCCAGACTGGCGGTCATGAGTTGGACCCCTTTCAGGTTTTCGATCGCGTCGAAGTAAGAAGGTTGGGCCGACATCCGAATCTGCCGCGCGTCGAGTACCTCAATACTCACCGGCGATTTCAGGACGCTTTCGGAGATGCGGGAAGCGGTGACAACAATCTCGTTCAGCTCAATTTTGCGAAGAGAATCTTTAGGGTTGATCGTACTATCAGGCAGCATTGTAGACGCCACCGCCTGACTGGTAAAAAAAAGAAAGAGGAAGATGTGTTTCATGAACGAGCGTTATTACTGGCGAAATATAACGCTCGTTCTGGTTGTTGGGAAATAACGCTTTGTTTTCGTATCCTATGGTACCGTTCGAAGACATTCGGAGGGGTTAAGCCGGAAGGTTTGCCAGCTCGTCGGCCATAAATTTTTGGAATCGCTCGTGCAGGGCGCGGTAGTGGGCGAGGTATTTTTCGCCTTCGGCGGTTACGACGGTGCCGCCCCCTTTTTCGCCCCCGGTTTGTGTGGTCACCAGTGGGGTTGCGGCCTGGGTATTCATGGAGTGCACCATTTCCCACGCCCGCTTGTACGACATGTTCATGGCTTTGGCCGCCTGATTGATCGAGCCAGTTCGCTGAATGTGACCGAGTAACTCGAGCCGACCAATACCGATAAACCGTTCTGCGCCGTCGGCAGAGACCGTTTCAAGCCAGATACGCCCGTTAATGCGAAGGTTCATGTCCGAAACAGAAGTTAATTCAGCCGCTAAAGTACGATAGAGCGGGATTTTCTCAACGATGGGTAATCGTGGTTTTCAGAAGTAATCGATTAATGATTCGTATGCCGTATCTCCAAGATACGGCATACGAATCATTAATCGATTACTCCCACTAGATCTATATCATCTCGCGGATCGTTGTACGCATAATCATTTGGGAGAGGTGTCGGTTTCGGGAGTGGTGTCGGTTTTGAGAAACCGACACCACGTAGGTATAAAACATAGCGTCCTGGCCAGCCCCTAGCTATCGAGTGAAGGCCCGTTTCAAGCGCACCAGTTCTTTATTCTTCAGGCTGATCGAATCGGTTGCCTGCCGACTGATGCTGTGAGCAACGCTGTCGGACATAAACCAGCCCAGCGGATATTTGGCGTTGTAGGCTAGCCGGAGCGTCAGGTAGTTCGTCTTGGGGTTGGCAAAGCGGTCGATGAAAGAGTTGAACATGTTGTCGCGGGTGATGGACCCATTGTCCCAGGCGTTGAAAAAAGCCAGCAGTGGAATCTGCACTTCCTGCAACACCGAGCGCTTCTTCGGTAGCTTACCGACCGTGTTGCTGTTTTGTATAAAAAGAATGTACGGAACAACCGTCACGCGTTCGAGCGTGTCCAGTCGCCGGATGAAAGGCACGAGATTGTTCAACAACTGAATGCAGGTTTCAACGCCGGAATTATCGAAATAACCGCCGTCCACTACGTGTCCGCCGTACAGTTGTTGGCGTCTGTTGTTCACCAGGGTATCTTTTTGGATTAAACCGCCGTTGGTGACAACCGGAAACCGACTACATAACGAAGCCGCCGTTTTTAGTGGAACATCAGCCTGAATGACATCCAGCGTCGAGACGACATTCTTAAAATAGCGGGTGTCGAGTTGCAGGTTCGAGGTGATTACTTTCTGACCCGATTCGGCGAGGGTTCCGTTCAGTAGCAGCGAAGGCAGGTCATAATTGTAGCCAGTGCGGGTTTGATACAACTGGGTCAGCGACGAATCGAGCGTTTTCAAACCCAGATTGTCGTAATACGAACCTGACCAGGAGTCTTCCAACCACTTAGCTCGTTCCAGGGCCGATACGGGAACTGGCAGCAAGCGTTGCACGGATTCGGGAAATAGTAGTGTCGCTGATACCGCCGATAAGTAATCATCCCGAATGGCTTTTCGGAATTGTTCGAATCGTTTACTGCGTTCGTTTTTGGCGAAGTCGCGCAGGAAAGCCGTATAGAAAACCGTTCCGACGCCCCCGCCCGATACGCCACTGAGCGCGTACACATGCCGACTAAAACCGGGAATGATGGAATCGAGTCGAATCAGGGTTTCGGCGGTCCAGTTTAACGCCCGAATGCCACCACCCTCTGCTGCGACAAGTACTAGCGGAATGGTGTCGCCATCTTCCTGCCGACGAGCGACCACCCACTGTGTAAAATGAGCGGCCACCGTTGGGCGTTGGGCAATCGGGGGTACGGCAGCGTCGGTCGCCTGTCGAATGCTGGTGTTGTCGTTGAACGCACTGATTCCAATCATGTACAGAAAGACCAGCAGAACCAGCGGACGGTAGCGGTAGTCGTTGAAATACACCACCAGACTACCCCAGAAGGTGTACATCGAAATACCGAAAATGATAATGGCCGTAGGCCGTAACCGACGGGCTAGTTCCCATTCAACGGGCAGGCTAAACAAGACGATCAGAAAAGCCGTCAACAGCAAGCCACCCGAAACGACCAATCGACCTAACGGATGCCGCCAAAGCTCCCGGATGTCCTGCCGGAAACTGGTGTACCGATCCGAAAAGCGCCAGTGTGCCGGCAGTTCGAAAACCGGAATTCGCTGCTCGACCCGGAGAAAGAGCACCAGCATCAGACCACTTTCCAGCACCAGCAAATACGGCTGCCAGCGGTTAGGCTCCCAGAAGGCATAGGCCAGGATCAGCGCCGGAATCATGCCGCCGAGTTTGGGGAGCCAGCGCAACAGCCTGTCTGCTTCCTGATTGAGCCGAATCCCAACCGGCGAAATATGCAGAATCATGCGGGTGCTGCCATACACGGTCCAGCTCCAGATAAACGTGCTGAGCAGAATAAACTGAAACAACTGACTGAACACACCGCTGTCGATCACGGCATTGATCATGTCGGCGGCCTGGTCGGGAACGGTCAGGATGTAAAACGAAATAAGCAGCGTAACGATAACGACGAACGCATTTCGCTGCGTCTGGTAGAAGGCGGTAATGTAGTTTCTAGCCTGTTGCTGAAACGAGTGCGGTCGGGCAGGTTGCACGGTAATTGGATTGATTCATCAATTTGTTGAATGTAAAGCTTTGCGGCTTACCGAGGGATAAGACGACCGTATTTTTTTAGCGAAAATCCCGGTAAATTTGGTCCGCCGTGTGCGTTCCGGTTGTACCTTTCGGGTGATAGTTTTCTCGCCTTGTTCGCCTATAATCGCACCGTCTGTCTGCGACCTCGGCGATTCGTCCCTGCTATCGTATGGTTATGGACAATGTCGAATTACTCTCCCGAATTCAGTTCGCTTTCACCATCGCGTTTCATTACATCTACCCGCCCCTGAGCATTGGTCTGGGCGTTTGTCTGGTGGTGATGGAAGGGCTGTATCTCAAAACAAAAAACAAACTTTACGAAGAGCTGACCCGGTTCTGGGTCCGGATTTTTGCGCTAATCTTCGGGATTGGCGTAGCTACGGGTATCGTCATGGAGTTTGAGTTTGGCACCAACTGGGCTACTTACTCGCGTTACGTGGGCGATATCTTCGGGTCGGCGCTGGCGGCAGAAGGCATTTTCGCGTTCGCCTTGGAGTCAGCTTTTCTCGGTATTCTGCTGTTCGGATGGAACAAGGTCAGCCCACGCGTGCATTTCATGGCGACCGTTCTGGTAGCACTGGGCTCTATTTTTTCGGCGCTCTGGATTGTGGTGGCCAACTCCTGGCAGCAAACGCCATCGGGTTATCGGATCGAAGGACAAGGCATGAAAGCCCGCGCTATCGTTACGGATTTCTGGGCGATGGTTTTCAACCCGTCGTCGGTTGAGCGGTATTCGCACGTACTGATCGGTGCGTTGCTGGCCGGTTCATTTCTGGTGTTGAGCGTGAGCGCGTGGTACATCCTCAAAAAGCAACACGTTGGTCACGCGCAGGCTGCCTTCAAAATTGCGCTTTGGGTAGCGGCTGTTTCGGCCCTGGGTCAGTTGGTTACGGGGCATAAATCCGCCGAAGTCGTCACCAAGTACCAACCCGCGAAACTGGCCGCGATGGAAGGCCACTTCGAGAAATCGGCCCCTGCGGATATGTATTTGATGGGTTGGGTCAATGCGAAAGAGCAAAAGACGATGGGGCTAAAAATTCCGGGTGGCTTATCGTTTCTGGTGCATCAGGATTTCAACCAGCCCATTCCCGGTCTGAACAGCATCAAACCCGAAAATCGCCCGACTGCGGTCAATTTCGTGTTTCAGACGTATCACCTCATGGTCGCCATCGGGATGACGCTTATTGCGCTGACCTTGTTTAGTTTGTACCTGCTTTACCGAAAAAAACTGTTCGAGACGCGCTGGCTGATGAGCGTTTTCGTTTTCGCGGTGCTCTTGCCGCAGATTGCTAATCAGGTGGGTTGGTATACGGCGGAGGTCGGTCGTCAGCCGTGGGTCGTGTACGGGTTGCTCCGCACCTCCAATGCCCTCTCGCAGGCGGTCAAAGCCGAGCACGTACTGGCTTCGCTGATTCTGTTCACGTTTATTTACGTGATGCTGTTTGCCTTGTTTTTGTACCTGCTGAACAAAAAAATTCAGCATGGCCCCGACGTGGATACGGAACAGGAAGAAACGTCGTCGCGCATGAATCCAGTACTCAGCTAATGAGCCAAAGAGCGAATGAACTTGTGCCAAAGCAGTTTATTCGCTCAATCACTTCTTCGCTCAACAACACATTCACTGTTTAGGTATGGATACCATTCTTGGAATTGATCTACCCACGTGGTGGTTTTTGCTGATTGGCGCGCTGATCAGCGGTTACGGAATTTTAGATGGATTTGATCTGGGTGCGGGCGCGGTGCATTTGTTTTTTCGGAAAGAAGAAAGTCGCCGGATTGCACTCAATGCTATTGGGCCAGTCTGGGACGGGAACGAAGTATGGCTCGTTATCGGGGCGGGGGCTTTGTTTGCGGCTTTTCCGCTGGTGTACGGCACGATCCTGTCGGTCCTGTATTTGCCATTTATTCTGTTTCTGGTCGCCATTATTTTCCGGGCGATCTCGATTGAGTTTCGGGGGAAGGAAGACATGAAGTGGTGGCGAAAACTGTGGGATGTCAGCTTTTGCGCGTCCAGTATCGTTATCTCGTTGCTGCTGGGACTGATTTTAGGGAATCTCATTCAGGGACTACCGCTCAATGCAAATCACGAATTTGTGGGACGGCTGCGCGATTTTTTCAATCCGTACGCGCTGCTGGTTGCCGTTACGGTGCTGGCGCTGTTTATGATGCACGGATCGATGTACCTGATCATGAAGACCGAAGATCGCATTTTTACCCGGCTGACCATTATCGCCAATAATACCAGCAAGTTTTTTATTCTGTGTTTCGTCGCTACGTCGATGGCAACGCTTATTTACGTGCCCCATATGACGGCTATTTTCAAGCAGCATCCGGCTTTGTTCGGTATTGCCATTGCCGCCGTGCTAATCGTTCTAAACATTCGTCGGAGCATTGAAAAACGGCAATATCAACGGGGGTTCATCTCGTCGTCCATCACGACCGCGCTGCTGTTGATTCTATTTGCGATGGGGCTGTACCCAAATCTGGTCTTGTCGAACGTTGATCCCAGAGGCCACATCAGCATCTACGAAGCGGCTTCGTCGGATGCTTCCCTGCGCACGATGCTGTTGTTTGCCGTTATCGGAATGCCGCTGGTGGCTACCTATACGGTGTTTATGTTTTGGACCTTCCGGGGAAAAGTGAAAATTGAAGATCACAGCTACTAAGCAGGTCTACTGATAATAATTTAGATTGTTTTTTGTCATGCTGACCGGCCCGCCGGAGCGGAAGGAAGCATCTTCGATAGCTGGGTTGATTCACTCATCCGAAGATGCTTCCTCCGTCAGTATGACAAAAACGCCATTATAAAATACTTTAAACTATTTTTGTTTGAGTACTTAATCCGTCAGATCAGGTCGTTCGCCTTTACGTAAGGCGTTTACCAGATTATGCGTCCGGCGCGTCGGCTCGGGAATCCGGTAGCCGACTCCACGGCCGCCGTGGAAACGGCCACCGTCGCAGGCTAATGTAAGTGATATAGCGGTTTCCAGATCGATCAAATGACCGGGAGAGACGTAAACCGGATTGACTTTGTTTTTGGTCCGCAAAGCCGCGCCTACCACATCGCCGTAATGCATCATCGGCGACCAGGAACCGCGTTCGGGAGCAGGCTCTTCGTACTTACCCACCAGCACTGATTTGCCGCAGCCAAACGTCGGCCGGTTCAGGAATAAACCAGCGTGGGAAGCAATCCCGATCCGGCGCGGATGAGCCGTACCGTGACCGTCGAACATCACCACGTCGGGTTCGGTCTTTAGTTTGGCCCACGCCTGCAACAGCGACGGAATCTCACGGAACGACAGCAGACCCGGAATGTACGGAAACGGAGCCGTGCTGATTACCCCCGCTTCTTCGATGGTTTCGAGCGTTTCCAGATCTAGTACGACAATTCCGGCGTAAACCGTTTCCTCAAACTTGTTGAACGAAATATCGCAGCCCGCAATCGTCTTTGGCGGAGTTGTCAGCGGCTCGATCCGAATCTGCGAACGCAACTGTTTTTGCAGCGCGACGGCCTCAGCGGGTGAAACGTTCCAGTCGTGGAGGGGTTGGTAAGTGGCCATATGAACAAGAAAGCGGGCTTTCACCTAACGAACGAGAACGGGTCGTGGTTTGAAAAGCTAGCTTATAGTTAGTTAGACGGTATGGACAACCGGTTTCTCCATGCGAACAAAGTGCTTGCACTAGCTGTCAGCCGTCTGTAGAAGTGATAAAAAATCCTGAATAGAAATGACGGCTACTTTGGGAAATGGAATATCCCGAAGCGCACGGAAATGAGCATCGTTGGTAACAATATAGTCAGCTCCAGAAGAAATTGCAGTGTCAACAAATTTATTATCATCAGGGTCAATAGTAATTAGTTGCCAACGATAAAAAATTTCTGTTTGTACCGTATTGTCCTGTTTCAGAATCAACTCGATGATGTTTTCTGCAATCTGAGGAGTCATTTTCTGACCAGCGATTTCATGATACTCTGTCAAGATTTCGCTGGAAACTGCCAATTCAAACTTGCCGGATCTGAATGCGTCGAAGATGGGTCGGAAAGGTGAAATCTTGGGGGTAATCGCCAGTAAACAATTGGTATCTAGCACAATTCTCATTGCTGAATCCGGTAGGGAGTGCGTGAGTGTTCCCCCAGCCACTCGTCAACTTTTGTGGCGTCCCAATTATTTTGCTCAAAAAGCTGATCGACTTCGTTATCTATTTTCTGGGCAAAATAATCAGCCAATAGCTGACGAATTTCGTGTAGCTGCTTTTCAGAGATTGGTCTTGAAAAAGTCTTTAGAAGCTCAATTTGGAGGTTACTAAGCGCGGCCATAGTTCATAGCGTTTGAACAAAAATAATTAATTTCTAAATGCATACGAAGGAGCTTCAGTTTGAGCTTAAGTGCGTTCTGATCAATTTCTTTACAAAGTCCAGTTGGTCGTCGGTGTGCTCAAGGATGTTTTTTAGACTGATCGGGATGGTATAATCGGGGAGGGTTCCGCGTCCTCTGGCGCCTGTTTTTCCGACAGCCATGTTGTAATAGACGAGGGGCGTACCCACCTGAATCTTGGAGTGAGGCAGTTCCAGCGTAATAAAGCTTCCGCCATTTCCCCCTTCGTAAGCACCACCGGATTCTTCACCGATAAACACACCTACCTTGTTGGCGTGCGCAACGGCTAGAAACTCAGATGTGGTCGACGCACTCTGGCCATTCATGAGTACATAAACTTTTCCCCTGAATCGGTTTGGTTTGGGTGAGTACCGTTTGGGACCCCGACCACTGTCGCCCTGTCTGAGCGTAAACGTTCCATCCGGTTCGGGTAGTAGTTCGTTTTTTATGTTCTTCCGATCAGCCTCCGACAAATCCGAAAACTCGATAAATGCTGAGCTATCCGTAACACTATGTTGCCGGGCATAATATGGAGCCGCAGAATTCGACCTCATCAGGTACGTGAACAGTTCAATGCCCTGGCTATCCCAGCCGCCCGGATTATCCCGGATGTCAACGATCAGGTTACGGGCTTTTAGTTTCTCAATCTTCGCCATCGTCTTATCCATGAACACTCGGAACCGGGCCACGGCGGTTTCGTTGCTGCTAGCCCCTTCGCCACTGAAGCCGTCGATACGCAGGTAGGCCGTTTGGGCAACGTCTTTCGGAAAGGAGAGCCGCCAGGGATGCTTCTGGTTCTTTTGATAATACCACGCGATCATTTGCTTGTTGACGGGATTCTTGATGTACCCCTTTAGCGACGTATGGAAAGGCTGAGCCGGCACATCGACCTGAATTGTATCACCCGCCAGCGTCCTGAACGATAGCTGAAACGTATCCGGTTGCTCAACGAACCAGTAGTAGAATAAGGCGAAAAGTGCGCCTTTCATGCTAGCCTGCTTCGAGGTCTGGATGTAGCCATCGGCCCAGTGGTAGCGATACAGGATCAGCTGAATACTGGCCATATCCCGCCCGTTGATACGCAGTAGTTCGAAGCCTGGCTTGATAAGCGGATTGGCGGTGCCGTTGAATAGCACGTACGAGCGATCTTGGATGGGCAGGATAAACAGCGGAAACGTTTTCCAGGTGTCGAAACCCCGTCGCCATTCTTTAGTCGGGAATGCGTGGGTGTGCGCACAGCGAATGTCAACGATAAGGGCTTCGATGGTTTGGTAAAAGGCATGGAACGGCATTGGCTTCGTCAACGTACCGTCGATACTGTCCAGTTTAGCCTGCATGATTGCTTTGGGCGTGTAGCGGTACAGACCGGGATGGGTTTCTTCCAGCAACCGGCGGAAATACCGAAAGTCAGCCTGCATATCGGCGGGTTGCAGCATAGTGGTTTGCAAGGTGTCACGAACCGATTGGGCGTGTAGGGAGCAGGATAGAAGAAAAAAGAGAAGATGGTAGAGGTTGCTCATAATTCGCTGATTTTGGCCCAAAACAGGCTAAAACCAATGAGCGGATCTGCTCAAATCCGGATTTGAGCAGTGTTTTTCTTTTGTTGCGCCTGGTATTCGCCCGGCGACACGCCCGTCAGCTGCTTGAATGTTCGTTGAAAAGTGGCCTGTGAGTTGAAGCCACAGTCGAAGGCAATGCCTGTTAGAGTCAGGTTCCCGTAAGCAGGGTCAGTTAGCCGCTGCTTCACCGCATCAACGCGGTATTCGTTGACGAAGCCATTGAAGTTTTTGCGTACGTGCTGGTTCAGAACGGCGGAGATCAGTTTAGGACTTAGTTGCGTATGCTGACCTAGTTTTTCAACCGTCAGTTCAGGATCTAAAAACAACTGCTTCGCCGACATAGCGTTCAAGAGCGCATCGACAACCGGCTTCACGATTGCTTCGGGTAGTTCGGCACCCGCAGGTTTGGGGGGCTGGACGACAGGGGTTGTTGACCGGGCGTGCAGATAACCTTTCAATCCCAGCCAATAAATTAGCACGGCAATAGGAACGTAGATCGGATACCAGCCAACGCGATCCAGTAGCGGCCCACGGGTAGCCGGGATGATGTACGGCACCAAGTGGATAAACCAGATAACCTGAAAAATCAGAAATGCGGTGAAAAATTGTCGGAGCAAGCGAAGGTTTTTTTCGTCCGGCTGTTTGGTCCGGGTGGCTCGATAACTGTTGAGCAAGCGACCCGTCAATACGAGATAAACCGTCAGCGAAATCCAGCGCGGAATGTCGGCGTAGGTGTTGTACTCCTGCATGGCGTGCCCCCAAGCAGGACCGCTTTTTCCGTCAACCAATCCCAGAAACTTTCCGATGAAAAATGTCCAGATGATTAGTGGAGACCCCAGATCCAGCACTGCCGGGTAAAAATGACGTCGTTCTTGCCGCCCTAGTTGAAACGCTGGATCCAGCATAGATTTGCTGTAGAAGTACATCAGGGGGCCGAGCGGCATGATGACGAAGAGTGGCAGCAAATCCAGTAGAAGCCCTACCCACGGGTTCGGTATGGGAACGCCCACGGCCAGACTCATCATGGCCAGCAACCCAATAAGCGTAGCCAAGAGTCGGTTCGATAATCGGTTCCCTTTACCATTGATCCACAGCAGCGTAGCCAGAATGAATCCTTGCAACGTACCCAGCAGCAGAAGCAGGTCGAAGGGAGCGATGGTCATACGGCCCTAATCCACAATTTTCACTTTGATCCGGTGTGGTGCTGGCTGGCTACCGCCGAAGTAAAGCCCGGTGGCGTAAGCAAACGATTTATCGTGCGTGAACGCAATTGGCTGACCACCCAATATCTGGTATACTTTGCGGTCATAGTCGATTTTTATTGTCAGCCGAGTGGGCTGATTGATGGCTGTTTCGGCTACTTTGAAGTCAACGCGTTTGCCCGCTACATAGGCATAGGCTCCCAGGTCGATACGTTTGGTCTTTGGATTATAACGCCAGCCGACCCGTGCGCCGTCGACCTGATGCGGAGGAACACCGTCCAGCGGCTGATCTTTCGATCCCACGAAACCTAATCCAATTACTTTGTTCCAGTCGTCGGCATCGACCGCGCCAATATCGTACACACAGCTACTGTCGAAGGTCACTTCGGCGGTTATCTGGCCGGGGCTTATTAACAGCCCTACCTTTCGCTTCGGCATAGGCTCGTGCTCGCCCTCTTCGATAACCACCCAATCGGGATTGGAGAGCAGAAAATCGGGTACGCAGGCGCTCATGCACAGACTAAGCAGGACAAAAAAGGCTTTTGCGACAAGCGCTGACGAACGTACCGGTGAAGGGAAGCGAAGCATAGGGATGAAGAGGAATGCGTACGGTTGTGCAAATAACGTCATAAATAAACGGATCTGTATCCCATTCACTCAGTCTAGTCAAAAGGGGTATTATGAAGAAAGTAAGATTAGCAGGCGTGGTCGATCGGTTGCTGATCGTTACTTACCTGAAAGACAAGATTGCTAGTGCCCCTGAGACTTAGCAATTGGTAGGATTATTTTTAGGCTAGCTGATGACGTTTTCGTAATTTTCAGCCTTGTTAGCCAAACCTTTACGAATCCTTTTATGGAATCCGCAATATCGTCATCAATACCATCTGTGCGGGCGTCTTCATCAACCCGGCTTGCGGGTTGGCGGCTAGGCATACCCGTTTACATTTACGCGGTTGTTTTTTCGTCCTTCTGCGTCGTAATGGGACTGCTGTGGGACATTATGTGGCACATGAGCATTGGGCGTGATGGCCTGCTGGCTCCTCCGCACGTAGTTATCTACGTTGGAGCGATTGTGTCAGGGCTGTTTTCGGCCTACCAGATTCTTAACCTTACGCTGACCAAAAACCATCCCGGTCGTTCGGCTGCTGTTCCCTTCTGGGGTGTTTTCTACGGACCGCTGGGGGCTATGTTCAGCGTATGGGGAGCACTGGCTATGCTGACATCGGCTCCTTTCGACGACTGGTGGCATAATACCTACGGACTCGACGTTCAGATTCTGACCCCGCCCCACACGATTTTAGCCATCGGTATTATGACCGTTCAGTTTGGCGCACTGGTTGGGGTGCTGTCTTTGCAGAATCAGTATCGGGGTAAATCCCTCATCCACAATTCGGATAGCGAACGGCAGGCTACACGCCTGAAATGGTTGTTCGCGATTTCGGCAGGTCTGTTGCTGATGATGCTCAACACACTCACGACTGAATCGATGGGGAGGCACGAGACTCATTCGTCAGGGTACTACGTCACGGGGGCGATTATTTTCCCGTTCTTTTTGCTGGCCGTTGCGCGGGCGTCGCTCTTGCGCTGGCCGCTCACGATCATCACCGCGATTTACGCCCTAGGTATGCTAGCGCCTAGCTGGGTGCTACAGAATTTTTCGGCCACTCCCCGGCTGGGACCGATCAACAACCCCATTACGCATTACCAGCCGTTTATCTTTCCGGTACTGCTAGTTGTACCCGCCCTGGTACTCGACTGGCTAATGCATCGCTTCGATACGGCCAATAACGGGAAACGTAAACTAAACGATTGGGTGCTGGCCGCCTTGTATGCTGTCGTATTTCTACTTGTGTTGCTGGCGGTTCAGTGGCCCTTTGGAGAATTTTTGTTGAAGTCGCCGTACGCTCGTAATGGCTTCTTTCTGTCGTATTCCTGGAGTTATGATAATTCTCCTGACTGGAAATACCGTTACGATTATGCTCCCTGGAACATGCAGTCGCCCGCGGCTTTCTGGATGGGTTTCGGTAAGGCTTTGCTCTACGCTACGCTTTCGGCTCGTGTCGGTCTGCTTTGGGGAAATTGGATGAAACGAGTGGTACGGTAGAGAAGTTAGACAGACGAAACCAATCATTATGAAGCGTAATCAACGCCTGCAGAAAAGCGGATCAGGCTGGATCATACATCTATATACAATCTTATTATTTGTTTGCCTGTCGATCACAGCCAACGCCCACGTCGGTAGTTCGGGGGTAATCGTGCAGAAAAAAGCGGGTAAATACCAATTGCTGATTCAGGTAAACCCGCCCGATGTAGTGCCCGGAACGGCCAAAGTAACGGTATTCGTCGAGCAGGGGCGCGTTAGCAGCCTGGGAGCGCGGCCTATTTATTTCAACTCCGGTGACAAAGGAGCACCCACGCATGATGTACTTGTACCGGTAGGTACGAATCAGTACGAGGCCGACGTGTGGCTGATGAGTTCCGGTTCATCGAGTGTAGAAATTAGCATCGATGGTCCCGATGGCAAACAGCAAGTCGTTGTTCCGGTAGCGGCTGTAGCTACAGCGTTGCGTGAGATGCCTGCCGGGACGGGTTGGGGGCTGGCGGCTATGGGCTTGTTGCTCATTGTTATGCTGATTACCATTATTGGAGCCAGCAATGCCGATGGTGTCGTTGTGCCCGGTCAATCCGCTGTAGCCGGTCTTCGTCGACGTCGGGTGACGGGTATGGGCGTTGGGCTGGTTGTCGTTGCGTTGATGCTGACAGGCTGGCGCTCTTGGTGGAACAGTACCGCCGAGGCTTATCGAACGGAGCAGCTTTACCGGGCTTTACCGATTAATGCTTCGGTGCGTGTTGCTGACGCACAGCGGCAATTGACGATCCAGGTGGATACAACCGGTTTTGCAAACGACTGGCAGAAACGGCGTAACCTAAGCTACGTATTGCCTGATCACGGGAAACTAATGCATTTGTTTCTGATCCGGACACCGAATCTGGATGCTTTCGCCCACCTGCATCCGAACCGACGCGATACGCTGCACTACGATGCAGCTTTACCAGCGCTGCCGGGCGGTAAATACCTGCTTTACGCCGATGTCGTCTATCGAAATGGTTTTGCCGAAACCCTGACCGACACCGTCGATGTACCGTCTTTAAAAATCAGCGCCGAAGCGGCTGCCGCAGCCAAACCGTCCGACCCGGATGATAGCTGGCTGGTAACGGAGCCAATGGGCGTAAAAGCCGCTTCCGTGAATGTGCCGCATCTGGACAACGATATGGTCGTTTGTGGCAAGCCCGGTGCCAGCACAAAACTCGAAGACGGTTCAAGTATGGTCTGGATGGATAAGAAGAGCCAGGTGTTGGAGGCTGGTAAGTTGTACAACCTGAAATTTGCCGTTGCGGATGCGCAGGGAAAAGCGGCTCCGCTGGAACCTTACCTCGGTATGGGCGGACATGCCGCTATTCTGCGTTCGGACGGAACGGTGTACATCCACTTACATCCGGTTGGAACGTACTCGATGGCTGCCGAAGGATCACTGGTCGGACGGATTAGCGATACTGCCCGCACGTTCCAGTACCCAGACGCGGTGAAATTTCGGGACAGCATTGATACCTACATCGCCAGGCTGAAAACCTTGCCCGAAGCCGAAAAAAACAAGTTACTGATGGCCGGTATGCCTGCGATGAACCATACCATGAAGACCAACAACATGGTTGAGTTTCCGTACGCATTCCCCCGAGCGGGGCACTACCGCATCTGGGTGCAGGTCAAGCGGAACGGTCGGGTTCTGACGGGTGTATTTGATACGCAGGTTAACGAACCGCTGCTGTAAACAGTAGGTTAGGCGGGTTTTCTGTTTTGGATTACTAGAATTCGGTATCATAATCCAAAACAACCTGCACGATCTTACGTTTATGGCCCAATCCGTGACTCGTCGCCAGCTACTGACGACGTTGACTGCTGCCGTTGGCGCATCGGTTACACCTGCTTCGGCAACCACTCAGTCTGCCTTTCCGCAAACGGCTCCAATGGCTGGTCCGCCACCGTTTACGCCTTGCCTGAATATGAGTACCCTGCGGGGGCACAAGTTAGGTTTTGTCAAGGAGCTGGAAACAGCTTCCAAAGCCGGTTTTCGCTCCGTTGAGGTCTGGATCGATAGCTTACAGGAATACGTTAAATCGGGCGGAACCGTAGCCGATGCCCGAAAGCGCCTGTCTGATCTGGGTATTCGCATCGAAAATGCCATTGGCTTCGCGCCCTGGATTGTCGATGACGAAACGGTTCGGGCTAAAGGAGTCGAACAGATGAAGCGCGAGATGGAACTGTTAGCGCAGGTCGGTTGCAAACGCGTAGCTACCCCGTCGGTTGGTGCACAAGCACCCGACGCGCCGGTTATCGATCTGCGTAAAGCCGCCGAACGGTATCGCGCTATCCTGGAACTGGGCGATCAAACGGGCGTAGTACCGCAGCTGGAGATGTGGGGCTTTTCCAAAAATCTGAGCCGTCTGAGCGACGTAATGTACGTAGCCATCGAAAGCGGCCACCCGTCAGCACGGCTTCTACTCGATATTTACCACATCTTCAAAGGCGGTTCCAGCATCGACAGCTTGCCGTTGATCGGTAAACCCGGCATCGAGGTTTTTCACGTCAACGATTACCCGGCCAACATGACCCGGCAGGCTATTGTCGATGCGGATCGGGTGTACCCTGGCGATGGTGTGGCTCCCATCAAGGAAACGTTGACTAAAATCAAAGATCCCAGCAAGTCGATTATTCTATCGCTGGAAGTTTTTAACAAAAACTACTACGCGCAGGACGCTATGACGGTGGCGAAAACGTCGATGGAAAAGATGAAAAAAATGATCGCTGGCGTTTAGCTATTCTTCGTCGGCGCGTCGGTCGGCCCGGATTTCCGGAATGGTATCCGGGTCGATCAAACCCAGCGAAGCTGCGTGTTCGGCGGCTTCGACCGTGTCGGGAACCAGAAGCATCGGCACCTGATAGGCTTCCGTCGTTCGGATCAGCTCTCGGACCGCTTCATCGCGCATATCGACGGAAACGTCGCGAATATAAATGGCTCGAATCCGCCCCGGATTGTCGCGAACAACCTGCGCATAGATTTCGGGGTCCTGCTGGCCGCTGTCGCCAATCAGCACGAACGGAAGCTGTGGGTTGACATCAAGGATCTTTTTGATCATCGCCAGCTTGTGCGTGTGATGCGATTGAGACGACAACAGCTCGGGGTTGAAGCCCAGATCGCGGAGCAGGATTGGTCCTTTGGGTACGCCCTGAATGCGGAAGAAATCGACCAGTAGATCGTACAAATTCCACGGGCTGCTCGACACAAAATAAATTGGGTTAAACAAGGTCGTGACCGGACCGCTCTGCAACGCCCGGTAAAAAGCTGCTACTCCGGCGAAGGGAAGGCGGGTATACGCATTACCCAGAAACGTCAGCCGGGCCGTTTGTAAAAGACTCGTTGCCCCCGTTACGAGTACGGTGTCGTCAATGTCGGAGATAACGCCAAACTGACTGTACAACGGTGAAATCATCAGGTAGCCATCCTTCTCTACCGCTTCTCCGGTCGGTTGCGTGACGCCGTCCAGCGAATACCGAACCGGAAACCAGGCCCGGCCCGGCGGTAAATCATCGGGCGGGTTGATCGTTATGTCGAAATACCCTTCTTTGTCCGTAGTGGTGGTGTATGACTGATCGAAGGCGTCAATCCGCACCGTTACGCCGGGCACTTCATCGCTATTAAAACGCTGGTAGGTCGCTAAAAGATTTTGCCAGAACGTATCGTTGTCGCTTGGTGTACTTAGATCCCGTTCGCGCAGTACGCGCCCTTTAAGCCAAACGGCTGTTGGGCTGCCAAAGCCTCGGTAGTAGACGATTTTGTACGGCTTTTTTGCGTCCAACCGTCCGAAGAGTCGGTTCTTGAGCCGGTCGAACTGGGTTTCTGTATCATCCGATACACTCGTAAAAAAATCTTTCCAGGTAGTCATCGAGAAGTTGGTTGGTAATCTTTCTACAGGTTCGCATCAGGCTGATCGCATCACCATCCACGATAGGGTTTTTATCGAAGATCGTGAGCGGTTTTTCGGCCATCCGCTGGTTTGGTGGTAACTTGCGGACCAAAAGAGCGATTCGCAATACGGGATGCGTTTAACACGCCCCGATCCAACGTCGCTTATTATTGATAAAACTATGAGCAAACAAATTGTTTATACGGAGCAGGCTCCAGCACCCATCGGGCCTTATAGTCAGGCGGTAAAAGTTGATTTAGCTTCGGCAGCGAGCATGCTGTTCGTTTCAGGTCAGGTAGCTATTGAATTGGCTCCGCTGGGCGACATTCAGGCCGAGACGAAGCAGGTCATGGAAAATATCGGAGCCATCCTGAAAGCGGCTGGTAAAGATTATACCAACATTGTCAAGTCGAGTATTTTCGTAAAAGACATGAACAATTTTGCGGCTATCAACGAAGTGTATGGACGCTATTTCACCAGCGAACCGCCCGCCCGCGAAACCGTCGAAGTGGCCCGGTTGCCCAAAGACGTGAATGTTGAAATTTCAGTAATCGCTATTTAACGACTGACCGAGGAAGCGGGTGGTTGAGCCGATTAGTTTAAGAAGCATCACTCAATCACGCATTCGCTCACTATACAAAATGCAAACACCTGTCCGCGTTCGTTTCGCACCAAGTCCGACTGGCCCCCTGCACATTGGTGGGGTACGAACGGCACTTTATAATTACTTGTTCGCCCGAAAAATGGGCGGAAAAATGCTTCTTCGTATCGAAGATACCGACCAGAATCGATTTGTGCCCGGCGCTGAAGAGTACATTCTCGAATCGCTTCGGTGGGTGGGTATCGAGATCGACGAAGGCCAGGGTGTCGACCACGGCGACGGACCGGGACCACACGCGCCATACCGGCAGTCGGAACGACGCGACATTTACCAGAAAGAAGCGCAGCGTCTGGTTGACGAAGGGAAAGCCTATTACGCGTTCGATACGGCGGAAGAACTGGACGCTATGCGGAAACGGCTGGAAGAAGCGAACGCACCTGCTGCGCAATACAATGCCATTACCCGGATGCAGATGCGAAATTCGCTGACCATGAAACCCGACGACGTTCGGGCGCGGATGGACGCCGGAGAGCCGTATGTAATCCGGTTGAAAACCCCGCGCAAGGAAGAAGTGCGTCTGAATGATTTGATTCGGGGATGGGTCAATGTACATTCGTCGGCTATTGACGATAAAGTACTGCTCAAGTCAGATGGTCTGCCGACCTATCACCTCGCTAACATTGTGGACGATCACCTGATGGGGATTACGCACGTCATTCGGGGTGAAGAGTGGCTACCGTCGGCACCGTTGCATGTTTTGTTGTACCGCTATCTGGGCTGGGAAGACACCATGCCGCAATTTGCCCATTTACCGCTGCTGCTCAAGCCCGAAGGCAATGGTAAGCTCAGCAAGCGCGATGCCGATCTGGGCGGTTTTCCGATTTTTCCGCTGCAATGGACTGATCCGTTCACGGGACAGGTGGCGCGCGGGTTCCGGGAGGATGGCTATCTGCCCGAAGCGACGGTCAATTTTCTTGCTTTGCTGGGATGGAACCCCGGTACCGAGCAGGAGCTGTTTACGATGGACGAACTGATTGCCAGCTTCGATCTGACGCAGGTCCATAAAGCCGGAGCGCGTTTCGACATCCAGAAAGCGCAGTGGTTCAACCACCAATACGTTCGTCAGCGTCCCGACGCGGAACTGGCTCCAACCGTTCAGCAACAGGCCGAAGCCGCTGGTTTTGACTGCTCGTTGGAGAAAGCCGAAAAAATTGTGGCACTCCTGAAGGGGCGGGTCAATTTTGCGCGCGAGATCTTTGATGAAGCAGGGACCATCTTCAACGCACCAACGACCTACGACGAAGCAATTGCTACTGCCAAATGGAACGACGATGCCGTTCGGGCCGTGACTGCTTTTCGGGATGCGTTACAGACATTCGACGGTGCGTTTGTGGCGGATGCCATCAAGCACACGCTGGGCGACGCTATGCAGCAGGCTGGCATCAAACAAGGAAAAATTATGCAGGCTATGCGCTTAGCCCTGACCGGACTGGGTGCAGGACCGGACCTCATGTTGACGATGGAAATTATCGGCAAGGGCGAAACGGTAAAACGACTGGAGCAAGCGCTTGGTACATTGAATACGTCCGCTCGTTAACCGTCGATAGTGTTTTCGAGTTGTAAACGAATAGCACGCTCATTACAGACGCTCATGGCAAAGAAGAAAACCAATCCTGACGAAAACGATAAACCACGCGTTCATAAAGAACTCGAAGGGTTTGATATTCAGATTAACTCGTTTGGCGAAATCACGACGAGTTTTGATATCGACAAGATCAACCAGTTTCTGAATAAGACGGTTGACGACAAGAAGCTGCGCCATCGGACGGATCTGAACCTCAAAGGAGATAATGGGCCGGACGAAAAGGATGAGGATTCGGATGAAGAGCGGCTCTTCGACGAAACCGACAACGATCTGCCGGATGATATAAATCAACGCTAAAAGCCAACGAGCCCGACCCGCCAAAAAGCCCGGTCGGGCTTTTTTTTATGCCGTTTGTACGAATAACCGTCCGTAGAATCCAGCTCTTTTTGTAGTTTTCGCCAATCAATAACCCACTGACGTACCCGTCAGATTAACCACGAACCACTCGTCGCATGAACTCTCACGAGATTGATTACAAAATTATTGGGGAAGACATTCAGATCGTTGAAATCGAGTTAGATCCAAACGAAACCGTTATCGCCGAAGCCGGTTCCATGCTGTTCATGGAAGACGGTATTACGTTCGAAACAAAAATGGGCGACGGCTCGCAGCCAGACCAGGGTTTTCTGGGCAGGCTGATGCAAGCCGGATCGCGCATGGTTACCGGGGAGTCGTTGTTTATGACGCACTTCACCAACCGGGGCGTGGGCAAACGAAAAGTGGCTTTCTCGGCTCCTTATCCGGGTACGGTTATGCCGATCAATCTGGCCAATGCGTTCGGCAATACGCTGATCGTTCAGAAAGATTCATTTCTCTGTGCCGCGTTAGGAACCCGCTTAAGTGTTCAGTTTAACCAACGGCTGGGAGCCGGTTTTTTTGGAGGAGAAGGCTTTATTCTGCAAAAAATCCAGGGTGATGGCTTGGCTTTTATTCACGCTGGTGGGGTAGTCGTTGAGCGAACGCTGAACAATGAAACGCTGCGTGTTGATACGGGTTGCGTCGTTGGTTTTGAACCGAGTATCAGCTTCGATATTCAGCGGGCGGGTGGTTTGAAAAGCATGATCTTCGGGGGCGAAGGGTTATTTCTGGCCACGCTCCGTGGTACGGGTAAAGTGTGGATTCAGTCAATGCCGATTTCTAAACTGGTACAACGGTTAGCACCGAATGGCGGACTGGCCAATAAAGAAAGCGGCTCCGTGTTGGGTCAGTTAGGGAATTTGTTTGAAGATTAATTTGTCTTTGAGTTGTGATACAAATTGGCTGATAAACCTTGCTTAGTCGCCAGCGTTATCACTGAAATCAGACCGATTATCGTTCAAAGTTTTATGGAAGTCATCTGCACAAACGACAATTTTCCCGCGCCTGTACTGGCTTTCTACGCTGAATTTGGCGTTCAGACCCCAAAGCGGGACCAACTGTATACGATTCGGCAGGTTAAGCGCCACACAACGGGCGAAACCGGTGTATTGCTGAACGAAATTCAGAACCCCGACGTGCCCGTCAAGCATCCCGTCATGGGCGAAGTGTGGTTTGAGCCTACGTTCAATATCAACCGTTTTGCTACGCTGCTGGGGCAACCCGTGCGGCAGGAAGAATTGGAAAACGCAAATGCCTGATTACGCGTTAGCATACATAGTCGGAAAGCCCTGCACCAAACAGCCGGGCTTTTTCGTTGTTTGCGTACGCATAGTTTCAACTCGGATGTCGGCGTCCGGTTTACCTGATTTATACGTTGGCTAGATATCTTTTTATAGGGCTTGTTGGCCTGTTTGCTGCGGCCTGTGGTAGCAAGGATTCCGAGAATTATACACCCAAACCGAAAGGGTACCCGCGCTTCGATTTGCCCGCTACGCAGTATACGCTTCTGGCGCCGACGCACCCGTATCAGTTTGAATACAACAAAGTTGCCCGTATCCTGCCCGATACCTTTGCCCGCTCGGAGCCAGACTGGATTTTTATCAACTATCCAGCTTACCATGCCAGCGTCCAATTGACTTACAAGCCTGTCAATAACAACATTAATCGGTTGAGGTCGATGCTGGAAGATTCCTATAAGTTGGCTGCCCGTCATAACATCAAGGCGTACGCCATCGAGGAAAAAAAGGTCCGGCTCAAATCGGGTCTGGAAGCCAGTATCATCGATTTGTCCGGTGATGTACCGAGCCAGGTTCAGTTCATAACGACCGATTCGACAAGGCATTTCCTGCGTGGTGCATTGTACTTCAACACCGCCACAGAAAACGATTCTCTACAGCCCGTTATTCAGTACATTCGCAAGGATATAATCCATTTGCTGAATACCCTGAAATGGCGTAAATAACTCTTTTATCAACCGCATGAAACAACTGTTTATTCTTTTCGCTTGTCTGTCAGCGTCCATCGCGGTTGGGCAAAACAAAAAGCCAGCGGCTAAAGCTGCGCCTAAGCCTGCTACAGCAACGACCAAACTGCCGGGTCAGGTGATCTACGAACAAAACTGCCTGACCTGCCACCAGAGCAACGGTTCCGGCGTACCAAACCTGAACCCGCCCCTGCGCGAAACGGATTGGGTTTTGGGTGATAAAACCCGGCTCATCAATGTGTTGCTGAAAGGATTGCAGGGTCAGGAAATCGAAGGGGATATGTACGACAATGCCATGCCCGCGCATGATTTTCTGAACGATCAGCAGATTGCCGATGTGCTGACGTACGTGCGGAGCAACTTCGGCAACAAAGCCAGTGCCGTCACCGCCGACGAAGTAAAGGCCGTTCGCTCCGGTAAGTGAGCAGGAAGGTGATTTGCGGGGTGATTGATTCATGATTTCATACGCCATATCTCCAAGATATGGCGTATGAAATCATGAATCAATCACCCCATTTTTACGTTTGAATCACACCAACCGAAAACGGTTTGGTAATGGGAGCGTGGTTAGCGGCTGCAATGCCTTCAGATAGAATCTGCCGGGTTTGGAGCGGGTCGATGACCGCATCGACCCACAGCCGGGCTGCTGCGTAATACGGCGAAAGCTGAGCGTTGTACTGATCCGTGATCTTGGTCAACTGTGCCTTTTCCTCCTCGGGTGTCATGGGCTGGCCTTTTGCTTTCTGAGCCGCTACCTGAATTTGCAGGAGGGTTTTGGCCGCCGAAGCCCCGCTCATCACCGCCATTTGCGCCGTTGGCCAGGCCAGCATCAGCCGGGGATCGTAGGCTTTCCCGCACATGGCGTAGTTGCCCGCGCCGTAGGAGTTGCCAACGACGACCGTAAACTTAGGTACCACCGAGTTCGCCATCGCACTGACCATTTTAGCCCCGTCTTTGATGATGCCGCCCTGCTCGGCCCGACTGCCCACCATAAAGCCCGAAACATCCTGCAAGAACACCAGCGGAATTCGTTTCTGGTTGCAGTTCATGATGAAGCGGGCGGCTTTGTCGGCAGCATCGCCGTAGATGACGCCACCCATCTGCATTTCAGTAGCCCGATCCGACATTCCGGGGCCGGTGCGCCCTTTGGCTTTGACGACCTTGCGTTGGTTGGCGACAATGCCTACCGCCCAACCATCAATACGGGCGTAACCGCAGATCAGCGACTGTCCATAACCAGGTTTATACGCATCAAACACCGAGTTATCCACAAGTCTATCCACAATTTCCTGCATGTCGTACGGTTTTACCCGGTCGGTAGGCAGAATCTGGTAGATTTCTTCGGGATTCTTGGTCGGAAGGGCGGGAGTTACGCGGTCGAAACCAGCCGTTTCCCGATGGCCGATTTTGTCGAAAATGCGTTTGATTGCATCCAGACAGCTTTGGTCATCCGGATATTTGTTATCCACAACGCCCGAAATGTCGGTATGAGTAGTTGCTCCGCCGAGTATTTCGGCATCGACATCTTCACCGATGGACGCTTTGACGAGGTAAGGACCCGCCAGGAAAATGGAGCCCGTTCCTTCAACAATGAGTGCTTCGTCGGACATGATGGGTAGATAAGCGCCACCCGCTACGCAGCTTCCCATAATGGCTGCTACCTGCAAAATCCCCATCGCCGAAAGCTGGGCATTATTCCGGAAGGTCCGGCCAAAATGCTCTTTGTCCGCAAATACCTCGTCCTGTAAAGGTAAATACACGCCCGCACTATCGACCAGATATATGATGGGCAGGTGGTTCTCCATTGCGATCTCCTGCGCCCGAAGGTTCTTTTTCGCTGTGATTGGAAACCAGGCCCCGGCTTTTACGGTCGCATCGTTCGCGACGATAACGCATTGTCGCCCCGACACATAACCGACGCCAACAACGACGCCACCTGACGGGCAACCGCCGTGTTCGGCGTACATACCTTCGCCCGTAAACAAACCGATCTCCACAAAAGGACGGTCGGTGTCGGTGAGGTACGCGATGCGTTCGCGGGCGGTCAGCTTACCTTTGCGGTGCTGATCGTCAATTTTTTTTTGACCACCGCCCAACTGCGTCTGAGCCGTGCGCTGATTGAGTTCGTCGATGAAGGATTGCATGGAATAGTCAGTTGTAGAGGGCCGTCTCTACCGGGTCGAATCGGCTGGTGCGGGAACAGCGGTAGACGTAGTTACCGTCGTACTGGCAGGTTGATCCGGTTTGCCTTTGTCTTTCCGACCAAAAAGCGAGAAGTGTACGTACCGTTTTGGGTTCTCGCGCAGATCGGTCAACAGCTTTTCGAGGCTGGCCGTGGTTTTGTTGACATTACTGTACAGCGCTTCGTCCGACGCCAGCTTACCCAATGAGCCGCGACCCTGGTTGATATCGGCCAAAAGACGTTGCAGATTATCGACGGTTTTGTTGACGCTACCGAGTGTTTGTTTCAGTTGAAGACCTTGTAGCGAATCGGCGAAGGTATCGGCCTTAGCCAGAATCGGTTTGAGCTGCTTTTCGGTTTCGATGAGCGACGCCGATAGCTTATTGACGTTGGCCAGCGTTGCCTGCAACCCCGCGCGGTTCTCAGCAACTGTCGTCCCAAGCGCACCAACGGCAGCATTGGCGCTTTTGAGGGTTTGATTGAGCACGACACCCGTCTGATCAAACTGGGCGACGATGCGGTTTAGCTGAAAGGTCAATGAATCGACGTTGTTCAAAACGGGCAGCGTTTTTTCCCGAATCAAGGCGGACAGGCCAGATTCTTTGGCCGCAACCAGTTTGCCACCGTCTTCCAGAGCAGGCGCACCAGGGTTGATCGTCAGGAGAATGGTTTTTCCACCCAGCAGGCCATCGTCGGCTAGAACCGCTTTCGTTCCTTGGGTGATCAGAAGATCGTTACGGAGTTCCAGCGTAACGAGTAATTTGTTGCCCTGATCCTGTAAGATCTCAATGCCTTTGACCTGTCCGACGGATAAGCCATTAATGCGCACTGGATTGGAGGCCGTCAAACCATCAATGTTATCGTAGACAACCTGGTACTTGCGCGTCGAGGAAAAAAAGTCTGAACCTTTCAAAAATTCGAACCCGAAATACAACATCATCAAGGAGATGACGGCAAGCAAACCAACTTTTACTTCCTGAGAAATTTTCATGCGTGTGTGAAGGTGAACAACCCAACGGGCCTCGCCAATCAATTGATTAAGGATATAACCAATTTCGGCATCCGTTTGTCCCGCGAAGATGGGATTTTCGCTGAACGGTACCTAGCGGACAGTTAGTAAACGGTTGCTCTCCGTAAATTAATCAGGCATCCTGTGCTCGCTAGCCACCCGCTTCAATCTCCTGCTTGTACTGTGCAAAGGCTTTGTAGATAGCACTGGCAATTTCTTCCTGCCCTTCTTCCGACATCAAATAAACTTCTTCCGTTGGATTCGTCAGATAACCCGCTTCGATCAAAACGCTGGGCATGGTAGTACGCCAGAGCACAACGAAACCTGCCTGCTTTACACCGTTACTTTTCCGGTCGGCACTGCTGCGGAAACTACGTTCGACCTTTTCGGCGAAGTTGATGCTGCTTCCCATGAAGGCATGTTGGTAGTTCGCGAGCATGATATGCGCCAGCGGAGAATTCGGATTAAATCCTTTGTAGGTCTGCTGGTAATTGTCCTCTTTCAGAATAACCGAGTTTTCGCGTTTGGCAACGTCCAGATTGCCCTGGGTTTTGTGAAGACCCATCGTGTACGTTTCGGTACCATACACCCGGCTCGATGACGGGCTGGCGTTGCAATGAATCGAAATGAACAGATCGGCCCGGTTGCGGTTCGCGATAGCTGACCGTTCGGCTAATTCGACGAAATGGTCCGAAGAACGCGTATAAATAACCCGTATCTTCGGCATCTCTTGCTTAATTTTACGTCCCAGTTCCAGAACGAGCTTCAATACAACGCGTGACTCACGCGTTTTTCGTCCAAGACAGCCGGGATCTTTACCGCCGTGACCAGCATCCAGCACCACTGTACGAAGCTGGTTCGGTGCGTCGTTAGTAACGTCGGGTTCTTGTGCGTCGTTCCGGCGAACGGTATCTTGCTTCTGGTCCTGAAAAACAGCATCGGGAGCGGGAAGTACGGTTAGTGCCAGTAGCGGTAATGTTCCCAACAGAAGTGATGTCACTTTTCCGGGAGTCGGACGAGTGAACCGAACACGTGTTGATTTAATAATTTTTAACGGCCAAAAACGTTTCAAGGCAATAGCGGGATAACTGTTCGTGAATACCTTTGTAAGCCATGGGTTTAGCACCATTATGGCAAATATAATTTTTTTGATAAAACTCAAAAAAGCACACTTTATTTTACGGTCCCCGCTTATACGAGTCATAATCTGTCTGATTGGGACGTTTCTGACAATCAACGGCCTGGGGCAGAGCCAGCCGACACGTTCGCGTTCGGCCAAGGATTCTGTACCCAGCGTTAGCACACCCAACGGACAAACCATAGCCGCCCCGGCGGTCAAATCGACGCGCCCTTCGACAGGCACGGCAACCAAGACCGCTCAGCCGATGAGCGATCTGGAACGGGAGCTTAATGACCCCTATTTGGTTCCTAACCGGCTCGGCCCCGATCCGTCGACACCTATTTCTACGCAGACTACGAAACCGCGTTCGAGTACGGCATCGCCCAAGACGAGTCCGCGCGCTGCTCGAACGGCCAAAACAAAACAAGATTCGTTAAAAATCCGTCAGCAAAGTCGCGTAGCTGCCCGAAAAGATACCCTACGGCCATCGTCTGCAAAAACAGCGCCAGCCGTTCAGGCAAAGCCGCTGCCCCAACAGCCGGGCAAAGGCGGTATGCCAACCTCCGACGTTCCGTCGCAACGGGTAGCAGACTCGCCATCGGGAACACCGTCGGGCAACACACCGGCATCGCGGTCCAACAATCCAGCTGCGGGAACGCCGACCAGCGTAACGACTACGCCCGCGTCAAGAACAGCAACCGCCGTTACAACCACTCCGCGTTCGCAGACGGCTCCGGCTGGCAGAGGGAAGCTGGTGCCGGGTATCGTATCGCCCAACACCGTTCGTCCCGAAAGCCGGACAGTGGTTGGTTCAGACTCTGCACGAGTTGCCAGCAACGATACCGCCCGGACGGATTCGCTTCAGAACGCCGACTCGTTCGCGACGACGGTTAAATACCAGTCGAAAGACTCTACTATTTATGCGGCAGACGGGCAGACGGTCGAATTGTTTGGTGATGCCAGCGTCGTGTATGGTGAGATCTCACTGAAAGCGGATTACATTCGCCTGAACTACCTGACCAATGAAGTGTACGCCAAAGGCCGGTACGATTCAACGTCTCAGAAATGGATTGGTCGCCCTGTTTTTCAGGATGGGGAGGGCAAATACGATACCAAAGAGATCCGCTATAATTTTAAGTCTAAGAAAGGAAAAATCCAGGGGGTTATTACCCAGCAGGGGGAAGGGAATATCCGTGGGCAGAACGTGAAGAAAGATGCCGAGGATAACTTATACATCGGTAAAGCAATTTACACGACCTGTAACCTGGCGACTCCGCACTTCCACATCAATGCCAGTAAACTGAAAGTTGTCCACAATAAGCAGGTTGTGGCGGGGCCTTTCAATCTGGCGATTAGTCAGGTACCGTTGCCGATTGGGCTTCCGTTTGGTTTCTTTCCATTCCCGAAGAAGAAAGACATTGGCGTGTCGGGGATTATTGTGCCGCAATACGGTGAGGAACCTAACGGACGAGGCTACTACCTGCGCGATGGCGGTTATTACTGGGCCGTGAACGAAAACCTGGGTCTGCAATTCAAAGGACAGATTTATTCACGCGGTAGCTGGGGAGTGGGTTTATCGTCAGCTTACAACAAACGCTATCGGTATAGTGGTGGGCTGAACATTCAATTCAACCGAAACCGCTCTGGCGACCGCGTGGACTTGTCACAGCAAGCACCCCGTAATGACTTTGCGTTTAGCTGGTCGCATTCGCCCGTACCGCGTGGGCGGGGCAGTTTCTCGGCGAATGTTAACGTCAGCAGCAATAGCTTTAATCAGTTTAACTCAAGCACCGGCACGAACGCCTACATTTCTAACGTGGCTGGGTCGTCCGTTCAGTACAGCCGCCAGTTTGGACAGTATGCGCGGGCAGGAGCCAACATTCGGGTAAACCAGCAGTTTGGCCAAATCAATCGAGTGACAAACGTACGCGAGAACGGTAAAACCGATATATCGTCTGACTTCAACTTTGGTATTAACCAGATTGCGCCGTTTGCACTCAAAGGGGGAACGGGCCGCTGGTACGAGAGCTTCCGCGTGGGATTGGATGTTAGCGGCTCAATCGGCATTAGCAACACGATCCGGACGCAGGTTGACACGAGTGGATTAGGCTTTCCGGTTCTTACCAACCTAACGGCGATCAGTACCGTTCAGCGGGTGCTGGATAGTATTGCGCGGGCAACCGCTATCCGTAATGGAGAGGTGGTTACTGACCCAAACCTGATTGCGTTCAACATGGCTAACCTGAACCGAATCTGGGAAAATCGGACCATACAGGCCAATTATAGCATTCCGATTTCGCTGCCGAACTTCAAACTGCTGCGCTATATCAACCTCACACCGGGCTTTTCGTTGCAGGGAAGCATTTATACGAAGAAGCTTAATTACACGTACCTAGGGTACGACAATACCTTAGCTATAGACCCGACCACCGGTCTGTACTTATCGGATCGGAATAAGGTTCGGATCGACACATTACGCGGTATTTTTCCGTCCTACAATTTCTCGGCCAACGTCAGTATGAATACCCGCTTCTACGGGACGTATTTCATTCGTGGAAAACGGATTGAAGCCATTCGGCATACCGTCGCTCCGTCGATTTCGTTCAGCTACGTTCCCGATTTCACCAATCCCGCGTTTGGTTTATTTCAGACGTTACCTGCTCAGGGAAGCTTGACCACTTTGGCCGAATACCGCCGGACGTTATCAGTGTTCCGGGGTCTGGGTGGCAGTGGTTCCAGTGCCAGTACGCAGTCGGCTTTTATAACGTTTGGGGTTGTGAACCAGCTCGAAATGAAAGTGCGTACCCGTGGCGACTCCACCGGGCAGGATTTCAAGAAGATTCCGATTTTTGATAATATCAGCGTCAACGGGAGCTACAACCTGCTGGCTCCCGATTATAACCTGTCACCGATTACGGTTAGTGCCAATACGCAGATTTTCAAGAACGTTAGCTTTAACTTTTCTTCTTCATTCGATCCATACGCAACCCGGCCCTACGGTGGAGCGGCTTACTATGCGTTGCTCGCGGCTACCTCAGGGGCCTCTGCCATTCCGGGGAATACGTATTCGCAACTTCTGCTACGGACGCTTGGCTATGACAATCAGCAATACGAACGGGTGCCGAAGTTGTACGCATTTCAGGCGGGGCAGGGACTGGCGCGCCTAACGAATCTGCAAGCGTACATCAGTACGCGGCTGGCTCCCAAACAGGCGGACAAAAAGAAATCCAGTCCTAATGCGACTGACGCGACAATGAAGGCAATCAACAATAACCCGGATTTGTACGTCGATTTTACAATTCCCTGGTCGCTTAATGTTAGCTACACCTTTGGATTAACGAAGCTAACCCCTGAGATTTCACAGATTGTTCAGGCACTGACACTGACGGGCGATTTGAGCCTGACGCCCAAGTGGAAGATTACGTTCAACACGGGATATGATTTCCAGTTTAACAGCCCAACGCTAACGACCATTGGTATAAACCGCGATCTTCACTGCTGGGAAATGGCGTTTAACTGGACACCTTATTCGGGTAGTAACATTCGGTCGGGTAACTATTCGTTCGACTTACGCGTACGCTCTTCGATTCTTCAGGAGCTGAAATTGAGCCGTCGCCGGAGCTTCTACGATAATGGAGGGTTCTATGGCCGGTAAGTGATTCGGGTCTATCATCGCTGGTAATTTGTTAGCGATAATAGACCCGAATTAAAACTACAAAGGCTGCTCTTCGTTCACGGGTTCATTCATGATTGTATGACCCATTTTATCCCGTTTGGTACGTAGGTAGCGCTCGTTATGAGGATTTGCCGGAATCTCGATCGGTACGGTGTCCATAATTTCCAGGCCGTAGCCCATCAAACCCGCCCGTTTTTTGGGGTTATTCGAGATTAGCCGTAGCTTCCGAACGCCCAAATCGCGTAAGATCTGTGCGCCGATACCGTAGTCGCGGGAGTCCATTGGCAGTCCCAGATCCAGATTGGCTTCAACGGTGTCGCGCCCCATTTCCTGAAGCTTATACGCTTTCAGCTTATTAAGCAATCCGATACCCCGGCCTTCCTGAAACATGTACACAACGATGCCTTTGCCTTCGGCTTCGACCATTTTCATAGCCGCGTGGAGTTGCGGACCACAGTCACAACGGCAGGAGCCAAAAATATCACCCGTAACGCAGGATGAGTGAACGCGCACCAATACCGGTTCGTTGGGTTCCCAGCTGCCTTTGACCAGCGCTAAGTGTGTATCACCAGTGTTGCTTTGCTTATAAGCGATCAGATCAAAATGACCCCACTCGGTCGGTAAGTCTACACCGATCTCGCGACGAATCAGTGTTTCGGTCCGTAACCGATACTCGATCAGATCCTGGATGCTAATCAGTTTCATGCCGAATCGGTCGGCCATCACGCGCAGTTGCGGCAGGCGAGCCATCGTGCCATCTTCGTTGAGAACTTCAATGAGGACACCTACCGGCGACAGTCCGGCCAGGCGCGCCAGATCAACGGCAGCTTCGGTATGGCCAGCCCGGCGAATAACTCCGCCTTCCACCGAACGCAACGGGAAAATGTGCCCCGGTCGTCCCAGATCATCCGGTTTGGTATCCGGATCGACCAGCGCCCGAATGGTTTTGGCGCGGTCGGAGGCCGAAATACCGGTCGTACACCCATTACCCAGCAAATCAACGGATACAGTAAACGGCGTCGTGTG
The DNA here is from genome assembly GCF_021233055.1 of Spirosoma oryzicola. NCBI lineage: Bacteria > Pseudomonadati > Bacteroidota > Cytophagia > Cytophagales > Cytophagaceae > Spirosoma > Spirosoma oryzicola. The sequence goes on along the minus strand of NZ_CP089538.1, from coordinate 5,034,279 downwards.
AACAGACGTGTTACTGGTCACCATCATTTCCAGGCCAAGCTCTTCGCAACGCTCCTGAGTCAGCGGAGCACACATGAGACCGCGTGCTTCGCGAATCATGAAGTTGACCATTTCGGGCGTGATCATCTCAGCCGCGCAGATCATATCGCCTTCGTTTTCACGGTCTTCGTCGTCTACCACCAGTACAATTTTACCCGCTTTGATGTCAGCGATAGCATCTTCGATACGATCCAGTCGAATGGCATCCGATTGGGGCTGGTCCAGCGATTCGTTTGTGGTGACGTTGGTATTATTATTGCTCATTGGTTTGGTCGATGCGTGTAGTCGGAACTAGCATTTGGATGACAAGTTTAGCGCTTTCGACGGGTCAAATGCTAAAAACTATGTACTTTTAACATCCAAACTGTTTTTGAGAAAGATACGTTTCGCCAGATGCGAAAATGTACATTATAACGTTACTAGCGTTAGAAACCATTTTGCAGATATCATTGACAAAAATCTTTACCCTTGTGCGAGTTTTACGAATGTGGCCGATTGGAATTAGGGGGAAAGCCGATTGGCTGGCTACGTTTTGGACCAGCCTCTTTCTGATTATCGCTTGGACCGCCAATGGGCAAACGCCGGATAACAACAACTACTGCCTGAACCGGAACGGAGCAGCCGAGGGTGGATTCACATTAGAGAAATCGAAAATCTGTCTGGGCGAACTTGTCAGAGTAACGAAGGTAAGTCCTAACGTATCGAATGCCGGTTATAATTACGAGTACGGTGGAAAAGGATTATTGGTCCCCTCGACGCTTCCAACCTATTCATATACAAAGCCAGGTTCATACACCATCATACAAGTGGGTAGTGGCGGAAGCGCCGGAACAGGAACGGTTTATTGTCAGGAAGTAACGGTATTGCCCAACGAAGCGGTCAAGTTTACGGTTACATCCTGTTTAGGACGGAAAGCCACACTAGTCCCTGATGAAACAACCTTGGGTCAGTACGACCGGTACGAAGTATATTGGGGTGACGGCGTGCGAGAGCAAAAAACACGCGCTGAACTCGTTGCAAAGCCAACGCATACGTATAATAACAACGTAACCTACACAGTAACCGTGCAGGGGCTTTATAATCCCCCGGTTACCTGCCGCTCATCAGTAACCAGCTTTCCCGTTACTCCGCTTTCTGCTACAACGCAGCCGGTTATTACGGCGCTGACGACCGTCAATGACAATACTATATCACTGAAGTATCAGGCGACTCCCGGCGTAAACATTCTGCTTCAGCAGAAAGATGCTTCCGGCGTATTTGTGACCACGCCCCAGAGCGGGACAGCCGGAGCCTTTACTGTACAAGCGGATACGAAGCAGGTTCAGTGTTTTCAACTGATTTATCAGGATGCCTGTAGTAACTCGACGAGTGCTCCCTCCGAGCAGGTCTGTAGCCTGGTGCTCAATGCGAAAGCCGCCAGCAAACAAAACGACCTGAGCTGGCAACCTTACTCCGGTTCTACCTCCGCGTCAAGCTCGTTCCGGTCCTACCGAATTCTTCGGAATGATGCGCCGGTTGGTAATGTGGTGAACCAAAACACAACAACCTATTCCGATAAGAGTCAAATTGAGTGTGGGGTTCAATACTGCTACCGGCTTGAAACCACCGTTGGACCAACGATTATCACGTCAGCGCAGTCTTGTGTTAACGGTATTAATGAAGAAGCGCTGGAAAGTATAGGTGATATTGTCGTCACTATTCAGGATGGGCACCCGTATCTGGTAGCTGCGATGCCGACCTCTACCCGCACTTCCAGCTACACGATGCTTGTTAGTCGAGCCAGCAGTTCGGCAGGGCCGTTTCAGCAGGTTGGCACGGTGGATAACAGTAACACATTTGCCGATCAAAGCGCTGACCCATCGGCAGCTTCCTACTGTTACCAGCTTTCTTACCGAAACAAGTGCGGCCAGACATCACCCCTGTCGGCTCCTGTTTGTACGGTCTTTCTGTCGTCAAAGTCAGCAACGGGTGTAGACTGGACAACGGCATCGCCGTTTGCGCCCGGCGATGTGTACAGCTATACGCTTGAGATTGTCGATTCGGTTAACAATACCAAAAAAGAAATCGTCATGGGCGGCAATGCGCACTACGAGCCTGACCCCAACGATCCATCTATACAAACGCAACGGTACCGGGTCATTGCGCTATCCAGTGGTGGAGTGCCCAGCTATTCTAATTTCTTCACGTTACGGCGCGATCCTAAGATTTTTGTACCCGACGCCTTTACGCCCAACGGCGATGGAAACAACGACACGTTCATGGTGAAAGGGCTTTATTTCGACCGATTCCGGCTAACGATTTATAGTCGATGGGGCGAGGTCATTTACAGCACAACGGATCGGACAAAGGGTTGGGATGGAACCATCAATGGGCAGCAAGCCGCTGCGGGGCAATACATGTATCAGGTCGAAGTTATTGACGATACCGATCATAAAACGCTCAAGACAGGCGCGCTGCTTTTGATTCGCTAAAGGGCCGGAAGTGATGGCAGCCGAATTTGTTGTGTCAAACTTTAGTAATGACGAAGCAGAGTGCGATTACTTCGAGCTGTCAATCGATAGCGGTAGCTGTAAGGTCACCGTGCCTTTGTACGCCATTGACGGCTTCAAGGAATTCGGTCGGCAGCTAATCGATTTTCCCCGGCACTTCTACGATTATGCCGTTTTCGAACTAGGCGAAGACAAACCCAATGATGATTTCTACTTTTTGCTAAAAGCCTTCTGCTACAATCCCAACGGTCAGATCGTTATTCAGGTAATTGCTAAGAATAGTGGTGATGCACTGACTACGTATCACGTAGCGTTTAGCTTGTTACTCCAAGCCGCATTGGTCAACCGACTTGGCGTGAGTCTGAACAACTGGGACCCCACCCAAGAGCGACGATTTGTTTGGTCGGCTGCCCGGTAACGCGTACAACGACTTGGAATGGGTTGACCAGGAACAATGTCTTTAGGCTGTCGGCTAGCCATAACCGACAGCGCCCGTCCTTAATTAATTTTGATTAGGTCAATTTTGAAGATCAGGATTGAATTCGCTGGAATACCCGATTGCTCCTGAGAGCCATAGGCTAAACTAGGAGGCAGATACAGGGTAAGGCTGCCACCGGGTGCCACCAAGGGAATCCCTTCCTGCCAGCCGACAATCAGTTGATTCAAGCCAAAACTAACGTCATCACCACTGTCGAACGTACTACCGTTGGTGAGCTGACCTTTGTAGTTGACCGTTACGTTGTCGCATACGGTTGGCTTGGCTCCGCTCCCCGGCGACTGGATGGTATAATAAAAACCTCGCTTATCCGCAGTGGCCTTGATATGGTTTGAATCGATATATTGTTTAAGGGCAGTCGTTTCGCTTTGCGGAGCGCTGATGGTAACCGCCGTGGCGTCGCAGGGGCCATCGGCGGACTGACAACTGCTCATAAGCCAGATTAGCGAGAGTCCGGCAAGACTATATTGCTTAAGTGTGCGTATCATGCAGGCAAGTTAGGCGACTTTGCGGAATAGGCCAGCGCTTTTATAAACGAAACGAGCGTGGACGCTCTGTATCGTCCACGCTCGTTTTTATAAAAAGCCACAAGTCTGCTAGGTAGTCGGTTTCATTTTGGGTTGAATCCCATTGACGACTTGCCAGCCAAGCCCTACCGCCAACGCATCTTCAGCGACTGCCCCAACGGCGTCGGGTAAGCCCAGGTCGTGGTCGAGCCACCGGCGCAGCTGGAAAAACAGCAACGTGCTTACTACGGCTCCCAATCCGCCGGCCACAGCCCCCAGCGGAGCCGATTCGCCTTCAACTTCGCTGACAAAAGCGCCACAGGTGGCTCCCGAGGCAACGCGGGCGATAAATTGAGGGGGTGATGTTCGGTTCGGGCCATGCGGAATTTTATCTCCCATGATTTCCGCGCCCGCCAGTACTTTCAGCGTCAGCGATACCGGCGGTTGGGCCAGATAATGAATCGGTTTTTGGGGTTGTTTGGTTGGTATTGTCCGTTCAAGCTTGTGACTCAATAAGGCCGGAGCCGACATAGCGCGCATCCCGGCAATCAGGCCAATCTGGAAGGACCGCAAAAAAGAAGTAGCCATACGTTTTAATTCGTTGAGTAAGTGTTGAGCATCGTGTCAGCAGTCAGTGACTGACGATGCGAACAGTGATCGGATTAGTTTTCGTTTTTCAAGGAATCCATATCGATAACGTACCGGAAACGGACTTCTTCGTCCATCATCCGTTCGTATGCTTTGTTTATATCCTGCATTGGGATCATCTCGACATCGGGCAGAATTGAATGCTCGGCGCAGAAATCGAGTACCTCCTGTGTTTCTTTGATACTACCGATCAACGAACCCGATACCGACCGACGGTGCATAGCGATCTCCATGTTGTTGGTCGGACTTTTGTACGGTCCTAACAGCCCAACGGTTACGATGCTGCCGTCCCGCTTGAGCAAGCTTACGTATGGGTTAACGTCGAACTTGTCGGGGATTGTGATCAGGATCAAGTCGAGCGATAACTCATTTTCGGTCATTGCTTCTTTATCGTCAGAAAGAATAACCTGGTGAGCGCCCAGCGCTTCGGCAGCCTCGCGTTTATCTTTGTCGGTGGTCAATACTGTTACTTCCGCACCCATAGCTTTCGCCAGCTTAACCGCCATGTGTCCCAGTCCGCCCAAACCCGCTACACCTACTTTGCTACCCTCTTTCACCTGCCAATGCCGCAGGGGAGAGTAAGTTGTTACACCCGCGCACATAATTGGAGCCACGGCTTTGACATCAAGCGAATCAGGAATACTAAGTACAAATGACTCTTTGACGACAATGTCGGTTGAGTATCCACCGAACGTATTGTATCCACTGCCATCGGGTTTCATATAACCGTTGTAGGTGGCCGTCCAGCTTACTGGTCCTTCGCAATATTGTTCTTCGCCCTCGGTGCAGGAAGAGCATTTTCCGCAGGAGTCGATCATACAGCCGACGCCCACTATATCGCCTACTTTGAATTTGGTAACCCCGCTACCCGCTTCCGTCACCCGACCAACGACCTCATGACCTGGAATGCAGGGATAAACCGTGTTGCTCCAATCGTTGCGCACCTGGTGCAAGTCAGAGTGGCAGACGCCACAGTATAAAACATCAATCAGTACCTCGTCCGATTGGGGTGCCACGCGCTCGATGTCCATGCGCGACAAGGTGCTCATTCGATCAATAAGCGATGCTTTCGCCCCGTACGCTTTTGTTTTGATGGTATTCATGAATTTGCTGTCATTGATTTGGTTTGGCCCGTCAACCTACTTGCTTTTCTAGATGGATTCTCGCTCGGGTATGTCCTGATTTGGTTAATTGAACGAGTTATCTGTCAGATAAGGCAGTGGTCAAACAGGCGAACAGAACAAGGCTTATAACGACAGTGTAATCAATTAGTTTAGGAATTCGATAGACTGGTGGTAGTTCTTTAGGTGAGGATACTTGCTGACTGATCAGTTAGTTTTGGCTTGATCTCATAAACAACAAAAAAATCCCGCTGGCCGACTGTAAAGTTGTCTAGCCAACGGGAAAAGAAGATAATCAACTGTACCGACCCTATATAAAGCGTTTACCGGACCCCAACATTGGAGCCTGCTGCGTACCATAAGTTCGCGAGGGCTTTCTGGTGTTTGGAGCGTAGTTCTTCCAGCTTTATTTGCAGATCAATAAGCTTTGATTCCCGGCTGTTGACCAGAAACAAAGAACTCTCACCCATCTGAAATTTTTCGACTTCGGCGCGGACCAGAACTTGCTGATTCCTCATTGTCTGCTGCTGTGTAGCAATCTGCTGTTCCAGTGTGACGAGGTCATTCCAGTAGCTCTGTACTTCGTTTACAATATCCCGTCCTGTCTGCTGCCGTTCAAGTCCCGTTTGCTGGTTCTTAAGCTGTACCTGCCGGAGTTTACCCCGTTCAGCGCGCAGAAACAACGGAAACGCCAGATCGACGCCAATTTTATGGTTGCTCGGTTGAACGCCGTAGTACGTAGAGCCGTCGCCATTGCCTTCCGGAAGAGGACCACGGCTAAGAAGACTAGCTTCCAGACTTACCTTGGGCAATAGCAATGCCCGACGGTATCGCTCTTCAATTGTCAACTGCTGCTGCTTGTTCGCTAGCTTGATCAAATCCGGATGCTGCTGAGCGGCCCGGCTAAGCAAATCCTGAATCTGTAGCTGACTCGCCTGATCGGGCGGAGCGGCCTGCGGAATAACGGCAAGCGGTAGATCAACGGGTTGGGGCACCGCACTATCCCGACTACTCCACAAAAACGTACTCAGCATTAACCGGCTGTTTTGTAAATCGACACCGGCCTGTTGCAGCTGAACCTGTCTGTCCTGGGCTGTAATCAGGGCTTCGGTCGTGTCAATGGCTGCGGCATCACCGATCAACGCCCGTTGCCGAACGGCTACAAAGCGAGTTTGGGCCAATTGGTACCCTCGCTCGACCCAACGGAATTGCTGATAGGCTAGATACCAGTCCCAGTACGCTTTGGCTGCATCCAGCAATGTCTTGTTGATCAGCGAAATACGATCCGCTTCGGCAAGGTTGACCGCTAGCCGAGCCTGCCGAAGTGCATTCCGGCGGGCGTCGATAAACAGACCCTGCGAAACCGGAACCTTTACGCCCAGTGCCAGCAGACCCGTGGGTGGCACCACGTTTTCCGGATTCAGATAGTCGCCGGTGTTTCGGTCGTATCCCAATTTGAGGTCAAGACCGCCCGGCAACACCGGAACCAGTAAACCCGACTGCCATTTGTCGTAGTAGAGGGTATTGCCAAAATGCTTCCGGCTATAATCCGAAAAAATTCTTGGGTCGAAAGCGCCACGCGCCTGTTGAACCTGCGCCTGTGCTTCCAGACCCAGCAATGCTGCCTGTTTAACGATAGGGTTATGCTGCAAAACCGCCTGGTAAAACTCATCGGCTGTAAAAACAATCAGCGAGTCAGGGGTGGTAGCTGCTGCTAGCGATGTCGAACCCGACGCGCTGATTGCCGTTCTGGACAAAGCGTTGGACGATACCGGAATTACAGGCTCACGAGTAATGGGAGAGACCGGCGCGGGCGTTTGCCCAAACACCGGTCCTGTCCAGAGAAGTAGCCCCCAGAACCCGAAAAGCAAAATGAGTGATCTCATAGTTTTTCGGTCTTTTCTGGTTCTTGCTTCAGGTTTGGCGGAAAGCCGTTGAGCTGACGCCAGATCTCATACCATACTGGTACGTTATCGAGCATCACCCAGCCAATAACACCCGAACCAACGCGGAGCTGCGAAGGCCAGGGCTGGTCGTTGGGTAACTGCTCCGGTCTGACCAGCAAACGGTACTTGCCGTTGTTACTGCTGACCGCGTCGATAACAACCACTTTACCGCCGAACGTACCGACTGCTACTGCCGGCCAGCCCGAAAACTGAATAGCGGGCCATCCGTCAAATTGTAGCCGGACCATACGACCCCGCTGAATAAGTGGAACGTCCATTGCCCGCACGTACAATTCGACCGCAATGGTTGGCTTATCGGGCTGTAGTGTAGCAATCGATTCGCCTTCTTTGATTGTTTCGCCGATACCCGCTTTGAGCGCCCGCACGATGTAGCCGTTTTGAGGAGCCCGGATGATGTACAAACCACGGCGAACGGCCACGTTGCTGATCTTATTCCGCATAACGGCGATCTCGTTGTTAGCACTGGCCTGACTTGAAACGGCCGAACTACGATCCGACATAGTTTTGGCGATCTCCTGCTCGTATTTCGCCTGAATCAGATCCAGGTTGATTCGAGCGTTGGTCAGCGACTGGCGGGTTACGTTGAGCTTATTTTCCTGCATGATCACTTTGGCGTAATCCTGCTGAAGGGTAATCCGTCGTGATTCCAGATCGGTAAGCGAAAATAACCCATCCTGATAGCCTTTTTCGTAGCGTTCAAGCCGGGAAACGGCAATTTGGTAATTGCGCTGGATTGCCACCAGGTCAGCACTATCAATGCGAACCTGTAACTGGCTTTGCCGTACCTTGTTGCGAGCAGCGGCCAGATCGGCCTTTACCCCAACTCCTAATGCCCGCATCTGCCCGTCGAGTGCGTCGATCTTGGCATCGGTAGCAATGCGGGAGCCTTGTTTAGCCGCTAATTGTTCCCGTAGCCGCTGCGGAAGATTCGGGTCGAAATACTCGTCTTTGATCTCCGAAATAACCAGAATGGTATCGCCTTTTTTGACGTACTGGCCCTCCTGAGCCGCCCATCGTTCGATCCGGCCAGCAATGGCGTTTTGTAACGATTGGGGTCGGTCCTGTGGTGTCAGCGCCGTAACGGTTCCTGTACCGTCGACATTCTGACGCCAGGGCAGCAGCAGAACGATAAACGTGATGAATAAAAAGAACAACATCCAGCGGCCTAGTCTGCGGCCACCTTTGGGCTTTGGTAAATCCTGTAAGGTTTTGAGCGGATGCTCAGCAAACATCTGCTCATCTATCTGCTGATTAGATATGTTAAGCATGTGTTGTTGCGTCAGTTTCTAAAGGTAAGTCGGTAATCATACCAATTTTTTCAACACCCGCCAGCATGTCAAACACCGTATCGATGCTGGACGTCAGCTTGTCAACGGCTCCGGTAACAAGGACAATAACCAACTCGGACGCCACAAACTGTCCCAGAGACATCTGGCGGCTAACAACCAACGACGTACCCAGAATCAGCAAACCGCCCGTAACAAGGGTCCGGAAGGCGACAGAGCTGTAATAAAAGCGCTTTAATACGCGGAAATGATCATTACGGTGGTGAATGTAATTAGCGAGTCGCTTGTCGATCTGATCGATGGGTTTTTCCTCGTTGTCGAATTCGCCATGTTCGGCCAGGTGTAGCGAATACTTCTCCAGCCAGTCTACCACCTTGTATTTATCACTCGATTCTTTGATGCTGGTTCGCGTACCTTCTGGCCCAAACAACCGGATGACGGCGTACAAAATCAGGATGGTAACGAAGCCAAAACCAATAAAAACGGGATGGTAAAACGAAAGCAGAAGAATCCCGAACAGAATCTGCACCGCAGCCGCTGGCATATCGATCAATACCTTCGACATGCCTTTCTGAAGGGTCACAACGTCGAAAAAGCGGTTCATCAGCTCGGGCGGGTAGTAATCATCCATAGCCTCCGGTTTGATACGGGGTAAACGGTAGGTAACCTCAAAAGCCGCTTTGACGAATATACGCTGTTGAATAATTTCGACCAGTGTTAGCTGAACGATGGTAAGGATTCCTCCGGCCAGCACGCCTACGATTACTAAACCAATCAGGACATAAATGGAACTGAATAACATACCACTTGACGCCAGATTGAAGACAGCTTGAATGCCAAGGGGTAAGGTAAGGCCGATGAGGCCGGTAATGATTGCAAACAAAAGAGTGTAGACAATATCTTTTCGTTCGGTTCCTAATAGCCTGTACAAACGCTGGAGGGGCGTTGGTGGGGGCTGTAGGTGTGTACTAACCGCCATACTTACAAAAGTGTTAACATTAAAACGGGATTAAAAACCTATTAAAAGCCTAACGTAAGAAATCGAATTTTGGTTTGTTGCCGCTAAACGAAGAGCTGTTTTTAAGATTTGTTAAGAATTCACTTCTGGTGTAAGTAACTAATTATCAAGAAAAAAGTTGTTGATCGGTGAGTATAATAAACTAAGGATTATGCTCAGCAAGTTTATTATTTTGATATCACCAGCAAGGAAAAATAGCCTATGCCGCCCGATAAAACGGAGCCAGTAAGCACGGCAAATTTGGCGGCTGTCTGCAATTGAGGCTGGTCGGCGAAGGACAGAAACGTTATAAAAATCGACATAGTAAATCCAATACCACCCAGGATTCCTACTCCTGCAAGGTGTTTCCAATGCGCTCCTGTGGGTAGTTCACACAGGTTTGTTCTCACCGATAAAAAGGAGAATAAAAAAATGCCCAACGGTTTTCCGATCAGTAAACCCAGTACAATGCCTATTCCCAGCGGTGTCGTAAGGCCCTCGATCATGCCCTGTTCGAAACGAATAGTGGTATTTGCCAGCGCGAAGAGAGGAATAATAAAAAAGTTGACTGGTCTTAGCAGCGCACGTTCCAGCTTTTCCAGGGGAGATTTGGCTGCTTGCTGTGTAATTGGTATGGTAAAAGCCGTAGCTACGCCAGCGATCGTAGCGTGAATACCCGAATGATGGATGAAGTACCACATCACCATGCCCGGTAGCAGATAAAAGGCAAGATTTGTTACACCCAGACGATTAAACGTCAGCAATAGCAACAGAATAACTCCTGCATAGGCCAGGTACAAACCATGGATATCGGCAGAATAAAAAATAGCGATTACCAGAATAGCCGCCAGGTCGTCGGTAATAGCCAGCGCCGACAGAAAGATTTTTAACGAAGCCGGGACTTTGTTGCCCAGTAACCGGATAATAGCCAAGGCAAAAGCAATATCGGTAGCCATGGGAATACCCCAGCCGCCCGCTGTAGTAGTGCCGGAATTGATTAATAAATAAATCATAGCCGGAACAGTAACCCCGCCTAGCGCAGCTAGAACGGGCAAGGCGGCTTTTCTGAACGAAGCCAGTTCGCCCTGTACTACTTCCCGCTTGATTTCGAGGCCGACCATCAAAAAGAAAACAGCCATCAGGCCGTCGTTGATCCAGAGCAGAATGGGGTACCTAAGCGCCAGGTGCGTCGTAATAAAGCCAATTTCCTGCGCCAGAATCCTCTCGAATGCACTACCCAACGGCGAATTTGCCAGTGCTAACGACGCGATAACACAGCCGAAAAGGACACTACCACTCGATGATTCGGATTTGAAAAAGAGACGAAAATGCCGGGATACACGTTCCTTCACGCGCAATGTACGTTAATAAGCTGCAAAGAACGTGAAAAGGGATGGCTTTAAACGGCTCTGTGGTGCGGGCTTGGTACTTGGATAATTGCTTTGCCCAGAAAAACAATGGCACATTGCAGGCTAGAAACGCCTGAAGAAAATAAAGCGGGCGTAACCCGTATGCGTGACTTCTGTTCAAAGCCGCTTATACGGGTTACGCCCTATCGAAACTTTTGACTGTTACGACTGAACTTCGGTGAACGTACACAGGGAGCTAACGTAGTCTTTACTACCGTCAGTAACCCACGAATCCAATTGAGCGGGATCTTTTAACTGCTGTCCCCGGAATCTGGGCACTACAATATAGCCACATTTAACATCGGTCAGTGCCGACATGTCGCTCCACAGTTTTTCGATCTGCGCCACGGGATAAATGTCTTCCTGCCCGTGTCCCCAGCGGTATTTCACATCCTTGATGGTGACATACGTAGGAATGCGGTGCGCAACGCTACGTACCGCTTTGGCAAGTTGCGCTTCATCGCCTGCCTGTAGATCCTCGCGTGTCAATCCAAACAGTTGGAGCAGCGGATCAATCTGAATCCAGGTCGTATTTGAATTGTAGTAGCTCAGATTCAACTCGTCTTCTTCGCGGGGCTGAGCCAAGCCTTCGAGTAGGCGGATATGGCCATTGACCCGAGCCAGTCCACCCCCACGGTCTTCGATCCGACGCGGGACAACCTCAAACGAGAGTACGTTGCCTGATTCGAGGTGATACCCCAGCGCCACCGGATCAACGTCCGCACCGAGTGTATCAATATTATGAAGCATCAGCGTTTCTACCTGCGGGTGGTCGGCAAGGAGCTTCGCCAGTGTACCATTCCGCAATAGGTTCGACAACTCATACCAGTGACCCAGCGGAGAAAACCGTTGGCCAGCGATGTTATCGACGTAATCGGAGCCTTCGCCTTTCGACTTAGCCCAGCCGATCATCGCTTGCCGCACCGCGTCCCGCACTTTTTGCTTGTTCTCATCGAGCGTTTCCTGAGGCATCTCTTCCCACATAAACCGCAGATCGCGCTCGGTCGGCACAAACCGCTGGCCGATGGAACGCCCCGGTGACAGGAAGGTAGGACCCGGATAACCGAAGTTGCGGGTTTGTTCCAGCTTTTTTCGAATCGGTTCGTGGGTCAGATAGCTGGTCGCCACGACATGAGGAATCGTAGCGCCATACCGCTCGGCCACTTTCCGCGATTTGGCCATGTGAATTTCCAGAAAGCTTCGGTGTACCCCCTCAATCTCGACAAACGGATTGATGGTTTTAATCACACCGGCTCCTTTTGTCCAGCGGCTTCCTATACCCGCCCCTAGGCTTAGTACGGCTACCTTTCCGGATCGGATGGCTTCTTCACCCGCGCTGGCCAAAGCCGTTAACGCATCGAGCTGGGCAATTTCTTCGGGGAGAACATCCTCAATTAAGGTTTCAACGGGCAGGCGGTTACGGGCCAATCCAATTCGGCCTTTTTGCAATTCCTCCCGAATCTCTTCGTGCTGAATGAAGTCGAAACCGTTTTCTTTCTTAATCCGGTCAGCTTTCTCGTTTTCGGCGCTACGATTACCCTGTGAGGTAGGGTCCGATACCTTAAACAGATTACTGACGATGGTACGCAACAGCGGATACGCCTGGTTATTCTGCTCGCAGTAGGTCGTAAAATAATCGATTTCGGCCCGGCGGACGTACGGAATTGAGCTAGGATCTTTGCGCACCAGTTCTGACACGTGAATACCGTAATACTGTTCCGGCATCAGGGCATCATTACCTTCATGCAGGGTAGACCAGGTGCCTTTTTTGTTGATCGTCCAGTTGTAGACCACAGGCTCCACCGCAAAGGGTAGCGAATCGGAGAGTTCATTCTTGGTTGTCCGAAGAATGTCCAGCACCCGCATCTTGTAGTCTTCGTAGTGATCGGGATTAACAAACATTCCCATACCGCCACCCGACATACCGCCAAGCATCAGGAAGCCATAATAGTCATCGCCGAATTGCTTTTTGGCTTTGGCGATGAGCTGTTCGGTAAAGTACGTAGACGCCCAGGGAATAATCGTCTTGATTGGATATTCCCAGTTGCGGGCGGTGTTGGCACCCAGCTTCTTGATGTCGCCTTCTTTGATAGCACCCAGGATGTTATCGAAAATCTGGTTTGTTTGCTGACGGGCGGCCCATTCTTTATCACCCCGGAGCAGGTATTTCTCGGAAACCATTTCCAGAATCGGGCCGACGTTAGACGCCATACCGCCGTGCATCAGCACCAGCGAGTTCATGATTTTTTGCTCAATGTCGGGATGCACATCGTCGCCCTGCAAGACGCGGTGACGAGGGAGCAACGTACCCCGGCTGATACCAAATTCGGGATCGCCTTCCTGCGCGAACGTACCCTGAATGGCTTTGATGCCTGGCCAAACACCGCCGGAGTCCTGCCAGCCGCCCCCCGAACCACCAATCCACTCGCCTAGAATGGCGCGTGATGCGACCAGTCGGCGTTCACTTTCTTCCAGACCGCCTTCCAGATTGCGCGTCTGTCCAGAAGCCCGCATCAGCAGACTAATGATGGAACCCAGCAGGTTGGTCGAAACCGCAAACCGTGATCCTTTCGGAATGTCGTTGACCTTCGTGACGAGTTCGATACCCATGCCAGGAGCGACAATCCGGGCCAGAATAGCAGCCAGCGACTGATTGGTTCCTTCAAACGAGGGTGGAATCAGGCCCGACGCGATAACCCCGGCTTTCACCAGACTGAGGTAATCGTTTCCAAAATTGAACAGGTCGGCTAGATCATGAACGTCTTTCGTTGTGTTCAGGTCAACGCTGGTCAGGCGCAGGACCGGCTCCGAAATAACGCGGACGTAGCAATGCAGGGGCGGACGAATGTCTTTGTCGCGCCCGAATACGCCGAGGTCAATGGAAATATTGATGACCCGAGCACCTTCGGGGTAATCCATTCCCAGAAAGAAAATATCCGACCAGCCGCTGTGCGTCAAATCCATCCGAACGGAGGTTTGCTCGTGCAGAACAGGATAGAAAAGAGAATTTTCCGCCCGTTGGAGCAACTTGGGATGAATACGGATGGGGTGTTCGTCCTGATGGCCAACGCGGAACATCCACTGATTGCCTTTGCTCGAGCGAACGCTTTTCCGAACCTGATCGGCTAGAATCTGGAAAGACAGATGATGGTAGCTATCCGCCAGCGCACTGAACAATGGAGCGCTGGGGCCTTGCCGATCCAGATCCTGCAAGAATGTCGCAATTGCCTGCTCGAACCGGCGAGCCAATAAATCCTCGAAACCCGCGTAGGGGATTTTGCCAATACTGGGCGTCTCTTTGGCTTCCATCAGGAAAAAGCGGAAACCAGCGTATAAAAAGAGAATCGCTCTAACTTTATCGTATAAGTTCGGCGTGGACTTTCGAAAGTCGTCCAGTTCACGCAGGGCGTTTAGTAGATTATTGGCGGATAAATTGCGGCTTAACTCAAAAAAGGATCGGTTTCGTGTAGTGGGATCAGTGGAGGTTATTGTTTCGATGAAAACATTCATGTGGCCTTCTTTTATAAGCGGGTAGACGCCTTGGCTTGTTGGAGATGGAAATTGGCGGTCAACGGCTACTGAACCAGTTTTGCCTTACGCGTATTGGTTTCGGCCAGAAGCTCTACCATCGACGTTAGTGTTTCGTCGTGAGCGACACCCGCCAGTCCTAAAGCCATTTGCGCCCGTAGTAGACCCTGGCGTCCGCTCAGATCATAGCGGTTACCCTGTACTTCAAGCGCCAGGTATTTTTCGGTTTCGGCCAGTTCCTGTAACGTAGGCGTAAGCAGAACATTGGTGCTTCCCTGCGCGATCTGTTTCTGAAGAATATCGAAAACCGTCGGCGTAAAGACGTGCATCCCGAAGAAGCAGAGGTAATAACCCACGCGCAGACCGGGTGTTTGCAGTTCCAGTTCGGCCACGCTCAGGGACGGCTTTTCAATAATTTTTTCGATCTGATAAACGCCGGGCATGTTGGGAACGTGCTTGCCCGTTAGCGTGCCGTAGCGACCGATTAGGTGTTCGATTGTAGGATTGACGGCAGACACCGAACAGTTTTCCTGCGTAGCCAACTCGATCAGTTGGGCAGCGCAACGTTTGCTGGTGAGGTTAGAAATGTACAGATAATCGCCTAACAGCAACAGGAATGGCTCGCTGTTCACGAAGTCTTTAGCACAATGAACGGCATGGCCGTAGCCCAGCGGTTCCTGCTGTTCGGTGAACTGTGTACGACTGATAAGGTTATCGATTTTTTCGGCTTCCTCACGAGCCCAGTCTACGTTCTTGAATGACTTAACCAGATTGTCGCGCAACGACGTGAAGGCATTGATGTAGCGTTCTCCATCGCCGGGGGCGCAGACGACGCAGATTTCTTCAATGCCGCTTAGAAAAGCCTCTTCGGCAATGGCTTGAATAACTGGCTTGTGCAAACCATCGATATCGATAACGGGGAGCATGGCCTTCTGTATCGTATCGGCTACCGGATATAACCGTTCTCCGCGCGCTGCTGCGGTGATAACTGCTTTTCTTACTTTCATTTGTAGAGACTATTCGCCATCGAAGATAACGGGATATCTGTAATTTGCCCAAATCCACGCCTAGCCATACGAACAACCGTGATTGCACGAACGGCTTTTTAGATAGGATATGTGACTGTATTCCAAGATATTAGGCCACATAGTAGGTATTAATCATATTGCCATTTCGGTAACCATCGAAAGCTAGTTCGCTACCGCTATACGGAACGATACTGTCCTGGCTATAAGTCGTAAACAGTATTCGAAATAGGTGAGCAGGTAAGGATGGTCGCTCGTGTTTTAACGCTTTTTGCCCTGTATTTGGTGAGATCGGCGTGCTACGAAAACAAACACGACCCGATTGCGGTAATAGGAGATAGGCCTGATAGCCTATTTTTGCCAGAGTCGTTTAAACGCTAGCTTTACAGCCGATCAAAAGATATAAAAAGATACAGTATGAACATGATGGACATGTTCGGGAAAATGAAGGAAGTTCAATCCCGGATGCAGGACGCGCAACAGACGCTTAGTAACGTTACGGAAACCGGCGAGTCGGGAGCGGGCCTGGTTAAAGTGACGGTTAATGGTCTGAAACATATTCTGACAATTGACATTGATCCTGATCTGATCAAACCGGAAGATCGGGAAATGTTGCAGGATCTGATCGTTGCCGCCACCAATAAAGCGATGAGTAATATAGAAACCAAAGCGCGGGAGCACCTGCGTCAGGCTACCGAAGGGTTGTTGCCAAATATTCCGGGCCTCAATTTGGACGGCTTAATGTAGGAAAGTGTTTGTAAATTTGTCGTTCGTAGTTGGTCTATCACGCAGCTACGAACGACAAACCACAAACGAGTTCCGTGGATACCCTCGCAATTGTTATTTTAAATTATAACGGTCAATCGTTCCTCGCCAAGTTTCTGCCGACGGTGCTCGCATACGCCGAAGGTCATCCGGTTTACGTGGCCGACAGTGCTTCGACAGACGGTTCCGTCGCATTCGTTCAGGATAATTTTCCTGCTGTTCGGCTCATTGAGTTAGCCCACAACGGTGGCTATGCCGGTGGGTATAACATGGCGCTGGAATACATCCGAACCCATCACGGCGGGGCTCACTACTACGTTCTACCCAACTCTGATATTGAAGTGACGCCCGGCTGGATTGCGCCGGTGTTGTCGTTGCTAGAATCCAACCCGAAGATTGCCGCCTGTCAACCCAAAATCCTGTCGTACAGCCAGCGGGATACGTTCGAGCATGCAGGTGCAGCGGGTGGATTCGTTGACAAGCTTGGCTATGTCTTTTGCCGGGGGCGTGTCTTTGCCACGTTTGAAACCGACCAAGGGCAGTACAACGATAATCAACAAGTGTTTTGGGCAACGGGGGCATGTCTGTTTGTTCGGGCCGACTTGTTTCACCAGGCTGGTGGCTTCGATACTACCTTTTTCGCCCACATGGAAGAGATTGATCTGTGCTGGCGGCTGCAACGGCTGGGGTACGAGGTGTGGGCCTGCGGGCAATCGACGGTCTACCACGTTGGAGGGGGCACACTACCCAAGTCGAATCCGCACAAAACGTATCTTAACTACCGGAACAGCTTGTTTATGCTGTACAAGAACTGGCCCGCCGATGGCTGGTTGTGGGGTAAAATCCTGTTGCGGCTGGTGCTGGACGGCGTATCGTCCTTGCTTTTTCTGAAAGTTGGTCAGTGGCGCGACGTGCAGGCCATCATACGGGCGCATTTTGCCTTTTACGGTCACTTGCCTTATTTACGACGCCAGCGTAAAGCCTTACGACAACAACAGAAACAGGCTGTTGCGTTGTACCCGTATAGTATTGTCTGGCAATACTTCGTAAAAGGGAAGAAGACGTTTAGAGAACTGCGTGACTTATAACTCCCAGATGGTCGGGTGAGCGTGTCGGCGCAGGTGCTTACTCATCTCCATCCAGAAAGCCAGGATAAGATACAAAACGACGGGTGACCCCAGGGTCAGAAATGAGGTGTAGATAAAGTACAGCCGGATGCTGCTGGCCGAGATGTTCATCTTCTCTCCCAGTAACGTGCAAACGCCAAACGCCTGCTTTTCGACGAAATACCTGAGCTTATCCATACTTCTTCTAGTAACGTATGTGCCTTGTTACGATTTTCCCGTATCACTGATCGAACAAAGCTAACAAACAAAAGCTATACAATGTTTGCCGTTTACACAGAAAAGCGCAATAAAGATCGTAGAACTACCTAAAAAAAGCGCGCATTTGCATTGGATTTGGAACAAATTTATTTACTTTGTGTTGTAGCGGGGGCAGTAGTTATCTTTTAACTAATGTCCCGTTATTGTCAACAAAGACCGTTGAGTTTCAGCCAAGTGTTCTGCCTGATGTATGCTTTGGTACCTGTTTCGCGTCCTTTGTTACTTTTTCCCTTTGTATGTTTAATTAGTTTAATTTTTGTTAGTTTTATGCAAACAGGTGTAGTAAAGTTTTTCAACGAAAGCAAAGGTTACGGGTTTATCGTTGAGGACGATTCCAATCGGGACATCTTCGTCCACATCACTGGTCTGAACGGTATCACCATCCGTGAAAAGGATCGGGTTCAATTTGAAGTTGTTGATGGCAAAAAAGGCCTCAACGCTGTGAAAGTGAAAAAATTAGAGTCAGAGTACTAAATCGCTACGTCTGACCACAAAATAACAAACCCCACTTGACGTCCAAGTGGGGTTTTTCAATTGGTTGATCCGGCCGTCTATTGGCCCGTCCAGCTGCGCACGTCAGCGATGGCGGGCATCGGTACTTCCATCTTAAGCTTTTTGCGTACGCCACCCAGGTCGTTGAAAAGTTTGTTTGGATTGGCCGTACGGAGTTGCTCAACTGTAAGGAAGCCAAGCTTTTGAACGGCTGGAACCCACTCCGCCGGAACCCCAGCTGCTACAAATTCGCTTTCGTCAGATTGTTCAAGTTTTTTCTCGGGGCGCATCTGCGGGAAAAACAGCACATCCTGAATGGAAGGCTGGTTGGTCATGATCATCGTCAGACGGTCGATACCCAAACCGACGCCCGCCGTTGGTGGCATACCATATTCAAGGGCGCGCAGAAAATCCTCGTCCAGCGCCATCGCTTCCTCATCACCGCGCTCGGCCAGCCGAAGTTGTTCTTCAAAACGCTCGCGTTGATCGAGCGGGTCGTTTAGCTCCGAATACGCATTCGCAATCTCTTTACCATTACAGATGGCTTCGAAACGCTCTACCAGACCCGGTTTGCTGCGGTGCTTTTTGGTAAGCGGAGACATTTCGACCGGATAGTCGGTAATGAACGTCGGCTGGATCATGTTTGGCTCGCAGGCTTCACCGAACAACTCGTCGATCAGCTTCGATTTACCCATCGTGCTGTCCACTTTGATGCCGCGACTTTCGGCTACTTGCCGGAGTTCATCCTCTTCCATTGCCGACACATCGACGCCGGTGTATTCCTGAATGGCTTCGAACATGGTCAGGCGTTTCCAGGGACGTTTGAAATCGATAACATTTTCGCCCACCGTTACTTTCGTCGTACCAGCAACGTCCAGTGCTACTTTTTCAACCATCTCTTCGATGGTATCCATCATCCACAGGTAATCTTTGTAGGCGACGTAGAATTCAACCTGCGTAAATTCCGGATTGTGAGTACGGTCCATACCTTCGTTCCGGAAATCTTTCGCAAACTCGAAAACACCGTCGTAGCCACCAACGATGAGCCGTTTCAGGTACAACTCGTTAGCAATCCGCATGTACAGCGTCATGTCGAGCGTGTTGTGATGCGTACGGAACGGGCGGGCCGTTGCGCCACCGTGAATTGGCTGAAGAATAGGGGTTTCGACTTCCAGATAGCCCCGCTGGCTTAGAAACTGACGGATGGAATTGACCAGTTTCGTGCGCTTCACGAAAACATCGCGCACTTGCGGATTCACGATCAGGTCTACGTACCGCTGGCGGTAGCGTTGTTCGGGGTCGGTAAAGGCATCGTAGACTTCTTTTTCGCCTTTCTCGTTCACCACTTCCTTGACAACCGGCAAAGGTCTCAGCGCTTTGTTGAGTACCTTGAATTCCTTCACGTATACGGACAACTCACCGGTTTTGGTCGAGAAAACGTGCCCCCGTACGCCGATGATGTCGCCGATGTCGAGCAGTTTTTTAAATACCGTGTTGTACAGCGTTTTATCGTCGTCCGGGCAAAGGTCGTCGCGCCGGAAATAGAATTGAAGCCGTCCGGTCGAATCCTGAATCTCGGCAAAGGATGCGCTACCCATAATACGGAAGCCCATCAATCGTCCAGCTAGTTGGACATTTCCCCAGCGTTCGTCGCCGGAGAGGTCCATTTCGGGGGTTACTTCGGTTTCAGGACCGGTCTGGAAAGCGGACCGAATATCAGCAATGGTCGCTGTTACGTCGAATAGTTCAGCGGGATAGGGGTCGATGCCCATCCGCATCAGTTCTTCGCGTTTTTGTCGGCGGTTTATCTCTTGTTCGCTCAGTAGCATGATTATCAATGAGTCGGTCGGTCAATTTAATGAACGAACCAGTATTTTAGGGCGCAAAAATAGTGAAAAGGATTGGCGTTTACAGACATAAGATCGAATAGTAGCTTTTGCCCTTATTTCAATTCCTTTCTTAAAATAACGGTAAGCACTTGTCGAACTTTTAAAGCCTTACGAATATGAACTATAATGCGCGCTGACCTAACTTAGCTCCTCGTTTATAAACCTTACTTGAATGCTTTACCTGCGTATTTTATTGACCTTCGGATTTTTAGTAGTAGGAAAACAGCTGGCTTGCGCGGCCAAAATAGATACGGTGGAGACGTACAGCGCTTCGATGAAGAAATCGATCAAGGCGGTTGTCATGACGCCCAATACCTACGCCAGTGATAAAGAATTGCCGGTGGTGTACTTGTTGCATGGCTACAGCGGAAATTACAGCGACTGGGCCAAAAAAGCGCCCGCCATGCAAAATGCGGCTGATCTGCACCATGTGATTATCGTGTGTCCCGACGGTAATTTCGGCAGCTGGTACCTCGACAGCCCAGCTGACCCTTCGTTCAAATACGAAACCTACGTCGCCGATGAATTGGTGAAGTGGGTGGATAGTCATTATAAAACGATCCGGAATCGGTCGGGTCGGGCCATTACGGGCTTGAGTATGGGGGGGCACGGAGCGCTTTATCTCGCCTTTCGGCATCAGGATGTTTTTGGCGCTGCGGGCAGTATGAGTGGTGGCGTAGACATCCGGCCTTTTCCGAATAACTGGGACATGGCGAAGCGGCTGGGAACGTACGCCCAGTTTCCGGAGCGCTGGGAGCAAAATACGGTTATCAACCTGCTTCATTTGCTAACACCCAATGCACTAGCGCTGATTATTGACTGTGGCACCGAAGATTTCTTTTTCCGGGTCAACAACAACCTGCACGATAAGCTACTTGAACGGAATATTCCTCACGATTACATTGCCCGGCCTGGTGGTCACAACTGGCCCTATTGGAACAACGCTGTTCAGTACCAGCTGCTGTTTATGCGACAGTATTTCGATCGACCCAAAACGAACTAGTCATTAGCCATAGACTGTTAGTCTGGAATGAGAAAGGGCTGGTTCATTAATGGCGTTGTGCGCCTGATTAAACCGGCTGTTCAATAAGCTTTACGCAACGGCTATTGTACGGAAATCAATTTCTGAAAAGTCGTTACCTTGCATTCATATGGAATTGTTTATTACCTCCTTAAATTCAGGTAGCAACGGCAACTGCTACTACGTTGGCAACGAGCAGGAGGCTGTTTTGATTGACGCTGGTATCTCGTGCCGGGAGACCGAACGCCGGATGGAGCGATTGGGTCTGTCGATGGAAACGGTAAAAGCTATTTTTGTCTCCCACGAGCATTCGGATCATATTCGCGGCATTGCCCAGCTGGCTAAGAAATACCAGCTACCCGTTTTTATTACATCCGGTACATTAACCAGCGCACGATTACCCGTACAGTCGTTTCCGGTCAAGCCCTTGCGCGGATACGAACCCGTCTGGATTGGCGAACTCTGTATTACGGCCTTTCCCAAGCAGCATGACGCTTCGGACCCGCACAGCTTTTTGATTGCCTACCAGGACACCAAGGTTGGGGTATTTACCGATATCGGCGCGCCCTGCGAACACGTTATTCGTCATTTTAGTCAATGCCACGCTGCGTTCCTGGAAGCGAACTACGACGATGACTTGCTGGAGCGGGGCAGTTATCCGTACTACCTCAAGCATCGAGTGCGGGGCGACAAAGGCCATTTATCGAATCAACAGGCGCTGGATCTTTTTAAAGCGCACAAGCCCGCTTTTATGAGCCATGTCTTGATGGCGCATTTGTCGAAAGATAACAACAACCCGCAGTTGTTACACGATCTGTTTGCTCCGCATATGCTAGACACCCAGTTTATTATTGCCTCTCGCTATAAGGAAACCCCCGTGTATCGGATTGGGGTTACGCGCCAAACGCTTCAGGTGCTGGACGTACAGAATTAAAAAGCATACATTCCGAAAAAACGGCGAAAGTCCGGGTAGAAGCATACAGGCTATGCTTCTACCCGGACTCTTTAGTTGTATGTCATTAAGAGAAGCTCATCCTTGATCCCAGCCGTTCGTACAAAAACTACTGGTCGTTAAGAACAGAGGTGCTACTATTATGTTATCAAAATGATATCACTTCCTGACCTTATTGCTTACAATTATGCAAGAGAAAAAGCTTACGTCTGCGTCTGGTTATCTGTTTTTGTTAATCGGTTTGTTATGTCTGGCCCTGGCTGGACTTCTGCTTTACCTGGTGGGAAGGGAGTATGGCCCCCTTCCGTCGATTGTGCTGGTAATCGTTGGCTTTTTTATTCTGAAAGGAATTATCATCATTTATCCGAACGAAGGGCTGGCGGCTACTTTCTTCGGCGATTATGTCGGGACAATCAAGAAAACAGGTTTGCAATGGGTAAATCCACTATACAGTAAACGCAAGATCAGTTTACGGGCGCGCAACCTGAACGGACAAACCCTGAAAGTAAACGATAAGATGGGGAACCCCATCGAAATTGCGGCTGTAGTCGTCTGGCAGGTGTCCGATACAGCCAGAGCTTTGTTTGACGTTGATAATTACGTGAATTTTGTTCAGGTTCAATCCGAAGCGGCTGTCCGGTTTTTGGCTAGTTCACACGCCTACGACAACATTGAAGACGAGCACGAGACGGTGACGCTGCGCGACAATACCGGTCAGATCAATAAATTTCTGGAACAGGAGTTGGATGAGCGACTGAATCAGGCGGGGGTGTGGGTAATGGAAGCGCGCATCAGTCACCTCGCTTATGCGCCCGAAATTGCGGGAGCCATGCTTCAACGGCAGCAGGCTACAGCGGTCGTCTCCGCCCGGAAACAGATTGTCGAAGGAGCGGTTGGTATGGTCGAGATGGCGTTGACCCGGTTGGCAGAAAAAGGGGTGGTTGAGCTGGATGAAGAGCGTAAAGCCGCCATGGTGAGCAACCTGCTCGTTGTATTGTGCGGTGAAAAATCAGTAAGCCCCGTGGTAAACGCAGGGACGTTATACGCCTAGATGAGAAAAAATAGTCAGCAGCGGAAGCCAGTCTCTGATTGGCTTCCGCTGCTGAACCGCTTGCTTTTATGGCTGTAGAAAAAAAAGCTTTCGTGTTGCGAATTCATCCCGAAACCCTGAAGGAGCTGGAGGGCTGGGCCCAGGAGGAATTCCGGAGCGTGAATGGACAGATTGAATTCCTGCTAAATGATGCGCTTCGGAAACGAAAAAAACGGTCGAAAGATAGTACTAAAGACGAGCCCGAAGCGTCTACGGATAACTAACGCAGCTTATTCCTCTACGTACTGTCTTTCTCTGGCTGAGGCTGTTTTGGGGTCTTGCTGTACCAAATAGTTGTAACGATCTACGAGTACCAGCCGACCAAGCAGGGAACGTTCATTGATGTTGCGAGTCGTTGTGTAAGTCCGTAATTCCTGCTGGTATGTGGTCATAAGTGGCTCGTAGATGTCTATATAAAATTTACTGAACTCCCGCAGACGGCCAGCATCGTACACAAAGTAATCAAAATGGTCGAAATTCTGGGCGAGGGTGGGTTGATCGTGATAATAAGCCGGATGGCTAAATGCATGCTTAAACAAACCATGCGGACGACGCAGCCGACGAACTACCGACAAGGCACCATCCGTACAAACTTCAAAAAAAGCGGGTTCGGGTTGATTGCTGAGTGCTGCTGACAAGGCAAGGAAAGTACGCTGTTTATGCTCGTCGTAATCAAACCAGCTAAACTTTTGAACCTGATGCGCCGAAAACGCCCGAACGCGGCCATCGACCTGACGTAGGGAAACTACTTCGGTAGACCAGTTGTAGGACAAATCGCCATCAAGCACGACTTTACTGATAAGTGTTAATTGTCCTTTACGCCAAACAGCATCTGGTCGAGCTGAGACAACAGTCCCTGAAGAGAAAAAGACAATAAGTACTATTACTGCAAATGAGTATACGTTTTTCATAACCGCTGTTGGCTAATTGAACAAAAGACTTGTCGGTTCTCATGCTTATTTTTAAGCTGGAAACGGGTGAACTCTTCTGGTAAGTTAACCAAGCGGTAAGTATCTAGTTGTCAGCGCTAAAATTGTCCTATTCCTGCCTTTTACACTATGCGTAGACAGAATAGAATTGACAGACGAAAAAAAGGACCTTATTGGATTATTTAGTTTTTTGCTTAAATCGATTCAGGGCTAGCCATTTATCGTGTGGCCCCGTATTTTTTTAGCCGGGCTTCTTAAGCTTAAAATAGTACAAAAAAAGCACCTATCTGTAAGGTGCTTTTTTTGTACTATATGTCGAAAAATTAGTCGAGGCTAGTTGGCTGCAAATCAGAATGGGAGATAGTCAACTGGTTAGCGCGGGCCTTCAATTGATTATACTGAGCAATGAGTAGTAAGCGGGTTAAAGTGCTGGAAAAATTGGCCTGTATCGTTGCCGAGTAATGAGTAAGTTCATCGTCAAACTCTGCCTTCATGCGTGGCCATAGCTCGGTGTTAAAATCAGTCAAACTAGTCATTTGATCGCCTTCGTAAATGTAATAAACGTAGCGATCAAGGCTTTTGGGCGATTTGTCATCGATGGAGGTATTCATCGGATTGCCAATGTGGATTGGATCGCGGGCATGACGGAGCTGCCGGTAAATCATCATCGACCCAACACCAAACTCTTCCAGAAATAAGCGATGACGACTTGACTTATCAGGTTGATCGGCCACAATGAATTTGCGTAGCGTGTTCTGGTCAACGTCAAAGTATTTGAATTCGCGCACCTGTAAAGCAGAGAATGCCTTTATGGTATTTCCGTCCCGATACTGCACAATCTCGGCGCGCCAGTTATAGCTTAGATCGCCTGTTAAAACCGTACCATTGATGAGCGATAGTTCACCACGATTCCACGTGTTTTTAGCGGTAGCTTGGGTCTCTACAGCAATGAGCCAAACGATCGCCAGGAGGATATATTTTTTCATGTTCACTGCTTTCAGATCCGAATTATGTGTGCTTACCTAATGGCTAGTGAACCTGAAAATGCATGTGTGGGCGGTGGTTTACTGATAGTACTTATGTAATGGTACTTATTTGCTATTAAATTGAATATTTATATGTAGAAGATATTTTAAATCTCTGAACTATTGTTGAATTTTATATAGATTAACGTCTATAAATCAGAAGGATATGCGGTTATTTGCCAGAATTTGAAAATCTGCGACGTAACAAAAAAAATTGGAAGCGGTGTGGGGGTTTTTGGCATTTGAAAGCCAAAAACCAACAAGGCAGCGATTGTGACCACTGCCTCGTTGGTTTCCTTATGATGGTTATAATACTACTTAGTAGATTCGGTCACCGTTTCACCAATTAGACGAACGCCATCGAGGGTTAATGACGGCACAATATCGGTAAAGGCATCTCGCAAAGAAGGAATTCGACCCGATAGCCCCCCCGTGGCAACCGCCAGGCAGTCACCATCCAACTCCGCACGAATACGGTCTAAAAGCGAACGAACGAGACCCTCGTAACCCAAGACAACACCCGCCTGGATAGCATGGGTCGTACTCGTACCCAGCGCCGATTCGGGTACTTCAATAGGAACTTCCGGTAGCTGTGCCGTATTGGCAAACAACGAACGAATGGCTGTCTTGAGCCCCGGCGCAATAGCAACCCCAATAATTTTTCCTTCGCCCGAAACGGTTGTGAAGGTCAGCGCTGTACCAAAGTCAACAACAACGCAATTTCGTTGGTAACGTGTGTAAGCTGCCAGGGCATTCGCTACCAGATCGGCACCAATTTCGTGCGGCCTCAGAATTTCGAGGGGGAGCAACGGGTAGATGCCCGGACCCACCACAATCGGTTCGAAGCCAAACAGTTCGCCTAGCATTGATCGCATCGTGGGCGTCAGCGTAGGTACAACGCTACTAAGAACCGTAAGGTGGACGCTACTCAATGGAAGATTGGCTTCGAGCAACCACAGCCGCAGCCGAGCCTCATACGATTCCGCTGACTCGTCGTGCCGGGCGGGGGTTCGCCAGATGTGTTGCCAATGTGTTTGGTTATAAAGTCCGAAGACAGCGTCGGTATTGCCAATGTCAACGATAATCTGCACGAGAGCGGAAAGGGGACGGTTGTCGGGGCGAAATAAGGAGAAAAACCTCAGATTACAGCAAGGTTGCTTCGAATAGAATCAACCTTGCTGTAATCTGAAAAACCATAGGCTTAGAGAACCGCTTTTTTGGGCTGCGTTGTCATGAAGTCTTTCAGGTAGAAAGGTTCGAACGTATTGATATCTTCGAATGATCCGGCTGCAAACGCTTCTGTGGCTAGTTTCCCGATTGTTCGGGCCGACGGAACAACAAGTTCTTCAGGAAAGAAGGCGTTTGAATTTTGACCGAGCAGTGCCTGGCATTTAGCGGCCCCGTCGCCAAAAAACACAACCGGACTTTTGGTTAGCCAATCCTGAAACGACTGTTCATCAATGATGTGCGCCGAGGTTGGTGCTACTTCCTGTCCTGAGGTCGAAAACAGCGCGCAATACACTTCCATCCGACGCGCATCAATCATCGGGCAAAGTAGGTAATCGCTTGAATAGTACGCACGCAACTGTTCGCCCATGCCCGCTAACGTGTTAATTGCCAACAGGGGTTTGTCGAGTGCGAAGCAAAGTCCTTTGGCGGTTGAGACGCCAATGCGTAACCCAGTATAGGAGCCGGGACCTTTCGCCACCGCTACCCCATCGAGCTGCGATAAACTAAACCCGGCCTGTGCTACCACATTGTCGATCAGCGTTGTCAGCATGGCCGCCGACGTACGTTCGGTGAATAGTTCGTAACAGCCTAGCAACGTGCCGTCTTTGTGCAAAGCAACGCTACAGGCTGCTGTCGATGTATCAAGCGATAAAATAAGCATAGAATGATAAATGATGAATGCTAGCTGACAACTGACCAGAATCAATTGTCAACTAGCATCACGCCGGTAATCCGGATACGGTTATTTGGTTCCTTTCAGCGTTGCCGTGTAACGACTCATATCTTTAAAGAGCGCAAGGGCGGCCTTGAGTTCAGGATCGGTAGCAAACGACGCTTCTTTCAGCCCTTTCTGAAGGTAGTAATGACCCGCAATTTCCTGTTCCAGCAACGTCCGGAGTTCGGTTTTGAACGTCATCATATCTGCATCTTTGCTGTGCGACACCTTTGTTTTCAACGCTTTCAGCTGGTCCTGAATCTGATCGAAATATTTTTCTTTTTTGGCCGATGCTTCGAGCGTACCAAGGTCTTTCTCGACCTGCGTGGTGTAATCGTACTCTTTGTCGCTGGCCCACTTCACAAAGTCTGCGTACTCGGCGTCGGTCAGGTGAAACTCGCGGGCGGGTTTGATGCTCGGATGCTCGTGCCGGTATTTAACGGCATAATCGAAGATCAGCCCTTTGTTGGTCAAACTAAGCGCGATGGGCGTCGGCGTCTGCGCTTCGACTACGACATCGGGTAAGACACCCCCGCCATCGTACACCACACGTCCGGCTTTGGTTTTAAACGCGGTTTTGAGCGAATCCGGGATTTTACCAACGCTGCCGTCGGGGTTGCGATGGCTGTAATCGATGGCCTGAATGCAGCGACCACTCGGAATATAATATTTGGCGGTCGTGATCTTGAGTTTGGTGTTGAACGACAACTCGCGGGTGGTCTGCACCAAGCCTTTGCCATAAGTGCGCTGACCAACCAATACGCCCCGGTCGTAGTCCTGAATGACACCCGATACAATTTCAGCGGCCGATGCACTGCGGCTGTTGGTCAGTACAATGATCGGAACCTCAAGGTCGAGCGGTGGGTTGAGCGCGGTATACGTCTTGTTCCACTCCGTTACTTTTCCTTTGGTCGTTACCACCTCTGAATCTTTCGGAATGAAAATATTGCAGATGTCGATCGCCATATTCAGTAACCCGCCCGGATTCTCGCGTACGTCGAGCACGAGCTTTTTCATGCCTTTGCCTTTCAGTTCCTGAAACGCCGTCCGGACTTCACGCGAAGCCGTAGCCGTAAAATCCTTCAGGTCGATGTAGCCAACGTCTTCCGAGATCATGCCGTAGTAAGGCACGTTCGTCATTTTTACCACGTCGCGGTTGACGGTCAGGTCTTGTGGCGCTTTCTGACCGTAACGCTGAATCGTTAGTTTGACGCTCGTGTTGTTTTGTCCTTTGAGCAGTTTGCCCGGATCGGCGTCTTTCCGATTGGCGATGCTGATGCCGTCAATTTTCAGAATCTCATCGCCGATTTGAAGGCCCGCTTTTTCGGCGGGGGTGCCTTCGTACACCATCAGCACGATACTTTTGTTTTGCCGCTGACCGATCAGAGCGCCAATGCCATTGTACCGGCCGGTGGTCATGGTCATGTAATCCTCGATTTCGTCTTCGGCAAAAAAGTTGGTGTACGGATCGAGGGCTTTCAGCATACCGTCGATGCTGGTTTTCACCATTCGATTCGGATTTATTTCATCAACGTAATACATGTTCAGTTCTTTGAACAAGGTTGCGTAGATGTCGAGGTTGCGGGCGATCTCAAAGAACCGGTCGTCGGTTTTCATCGCTACCAGCGACACACTTCCGGCCAGCGCACCGGCCAGAGCAAGGGTTTTCCAGTGTTTTTTCATAACTAGTTGGCAATACAGAGCCGGTTCAAGCCGTGAGTCTGAAAAATAAGTACCTAATAGGTAAAGGAATAGGTAAGTCTGATTTGGACAAAGTGCCCGCGTACGTACTACAACGGAGTAACTACCGAAATTACATTTTTTTCAGAGCTAATTTCATACCTTTTTCTATTTCTTCAAACGAAATAATCTGTTTGGCGGTATAGAGAAACGCAATGTAGGCAGGAGAGGACTGACCAGAGGGAATAAGGTGCTTGTTCAGGCGGTACGCTTCGCGAACGCGCCGACGGATGAGGTTGCGGTCAACAGCGCGTTTGAAGTTTCGTTTGCTTACCGTAATGACAATGGCGGGCAGGAGAGGCCCGTCTTGGTTATGGGGTTCGGGGTGTGGCAGATAAAGCATCCGAAACGGAAAAAGGTAGAACGTCCGCGCCGTCTGGGCGCTGGTCGCACTACCTTTCTTAAACAGTTCACCCAATATTTTTTTGCTGCAAAGCCGCTCCGATTTGGTAAAGGTTTGCTGCATAAAACGTTCGTAGTTTTCAGGAATCCGAGCGGTTGTAGCACTACGAACTGAAAACCAAATAACAGCTAAGTAAAACGATTAGATCTTAAAGCGTTCGCCTTTTTTCTCGTCCGAAACGGTCAGTTTGTGACGGCCTTTGGCCCGGCGTGCGGCCAACACTTTGCGGCCATTAGCGGTTGACATCCGCTCGCGGAAGCCGTGCTTGTTTTTCCGCTTCCGGTTCGATGGTTGGTACGTTCTTTTCATGATATATCTTCCTAAAACCCTTGTTTTCCAAATGAGTCCGCAAAGATAGGAGAATAGACGCAGTTTACCAAGCCCCTTTTCTGAAAAACGTTTTATCTTTAAGCGAGTTAGTTACTCAGTCACCCTTTCTGCTCGCGCCTATGCATTATCGTTTGTCTGCTGATCCAATTTTGCCTCATTATATTGCCGTTGACGCTCATCTAACCGGAATCCAGAACCAGTCTGAAGTGGAGTTGCAACTGCCTGCCTGGCGACCCGGACGATACGAATTGCAGCAATTTGCCAAAAATATTCAGCGGTTTGAGATTGTTGATAAGACCGGGCAGCCGTTACCGTTTCGGAAAACGACCAAAGACCGCTGGTTGGTCCATACAAATGGAGCTACAGAACTGACCATACGGTACAACTACTATTCGCTGTTATCGACGCCTAACTTGCTCAACGCGGGCAGCAGTTTTATAAGCGATTCGCTGTTGTACGTCAACCCCGTCAATCTTTGTTTGTACGCGGAGGGGCGCATTGATGAGCCTTGTACGCTTGAACTGGCGATTCCCGACGGCTGGACAATTGCTTGTGGACTAACGCAGGTCGACGAAAAGACGCTTCGTGCAGCGGATTTTTACGCATTGGTAGACTGTCCCCTAATCGCTGCCCCTGTTATACAGCACGTTCAGTACGAAGTCAATGGCGTTTCGTTTCATGTCTGGATTCAGGGCGGTCGGCGGAGCGATGGCGACTACACGTTCGATGCCGAACGGATTATAGACGATTTCAGCCGCTTCTCGGAAAAGCAATTGGCGCTGTACGGTGAATTTCCCGAACAGGAGTACCATTTCCTGACGTTGGTATTACCAGTGCCCTATTATCATGGTGTTGAACACCGCAATTCAACGGTATTGGTGCTCGGCCCGAACGACGAAGGCGAAGGCTTGTACGTTGATCTGCTGGGGGTATCTTCGCACGAGTTGTTTCATGCCTGGAACATCATTCGGATTCGGCCTACCGAGCTGTTACCCTACGATTTTACGAAAGAAAATTACTTTCCCACCTGCTTTGTGGCCGAAGGGGTCACGACTTACTACGGCGATCTGATGCTCCGGCAGTCGGGCGTTTTCAACGATGAAGCGTACCTCAAAGAATTGCAGGTTCTGTTCAAACGCCACTTCGAAGCGAACGGACGGGCGTTTCAGTCACTGGTCGAGTCCTCGTGGGATTTATGGCTGGATGGCTACGACAAAGGCGTACCGGACCGTAAAGTGTCGGTTTATCACAAAGGAGCCATTGCGGCTTTGATTCTGGATCTGCACATTCGCCAGCGGACCGATCATGCCCGTTCGCTGGACGATGTGATGCGGATGATGTGGCAGCAGTTCGGCAAGCCGTTCGTCGGCTATACGCTGGATGATTACCGAACCATTACCGAAACCGTGGCGGGCGAATCACTGGATTGGTACTACGACTTGTGTATTTTCGGCAATCAGCCGCTTGAAACAAAACTAAACGAATACCTGGCCTGGGTAGGCTTAACGGTTCTGTACGAAGAATCCACGCCCGATACCATCGGGGGAATTCGTTTGCTGGAACTCAACGACGCAACGGCCCGACAGCAGCGCGACCGCTGGTTCAATGGTTGGTTGACCGCGCCATCGTCGGGGGATATGCTATCAGAAGGGCCGGGTGACGATGTTATTGCGAAACAAGCGTAATCAACCAGACCATGCAGACCTCATCGACGCAGGCGCTTTCCTTCGACGAGTACGTTCAACGCGATGCAACGGCTTTGGCCGAACTCGTTCGAAACGGCGATGTCACACCCACCGAATTGCTTCAAACGGCCATTGCCCGCGCCGAAGCGGTTAATTCGCAACTCAACGCTATCGTAACGCCTTTGTACGAGAAAGGGCGT
Source organism: Spirosoma oryzicola (assembly GCF_021233055.1). Taxonomy (NCBI): domain Bacteria; kingdom Pseudomonadati; phylum Bacteroidota; class Cytophagia; order Cytophagales; family Cytophagaceae; genus Spirosoma; species Spirosoma oryzicola. Next base: position 5,002,917 of record NZ_CP089538.1, on the reverse strand, counting down.
GAAATGGCTTCCCACTTACCCGAGTCCGGGCCTTTTCGGGGTGTACCTTTTTTGTTGAAAGACTTAGAGTTTGACTGGGCAGGAACATCCATGAAAATGGGCTGTCGGGGGTACCAGACTTATGTTTCGGCCATCGACAGCGAAGCAGTTCGACGCCTGAAAGCCTCGGGTCTGGTCTTTTTTGGAAAAACGAATACACCGGAGTTTGGTCTGACTCCCTACACCGAATCAAAACTGTACGGTCCGGCAAAAAATCCGTGGAAGCTGACGCATTCGCCGGGTGGATCGAGTGGTGGTTCGGCTGCAGCCGTAGCCGCTGGCATTGTACCGGCGGCTACGGCTTCGGATGGAGGTGGCTCGATTCGGATTCCGGCTGCATGCTGTGGTTTGTTTGGGCTGAAACCTTCGCGGGGGCGGGTCACGCTTGGACCTCGCTTCGGGGAGTTGTGGAATGGCGCAGTAGCAGGTCATGCTGTAACTCGTAGCGTCCGGGATAGCGCCGGACTGCTGGACGTGGTTGCCGGACCACTCGCCGGTGACCCGTACGGTATTGCTCCGCCCGAACGCCCCTTTACGGAAGAAGTAGGCCGGGAACCGGGCAAGCTCCGTATTGCCTTTTCAACGCAAACCCTTATCGAGTCGCAGCCCGTTGATCCCGAATGTGTAAAAGCGGTCCGGGAAACGGCTCGGCTGCTGGAAAGTCTGGGCCACACGGTAGAGGAGGTGCCGTTGCCCTACGAGAAAACAATCGTGACCGAAGCTTTTTTTGTCAACGTATTGAGCGAAACGGCGGCTACTTTGCGCGAACTGGGTCATTTTCTGGGTCGTCCTGTCCGGCGCGACGATGTCGAGTTGAACACGTGGGCACAGGCCCGGCTAGCCGAAGGGTTCTCAGCGGCCGATGTTGCTTTTCAGAAACGGCGCTGGAATTCCCTAAATAGAAGCATGGGTAAGCTGCACGAAACCTATGATTTGTTCCTGACGCCAACGCTGCCACGACCACCCATTACGATCGGCACGTTTCAGAACACGGCTTCGGAACAACGGCTGCTCAAACTAGTCGATTCATTGGGTGCGTTGAAATACCTGAACGGGAGCAAAACCGTGGATGATTTGGCTGAGCGGTCGCTGGGATATATTTCCTTTACGGTAATCACGAACATGACCGGGCAGCCGTCCATGTCTATACCGTTACACTGGTCGCCTGACGGTCTGCCCATCGGCGTCATGTTTGCCGCCAAACTCGGCGACGAAGCAACCTTGTTTCGATTAGCGGGTCAGTTGGAGCAAGCCCGACCCTGGTTCAACAAACGCCCCGCGATTTAAGAGAATACTGTGGATCGAGTTGAAGTCGGTGGGGGCTCACCCACATACTGTGGTGTCGGTTTCTCAAAACCGACACCACCACAACCGGGGCTATGCTATACCGCTATGATTTGATCAAACTAGCAAGTGACGATAGGGGCTAAACGCGTGCCGTTTGTGGCTTGACAACGGGTTTGTCACCGGGAGCAAAACGGTCTTTCAGCTTTAGGAACTGTTTCTCGAAATACTCGTACGAGAGCCAGGCTACCAACGTTGTCAAGGCGTAGCTGGTCACGTAAAGTAGGACGGAGAAACCGAAGCTGTACGGCATAAACTGCCGGATAACGTACAGGCACAGGACAATCGCGATAGGATGGTACATGTACAGCCCGTACGAAATCTTACCCATAAAGTTGCAAAGCCGGTTTTCGAGGTTGATCACCGAATTTGGGTTCGCGGCCAGGTTCATCAGCAGAAAGACAAAGAACAGCGCGTAACCTTCGTAGTTTAATCCGGGAATCCGAACGCCCATCGCCAGCATGGTTGCCAGCACCGCATACACCAGCCATTGGACGGGTTTCTGATACAGGAAATTCAGAATCGGATGTTTCTTGAAAACCAGATACGCACCAATACCACCGATAGCCATCGTGCCGATGCGGAAGTGAGCCAGAAAATCGGAAATCAGCAACATCGTTGTACCCGCCTGCGGAGCCGTCAAGCCGGGACCGTACCGCAACCAGAAAAAGCCACCTGCCAGAACAAGAGCGATGCTGGCCAAAACCAACAAGGTCCGGCGCGGACGCAGACTACCGATCAGCCACGGCCAGATGAGGTAAAACTGTTCTTCGACCCCGATGGACCAGGTATGCGAGCAAAGTGGCATTTCGTGGTATAGCGTCAGGGCAATGTTGGGCATGACGATACCGAAGAGGGCCAGTTTAGGCCAGAAATGGTCGTAGGCATATTCGGAGATACCGGGGATATGCAGCGCGGGAATATGCGGAAAGACAAAAAAGCTTAATCCGATAACCCAGAAATAAAGCGGCCATATCCGCAGTACACGTCGGATATAGAAGTTTTTGATATGAATCCGACCCGACGACTGCTTTTCTGCCAGTAATAAATACGTGATCAGAAAGCCGCTCAGCACGAAAAACAAAGCAACACCCAAACGCCCGGCCTGGTAAACAACCGGGTGTTCGTCAGTCTTGGTAAATGTATCGGTATAGCCGAAGATCGTTTTAAATTGCTCGATATGATGGAACACCACCGACGAGGCTGCCAGAAAACGAACTCCGTTAAAACCACGAAAATAGACGGCAGAAGGATTGGTAGCCGACATAGTAACTAATTCGGTTCGGCCGTAAATATAGGCAAAAAGTCGCCTTGCTTGTACATCCTCTGTACGGAGAAAGGCCAGCGAACAAGGAACATTTGAGCAACTGGTTTGACAGCTACCGAGTTAGGACGAGAAGCCGCGACTGCGCCCACCGAAGAAACCGCTCCGCCCTCCCGATGGTCGTGTCGTACGCACCACGCGTGAGGTTCGTACATTCTCCCGAATCTGTTGGGAGCGTTCGTACTGACCCGGAGTCGTATAAAATCCGGACCCGTAGCGCCGTTCGTCGGCCCGGTACTGCGGAGCGGTCGAACGGCCCAGCATATAGCCCAATCCTCCCCAAAGCAAGGCATTGGCCAGACCGTTGCTGTGGTGAGCACTATAGGCACCAGGATTTTGGAGGTAGGTACGGGTCGACTGATCGGATTCAACCAAGCGTTTAGCCGCTTCGACGCTTAGCGTATCGCGGTGACCATCGTAGTAGTTGACAATCGCGCCAGCCTTGTCTGGGTCAGCCTGCTCTTCGTCCGTGATCTTGAAATTGCCCGGCGCTGTTTCCGTAATGTATGTTCGGACACCGCGTCGGAAGCTCGTTTCGGTTTGTTCGGTTTCATTCTCATCGCTCCGATTGTTACCGCAGCTTTGCAGTAAAGCCGAACCGTTGAGCAGGGCCAGACTAAGTGTTGCGCTGAGTGTAATGTCTTTAACGCGTTTAAGAACGGTGTGTTTACGAAGCGGGGTCATAGATTAATAACGTTTGTATACCCTAAACTAGCAGACGCTGAACAGGGTTGCAAATAGTTTGGTACGAACCGTTGAGAATGTCAATCAGCGGTTGTAAGGGCGGACGATTACGAACGGGTATGGACGTCTTTCGCTAATGCAAGGTATACGCCATTCGTCCAGCCGAAGCCATCCTGATTTGGATATTTTCCCCCGCCCGTTGTCAACGAGGCATCCACGACGTTGTATTTCTCGGTCATTTTACCCGTCGCTTTAAACACTTTATCATTCAAGGCCAGCCAGCGGTTACGGCCTTCCTGGGCTGTTTCGACGAAGCCATAATTCAGCAAACTCTGGTAGACGATCCACTGCAAGGGTGCCCAACCATTCGGCCAATCCCACTGCTGGCCGGTCTGATTCAACGTCGTCACCCAACCGCCCGCTTGCAGAAAATCGGCTTTCAGGCGGTCATGAATCCGGCGGGCCTGTTCGGGAGTAGCTAGTTTAAAAAAGAGAGGAAATACACCCGCCAAAGTGATAGATGGGGTTTGCTGCTGAGCAACAATGTCGTAATCATGAAAAAAACCTGTCTCTTCGTTCCAGAACAAGCGCTGAATGGCCTGTTGCCGCTGTTGAGCTAGTTCTCCATTGAAAGGCTCCGAGGTGCTGCTTTGGGCGCTGTTATCGTGCAATACGGTTTCCAGAAAATAAAGCAGGCAGTTTAAATCGACAGGTACAATGTCGGTAGTATGAATGGAAGGCATCGTTTTTTCGTCGGCCAGCCACCGGCTCGAAAAGTCCCAGCCCGACTCACAGGCGGCCCGGACGTGCTGATGCATAGCCTCGGCATCGACGCCAATCCGCCGGGCTTCGTTTCCCAATTCAAACTCTACCCGGTAGGCTTCGGGACGAGGTGTCGTCAGGGTGTCCCAATAACGGTTGAGGACCGTTTGATCATCGATTCTGACCACCCGCTGATGAACGGATCGGTCAGCGGTGAGTTCTGCCCGACCCGTCATCCAGAAGTTGTACTCCTGCTGAAGTTGTGGTCGGTAGCGACGGAGCGTGTCTTCCCCGTCAATCTCGGCGAGTAATTGTACCATCAGCGCAAAAAAAGGCGGCTGCGAGCGACTCAAAAAATACGTCCGGTTGCCATTGGGAATATAGCCGAATGTGTCGATCAGAAACGCGAAATTATCGATCATTCCTCGGATCAACTCCGCGCGTCCAGCCTCCTGCAAACCCAGCATTGTGAAGTATGTGTCCCAATAAAAAATCTCCCGGAAGCGGCCACCCGGTACAATGTAAGGATGCGGTAGAGGAACACGGGAACTACCTTCCACGGCGGTATCGGCAGGTCGAGTGAGTCGTTCCCACAAGCGATTGATGTGTTCGGCGGTAGATAGCGTCGTATCGCTAACGTAATTGCTGGCTGTTTGGTCGGGAACAAGAAAGTTGGCGCGCACGGAAGCTTCCAAGTCAAAACCGGACTTTACTTTTTCCGTCTCGTACCAGGACAGAATGTCGGCGGGAGGAAACTTGGGAACGCTATCGACAAACGTTTTGGAATCGATAAAAACGGGTTTCAACTGTACGTCGTGAAACAGATCACCGAAAAGTTGATCAGGGGATGGAAGTTGCGGTTGGTTCGTCAAAACAGATAGAGACAATTTACTGTAGAACTAGAGTAATACGTTTGGCCGGAACGGAATGGCAGTCAGAAAAGCGTTTCAATTCATGCTACCACATTCTATCAACCCGTGCCGAGCCAAATCGTCCCCAGTCGAGGGCTGTTTTTGCGTGACGGGCTCGCCAAACTGCTTCTATTTTAGTGAGTTTTATTGCTTTGCGCGCTAATCTGGCGTCTGTTGGACGGGACAAGAGTGGCCAAAATTGTGTTATAGAAAAGGAATTCGTGAGGGGAGGATTCGTAACCGCTCACTACCGCTGAATCGTATCTATCGTAAAGCCGTTGTTTGAAGAGCCTCCTTGTAATCCAGTCCTGAATTTTGTATCTTAGCCAGATTATCAGCTCGACTAATGAACTTTAAACTAACCTCAGAATTTCAACCCACTGGCGATCAGCCGAAGGCCATCGAACAATTGGTCAAGGGTGTAAGAGAAGGTGAAGCGTCGCAGGTGTTGCTTGGGGTAACGGGTTCCGGAAAGACGTTTACGGTCGCCAATCTGATCGCGCAGACCAACCGCCCAACGCTGATTCTTAGCCATAATAAAACGCTGGCCGCCCAGCTCTACGGTGAGTTCAAACAGTTTTTTCCCGAAAACGCCGTCGAATATTTTATCAGCTACTACGATTATTATCAACCGGAAGCCTATATCGCTACGACCAACACGTACATCGAAAAAGACTTGGCGATCAACGAAGAGATCGACAAGCTACGGCTGGCGGCAACGTCGGCCCTGATGAGCGGTCGGCGCGATGTGATCGTGGTCGCGTCGGTGTCGTGTATTTACGGCATGGGTAACCCCGAAGAGTTCAAACGGAATGTGGTGCGCATTGGCGTGGGTGAGCAGATGAGCCGCAACCAGTTTTTGCACCAGCTTGTCGGCATTCTTTACAGCCGGACCGAAGGTGATTTTCAGCGGGGGAATTTCCGCGTAAAAGGCGACACGGTCGACCTGTTCGTTGCCTACGCCGATTTTGCCTACCGGGTTATTTTCTTCGGTGATGAAATCGAAACCATTCAGCGGATCGACCCTTCGACGGGTAAGAAAATCTCGGAAGAGCGAATCGTAACGATTTTCCCGGCTAACCTGTTCGTGACGGGTCGTGATACGCTGAACAGCGCCATGTATGAGATTCAGGACGATTTGGTGTCGCAGATTCGTTATTTCGAGTCCGATTTTCGGGAGCAGGAAGCCACGCGCATCAAAGAGCGCACCGAGTTTGATCTGGAAATGATGCGGGAGCTGGGCTACTGTTCGGGTATTGAAAACTACTCGCGGTATTTTGACCGGCGGCAACCGGGTCAGCGCCCGTTCTGTCTACTCGATTATTTCCCGGACGATTACCTGCTGGTTGTTGACGAAAGTCACGTCACAATCCCTCAGATTCGGGCTATGTGGGGGGGGGACCGTTCGCGGAAAACGGCGCTGGTCGATTACGGATTCCGGCTGCCCTCGGCGATGGATAACCGACCGCTCACGTTCCAGGAGTTTGAAGATTTGTCGGGACAGACGATTTACGTGTCGGCTACGCCTTCCGATTACGAATTGCGGAAGAGCGAGGGTGTGGTTGTCGAACAGCTCATCCGGCCAACGGGGCTACTCGATCCGGAAATCGAAGTGCGGCCTAGCCTTAACCAAATTGATGATCTGCTCGAATCCATCGATGGCCGGATCAAAAACGGTGAACGTGTTCTGGTAACGACTTTGACCAAGCGCATGGCCGAAGAGCTGACCAAATACCTGGATCGGGTCGGTATCAAAACGCGGTACATTCACTCGGAGGTGAAAACGCTGGACCGGGTCGAGATTCTGCGGGATTTGCGGTTGGGTAATTTCGACGTGCTGGTTGGGGTAAACCTGCTGCGCGAAGGGCTTGATTTGCCGGAAGTGTCGCTGGTAGCGATTATGGATGCCGACAAAGAAGGTTTCCTGCGTGACATCCGGTCGCTGATTCAGACTATAGGACGGGCGGCCCGAAACGCAAACGGCAAAGTGATCATGTATGCCGACACCATCACCGGCTCCATGCAGAAAGCCATTGACGAAACTACCCGTCGTCGGGCGATTCAGATGGAGTACAACGCGGATAACGGCATTACGCCGACGACGGTGCTGAAATCCCGCGAGGCAATCATGGGACAAACTAAAGTGGCCGATTCGAAAGCGAAACATTTCTACGTCGAGCCGGAAGAAATTCGGATTGCTGCCGATCCGGTGGTGCAGTACATGGGCAAGGGCGACCTGGAAAAAGTGATCAACGAAACCCAGGCCAAGATGGAACGTGCCGCCAAAGATCTCGACTTCCTGGAAGCGGCCCGTCTGCGTGATGAGTTGTTTCAGTTACGCGACAAGCTAAAGAAAGAAATGGCTTAATAGTCCAAATAGCATTGGGTTAGAGGCTGGTTGAATGCCGCTGGTCAATCCGTGCAACAGCAAGTAATATAGTTATATGATGGCTGGGAGCCTGCAAGAACTTTGTATCTTGCAGGCTCCCAGTATTTTATCCTCACACAGTCATGCGACGCGTTCTTATTATTCTTGCCAGTATTGCGGCTATCCTGCTTATCGGCTTTTTTGTACTACGAACCTTAACAAAATCGAGCAGTCCCGAAGCCGTAGCTCAATTCAACAACGACGGCCTTACAATCACTGTAAACTATTGCCGACCTTACAAGAAAGGCCGGGTAATTTTTGGTGGACTCGTACCGTACGGGAAAGTATGGCGTACCGGTGCCAATGAAGCCACCGTGATTCGGTTTGATCAGGATGTGGTGATTGCCGGAAAGCCGTTGAAAGCCGGAAGCTATTCGTTATGGACCATTCCTGAACAAGAAAAGTGGATCGCTATTTTTAATAGCGAAACAGGCCAATGGGGCACCAACTACGATCAAACGAAAGACGTGTTGCGGGTACCCATTGACGCACAATCTCACAAGCCAACAGCTGAGCAGTTTTACATCGATTTTATGAAAAAATCAGATGGCGCAACTATGCAGTTGGTCTGGGACGAAACCGAAGCCGTCGTCCCTATTCAGAAGCAGTAACGTTGTCTACCGGTGAAAACCTGCGCCAACGAACTTTAAGGCATCTGGCAGACCAGAGCGCCAATAACTCCACGTATGCGCACCATCGCGGACGCGGTATTCATGCGGAATTTTGCGATCCAGCAAGGCAAGGTGCAACATGGCGTTTCCAACCGTCAGGGCATCGTCGTCGCCACAATCGATGTACCAGCGCACTTTGGTTAGGTCCCCTTCCGGTGCTGATTTCGCCAGATTGATCGGGCTGTTACGCTTCCAGGTGACCGTTAGCCGATCTTCGCCTTTGGCTGGACCGCTGAATATGGGTGCAAAAACCGTGTTGTACCGTTCGTCAGGAATGGCGACAAAGCCTTCGTCAGTGCGAATTCCGGCGCTCATCGCGGCACAGGCACTGAACAGCTCGGGATGGTGCATGGACAAGGTTAGCGACCCGAAACCACCCATTGATAAGCCGGAGATGGCCCGAAATTCGCGCTGGGTACGGGTCCGAAACATGGAGTCGATGTGCGGAATAAACTCCTGCACAAACATATCCTCGTAGCGAACCTTGTTCTGGTAATCGTTCACGTAAAAAGTAGCGCCTGCGTCGGGCATCACGATAATCATGGCCGGTAGTTCGCCCGACCGGATACCCGCATCGACGATGCGATCAGCTTCGCCAAATTGTATCCAGCCGGTTTCGTCATCGCCGTAGCCGTGCAACAGGTAGACGACCGGATAGCGTCGGTTCGATGTGTAATAATCGGGGGGAAGATAAATAGAGAACTTAACGCCCCGGTTCAGGATCGAACTGTTCAGAACCATCCCTTCCAGCAGGCGCGTTTGCGGAGCGGGTACAACCGGAACAGGACCGTTTGCCTGCGGATTGGTTAATTGAGCGCGTCGGCGCGACTGAGCCGATGCGATAAACGGAAGAGTGAACAGAAAACAAAGCAGTAAACGGCGAAAAATCATAAGTTTCAGGTGGTAAGGCAGTTAATTTGTGGAGAATTTTGTCGGTCGTAGAAACCGGCGGGTTATTCTAGCGTCTTTTCTGCAAATATCCTTTCTCTTAAACGTGCCGCGTATGCATAAACGCTTACTAGTCTCTCTTTTTTTAGTCAACTTAACCGCTTCGACTTACGCCCAGACGCTTCCTGATTGGGAGAACCCAGCGGTAATCAGTCAAAATACCGAGAAACCTCACGCGACCCTGGTACCCTTCGCTACCGAGCAGCAAGCGTTAACCTCAACCGACTGGCGTACGTCACCGTACGTCAAGTTGCTCAATGGCACCTGGAAGTTTCGCTGGTTGAAGCATCCCAATCAGGTTCCCGGTGATTTTTACCAACCCAGTACGGACGACAAAAGTTGGGATAATCTGCCGGTTCCTTCCAACTGGCAAGTAGTGGGTGCGCGCGAAGGTAGACCCTACGACCGTCCCATTTTTACGAATATCAAACACCCGTTTCCCGTTACGCCACCGCGTATAACATCGGATACGAACGCCGTTGGTTTGTATCGCCTGCGGTTTACCGTCCCGGCTACTTTTCAGGATCGGGCTGTGTTTCTGCATTTTGCGGGCGTTCAATCGACCTGTCGGGTTTTTCTGAATGGACAGCCGGTCGGCTACCACGAAGATAGCATGACACCGGCCGAATTTCTGGTTACCGATAAGCTCAAAGCGGGAGAAAATCTGCTGGCCGTAGAAGTGATCAACTGGTCGGATGGGAGTTATCTGGAAGATCAGGATTTCTGGCGAATTTCCGGGATTTTCCGCGATGTATTCCTGTACGCAACGCCCACGACCTACCTGCGCGACCTAGCCGTAACAACGGATCTGGACAACCAGTATCGTGATGCCACTCTGAAAGTAACGGCTAACGTGCGCTCGTTTTCGACAACGCAAGTGCCTTACCAATTAAAAGTTACGCTGTACGATCCCAAGCGAGCTCTTGTTTTTTCGGAAACCCTCAATTCAGAAAGTGCAACGAATACCGGGCAGGAGTCGATGGTTCGGCTGAGTAAAGAAATAAAAGCGCCCGCGCTCTGGAGCGCCGAATCACCAACGCTGTACACATTGACGGTTCAGCTAATGGGATCGGATGGAAAAGCCGTGGAAGCCATTAGTCAGCGCGTTGGCTTCCGGGAAATGACCCTGACCGGCGGGCAGTTGCTGGTAAACGGTAAACCCGTTACGTACAAAGGCGTTAACCGGCACGAGTTTGACCCCACCACCGGGCGGGTAATTGGGCGTGAGTCCATGATTCAGGACATAAAGCTTATGAAACAGCACAACATCAATGCTGTACGTGCGTCGCATTACCCGAACGCCACGGACTGGTATGACCTCTGCGACGAGTATGGTTTGTACGTTATTGATGAAGCGAACATCGAAAGCCACGACTTATGGTCAAAAGGGCAATCCCCCGCCGACAAACCCGAATGGCGTGATGCGTTCGTAGCACGGGGGCGGGCCATGGTCGAGCGCGACAAAAATCACCCATCCATCGTCATCTGGTCGTTGGGTAACGAAAGCGACATGGGGCAAAACTTTCGCGACATGGCCGATATTATCCGGCTGATCGACCCAACGCGGCCTATTCATTACGAAGGTCGTAAACCCTACACGGGCACATCGCTGACCAGCTTCGACATCATTTCGACGATGTATCCGACTGTGGAGGATATGGTTAAATTGATGGAAAAAGATCCGTCGCGACCTGTTATTGTCTGCGAATACGCGCACGCGATGGGCAACAGCGTCGGTAATTTGAAAGAGTACTGGGCGGCCATTGACAAGTATCCCCGGATGCAGGGTGGGTTTATCTGGGATTGGGTCGATCAGGGGTTGCGGCTAAAAAACAAAGCGGGAAAGGAATTTACGGATCACATCAATTACATCGACGGAGCCAACGCCGGAGATGGGTTGGTCAACCCTGACCGCCAGCCGCAACCGGAGATCAACGAGGTAAAGCTCGTCTACCAATACGTGAAATTAACGACGCCAGCGGCTTTGTCGGTTAGTCAAATTCAGGCCGATGGTTCCATTAAAGTAAACGTGCGCAATACCTACGATTTTCAGTCGCTCGAACCGTTCCGATTAGAGTGGGAAGTTATTCGGAATGGCGAGGTTATTCAGCGGGGTGGTGAAAATAATCTTGTCGCTAAGCCCGGTCAGACACAGGTACTAACGTTGCCGGTACACATCAGCGAAGTTGTCGATATGCGGCAGGTCACTGGTAATGCCCGCGCTGTTCCTGCTCCTGGCGCATCGCTGGTGAGCGAATACTTCCTGAACGTAACTATCCGGCTTAAGCAAGCAACGAGGTGGGCTCCGGCGGGCCATGAGGTGGCGTCGGCTCAGTTTCCGATAATAGCCAAGCCTGCGGTACAGCCAGTTGTAGGGATGAATCGGATTCTGGCGCTCAAGGTGGTACAGTCGCCGAAGGCCGTAACCGTTCGGGGAAAAGACTTTACCGTGGTGTTCGACAAAACGAGTGGTGCGTTGACCCAGTGGCTGTTCAGAAACAAGAACCTGGTCACAAAGGCACCTCAGCCAAGCTTGTGGCGGGTACCGACCGATAACGATGAAGGAGGTGGAGACCGTTCGTTCGCGGCTCGCTGGCGTCAGGCAGGTCTGGACACGATCAAAGCACACCCGGTTGATGTCAAGGTAGAAATCCGGCCACAGCTGGTGCGCGTTAGCTGCACAAATGAATTGACGGCTAAAGACGGTACTCTGACTCAGGAGACTGAGTACCTTGTTTACGGAACGGGTGATATGCAGATCACAACCAGCTACAAACCTTCGGGAACGCTTCCGCCCTTGGCCCGGATAGGCATGCAGTTTCAGTTGCCGGCAACCCTCAACAACCTCAAATGGTACGGACGTGGACCCTTCGAGAGTTATGCCGACCGGAAAGATGCTGCCAAAGTCGGATTATACGAAGGTAAAGTAGCTGACCAGTTTTTTCCGTATACCATGGCGCAGGAGAACGGCAATAAGACCGACGTTCGCTGGGCCGAACTGACAGACGGCTCGGGCGTTGGTTTGCTGATCATGAGTGATCTAACGACCCCTGCGTTGCTGAACATCAATGCGCGGGACTACACCGATCAGGCGTTACTGAAAGCCAAACAGCCCGAAACGCAGGAAGTAGAGCGGGGTAATGTAACGGTAGTCAACGTGGATATGGCACAGATGGGTTTGGGGGGAGACGATAGTTGGAGTCCACGCGTTCATTCGGAATACCAGTTGCCGGCAAACAAGACCTATACCTATTCGTTTCGAATGCGTCCGGTTGATGCGCGTACCAATGTGGCTCAGGTAATTGGCCTGCCATTACCGCGTTGAAACTACCCTACGGCGTTGGATGCGTGATTGCTCAACAATTCGTTAATCGTTTGGTGCACCCTTGAATAAATTGGATAACGATATACAAACCCGGTGAGTAATTACTTAGTCCTTAGATACTTTGTAACCATGTACTACAAATCCTTTATTACGTAGCTTTGTAGTTGTTAAGACAAAATTGCTATTTTCGTTTTCGTGCTCCGGCACAACACAAACTATACCCATACGGATGGCTAAGTTGATTATCGTCGATGACGAGAAGAGCATTCGGGCTGCTTTGCGCGATATTTTAGAATACGAAGGCTACGAAGTAGACGAAGCCAAAGACGGCGAAGAGGGCTTGGATATGATTACACGTACGAACTATGATGTAGCGTTGTGCGATATTCGTATGCCTAAAATGGACGGGCTGGAATTACTTATGAAAGCCCACGAAGCCAGTAAAGGCACTCAGTTCATCATGATTTCGGCCTACGGAAACGTAGAAAATGCGGTTGAAGCAACCAAGCGGGGGGCGTTTGACTTCATTACCAAACCACCCGATCTCAACCGTTTACTCATTACGGTTCGTAATGCCATCGAACGGTCCAAATTGGTACAGGAGACAAAAACGCTTAAAAAACGAATTTACAAACTCAATGAAATTGTTGGTGACTCGGCACCCATCCGGCGCGTCAAGGAAACAATCAATCGGGTAGCGGCAACCGAAGCCCGCGTACTTATTACCGGGCCGAATGGATCGGGTAAAGAGATGGTTGCCAAGCAAATTCACGAAAAAGGAAGCCGTTCGGCTCAGCCACTCGTTGAAGTGAACTGCGCAGCAATTCCCGGTGAACTGATCGAAACCGAACTCTTCGGACACGAAAAAGGTGCGTTTACCGGAGCGACTGCTCGGCGAATCGGTAAGTTCGAGCAGGCCGACGGGGGAACGCTTTTTCTCGATGAGATCGGCGATATGAGCCTGTCGGCGCAGGCGAAGGTGCTGCGGGCGTTGCAGGAAAACAAAATCACGCGCGTTGGCGGAGACAAAGAAATCAAAGTCAATGTACGCGTAATGGCAGCTACCAACAAAGATCTTCGGCAGGAGATTGCCAATGGTAACTTCCGCGAAGACTTATTTCACCGGTTGAGTGTGATCGTTATTCACGTACCGCCACTGGCCGAACGTCGTTCTGATGTTCCTTTGCTAACGGATAAGTTTCTGCACGACATTGCCACGGAATACGGCTCTGCGCCCAAAGAGCTTACGCCCGATGCCATGACTTATCTGGAGTCACTGCCCTGGACGGGTAACGTTCGCGAGTTGCGCAACGTCATTGAGCGGCTGGTGATCATGTGCGGTGATGAAATTACGCAGGAAGACGTAAAAGCATACGCTTAATAGTGACGGGGCTACCAGTCCGGTGGCCCCGTTATAGAACCATCAGGTTGCAGCCCCGCACGTCCGAATTGTCGAATCGGCCAATTACCTGGAAATTCCCCTCGCTTCCCACGTACTGCCCTAAGTCCTGTGTCTCGATGAATGCGCAGGAATCCAGATTAGCCAGATCAATAACGTTAATGCCGCCGGTCCGTTTGTAATCATCGGGATAGATCAAGAAGGGATCGTTGATGTCGCGTAGCAGTATGCGTAGGGTAGGGCTTGGTTCGAATACTCCGCTTCCCGACGAATAAGCCTGGGATAGCAGTTCGGTCATACCGTATTCGGAGTGAACGCGCTGAATTCCGAGCTGGTCGGTTAATATAGTATGGACTTCTTCACGCAGCAACTCCTGACGACGCCCTTTCATACCGCCCGTTTCCATAACAATCAGGTTTGGGTTACCTCCCAGAAACGACAGATCCTTACCCGACTCGGCCCAATCGAGCAAACCAAACGTAACGCCGATCAGCAGAATTTTTTTCTGATCCGGTTCTTGCGTAAGTTGCCGGAGCTGTTCAGTCAATTCGTCGTGGTTGTGCAGGAAAAAATCGGATTTTTCGGAACCCGTTTGCGCGATAAATCGCTGAACCATATACACCAGCGACGAGTTATTTCGTTCAAGGTAGGATGGCAGTAATGCTACTATGTGGAAGTTACTGAGCGGTCCGTACGTTTGCTCAAAAATGCGGGTGCTGACAGCATCGTACAGATCCGGGTCCGGCACATAATGACGACTGGTTTGCTCGCCCGTTGTTCCGCTGCTGGCAAAGGTTAGCGTATCTGACAGTGGTTGAACATTCGCTGGAAAACCGCTGAGGATCGTATGCTTTTTAAAGAAACCAATAGGCATGAACGGCACCCGACGCAGTTCGAAAATCTGATCAGGACGAACGGCGAGGTGCGCTAAGTAATTCCGATAAATGGGGTTGTGCACAGCCTGGTACCGAAAGACGGCCAGAGCGAGTTGCTCGAACTGATGTTGATCCGACGGGCGTAAGTCGGTCGATAAAAGCTGTTGGCGAAGCGCTTGCCGTGCCGAAACAGCCTCGGGCGAAAGCATTGATAAAAAAGACAAAACGAAAACGATTATTGATATTACGAGTACAACAGTATGCAACGGCAACTAATTCAACCCTGTCTTCTGGTGCTGACAATCGTCCTGACCCTGTCGTCGTGTTTCAACGAGCCAGATTATCCTGATGCCCCTTCGATTGACTTCAAAGGTGTTTTCAGGTACCCGGTAGCAGCTGGTCAGGGAGTTGGTCAACCCAGACGTGACTCGGTGGTGATCACAATCGGTTTTAAAGACGGCGATGGTAACATGGGTAATGACATACCGCTAGCTAAAGCCGATTCGCTCAATTACGCGCAGAACGGCGGTTGGGGTAACTACGAAATTCGCACATTCCGGCTGGTCAATCGGCAATACGTAGAGGCTCGTACACCGGTAAACAACTTTTTGTTTTTTCCTGATCTGACGAGAGGAAAGCCTAAAGGAGCCATTGAAGGTACGCTCGATTTCAGCCAGCTATTTGCGTACGGCAATGTCAATCGAATGTACCCAACCAAGTTTCAGATCCGAATCCGTGACCGGAGCTTAAATGCAAGTAATGTCATTGAAACCGACACCATCAGCCTACCGTATCCGGACTAGAAACCGGTTTTCGATTACGCTTCTTTAGCCGAAGGCTGTGGTTCCACGGCCTTCTGTTGTTTATCGGCGTTCAGAACAATTCGGAATGTTGTGCCCTTGCCCACTTCCGAACTCTTAACAAAAAGCCGTCCGTTGTGATATTCCTCTACAATTCGTTTCGCAAGAGTAAGACCCAAACCCCAGCCCCGTTTTTTAGTGCTGAAACCGGGCGTGAAAACTTTCTGCATGCTGGCTTTAGGAATACCTTTACCCGTATCGGTAATATCAATCGCTATTTGCTGATGGGGCAGCGATAGCATATTCAACCGGAGTTCGCCTACTCCTTTCATGGCATCGACAGCGTTTTTGCAGATATTTTCGATGACCCACTCGAAGAGTAGCTTGTTGATGTCCACAGTTTGTCCAGCAGGGAGCTGGTTGGTCAAACTCATTTTGACCTTTGTTGAAATACGCTTCGACAGATAGTCCGTAAACTGCTCGACTACATCCGTAATGTTTTCTTCTTTTAATGTCGGGATCGAACCGATGCTGGAAAAACGCGACGTAATGGTTTCAAGCCGCCGAACATCTTTTTCAATCTCATCCGTAACCGATTCGTCGTATTGATCCGGGTCCGACCGCATATACTCAACCCAGGCCATCAGCGACGACATAGGCGTGCCCAGCTGGTGAGCCGTTTCTTTCGCCAAGCCTACCCAGACGCGGTTTTGCTCCGCTCGACGTGACGAACTAAAAGCCAAGTAAGCTAAAAAGCCCAGCGCCGTTAAGATCGTCAGCAAGGCATACGGAAAGTAAGTCAATTGTCGAAGAAGCTTCGAATTGTCGTAATAAACTAATCCCCGCACACCGTTACCAATATCGACGACCAAAGGCGTGTGGCGTTTGCGCATGTCCGCGATCTTGTCCCTTAAAAACTGCTCCTTCTCATTGTCCGACAAACCGTCGGGAAAGGTGATGTTTAACGGTTTTGCTATCTGATTGTTAGGGTCAACGTAAATAGCCGGAACCGTGTTGTTTGCCTCCAGGATTTCACTTGTTACAAACGTGAGGTCACCCGAATCAAAGTGCTTGGGATCGACCAGGTAGGCAATTGTCTTTGCGTAGAGCTGGATGTAATGTTCTTCGCGATTTTCCAGCTTGGTAATAAGCCGATTGGTATACAACAGCGACCCCGTCCCAACCAACAAGAGATTGAGAGCGACGATAATTTTAAGAATATTATTCTGATTATAGATATCGAATGATTTCAGCATGTTTTTATCCCGCCAGTCGGATTATAATGTCAAAGCTACCTGAAAAGCAATCACCAGTACACCGCACGAATACATGATCAGTAAGCAACCATCCAACTTATTTGTTCGTATCGATTGATTAATTAAGCAGGGCGTCCAATTGTAAACGTCAAAAGCAGTTTAATGGTGTAAATGCGAACGTCTGAACGCCGATACTTGTTAGAACAGAATAGGATTCAGCAAAGAAAATCGTCTGCTATTTGGACGTATTCTAAATAGAGTGACCGATTGTACAGTCTATTTCCATGTCCGGTAATTGTACTGTAATTTTGTGCTGGCTAACGCCATTAGTGTGATTCGCGACAATGTTAGATACTTTCAAATCAATTAGTTTATCCCACAAAACGGCTCCTTTATGGGTGCGGGAGCTAATTGCACTTAACGAAGAAGAAGCAAAGCGGCTAATGCTTCGGCTGCGCGATTTTTTCGGATTATCCGATTTGCTTGTTGTCTCGACTTGCAACCGTACGGAAGTGTATTACGCGTTTGAGCAGGATCTTAACGCTGAAATCGCCCGGCTGTTGCTGATTGAGAAAGGCTTAACGGATACGGATCAGTATTTGCCTTATTTCCAGTTTTACGCTGCGCATTCGGATGCCGTTCTGCATTTGTTTGAGGTATGCGTAGGGCTGCACTCGCAGGTAGTTGGCGATATGCAGATTCCAAATCAGGTAAAGCAGTCGTACCAATGGTCGGCTGATCTTGACATGGCAGGGCCGTTCCTGCACCGCCTGATGCATACCATCTTCTTCACCAACAAACGGGTTGCTCAGGAGACGGCTTTTCGCGATGGAGCCGCTTCGGTTTCCTACGCAGCCGTTGATTTGATTGACGAACTGGTCGGCGAAAACCAGAACCCTAACGTGTTAGTCATCGGGTTAGGTGAAATCGGTGCTGATGTTTGCATGAATCTGGAATCCAGAAACATGAAGAACATCACCCTTTGCAACCGGACCCAGGCGAAAGCCGAAGCGCTGGCTCAGAAATACGGATTTCGAGTGGCGGATTTTGCGAACCTGATGGACGAAATTAGCCGGGCTGATGTCATTATCTCGTCCGTTATGCGCGATGAGCCGCTTATTACGCCAGCATTTTTACAAGGGCTAAACGTTTTAACGTACAAGTATTTCATTGATCTATCCGTACCCCGTAGCGTAGACGCTGCTGTCGAGCAGATTCCGGGTGTACTGGCTTATAACATTGACCACATCCGGAACCGGGCCGACGAAGCGCTGAATCAGCGGTTGGCGGCAATTCCGCAGGTCGAAGCCATTATCGGGCAGGCCGTTGCCGAATTTGGGGACTGGACAAAGGAAATGGTTGTGTCGCCAACCATCAATAAATTGAAAAATGCGCTGGAGCAGATTCGCAAAGACGAAATCGCCCGGCACTTGAAGCATCTGACGCCCGACGAGTCCGAAAAAGTAGACAAGATCACGCGGGGTATCATGCAAAAAATCATTAAGCTGCCTGTTCTTCAACTCAAGGCTGCCTGCAAGCGGGGAGAAGCCGAAACGTTGATCGATGTGCTGAACGATTTGTTCGATCTGGAAAAACAATCCGTGGACGAGTACAAACATTGATCGACCCCACAAATACTGATAAAACTCCCAAATCGTTATTGATTTGGGAGTTTTGCTGTTTTTAGGCGGCATACTGGCAGGTAAATTGATGCGAGTTACTCGTACGGCACGCGCTTTTACGCTCTGATCTATGTCTCGATTGTTGAATACGTTGCTTCGGTTATTTCTCATTGCCATTCTGGTCGCGGGCCTGATCGCTATCTGGGAACAGATTCGGGGAAGCGATATGATGAGTCGTTTTCGGCGGGGGGATGTGACGACCCAGCGGGCTGTTCTGAAAGAGGTAACAGCGCTGGGTAAATTGGAATTAGTTAGCTACACCTTCAAGGATATCGTTGAACACGAGCAGGTCAACACGTTTCTCCCAAATGCCAATGCTGTGTTGATCGTTGAAGGGCAGGCTACGGGCTGCGTTGACCTGACCAGAATCAAAGCGGAGGATATTCAGACAGCGGGTGATTCGATTATCATACAATTGCCTAAACCCGAACTGTGCAGTTGGAAAATTAATCACGACCGCTCGCGGGTGTACGATACACGCTTTTCGTTTCTCGACCAATCGCAGCTGGTCAGTGACGCCTACAAAGAAGCCGAGCGACAAATTCGCCAGTCGGCGCTGAGCGGAGGAATTTTAGATCAGACGCGCCAAAATGCAGACCGGATACTTAAGCCGTTGTTGGAGCGAATTTCGGGACGAAAGGTGCGGCTGACTTTTCAATCATGAGTATAATTCGTATGTTCATGTATATTTCCTATCCGTAAAAAAAATACTTGCAGGTCAGAAAGCTAATTTTCGGCATCATTTTGGTAACATCGTCTAGTCTATAACGTTTTTAACCTACCACTCTTTAACGTTTTGAAAAACATGAATACCAATACGCTACCCGTCACAAATGGCAGCTTATTGATTGCCGAACCGTTTATGGGCGACACGAACTTTGACCGTAGCGTCGTGCTGGTCTGTGAACATAGTCCAGCTGGTACGTTTGGTTTAATTTTAAATCAGACGACGGATTTACAGCTAAGCGATGTCATTGACGATGTATATTCTTCGTCGGGATTATTTATTGGGGGGCCTGTGCAGCAAAATACGCTTCACTTTATCCATCGTCGCCCGGATTTGATTGATGGCTCCATCCGTGTAACCAACGGATTATTCTGGAGCGGGGATTTTGATCAGGTTAAACAAGCCGTGAATGTCGGTACGCTTACCGAACGCGATATTCGGTTTTTTATCGGCTACTCGGGCTGGGATGCCGGGCAACTGGCGAGCGAAATGGATCAGAAAGCGTGGATCGTAACTCGGGCCGATGCTACCTTCCTGTTCGAAACGCCTGCTGATCAGTTTTGGCGGGGAGTGCTCAAGCGGATGGGGGGCGAATTCAAATCCATTGCGCATTATCCGGTTGATCCGCGTCTGAATTAAAGTCCACGCTGGCAATTAGGGGGATATCTTAACTTTTTTTGCCAATTTTGTCGGCGGTCCGACGTTTTCGGATAATCAGCCGTTATGGGAAGGTCCACTTCCTTCAGTTTGTATGCAGGTTTCCCGACTAATACTTCTTACGTTTTTAATTAGCTCGTCTTTCTTGGTACGGGCGCAAAGTAATAACCCCGTTGGTGGTCATTTTGGGCTAAAAGTAGGTGGTAGCCTGACGCGTTTACGCCTTTCGGGTACCAGTGCTAACATACCCAAGCAGAATCTGGATCCGCACATCGGCGTCATGTATCGCTACCGGTATCACCGGCTTGTTTTGCAGCCTGAAGCCCTGCTTAACATCAAAGGGGGCGCATTTCAGGCCGTGCAGGCGGACGGAACACGACAAACTATCAACAACACATACACGTACGTAAGTGTACCGTTGCTGTTTGGCTACATTCCGACGGAAGGGCTGACCATACAGGCGGGTCCTGAATTTAGCTACGCACTTAACTCCGGTTCAGCAAATGGGCCAGGAAGAAACAACGATCTTGGCGTGGTTCTGGGAGCGCACTACGATTTTCTGGATATGCTTGACAAGTTCAGTCTCCATGTTCGCTACATCTACGGTGTGACGAATGTGTCGCCCGAAGCAACGGCAACCTATCAGAACCGGGTGTTTCAGGCGTCGCTGGTCTACAACCTGTATCCAAAGAAAAAGAAGAAGTAAGTTCGTCGTTTACGGCGGGCTAATCCGTTCGAGGACGGTACGTTATAATCTGTAAACCGAAAACTACCAGCACGCTATGCTCTCCGACTTCGGTATCTTGCTGTTGTTTATTCTGGCTGCGTTCGCTTTTATCGGCATCGTCCTGTTTGGTGCGAGCCTGTTGCGCCCGAATCGTCCGAATGTTGAGAAAAACAGCACCTACGAGTCGGGAGAAGAGCCAGTTGGCAACGCCAATGTTCAGTTTAATATCCGGTTCTACGTCGTAGCCTTGATATTCGTGCTGTTCGATGTAGAGTTGGTATTCCTGTTTCCGTGGTCTACTGTTTTCGGTCAGGCGTCACTGATCAAAGCTACCGGCGGACTTTGGGGGTGGTTTGCATTGGCTGAGGCTACCTTGTTTGTCGTTATTCTCGCCCTTGGATTGGCGTATGTGTGGGCCAAAGGGTACCTGGACTGGGTGAAACCACAGCCTAAAATTCCGACAATCGAAACGAAAGTGCCCGCCGATTTGTATCAGAAAGTAAATGATCGTTATAAACGTTGACGCTACTCCGGCTCCGTTATCTGATCCTGATTACAGGACTAACGCTGGCGTTCCCGGCGGTGGCCCAGAAACCGGCTGTTAAGGAATACCGCGTTCGAGTTGTCACCAAAGAGGGTATTCGCCTTCGTGGCATCCTGGACGAAGTGACGGACACCCATCTTCGTATCGCGTACACAAGCCCAAGGTATTATCAACAAGATGAGTGGATTCCACTGACGGCGATTCGTAAAGTGGTTGTCCGGCGAACCAACAAAGCGGCCTGGCGGATTACGGGCGCTATCGTGGGTTCTGCGGTAGCGGCTTTGGTGGCTAATGAGTCGTTGCAGAAAAAGCGGACCGGCAACCCCATCACCTACATTGTCACGCTTACGATGGCTTCGGTAGGAGGGGCTACCACAGGTTTGATTCTAAGCGGTGTCCTCGTTAATTTGTCGAGACGCGTGATCCGACCGCTTGATTCCTCGAATCCCGCGATTAACTTACAGCGGCAGCTGGAACCATTCAGTATTCATTATCAGCAGAACGCGCGAAATCCGCTGCCCGGTAGAGTCAACAAGTAACTCGGTGAGTAAGCGTTTACTTGCCGAACGACTGATCAAAGAATCGACGTAAGACAATGTCAGCTACTTCACAATCAAATAAATCTGGCGAAGCGAGTGTCATTATGATGCATTCGGAGGACCTGCTTAACTGGTCGCGGGAGAAATCGCTCTGGCCCATGAGCTTTGGTCTGGCCTGTTGCGCCATCGAAATGATGCAGGCTTTTGCCGCCAATTACGATCTCGACCGTTTTGGTATTTTTCCGCGCCCTTCCCCCCGCCAGTCCGACATTATGATTGTGTCGGGAACGGTGACGTATAAAATGGCCGACCGCATCCGGCGACTGTACGAGCAGATGCCCGAACCACGCTACGTCATTTCGATGGGATCGTGTTCCAACTGTGGTGGGCCTTACTGGCAGCATGGTTACCACGTCGTAAAGGGCGTAGATCGGATCATCCCGGTAGATGTGTACGTGCCCGGTTGTCCGCCCCGTCCAGAAGCACTGATCGACGGCTTTTTAAAATTGCAGGAAAAAATCAGAACCGAACACCCGCTGCTTGGGAAAAACGATTCTGGTCAGCAACCGGCTACTTTGCAAGTGCAGGAACCAACGCATTTTGACGATCTTTCAACCCGTTCATAACGATGAACACGCTGGCTGTTACGCTTCGTCAAACGCTGGGCTCGCAGCGACTCCTGTGGCTTCTTTATGGAATCACGCTGGTGCTTGGCCTGCTGGTAGCTTTGCCGTTCTACAACACGTTGAAGGTTGAAGATCAAAACTCGCTGGCGTTTCTAGATCTGCTTAATGGATTCGATTATACGGTTTACTCGGACTTTATGCACCGTAGTGGTCGGGTAATCAGTCCGTTGTTCAGCGTTGGTCGCTGGCTGGGCGCGCTGTATATCTTTCTGAGCGTGTTTGTCGCCGGTGGAATTTTACTTCGATTCGCGCAGGTAGGGGAGCGGTTCGATGTCGGCACATTTTGGCAAGGTTGTAGTCAGTATGTTGGGCGTTTTTTGCGGCTGTTTGGCGTTACTTTATTGTCTGTTATTGTTGGGGGCGGTATCTGGCTCGTTCTCGGAACGCTTATGCACATCGCGCTGGAAGATACGCTTACCGAGCGGGGATTATTCTGGGTCGGTCTGACGTTTTTTATTCTGTTCGCATTAACCGCTACGCTGGCGCTGTGCATCGGCGATTACGCGAAAGTCATGCTGTTTCGGGAGGACGAGCAGCGGATTTTTCGGACCTATCGGCGGGCGGGGCGGTTCGTTCTTCGCAATGTGGGTAAAACGTTTGGTCTGTACTGGGTATTTATCCTGATCGGAGCGGGGCTGTTTGGCGTTTACTTCCTGATCGACGATGCCGTCACCATGAGCGGATGGCTAACGATTCTACTTATGTTTATGGTGCAGCAAGCTTTAATTTTTGGCCGTGTTGTTCTAAAAGTTTGGTCGCTGGGAACGGCGTATGCCCTGTACGAAAAGCTACCTAAACCACAATATACCGTGCCGTCGGTTTCGCCCATTTATGAGTCGGTACCTATTCCGCTTTCTAACGGGGATATCCAGCCGCCCGTTGACGGACCAGGGAGCTTGGATAGGGATCTGAAAAGAGACGAATAGGTAGGTTCTGCCCTGACTACTGCCGTTCAGACTATTTTGAATGCTAAGAAGCCAATAAAGACGACCCTATTCCTAATCTTCTTTGGTCATTTCGTATTATTGCAGAATTGTTCTGATTTCACTCGTCTATTCTGCCGTATGGCTGTTCCTACTCTGTCTCCAAAATCGTCCGGTGATCCCGTCAAGTCTACCGAAGCCGGATTGTTTAGCCTGCCGGTTATCGTAGCCGCTCTGGGCTATTTCGTCGATATTTATGATTTGCTGCTCTTTGGCATCGTTCGCGTGCCGAGCTTGCAAGACCTGGGCCTTACGCCCGATCAGATCTCAACCGTTGGAGCCAGCATTCTTAACTGGCAAATGGGCGGACTGCTGCTGGGGGGAATTCTCTGGGGCGTATTAGGCGATAAACGGGGACGATTATCGGTACTCTTCGGATCGATCATTACGTACTCAATTGCCAACATTGCCTGCGGTTTTATCAAGAACGTTACGTTTATGGACCCGGTCACGTATTATGCGTTGATGCGCTTCGTCGCCGGGATTGGTCTTGCCGGGGAATTGGGAGCGGGCATTACGCTCGTGAGTGAGATTTTGCCTAAAGAAAAGCGAGCTATCGGTACGTCGCTCGTCGCAGGAATTGGCCTTTCGGGAGCCGTGGTCGCGTATTTTACGGTGAAATATTTCGACTGGCAGATGGCGTTCTTCGTCGGTGGCGGACTCGGTATTGGTTTGCTGTTGTTGCGCGTTGGTGTGGTCGAATCGGGAATGTTCAAAGACGTGTCCGAACAAAAAGACATCAGCCGGGGCGATTTTTTTTCCTTTTTTACCAATGCCAACCGGTTAGGGCGCTACCTCCGATGCATTGGAATTGGCTTACCAACCTGGTTTGTGATTGGTATTCTGGCTACGTTTAGCAACGAGTTTGGCAGAGCAATGGGCATAACCGAAGAAATTCAGCCGGGACTGGCCATTATGTGGTGTTACGTTGGGCTGGCCGTTGGCGATCTGGCGAGTGGATTCATCAGTCAGGAGTTGGCATCACGTAAAAAAGCGGTTTCTTTCCTGATGGCCATTGCACTGATTTTCGGACTCGTTTACTTGTTTCTTGGCATCAAGAGCGCAACGGTGCTGTATGCGCTTTGCCTGGCAATGGGCTTTGGCATTGGCTACTGGGCCATGTTTGTGACCATCGGAGCTGAACAGTTTGGCACTAATCTGCGCGCTACGGCGGCTACGACCGTGCCGAATATGGTGCGTGGTCTGGTTATTCCGATGACGCTGACGTATCAGGCGCTCAAACCATCGCTTGATGTAATCAACGCCGGAGCGGTTGTAGGGTTAATTAGCTTTATCATCGGATTTTATGCCATCCTGACCATACCCGAAACCCACGGTAAAGATCTGGATTATCTGGAAGAATAATTTGTGCACGGTGATTATGAAGGCTTGCTAATCAACTGTGGGTTGTCATTCGCTGAATGGAAATTGGAGTGCTGTCGGCTGTTTTGCGATGTCAGGTCCTTAAATCTGACACCACAAAAACAACCATAAAACCGGCAAGCGTTGCCATAGTATCGGTCATACGGGATTAAGCATTCGCCACCATCATTAAATTGAAAGCCGCGTAGTCAGTCTATTTCTATAGCTTCCGCTCTGCCACGAACTTATGCAAACCCTCTCGACCACGCCTTCCCGCGTATCATTGCGTCCGTTGTTTGCCTTGCCCGTGATTGTGTCGGCACTTGGCTTCTTCGTCGATGTGTACGATATGGTTATATTCAGTATCGTTCGCGTACCCAGTTTGCAATCGCTCGGCTTGTCAGAGGCCGATGTGTCGAAAGCGGGAACGTTTATCCTGAATTGTCAGCAAGCGGGGCTGGTGATTGGTGGTTTTCTGTGGGGCGTGCTGGGCGATAAACGGGGGCGGATGTCGGTACTGTTCGGTAGCATACTTACCTATTCGCTAACCAACATTGCCTGTGGCTTTGTGAACGACGTAAATACCTACGCGTTGCTGCGGTTCGTGGCTGGTATTGGTTTGTCGGGGGAGATCGGCGCGGCTATGGTGCTGGTAGCGGAGATTCTGCCCAAAGAAATTAGGAGTTACGGGTCATCACTGGTGGCCGGCATCGGCTATTTAGGTGCCGGAGCGGCTTACTTGACCGTCGAGTATTTTAACTGGCGATCCGCGTTCTGGGTTGGTGGCGGCATGGGACTCGTTTTGCTGCTGATGCGGGTCAGTGTATTCGAGTCGGGTTTGTTCAGCCGGCTGAACGTTGAGCATAAGAACGTTAGCCGGGGTAATTTTCTTTATTTCTTCAGTAGTTGGCGACAGACAATTAAATATTTACGCTGCGTAGCTGTGGGGATGCCGACCTGGTTTGTGGTGGGTATTCTGGCCACGTTTGCCAACGAACTCGGGCAAGCACTGGATATTGCCGAGGGGGTGAAGCCTGGCCGCTGCGTGATGCTTATTTACGTTGGCTTCGCTGCGGGTGATTTGATATGCGGGCCAGTCAGCCAGTGGTTACGATCCAGACTGAAAGCCATTACAGGGCTGATTATCTTCAGTGCGCTGCTAAGCGGTATTTATTTGTTTGGTGGTATCAAGACCGCCGGAGGTATATACACCATCTGTTTGCTGGCAGGTTTTTTCACGGGGTATATTGCTATGTTTCTGACGATGGTAGCCGAGCTGTACGGCACTAACATCCGCAATACGGCTACGACTTCGGTACCCAGTGTCGTGCGTGGAACGCTTATCCCGATGACGCTAATTTTTCAGTCCCTAAAACCTTCCTTTGGGGCGGTGGCAGCCGCTGCTCTGGTAGGGATCGTTGTGTACGGCCTGACTTTCTGGTCACTAAGCCAGATGGAAGAAACGTTTGGTAAAGACCTGGATTTTGTAGAATAGTCTATTCGTCCTGTGTATCGTTTTCAAAATCTCCCCACTTCGTGCTTTAAATACCTGGTTAGGGCTTCTAAAACGGCTTGCTGACCGTTTATCATTCGGATAAGCCGTTGCTCACGAAGCGGAGCGGTAGCGGTTCGGAACTGCATCATTGTGTTGACAGCTAAAGGTTCTAAACGTAATCGTTCAACACAATGAAAATCTCATTCAACCTCATTGCCAGTGTATTCGCCTTTGTTTTAAGCGTTTCTGCGCCATCGTTCGGCCGAAATCCAGGAGATCAACCCGAACAAAAAGGATTTGCGCTCGCTATTTTTCCCGCTAATGCCGAATCGAAAGTGTGGCTTTGTCTGGAGAAATATAAGGCCGCTAATAAAATCAATGTCGAACTGGTCAACGAAAAAGGGCAGGTGCTCTACCGCGAATACTTGCCCGCAAAAGTCGGTAAGAAAAACTGCTATCGTCAGCAGTTCGATCTAAGCCAAGTTGGCGATGGTAAATACACATTCCGGATCTCGGATGGCAATCAGGTTGAAGAGCGCATATTCAATTTGTCCACACCATCAATCGAACAACAGCTGTCAACGCGGCTGGTCTCGATGAACTAAGTAGGGGCTTATAAAAGTTAGGAATAGAAAAGGCATGGTGCATTGCGCTATGCCTTTTTCGTTGGAAACTAATTACTTCCTAACTTGCTGGTGGCTATTTTCAACTGGCATGCAATCGACTCCTGTTTCCTCCTCTTCTGTTTCGCTCCGTCCCTTATTTAGCTTACCCGTTATCGTTGCCTCGCTAGGCTATTTCGTGGATGTCTATGATTTACTGCTGTTCAACATTGTTCGGGTGCCGAGTCTGAAAGACCTTGGCCTTTCGGAAGCGGATATCTCGCTGATTGGCGGCAAAATTCTGAATTACCAACAGGCTGGTCTGTTGCTTGGCGGTATCTTATGGGGTGTGCTGGGCGATAAGCGGGGCCGGTTATCGGTGCTGTTTGGATCGATTATTACCTATTCACTAGCCAATCTGGCTTGTGGCGTAGTGCAAAATCCTGAGCTTTACGCGTGGCTCCGGTTCATCGCGGGGCTGGGCTTAGCGGGTGAACTAGGGGCGGGGATTACCCTGGTAAGTGAAATTCTTCCCAAAGAACTACGCGGCTATGGTTCGTCGATGGTCGCGAGTGTCGGGTTGTTCGGCGCCGTAGTCGCTTATTTCACCGTCACGCTGTTCGACTGGCGCACGACGTATTTTGTTGGTGGAGGGCTAGGGTTGGGGCTGCTGGCTCTGCGCGTGAGCGTCCTGGAGTCGGGGATGTTCATGAAAGTTCAGGGAACTACTGTTTCGCGGGGTAACTTCTGGGCGTTATTTCAGGAGCGAAATCGTGTTCTGCGCTATTTGCGGTGTATGGGCATCGCACTGCCAACCTACCTTGTCATTGGTATTTTGGCCACGTTCGGCAACGAATTCGGTAAAGCGCTGGGGATTGCAGAAGCCATTCAGCCGGGGCGGTGTGTCATGTTCACGTACATCGGTACCGTTGTTGGCGATTTAGCCAGCGGAGTGTTGAGCCAACAGCTTCGTTCGCGGAAGAAAGCCATTGGGTTAATGATGGGGCTAACTGCGGTTTTCGTGCTTGTCTATTTGTTCGGCGGTATCTCCTCGGCGGGTACGTTTTATGCAGTCTGTGCCTGCCTGGGCTTTAGCATCGGCTACATCGCCATGTTTCTTACCATTACGGCCGAAAGTTTTGGTACGAATCTGCGCGCCACAGCGACGACCTCCGTCGCTAACAATGTTCGGGCTACCACTCTACTAAGTATTCCTGCTTTTCAGGCTATGAAACCTCAACTGGGCGTAATTGGAGCGAGTGCGGTTGTCGCCGTTGTTTGTTTCGGGCTTGCCTACTGGGCGCTGACGACGATGGAGGAAACGTTTGGTAAAGATCTCGATTACACCGAAGCTTGACGCTGTTTTGGGCAAATCGAAGGCACGAAGCTTGCAGAGAATTTGTTTACGTAGTAGTCTTTGCGCTTTTGCGATAAATAAGGCTTGTCAGTACCCGTTGGTAACTTAACAGTCTGTTAACCAGTAAGCGTAATAAATCTGTCTATCTTTGGTTTATGAATCGGAACGATAATCGAAAGCGGTTGCAGCAAGAGTTATTTGATGTTTGTATAATTGGAGCCGGAGCCAGTGGAGCCGGAGCCGCTCTTGACGCTGCCCTGCGCGGTTATCGGGTCGCTTTGATTGATCGAGGTGATATTTCCGGGGAGACATCGTCGCGCTCAACGAAGCTTATCCACGGCGGGGTCCGCTATCTGGAGCAAGCCATCAAAAAGCTCGATCTGGCTCAGCTCAAACAGGTACGACACGGCTTGGCTGAACGCCGAACGGTGATTCGTAACGCGCCCCATCTGGCCCATCCGTTGGCCTTGCTGACGCCGGTGTTTAGCTGGTTCGAAGGCATGTACATGTCCATTGGCCTCAATCTTTACGCTTTTTTTGCCGGTCATGACAGCTTTCCCAAAGGACGGTGGCTGAATAAAGCGGATGCGCTGACCAAAATGCCGACGCTGACCAACCAGATGCACAGCGCGGTACTGTACTACGATGGTCAGTTCAACGATGCTCGTTATGCACTGGCGCTGGCTCATTCCGCTGACGAAGCGGGTGCAGCCGTTGTCAACTATTTAGCCGTAACGGGTTTCGAGCAGGAGAACGGTCAGATCACTACCGCTCATGTGCAGGATCAGCTGACAGGCGAAACGTCCTCAATCCGGGCGAAGGTATTTCTAAACTGTACCGGACCCTACGCGGACGAAATCCGGCTACTGGCGAACCCCACCCTCGACCGGCGCATACGTCCCAGCAAAGGGGTGCATATGGTGTTGCCCCGCGAGATTTTGCGGAGCGACTGTGCGATGCTGATTCCCAAAACGGCGGATGGTCGGGTTGTCTTTGCCATTCCGTTCGGTGATAAAGTTTTCGTAGGTACAACCGACGACGATTATACCGATCTGAACCAGGAACCCGTACTAGAGCCCGCTGAGATCGATTATTTGCTTGATACGTTACGGCCGTATCTGGCTAAAACGCCGGATAAAAATCAGGTACAAGCCGGTTTCGGCGGTATTCGACCGCTTATACTCAGTAGTCGAACCGATACCAAAACGCTCTTACGTGACCATGAAGTGGAGCACGATTCAGAATCCGGTTTGCTGAGTCTGCTTGGTGGCAAATGGACAACCTATCGGGTCATGGCGCAGGATGCGATAGACCGGGTAGCGGAGCGCTTGGGAAGTTCGGCTAAAAGCACGACGGAAAGGCATTATCTGGTGGGTGGCGCAACATATCGTTTCGAGGATTGGCAGCTTTTGCAGCAGCGCTTCGGTCTGCCGACTGACGTTTGCCAGCACTTGATGCAAACGTACGGTGACCGTGCCGAGCAGGTTGCTCGTTTGACCGTTGAACGGCCTGTTTTGCGGGAAAAACTGACCGAACACCGGCCATTTATCAGCGCTGAGGTTGTTTACCAAATCCGGCAGGAAATGGCCGTAACCCTCCGCGATGTGTTGGCCCGTCGTTGGCGGCTCGAACTGTCGGACTGGATCCTAACCGCGCAGATTACTCCCCAGGTTGCCCAGTTAATGGCAGACGAGTTAGGGTGGGACGATGAATACTGTCGTGAGCAAATTCGGGCGTATCAGACTTTACTGCGTTCGTTTGTCGCGCAGGCGGGTTTGGCGGCTGAACGCAAAGCCGCTACCCGCGTATAAAGTGATTCGTTGACAAAAATTACGTCAGAAATCGGGCTTTTAATTCGGGGGTGGGCAGCATGCAGGCGTCGCGCTGGCCGAACCAACGATAACGGTTGCGGGCAACGAAGTTATAAACAGCGTCGCGTATACCTTTCGGTACAATGATAAAGCCGTACAGTAATGGCCAGCCACCCGACAGATGGCGGGCCACTCGCAAAGCTGCCGTCGATTGCTCGTAAAAACGCCCATTTTCCCACAGGACAAATGAAGAAAACTGATCCGTCGGGCGGCCAAGCTGACGGAGGATTTCCTGACCCGTCTGCGATTGTAGTGACGCAAATTGAAAGCGGTTTGTTGAGTCACGATCCAGTACGAACGTGACGGCGGCATTGCAGAGGTTGCAAACACCGTCGAACAACAGAAGCGGTTGAGAAGAGCGAGAGGTCATAGCGTTTTTATAACGTTGAACCGGACGGACTCGTTCTCGTTTATTGCCTGGAAGGCTGGTGCTGCATCAACTCGTTAATAAGTTTTTCCACCTGAGCCACTGGCATTTTCACCACCAGGTATTGATGACCTTTGCCGGTTTTGTCCCAGCCGTTGGAGCCATCCGCGTTCATCGTTAGCCGTCCCGACTCGACCGTGTAATAAGGCGCGTAGCCTTTGATGCCAACTAGCACAGCCGTCTGATCCCAGCTCATGCGACCTGCGTGATCTTCTTTGGCTTTGGGCAGACTGATCGTGAATACATCTTTTACCGGACTGTTTCTGATCTGGCTATTTTGCGTTAAGGGTAAGCCGCTATGAATTTGTTCGCCAATTTCGAAGCCGCTTAACAGCATCGGCGTTGGCCAGTTTTTAAACACGATCTTTGACGATGGGGCGTCCCTGTACACATTGTATTCGCGCCCATTGGGAAACTTACCCGCCATACTGACGACCTTTTTAACCTTCTTTGATACCAGTTCTTTTCCCGAAAGTTTAGAATACTGATCGGGTTTTGAGTTAAGCAGATTTGCCAGATTGGTTAGAAAACCAACCGTGATAATCGTTACACTCTGATCGGGTTGTTCGGCCAAAATCTGGCGGTAGAGCGCAACGGCATCCATCACCTCTTTGTTGGAGCGAACGGTATGCGGATAACGGGCTACCAGTGTATCTGACCAGTTTTGTGAATCCTTGTCGCTAACCGCTTCGCCTTTGGGAACGCCAATGGGAATGGTAGGTCGGCCAAAGTACGTATTGAGCACGCTCAGAACAGATGTGACAGTTGAATAGTTGGTACTGGCGATGGTTGCTAAAATTCGCGCCTGACCGCTATCGGCAAGAGCGTGTAGAATCGCAATGGCGCCTACATCGTCGTAGTCAGGACCCATATCCGTGTCGAAGATGACCGGTACGGGTGTTGATTTTACGGCGGATTGCGCTTGCATTTTACCGGTCGTCAGCGTAAACAGCAGTCCAACAAAAATAACGTGCAGGCGGGTCATAGAGTCGTTCTTTTGCACGTAGAAAGCATTCTTTTAGGCCAACTTACTTTATTCTTTATGATTTCACTTAAGCCACTTACCACTTCGCCTGCTGTACAACTTCGGAATCTGGGCTGGGATTGGATGCTTGGTCAGGATACACTGCCTTACCTGACAAATGAAGTGGTACTGGTGAGTCCTGCTGAAGCCGACGCGTATTACGAAGCGGCCAACGAATTGTTTGATATGTTCGTGGCAGCCGGGCAACACGTTATCGATAACAACCGATTTGCAGAACTGGGTATTCCGGCTAATCTCATTGATCTGATCAAACTGTCCTGGGACGATGACCGGAACATTCATCTATACGGTCGCTTTGACTTGGCGGGCGGCATCGACGGAAAACCCATTAAACTAATCGAATTCAACGCGGATACCGCTACTTGCCTGCCCGAAACAGCCGTCGTACAGTATGCGCATCTACGCGCCAATGGCCTCGATGAGAGTCATCAGTTCAATGCTGTTTTTGAAACGCTAACGAGTCAGTTTGAGGAATTGCTGGCGCTGAATCCTGATTTGCAGCCAACATTGCTGTTATCGGCTATGCGCGATTTTCCGGAAGATGATGCCAACGTATCGCTGATCGGCGAAGCCGCTCGTGAAGCGGGTTTTGAGATTGAGTTCGATTTTATTGACAATGTTGATTTTTCGGCTGAAGAAGGAATCTTCTGGCAGAACCCAAAAAACAGCCAGTTTGAAAAGCTTGATTTTTGGTTTAAGCTGGTTCCGTGGGAAGCCATCGCCGAAGACGAACCCGAGTTGGTAGCGATTCTGACTGAGTTGGTTCGCAAGCGGCTGGCGATTGTCCTGAACCCGGCTTATACGTTGTTGTTTCAATCAAAGTGCATCCTGAAAGTACTCTGGGAGCTTTACCCCAATCACCCTCTCCTCCTCGAAACAGATACTAAACCGCTTGCGGGGAAGTCGTGCGTTGAGAAAGTGTTGTTTGGCCGCGAAGGTGCCAACGTCCGGATTCTGAATGCCGATGGCAGTGAACGGCACGCTGTTGATGGTGAATACGGGGATTACCCTAAGATCTATCAGGAGTACGTTGCTTTTCCTCAGGATTCAGAGGGGTCTACGTATCAGGCTGGTGTGTTTTTCGCGGGGGAAGCCTGTGGCCTTGGTTTCAGGCGTGGTGGTCTAATCTTAGACAATGGGGCAGGCTTTGTAGGACATGTAGTAGAATCATAGTTTTTTAGCTGATCGGCTAAGTAATGTTCAAAATCTCTTGAACTGCCCTTGTATGATTAGTAGTCATTTTTTGTATATTTAGTGACTTGTGTCTGTTTTCTCGTCTATAGCTTATCCAAGGTTTGCAAGTGTAGACGTTAGGAAAGGTTAGTAGGTTAACATTACAATGTGGAAAATGCGGATAGTCCGGTATGCTTATGCCGGACTATTTTGTTTGACGGGTACGTGAGAGTGAATTGTCCAACTAAAGACAACTTTTAGAGAATAAGAAGTAACGGTGTATCAACTGTCCCATATGGTACAACAAATAAGCCCGGCTAACGACCGAGCTTTCTATTACGGTAGGTACTAATTGTAGAATCAGCTAGGGAATCTTGCTTTTAATGTCTTAACAGGAATGGGCAATTGAACTAAACTGCTTCTTACTTTTTATTGATCAACGCAATTAGTCTACAACTGACAAGTCTGTGTTCAAAACAGGAGCTTGACAAGTCCAATCAAATAAAGTACTGAAATGGCAAATACGGATAGCCAGGTGATAGAGCAGGTTAAGTCGAATGATTGATTGTTATTAGTCATCGTCGTGGTGTTTAGGTGAATGGTTAAACAAAGTAAATCTACAGCGAACTAATTTGTATATAGGACTAAGTAATTATAACTAAGGTTTAATCCAGTTAAAATCCTGATTAAAAAGGCTGAAGCTTCCAAAAGAAGTGCAAGGTAATAGCGGATAATGGACCCTGAATTCGGATGAAGCGGAGCGCTTTAATGCGCGTTTACAACGGTTCATCCATCAGAATATACGATTGGTGACACAACCGGTTCGATAATAAGGCCGCCTAATTGACCTTTGTACAATAGTAAAAGCTGATACTTACCTCGACAAAGCGTATTGACAAACAGCTATGTTGGTGGAGGACGCAAGAAACGGTAGATAATTAATAAACGCTTACTAAAGAACCATGAACGTACTTTTCTCTTTACTGATGCTGACAGTCGTTACGACGACATCATTTGGGCAACTGGCTAATAGTAATTCATTCGAAGTGCAGGTCGACGGCAAAAAATACCAGACGCAGCCACGTCGTCTGCGAATAGGTAATTACTGGTGGGTAACAGCTAACAGCATCAAGCCTGATAAGTCGATACGAATATGGCTGGGCAGCTATGATAACAAAGACATTATTGAAACAGGTACCTATCTGATCGTTGATGCAGACAGACCCGACACAAGAGAGAATAAGAAAAAGATTCAGGAGCTAGGTACTTACAAAGGTATTGCCGTTGTCAAATTTGTGGAAGAGACGCGTGAGCCCCGCATGGAATACCACGTAGGTAAATCCCAGAACAACGACGAAACTATTACGGTCAAAATGGGTGCGGACGGTTTTCTGGAAGCAACTTTCAACTGTTCTTTGGCCGGTTCGTACTGGAAAGAAAAAGCAACGGCTACCGTTTTCGGTGGAGTAGGACGGCTTATCAACAAAATGGAAGATAAGGCAATTACCAAAACGACCGGTTACGATTCAGCCATCGATCCGGAGGGAAATGGCTACAGTCGGCAAAGCAAAACCGATACGATTACCCTCACCGACGGTTCATTTAAACTCAAAATGAATTAATGCGTCTTACGTAATTAGTGAGCGAAGAAAACAGGAAAAATGTGACAATAAGAGCATGAAACGGCATGCGCTCGCCTGTGTAATTCTGGGGAGTGTATGCCGTTTTGTGGAGTGTACAGTCTGGGCTATACGACGATTAATCAGGAACGGGCTGATAGATGACAGACCATCAAAAAGCATTGTTTATTGTCAATCCAATAGCTGCAATAATCAGTTGTTTGGCTGATTTTAGTCATATTGTCACAGCACGATAAGGGGTTGTTTTGCAGTGTAATCTAAACACGCAATACTCATGGCAACGCTAACTCATTCGTCCCCCGCATATACAACCAATAGTTATAGCCGCTGGCGGTCTGCTTATACGAATTTCGTCAATAAAGCTGAGTTTAACCGATTTGGCTGGGCTGCTACAGCCGCTATTATCCAGGGCTGCTTGCTTTCGCCGGTTCTATTGTTGACCTTATTTTATTATGGCGGCAGCGACTGGCAATTTTTGGCCAGTAACCTTTCTTTTCTGATGGTGCTGATTCCAATTTTATCCGCTATGCACGTGAAGTACATCTTTCCTACGTTCGGGATCAGTTTTATCCTCCACATAACGCTAATCCTTTACAATGTACTGTAACAGGAGAGCATAAAAAGCTTATTTGTGATTGATTTTAGGGCAATAGATAATTAGTGTTAGATAGTGCTGGCTACTACTTGGGAGGGCAATGCAGGGCCTATTAAAACCCAATAAGTTACTCGTTGATACACCCGCAACAGGCACACCACTTCCCCGACGCGTACATGAATGTAGTGTACGCGTCGATTGTTTTATCAAACGGCACCTGAAGCATCTAGTAGGTAGTCTCCAGAGATTCTTCAGGCTCTCTGGTTTGATCTAGTTCGTCCAGCACAGCTCTCGCAAAAGAAGTCTTGTCCGACTTACGGTATTTATCTTTCGACAAAGCGCCAGAAGGTGCCTTAAAATCCTGACTAACGCGTTGGCAGGCAGCCCATATAGCAGGATTCAACTTGATTTTATAGTGTTGGATTGGGGTATCTGCCCCAAACCACAGCCTGATTATATTGCCTACGGTTGGCTTCATTATAGTACCCATACTCTATTTATCATACAACAAAGGGAAATGTTTAATTATTCTACTATCGAATTGGATATTAATCGAAAACTAATTTATCTTGTAATACCAATAGCGTAGTATATATAATTGCGTTATAGTAGCCCGCCCAAATAAAATTGTACTAGATAAAACGAAAGCAAGTAAATATATATTCTCTAAATTCTTTGGTACGAAACTAGAGCGCGGATTTTGGTGACATTAAAATGTAACAATGGTAGCCATCACCTTCTATAACGCCAAGAACGTAGCAAGGCCTAACTGGTCATTTCAATCAAAAGCGCATCAGCAAATTTGTTTACTATACAATTAAACTGTTAATAACGGAATTTTTAAGATAATGTTATCCAATTTTAGGCTTATCATAATAAACAAAGACAGTAAAAGGTAACTAAATACTAAAAATAAATATAAAATTATTCGAGAAATTTATTACCTGTAGATATAAGGGAGAAAAGGTAAATAGTTGATTACTATTTTATGTTATACGTGAAAATATTTGCTAAACTAATATGTCTGTACTACTGGTTATCTGTAAATAAATTAGGGTAGGTAGGGTATATTTAGGTATAATTGGAAAGTAGAAATGGTAAAAGTTTTCCCTAACTAAGTATATGATAAAAGATCACTTTGTATGGTAACAGATCGTAGTTACATTGCGTATGTTTTTTCATGAAGTTTACTTCTAGTTATTTAGCCTAATGTCTAACTTTTCTAATCCATTAATTTACGCTGTAGACGATGATGAAGATGATCGCTACCTCTTACAATGCATATTTGCTGAACACTTTAAAGAGTGCAACTTACGTGTATTTGAAAATGGGAGTGTGTTGCTGACGCATTTGACGCATCAATTGGACGGTCGGCTTCCAGATCTGATTCTTCTGGATCTCGAAATGCCTGTCTTTAGTGGTTTCGATATCCTTCGTTTCCTGAAGTGTAACGAGGAGTATAGGAGTATACCTATCTCTATCCTTTCGGCGCTGCATAACAGAGATCATATTGAACGATGTTATGAACTAGGAACAACCAGTTATCTGGATAAGACGCAAAGCTATATCCAACTGGTTTCCAGTATACAACATCTACAGCACCACTGGTCGGAAACCCAGACGTTGAAGAATAAAGTAGGAAAGAAGCCCCAGAATCTGCAAAAGATTTTCGACCTAAAGCAAATTCCGCTTAATTAACTACTGATTTCGTTTACAACTAGTTAGTTTTTCCTATATTGCGTCAAAAATTACTGTTCATAGGACTTACGAACTCATGGCCGAACATTCACAAGCAAACCATGGTGCGGAATCTGGTAATGAAGACGAATTCTACCGGATGCTCGAAGAATATACGCAACATGTTCGGCAACGCTATCGTATTCCTATACGCATAAACCTACCGCGCGTATCAGCCAAGAAAGCGAATAAGGGCTATTACGAAGCCAAATAGCTTTGCGTAGCCAGGTAAAGTGCTTTGATTCAGTATACCATACTTTTAGTTTGACGCTTTATAACTACGTTTAAATACTTATCCGAAAAACGGATACTCTTTATAAAAACTCGACACTTACAACTGTTTGAGTCTATAAAGAGTATCCGTTTTTTCTGTTTGTCTATTTGCTTTCTATCAACTCAAGCACAACACTGGCGCGTCGTGCATCGACGTTCGGGTTGAAGCCGATTGTCATCAGGTAATTACCCGAGTAAACAGTTGCACTGTCATTGATGGGAGATTTTGTGCCTGGATATACGTTTAGCTCCCGGATTGAGTAGTTTTTGGATGGGTCAAGCCCTTTCAACCGGATAGGCGCTATACTACCTGCTTTGTAGCGGTTCTGGGTCAGATACGAAAACCAGACGGCTTTGTCTTTTGCGTCGCTTACGTACATCAACGAAGCTATATCGCTGGTATAAGGTGACACGAGCCGAAATTGATCGCCCTGCCAGACCACATTTTTAATTTGGTCGTAAGTTTTTAACGCTTGCTGACTAAATTCCAGTTCTTTTTCATCCAGCTTGCTAACAACGATGTCGTAACCGATTTTACCCATCATTGCCACGTCCGTGCGGAATTTGATGGGCTGTTTACCCCAGTCGGTGACGTGGTTGCACGTAGCAATAGACGGAAAAAAATACGAGTAATTCCATTGGATGAATACCCGTTCCAAACCGTCCGTGTTATCGCTTGGCCAGAACTCGGTGAAGTAACGCAGGGCACCGTAATCAACCCGGCCCCCACCGCCCGAACAAAGCATCATCGGCAAAGTCGGATACTTGGTACGCAGTCGTTCCATGACTTTGTACAATCCCTGTACATATTCCACGTACAGGTGCGACGGATTGGGGTTGGTGGCTGAAAAAGCGTTGTAGATGACGGCGTTGCAATCCCATTTGATATAGTTAATCGTCGGGTTCTTTGTTACAATATCATCGACGATACTGTAGACAAACTCTTGTACCTTGGGATTTGTCAGGTCCAGAACGAGCTGATTTCTAAAGTAATATTCCTGTCGATTAGGGAGTTTGAGCACCCAGTCCGGATGTTTTTCGTAAAGTTCGCTTTTGGGACTTACCATTTCGGGTTCCAGCCAGATGCCGAACTTAATACCAACGCTTTCGGCTTGCTTGACCAGATGACCAAGACCGTGCGGTAGCTTCTTAACGTTCTCCTGCCAGTCGCCTAACGCAGCATGGTCGTCGTTTCTCGGGTATTTATTGCCAAACCAGCCATCGTCGAGCAGAAATAAGTCAACGCCTAGCTTCTTCCCGTCTTTGAACAGCGCCGTTAGCTTTTCTTCGTTGAAATCGAAATACGTAGCTTCCCAGTTGTTGAGTAGCGTTAGCCGATTACCCTGCCCTTGCGGAATCCGGAATTTACGCGCCCAGCGGTGTAGGTTCCGGCTGGCGGTACCTTTACCGGTAGTCGAGTAGGTAAACAAAAAAGCGGGCGTCGTAAATTCTTTACCTGGCGTTAAGTTGTAAGCCGACGCGTACGGGTTTATGCCCGCCGTGAGTCGCAGGTTATGCAACGGATCGACTTCAAAAGCGATCTGGTAGTTCCCTGACCAGGCCAGCGTTCCGGCCATCACCTCGCCTTTGTCTTCTTCGGCGGGTTGATTCAACGCAATCAGAAAAGAAGGCGGCTGAAACAGGTCAGCCCGCGTGCCGAGTTTTGTGTCGAGTATTTTGATTCCTTCGGTAAGCGGCTCTTCAGTCGGATTCATTTCTTTAGCCCAGTCGCCGTGAAAATGCGTCAGGTAGTAATTTGTAGCGGGAATGTACAGGTTCGCGGAGGCATATTTGTGAAGTGTAACATTTTTCTTCTCGGTATGCCGGATTGTCGACCACTGTTCGATGACATCCTCGTTTTCATAGGCTTTGTAGAACAGCGTTACTTCGAACGGATACTGCGGATCTTTTAGGTAAACCGTCGTGAGGACAACGCCATCTCCTGCTGATTTACGTTCGTGGCGGACGTAGCGTAAATCGAGCGACGGATTACCATCGGCATGAGTAACCTGAATGGCAGGTTCCAGCAAATTCCGGCTTCCCGCTGGTGTGTAAGCCGAATTGTACAGACCGGTATAATCTTCGCCCCGTTTGCTGTTTGCCGGAAGCTTGGCATATTCGTCGGGGCGGCTGAGCCGTTGGCCAAGGTGAACAATCGTCGGATTCTGGTCTTTGTCCACCCGGATCACCAGAGCGGTCTGGCGGGTTTCGATGGCAATGTGCGTATCGCCGGGTGCGCTCCAGGCCGTTGCGATGGACAGCGAAAGTAGCGTGAAAACAGTAAAAAGAAGTCGGGCCATTGGGGCGGGTTTTAGGGCAAAACAAAAACGAACGACACAAAATAAAAACCTTTTACCGTACTGTATCCGGCTTTAGGCGTTTATCTTGTATCGTTCGTTCATTACCGACTGATTACGGGTCGGCGTCCGTAGGTTTGGGACAACCTGGTCCTGTGGATTCTAGACGCTAAGTTTGCTCAGGTTTCGATAGCTGATGGCGATCGACTCCAGCGGTGGCCGTTTGCAAACGTCCTGTTCCACAAAGTAATGCGTCATACCCGCGATTTTCTTAGCGTCGAAAATGCGCTGGAAGTTAATAGACCCTTCGCCTACTTCCGCAAACTCGCGTTCTTTGGTTTTGGCCATATCTTTTGCGTGCCACAGCGGGAACCGGCCCGGATGCTTTTTAAACAGCGCTACCGGATCTTGTCCGGCAAAGCTCGCCCAGTAAAGATCTAGCTCCATTTTTACCAGACTTGGATCAGTACCTTTGAGAATCATGTCATAAGGCAGTTGACCGTCCATTTCTTTGAATTCGAAATCGTGGTTGTGGTAGGCAAACTGAATACCACTGGCTTTACAAACCTCCGCCGATTTGTTGAATAAATCGATGTGGCGTTTGTAGTCGTCCATCGTGCGCTCCTGCGGGAACAGGTACGCGCAAACCATGTACTTCTGACCGAGTGCAGCGGCATCGTCAACGGCCCGCTTCCAGTCGTTCTTCAGCGTACCTTTTGCGTTGGGCATGGTGTTGCCAGTCGTGTAATGGCCACTGGGCGCTGATAAACCCAGACTTTTTAGCAGAGCCGAAAACTCAGTCGGCGTTTTTCCGAAAAACTTACCGTCGGAGTAGCCAAACAGTTCTACTTCTTTGTAGCCGATCTCGGCCACTTTTTTCAGCGTTCCTTCGAGGTCTTTGGGCAAGAGGTCACGAAGGGTGTATAATTGTAACCCAACGGATTTTGCGGGCTTGGCCAGTACGTCGAGGCTTGGCGCCAGAGCGGCAGCCATCGCCAGCGCGCTGGTTTTAAGAAATTCGCTACGGGAAATTTTTAGAGAACCGTTCATAAGATTGGAATTGATTTACTACTACACCAATAAGAGTTGGACCCAATTTGCCTACTCTTTATTTGTTGGCCGTTGCTGCTTTATCGACCGAATCCGAATTGCTGATAAATGCGATTTGCTTACTGTCCGGCGACCACGACGGGGTGTTGATGGTTCCCTGACCGCCATATACGTAAGCGATGACTTTTGCGGGAGCGTCGCCCGAAACGGGTAGCAACCGCAAATAGACGTGCTTGTAGAATGGGTGATCGTCGGGCGATACGTCTTTGCCAAACGACAGAATTGTCATCCATTTTCCATCCGGTGAAATGTGCGGAAACCAGTTATTGAATTCGTCATTGGTAATCTGCGTCTGGTCGCTGCCGTCAGCCTTCATGCGCCAGATTTGCATCGTACCGCTCCGGGTCGAGTTAAAATAAATATACTTGCCATCGGGCGAGTATTCCGAACCGTCGTCCAGCCCTTTAGCCGTGGTAAGCTGCGTTTCCGGACCGCCATCGGACGAAATCTTATAAATATCGAACTCATCGTTTCGCTGGCCCGTGTAGATCAACGTCTTGCCATCGGGCGACCAACCGTGCAGGTACGAATGACCCAGGGGCGTGATTCGTTTGGGCTTGCCGCCACCAACGGGTAAGGTGTACACGATGGATTTGTTGCCTTCGTCTTTGACATGGTTGCTGATGCCGATCATTTTTCCATCAAACGATAGAACGTGATCGTTGTTATTGTTGATCGCAAAATCTGTGTTAATCACCGTCGGGGTTTTCTTCTTCAGATCGAAACGGTATAATTTTCCATTGCTGTTGTAGATCAACGCTTTGTTGTTAGGCAACCAATTCGGAGCCTGAATCGATTCGGGTGAGTGATAAATGGCTTTCCGGTGTCCCGTTGCCACGTCCATCAATTCCAGGTCACTGCCGATGTACTCGCGATAGGGCACAAAATTGTTGCGGGCGGGAACAATGATGCGAACATTATGGAAAACGGCTTTTTCCGAAACATCCGGATTGTGCGAACACACGAACAGGCCCACGTAAACATCATCGCCCAGCGTTAAATCGCTAACCTGCTCGGTTACGAACAACTGTCCGTTGCGGGCTACCGACATGGTGTAGGTGTTGCCTTTTCGGGCCAGCTGTACCACATCCGCCGACGTAAGCGCTGATTTTTGCTCTTCCGTGGTTGCGGCTTTGGTCCGGCGGAATTGCAGCGAGGTAAGGCCGTCGCCGTGAACGACCGCGTTGATGTGCGCCGAGTTTGAATCAAGCGTCGAACGGACCATCCAGCCGAGTTTGCGGTGTGGATCAACGCCTTTTCCGAGTAATTTGCCGTTTAGCTGAAGAATGAAATCGCCCTTCATGTGCTTCCAGACGTAGTGAAACTCGTCGTGATCAAACCAGATGTTGGTGCCTGAACCCTCAACGGTGTATTCCTGCTTTACGGGGTCATAAGTTGCCGCGCCGGGCCGCTTTACCTTGCCTACATCCGATTGTCCATCAAACTGGCCGAGAGCATTGGAACGTTGAGCGAAAAGAGGAGATGAAGTAAGACTTGTAGCCGCCAATAACAAGCCAGCATACATAATTTTTAAATTCATAGAAGTCGATTTTCTAGAAAACAAGCCACGTTCGTTTTTCTACTAATCGCTGAGTGCACTATCCAGATAAAGCATATATAGTTTGTGTATTAAGCAAAAGAAAGGCAGAATAAGCCCTGTCAAAACCTATCATTTTATCCGTAAAAGTGCGTTATTCACATACAGCTCAACCCTTGCTCTATGTGGCGTTTTTACCCTTTACTTTTTATTATCAGTTTACTTGCTTCCAGGCTTTATGCCGAGCCGGTTGCTTTTGTGCAGAACCGTGGACAGTGGGCGAGTGAAGTCCGTTTTCGGGCCGAGATTCCGGGTGGTTATCTGTACTTGAAAGCCAACGCGCTGCATTACGTTTTTTACGATGGCTCGGCTTTGTCCAGTCACCATACACCAACGGCTGGTCAGCCTATTAGCGATCAGATTCCCGGTCACGCGGTGGAGGTACGATTTGAAGGGGCTAACACCGCTAGTCAAATAGAAACGAGCCACCCGTCCCCGACCATTCGAAATTATCTCACGGGAAAGAATCCGACAGGCAACGTGGCGGCCTTTAGCGAGGTGCTGTACCATGATCTTTATCCGGGTATCGATCTGCGGCTGTACGCTTATTATCAGACACTCAAATACGAATTCATTGTGCGGCCCGGTGCCGATCCGTCAGTCATTCAGCTGGTTTATTCGGGGGCAAATCAACTTCGCATAGACAAGGAGCAACTAATCGTCGAAACGAGCCTGCAAGCGATTACCGAGAGTCGCCCGTATTCGTATGTCAGTCAGAACGGTCGCGCTACGGAGGTGGCTGCGTTCTGGCAGCTCGACGCGGGTCAAAGTCCAGCCGGTAGTAGTCGAAAAGTTGGTTTTCGGTTTCCGAACGGATACGACAAGAGCCAGACACTGACCATTGACCCCGAACTGGTTTTTTCGACTTACTCCGGGTCTTATTCTGACAACTGGGGTATGACGGCTACTTACGACACAGACGGCAATCTTTATTCCGGTGGCATTGTATTTGGGCCGGATTTTCCGGCTACGACCGGTGCCTTTCGAACGCGGTTTAGCGGTGTTGTCGATGTGGCTATCTTAAAATTCAGTCCGGATGGTAGTAAGCTACTCTACGCAACGTTTCTCGGGGGAAAAGCCGCTGAAGTACCGCATAGCCTGATTGTCAACGGGCAGGGAAATCTGGTGGTCATGGGCTCTACATCCTCGACCGATTTTCCGGTGACGGCGGGCGCTTATCAGACCAAGA
Source organism: Spirosoma oryzicola (assembly GCF_021233055.1). Taxonomy (NCBI): domain Bacteria; kingdom Pseudomonadati; phylum Bacteroidota; class Cytophagia; order Cytophagales; family Cytophagaceae; genus Spirosoma; species Spirosoma oryzicola. The sequence continues at coordinate 4,959,836 of NZ_CP089538.1, read as the reverse complement.
CGCATTTGGGAACGCCAGCTTCGTATTCTTTTGCAACCACAACCAGCATTGAGTTTACCAACGGCAGTGATCTGTTCGTATCTATTCTTAGTCCAGATGGCAAGCAGCTCGTTGCCAGTACGTTTGTCGGCGGAGCCAGCAAAGATGGGGTAGGATCCAGATTAAGTACAGGGCCTAACAGCGACGGAATTTCGTTTCGCAACTACGGCGACGATCTGCGGGGCGAAGTGATCGTCGGTCCCGACAATGATGTATACGTAGCCAGCGTAACGGAATCAACGGATTTTCCGGCTCCGGCCTTACCCGTAACGGGTACTAATCTGGCCGATGGGGTTGTGTTTAGGCTGAGTGCTGACTTATCGCAATTGCGCTGGAGTTCGCGGATTGGTGGCAGCGGATATGATAAAGCGCATAGCCTTAAACTGACTTCGTCTGGAACGCTGTACGTCGGGGGCGTAACCACCAGCCGCGACTTGCCCGCCAGTGCGGATGCGATCAAATCAAAACCCGAAAGCACGACGCAGGCCGATGGTTTCGTGGCCCGCTTTGACAACCAGCAGTTGACTCGACTGACTTACCTGGGTACGGCAGCCGACGATATTGTTTATTTGCTGGATGTTGACACCGATGGTAACCCGTACGTGTTTGGGTCAACGCGTGGTAAATATCCCGTTACGACGGGTACGTATCAGAATGCGGGCAGCAGTCAGTTTATCCACGCACTCGACGCCAACTTGTCCAGTACCGTTTTTTCTACCGTTATCGGATCGGGACGAGCTACGCCGGATATTGCTCCTACGGCTTTTTTGATCAACGAATGCGGCAACATTTATCTGTCGGGATGGGGTGGAGCGGTAAACGCCCGAACGGGTTACAACGTCAGCAGTAGCACAAACGGGTTGCCTGTCACGAGTGGAGCCTACAAGCGTACGACAAACGGAAGCAATTTCTGGGTAGCGTTGCTCGAACGCGGGGCCAAATCATTGTTGTACGCCACGTTTGTGGGTAGCGAAGCCGTTGGGCGGGGTGATCATGTAGATGGAGGAACATCACGCTTTAACAAGCAAGGCGTTATCTACCACGCCGTCTGCGCCTGTGGAGGAACCAGCTTTCCGGCAACCGCTCAAGCCTGGTCGAAAACAAACAACAGTTCAAACTGCAATAACCTGGCTTTCAAATTCGATGTGGATCGGTTGCGGGCGGGTTTCGATACATATCGGGGCACCGAGAAAGGCATCGTAACGGGCTGTACTCCGCTGACGCTCACGTTTCAGAATACCAGTACGGGCGGTAAGCAATACCAGTGGGTTATTGATGGGCAAGTCGTTTCAACGGATACGGCCAAAACCAGTTACGTCTTTACAAAAGCGGGTCAGTACACCGTCAAGATCCGGGCGTATAATCCGTTGACGTGCCAACGGGTCGATTCTGTTCAACAGGTGATTACGGTCAATCCGGCTAATTTTCGGGTTAGCCCTGATACAACGATCTGCCCCGATGCGGCTGCTATGCTGCGTGCCAGTGGCGCTATTCAGTATGTCTGGTCGCCCGCTGATGGATTGAGCAGTACAACAATTGCCAACCCCATCGCCCGACCGAAACAAACAACAACGTATACCGTCGATATGACCAACGAATACGGCTGTACTACGCGCCGAAATGTAACGATAAGCAGCGATGCCTCGTTCCGACCGGATTTCTCGGTTCAGGTCGGCGAAAATTGCAGTCAGGCGGCCCAGCTAACGTTCGTGAACAATACGAAAAATGCTGATCAATACGTCTGGCAACTAGGTAATGGCGATACCATCCGGACGACTATTCCCGAAAATTATCAATACGAGCAGTCCGGGCAGTACGCAGTTACGCTGACAGCTTACCGCAATGGCTGTTCACTGAGTACAACGAAGCCGATCAACGTTGAGAATCTAAACAACATCCCGAATGTCATTACGCCCAACAACGACGGCAAAAACGACGTTTTCAACAGTGGCCTGTTCAATGCTCAACTGGTGATCTACAACCGATGGGGGCGACGTGTCTTCGAGGCATCACCTTACCAGAACAACTGGGGTAGCAACGTCGACAATGGCGTTTACTATTACTTGCTAACAACACCGTCGGGAGTACAGTGTAAAGGCTGGATTCAGGTACTCGAATAAGTCAGGTGTATTGGTAGGCCCACCAGATCAAGACTCCCTGCAAGGGCAATCGAGCCCAGCGTAACCAGGCCGGGAATTTCCGAAACCGGCTAGAGGTCGCCATGTAAAGGTTGGCGGGAAAAACAGCAATGAGTAGCAGGATCAGTCCCCAGGCCGATAACGAACGCGTTGCCGGGAATAGCAAGCCAACGCCGAGGATTACCTCCGCGATGCCACTTAACACGACCATCAGGTTATGCGCCGGAATGTAAGGCGGCATAATAGATAAGTACATTTTGGGGCTGATGAAATGATTGATTCCCGCGGCTATGTAAACAAAGGCTTGAATGTAAAGGCTTAGGTTGTTCATGAACAGAACTGTTTTTCGCTGAATGGCGGCTTATCAATTAACGGGGTGTGTTATAAACAAGAAATAAGAAGCTATTGATTAAACCTTCGCCAATGAGCTTCGTCAAAGGGTAAAACAAGAAAGCTAATGAACACAAACAGATTGTTGATGGCCGTTGTGGCCCTGTTTCTGTCGGTGGGTGCGTTTGCCCAAAGTCAGCCGGAGACGCCCGGTGCCAGGCCCCGGCTGACAACCGAACAGCGGGAAGCAAAGAAAGCCGAAATGAAAGCTAAGCTTGCCCAAATGACACCTGCTGAGCGTAAAGCGTTTCGGCAGGCCCACCGCGAACAGATGCAGGCTCGTCTGAATGCCATGACACCCGAACAGCGGGCTAAAGTACTGGAGCGTCGGCGTCAGCACAAAGCGCACAAAGACCGCGAAGGAAAGTAATTAAGTTGGTTAGGTTTGCATTGCCCATCGTAACTGAAGTGTGGCCTGCGCGTTCGTAGGCCACTTTTGTATTTATTTTCAGCCTTAGACGTTTCTTGCTCGTCCTAGCCTGTCACGATAACCTGATTGGTAGGGCCCACAGACAGCGCAATTTCATCCTCGAACTCAACGATGTCGACCTGCGGACGATCCTTGCTTTCGAACGTTTCCTTATAGCGCCTTACGGCTTCTTCCTGGCTGATATTCAGATAAGCGCGTGTCCAGCCAGAGGGATTATGAGAGCCGAAACCCGTGACGATGATGAGTCGATTTGCCATACGTTGAGTTGGTTTAACTCGGTAAACGTATTAACAGCCCGCTTGTTTGACAATAGAGATTGCGCTAACCGTACCGCAGTACCCAACTCATGGATTAGGCAACAGTTTCTTCTGAATAAAAACCTCTGCGTAGCGTCGTCCTAATGTTCGGGCCGAGGGTGTATCGAAATGCGTTGAATCGCCTTTGTCAGTTAGGCCCGCCGAGACGATGCAGTACGTGTTCGCGACCTGACCCGGAATCGCCTGTAATGCCTTATTGATGGTTACTGCATCTTTGTTCCGCTTGACAATAAAGTCGCCTAACGTACCTACGACAACCGGGACAGCCGGTGCATTCAAATCCTGCCGTAGCCGCTGGATTAGCGCAACCAACTTTTGACCGTATTCAGGTGCCTTCTCCGGGTTTGAATCACTCTCGCCCTGGTGCCACAGAATTCCCGCCAGATTACCCTGCGCCAGTGCTACACGGGCTCGTCGTAGTGCATCATCGTACGGATAGGATTTTGTTGGTTCGTAATAGGCACTGGGTACCCAGACATCAATGTCTGAGCCGCCAACCGCGCAAGGGATCAAGCCAATGTTCTCATTTGGAAAGGCTTCGGTTAAGCGTTTGGCGAAAGCGAAACCTGGGCCAACACCGATCACGGCGGGTTTATCAAAATGCATGGGGTCGCGGGCGGGTACCCAGCTTTGCTCCTTTGTTAGCATCCAGATGCGGTTGTCAGGCTGTTGATCGGGTACCTCCGGCGTACCCCGGCCTGCCATGTTCGACTGTCCAATGAGCAGGAACAATCGCAAGCGAGGAGGTACATCCTGTTTCAGCGCAGTACTTACCAGGAGAAGAGAGAGAAAAAAGATGCAGAGCTTCATGGTACGTATTTAAGACAAAACCAACTGGCAAGCCAATTATACTAACTTGACTTACGAGAAGGTTTTAGCGGGCATGAGAATACGACCTGATTGGCTATCGCTTACAAAAAAGGCTTTCAGTTAATAAACCGAAAGCCTTTAGAAACTATATCCAACGCAAAAAGGTATTCTGTTACTCACTCAAGCCCTGCATGAATCCGTAGAAAGATAGTTTTCTACTGTAGTCTTTGTCAAAAAGAAGTGGGTGATCTTCACTTTTGCTCTCTGTTAATAGCCAGCTATCGTTGTCACCTACGTTCCAGGTGGTTATGCCAAACTGCTGTCCGGTGGTTACAATGCTTTTGTAGATTTTAGCGATGGCCTTGTATTTTAAGGCATGTGCATTTTTAATGGCATCAGTTAATACAAACGTCGTTGAAAGGTTTGGATTCATCCGGATATCTAATTCGGAAATGTGAATCAATAAACCAGTGCTTGCATATTGGCTGATAACTGACGAAAGAGCGGCTTCTGGGGTGCTAACCGTGATGTGCATTTGTAAGCCAACGCCATTGATAGGGATATTCCGTTGCTTCAAGTTCTTGAGCATGGCAAACACTGCATCTGACCGTTTGGGAAGGTAAGCCGAGTTGTTGTCATTGTAGAAAAGGAGCGCCTGTGGATCAGCTTCGTGAGCGTACTGGAAACAACGGGCAATATAGTCAGGTCCCAGATGCTGATACCAAATTGATTTCTTTAATGTACCATCCGCTTCGAAAGCCTCATTCACAACATCCCACGACTTGATTTTGCCTTTGTAATGGCCCACAACGGTCTGAATGTGTGTTTTCATAAGCTTTTCCCAAGCTAGCGAATCGCCTTGGAAGTTAGTAACCCAATCCGGTACCGCGTTATGCCAGATTAGCGTGTGGCCGTGTACTTTCATGTTTGATTGTTTGGCAAAGTTGACCAGCGCATCCGTATCGGTCCAATTGAACTGGCCTGCTTTTGGCTGAATCCGATTCATTTTAGCACTGTTCTCTGTGGTTATGCTATTGCAGTTTTCCTGAATAACTGACTTGTATCGTGCGTTCGACGCGAGCAGTTGTGGATTGATGGAAGCACCGATTGGGAATGAAGCTACAGCCTTCAGCGTGTTGTTGCTGTCACCAGGAGCAATAGCCCGAAGGCTTGAAGCCGTAAACGTAGTCGTTTCTTTCTCTGGCGCAACGGCATCGGTCTTGGGACTACAGCTTACCAGGTTGAAAAGAAAGGAAAATAAGGCTGCGATTAGGGTGATGCGAACGGGTGATTTAGACGTTGAATTCCGAGCGTTGTTTGGGATGATGCTGGTTGTAAAAACAGTTGCCATGACTTTGATCTCGTTGCGTTTGATGGATCAAAGTTGCCTCTTCAACAGGCGGTAAACGGGTTATATTCGATGAGTAGTTGTTTTCTCCCGTTTGTTGGTAGATTTTGCCGTAAAACTGTTTTTCTGGTGCGTCAATTTTGTACTTTACGAATGAGTCTAAAAATAGACAAACTGTTAATGGATTGTCTACAATGTTAACGTTACTATTGCTATACTGCTGTAAATCAATCTATTAACTTGTTTAATTTGCTTTTAATATTGACATTAAAAAATATGGGAGAAATTTTAATACAGATTAGTAAGTTATTAAAATTGTACTTTTTAGGGATCAGGTAAGTTTTTTATTTTTGATAAAATATGCTGTTGATCATGCTGATTACTTAGGGAAATCCGTAGTTAATACTCAGTAAAATACTGCCATACGTAGAGGTCACAACCCGGAATTGTATGGAGCAATCATTCGATCATTACAAAAGCTTACAGGTTTACTAATTCTGGTATAGATAGAGTTTATTGCAAGGCTATAGGCCATTGTTTATTCCTGTATAAGCAGATACCCGTGATTCGATTTGTTGATAAGCGGAAGTAAGTCAATCAAAGTTGCCAAGTTGTTCTCAACCGCCTTAAGGTGGTCTTTGTCTACTCCGCTAGCGAGACGTTTCGTAGCCCTTTCTCACCGGACCATTCACTAATTAACTAAACCTTATCGGCACCCAATCGATATAACCAGTGAGTTAATAAGAATTACGGGTCGGTACGCTTCGTACCACAGAAGTTTCGTTCTATGAAGAATTGCTACATTTATCGCTTACTGATACTTACTAGTGTCGTTTGGTTGTTTGCCTTATTGTCAGCGTTCGCGCAAAGCGTTCGGGGACACGTTACAGATGCGACCACAGGGGCTGATCTGCCAGGGGTTTCTATTCTGGTGCAGGGACGCAACACAGGAGCCGTTACCGATGCTAACGGGTTGTATACCTTGACGCTCGAACCGGGCAGTTATACGCTCCAAGCCAGCTTTGTAGGGTATACAACCCAGACGCTACCAGTGCAGGTTACAACCGGAACCACGGCTACAGTCGATATACGACTGGTCGAAAGTCTGGCTAGTTTGAACGAAGTTGTCGTTATAGGCTCCCGCTCAACGCAGGCGCGATCCAGTACGCAGACAGTAGCGCCTGTTGATGTTATTCAGTCGCGCGAGTTGGTGGCTACCGGACAGGTGGATATCAGCCAGCAGTTGAATTTTGTCGCTCCATCGTTTAACTCGTCCCGGCAAACCGTTTCGGACGGTACCGATCACATTGACCCGGCAACACTACGCGGTTTAGGACCTGACCAGGTGCTGGTGCTGCTCAATGGTAAACGGCGACACAACCAGGCGCTGATCAACATCAATGGCACAATTGGGCGAGGATCGGTCGGTACGGATCTCAACGCTATTCCCAGTTCGGCAATTGAGCGGGTGGAAGTCCTCCGCGATGGTGCTTCCTCACAATACGGTTCTGATGCGATTGCTGGCGTGATTAACCTGCGCCTGAAAGAACAACCCGGCACAACCGTCAATGCTCAGCTCGGCCAGCAATACGAGGGTGACGGGCAGGTGGCACAGGTAGGCATCAACCACGGCTTCAAACTAGGTCAGAAAGGTATACTAAGCCTGACGGGTGAGTTTCGTCATCGCGGAGCCACCAACCGGGCGGGTGACTACACGGGGCCTGTTTACGTCAACTGGAACGTCGGCCAGCAATCAGGTGAAAGTGCGGCTGCGTATGTGGCCCGTCGGCAGAGTCTGTACCAGCAGGACCAGGCGTTAATTCGCCAGAACAATTTTAATCTGAGTGACAATTTACAGGTTGGTAACGCGCGGGTCGATAACGCCGGTTTTTTCCTGAATGCCCGCGTACCGATCAAAGGGTCTAACGCCAGTTTTTACGCTACAGGTGGTTTGAATTACCGCCGGGGGCTGGCCGGTGGGTTTTACCGATACCCGTACCAGACGACGCAAGTTATTACCGCTATTTACCCCAATGGCTTCTTACCGAACATTCAATCGACCATCAACGACCAGTCATTGCTGGTGGGTGTCAACGGCGAAACGAATGGCTGGCGTTGGGATATCAGTAATGTGTACGGCGGAAACTCCTTTCGCTTCGACGTGACCAATTCCAATAACGCATCATTAGCATACCTTGGACCGGTTAACAACCCGACTTCCTTTTATGCCGGAACGCTCAGCTTTTATCAGAATACAGCCGACATTAGTGCTGCCAAAGATTTTGGTAAGCAGATGGGGCTGACATCGTTTAACGTGGCCGCTGGGGTGACCTACCGGAATGATCAATACCGGATCAAACAGGGGGAAGCGGCCTCGTATCTGAACTTCAGTCCGCAATCGGGTCAGGCCGGTGGTGCGCAGGTATTTCCAGGTTATCAGCCTGCCAACGCTATTAATGCACACCGGCAGGTATACGGCGCTTATCTTGACCTGGAGTCGGATGTTACCGAACGGTTGTTGTTGAATGCCGCTGGGCGTTATGAGTATTACAGCGATTTCGGCGGAAACGTAGCCGGTAAGCTGGCTGCTCGCTATCGCTTTAGCGAAGCGTTCTCGCTCCGGGGATCTGTTAGTAATGGATTTCGGGCACCGAGTTTGCACCAGCGTTATTTTAGCGCCATCAGTACCGTGTTTGTCTCGACCGGAACGGGGCTGGAACCACGGCAGACGGGCACATTCCGGAACGATAGTCCCATCGCTCAGGCGTTTGGTGTACCGTCGCTTGGTGCCGAACGCTCAACAAATTTTAGCGTCGGTATTACATCCCGCCCTCTTTCAAACGTCAGTCTAACCGTTGATGCGTACCAAATCAATATCCGTGACCGAATTATTTATAGCAACCAGTTTTCGCGTGGTACATCCGGGGCAGGCTTGATTGTAGCAACTATCCTGAATAATGCCGGCCAGACGGACGTGAACAGTGCCCAGTTTTTTGCCAATGCTGTAAATACCCAAACACGGGGACTGGATGTTGTTATCGCCACAAATTCCCGGCTGGCTACGGGTACGCTGGATGTAACGCTGGCCGCCAACTTTAACCAGACTAAAGTCGTGGGTGATATAAAACGGCCCGCTAATATCCCGCAGGATGCTACATTTGGTAACTTTTTGTTCAACCGGCAGGATAGTGCCCGGCTGACGGTTGCTCAGCCCCGGAGTAAAATTCAGCTTACATTCAATTACCGTCTCAGTAAGTTCGGGGCCGTTCTTCGGGTATCTCGCTTCGGTACGGTCGAATCCTACGATCCTGCCAATCCTGCTCTCGACCAGAGCTTTAGTCCGAGAATGGTTACGGATCTCAATGTTTCGTACCGTATTCAGAAAAATTTGACGTTGACGGTAGGGGCTAACAACCTGTTTGACGTTTATCCTGATCCGTTGAAAGTAACTAACTATCCAACGCCAGAGCGGTACGGTACAGCAGCATTGGACAACTCTTCCTTTGGTCGCTTTGTGTATGGTCGCACCGCAACCCAGTTCGGCTTCAACGGTGGTTATTACTTCGCTAACCTGTCAGCAAGTTTCTAGGAAGGAAAATTGTTACTTAATATACAGTAATTTAGAGACTGTTTAGCGCCCAACCTCCTAAGGCTGGGCGCTTTTTGTCGTTTCAGTAACATAATGTGAGTTCTATCCTTGCAAAAACAGATCACTTCAGGGATTACTCACTGTGGCTTATTCTTGTTGATGTAGAGGTGAGCCAAGCCTGCACAAAACTAGTGCCATACTATCTCAATAGATGAAGAATCTCTGAAGTTAGTAGCCTTTTTAGTTTGCCGTTCAAGGTTAATTAGCGTTCTCTTGTTCATTGGCCAAGCCTGACATACTGCTACATTCAGGCAAAGCGGATTATTGTTAGGATTCATCCAGCAAAAAAGACCCCGCCAAGCCTTCTGTTGGCACGTTGCCCGCAAACAAGCTGCCTCTTGCTTTCAGGTGTGCCCTCCCCGATAGGGACTAACCATGCCCGATCCGCTCATATAAGACAGTCTCAACCTAATCGAATGATGTATACTTAATTATAAGTTATTTATATTTGGTAACAAATTATTAAACATATAGAATTAATTGTCAATCATAGGCATAAGATTTGCTAATATTACAGCATTGATTAAGTATTAATTACTTATAAAGTATCTTTATCCAACTTATTATGACTTTATCTCTCTACATTCTAAAAGGATGTATCCTTAGGCGCATTATACCTTATCTTTTATTGCTTCTATTGGTTTCTCCCCCCTTATACAGTTTTCCAATCACAAAAAACCCTCTCGGAATAGAGCTGATAACTGGTTCAGCGAAGACTATTTCCATTCTCTTATCCACGAATTATACGTATTTGCCGTCATCTGCTCGACAAGAGCTGTCCACCTCGGCCACTGACGATAACTCTTTTCGATTTGTAAGAACATTACGGAGTGACCATCAGAATTTATCTACGAAATCTAGTACGCAGTCTGTTAAGCTAGAAGCGGGTTCAACTAGGCAACTTACAGTTCTGACTGCTGCTGACACGAGCAATCGGGCTACCAGCAGCTGTGTATCGTTCACGGCGGTGTGCTCGGGTAACCAGTACGAGGTGCGCAACCAGAGCATCAGCGTGACCAGCGCGGGTACCTACCAGCTGAGCTTTCGTTACATGGCCCCCGAGCGGGCGGTGAAGGCCATCGTGCGTATTGATGGCAAGAGCCAGACGGTCAACTGCAACCTGAGCCGTAGTTTCCAGAACCAGCTAGTGGGCAGCGTTGAACTGAAGGCGGGTAGTCACACCATCGGCCTAAGTAGCGGGGTTGATGAAGGTTACATCTGCTTTGATCAGGTTTGCATCAAGCCCAGCAGCGAGACGGTCTGCACTCCGCCTTCGGCCCCGGTGGTGAGTGTGTCGGGCAGCGCCCAGCTGTGCAACGGCTCGAGCGTGAATCTGACGGCTAGCGGCTGTAGTGGTACGGTGAGCTGGTCGACAGGGGTGACGGGGAGCAGTCTGGTGGTGAGCACGGCGGGGGAGTACTCGGCCACCTGCTCGGCCAACGGCTGCAGCAGTGCAGCCTCGAACGTGATCTCGGTGACGGCTTGTACCCCTACCACCACGCCCACGACACCGACCACGCCGGTTGTGTCGACCAGCAGTTGTGTGTCGTTCACGGCGGTGTGCTCGGGCAACCAGTACGAGGTGCGCAACCAGAGCATCAGCGTGGCCAGCGCGGGCACCTACCAGCTGAGCTTCCGTTACATGGCCCCCGAACGGGCGGTGAAGGCCATCGTGCGTATTGATGGCAAGAGCCAGACGGTCAACTGCAACCTGAGCCGTAATTTTCAAAACCAGCTGGTGGGCAGCTTCGAGCTGACGGCGGGCAACCACATCATCGGTCTGAGCAGCGGGGTTGATGAAGGGTATATCTGCTTTGATCAGGTTTGCATCAAGCCCAGCAGCGAGACGGTCTGCACTCCGCCCTCGGCCCCGGTGGTGAGTGTGTCGGGCAGCGCTCAGCTGTGCAACGGCTCGAGTGTGAGTCTGACGGCCAGTGGTTGCAGCGGTACAGTGAGTTGGTCGACGGGGGTGACGGGGAGCAGTCTGGTGGTGAGCACGGCGGGGGAGTACTCGGCCACCTGCTCGGCCAACGGCTGCAGCAGCACAGCCTCGAACGTGATCTCGGTGACGGCTTGTACCCCTACCACCACGCCTACTACGCCCACGACACCGACCACGCCGGTTGTGTCGACCAGCAGTTGCGTGTCGTTCACGGCGGTGTGCTCGGGCAACCAGTACGAGGTGCGCAACCAGAGCATTAGCGTGGCCAGCGCGGGCACCTACCAGCTGAGCTTCCGTTACATGGCCCCCGAGCGGGCGGTGAAGGCTATCGTACGCATCGACGGCAAGAGCCAGACGGTCAACTGCAACCTGAGCCGTAGTTTCCAGAACCAGCTGGTGGGCAGCTTCGAGCTGACGGCGGGCAACCACGTCATCGGTCTGAGCAGCGGGGTTAATGAAGGGTATATCTGCTTTGATCAGGTTTGCATCAAGCCCAGCAGCGAGACGGTCTGCACTCCGCCTTCGGCCCCGGTGGTGAGTGTGTCGGGCAGCGTCCAGCTGTGCAACGGCTCGAGTGTGAGTCTGACGGCCAGCGGCTGTAGTGGTACGGTGAGTTGGTCAACGGGGGTGACGGGGAGCAGTCTGGTGGTGAGCACGGCGGGGGAGTACTCGGCCACCTGCTCGGCCAACGGCTGCAGCAGCACAGCCTCGAACGTGGTCTCGGTGACGGCTTGTACCCCTACCACCACGCCTACTACGCCCACGACACCGACCACGCCGGTTGTGTCGACCAGCAGTTGTGTGTCGTTTACGGCGGTGTGCTCAGGTAACCAGTACGAGGTGCGCAACCAGAGCATCAGCGTGACCAGCGCGGGCACCTACCAGCTGAGCTTTCGCTACATGGCTCCCGAACGGGCGGTGAAGGCTATCGTACGCATCGACGGCAAGAGCCAGACGGTCAACTGCAACCTGAGCCGTAGCTTCCAGAACCAGCTGGTGGGCAGCTTCGAGCTGACGGCGGGCAACCACGTCATCGGTCTGAGCAGCGGGGTTAATGAAGGTTACATCTGCTTTGATCAGGTTTGCGTCAAGCCCAGCAGCGAGACGGTCTGCACTCCGCCCTCGGCCCCGGTGGTGAGTGTGTCGGGCAGCGCTCAGCTGTGCAACGGCTCGAGTGTGAGTCTGACGGCCAGCGGCTGTAGTGGTACAGTGAGCTGGTCAACGGGGGTGACGGGGAGTAGTCTGGTGGTGAGCACGGCGGGGGAGTACTCGGCCACCTGTTCGGCCAACGGTTGCAGCAGCCCAGCCTCGAACGTGGTCTCGGTGACGGCCTGTACCCCCACTACCACGCCTACTACGCCGGTTGTGTCGACCAGCAGTTGCGTGTCGTTTACGGCGGTGTGCTCGGGCAACCAGTATGAGGTGCGCAACCAGAGCATTAGCGTGACCAGCGCGGGCACCTACCAACTGAGCTTTCGTTACATGGCCCCCGAGCGGGCGGTGAAGGCTATCGTACGCATCGACGGCAAGAGCCAGACGGTCAACTGCAACCTGAGCCGTAGCTTCCAAAACCAGCTGGTGGGCAGCTTCGAGCTGACGGCGGGCAACCACGTCATCGGCCTGAGCAGTGGTACCGAGGAGGGTTACATCTGTTTTGATCAGGTTTGTATCAAGCCCAGCAGCGAGACAGTCTGCACTCCGCCTTCGGCCCCAGTGGTGAGTGTATCGGGCAGCGCCCAGCTGTGCAACGGCTCGAGTGTGAGTCTGACGGCCAGCGGTTGCAGCGGTACGGTGAGCTGGTCGACAGGGGTGACGGGGAGCAGTCTGGTGGTGAGCACGGCGGGGGAGTACTCGGCTACCTGTTTTGCTAATGGCTGCAGCAGTGCAGCGTCTAACACGGTTTATGTTACTTCCTGTGACTTGCCGAAATGTGCCTTTACCCCAAAAGCAAGTGCCAGCAGTACCGATCTGTCTTGTGGCGCAAGCGTCAATTTATCAGCTAATTGCAATGGTCCTGATTGTGATGGCGTAAACTATTCGTGGAATGGTAACGGAGTGGCCCAGTACGGTCAGTCGGCTACGGTCAATGTACCGAATTCGAATGGTAATTTCATCTATACCGTTACCGCTTCGAAGTTAGGCTGTGTTGCCAAAAAAGATACGGTTACGTTACGAGTAACGGGCTGTCCCGAACTAGGTGTGTACTCGTACCGGGGCGATAACTTTGATTATACTGCACCGGGTGAGTCGTCTACTGATGATGCATTCCCCGTTTTTGAAAACGATAAGATTAGAGTCAAACTTGCGCTGCGTAACCAAACTACCGATTCGCAGCAGCCAGGAATGGGGGGGGCTGTTTATCAGATATTTAACAAGCAGCATAATTCAACGCATACACTGTTGTACAACCCGAATCGGTACGACGGCGATGAAAATAGAGTTGTAGATCGTTCGGGTCCACCAAGACGAATCTTCCTGGGTCAAGGCTTGTCCGAGTGTCTCTATGCTTTGCCGAAGCCTTTCTACACCAACGAATTCGACGGTGCGGCTGGTAGCAGCTATCCGGTGGACGGTCAGAACCCGCCGGGTTACGATGGAGGACTTGGCTTCAATCCGAACGAGGCTGGGGACGATTTTATGAATAGCGGTCAGTTGTTGAAGTTTGGTCGAATATCATCGGGTTTCTACACGAAAACGAGACCACCTATTTACGGACAGAATCGACTGTATGTTGGTGACCAGGTCATTTTCGAGAAGTGGGGTACCCTGGACGACCGAGCGCTCGATCTCCACTATCAGTCTACGTTTAACCGGACTAGTTATGCCGGGCGGCACGTTACGAAATCGCAGGAAAATCCTTGCTTGTATGTCAATGGACTGCGGGTTTTCAAATGGTATGATGGAGATCGTCCGTACTCCAACGATGGCGTAACGACAATTGCACCTGAGACAGGACCGAGCAACCGCAATGGGGTTGGTAAAAACGGTGGCAGACCGAACGGCGTTTATCTGTCAGAACCCTGGATATGGGTTGGCGGAACCGATGGGTTTGGTATCGGCCTGATGCTAAAAGACAACATTAAAGCCGCTTATGGTTTCTGGGGTGATGGCGGTTTCGATGCCGCTAACCCATCGATGGGAGGAACTTATGCTTCAATTACCTCGTCACCTGCCGAAATCCTGGACAACAGTATAATCTGGCGGCATACGGCTAAAGTGATTGTTGGTACCGTCGATGAAGTACGGGCTTACGTTTATGCACAGTCTTACCGCCCTGATCGTACACCGAAGTTCAAGTTCAACCGCCCAGGTCGGGAAGGATGGAGCCTAAACTCGGGCGATGGTGACGATGTCCACACCTGGGATGACACGTTCAACGGAAAGTCGCGTCAGGGCTGGAAGGTATACCTCAGCAACGGAGCACACGCCGTTATGCAGTCGCCCGGTGTATGTTGGGAGACCAGCCAGTTCAACAAGTTTTACATTCGCTACAAATATTCTGGTAATCAGACAAAATGGTCGTTGAAATTCCAACGTAACCGTCAGAAAAGCGATGGTCCACTTGATTTGTCAAACAATAACCGGTTTGTCGATGAGGATAAAGTCCGGTTTGCCAACGGAAGCGCCGACGCTCCGATTCAAACGGTTCTTTTTGACGTAATTCCAGATGGACAGTGGCATACGGCGATAGTTGATTTGTCAGGCAACACTGCCTGGCAGGGTGTGGTCAGTCAGATCTCGATTAAGCCGCATGCGTACAACGACGGTCGTTCTTACAATTCGGGTGAATATTGCATAATCGATTGGATCAACTCCGAAAACAGAGATCCGTTCCCTGACTGATTTACTCGATAGAATAGTAGCTTTCTCATCTAAAAAGTGCTGATTACGCCGTAATCAGCACTTTTTGTTATTAGGTAGACCAGTTGAAACGTAACAGGCGTTAATTGTCAGTTGATCTACTGCACAAAATGCGCTATATATCGTGTTGAACACGCCTTATGGCTAAGAAGCGATTGAGACTTAATTGACGTGGTGGATCGGTCAGGAGAGACTGACACGGTTAGTGAATAAGTTAGATTAGAGGACTCGTATCCTCTGAGATAAGTAGCCATTTATTGAACGACAAAAACAGCGTATGAGTATTGGTTCCCAGTTAGTTGGTTCATGGCGGTATTGACCCTGTGGTGGTGTCGGTTTCTCAAAACCGACATTGATAAAAGCCGCGAAGTGTCGGTTTTGAGAAACCGACACCACAGTAAAAGACTGCATTTAAGAGCCTAATCCTGTTTAAAGCAATTGATGGCGTGACACGGTCAATGCTAGAGCCGTTTCTCAGCGGTATCGAAAATCGACGCTAGCACAGCGGGGAAGTAAACAAGACACGTTTATAAACCTGACTGCGTTTGTTTAGATGATAAGCCCCTGCGAGATAATTATCGCCCCTTGTTAGCGTAGTATCATAACTGTTCCTGTCAATCGTTTTCTGGGCTCGCCGTAGTTGATTTCGTAAGCATAGGCCCCATTGGGTAAGTCTTTTCCGTCGAACGGCGTTTCGTAACCGATTGAATGAAAAACAACGGTTCCCCAGCGGTTAAATACTGTTACTTCTACATTCTTGATCTTTTCTATGTTGCGCAGTACCCAAACGTCATTGTTGCCATCGCCGTTTGGTGTAAATGCATCCGGGATATACAAGCGTGATTCAACGTAGACCATCATACTATCTACCGATTGACAACCAAACTGGTCGCGAACGGTCAGCGTGTATAAGGTGCTGGAAGCAGGAAAAGCAGTCGGGCGGGCAATGGACGCATTATCTAATCCAGCAGACGGACTCCAATTGTATCGATAGTTCGTATTGACCGGACCTGGTAAGCTAGCCGATGCGCCGGGCTGAATCGTTAGGTCGGTGGGTAAATCCAGAGCGGGCAACGCCCGGACAAGCACCGTTCGTTGCGCAGTTATGACCGGGCAAGCCGTATTTCCGGTAACAGTGTAGGTTACCTCGTGCGCGCCTATTCCGGCTTGTTCTGGCCAGAACTGATTGCCCGATACCCCGTTCCCGCTGAAGATTCCCCCCGCTGGCGTTCCTGTTAGTAGTACGGGCGCGTTATCCGTTCCGCAGAAAGGAAGAATTGAATCCAGCGAAACCGTTGGTTTGTCTACTTCCGTCAAAGACCAGTTGGCTGATACGGCTGAGCATCCGTTGGCATTTGTGACCTGAACCTGGTAAATTCCTCCGCTTTTTGCGGCCAATGTGGTGGCCTGAGCACCGGTTATAACGGTTTCGTTCTGGAGCCAAGTGTATTGCAATGATGATTCGCTGGCTATGGCGGTTAGCCTGACATTCAGTCCACGACAAAGCTGGGTAGGCCCGCTAAGTTTGACCGTGGGCACTGTTGACGCTGAAATTGTTTTAAGTCCCGATAGGGTGGTACAGGAATTTACATTTCCAACGAGAACGCTGTACAGGCCAGCGGTACCCGCTTCGTAGGTCGCCGATGTAGCCCCGCTGATGGGTGTCCCGTTCCGTTGCCATTGATACGTTAATCCATTGCCTGTATTGGCTTGTAAACGAAGCGAATTTCCTGGACAAAAACCGGTGGCAGTTGTAAGAATGGACGCTTCGGGCGGCTCGTTCAGCGTGACTGGTAACGGGGTGGAGTGACCGGTGCATCCGTTCGCATCAGTAACCGTAACGCTATAAACACCCGCTAAGTTGGTCTTGTAAAAAGAGCCTATTTCACTCGCAATCACTGACGTATCGCGTTGCCAGCGGAAGAGGGTGCCGGTTGCGGTAGCCGATGAAGTAGCCGTGATTGTAAACGAATTTCCGTTGCACAACGCTCCGGCTGCATTATTTACCGTTAGATTGACGGTTGGATTTGGACTGATCGACACAGAAACTGGTGCTGAAGTGGCCGATCTTGGGCAGGCCATCTCTTTGGTAACGGTCACTGTATACCGTCCCGCCTGTCGGGCGACGAGCACCGAGTCCGTCGCACCCTCAATGGCGACGTTGTCTTTATACCATTGGTAATCTACATCCTGCAACGGCGTTTTGGCGTTGAGTTGAACGGCTCCATTCTGGCAGATGACACTTTTAACCAATTCCGCTGGCTTATCCACCGCCGAAACAATGACTTTAGGCGTTATCACCGCTGGGCATTCCTTTACCTGAAGCGCTAGTTCACGGCGTATTTCAAAGCCTTTGAACGAGTCTTGGTAGAGTTCCGCTTTGACGACATAGCGATACGTACCGACCTTCGTTGGTGTTCCGGTAATCTCGCCTTTTGGATTGACCTGCAACGGACTGCTGCTTTCCATAAACGCGTTAGCGCCGTAGCCACTCGCCCAGTTTACTTCTTTCCTGGGTGTGGTGGCATTGCCCGTCAGAGGAGTGGTGAGGGAATACGTGATCTTGTCGAAATTAACACCCGCATACGCACGCGTGTCGATCCGGACAGGCTGATTGACGCAGGTTTCTATACGCGAAGGCACATTGAAAATACCGCCAAAGGAGCTTTTAAGTGCGGAGACGTTGTATTTGCTGCGGTCCCCAAACTCCAGATAGTACACAACGGGACCCGTGCCGTTCACGTTATTGCTGACTTCCCGACAGCAGACGGGTTCGGTGGTGACAAAATAGCCTTTCGGGTCATTTACTGAGGGTAGAAAATTAACCGACCCGAAATATACGACGCTGTTTATTCTCGAGGAATCGCCGTTGCAGGCTGCCGGTAACGGGGTGTTCTGACCGTCGATAGCAGATCCCCGAACCATAGTAACGGTTGCTACTGAGCTACTATCCTTTTTGCGGTATACATACGCTTTGATCGACGGGGGAAAGTTGTCGAATGACTTGGCGCTGGTGAAATAAGCGGCTCTTAACAACAGCGCCGACAGTTCTTCGGCGTTACCGTTGAAGTCCTCCAACTGTCCACCAATGATGGGTAACAGACCGCCACTGCCACACTGATTCGCGCTGATCGTGGTCGCGGCTGATAACGTAGTGTCGGGGCAGACACCTTGTTGCCGTAGACTTATGGTGTAAGCGCCCGATTGATTCACGACCAGCGTTGGCCGTGTAGCGCCATTTATATCTACACCATCCCGTTGCCACTGGTACGCAACCGCCGAAACGGAGGCTGTACCCGTAATTGCGTTTAGCTGCACCTGATCGCCCTGGCAAAATGACGCGCTTGCCCGTTTGTTGAGTGATCCGACCTGGGTTATTTTAATGGTAGGTGTAACCAGCGGAGGACAACGTTGAGCATAAGCCACTGAAACAGTAAGGAGACTAATTAATACCCAGTAAAGATGCTTCATTTAATTAGCCTTCTCGTTAATCATTAATTGGATAAACACCTGTATCTAAATGGCTTTTAGTAAGGCCGTTGGGTTGTCAAAAAGGAGTCAGTGGTGCGGTATTGAATCACTATCGACCAAATCTTTCAATAATGGTCGCAGCATCAGCCAACAATTGCTGACCTGATGTACGCTTTTGTTTGAAAATTAGATTGATGTATTACTTTAATAAGTTACCTTTTATAGTAAAATATGTTTTTGAGTTTACTAAAACAATTATAAATGTAGTCAAAAAGAGATAATCATAAATGATATTCCTATTCTATAATCTAGATTGTAGATGGATGTAAATATTACAATTACACTGTTGTATCTATTTGTAACCTATTAGTAAAGTAGTTAATAATTAATTGTGATAGTATAGTTAGAGAGCGCTGTCAATCTTTAGATCGATTTTGTAGGATATTATCGAAGCGAACGGTAAAAAAAGGCGCTTCAAATGCATCTCTGCACCGAGCGCCTGTACGATTCCTGAGAACTTTAACGTGGTTCTTTCTGCGCTGTTGTGAGGCTAGCTCACTGATTGGGAGTGGCTGTAACGCTAAGTAACCGCATGATCGATCCTTTCTCCAGATTGTTCTGTGGGTTAAGCAAGCATATCTGATTGATAACGCCATCCCAGCCGCTTCGTCCACTCAATGAAAGTTCGTACGTGCGAACTTGTCCGTCGCCATTTATAGGAAAATCAATGTAACGCTCCGGAACATCGTAGAAATCAATGTCCTCCGGCTTACGCCAGACCAGTCTGGCAACCGTCGCTTTTGTGGTAAAAGCAGCCCGGACGTACATTTTGGGAAGATCGCCCGCCCGCCAGAAAACAAGGGGGCTACTCACCCGAAAATTAGCTTTGGTCGTATCAGCCCGTTGCCAATACACGTTTAGTTCGTTCTGGATGGGCCATCCTTTGTCTTTGGCATTGTAATAATACCAGCCTTGCCGATCCTGCGTAAATCGGTAAGCCGGAGCCGTTGCGGGACGTGGCTGGCTGTAGGCAAACTGCCGGATGTCGTCCAGCGATCCCAATACCAACGTGTAGTCGTACTCATAAAGGCCATTGTGATCAATGACTGCAAACGGGCTACTATTCATATACGTGCTTTCAATAGCATACTCGCCCCCTACGCGTGTTGGGATCGAATAATCGTTGACCGCGAAACGAAACTCATTGGCTCTGTAGAGGCCAAGTCCGCGTCCCTGCTGGTTAAGAATGGCTACCCAGTTTTCGGTACCGTAGCGGTAGTTGTTATCAACCGTAGTGTTCTCCAGCACGGCACCGTTGGTAAAGGGTTGCGAGCCTACGTACGACACCAGCCGATACCACGGAGCATTCATGTTTATGCAGGGAGCTTCCTGGGTACGGGCTTCATACTGAGTGGCATCCGTCCGGTAAACCGTTGTCCGACTCCTGACATGAACCGTATTATCTTTCAGTTCCATCCAGTGCTCCATGACGCAATCCGCTGGTTCGTCAAAAATCGGCCAGATAAGTGGTACCGTTTTTACGTACAGCTGGTTTTGATTCTGTTGATAACTAACGATACGCGCCGGGTGGTTGAAATAATCACCCGTTTGCACAGGGTTCCATCCCAGATTTCGCCATACGTAGACCGGATCTTTGCCATTGACCGAATAAGGGTAAGGGCCAGCGTAAAGTGATGTTTGTAACTGACGGCCCAGATCATAATTGTTGATCATATTTTCTGAGCTGCTCGCTTCAGAGAGGTAGGTAATCGCTCCGCCCATGTTGAGGTCAATGCCTAATTTCACTTTATCGTTTGAAATATATAATCGTTTGGTTGGCGGAAGCGGGAATTGGGGCGGTGGTGTGTTTGGATCTGATGGATTGGATGGTGGGGTGTAAGGAGCCGTAGCCGGAAAGTCGCTTGAGCAGTTTAGGGTCAGTACACCAATAAGCGCACAGCAAACGTAACGATAAAAAGGAGCCAGGGTCATAGCGAAAAAGAAAGGGTTCAGAACAATTGAGTAAAAAAACTTTCTGCTATAAACTTAACAGAAAAGGGTATCGATTGATACTAAAAGTACGATGATCAACGAATTGTTGTTCTGATGAACTGGTATTTACGAATGAAATTTATCGTATATTTTTGTTGATGTATTATTCTTTTTGCGCGAAAATAATCTGTAACTAAAACTATACACCCTTGGCTAATTCTGTATAAAAATAGTACAAATCAGTTATTGACGTTTTAACAAAACACTAATACCAAGTATAAAAGCGTGGTGTACTTCAATAGAAGTCTATCTCTTTTAATAAAAAGATCACTAGTAAATAAAATCATTTCATCCATTAGATCCTATTTAACTAGTATGTTTGCGCCCTTATCTATAGTACAAACTTTATCATGCTTCCTATTAATTCGTTGCATCTCTATCTTGAACGAACGCTTTTAACGGGCTCCGCCTGGACAGTAAAAGCATTATTGTTATTACTACTCGGGTCTGTATTTTTTAATGTTGGATTTGATTTAAAGCACTTTGTTTATTTAAAAAATTTTTTTGCTCTTGTCAATGGTCACCCTGACCCCAAGCTGTGTTGCTATTTCTGGACTGATGTTGAATACCAAACGACAGACTGGTTCATGCAAAAGCTGCAAATTTGGGATACGGTTCACCAAGCTAATATGCGGCTCCGTTTATTTTTACCTGTATTATGGTCATTTTTCCATTCAATCCTGGCCATTTATCTGCTACAAGTAGCACTGGGTATTGCGCAGATGTATATGATTTTACGTCTTGTCTATAGACATACGCAAGACCGGCTTCAGGCATTTTATTTCACAGCAGGTTTTAGCGGTTTGTATGCAGGGGCAGCTTATTATCTGGACGTTTATGCCTACGGAGATGCGTTTGGTTATGCCTTCTTAATCGCTGCCCTTTTTTTTCGTCGCCCATTTTTTATTGCGTCTGCTATTTTTCTGGCGGCCTGGGTGGATGAGCGAACTCTTTTCAATGCATCATATATAGTTTTGTACCACTGGCTGGCTTTGTACCGACCAGATCGTGAGCAGCCTATACTGTTTAGGGTAAAGAAGCCAACTCCGCAGGCACTAGCTGTTATTGCAGGTGGTGTTGTGTATATGGCCGTTCGTGTTTACTTGTCTAAGCACTATCACATCGCTATGTCTATTGGTGGCCCGTCGCTGTTTTTTCACGTGAGGGAGGCCATTAGGAGTTTCGGGATCCGGTTATACAGTGGTTTCGAAAGTTTCTGGCTTTTAATCGTTAGTATGATCGGAACGCTTATTTACTATAAAAAATACATCCTGCTCGCTATGATTCTGCCGCTGCTGGCTGTCACAACGTTTACGATGCTTATGGCTGGTGATTTTACGCGTACAATTTCCTACGGGTTTCCAATTATTTTTCTTTCTTTTTCGATTTGCCGACAAGTCTACGAAAATGATCACATGCGGCTGCTCCTCTTATCCATTAGCTTACTGGCCACTCTATTCTTTCCATTAATTTATTAACGCATAACTAAATTCTAAGACTTATCTTTGGTAGTTGAGGTTGGTAGGGATAATAGGGTATACTGCCTGATTAGTTGGCCATTCAGTAAGTATGCACCCAACCACCGGCTTTGATAAAATCTTTTTGACAGAAGGGTATAGGCCACGGCAATGCGTTGAAGCTGCCTAACACGTCGTATGAATTATTTACTTTCAGGATTGCAGGCAGTGCTGATGACGTATCTACTAGCCAGTAACATTGGTGGCTGCACGATTAACGTACCGGGCTACGAACAACCGACCCCAGCGGTTAAACCAGCACCGACGTTGCCCCCAATCACTGCACCTTTTGTGTATGATGTACCCACTACGCAGTCGGATTGGACGGGCTATAACGAAACCGTCATCAATGATCGGCTGGTAGGTGCTACGTCTGTTCAGGAGTCAAATTCGTTGCAGTTAGAAGTTCGCAAAAATTACGGGGCGGCCATTCAGATTTACGATAAAGTAACAAAGCAGCAGTTAATCAACTTCAAAGACCTCGGGCGTGAGTCAGGCATGGGTACGTACGGGGGACCGCGTAGCTTCGCGGATGATTCACCCAATTGGAAAAATATTGGGTATAACCCCTTGCAGGCTGGTGATGACGGGGGCAATGCCGCGCCTATCCTGTTTCACGGGGTCATTAATGGCTGGATTTACACGAAATCACAGAGTTTGTCATGGGCTCACAAGGATGCCCGAAAACTGCCTTTTTATTACGAACAATGGGTCCGTCTCGATGGCAACAAAGTGCATGTCAAAGTGCGCCTGACGCATCAGCGACCGGATAAAACGTTTTACGAACCCGAATCGCAGGAGTGGCCGTTTATGATGATCAATGGTGCGCGGAAGGTTCATTTTTACAATGGCGATAAGCCGTTTACATATGACGCTACGGCCATTACGGATGGTATCGAGAGTAAAGGGAACGTAACTGCGGTAACATACAGGGGGCCTCATTTTGGTGTGACTGAACCTTGGCAAGCAGTTGAGATAGGTGCCAATCGGTTTATCGGCTTATATTCACCTGGCTACTTCTTGGCTAATTACAGTGTAGACAACATTAGTGCAAACGAAAGTTGGGAGGGTGGAAATACAAATACTTACGTAGCGCATGTGCCGATGGTGCATCTGGATTCTGACAACGTGTGGTACAAAGAGTACACGTACATTGTTGGTACGGAGCAGGAGATTCGAGATTACGTGTACGCGCAGGAACGCTTCAACCAGCCCGATTTTATTTTCAATAAATTCAACGGGCGTAATGGATGGGCTATTTTTGATGGAGGCTATGATCAGAAAGAGCCATTCAAGACGGATAACTGGCAGGCTACGTTGACTGGCAAAGAAAGTTTAAACAACGCTTATAACGCCAAACTGATATCCCCCTGGGGGAGCTGGAAAGCCACTGATTTTAACGAAGTGTACCTGCGCATGGCTTACAGCGGTTCTCCCGGTACAGGAGCACGGGCACCACTACGCCTGACATGGGTTACAAACGGTCAGGCACCTGATGGTATCGATCCTGCTTTCCCAAATCAAAATAAGGTTCGCTTTCCCAACGGCATACGTAATAGCCCTAACCAGTCGATTCGTTTCGAGGCTATTAACGATGGGAAATTCCACACTTATAAATTCAATTTTGCCAATCAGCCAAACTGGAAAGGAACAATTCAGCAGTTTGAAATTGCCCATGAATCGACACAAACTTACGTAGCGCCGGGTGAGCAATTTACCTTGCAATATTTCGGTACTCGAAACCCAACTGAGTAAACGATCTTACTTTATTGGCCCGTGGGCAGGTTTGTAACGAAGCTGAGACAACGGCCATTTAGACTAATGAAGTTGTGGAGTTGGCGGAGCCGCCCCTGCGGTTTTCGAACCTAATTCCATAACTTCATTAGCTGTTTTATGAAACCGGTGCTGCCGCTAATGCTTTAAAATTGATTTCTGAATTAATACCTACACCGCTTTTTTCTCACAAGACTATACGTGAATATAATGCTATTATATCTATGATTTATACAGTAAATTTAAGCCTTTTAGTCGGCGAAATATAGTTCTTTCTTATTCATTGTATGCAATCAATTTTAATTTGTAATGATGCGTACAACGTAAATATAGTCGTCACCAATACATAGAATTCAATACTTACCAATTAGTACATAGGTGCATATTTTTGCTTTTCTGATTTATAAAAATTAAAAAACTTATTTCTCGATTTTATACTAATAATCTGAGTACTTTGCAGCTAATAATTTACGCCCAATAGTTATGAAAAGCTGAGATAAATTTTTACTGTATACACAGTGATTGATTACATATTGATAATATATATTTTTTGTTAATCAATTAGTATACGTTTTGTTAAGCTAGTTATAGTTAGTCGATTTTTGCCACTTCTTATCAAGCCAATTTATCAATTAATGAAGCTATCAATACGCAATACTTTTTGAATCTGATTTCGCTTTTATCCACTATAACATGGTTGCTGTACCTGATCGGTTTCATCTGACTGATCCTTATAAAACTAGCGTTGCTGGCCAAAACTATCCTTGGTATGTAGCGATCAGCTTGCCTATTTTTGTACATCTTTGGATGGTCTACCGGTTGGCGGTTAATATACCTTACATTGATGACTACACGTTTCTGGTGGATTGTATCGACTCGCAGACAAAGGGGCTGACGTTGACCGACTACTTGAGCCGTCTTTTCCACCCACACGGCGAGCATATTATTTTGTTCGCTCGTCTAACCGCTCTACTTGACTATTACATTGAAGGAAGCCTGAATTTTCGTACGCTGTTTATCGTCGGTAACTTAACGTTTGTTGGCTCGGTGTATATTTTATACCGACTTGCGCAGCGTGGTGGTCTGAAACTAATGTACTTTTTGCCGGTAGTTCTTCTACTTTTTCAGCCTCAGTTTTACGAAAACACTACTACATGGGCTATTTGTGCCTTGCAGCATCTACCCGCCTTATTTTTTGCTTTTTTGGCGTTTGATTTAATGAGTCGTTCGTCAGAAAAAGCCTTTTTTCTGAGTTTACCAATTGCCTTTCTTTCGGTCTTTTCTAACGGGAACGGACTGATCGTGTTCGCTATTGGCCTACTGATAATTTTGCTTTCCGGAAGCCGTACGCGGTTGTTTGTCTGGCTGATTTTTACAGCATTAAGTCTAGGGTTGTATGTGTACGTTCATCATACAACTCACTCTCCCGAAATAGGAAGTAATTTAAAACATCCCTTACGGGTGATAGCCGGATTTTTTCTGATGGCCGGCTCGGTAGGCTTGCTATTTAGCCGGTCAATCGGTCTGTTAATGGCTATTGGCTTGTGTGAAATAGCTTTTGTCGGTTTTTTGATTAGTCAAACCGTAATTCGACATTTAACTACTAAAAAACCTCTTCTGCATTTCTCGGCCTGGCTTCGTCAAATCCGTTACTCTCTACCAATTGCAGGACCTTTTGTCGTGCTCTCGGCCTGCTACCTATACGTCGTGCTTACCTTGCTGACTATTTCGTTTGCCCGGAGTCTTGGCTGGTATCCGAGTTTACTGCTGCCACGTTTTCTGTGGTTTGCTGCTATGGGTACGGCGATCGGTTATCAGCTTACCTTACTCTGGCTCAAAACAAGATACCGATTGCTGGCCAGCCGCGTGGCATTAGCAATTGCCTTGATCATATACTGCCTGTCTTACTGGGTCAATTTAGGTGAGTTAAGAAACGTAAGGCAATTATTGCTGAGTGATACGCACAACTGGCGTGCGCACAAAATGCTTATTTCAATGCCCGTTAGTACGAACCAACACGACCATTTTTACAGTAGCATATTACAGGCTGCTGTACAGAAAGGAGTGTATAAACTTCCGGCATCTCCGTTAGACACAGACCTTCGCAAAGCCATTTCGCTGCCACCGATTGCTGGCCCACTGGTACAGGATAGTAGTTTCGTAATGGGCGAACGGCGCATTCATTGCTTATCCATCAATAGCGATTTGCCAGACGGTACTATGTTCGACTCGCGAGACGTTTACTTATTGGTTAAGTCAAGTACGCATACGTTTATATGGCCCGTTAACCGAAGCCAGACGAAGCTGGCCTACTACTTGCAGACGGGGGTGTCAAACTGGAAAGCCAGTACCGTCTGGATGTGTGCCGATCAATTACCCTTGGCGAACTACCAGCTTAGTTTAGCCTGGCTGGATAATAAACAGTGGGTTATACAGCCAAGTCATCAATCAATGACGATGGGAGAGGGAGAATAAGTAACGAAAAGGAGAGTATATTGCTGAGGTAGCCTACCCAAATTAATGGTTGTATACTGCCTACTGATGCGGAATGCTGTGATTTTCAGATTTAATCGATCTTTAATTAACATAAAACAGTCGAGGCATGTATTTAAGGCATGTTTACATTGAGAAGGAATTAATAACGCTTGGTTGCTTTTGCGGCCGAGCGTTTTTGTTGACCAGGCGTACAACTATTGTTCATAAATGCCGATCTTTCCGGATATTTAGTCCATATCGGCACGATCTTGGCTCTAGTTGTGGAGTAACTACAATTTTTAAGGGCGTGTATCCGCTTGTCAGGCAGTGCAAAATGCCCTTTGATTGGACTGGCTTCAATCCCAATCGATACGCTTTAATGTGACTCCACAAGATCGTAAAGTCTTAAAAGAGAACTGTTCAAAACGCATTTCGTTACTATTGGCTATATGCCTTACCGCTATTTGTGAAGGCATCATCCAAAAGCCAGGATTATAAAGTACTTCTTTAATTAAAAACGTATGTCTCTGTTTGTAAATTCGTACATATGGCAGCTTAGCGGTTGTCTGGCAGTAATGGTTAGTGCTTATTACGCCTTAGATCGCTGGCCAGGGACAAAAGTTTTTACGCTATTTTATAAACAGGTAAAGCAGTTCCTTACGGTGCCACCGGTAAATTATCAGGAAAGTACCTGGCCGGGCGAAGTAGATGGTATTTCGGGAAACGGCGATGCTTCCCCCGCCAAACCGATTGTGGCTACATCCGAATCGATACCCGCTACCAGTTCGGCGTCGAAGTTTACTGTCACAATGAATTAGCCAACTGCAAAGCGGTTTAAAAAATACGTATTCCGAGATAGGCATCCTGAGTCAACCGCAGCTTACGTTCTTCTACGGGTGCTGATGGCCTTAACCCATTCTACGTTGTTACACCGCTGGCAATGGTGTTCACTCTGCGTGATCCGTTCTACGTGGCCGCAGGTAGTACACGCATAAAGCCCTGCTTCTGGAAGTGTACAGCTTTTCTTCTGGTAGACTTTAGGTAGAATCGGTAATCCCGGCCTAACGTCATCGTCGGTGTAATAAAAAAAGCTGACGTTACCATTTGTCTCCAGCAAAGCGGTTTGTACCTGACCAACGTGCTCGATGTTCTGCTGACGCATCTCCGAAAAGAATTCGTCTTTGGCGTACATCTGATCGCTCGCTTCCAGTAAAGCAAACATGCCGTCTTCAATGATGTAAACAGGCTCTCCCTCCAACACGCTCTCGAAGCGTTCGCTACGGGCAGCCAGCCAGGTGATAGAGCGATAAAACAGCAGAATAGTCGCAAAAACAAGCAGAGCCGGGAGTATAGCGTTCTCCTCGTTAAACATTGGATCGCCTGCCGCTGAACCCAAGCCAATAATAATCGCTACTTCAAATATCGACAGCTGACGAATACCTTTTTTACCTGATAGCCGCAAGAAGGTCAGGATCAGGGTAAACATGATCAAGGTTCGGATGACAATCTGCGTGGCTAAGCTCCAGTCGAGGTCATTGATAAATACCTTGTTGAAATCAATCTCCATATAGGGATGAATGGTGTACAGTTCATGTAGCCAACGCTTGTATACTGGATTATAGTCTAAAAGAGTAAAACAAGTATTCACTAATCAGCACTCCCTACAAACTTGCATATTAACCTTTATGTTGAGCTGTGTTGGGCCTATCGATTCGCTGAGATACCGTATGAGGGCCGAAGAGTTGTGTTTGCGGTAAGTATAGCCACTGAGTGAGCACAAGCCAAAAGCCGGCAATAGGACGCACTGCTGGCAGAATACTATTAAACAAACGCTGAAATCTTACTTAACTCAAAAACGCTGGTACAATTAGGAGTGTTTTTGGGCAATTTACGATAGTTGCTTGGGCAAAATAGGTCCACTTTTGAGGCACTATTGATGATCATATTCTATAGCGCTATATGATTCTTTTAAACAAGGTCATTTTTTCCTGATCAGCGCATATGTAGTTTTTTGCGTAAGTAGAAGTGTCTATCAATGTACTTATTATCAAACATTTACATATTTCTACTTGTGCAGGTTTCGCTAGTTTAATTTCTTTTCTAAAATCCACATTTTCCACTTACTTGCTTATGTTCATTTCTACTGTCTCTTCAAATCGGTCACGAAAGAGTAGCCGATTAACAACCGGGCTGTTCATGCTAGTCTGCATCATTCTTGCTCAGATGGCCACAGCGCAAACGTCCTCGTTCACTGCCGCCAAAGTCGATGCGGGCCAAGAATGCAACTGGCCCTTCAATGCTGTTGCCACTAATCCAGCCGATAATAAAGTTTACGCTTTTTGGCGAAAAGGTGCTGGCGCCGGTGCCACCTACAAGCTTATTCGTTGGGACAATCCTGGCTGGACTACCTTGAGCACATTCACAACAGCGAATGGAACTTCGTCGTCCGTTAAAGTACCCGACTTTGGTGACGCAGCGGATAAAGTGTCCCTGGCTATTGACAAGACTGGTCGTTTCCACGTTGTTTTCAAGGGAATAGCCTTGTCTACAGTCAACGACGGGGTCTGGTACGGGACTAGCGCTGACGGAGTCAACTGGTCCTTTCAACCCGTAGATATTCTGCCAGCGAGTGCAGCGAATGAATCGCTATACGATGCAGTTATTGAAATAGATAAGCAAAATCAACCCACACGTCGGCTTCCGGTCCAATACCACAGTCACACCCCGGACCTACCGGCTTCGGTACTTCCGGCTAATCGGGGGTAATTGGGTGGGGGAAGATGCCTTTGCTCAATCGGGAAGCTCCAATGGAGGAACTGTCTCAAATGAAATCGGCCAATTCGATCTGGCCGTTGACGGAGACGCAAAAGCTCACTTTTCTTTTCGGCGGGAAACGAATGGAACAGGTAGGGACGGTAGCCTCTACTACGTTACCAATACGACGGGCAGTTGGTCATCTCCTGAGTTATTGGCGCAGGGTAATACCGCACAGGCACAGGCTGAAACCAACACAATTGACACCGATGCCAACAACAAGGTACACATCGTTCACTCCGATTACCAAAACAATCTTTACTACACCACCAACGTTTCCGGCTCGTTTGTAACCAGTCAGATCAATGGAAATGCCAAAGGAGAAACCTATACGCAGCACACGCTGCAAATAAACGAAAATGGGGATAAGTTCTTGGTTTATAACGATGATCGGGGGAGTCCCACTCGGCTTAATTACGCATATCAGCTGGCAGGTACGTCAGGCAGCAACTGGACAGTGGGTACCGCTTTCACGCCAAATGATGTTGCCCGGGGAGGCAACTACTTTTCGGGTCTGATGACAAAAGACAGACGTATTATAACATTGTTTGACAATTCGACGACGGACGTAAGGGGACAATGCAAGGAGTTTCAGCGTGATTTGTGGTACGCTACAGCGACTGTACAAAACGTTCCTGTTCAGCAGGCTCCTACGGTTACCACAGCTACTCCGGCTAGTGTAGCCAGCACCTCGGCCATCCTGGGCGGCAACGTGACGGCCGACGGAGGAGCCTCCGTTACTGAGCGGGGGATCGTCTACAGCGCCAGCAACAACCCGCCCACTACCGCCAACGCCACCAAGCTTCAAATCGGCTCAGCAACGGGTAGCTTCTCGCAAACGATCACCGGCCTGTCGACCAGTACCACCTACTACACCCGCGCCTACGCCATCAACAGCGCCGGTACCAGCTACGGCGCTACCCAGCAGTTTACTACCACCGCCCCGCTAGCGGCCAGTATCAGTGCCCGGACCAACGTAACCTGTAACAATGGCAACAATGGCTCGGCTACCTTGGCCATCACCGGTGGCACATCTCCTTATACTATTGACTGGAAACCGGGTAATCCCACTGGCGATGGGACCACCACGATCACAGGCTTGAGCGCAGGTTCCTACACCGCCATCGTCACCGATACCTACGGTGCCACCGCTCAGGCCATCGCTACCATTACCCAACCACCCGCTCTGGTGCTCAGCATTAGCCCCTCGACCACCACCGTCTGCGGTGGAACGGTTACGCTGACCGCTTCGTCAACCAATGCGGTCAATCCTAGCTTCGCCTGGACAGGCACCAGCCCCACCAGCGGTCCAATGGTTACGGTTAGCAGCACAGGTACCTACTCGGTCACGCTGACCGATGGCAGCGGGTGCAAGGCGGTGGCGTCGGCAGCGGTGACCATCAACCCGGTACCTAATCCGACGATTGTGGGTCTGGCCAGCGCCTATTGCAAAAACGCGACAGCGGTGACGCTAACGGGTAATCCTTCGGGGGGCAAGTTCACCATTGATAGCAATATGGCCACCACATTAGACCCGGCAGTGTTATTGGTGGGTCAGCACACGGTGGTCTACTCTTACACCAACAGCAGCGGCTGTAGCAACACGGCTTCTCAGAACGTCACCATCAATGCGCTGCCAACCGTCAGCATCACCGGTCTGGCCAGCGCTTACTGCCAGGACGCTACCGCAGTCACACTAGCTCCGCTGGGTTCACCCGCAGGCGGTAGCTTTACCATTGACGGCAACTCAGCGACAGTCTTCAATCCGATCATGCTTTCCATTGGGGATCGCCAGGTGGTTTACCGCTTCACCGACAACAATAGCTGCACCAACTCCGCCAGTCAAACCGTTACCGTCAAGGAGGTACCCACCGCTCCGGTGTTGGTCACCCAGGCGGGTAATCCCTACCCGGCAGGCGTCAGCAACCTGACCATCTCCCAGAACGTGGGCAATGTGATCCTGACCGTCTCGAGTTGTACAGGTGGCACCATAAACTGGAACGGAGGCAACGCCACCACGCTGGCCGTCTCCACCAGCAGCCAGGGCACCCAGTCCTTCACCGCCACCTGCACCCGCAACGGCTGCACCAGTCCA
Organism: Spirosoma oryzicola; assembly: GCF_021233055.1. Classification (NCBI taxonomy): domain Bacteria; kingdom Pseudomonadati; phylum Bacteroidota; class Cytophagia; order Cytophagales; family Cytophagaceae; genus Spirosoma; species Spirosoma oryzicola. The sequence goes on along the minus strand of NZ_CP089538.1, from coordinate 4,928,715 downwards.
ACCGCCACGGCGACCGTCACGGTAGTAGCGCCTACACTCAAAGTGCTTTCACGTGACCCTGACAACGGCCAGCTGGGCAACAACACCATCAAGCCCTACCTGATCCTGCAAAACGTGGGTCGTGACCCGTTCGCCTATAGCAACATCACCCTACGCTACTGGCTAACCACCGAGGACAACGTGGGCCTTGTCTTCCAGAAGAACTTTGTGGCCATCGGTCAGAGCAATCTGACTGTGCGGTACGTGCCTATTAGTCAGGCGCGTCAGGGGGCCACGGGCTACATCGAGTACAGCTTCGGTGGGGGCGCGGGCAATCTGGCACCGATGGGCGATTCGGGACCGTTGGAGTTGCAGGTCTACAAAGAGAACTACAGCAGCTTCTTCCAGCCTGATGACTACTCGTATATCAACAACAGCAGCTACACGCTCAACCCCCGCATCACGGCTTATCAGAACGGCACCATCTTCTACGGTGTTGAGCCGACGGGCACAGGCAGCTCGCGCGTGGCCTCGCAGGAAGTGGGTAGCGGCCTAGCCGTGAAGGTGCTGGGCAACCCGGTGGTGGGTCCATCGGCGGAGGTCGAGATCAGCGGAGTGAGCGGTCAGTCGGTGGAACTGAAGCTGGTTGACTTGCAGGGCAAGATGCTCCATGGCCAAACGATTCGGCAGGCGGGCTGGTTGGAACGGGTGAGTTTGCCCCTGGGCACCGCGCAGGGCATGCTTTTGCTGGAGGTGAGCACGGCTACGCAACGTCAGCAGATCAAGCTTGTACGGCCATAAAGCATCTATCTAAGGAAATTCAACAGCGCAACGCCCGGATCTTCACAGGTTCGGGCGTTGCGTTATATAGTGAGCGTTCTACCAGGCCGGCGGTCGTGAGCACCACAAATTGTCATTGCAGGGATAGCGCTTAAAAGAAAAGCACAAAGAGGAGAACTGTACCAATACGAGAAAGAGGACAGACAATATAGTGATCACATCAAATAAAAAAAGCGCCTAGCAGTGATGCTAAGCGCTTTTTCGTTGTGGGAGTTGAGGGATTCGAACCCCCGACCCTCTGCTTGTAAGGCAGATGCTCTGAACCAACTGAGCTAAACTCCCTTTTCTTTACCGCCCGATTGTCGTCGTTTGGGAGTGCAAATATAGGAGAGTTTTAAGTCGATTTGCAAGCGTTTCTGTAAAAAAACTTAAAATATTTTTTAGTTGCTTGACAATCAGCACCAAATTTATTCGAAGTTTAAATACAACGTTACGCTATGTGTCGTCAGGCGATTGATACCAACTCCTGCGGCATTCGTTGAAGGGCGATACAGGTTGATAAGGCCGTGAGAGAATCGTAATTCGGGGGCAAATTTGAAAAACTCAAAAAATTGCTCGAAGCCAATCCCATATTCTACCGCCAGATCCATCGTACCTGTACTGAGCCGACTCGCTCCTTGCAGTTCTTTCCGGCGCACGTTCGTTTCAATGCTGAACGCACCACCGGCCAGCAGATACATTCGGCTATTGTTGCGCCGTTCCGATTTATACTTTAACAACAAGGGTAAATCAACCCAGGTCGATTCCCGGACTTCGGTTTTTGATGTACCACCCGGATAATCGTAATGAACTTCGCGGCTGAACAGCGATACGGAGGGTGTCAGCCGAAGGTCAAAACGGTTATCCAGAAACGCGTTCACGACGAAACCAACCCGAAAACTGGGTTTGTTGGGTGAGTAGATGCGATAAGCGGAGTCAGCCGTAAGAAACGAGGGGCTATGACCAACGCTAAACCGGGTAACGGGAGCCGCGAAGAAAAAACCGTAGTGAATAGGTTTGTCATCGTAGCGCTCCAGGTGCTTGCGGACGTATTTGTAGCCCTGTGCCTGCGCCTGCAAGCTAACGACAAAGAGTAGTGTCGCAACAATAGCCAGGCGAGCGCACGACTGCCAGAACAAACTACCGCAAAACGGTAAGCTAGCTAACCGGGGTAAACCAGACTGCTTTAGGCCGGATTGGACCGTTTGTGACCTATATATATCGAAGCAACGCCGAACGTAAGGGGTATCCATTTGGTATTGGTGAATCCTGCCGCTTCATAAATACGCAGAAAGTCAGTGCCATCGGGAAAAGCCTGCACCGATTCGGGCAGATAAGTATAAGCCGAGGCATCTTTACTCACTAAGCGCCCAATGAGCGGTAGAATAGTCCGGGAGTAAAAACCGTATAGTTGTTTAAACGGAAACTGACGCGGGTTCGAGAATTCAAGCACAACGCAAACGCCACCGGGGCGGGTAACGCGGTGCATGTCCGTCAAACCCTTCAGCAGATTCTCAAAGTTACGTACTCCAAACGAAACGATGACAGCATCGAATTCATTGTCCTGAAAGGCTAAACGTTCCGAATCGCCCGACCGCATTTCGATAATCTTGTCGACACCGCGCTGCTTCATCTTCTCCCGTCCGACGGCCAGCATACCCTCCGAAATGTCGACGCCAACTATTTTTTCGGGTTTCAGCGCAAGCGCTTCCAGGGCGAAATCACCGGTTCCGGTGGCAATGTCCAGAATCGTTTTGGGCGCGTAACGCTTGAGTTCGCGAATCGCTCGTTTGCGCCAGAGAATATCAATGCCACCACTCAGAACGTGATTCAATAAGTCATATTTCGGCGAAATGCTGTCAAACATCTCGGCTACCTGTTCACGCTTGGAGGTATCTTTATCTTTATAGGGTACGACGGCCATAATCGATCAGTTGAATAAACGGCTCTTTACCATAAGAACGGCTATTCGGAATAACTAAACGGCAAAGGTAGTGCGATAACAGCGGGTTTCGGACGAAAGTTTGACATTGAATCAGCGAATGCGTAGTTTTCGAATGCGTGATGCCCTCTTCTACAACCTGACTGTTATGCTTCCACTTGTTTTGTCAACTTTGTTGATAGCCAATTCGTTCGCCACTCATCCGCCCATCGACGACGATAAACTAGCGAAAAAAGCGCGTAAAATTCACCAGCGTATCCTGACACTCGATACCCATGCCGACGCGCCCATCAACATGCAAAGGCCCGGTTTCGATGTGGGTGTGACCCATGATACCAAAAAAGATCAGTCGCAGATCGATTTCCCACGCATGAAAGCGGGGGGGATGGACGCGATGTTTTTCGCGGTCTACACCTCGCAGGGACCCCGTACGGACGCGGGCCATGCCGAAGCCAAGCGTAATGCGCTGAATCAGTTCGATCTGATTCACCAGGCGCTGAAAAAATACCCAAATCTGGCCGAACTTGCGTCAACACCGGCTGATGCCTACCGAATTCAGAAAGCAGGCAAACGAGCGGTTTTTATCGGTATGGAGAATGGCTACCCGGTGGGTAACGATCTGTCGATGCTGAAAACGTATTATGATTTAGGTGCTCGCTATATTACGCTGACGCACTTTGCTAACAACCTCATTGGGGATTCGTCTACCGATCCCGACGGACCGATGTACGGTGGATTAAGTGATTTCGGTAAGAAAGTGGTTGTCGAAATGAATCGGCTCGGTATCCTGATCGATGTGTCGCACGTAGCGGACAGTACTTTCTACGATGCTCTTGCCTTGTCGAAAGCGCCCGTTATCGCTTCGCACTCAAACTGCCGCGCACTGTGCGATTTTCCCCGTAACATGACCGACGACATGATTCGGGCGATTGCGGCAAAAGGGGGCGTTGTTCAGGTGAATTTTGTGAGCGACTATTTGAAAAAACCGTCCGATGCACACCGGGCCGCAAAAACCAAGATTCGTATGGCGCGGGTTGGCAAAGTAGCAACGCCGGAACTGGAAGCGCGCATTGCGGCTCAGAGCGATTCGGTTTCGAAAGCCTACGCGTCGGAGCGGGCCAGCCTGTCGGACATTGCCGATCACATCGATCACATCGTCAAACTGGTTGGAATCGATCACGTGGGTATCGGCTCTGATTTTGATGGGGGCGGGGGCGTTAATGGTCTCGAAGATGTTAGCCAGATCGAGAATCTAACGGCTGAACTGCTGCGTCGTCAGTATTCAGAAGCCGACATTGCCAAAATCTGGGGCGGCAATCTGCTGCGAGTATTGGGACAGGCTAAAGTTGACCTGAACTAACAACGGAATCGAATGAACACGCTCCTGCAAGCGCTGAAAGGACGGAACGCCATTCTGTATTGGTTTGGCTTGATCTGCCTGATCGGTGGATTGGTATGCATCGGATTGTCGTTTGTCACTACGCGTCAGGTTTTGGGCATCAACGCCTTTATCAAACCCACCAAATTCTGCGTATCGATCTGGATTTTCTGCTGGACGATGGCTTGCTTTCTATATCTCCTGAACCGACCAAGAACCGTAGCGGTTTACTCCTGGATGGTTGTTGTCGTCATGACCATTGAGTTGGCCGTCATCATCGGGCAGGCTGCACAGGGAAAACTGTCTCACTTCAACGTTACCTCCATCGTAGACGGCGTATTGTTCTCGTTTATGGGAATCGCCATCACGACGTTTACCGCATGGACCGGCTACATCGGCTATCTTTTCTTTATCACCAAGCCAACGGGAGTACCTGCTACTTACCTGTGGGGGATTCGATTCGGGATTCTGCTGTTCGTTATTTTTGCGTTTGAAGGCGGGATGATGGCCTCGCGGCTAGCGCATACCGTGGGCGCACCCGATGGCGGGCCGGGCCTTCCCGGAGTGAACTGGAGCACAGGCTACGGCGATCTGCGCGTTGCTCATTTTTTCGGTATGCATGCGTTGCAGCTTCTACCGCTCTACGGCTACTTTCTGGCCAAACAACCCCGGCAGGTGGTTGTCGTCTCGATTGCTTATGGCGTAGTCATTTCGGCTTTGCTGGTACAAGCGTTATGGGCTAAGCCGCTGCTTCTAGGCTTGCATTTTTGAGGGTGCGAGCGTCGTAAGAAAGGCGGATGTGTACGGCTTTCGTCGATCCAAGCGGTAAAGAAAGGATGCAATAGCCTTTTGTAGACCACAGACTCTTTCTTAACATGAACCGTTCCGACTTTTTAAAAACCTCCGCGCTTGCTGGGGCGTCACTGATTACGGACCCTCATCAAGTGCGGGCGTTTATTACCCGAAAAGCTCCTCAGAAATACCGTACAGCCCTGGTTGGCGCTGGCTGGTGGGGTGGCAATATTCTGCGTTGCGCTGTGCAGGCGGGCGAATCGAAGGTAGTTGCGCTCTGCGATGTTGATACCCGCCAGCTCCAGAAAACAAGCGATGAACTAAGTAAGCTGACATCCGACAAACCCAAGCTGTACCGGGATTATCGCGAGATGCTGAATACGGAAAAGCCCGAAATCGTGATCGTTGCTACGCCCGACCACTGGCACCCGCTCATTGCCATTGCCGCTATGAAAGTTGGTGCTCACGTGTACGTCGAGAAGCCCATTAGTCATACGATCAACGAAGGAAAGGCGATGGTGAAAACCGCCCGGCAAACGGGTAGGATCTGTCAGGTGGGTACGCACCGTCGGGTGTCACCGCACAACGTATCGGGCATGGAGTTTTTGAAGTCGGGGAAAGCTGGTAAAATCGGAATGGCGCGGGCGTTCGTGTATTATCCGGGTGGAGCCGGACAGCCTACGCCCGATGGTGAAGCGCCTAAAGAAATGGACTGGAACATGTGGTGCGGACCGGCTCCGTTGCGCGCCTACAATCCGGCTATGCATCCAAGAGGCTGGCGTAACTTCCTGGATTACGCCAACGGCACGCTAGGCGACTGGGGTATTCACTGGCTCGATCAGATTCTATGGTGGACCGAAGAAAAGCACCCGCGCAAAATTTATTCCACCGGTGGAAGACCGATCCGAAAAGATAGCACCGACGCACCTGATCACCAGGTCGCTACCTACGAATTCGAGAATTTCACGGCGATCTGGGAGCAGCGAAACTTTGCGGGCAACACGGCTGAGAAAACTCATCCGCAGCAAGCTGTAGGCGTGTATTTCTACGGTACCGAAGGCACCTTTCACATGGGGTGGCTGGATGGCTGGACATTTTACCCATCTGATCCAAAAAAGCCAACGATCCACCAGGACGCGCAACTGGATAAACCAGACGATCAGAATATAGCGTTGTTATGGGCTAATTTTCTGGACAGTATCAAAACCAATAAACTGCCGATTAGTGACATCGAAATTGGGCATCGATCAACCAACATGGCCTTATTGGGTATGCTGTCGATGAAGCTTGGACGTAGTGTCGAGTGGGACGGTGGGCAAATTGCGAATGATCCCGAAGCCAATAAGCTGCTGAGTCGTGCCTACCGGGGCGAATGGCAGTACCCGGTTTGATTCGTTACGTTAGTGGCCGTTCCCTACAGAGAACGGCCACCTGCTTATTACTTCACTAACTCGTTGTTTTCGGCGATCAGGCTGCCTTCATCCCAGCCTTCGTCAACGCGCAGACTTTCTGCTGTACGGTCGGCCTGTAAGATTTGTTCCAGTTCCGATTGCGTTTCCCGAACGGCATGAACATATTCGTCGTCGTTGCGGATAGCCGACAGCCGCTTTAAGGTTCGCTCGTCGTGAATAAAAAACGTTTTTGCTGAACGATTCGCTTCGTGCGCCCGGTAGCCCAGCAAGGTCAGGGCGTCAACGCCGACCCGAAGGCTGGTATCGAGCGTTTCGCGGTAGATGTGCAGCATCCCGGCGTTCATCAGATCATACGCATCATAGCGGTTGGTCGAGCGTACCAGAATGTGCAGTTCGGGAAAATGCTTCTTGATGGTCTCGATGAGTTCGAGCCGTTTTGCTTCGTCACCAATAGCGATCACAATGACCTTTGCCCGAGCGGCCCCGGCAATTTCGAGCAGATCATGACGGCTAGCGTCCCCGTAAAAAACGTTGAATCCCATCCGGCGCAGGTAGTCAACGTTGTCGCTGTTGCTGTCCAAAACCGTTGCCTGAACGTTGTTGGCTTGCAGAAAACGCCCTATCGTACTACCAAAGTGACCATAACCCGCGATAATAACCGGGTTGTCCTGCTCGACCAGATCGCTTTCTTTTTCGGGCTCGTCCTGCTTCACGGTCAGGCGGGGCAACATCAGTTTTTCGTTGAGCAGCATCACCAGCGGAGTAAAGGCCATGCTGATGGCGACAACAGCCGTCATCATGTCGGTTATTTCTTTCGAGAGTATACCTTCCTGTAGCGAGAAGCTGAACAACACAAAGGCAAACTCACCAACCTGGCTAAGGCCGAAGCTAAAGATGGAGTTCTGATTATTTGAGAGCGAAAAGGATTTACCCAGCAGGAACAGCACGATCAGTTTGCAGGCCATAATCCCCAGTACCAAGCTCAGGATAAGCCCCGGATTTGCCATGACCAGTTGAAAGTCGATCGAAGCGCCTACGGCAATGAAAAACAATCCCAATAGCAAACCCTTGAACGGATCGATATCACTTTCTAGTTCGTGCCGGTATTCGCTGTTAGCCAGCACGACACCCGCCAGAAACGTACCCAGCGCCGGGCTTAGTCCAACCGTTGTCATCAGCACCGCAATGCCCACCACCAGCAGAAGAGCCGTTGCCGTAAACATCTCGCGCATACCCGTTCGGGCGATGATGCGAAACAGGGGCGGTGTGGCATAGCGCCCGACAGCAATGATAGCCGCTACCGAACCCAAAACGACAAAAGGCTGAAGCCAGGCGGGCAGAGAATCGACCAGGGTTGTGTGGCTATGACCGCCTTCCACAACCGGTACGTTGGTGTCACTGGCGAGCAATGGAAACAGTGCCAGCATCGGGATAACGGCAATGTCCTGAAAAAGCAATACCGCAAATGAGCTTTGACCCGCAGCGGTTTTCATCAGACCCTTTTCGTTCAACGATTGCAGGACGATGGCCGTGGATGATAACGACGCGATCATGCCCAGGGCCAAAGCCTGCTTCCAGTCGATGCCGAAGAGTATGGCCAGTCCGGCAACGACCAGTGAGGTAGCCCCCACCTGCACACCACCCATGCCGAGGATTGATTTTCGTAAATGCCACAGCCGCGATGGCTCCAGTTCAAGACCGATAACGAACAGCATAATGACGACACCGAACTCGGCAAAATGCATGATGTCAGTGCCTTCCTGCCCGATAAACTCTAATCCGGCGGGGCCAATGATGATTCCGGCCAGCAAATAACCAAGCACCGAACCCAGTCCCAGTTTTTTGGCAATAGGTACCGTAATGACCGCAGAGGCCAGATAAACCATTGCCTGGAAAAAGAATGTTTGCTGCATTGTTGATACGGTTGATTGACGGAACTATGTATCTGGATCAAGTAGCAATAATACCACCTGAAACCTATTCAGAAAGCGAAACTTATACCTGCCCGACCGTTTGCAGATCGGGGAGTAATTCGTTGAAATACGTTGCCTCCTGGTAATTCAAGGCGTTTAGCCGGTCGTTGGCCAGCGCGGACAGGATGGTCTGGTATTGCTCCCCCGATTGACGGATTACTTCTTTCGTGATATGAAAGGTGCCGTACACGACAAATGGCGGCAGGTATTGCATCTTGCAAAGTCGGGCTGTCTGCTCAAACGGCAATAGAAACTGATCGACAGGGTAATGATTGCGGCCCGTTGGCAAGTACGTGTCGGGTCCTCCGCCACACGAAATAATACAGCCCATCTTTTTGCCAGCCAGCGCATTTCCTCGTGAACCGTAGGCCCAATTATGCTCTAAAACCAGATCAAACCATTGCTTGATAATGGCCGGGCTGCTGTACCAGTACAGCGGAAATTGAAAAAGAATAATGTCGTTCTGAAGCACTAGTTTTTGCTCCCGATCAACGTCGATAAACATGTCTGGGTAAGACTCGTAAAGATCGTTGACTGTTACATTTTTCTGATTGCGGCAGTAGTCGATCAAAACGCGGTGAACCTGCGATTTGCTCAGGGCTGGGTGCGCAAACTGAATCAGGATTCGGGCCATAAGTTCGAAAAATGGTGGTTGAGAACGGGGAACAAGTGTATACCGTTCGGTTTTGAATGCGTGCTGTCAAAGGAACGGCCCGTTTACAGGCAGTCCACATCGACCACAATACTCACCTGTCGTAATCCTTTGTCGGTCAAAATATCGTTGATTCGCTCCTGAATATACGTCTTTACGGCTTTTACGTTTACTTTTTCGCGTTCGATCTTAATAAGGATATCGAACAGAAACAGGTTCCGTATCCGCTCGACGAGGGGTTCTTCGGGACCCAGCACGCGGCTGCTGCCCAGTGCGTCGGTCAGTTCGTTTGTCAGTCGTTCGGCGGCCTGGTGGCTTATGATTCGGTCGGGATGGCGAACCGTCAGCTTAATCAATCGCGAAAAAGGCGGGTAATTGAAATCTTGCCGTTCCTGAATCTCTTCTTCGTACAATCCCTTGTAATCGTTTTCGATGATTTTTTGCAGGATTGTCTGCTGCGGATTACCTGTCTGAATCAACACGTTTCCCTGGCGTCCGGCCCGGCGTCCGGCCCGGCCACTGACCTGCGTGAGCATCTGAAACGCCCGCTCGGTCGCCCGGAAATCAGGGAAGTGAATCAGCCGGTCAGCGTCGAAAATACCGACTAAACTAACGTTATCAAAGTCCAACCCTTTGGTAATCATTTGCGTACCGACAAGCATATCGACCTGCCCCCCTTCAAATTCCTGAATGATCTGCTGATAAGCGTTTTTCGCGCGGGTGGTGTCGAGGTCCATCCGCAGCACCCGTGAGCCGGGAAAATAAATTTGCAGCTGGTCCTCGAGCTTCTCGGTACCAAAGCCTATGGTACGCACTTTTGTTGAGCCGCAGGTCGGGCAGACACGGGGTACGTTCTCTTTATGGCCGCAGTAGTGGCAACGCAGTTCGGCATCGCGCTGGTGGTAGGTCAGGCTAACGGCGCAGTTCGAGCATTCAGCGGTCCAGTCGCAATCTTCGCACTGCATGTACGGCGAATAACCGCGTCGATTTTGAAATAGAATACTTTGTTCCTTACGCTCTAGGTTCATTTCCAACGCCTGAAGCAAGGCCGACGAAAACTCATTCTTCATCGTTTTCTGCTTCTTCTCCTGCTTGGTATTGACCAGCATGATATTGGGCAAGGTGGCTTCCCCAAACCGCTTGAACAACTCAACCAGCCCATAACGGCCCTGCTTAGCCTGATAATAGGTTTCGAGCGAGGGAGTTGCCGAGCCAAGCAACACTTTAGCCTGCTGCCAGTGCGCCAGCATGATCGCTACGTCGCGGGCGTGGTAGCGGGGGGCCGGGTCGTGCTGTTTGTACGACGTTTCGTGCTCTTCATCCACGATAATCAGGCCGAGATTGTCGAACGGTAAAAACACGGACGACCGCACCCCAATTACAAACTGGTATTGCCCCGAAACGATACCTTTCCAGACTTCGACCCGCTCGTTGTCCGAAAACTTCGAGTGGTAAATGCCCATTTTGTCGCCAAACACGCGCTGTAGACGAACCACGATCTGAGTCGTGAGCGCAATCTCGGGCAAGAGATACAACACCTGCGAACCACTTTCGAGCGCCTGCTGAATCAGATTGATGTACACTTCTGTTTTTCCGCTCCCCGTGATGCCGTGCAACAGCACGATATTCTGACGCTCAAACTGGGTCATGATCTGCTGCGAGGCTGTCTGCTGGGCATCGGTCAGCTTGATCTCGACCGGGGTAGACACGGAATTATCCGAAAACCGGGGCTGAATCACTTCAAACGTTTGGAAAACGTCGTTTTTAATGAGCGTTGTCAGCGACGACTGCGAAAGCGTTTCATCCTGATTCAGGATTGTTTTATCCAGCCCTTTTTGGTTGAGAGCCGGGTTCCGCTGCATCGGTACGTGGCTCAGGTAACGCATCACCACTTCCTGCTGCTTCGGTAATTTTTCGAGCCGCTGAAGCAACACTAGCAATTGTTCCCGTTCTTCGTAGTTGCGGTGCAGTCTGACTTTCCGCACCATCTTGGGTATGTACTTTTCTTTGACCTCCTCGAAAACAATAACCGCCTTCTTGCCGATCAGCGACTTGATCAGGGCCGGAACGTTGCCGCCTTCGCCGACCAATCGTCCCAGTTCTTCGTACGAAAGTGCGGGTTGTTTTTTGAGTTCGGTCAGGAGTGTCGCTTCAAACTCAGTCAGCAGTTCCGGGTAATCAAAATCCGGATTAAACTGCACCTTCGACTGGCTGGAAATTTTTAGACCCGACGGAAGCGCTACATTCATCACGTCGCCAATGCAGCACATGTAGTACTCGGCCATCCAGCGGAACAACTCCAACTGGTAACTGGTCACGAGCGGGTATTCGTCGAGTACTTCGCTGATGTAACGTGCCTGATAAGCTGTCGGTGGTGTGTTGTGCAGTCGGGCCACCACGGCTGTGAGCACGCGACCATTGTTCTTACCGAATGGAACGATAACCCGCGCCCCGATCTTGAGCGTGTCAGCCATGCCACGCGGAACGCGATAGGTAAATAATCTGGGAACGGGAATGGGTAAAATCAGATCCGCAAAGAAGGTAACTTCTTCGGCATCGGTAAACGAAAAGAGTGAATAAGGCTGATTCTCCACGAATGAAATCGGTACGTCGAGTAAAGATAACCACAAAACGGTCAGCTACAGGCAATGCGTGGGCTAACCAACTCCTCCTTTTTGTTCGCCAATCGGGAGTGTAGGAAACACAACCAATACGGGTACTGATCCGGTTCCGGACGGTGGGGTCAGGTTCTCAAAGCCGACACCACCATCCGGAACCGCGAGAGGGTTTTTACGTGTTAGAAATAAGGGAGAAGTCCTGAAAACAGCCGAATTTTATTTTTACGGAACATGCAAGTGTACGATGTGATTATCGTTGGCGGTGGCCCTTGTGGGCTGGCAGCCGGAATTGAAGCAACCAAAGCTGGTCTGAGTCATTTGATTCTGGAAATGGGTAGCCTGACGGAATCCATTCGGCAGTATCCACGACGGATGCGCTTTTTCTCAACCGCCGAAAATATTGAAATTGGCGGGCTACCTTTTCCAATTTCGGGCGTAAAAGCGGGTCGCGATGAAGCCTTGCAGTACTACCGGAAGGTGGCGGCTTATTTTAAGCTGAATTTTCAACTGTTTCAGCAGGTGTGGGACGTTCAGAAACAGGATGATCTATTCACCGTTTCGACCACCACGGGCGAGCAGTACCAGGCTCGAAAAGTAATCATGGCAACGGGCTACTTCACCCGCCCGCGCTGGTTGGGTATTCCGGGCGAAGATCTGCCGCACGTATCGCATTACTACGACGAGCCGTTTAAATACTCATTTACTAACGTTGTGATTATTGGTGCGTCGAACTCCGCCGTCGAAGCCGCTCTCGAACTATACCGGCACGACGTAAACATTACGGTTGTTCACCGGGGCGAAGATTTTCGTACTACGGTCAAATACTGGCTTGTACCCGATGTAAAAAACCGGGTCAAAGAAGGAAAGATTAAGACCGTCTTCGACTCCGTTGCGACGCAGATTGACGAGAAAACAGTAACGATCAACAATCTGAAAACCGGCGAAGAAACCCAGCTGCCCGCTGACTTCGTGCTGGTGTTAACCGGCTATATCCCCGACGCTGAACTGCTTCGTCGGTGTGGTATCGAGCTTGATCCGGTGACGCAGGTACCGGTTTACGACAAAGAAACGTTTGAAACCACCGTTCCGGGGCTGTACGTCTGCGGTACGGTGATGGCTGGCGTCTTTACGGAAAAAGTCTTTATTGAGAACGGTCGTGAACACGCCCAGGCGATCATCGACCACATCATGGGCCGCGAGGTACACCAGGTAAAAGAACTGATCCAGCGCATTTAATGGAAACAGTGGTGTCGGTTGTGAGCAACCGACACCACAAAAACCACGACTCTATAACCGGCATGCTGGTACGCCCGATAAACACCCGCTTTTACTTGCTTGGCGAACTAGCGTAAGCTCTATCTTTGCAAGAAAACGTTTTGTGTGAATCTGCATTTTCGAGTACTCCGTTTATTGAGTTCAGCTATCGGATTGGCGTTTTGGGCTAATTCGCTAATCGCTCAAACGCCAGCCTCCAACTGGACCAATCAATACTGGCCTGCCCGCTGGATTTTGCACCCGACTGCTCCCGCCCGGCAGTACGGTATCTATCATTTGCGAAAAGTGATCGACTTAGCGCAAAAGCCCGCCCGTTTCGTGGTTCATGTGTCGGCGGACAATCGCTATCGGTTGTTCGTGAACGGGAAAGCCGTTGCGCATGGTCCCGCCCGAAGTGACACCCAAAACTGGAATTACGAAACCATCGATCTCGCTCCCTTCTTACAGGCGGGTAACAACGTGTTGGCTGCGCAGGTGTGGTACATGGGTGAGGGCGCTCCCTTTGCGCAGATGAGCTATCAATTTGGGTTTCTGTTGCAGGGTGACGGCGACGCGGAGAAGATAGCCAATACCGATGCTTCCTGGAAGATACTCCACAATCTGGCGTATTCGCCCATTAAAAACGACATTCCGAAATTACGTACCTACATCGTTGTGGGCGACGGTGACCGTGTTGATGGGGCTCGTTATCCCTGGGGCTGGGAACAACTCAACTTCGATGACAAAGCGTGGGTAGCTGCTAAACCGCTTGGCTTTGCGACTAAACCACGTGGTTTGGGAACCGATGGCAACTGGGGACTTGTGCCACGCACCATTCCGATGATGGAGGAAAAGCCGCTGCGGCTGGCGACGGTTCGGCGCAGTGAAAACGGGCGCATGGACGATACCTTTTTACAAGGTAAAGCGCCGGTAACCGTTCCCGCCAATACAAAAGCCGTATTCCTGCTGGATCAGGGTTATTTGACCAACGCTTATCCCGAATTAACCGTCAGCCAGGGGCAGGGTACAACCGTGACGCTGAGTTACGCCGAAGCGTTGATTGATGCGAAAGGTCAGAAAGGCAATCGAAACGAGATTACGGGTCGAACGTTGCGCGGTTTCGATGATCAGTTCGTAGCCGATGGAGGAGATCGGCGTACCTTCCGCCCACTCTGGTTTCGCACCTACCGCTACCTGCAACTAACGGTTGAGACAAAAGATAAACCGCTGGTTCTGGATGACCTTGTCGGTCAGTTTACGGGCTATCCATTCGAAGAAAAAGCGCAGTTTACCGCCAGCGATACGACATTAAAACCGCTCTGGAACGTCGGTTGGCGCACCGCCCGGCTTTGTGCGGGTGAGAACTACTACGATTGTCCGTACTACGAACAGCTGCAATATACCGGCGACACGCGCATTCAATCGATGATTTCGCTGTACGTAACTGGCGACGACCGGCTAATGCGGAAAGCGATTATGGACTATGAACACAGCCGCTTCAACGACGGGCTGACGCAGAGCCGCTACCCATCCGCCGATTTTCAGGTGATTCCTACCTTTTCGTTGTTCTGGGTTTGTATGGTGCACGATTACTGGATGCACCGCCAGGACGATGCGTTCGTAAAATCATTTTTGCCCGGAATAATGGGAGTTCTGAACTGGCATGAGCAACGACTGGCGGTAACCGGCCTGAACGGACCGCTGGAATGGTGGAATTTTGTAGACTGGTCGAAGTGGCAAAATGCGGGTGATGAAATTGCCGGTGGTGTTCCGGCGGGAGCGCGCAAAGGTGGATCAAGTATTTTATCGCTTCAACAGGCATACACCTACTTCCGGGCGGGTGATTTGCTAGCGCATTACGGCAAGAACGAGCAGGCCGAACATTACCGCGAGTTGGGCCGTAAACTGAATAAGGCGATCTATGCGCAATGCTGGGACGCGGGCCGGAATCTGATGGCAGATACTCCGCTTGCGGCTGCCGGACAATCCGGTAAAACTAGTTTTAGCCAGCACGCGAATATTCTGGCCGTACTGACGGATGCAGTACCCGCAGCGCAACAGGCATCGCTCCTGCAAAAAGTGATGACCGATACCTCCCTGACGCAGGCTACGTTTTACTTCAAATTCTATTTGTTCGAAGCGTTGAAAAAAGCAGGTCTTGGTGATCAGTTTGTGACGCAGCTAAAACCCTGGCGCGATATGCTGGCTATGGGCTTAACCACCTTTGCCGAAAATCCGGAACCGACGCGTTCGGACTGCCACGCCTGGAGCGCATCACCCTTATACGAATTTCTGTCGTTGACCTGCGGCATAAAACCGGCTGAACCGGGTTTTAAAACCGTACGCATTGAGCCGTTCCTGGGAGATTTAACTAATGTGGAGGGACGAATGCCGCATCCGTTAGGCGAAATAGCGGTACAGTTTCAAAAAACGCCAACGGGTGGATTGACCGGTACTATAACTCTGCCCGCAACCCTGACGGGTATACTGCGCTGGAAAGGAAAAACGCTGCCGCTCAAGGCGGGGAAGCAGGCCGTAAGTCTATAAATTTAAGAACCCCTTTTTGCCGCCAGAGTGACTTAAACGGAGTAAAAGGTACCGGTTCCGAAATAAACAGCCTGTATTAAGGGCTTGGGCTTTACTGACCTGCCTTACATTCACCGTTTTTTCTATTTTTGTGGCTTACAAGTTACGGTGGGTATCGAAACGCCTGGACATATTGACCGGGCGTTTTTTTTTGTAACCGGCTGTGCTAATAAATTCGTACTTACAAGGTGCTCTGCATCCGTCCGATCATGAAGCTGTTTTTCTGCTTAGCCATCGCGTTTGTCTTTCGTTCATTTGCGGGAAAAGCGCAGACGATTCCCAGTGGGGCCGATGCGATCGAAGTAACGACCACATTAGCCGATTCGACGCTTTTCGAGTCGGTTCAGGCTTATCTGGAAGAAGCCGGATTTGATATTGAAGTAGCCAGCGAGGAGGAAGGAACAATTACAACGCAGTATCAGACTGTAACGGAGTTCAAAACGATTCGACAACCCGTTCAGATACGAATAACTGCCACGCTGGAAAACGGAGTGGTGGTATTCAAAGGACAGGTAACTTCGCGTAACGCCGGGAGTACCTACGAAAATGAACCCTTTGTGAACAACGAGTCATTAGGAGGGATTGGTAATGGTGCGTTTCTGTTCCTTGATGAAGTGGTGAATCGGTACGCCAAAACGCTGGATCAGGCGACGGTGGAATACAACATTCCCTAATTTGACTACCGTTCTATCAATAAACAACCGCAACTGCACAGAGGGCACTAATTATAGAAACACTTTCGGAACTGTTCAGTTAGTCGCTTGTGCCTGTGTGTGGGCACTGTGTTAAAGTGCACTACCAAGGGAAGCCCGGTTTAGGCCGGGTTTTTTTGCTAAAAAGCGACGATTCCATCCAGCCTTCACCGATTAGTATTGCGTTACAAGCGATGTGGTGTCGGCGGGGCCGCCCACGCGGTTCTTAGAACCGACACGGTGGTCCAACCTTGCCACACGAAGTTATCCTGGGTAGCTTATAAACTTTCGCTCGATCAAACAAGAACCGAACCTCACCATTGAACAAGCTACCAGATTCTGTTAAAAAGCTTACTAGCGCCGTCTCAGTTACTTTCCGGATCTGAACACTCAACAATGAGTCAAAAAAAAAGACCATTCTCGAAAGAACGGCCTAATGAAAAGAAAAGTGTTATCGAACAGATATACGTACGCTGTGGTTAGTTTAGATTGCTTACCCAGAAAAATTTTTAGAAAAAACTAGAATAAGCCCTTCCAACTATAGCATATTGTCAGGTAAGCTGTTGACTGCTAGTTGTTTTATTTTTCGTAAAAACCCAAAAAGACCGGCGTACTAATTCGTTTTCGCTCCTATAAGGCGCAGATGATCACTTTCGGTAAATGGTCGTTGCTGAGGCTTGCGCACCTGCCAGGATCGTGAGGTCGGCAATGGTGACATGGGCTGGGGCCGTTACTACGTAAACGATTATGTCAGCAATGTCGATGGGAGTTAGGGGTTTAAAGCCTTCGTATACTTTTGCCGCCCGTTCGTTGTCGCCTTTGAAGCGTACCATCGAGAATTCTGTTTCGACCGCCCCCGGTGCAATATTCGTCACCTTTATGCCATGCTGGGTGAGATCGAGCCTCATACCGGTGCTAAGGGCTTCTACGGCTGCTTTACTGGCGCAATACACAGCCCCGTTGGCATACGTTTCTTTGCCAGCAATGGAACTGATGTTGACAATGTGGCCCCGCTTTCGCTGAACCATACCCGGAATAATGGCCTTTGACACGTACAAAAGCCCTTGTACATTACCATCGATCATCTGATCCCAGTCGTTTGGGTCGCCGTCCTGGATAGGAGCGAGGCCATGCGCATTGCCAGCGTTGTTGACCAGAATATCGATGGATTGCCATTCGGTGGGAAGCGTGCTGATCGCCTGTTCAACTTCATCCCGTGTCCGTACATCAAACGCCAGCGTTATAACGGGGGTCTGCGCGCCAAGAACGTCTTCCAGTTCGTCTAAACGCTCTTGCCGTCGGCCACACAAAATAAGGTGATAATTAAGATCGGCGAAGGCTTCGGCAGTAGCGCGGCCAATACCCGAAGTGGCGCCGGTAATGAGTGCAATCATACTGATTCGGTTGTAAGGTCTTGTGCAAAGCTAATAGAATCCTCGGGGTCCATGCCGCCACTCGCTCAGTAAACGGTTGTTTGACTGTCTCGATTATGCTGTTTTGCTGGCAGCTGGCATTTGGGAAGCCATGATAAACCGTATACCCGCACCTGGAACGACTTCTACGAGCGGGTATAATCAAGCGAGATTTCTCTTCTTATTTCGGCGCCCCGTGCGTACGAGTTACGCTGCCCTAGGCTACTCTGCAAACATATCTGTGTACTAGATACGCAATAACACCATATCTGCGCCAACCAATGGACTTTTTTGGGCAAAACTGTTGTTAATTTGGTAAGTTTGAATTTTATAGTCAGAGTGAATATTAATGAAATGAGCCACCTGCAACAGTCCTTCGCGGTTCGGTTTACGTACAACGTCTTTTTTACCGAAAAGCTTTTCAAGAGTACCAATCCGCTACTTGCCGATTTTTTTACGCAACAGAGCAGCGAACTACGAAAAAAGATTCTTTTTGTTATCGATTCGGGCGTTGCCGATGCGCACCCTGATCTGTTAACGGACATCAAAGCGTACTTTGCTCAACTGACTGATCGAGTAGAACTCGTACCCGAGTTGATCGTTATTCCGGGTGGCGAAATTTCCAAAAACGACCCGGCGCTGGTTGAACAGCTGGTGGATGCTGTAGACCGTCATGGCGTGGATCGGCATTCGTACATAGTTGCTGTTGGGGGCGGCTCGGTCCTGGATATGGTTGGCTATGCTGCGGCTATTTCGCACCGGGGTATTCGCCACATTCGTATTCCAACGACCGTTTTGTCGCAGAACGATTCCGGCGTTGGCGTCAAGAACAGCGTTAACTACCGGGGTAAAAAGAATTTTCTGGGTACGTTCGTGCCACCCGTGGCTGTTTTCAATGACCGTGATTTTCTGATAACACTCGATGATCGCGACTGGCGGGCTGGTATCTCCGAAGCCATTAAAGTGGCGTTGATCAAAGACACTCTGTTTTTCGAGTGGATCGAACGCAACGCCGAAGCTCTGGCCGCTCGGGACATGGAGACGATGGATTACCTGATTCACCGTTGCGCAGAAATGCACCTGGAACACATTGCCGGGGGCGATCCGTTTGAAATGGGTTCGTCGCGTCCGCTGGATTTTGGACACTGGAGCGCCCATAAACTGGAACAGCTAACTAATTTCGAATTGCGGCACGGGGAAGCGGTCGCCATTGGTATTGCGATGGACTGCCTGTACTCGCAGCAGCTTGGCTGGCTTACCGACGCGGATACAAACCGGGTGCTCAAGACATTGCGGACGCTTGGTTTTTCGCTTTACCAGCCTATGCTCGATGCCGATGAAAGCAAAGGCGTCTTGAAAGGATTAGCCGAATTTCGCGAACATCTCGGTGGTCAGCTGACCATCATGCTGTTGCAGGGCATCGGAAAAGGCGTAGAAGTTCATGAGATCGATGCGGCAAAGGTTCGCTGGTCGATTGCCACCTTAAAAGAGCAGGAGCCGACGGCTGAATCGCAACTCGTATGAAGCTAAATACGCTTGGGCACCTTGGTTACTGCACCAATATTCACGCGGGTGAAACCTGGCCCGATCATTTTGATGCTCTACAGCAGGCGGTTCCTGAACTAAAGCGAAGGCTTTCGCCCGACGGTCCCTTTGGTATCGGGTTGCGCCTGTCCGATGTGGCTAGTGAAGAACTGGAAAAGCTCGAAAACCTGGTTGCCTTTCAACATTGGCTGGCCGACAACGATTGTTATGTGTTCACGATGAACGGCTTTCCGTTCGGTGGATTTCATCATACTGTCGTCAAAGATCAGGTGCATACGCCCGACTGGACAACCGAAGCGCGGGTTGAATACACCAAACGCCTGTTCCGGATTTTGTCGGTGCTGCTGCCCGTTGATGAACTGGGAAATGCTATTCAGGGTGGTGTATCAACGTCGCCTTTATCGTATCGGCACTGGTTCGAATGGGATCAACCGGCGGCCCGTGATTACATCTTTTCCCAGACGACGCAGAACGTACTCGAAGTCGTGGCTGAGTTAATCAAGCTTCGGCAGCAAACGGACCGGCTAATGCACCTCGATCTGGAACCCGAACCCGACGGTGTTATCGAAACAAGCGACGAGTTTATTGCCTGGTTTACGGACTATCTTTTGCCGATGGGTATCGAGCAATTGACGGAGCAGTTTGGTTTGACCGATGAGGAAGCCGAAGCTCGTATCTGCGAACATGTCCGGCTCTGCTACGACGTTTGTCATTTTGCCGTCGGATACGAACAACCGGCTGACGTGCTCGCCAAAATTAAAGAGTATGGACTGCGCGTCGGTAAGATTCAGATTAGTGCGGCCCTGAAAGCGCAGTTTCCTGCTGATGCGGAAGGGCGGGCAGCGGTTCGGCAAGCGTTCGAGCAATTCAACGAGCCCACGTATCTGCACCAGGTTGTAGCACGAACGCAATCGGGCGAACTCCTGCGGTTCAAGGATCTGCCTGAAGCCTTAGCGGCCTTTGACGAAACCCATGCCGAATGGCGGGCACATTTTCACGTTCCCCTGTTCGTTTCGGATTATGGAGTTCTGCAATCTACGCAAGATGATATCGGTGAAGTGCTACGGTTATTGACGGATCGGCCTTTCACGAATCAGATGGAGGTAGAAACGTACACGTGGGACGTATTGCCCGAAGCCCTGAAACTGGATTTGGTCGATTCTATCGAGCGCGAAATTCGGTGGGTGTTAAGTGATTTGGAAGTCCGAGTCGGGTAGTTAAACCAATAAATTGAGTCGAAGTACCCTGACTATCCTGGCTGGTAGTCACTACGTATATTCACACACATAATTCCTTGCCGGATAGCTTGTCCGGGTTACACGTATGAAAAAGACTGTAGTAATCGACGTTGTTGGGTTGTCTTATTCGCTGATTGGCGAACACACGCCTTTTCTGAAACAGTGGTTTGCCAGTAAGCACCAGGCTACCATCGATCCGATGCTGCCAGCATTGACAACGTCGGTACAATCTACGTATGTAACGGGAAAGTGGCCCAGTGAAACCGGTATCGTTGGCAATGGCTGGTACGACCGCATCGATTCAGAAGTAAAATTCTGGAAGCAGTCCAACAAGCTTGTTGCGGGCGAAAAAATTTGGGAGCGTGCCAAAAAGATCGACCCGAATTTCACGGTGTCGAAAATGTTCTGGTGGTACAACATGTACTCTACCGCTGATTTTTCGGCGACGCCCCGCCCGCAGTACCCATCGGATGGTATCAAACTCCCTGACTGCTACACCCAGCCCGGCGACCTGCGCGACAAACTTCAAAAAGAGCTTGGCACATTTCCGCTCTTTCAGTTCTGGGGGCCACAGACAACGATAAAAAGTAGTCGCTGGATTGCCGATGCGTCGATGCTCGTCGATAAGTGGCACAATCCAACGCTGACGCTGATTTACCTGCCGCACCTGGATTACTGCGTGCAGAAATTCGGACAGGATTTCTCGAAAATAGCGAACGACCTGCGCGAAATCGATGATGTGTGCCGGGATCTGATTCAGCATTATGAGAAACAGGGCGCTGAAGTTGTCGTGCTATCGGAATACGGCATCACGAACGTCAGTCGGCCTATTCACATCAATCGGATTCTGCGCGAAGCGGGGATGATTCGCTACCGCGAAGAGCGTGGATTGGAGTTGTTTGATGCGGGTGCTTCGCCTGCCTTTGCAACGCCCGATCACCAGATTGCCCACGTCTACATCAATGATCCAAATGTGTTCGGCAAAGTGCGGTCAATCCTGGAAAACACACCGGGCGTTGAGTTGGTCCTGGACAAAGAGCAGCAGAAGGAGTACCACATCGATCACGAACGCTCCGGCGATCTGGTTGTTGTTGCTGACGCCGATAGCTGGTTTACGTATTACTATTGGCTGGACGATGCCCGCGCTCCGGACTACGCCCGGTTGGTTGCTATTCACCAGAAGCCCGGTTATGACCCCGTCGAGATGTTTATGGATCAGACCAACCCACTCATTAAATTAAAGGCGGGTTACAAATTAGGGCGTAAACTGCTTGGATTCCGCTACCTGATGAACGTGATTTCACTCGATGCTACGTTGGTCAAAGGATCGCATGGCCGCATCGGGACGGCGCGGGAACATCATCCTGTATTTGTAAGCAGTCAGAACGTGGGAAACAACCTGTCGGCGGTAGACGTTTACGATCAGCTGTGGAAAATTATGACCGCAGGCGTACTCCAAAAACAGACCCGTTGAGTTCTTGGTTATTCGGACGGAAGAACGTAAATTAAAGCTATGAAAGCTCTCGTCGCTCTTGTTCTGCTCGTCTCCGCCTGTACCTCGCACCGGCTGCCAAGCGTGAATGCTCCGGCTGATGGGGCTGAATATTACCAGCCTAATCAGCCAACGTACGCGCTTCAGTCGCGCATTTTGCCTGATCCGCACGGTGGGCTTGGTCACTCACAGGACCCTGACATTCGGGTGACGGACATTCGCCTGACGGCTACCTACACGGTGCTTTATCTTACGTACGGCAAAAGCAAAGACGACCGCTACTTTAATTACGCGGGTACCAGCGCTATTTCCTTTAATCCGAAAGCCGTTTTAGCTTCGTCGGATGGAAAACGTACGTATGCATTGTTGAAGACGGAAGGTATTCCAACGTCTCCGGAAACCGTCGAAATCAAGCAGGACGCCAAACTGTCATTTGTCTTGTATTTCGACCGGCTCGACAAAGGCGTCGAAGCGTTTGATCTGTTCGAATGCAAGAGCGATAATGAGAATTCCTGCTTTAACGTGGCCGGAATGACCGTCCGAAATCCGGTTGAATAAGGGGTGCTGCCGTTGAAATAATATCTTTTTAATCGTCACGAACATACTGCCTTTCAGTAATCAGACGTTACAACTATATTGCCGTGGTATAGTAAAGTCTGTAGTATGTCGTTTTTTGCCTTCTTCGAACGCCGTTTACGTGTATCTTCTCGTTCTGTTTTTTTTCTCTTCTGCTTCTTTCTGAGCCTCATTACGCTTGCACAGGTCACGCTCAAATACCGGATGCTGAACGGATATTTTCTAAGCAATGACGCGCCTGTCAACAAGGGGAAACCGACCCTGTTTGTATTCGACAAGGCGGATGCGTTCGAAAAAGTATTCAAGCCGGCGACTACGATGAGCAAGCGCCCCGATATGCCGAATTTCAACAGAGAAGTAGTTATCGGCATCTCAATACCGGCCACCAACAAACCGCCAAAGTTGTCCATCAGCAGGGTATTCGTCCAGGATTCGGTGATGACCGTCCGCTACATCCGGATGACAGACACAACCCTGACGAAAAATCCGTTGTCATACACCGTTCAGCCCATGCTGCTCTTGGCGGTACCTGCTCAAAAAGTGTTGAAAACACGGCTGATCGAAAATGGTAAAGTCATTCTGACGCTCAAAAAGCAGGAGGACGAGGAGTAGCCAGGATTAATTATCATTTAGCGCTTTATAGTCGTATACGGTAGTGGTTGGGTTTTAGCCTGGCCGCATCCTATCGCTGTGTCTAATTGAATCGTTATCGAGTCGATTGATACATCCTTTCTATTACTTCGGTCTGTACCCAAACATCCCGACTACAGAAATCTACATCGCATAGATACGAGTTAAAAGCCATGCACTGTTAATAAAAACTGTGCATGGCCTTTTGCTATCCTTTTGGTAAGTTACCATTCGATCTAATAGTGCTGCTGACAACGAAAGGATATTTACTAAAGTATTGTTTGTATAAAATAAGTATACCAAAATAGTTATAATTTGACCTTTTTTTACTCTTGCCTACCGCTTAATAACTAGATACTATATATGATAGATAGTTTGTTTTTATTAGTAGATAAATAGGGATACTCTATCATAAGACTATACAAGGTGCATGTCTGCTCTCGTGCCAGTTTTGTGCTGTTTACCGATCGTTACAAGCTGTTGATGACGAAGTGGTTCTGAAAATTTAGTGAAGCGAAAGATAGCTATACGGATGCGGTTTGTAATTGTTAGTTCCTGTCCTGTCGATTGGGGAGGTAGTGAAGAACTTTGGGCTCGTGCGGCCCATTTTTTGATCCAGTCGGGGCATCAGGTGCATGTTTTCAAAACGAATGTCAATCCGCATCACCCTCGTATAATTGCCTTGCGGGATGCTGGTTGCACAGTCACCGATCTGTATCAGTTGCTTCCGGTACTAAGGCGACTCCGAAACCGGCTGGTGCCGTATCGTTGGTTGAATGGGCAGGACGGAACGTTACAATTATTGAAAAAGGCTTTGCAAGTAATTCGCCCTCATCTGACGATTGTAGCGCAAGGCAATAATTTTGACGGAATCAAATTTGCCGACCTGTGCCGCCATCAGAATCTTCCTTACGTATTGATCGCGCAGAAAGCCGTTCACTGTCTGTATCCGTACGATGGCGATCGACCGATGATTCAACGGGCTTATCAATCGGCAGTGCGCTGTTTTTTTGTGTCACAACATAATGTCGAACTGACGCGCTGGCAGCTTAGCCTGCCCTTACCGAACGCCAAAGTCGTTTTTAATCCAGTCAATGTTTCTTTTGACGCCAGTGAGGTATCGTCGTTTCCCTCGTTTGCGGATGGGGTTCGGTTGGCCTGCGTCGCTCGGCTTGATATTTTTGACAAGGGGCAGGACATTTTGTTGGAGGTGCTAACGAAGCCTAAATGGCGCGCACGCCAGTGGCAGATCACGTTTTTTGGAGCCGGACCCCATCGGCAGGCCGTCGAGGAACTTACCCGCTTTCTGAATATAGCCGACCGAACGCATTTTGCCGGTCACGTACCTAATCCTGCTGTTATCTGGCAAACACACCATGCGCTGATACTACCATCGCGTAGCGAAGGCTTACCACTCGCTATGGTTGAAACGATGCTTTGCAGCCGCCCCTCGATAGTAACCAACGTTGGTGGCGTCGCCGAACTGTTAACGGATAACGAGACGGGATTCCTGGCAGCCACGCCTACCGCAGACGCTATTGATGATGCGCTCGAACGGGCCTGGCAACGATTGGCCGACTGGCCCCAGATGGGCGCTCGGGCGCGACAATATGCACTCGATCGGGTGCCGGCCGATGCCATCGAGCAATTTGGCCATCAACTTCTTCAGCTGGTTAACCACACCGAACCGGCTCCTAATCTTGTTCTCCAATGAGTCAGCCGCTTGTATCGATTATTATTCCTACTTATAACCGAGGACACCTCATTGAAAGAGCACTGCGTAGTGTACGCGCGCAAACCTATTCGCCCTGGCAAATTATTGTTATTGACGATGGGTCAGCAGATGGTACAAAAGAGCGGTTGGCCGACATTGACGACATCGAATACTATTACCAGCCTAACCAGGGACAGGCCGCTGCCCGCACCCAGGGTCTTCAGTACTGCCGGGGCGAATACATAGCCTCGCTCGATTCCGATGATGAGTGGCACCCTGATTTTCTGGCCAACGGTATGGCGATGTTGCAGAAACATCAGCTGGACTTTGTATTTGCGAGTTGGCGAACCAGCAACGATTGCACCGGCTATGCGCACAATCTGCTATTACCCGAACAGCGTAAACGGTTCTGTACCCAAACAGATAATGGATGGTGGCTGCTGAGTCCCAGCCAGAACCGGCGCATAATGATCGAAAACTGTCCATCCCCGTCGTCTTCGCTGATCATTCGTCGGAGTTCGTTTCCGGGTTCGTGGAATCGACAGATGCGCATTGCCGACGACTGGTGTATGCTCCTGGATATGGTGATCAACCGTCCCTGCCGCTCAGCGTTTATGCCGATACCGCACTGGACGAAGCATATTCATGAAACAAACATCTGGGACTGCCGTGATCACACCCTTATAATTCCCGACGTTGGCTTTCACGATGAGCAGGTCCTGCTGAATCGCTTCAAACATCAGTTGACTCCGGTCGAGAAACGCATTTTTCGTCGGCGGTTGGCTATGCATCACTTTACCTTCGCTTACTTTAGCTGGAAAAAATCGGTAGCCTCTTCGGTCGTTTTGCGTCACTTAGGCATTGCTTTTCAACTGGCCCCGTACCGGGTTAGTCAGGAGCTGGCGGTCTGGAGCCGGGAGCATCTTCAGAAGCGATTAAGTTTCAAGCCCCTTGCGCTCACTAACGAAGCAGACGATGGCGCAGATGCCCCGCAATGTGATACGCGTTCCGGAGGGAATCGGACAGGTGACTACCAAAGAGAAGTAAGTGTAGCACCAGTACCGCCATATCGACGGGATAGCGGGCGCTCTGAGTCAGTAGAATTGCCAGCGGATAGTACGTAATATAGTACTCGTTCAGCATGATACGCTGGTTAGGCGCTAGTACATATAGACGGACGTTCCATAGCTTCCGGCGCATGAACTCCTGAATTACGTGCAGAGCCAAAGCGATTAGGGCCGCTGGATTAGCCAGTAAAATCAGTAGTACGGCAAAGGCCGTTACTTCAACCGGAAAAATAACCCATTGACCCAGTCGTTGAGCGGTAACTTCACCAACGTGCGTAACAAAGGTGTTGATACCCGCCTGTCGGTCGGCTACCACGTCACTGAGTACATGCCAGAGAATGTTGCGAATGCCACAGGCCAGCGACCAGACGCCGATGGCCCACCACCAGCCGTCCGGGACCGTGTGGCCTACCCAGTGACTGATCAAAGCTACTGTGAATAGCTGAGGGAACAGATGCGCACCCGCTGCGTCGGCCAGCACACCGGCAAAACTTCGGGTTTTTAACCGGAACGGAGGAATCGAATACAGCGAATAAGCGATCCACGCACCCGAGTACCAAAGACTGACCGCCGGAGCAATGGTCCAGAAGTAACACCCGAATGCCAGTCCTGTTGCCAGACAGAGGCCCAGGGCTGACCAGACAAACGAGGTAGACTTATCGGCCAGGCGGTTGCTTTTGCCAGCGGCCCGGTCGATGGCCCGGTCGGTCCAGTCGTTGATCAGGCTGACGTAAACGGCGCCAACGGTCAGGGCCAGCAGCAGAATCAGCAGACACGGCAGCAACGACCAAAGTGAGGTACCGGTCAGATACGTAGTGGCGTAAGCGGTAGCCAGCAGGGGCGAAAACTTGTAGCCCCACCATTCTCTGGCGCGAACCAATACGTTTATCTGCGCACCCATGCGACGAAGAGACGATACGAAAGGCTGACCCATTGACGCCGATTCGAAATGTTAACCGAATGTGAATAGAAGTAAACAGCTTGTAATTTACAACCAATGACCGAAACTATTTACTCAGCGCATTCGCCCTTGCTGACACCCCGCCGTTTTTTGGGCGAAATCAAAGCCGATATGCGCATTGTGTATCACGTCGGCTGGCAGTTATTCGTCCGTAACCTGAAAGTCCAGGTACGTCAGAATCTGCTCGGATACGTTTGGATGGTGTTGCCTCCGCTGGTTACGGGACTGGTCTGGATGTATTTAGGTCAGGCGAAAGTACTGAAAGGACTAACGTCGTCGGTTCCCTACCCGGTTTTCGTGCTGACGGGGTTGTTTCTCTGGCAGGGCTTTGTAGAGGCTCTCAACTGCCCCCTGCAACAGCTCCAGCAGGCCCGTTCAACCATTTCGAAAGTACGGGTTCCTCACGAAGCGTTTGTTGTGGCCGGGCTGGGGGCTGTGCTGTTCAATAGTTCGGTTCGGATGCTGATACTGCTCATCGTGCTGATTGCTTTCCAGATGCCCTGGCACGCGACCATGCTATTGGCCCCACTAGGACTCGCCGTACTGGTTATTTTCGGATTGGGATTGGGCTATTTGCTGGCACCGATCGGTTTGCTTTATGCCGACATTGCTAATGCCTTGCCGGTTGTCATTAATCTATGGTTCCTGATAACACCCATCGTGTATAGTCCCCCAGCATCAATGGCATCGATCATTGCCTGGAATCCGGTAACGCCACTGCTCACGACCACCCGCGATTGGTTATTGATGGGGGTAATTCAACCCTCGACCGGGTTTACACTAGTTGCTCTCGGATCATGTTTACTTTTGTTGGCGAGTTGGTTGCTCTATCGATTGGCCCGTCCGCACCTGATTGTTCGTTTGTAAATTCTTTCGCCGAGAATCAGGTTTTTACTATTAGATTAGTCAATGAATACCGTACCTATACTCTCCGTCGATAATCTTTCTAAAAAGTTTAGTACATCATTTCGCCGGTCGCTTTGGTACGGCGTGAAAGATGTTGCCAAGGATCTTACTCCTTACAGACGCCCTAAAACCCAAGACAACGGACACCTTCGTAAAACGGAGTTTTGGGGCTTGCAAAACATCTCCTTTAATCTACACAAAGGGGAGTCGCTGGCGATTGTTGGCGACAACGGGGCCGGAAAAAGTACGCTTCTGAAAATACTGAACGGCCTGATAAAGCCCGACCGGGGACAGGTTCGGATTCGTGGTAATGTCGGGGCACTTATTGAACTGGGGATCGGATTGGACCCTGTTTTGTCGGGCCGCGAAAACATCTACGTGCGGGCCGCTCTGTTGGGCCTCTCTAAACGGCAAGTGGACCCGCTGATCGAGCAGATTATAGATTTCACGGGACTAGGCGACGCTATTCATATGCCCGTACAGTTCTACAGTTCAGGCATGACGGCTCGCCTGGCTTATGCCGTAGCGGCTCATCTAAACCCGGATATTTTGTTGGTTGACGAGGTTCTAGCAGTGGGCGATCTGGATTTTCAGCGTAAGTGCCTTAAGCATATGCAGAGCTACCTATCGGCGGGGGGCTCTATCATTCTCGTATCACACGTACCGTATCATATTCAGGCGGTTTGTCAGCGCGGCCTTTTGCTTGAAAAAGGGCAGGTCCAATTTTCCGGTACCGCGACAGAAACGCTAGATCACTATTTTTCCCAGCAACACCAACATGTAGCCTCAACAGGAGAAGAGACGCAGGCAGCGCTTAGCTCCGACCGTCCGATTGCTATTCGTAGTTTGACTATGCAGGTGATGAGTTCGGCGTCGGCGGTAATTCAGCCCGGTAGCGAAATAAAGGTAACGCTTGCGTATCAGTCGCTGATACCGTTCGAAAACTTAGGATGGACCTTTTTTATATGGACTGGCGATGGGGCAACGTGCATCACAGGGGCCATTCCAGCAACGCCCATAGCCTTAAAAGCAGGGCAACACGAAATAGCATGCCGATTGCCAAGGTTACCCTTGACCGCAGGTAGTTATCTGTTAAAGGCTGCTATTTTTGAGTTTAATTCGTTACAGGTCCTAGCCCATCTGGGTTGGGAAAATCCACCAGTTCGGTTGCTGGTAGAAGAAGGAGCTAGTATGACAAAGAATATGCAGTCAATGGCCCAGCAGCTGGTTACTATCGATGTAGAATGGATCGATTGAATCAAATAGCGTTGTCGCGGCTCAATCAGGTCGAGCAAGCTGTCGAGCGGGGTATTGATTATCTACGTCATCATCAGCATCCCAATGGAGAATTCTGCTGCTATAGAGCGCTCGACAGACGGATGCAGGAACAGTGCACACCCGATAGCGTAGCCGCGCCAACGGCAATCATTGCCAATACACTGCTGGGGCTGAATGATCATCCTAAAGTCAGTGCCGTGCTTGTGCGTGCCGTTTCTTTCTTGGATTATCAGATGATGCGGGGTGGAGCTTGCAATTACTACACGCTTCGGAATCCTTTATTCCCGCTTTGTCCACCCGATGTTGACAGTACCGTTCACGTCGGCGCTTTGTTCGATGCACTAAACGTTGATTATCCACGGGCCGATATGCGGTCATTACTACTGTTAAATCAGGGTGACAACGGAGCGCTATACACCTGGTTGATACTGCGCCCCCGCCCGACGCTTAACCGGCTGTACTGGCGCACGGGCTTACGGATCGTCAAACGTCCGTTTGACAGTCTGCTTTTCTGGAAAAAACAAGGGTATCGGCGTACGGACGTTGGTAAAGTTATCAATGCCAATGCCTTGTATTATCTGGGTCTTAGCGAAGCCACGCAACCCATGCTGGACTATTTGGTGAAGCTTGTTCATACCAAGCAGGAAACAGCGTCCGATAGCTGGTACCGTAGCCCAATCACGTTCTACTACGCGCTGGGACGCCTTATTGACAAGGGCGTTCGGCAACTGGAGAATGTACGACCTGTCGTACTAGAACGCCTGTTAAGCCATCAACAACCGGACGGATTGTTCGGGGAGAGTCCGCTGGAAACAGCACAGGCACTCAGTGCGCTGATCTACTGGCAGGGAAACCCAATGGTCATCGAACGAACCGCGACGGTGCTACTGGCACAACAGGCTAAACAGGGCGAATGGTCGAGAACTGTTCTCTTAGGCCGGGAGCCCGGTAAAACGGCTGGCTGGGGATCGGAAGAATTAACGACGGGCTTTTGCCTAGAAGCTCTGACTTCTTATCGGAATTGGCTAAAAAAGCGGGAGACAGGCAAGTTAAGTTATACACCTATCGCGTAACAAACTATGAATCAGCTCGGTCAGTTAGAAGCGGCAATAAACAAGGGTGTGCAGTACTTGGAGCAACACCAGTACCCAAACGGTGAGTTTTGCTGCTACATTGCCGCCGACGAGCCTATGCAAGGTTGGTGCATTACGGATAGCACCGTTTTTGCCACAATGGTAGTCGCTTCCTGTCTGCTGCCCCTCAATGAACGCCCGGAGGTCGATGCCATGATCACCCGCGCTACTGACTATATCGCCGGACAGATGCACCGGGGTGGGGTGTGGCCCGTATTTTCTGAGCGTCATCCCTGGCATCACATGGTTCCTTACGACGCCGACAGCTTGGCTTATGCGTCGGCCTTACTGGAAGCGCGTGGGGTACGCTGTCTTGAGGAAAGCAACGTACCGCTTCTACTGGCTAACCGGAGTCAACAGGGGTTATTTTACACCTGGTTTATTTTGCGTCCGCGCTGGCATACCAACCGAACGCACTGGCGGCTAGCCATCAAAGAAATAAGCCAACCGATTACCAGTTTTTTCTTCTGGCGGGCCAACGAGTGTACCCGAGCTGACATTGATCTGGGTATCAATACCAACATCGTCTACTACCTGGGCGAGACCGAGCAGACCCGGCCCGTAATCGCAGCGCTGATCCAGACCATTGCGGAAGGGCGGGAAGGCAACTGCGATAAATGGTACCGCAATCCGTATAACATGTATTATCTGCTGTCGCGCGCCTACAAGCGGGGAGTCGTCAGTCTTGAACCCGTTATCCAGCCCATCGTCGAACGCATCGTAGCTGGTGTGCAACCCGACGGGCGAATAGGGAAATCGGTATTGGACACCGCATTTGCCATCAGTACGTTGCTCAATTTTGGGGCCGATGTGCCGCCGTTGACCAACGCTGTTTCGTATTTAATTGCAAAGCAGGGAGAAGCTGGCGAATGGCCTCGCTGGTTGTTCTACTACGGCGGTCCTAAACTCTTGCAGGGCTGGGGTTCTGAAGAACTGACGACGGGCTTCTGTCTGGAAGCACTGGCTGGTTATCGCCAAAAAAAGCAGTTGCTGGCTTAGACCATAACGCTTAGGCTTAAAGCAAGGTGATGGTACGAATCATCTTCCGGGGCTTCCGGGGCATAATTTTAAAATCCCGAAACATCACCTCCAAACCGTTCGACACTTTCAGCGTGTAGTTGCCAACGGCCAATTCCATCAGGTTTAAACTGTATCGGCGTACGGTGTCCATCGGAGCCATCGTCTGATCAAACAGTAACGTACCTTTTTGATCGATAAGGTGTATGTGCAACTGCCCGCCGGGTTGCTTGTTGATGTTGACTCGTAACCGGCTGCTGTCTGCCGAAACGTACGCGCTTAGCTGATAGCGGGCCAGCCTGGTTGGTGGGATGTGTTGGGCTGTGGCTATAGAAACAAAGATCATGAGCGTCAACAGGTTCATGATGAACCCAAAAGCGAAGAGTCTTGAGAAAGGTTTCATCGTTTCGAGATTGAAAAAGAGGTTCACAATTGATTGTATGCAGGCAAGCCAAAGACGAGTAAGCAGCGAAATAATTTGGCGGATTGGTTTGAACGGCTCACCAAACCCATGAGTGGTAAAGCGCGGAATTATTGACGGATAAACTGGTAGTTTCTTTACTTTTTTGCTTTTGTAAACGTATGGCTGTCGATGTCCACCGGTGTTGTTTCGTCAGGAACGATGATACACGAAGCGCGGACAGTATATACAGTCTGAAAACTCGGTTTCGGCCGGCTGAACCCTCAACATAGCATGCATAGTTTCAACATTAACCGTCGCCGTTTTTTGCAGGGAACTACCGCTTCCCTTGCTCTTTCAACGTTTGGAGCCAGAGGCATGGACCTGATCAATCCTACCAAAACGCTCCGGGTAGGTTTGATTGGAACGGGTTGGTACGGGAAAAGTGATTTGTTTCGGCTGATTCAGGTAGCCCCCGTTGAGGTGGTGGCGCTTTGTGATGTCGATAAAAACATGATGGCGGGAGCCGCCAAACTTGTAAGCCAGCGTCAGAAATCGGGTAAAACGCCCCGTATGTATGGCGATTACCGCAAAATGTTGGCGGACAATCAACTGGATATCGTCTTGATCGGGACGCCCGACCACTGGCACGCCCTGCAAACCATCGACGCGGTAAAAGCTGGTGCGCACGTGTACGTGCAGAAGCCGATCAGCGTCGATGTAATCGAAGGCGAAGCGATGGTAGCAGCCGCCCGGAAGTACAACCGGGTGGTACAGGTAGGTACGCAGCGCAAAAGTACGCCACACCTGATTGACGCAAAGAAAAACATCGTTGATGCCGGATTGCTGGGTAAAGTCTCGCACGTAGATATGTGCTGTTACTTTCACATGCGGAACAATGGCAATCCACCGGTACAGGCCGTTCCCGATTTTCTGGACTACGAAATGTGGACAGGACCCGCACCGATGCGCCCGTACGACGGTTTGCCCCATGTTCGCTGGTGGCGCACGTTTATGGAGTACGGCAATGGCATTACCGGCGATATGTGCGTCCATATGTTCGACACGGTGCGCTGGATGCTGAACCTGGGATGGCCAAACCGGATCAGTTCAAGCGGTGGTATTTACGTCCAGAAAGAAGGCAAATCCAACATCTCCGATACCCAATCAGCCCTGTTTGAATACGACGGTCTCAACTGCGCCTGGCAGCACCGAACCTGGGGTACAGCCGCTAACCCCGACTATCCCTGGTCGCTGACGTTGTACGGTGACAAAGGAACCTTGTGGGCTAGTACCATGGCGTACGATTTCATTCCCGATGGAAAAGGTGAGAAGATTCATAAGGACGTAGTCTACGAAAAGGAAAAATACCCCGAAGACGTCACGGAGCCAACTGAACCCAAGATTGAGTTGAATGCCGCTCCGGCTACGCGTCTGCACATGCTTAATTTCCTGGATGCGATCGATAAAGGTGGCCGCCCGATAGCTGATATTGAGCAAGGCCACATTTCGACGGCTAGCTGCATCCTGGCTAATATGTCGATGAAAACTGGACGGCCCATAGTCTACGATCCGCAAAAGCGAGAAATCGTCGGCGACCGCGAAGCGAATGCACTGCTCCAGCGACCTTATCGGCAGCCCTGGGTGCATCCGGACCCGAACAAAGTGTAATGAAACAAGAACGGGTAACTGGTGTAGTTACCCGTTCTTGTTTCATTACTGAGCCAGCAGAAGCTTAGTTGTGCTGTTGAAGCATCCAACGGTAAATGGATTTGTCTTCGTAGAGGTATTGAATAGTGTGGCCTTCGTTTTTGAGCCGGGTAAATTTTACGTTTCCTCTACATTGTTCCAAGCTTCTGACCAATCGTTCGGTTTCGTCAATGGGAATCAGATCGTCGGCTGTTCCGTGGAAGGTCCAGATGGGTATGTTCTTAATGTTGCAAACCTGCGTTGAGTCATCGCAGCCACCGCATAACGGTACAACAGCCGCAAACTTATCCGGATAGGCTACCGCAGTCTGCCAGGCCCCGTACCCACCCATGCTGATACCGGTTAAGTAGACTCGCTTTGGATCGATTCGGTATTTTGTCGTTAGGTCCGCGTAGAGTGGTTCAAACCAGTTATCGGTTGACCAGAACTTATCGTTGGGGCACTGTGGTGACGCAATGATAAAAGGAAAATCCTGGCCCTTGCTGACCAGAGAAGGCGGGCCATAGACGTTCAGTTTGGTTAAGTCGTTGCCCCGCTGTGAACCACCATGAAGGTAAATGACCAACGGATAAGCCGTTTTGGTAGCCGAATAGCCTTTGGGTAGATAAAGCTGGTACTTGTAGTCCGCTTTAATCTTACCTGTTGACGCTGGCTGCGCATAGCCGTTCAGACTAAACAGGAGTAGGGTAAGGCAATAAAACGTGGAAAACAGACTGGTGGACATCCTTGGGCGTATCAAGTCGCAAAGATTGACAAATTCTCTTAGCCGTTTTCTGCTTTCACAATGACTTTCTGCTGGCGGTTCAATCACCTAACAGACGTAAGCTTATTGAGCCGTGATCTGATCACTGACGCGGACGAACGTTATGGGGAAGACCAAACGGAAGGTCGTGCCGACATTGACCGTGCTATCGACTTCGATGGTTGCTCCCAACTTGTCGGTTAACGCTTTGACAATGGATAACCCCAAACCTGACGATCCTTCATTGTTGGTTGGTTGAGCGGATAAACGCTGAAACCGTTTGAACAATTTAGTGCGGTCCTGGTCGGAGATGCCGGGACCTTCATCTCTGACCGAGATTGTCAGCTGATCATCCCGCATATCTGTTTCGACGTATATGTTTCGTCCGAAGGGAGAAAACTTCAGGGCATTACTGACCAGGTTGTCAAGAATACGAACCAGTGATTCTGGATCGGTATGCAACAGAACGGGCTGCTCTACACGGCGGGTGTGCAACGTAATCTCCTTCTGGTAAGCCTGCGCCGAAAACCCTTCGACGATCACACTAATTAAATCGTCAAGCTCGACATCTTCCATCTGGACCGGAAGGTTCGACGAAATAAGCTTGTTGAAGTAAACGATACTGTCGATGAGGTTTAGCCCACGCTTAATGGTCTTCTGGCCGTATTCGATGTTTTCGTTTTGCTCTTCGTTCAACGGCCCATGCATGGGCAGGAAATTGAAAATAAAACTGAGCGTGGCCAATGGCGATTTTAAATCGTGGGCGATGACACTGATCAGATTCTCGATTTCGCGGTTAGCCTCCGAAAGCTGCTGATTTTTCTGATACAGTTCGGTTACATCGTTGAACAGCCAGATCCGCCCTTTGAAGTAAGGGGAGAAAATAGGTCTGGTCAGAATCGACAGAATCTTGTCCGAGAAAATCCAAAGCCATTCTTTAATGCTAAAATTCGAATCGCGAATAAACTCAGCGGCTGTGTGGTTGATCGCATCCAGGTTGAGAGCCTGATTGCGAAGTTTCAACATGCCAATGGACAAGCTCGCCGGTGAGGGACGGAGATCACCTTGCTCAAGATCCAGTAATTCAATGGCTGCCTGATTTACCCAGCTCGTTTCGTCTTCTTCATTAACAAGGACAATCGCCTGGGGCACAATACCAAAGATGAATCGATATTGCTGTTCGAGGGCAATGCGCTGAAGCGACAAACTCGTAATCAGAATTTTGTCGCTGAATCGGTACAGGACATCCTCGACATCCTCAGCAGGTAAATCGTTTGGTTCGGTCCAGACAATCAACGCCCAGCCTTTGACCGAATAATTGTTCAGGCGGAAACCCGCCACCTGCCTGTAGCCGCCTAGTAGCGCCTTCAGGGCCCGGCGGGGGGTGAAATCACTTTCCAGAAAGAAACAAGTCTCGCGGGTTAAATCAATAAGCTGCGCAGGATTGAAAGACGCCGAATTTATTTTTGACGAGCCCGTGAATTGCACAGTCGCTGTCCACTCGTCTCGTTCCTGGAGAATGAAACAATCATCGGCGCCGAGGAAAGCAAGCGTTTCGGCTATATAGGCTTCGACAAGTTTCGGACCGATTTCAGTTGCTTCAATAGCCCGAAAACGTCTCTCAAGTACCTTAAAATCCATCGATGTAAGTGGTCAACCGAT
The DNA here is from genome assembly GCF_021233055.1 of Spirosoma oryzicola. Taxonomy (NCBI): domain Bacteria; kingdom Pseudomonadati; phylum Bacteroidota; class Cytophagia; order Cytophagales; family Cytophagaceae; genus Spirosoma; species Spirosoma oryzicola. The sequence continues at coordinate 4,893,135 of NZ_CP089538.1, read as the reverse complement.
CCAGTCACTACTCTATAAGCAAATTGATGGTAGACGGAGCAAAGTATTGTTCTGACAGAAAAGTCTAGTTCAGAAATAGTTTGATTTTCTGTACAACTTTGTCGGGATCACTGATGTGGGGTAAGTGTCCTTCACCATCGATCAACGATAATCTCGCATTAGGCATATACTTTTCCAGGTAGTAGCTTACATCAATCGGAACGGCAACGTCATCTTTGTTCTGAAGCAATAAGGTTGGGTGCATTAACTTAGTAATGTCTGACCGATGATCGGAGTAAAAAATAACCTTTGCAATACAGAGCGCTACATCAGGGCGCATAGCAGATAACGTTTTTGCAAATGCCGCAGCGTATTGCGGTCGATCTGGATTTGCCATAATCATGGGCGCAAAACCACTGGCCCAAGCATGGAAATTACTTTCCATTTGGGCGAAAAGCGCTTCCAGAACCTCTGTATTAAAGCCACCAATATAATTTTCCTGATCAACATAACAGGGGGAGGCATTTAATAAAACAAGTTTCGAGAACCAGGTTGGCTCCTGTATAGCGGCAAGTGTTCCGCTCATGCCACCCGCCGAATGACCGATAAAAACCACGTCTCGCAGTTCTAATTCATCGAAGATGTCCAATATGTCATCCGCAAATGAGTATAGCTGCTTGTATTTACGCGGATTAAAATGAGGGGCGGTTATTTCGTTCGCTCCAACGTAGTCGAACAATACGACTCGGTGTGTATCAAAAAAGGCTGGCGCAACACCATTCCACGCTGTTTGATCGGTACCAAAACCATGAGCGAATACCAATGTCTTATCTGCCTGCTGGTTGCCAAGCAAACGCACATTATTCCTTACAAGTACAGACATGCTCAGTTGTAAAAAATGTTACCAGATTGATTATTACATTTATAACGGGTTAATTATATTAACATCAAGTCAAATATATAAAAAAGGGTTCAATCACACATCATATATATTCGTTAAGTAACTATGAATAGTTTGCGTCTTTTGAGAAATCAATTATGTGGTCTATAACCTATGTGATAACAGACATATGTTTTCACTAGTAAGCAAAAAGACAACTATTTCAGGAGTTGTCTGATTTTCTACCGTGTAAAGCCAAGAAAACGGTGTAGGGTGTGGCGACGCGAGTTAAAAGCACACGTACAAAAAAGGGTGGTGGTTTCTCGCTTGTCCTACACCAGAGAGTGAGCGTTTACCAAAGCCTTTGCATAGGCTAGCTTTACACCTTGCTTTCTGGATACACTTTTTTGTGTTGCGCAACCAGTATAGCGTACTGTTCTGGGGTCAATATCGACTTGTACTGATGAACTTTCTCCGTCTCTACTGCTACGGCCAGCACACGTAGCTTCTGGTTATTCATACCGGTTCGTTTCAGCGCTTTTACGCCTTCATTGAATTTCACCGTCGCATCGGTTATGACCTGCTTCGCTTTAGGTAGCTGCTGATCGGTAAGTTTAAGCCGTTGCTTGTCGGCTTTCAGAACCGATTTAATGATCATGCCGATGGTTGCTCCATTGTTGAGAAACACGAATTTCTGGTTTTCAACCGATTGATTTTGAGCAAACGTCTGGGTGAATAAACCAAGCAGAAGTGCGGTGACGATACAGATAATTTTCATTGTTATTGAGTCAAAGCGGTTGCGGTATATGCCGTGCTAAGATAAGCAGAGTCAGTCGTTTCTGCTCGGTGTTGTTCGTTATAAACGAAATGGGGCTGTATTTAACAGCCCCGTTTATCAAATTAAACTCCTTGTGTCTTCACCGTTGGCGAAGCGGTTTGATCGACAATTGTTTCTTTGGGTGGCCGCTGGCTCCAGTAAGTTGCCAACAATGAACCGGTTGTATTCATGATCGGGCCGAAAAGAGCGGGAGCGAGGCCAACTGTTGCAACTTTACCCATCTGAACGGCAATACCCGACGCCAGACCCCCATTTTGCAGGCCAACTTCAATGGCGACCGTGCGGCAGCTTTGTTCATCCATGCCAAACAGTCGAGCCGCCCAATAACCTAATGTAAAGCCGGTAAGGTTGTGAATCAGTACGCACAGCGCCAGCGTCCAGCCGACGGTCAGCAGGCTATCGCGTCCCGCAGCCGTAATGATCGCCACGATCAGCACAATCCCCACCATCGATACCAACGGCATCACGCGGTTGATCATCGTCGCCGATTTATGAAAAATACGATTCAAAATCAGCCCAACGATTACGGGTAGAATGACAATTTCGGTGATGTGAATCATCATGTCCCAGAGCGAGATCTCAATAAACTGTCCGGCCAGTAATTTCATGAGCGCGGGCATCAGAAACGGAGCCAGCAAGGTTGCCAGTGTGGTGATGGTAATCGACAGCGGCACGTTCGCCTTGGCAATAAAACACATCACGTTCGACGCCAGCCCACTCGGCGAACACCCGATTAGTACAACACCGGCTGCGATTTCGGGCGGAAAGCTAAACACATTGGCCAGTGTAAAACCGAGCAGCGGCATAATGAGAAAATGACACGCTACACCAATAAAAACCGCTCGTGGTTGCTGAATGACACTTTCGAAATCTTTGATCGACATGGTTGTCCCCATACCCAGCATGATGATTTGCAGCAAGGGAACAATCAACTTTTTCAACGGAAACCCATTCAGTTCGGTAAATGGCCCCGGAAAGGTCATTGCCACAATAACAGCCACAATAATCGTTGCGGTGTAAATGAGATTGCGGTACGACGAGCGCTCGTTCGTTTCGGCTTTCATAGGAGTAACTAAAGTGGACTAGCCGGCTGGCGGCCATGTCCGAGCGAGGAGTTAGTTATGATTTAGGATGGCTCTGGCTGAACGGATCGCTCAGCTAGGATAAAAAGCCGATTCTTAACCCAAGCTACTCAAAACGCCTTCTTTCAGCGAGTACGTCGATGTTCGAATCTGAGAGATCGCATAGGTCTTTAGCACGTAGTCAATTAAGCAAACGGCCACGACAATCATATCAACGCGCAGTTCGATCATGCCCGGAATCTGCATACGTTCGGCATGATTGCGGGTAACAAGTAGTTCGTAAGCGCGGTAAAACTCCTCGACGGGTAAGGTAAAGGCGCTTTGTTTAGGATCGGGTAAACGGCCTTGCTCGTGCATGAACCACATATCGACCAGCGTATCGAACGACCCCGACGAGCCAACTAGTACTGCCGGGTGATACTGGTGAATGGCGTTGGCAAGCGGTAGTAACTGCTCCTGAAAATAATCGTGTAGTCGGCGGATGCTGGCCGGGCCAATCGGGTCGCTCGTCATAAAGCGTTCGCGCAGCCGTTGGCCACCGATTTCGAAGCTTTGTTTCCAGAAGATGCGCTCTTGATTGCCCAAAATAAATTCTACGCTTCCTCCGCCAATGTCAATAACCAGCGCCGTCGTGTTATCCAGAGAACCGGCAGCACGGACGCCTTTGTAAATGTATTCGGCTTCCTGATCACCCGAAATAACCTGTATCCGAATACCGGTTTCCTGCTCGACCCGGCGGATAAACTCCTGTTGATTGCGGGCAACCCGAATCGCACTCGTACCTGTGGCGATGACCTGTTCGGGAGCAACGCGGTGTTCATCGAGTACGTGCCGGAAATACGTTAGTACGGTCAATGCCCGCCCGATTCCTTCTTCGGTAATGATCCCCTGGTTGATTCCGGCCTGCCCGATTTTGGCCGGACGGCTTTCGCGGAACAGCGTTTTATAACCGGTATCGTTTTTTTCGACGATCAGCAGATGAAATGTATTGGTACCTAAGTCGATAATGGCTTGTTTCATAGTCGCAAAACTATTATCTTTGCCGTCCGGTTTTAGCTAAAATACAATATTACAACATGCTTATCATTAACGTAAAAGACAACGAGTCGATTGACAAGGCCCTCAAACGCTTCAAAAAGAAATTTGAGAAGACGGGCGTGTTACGGCAGTTGCGGTCGCGGACGGCTTTCCAAAAACCGTCGGTAAAGCGTCGCACCGAGATCATCAAAGCCGCTTACAAAGAAAGAATGTACGGCAATCACACCGAGCAATAGGGCAACAGCCCGGTATTGACCGGATGTGTAGGTTGGTCGCAATTACTGAATGCGCAGTCAGTGATTGTTAGTTGCTAACATAGACACAGGAGCAGCAAGCAGGAATGTTTGCTGCTTTTTTGTTGCTTTGCCAAACCATGATTTAGCTAAATTGCATGCCTAACGTGAGTAGATTTGGCCGATAAAATCAGGTAGTCGAATAGACGCTTCATCTGACTATTTTTATGAATCAAGTAAATCCCAGTTCAGACGATTTTCTTCAGTACATCCGTTACGAGAAGCGGCTGAGTCTCCATACGCTGACCGCTTACGCGAAGGACATGGAGCAATTCAGTACGTTTCTACTGGCGGAATGCAACGTCGAACGACCCGAACAGGCTGATTATCGGCACATTCGATCCTGGATTGTAAGTCTAGTTGAAGGGGAACTGGATAAATCGTCGGTAAACCGAAAAATCGCTACGCTTCGGTGCTACTACGGATTTCTGTTACGGCGAAAAGTGATCACGCTCGACCCAATGACAAAGGTGCAGGCACTGAAAGCCAGCAAGCGAATTCCGGTCTACGTAGAAGAAAAACCGATGGAAACGCTGCTGAGCGACGTTGACTTTGCAAACACCTTTGAAGGAATACGAGACAAATTAGTGCTTGAATTGCTGTATGGTACAGGAATCCGGCTAAGCGAACTGACAGGTCTCAAAACGACGGATGTAAATCTGTATGAGCGAACGATCACCGTGCTCGGCAAACGCAATAAGCATCGGATTATACCGCTCACCCAGCCCTTGTTCGAACTGATTCGTCACTATAGTTTGCTCAAGGAAGAAACGTTTGGCGGAGCGGTTGATACTATTTATCTAATTGTCAGCGAAAAAGGAATTGCGGCCTACCCGATGCTTATCCAGCGAATTGTTAAGCGGCATCTGGATCTGGTAACCACCCTCGAAAAGAAAAGTCCACACGTTCTCAGGCATTCGTTTGCCACGCATCTGCTTAATCGGGGGGCCGATCTTAACGCCATCAAAGATCTGTTAGGGCACAGTAGTCTGGCCGCTACCCAGATTTACACGCATACCAGCCTGGAACAACTCAAAAAGACGTATGATCAGGCGCACCCGAAAGCCAAGTAACGCTATGAATATTCTGCAAATGAGTGAAACGCTGTTCTACCTGATTGAGCAGCAAGCGAATTCTGAAAAGGCAATCAATTACCTGCGGCAACAGGTCGATTTATTACAGGGTGGAACCGGACCGTCAGGTCTACACATACCCGTATTTTACCGAGTCTTTACCGCGTTACCTCGCTTTGTTGGAAAGCAACCCATCGAAGTGCCCGCTGATCTCACCTTTGCATTGGAACAACTACGACCTGGGTTCACCGTATCGGGTTGGACGCTGGATCGACTGGCGCGGGTTTGGTGGCTGCTTCAACTGCCCGCCGACGATGAATCGCTATACGTAAAAACAATCACCGAGTTGTTTAAAGCTGGTGAGCTTAACGAGCTTGTGGCGTTGTATTCTGCATTGCCTATTCTGGCTTATCCGGACGCCTGGCGGTTTCAGGCAACGGAAGGTATCCGCAATAACATTGCCGATGTGCAATCGGCGATCATGCTGCATAATCCGTACCCCGCCGATCATTTTGACGAAGCGGCCTGGAATCAACTGATTTTAAAAGCCTTTTTCACCGATAAAGATGTTACGCAGATTATTGGGTTGAATGAGCGCAAAAACGCCCGACTCGCGCATACGCTGGCTGACTATGCTGCCGAGCGCAGGGCTGCCGGGCGTAGTTTGCCCCCTCATATCGAGTTGTTAACGGATTAGCCTTGCCAATTGCGGGATCAATCCGACTGTAACCCGCTAATACCACCGATAGGAAATACCCACTGACAGCATCAATGAGGGGCTACTATTCTGTAATTGATCGTAGTTGAAAAACACGTTCTGGTATTGCGCCTGAATTTCCGCCCCAAGTCCCTGTTCGCGTCGACCATAATATTTCAAACCGATAGCTGGCGCGATGGCTCCTTTGAAGCCAGTCTTTTGATCGGATAGTACCCCGAAAAAATTGGTGTAATTAACAAAGGCACCACCACCCGCGAATTGTACGTAAGGGCGTATAGCGGCTGCATTGTCGGCGAAGTAATACGAAACCGAAGCCATTGCCGGAATAATGGACAACGTCCGGGTTTGAACCGCCGAAATATCCTGAACCGTATTTCCCGACGTATAGCTAATCACTTGTCGGCCAAGCCGCTGCTGCGTGTACTGATAACCGCTTTTTAAGCCCAGCGAAAACCGCTGCGGAAATAACCATTCGCCTTCCAGCGCAAAATTGGCTGGCGAAATACGGTCGATGTAGCCTTTCTGACCACCCATTGGCAGTGATACACCGTAGCGGGCTGCAATGTTAAACGTTACGTATTGCTGATAGGGGGATGGAAACGCTTGAGCGTACTCATCCCGGTTTACTTGTGCCCAGCTTACTGTCGATAACGACAGCAGGGCAACGAATGCTAAGATCGATTTCATGATTGCTTATCGGGCTGCCTGTAAATAAGGCGATTGGTTGAAAATAGCGGTTGTGGCCGCATCGACATCTTGCTGAGTACTAATGTCCGAACCACGTACGGTGGCGTCAAAAATGACATTGAGCTGCTGTTGTGTACCGGTGCTGGCTGCTGGACGGTTTTTTAGATCGACAACCTGAATTTCCCAGTATTGATCGGCTACCTGATAGGTGTAGTAGCTTGGGTAGTACGGACTATAACCGCCAAAACCACCAAGTCCGCCAAAACCATAGCCACCGCCCCAGTAGCCACCATAATAGCCGTAGGGATCGACACCAACGCCGGTGTACAGGTTGCTAACCCGGATGATGGCAACGCCCACATCGGCAGTCTGGCCCCGGTTGACCCGCTGGAATCCCCGACTAGTCATGGCATTGGCGACGTTCGCTACAAAACGGCTTTCCAGCGGACCCAGCGAAGGCTGATACCCGGTGTTCGATTCGATCACGACCGAGTCGGGCAGGCTGAACGTTTTATACTGATTAAAATTGACGGATCGGTCGTAATTGGTGATGTACACCGGCTGATCGGCAGGGCTCAGATTGTTAACTGCATTCTCATTACAGGCTACCAAGCCGGTGCCGAGCGCCAGTAACAGAATGAAGTAGATGCCCCATTTCCCTTTTCTTAGCTGTTGAAGCGTTGTCATAATTGTATTTGTTGATTAAATCAATCTTCGGATAAACCGGCGTCTGACGATGACGCGTATGTATAACGAAAATTGGGTTACTGATTATTAAACGAACGGGGAAATGTAGAGTTTTCTAAAAAATGATTAAAATGAGAATAAAAAACATGTGAGATGAAGCCGTATTTTTTGTGGAACTTTGCTTACTAATCGGGGATTTATCCAGAATACCCTTACTGTAATTCGCTCATGAGTTTTATGGATTCCATTCGTGGCATGTCGTTCTTCGATATGCACGTTCACATGACTTCCCGCACGACCGACGATTATCAGGCTATGGCCGATGCCGGTGTTGTCGCCATGATTGAACCCGCATTCTGGCTGGGCCAGCCTCGTACGGGCGTTGATTCGTTCCGGGATTATTTTGCCAGTCTGGTCGGTTGGGAGCGTTTTCGGGCGTCGCAGTTCGGAATCCGCCATTACTGCACAATCGGTCTGAACTCGAAAGAAGCCAATCAGGAAGAACTGGCCGAACAGGTTATGGAAATCCTGCCGTTGTTCATCTATAAAGAAGGCGTGGTCGGTGTGGGCGAAATAGGCTTCGACGATCAGACGGCTGCCGAGGACAAATACTACCGGGCACAACTGGATCTGGCAAAAGAAGCGGGTTTGCCGGTGCAGATACATACCCCGCACCGGGACAAAAAACAAGGTACTAGCCGCAGCATGGACATTGCGCTGGAACACGGACTTGACCCCGGCATGGTCATCGTGGACCACAACAACGAAGAGACGGTGCGTGAGGTACTGGACCGGGGTTTTTGGGCTGGATTCACCATTTACCCGTTTACCAAAATGGGCAACGAGCGTATGGTCGAGATTGTCAAGCAATACGGCCCTGAACGCATTATGATCAACTCGGCTGCCGACTGGGGAATCAGTGATCCGCTGGCCGTACCGAAAACAGCCGCGTTGATGAAACAAAGCGGTATTTCGGACGAAGCGATTCGTCTGGTGACCTTCACCAACGCCGTAACCGCCTTTGCGCAGAGTGGTCAACTAAGCCTTGAAGAACTGATGCAGCCAATGGGCATCGATCAAAGTCAGCGGTACAACGGTAGCTCGGTACTGCGTGGTGGACAGGCACCGAGAGTAGATAAAGACTCAACGATAATCCGATAATGGTGAAAGCACTCCTTTCCCTTACCCGTCCTGCCAACCTCGTCACGGCTATAGCTGATGTGTTGGCGGGTATGGCGATTGCGGGGTACTTTCTTATTCCTAATCCCCCGCCAGCTCCGGTAGGCTGGCTTACGCTGGCAACGGTTTGTCTGTACGGCGGTGGCGTCGTTTTCAACGATGTGTTCGACGCCGAACTCGACGCTATTGAACGGCCCGAGCGTGCCATTCCAAGCGGATTGGTCAGCAAAAATACGGCTACCTTATTAGGAACTGTTTTATTGCTCGTCGGAATTATAGCCTCCTTCATGGTCAACCAGACGGCTGGTTTTCTGGCGCTTGGTATCGCTGTCGCATCGCTGGTTTACGATCGGTTTGGCAAGCATCACAACTGGCTGGGACCGGTCAACATGGGTTTGTGCCGGGGCTTAAATTTGTTGTTGGGGATAAGCGTAATTCCTGAGCAGGTAATGCCGTGGGCGTGGGTGGGGCTGGTACCCATCGCGTATATTGCCGCAATCACTATGATCAGTCGCGGTGAAGTACACGGCGGTAGCCCAACTACGCTTCGGGCGGCTGGATTGCTGTATGCGCTGGTTATTGGCTGCGTAGCGGCATTGGCACAACAACGTCAACAGTTAGGAACCGCTTTGCCGTTTCTGATCCTGTTTGGCTATTACATCTTTCCACCACTTTGGCGAGCCGTTCGTGAGCCAGTCGGTCGCAACATCGGTATGGCTGTGCGGGCTGGTGTTTTATCGCTTATTGTGATGAATGCGGCCTGGGTAGCGGCTTTTGCTTCCTTTCCGTTGGCGATGCTGGTGTTCTGCCTGCTACCGCTGTCGAGGTTACTGGCAAAGATCTTTGCCGTAACGTAATTGCTGACGGTCACCATCTGCCCTGATCGTGACCGTCGCTTCACTTTCTACCAATTTTTATGAAGTATACCGTACTCCTCTTTCTTTTTCTGTCACAAACCGCCTTTAGTCAACAGTACAAACCACGACCTATAACCGGCTTACTCGGTGCGTTCGGTGCTGAGGTTGAACTAGTCAAACAAACGCTCAAAAATCCAAAAACGGTAGTCGTTGATGGGGTGACGTTCACGACTGGCCGCCTGGGTAAACAGAAAGTTGTCGTGGCCGAAACGGGTATTGGAAAAGTAAACGCGGCTATGACGACCGCTTTATTGCTTGATCATTTCCGGCCCGAGCGTGTATTGTTTACAGGCATTGCGGGGGGCACTAATCCAGAGTTGCAACCGGGTGATATCGTCATTGCTGGTCGTACGGCACATCACGATTACGGGTCAATTACCGATAAAAATACCCCGACCCGTCAGACGCGGAACGTGATTACAAAGCAGTTTAACCCGGTTTATTTTCCGGCGGACACCTCGCTGATGCGATTAGCGGAAAAGGTGGTCAAGGACATTCCCCTCGAAGGAATTCCGCTGGCGTCAGGTGGTGTTTCTGACCGGCCCGTAAAAGTCGTGACGGGTACCGTTGTAACGGGTGATGTGTTTGTGGCATCGCCGATAAAAGTAAGCAGCCTGCGGGCCGACTTCGGGGCCGATGCGACCGAAATGGAAGGTGCAGCTATCGCGCAGGTATGCTATCAAATCAACGTGCCGCACCTGATTATTCGTAGTCTCAGTGATCGGGCCGACGCTGAAGCACACATCGCCTTCGACAAATTTTACCCAACAGCCGCCCGAAATTCAGCCAAACTCGTTATTGCGATCGTACAGGCGTTATAAGTTAAGGTCAATACCTTTCGCTCGGAAAAAGCGAATAAGTTTGCCGACTGACCGCTTTTTGGTCATATTGAGACATCGTACATAGCAATCTGATGGTTGCGTTTTCAAATGTTCACTACAAACACGTTCCAGCCAAAGAATCCGTTTCGGTCATTCTGGTGGGCTGGTTATGAATGCACCGATCAGCTCAACTGCTTCGGAAATCGGGTTGACTTCTTACCATTGACGGGGCATTTACAGTTATTGGGTCAGGATTATACCGATCTCAGCCAATTCGCTATTCGTACCGTTCGGGAAGGAGTGCGCTGGAGTCAGGTCGAAAAAACAGCCTATCAATACGATTGGAGTGTTGTCCGGCAGATGCTGGAAGAAGGACATCGGCAGGGTATTCAGCAAATCTGGGACTTGTGCCATTTTGGTTACCCCGACGACCTGACGCCCCTTCATCCGATGTTTGCCCGTCGTTTTGCCGCTTTCAGTCGTGCTTTTGTCCGTTTCTACCGCGATCTGTATCCCGATGAAGAACTCATTGTGACGCCGATCAACGAAGTGAGTTTTATGTCCTGGCTCGGAGGAGACGCGCGGGGTACATCGCCTTACTGCACAAAACAGGGCTGGGAAGTGAAGCTCGGACTGATGAGAGGCTATATTGAAGCAATAGCCGGGATGCGTGAGATCGACCCTTCTATTCGTATCCTGACTACCGAGCCGCTGGTGCATATGGTTCCTCCTCTGAACGCGACAAGAAAGGACATTATGGATGCTGCCATTGCCGACGAAAATCAATTTCAGTCGGTCGATATGCTGGCAGGATCGATTGCACCGGAGCTGGGAGGGAAGCCGGAGTATCTTGACATGCTGGGTTTTAACTACTATTATAACAACCAGTGGATCAACAAGACGGGGACGTTTTTGGGCTGGAACGATGCTATTCCCGATTCACGATGGGTTCCGATGCGCCGGTTGCTGATGAAAGCGTATCACCGATATGGTAAACCGATTGTTCTGACCGAGACGAGCCATCCGGGTATTGACCGGCCTGTCTGGATCGAGATGGTCGGACGCGAATGCGCGGCTGTAATTGAAGCGGGCATTCCGCTCTGGGGGGTGTGCCTGTATCCAATCATCGACCGGCCCGACTGGGATCATTTAGACCGGTGGCACCATTCTGGTTTGTGGGATGCTGATTTATCGGTCAATCCACCCAGACGTGTGTTGTACGAACCGTACGCCAAGTCGCTTTTGAAAGCACAGGGTGTCGTTGCTGATGCGTCGTTGCTGACGAGCCAAGTCATTGCCGAATAATTGATACGTTAGCCGTACGTCGGTCGTCGCGCTTCAACATAAGCGCGGCTAAGCGTTGCCCAGGTAAGTTGTGTTGTACACTGTACAGTTGAGGCCATATGAAACAAACGCTTACGTTTTTTGCATTTTTCCTGGTATCGACTACCTTATTTGGGCAAAAACTTAAACCGGGCTTCGAGAAAGCGGAATACATCGAGCTGATGAGCGTATTTGCCCGGCAAGTGGACACCTTGCCGCCAGATAGCCCGATTCCAAAACCACAGCGGTTCAAGTTTGTGTATCGTTCGCCGGTGGTGGGTCTTGACAACCGGTGTGACTTATGGACATCGGCTGATTCCGTAGCGGTTATCAGCATCCGCGGAACCACACTCGACCCTGTCGGTTGGTTGGAGAACTTCTACGCAGCCATGGTGCCAGCCAAAGGGCAGTTGGTTTTATCGAACGATTATAAGTTTGATTATCAACTGGCCGAACATCCGCAGGCTGCGGTACATATTGGCTGGCTTATTGGAACCGCTTTTCTGGCGCAGAACATACTACCCCGGCTTGATTCATGTATTCGAGCCGGGGTAACCAATTTTTACATCATGGGGCATAGCCAGGGGGGAGCCATCGGGTATCTGATGACATCTCATCTGAAGCAGTTGCAGAAGCAGGGAAAGATACCCGCCACGGTTCGGTTCAAGACCTATTGCAGTGCTGCGCCCAAGCCCGGTAATTTGTTTTATGCGTACGAATACGAAGCCCTGACCGCTGGGGGCTGGGCGTTCAACGTGGTCAATTCAGCCGATTGGGTTCCCGAAACACCGATTACAATTCAGACGATTGACGATTTCAATCAAACCAACCCATTCTCCAACATCCCCGCTTTACTCAAAAAGCAGAAGTTTCCCCGGAATCTGGCGTTAAAATACGTCTTTAACAAGCTGTCTAAACCAGCACGTAAGGCGCAAAAAAATTACCAGAAGTACCTGGGTAGCTTTGCCAGTCGGTACGTAAAAACAAACTTGAAAGAGTACATTCCGCCCACGTTTTACCAATCCAGCCATTACGTCCGAACGGGGTCATTCGTAGTGCTGCTGGCCGACGAAGCGTATCATAAAAAATACCCCGATAACAAGAAAACGATCTTCGTGCACCATCTGCTGGGGCCTTATCTGTACCTCGCTTCTAAGTTACCGTGATCAGAATACGATCAGTTACAGGTATATCTGCACCATCTTGTGCCAATCCTCGGCCTGATGGGCTCGACCTTCCCATATGTAAAATTCGTGAGAGACGTTTTTTAAGGAAAGCGTTTCGCTCAAGGCGCAGTTGCTGTTTAAAAAAGGATCGGCGGCCCCAACCGTCATGACAATCTGCATCCGGCGCAGTTCGTTTAGAATCGCGTCTTCTTCCAGGTTCGGCAGAAAATGATTGGGCGTGTGAAAGTAAATATTTTCGTCATAGTAGTCATCGAATAGACCGCGAAACTCTGCTACCGGAGCAGATAAGTCATACCGGCCACTAAGCGCTACTAATTTACCAAACCACTGAGGATGCCGAAACGCAATGTTGGTAGCATGGTAAGCCCCCAGGCTGCATCCGTGCGAAATCATGAACGGCTGTGGATTTTTCAGGCGAGAAAACGGTAGTACTTCGTTCAGAATGTAGTGTTCGTACTGGCTGTGGCGCTTGATGCGTTCGTGCGGAGCAATGTAGCGGTTGTAAATGCTTTCTCGATCAACGCTGTCAACGCAGAACAGCTGAATCCAGCCGTTCTCGATCCGGTCGGCGAGCGCGCTGACCAAACCCAGCTCTTCGTATTCATAGAAACGCCCGCGTCGGGTCGGGAAGACCAGAACGCGAGCTCCTGCATGACCAAAAACAAGCAACTCCATATCGCGGTTCAGATTCGGGCTGAACCACTTATGATACTCGCGATTCATAGTGATGGCGGTAGTTACGGTGAAATTGCAGCAGGCAACGCAAACAATGGCAGCTTAGTACGTAAACAAATTATTAAAGATTTGTAATTGCTGTAAAACCTGCTTCCAAACCTGATAACCTGCCGGGGTAAGGTGAAGACCATCAGCCTGAAAAAACTCGCGACGTGGCTTACCATCAGTACCCAACAAAGCAGTTGTCATGTCAATGGTTTTAAAGTTTGGCAGCTCATTTATTTTGTCGGCAATGAGTTTATTGGTCGCGCGAATCTTATCGGCAATATCCCAGCGAGCAGGGCTGAGTTTTATGGACAGGTAGTAAAATTGGGTATCGGGTAACTGCCGACGTACCTTTTCCGCCAGTGCGCAGAAAAACAAGTATACTTCTTCCGGATGGCGATTATCACCCAGATCGTTATCACCGGCGTAAAATACAATGCACCTGGGGTTAGCGGGAACGACCAATCGTTCAAAAAACCACGCGCAGGCCGCCAGTGTTGAGCCCCCGAAGCCTAAATTAAGCGCTGTGATATCCGGAAAATCCTGCGCCAGTGTTGACCAAAGGCGGATAGACGAACTGCCGTAAAATACGACTCGGTCCGACGTAGATAGATTAGACTTAATTTTAGTTTCGAGCTGTCGAACTTCGTCTTCGTACCAGATCATCTGGTTATAAATTGGTTAAGTTTTGCCTTATGGCTTCGTATAAAGGGTACGTTATGTGTACCGTGCTAAGTTATGATAACTCAAAAGCAAAGAATGTGTTGCAGCACATCGTTAAACACATGAGTATTTGGTCTGATCGTACCCGCGAAAAAATGGGAAGTCTACTTCTTAACTACCTCCGCTACGTTCGTTGAACTGGGTTGAGTAGCCGTTACCCACTTCCGCATAATACCCGCCAAGGGACGGAACTCGATCAGGAAACCGTCGTGCCCATAAAGCGAATCAATTTCTTCGTAGGTGGCCTCTGGAATGTGCCGGGCCAGGAACTGCTGCTCAGTTGGCGGGAAAAGTAAATCCGAGCGAATACCGACAACTAAGGTTCGGGCTTTTATTTGATTGAGCGCATTCAGAATACTTCCCCGGTTACGACCAACGTTGTGCGAATCCATAACTTTCGAAAGCGTCCAATACGTAAAGGCATTAAAACGATCCGCTATTTTTTCGCCTTGGTAGCGTTGGTAACTAGCCGCTTTGTAACCGTCCAGTTGCTCATTGTTGTCGAGCGCCTGCGTAAAGCCGTAGGTGTCATAATTCCGGTACGAGATCATGGCCATTGCCCGCGCTGCTCGCATACCTGCTGTTCCCGCATCGTCGCGCTGTTCGATCCAGGTAGGATCGGCCTCGATGGCCATACGCTGTGCTTCATTGAAGGCAATACACCAGGGAGAGGCTACAGCACTCGCTGCAATAAGCACCAGATTCTCAATTAACTGAGGGCGTAAAATAGCCCACTCAACTGCTTGTTCACCGCCGAGAGAGCCGCCGATGCAGGTGTGAATTTTTTCGATTCCCAGTTCCTGACGCAGTAAATCCAATGCTTCGACCATATCGCGGATCGTTAGCGCGGGAAAGTCGTGATGAAAAGGTCGACCCGTGCTGGGGTTGGTTGACAGCGGGCCCGTTGATCCATAGCAGGAACCAAGCACATTGGCACAGACGATGAAGTGATTTTCCGGATTGAAATATTTCCCTTGACCGACCATACCGCCCCACCAATCGCCGGGGTCAGCGTTACCGGTCAGGGCATGGCAAATCCAGACAACGTTAGAACCTTCGTCGTTTAGTGTTCCGCGTGTCGTGTAGGCCAGTTGAAAGCCCGGCAGGCTCTCGCCCGATTCGAGAGGGAACGAATATTTGTAGTCGAAATAATGAATGTCCAATGGATAATGCGTTTTCTGGCCTGACATTTTCAGTGAAGACCGCGCAAACTGAAAATCGTAAACATAAAGAACCGCCCAAGACCACTCCCGGTCTTCGGTTTAATAGGGTAGTATGCTTAGTAGGCCGCGGGGGGCGTACAGTGCTGAGTATAGCGCATTTAAGTATACGATTTATAGTCCCTAATGATCCGCTGCTGCGGTTGCTTTAGGCAGGAGTTAGCACCTTGCCAAGTGGTAGGTTGCCAGCGATTCGCAGAGCCTGATCTCTCCTCGCTTCTGTATAAATCAATTGACGTCGGAGTTTGGATTGACGCCTGACAATTGACTTGATAGCGCAAGTATAATAGGCAAACGGCGCCAATCCAAACGCCAGGGGGATTTTCTACCGTTGGGTTATTTTTTCAACTTCGCGGTTTGGTAGGGCGTATTTAGTCCGCCTGATGTTTACTTTTGTAAGGAAGATACGTTGCTGATGAGCCAGACTTACCGTTATAATCGCGAAAACGCTACACGAACCTCCGGAACTACATCGTTGAAGGATGCAATCGGGCAGTTACTGAAAGCCTATCAACTCCAGACGCGCTTTAACGAAACCTACCTCGAAGCGTTTTGGGGCCGCATGATGGGACCAACCATTGCCTCGCGGACCAACCGGATCTACGTTCGGGACCGCAAGTTGCATATTGAAATTACGTCGGCTCCCTTGCGCAATGAACTTGTTAACGCGAAGCAAAAGCTCATCCAGCTCGTTAATAAAGACATGGGTACCGACGTGATCGACGACGTGGTATTTATCTAATACTGTCAACGATCAGCATCGTCTAGAACTCGATAAATAGATTTTGTCTTTCCTGCTGCATCGTCAGCGGCTCCTCCACAAAGCGGGCGTTCAAGCCCAACCGTTGGCACATCGCCAGCCACTCCTGTTTAGGAATTACCAGAAAGCCGTTATTCTTGCGCACTGTATAGTAAGCCGATAAGCGTAAGCGAATCAGAAGTCTGATCATCGTCAGCAACTGACCCTGCCGGAGTGAACGCCCGATGATGCTGCCAATGTCTTTGAGTACACTACCCCCCACCATCAGGTCGCAGATCATGGCTTTGGCACCGGGGGCAGCTACCGCTTTTATTGCCTTTAGCAACTGCTCTACTTCGGCTGCATTGCGGTAATACTGAACGACGCTCATCACGATGATCACATCGAACTTCTGGTTCAGGACCGGGCTAAAATTGAGATAATCGTCCGGCGATAAATCGTGAAAATAAACGTTTGGATGCCCGGCGTGTTTCTGGCGGGCGATCTCGTTATATCGTTTGGATACATCCAGGCCGTGGATCTCGGCAACCCGGTCGTGCCAGGCCGTTTCCAGATTGCCCGGACCAGAGCCAATGTCCAGTACCTTTAGCTTTTTCGACAGAGGAATGTATTTCTCTACCCGCGCCAGAAAGTAAGCATAATTGACGGACATTGAGTCGTCAAATTCGTTTTCTTCCTGCCAGAAATCAAGCCATGTTGCCGCTCCTTGCGCCATTTAGTTTGTGTTTGGATAAAGGATGATTGTGTAATTGATCTACCGACGTTTACTTACTTCGAGCCTGCCCCCGTGGCGAACTACGTGTTGTTTTCGAGTGAAAGCCCAGCCTCCCGAACATCTGTTGACGAAGAAAACGGAGTCGGTCTGTGCATCAGGTAAATAATTCGGAACCAGATCAGCACGCAAGGTAATGCTTTCAGCGCGTATGGTAAGACAAAACGATCGCGCAGATAGACCGGAAATATATCACTCGGCGAAAAAACCGTCAAGACGAGGCAACTGATTAGCAAGACTCGGTCCAATACGCTCTGCGGGCAATAGAACCACCAGAGCATAACGCCCGTGACGGCAGTGATGTACGTAGGCGATTCAGAAACGGGGTTGAAAATAACCTGAAAGATCAGGATCGAAGCGACCATCAGCATCCGGAAGTACCGCTGCGTAAACCGTTTAATGTGCATGTAAACCGTGCAGAACAGCGCTACACCGAAACCGATAATGACCGGTGTCGGCACGTCCGGGGAAATAAACAGGTGCACAAGTCGGTGAATCGAGGTATTCGCCCATTTGTCATGATCGGACTTGATCAGCAGTTGATTTACCCACAGTTCGTACTGCCAGAGCAATTTTGCCGGAGATGTAAACAAAAGTGGCAGCAAACCAAGCACGATAGCCCAGCCAACCATTGCCAGTAAAAAACGAATCTTTTGCGGATACAACAGAAACAAAGCTGCTGCTACAAGGCTGTATATCTTGATGTTAAAGCCAAGGACGATAAAGAAGGCGGCCCAGATGGGTTGCTTTTTTTCAAAGCTAATGAACGCGAACAGCGGAATCGCACCAATCAGCGGATTTGTCTGGCTGTTAACCAGCGATGTAAATAATTCTTGCAGACAGAACCAGTACGCGAAAACTTTTTGCTGGTGGGTAAGCGGCATTCGGTAAATAGCCAACGCCCAAACGCCAGCAAACAGAAAATGCCACAGAAAGAGCCCTACTCGGAATGGCAGGGCAAAAATGGGTGCGAATAAGGCCGCAAATGTAGGGGCGTAATGATAGTGATCACTGTATTCGGCGGGGTATTCACTGTACAGCGTTTTCCCGTCTATCAAATGGTACAGCGAGTAGTAAAAAATCTTATAGTTATTGGAGTCGAGCAGAATTACTATCCGCGTGCTGGCGAATAAGGTAAGCAGGGCGTAAACACCAAAAATAAAGCGGTAATCGCTGAATATAGGCTTTTTGAAAAAGGACAGCATCAAAAGAGGATATCAGAAGCAAAAGATCCGGTCAGTGAGCAACTGCTTCGAGTTGTCGGGTAAATTCGTCCATGGTTTCAAATTCACCCATTGGTTTTAAGTAACGTAACAGCGCTTCGACCCGATCGAGCAACTCATCGCGCGAGTGCCGACGAACATAGGTCGGTATCTTTTCGTAAGCCGCTAGATCCGTAAATTCCCAGGGATGTACGTACAGATTCAAAAAACCATCCGTCGCTAGTGTTTGCTTGCAGAGTGATTTGTAATACGAAAAAGGAAAGTTTTTTAAACTAAGCCAGAACAAAGGAAGGCGCAGTCTTGGCGTTACCGAAGCCGGAATTTGCCAGACGCCTAACTCCTGGAATGGGTGCCGGGGTTCGCCCCAATGATTGTAACGACCCGGAAGCCAGGTTGGGTGCAACGATGAATTATACTGATAACCCGCTTTCTGGACATCGTTCGGATTAACAAAGCCCATGCGGGCCCGCCGAAAACCGGTTATGGGCTTGTCGAGCAGTTTTTCCAGAGCAAGCCGTGATGTTAGTAAGTCAGCTGGTTCAAACGTCGTGTGATAATAGCCATGCGAAGCTATTTCATGCTTAGTAGCAAGCTGCCGGATTAGGGCAGGCTCATGAAGCGCGTAGTTGGCCGTTGTGAAAAGGGTAGTACGCGCACCCACTGCATCAAATCGTTCGGCTATCAGGCGCAGCCCCCGCGTCGAAACGGCTATCTGTTCGTCCAGCGAAATGTCGTGGCCGAACTCAACAGCCGTGTCAAATTCTTCTACGTCAACGGTGAATAATATACTTCTCCTAGCTGTGCTTCGGTTGGGGGTTCCCATACGGTAACGGTTTCCTCAATATCGCTCGTATCGCCAATAATGTAGGCGGGGCGCTGTTTTACTTCCACAAACGTTTTGCCCAAATATACGCCGATAATACCGATCATAATAAATTGAGCACCGCCAATCAGCACAGAAAGTACGACTAAGGTCGTCCAGCCCGATACGGTTGCGTCGGTGAAAAAATACTCATACAAGGTTTCCAGTCCGAACAGGCTGGCAAACAAAAACATCCCAAAACCAAGCAATACCGATAAATAGAGCGGTTTCGTCGAGAACGACGTAATGCCCATAGCGGCCAATTGCATCATTTTACGAAACGAGTATTTTGACCGGCCAGCGTAGCGGGCAGCGGGTTGATACAAGATCCGGCACTGGCGGAAACCTACCCAGGAGATGGCTCCGCGCAGGAACAGATCGTTCTCCTTGAACTGCTTTAATGTATCAATAACTTTCCGGTCCAGCAGCCGAAAATCAGCCGCGCCGTCTTCAATTTTTAACCCTGAAACCTTCCGAAGTAGGCTATAGAATCGTTTTGAGGTTGTACGTTTAAACCACGACAGACTTTCGTCCGGTTGCCGAACGGTATAAACAACTTCGTAGCCTTCCTGCCATTTGGCAATTAGGGTAGGGATAAGTTCAGGCGGATGCTGAAGGTCGGCATCCAGACAGATGACGGCCTGACCTCTGGCGTTTTCGTAACCAGCTCGCAACGCCATCTGATGACCGAAGTTTCGCGAAAAAGAGATAAACCGTACTACAGGGTAAGCTTTGCTCAACTGGCGAAGAACGTATCGGGTCTGATCCGAACTACCGTCATCGACAATCAGAATCTCATACGATTGATAAGGCTTCATAACAGCCATAAGTCGATGAACGAGAACAGGCAAGTTCTCTTCCTCATTGTAGGCTGGCACGACTATACTAATCATACCTTCGGTTAATGTCATCTTCGTAGGTTAGTACCATTTGGCGCGATCACGCCAATTTTTTCGCTAAAGTAAGTATTTATACTTAATTCTTTGGTTAAGGTTCTATTAAAGTTGCCAGAAATTTTTCAGGAGGCTAAATAGTAATAGAAAGTTCTTTTCTGAGCAGAGTACACGATTATTGGTCAAAAACAGAACATATACCCGAAAAGCTAGTCTAAAGCGGAAGAGGAGTACCTCACTAACCCCAAAATTAGCTAAAAGTTCAGTAGTACTTTTTGCGGTTCCTATCAGAAAGGAATAAGTTTTCATATGATTTGGTTATGCCGCTCATTATGAAGTCTTTTTGGTCCTCAAATCAGTCGATTAGTTGTCCATAAGTGGTATAAAATGCGCTTAAGGCTTATAGCGCGAACCGTGCCAAAACTGCTACCGAATTCTTACTTTTGTGGTACATAACGAACGGTTTCACCAAACCTTTTGGGGCGACCGTGCATATAGCTACAGCAGCCTCCAAAGTGGGGTGCAAAGACAAAACTGACTTGATTGTTCCTCCTTTTTTACGTCCCGGTGATACAGTTGGCGTGGTAGCTCCCGCCAGTTGGTTTCCTTACGAAGAATTGTCCGACGGTTTGCGTATTCTTCGCGATGTTTGGCAGTTAAATGTTATCGAAGGTGATAGCCTTCGGACTATTGATGGTCCGTTTGCGGGTTCAGATGAACTGCGACGTACTGATTTGCAGCGGTTGTTTGATGATCCTTCCGTAAAAGCAGTCTTTGCCGCCCGTGGCGGGTATGGTTGTTACCGGATTGTTGATCAGCTAGACGTGACACGGCTGCAACAGAATCCAAAATGGCTTGTCGGGTTTAGCGATATAACCGTCTTACTCAGTCTGCTTTACAAGCACGGTATACAAAGCATTCATGGGTTGATGCCCCGGCAGTACGGCCATCCCGACCGGGCGGAATCACTTGAGTCGGTACGGCAATGGCTGTTTGGTGAGGGGCCTGACTATTACGCAGTGCCGGATCATGCGCTCAACCGGGTGGGTGAAGCAGAAGGACCGCTGGTAGGAGGCAATCTTACCATTCTGGTTAATTCGCTTGGTACGTTCACGGATATCGATTTGGCCGGAACAATTCTATTTATCGAAGATATTAACGAAACGTTCTTCTCGGTTGACCGGATGATGACGCAGCTTCGGCGGGCGGGTCGGCTGGAAAAATTAGCCGGATTGGTTGTGGGACAGTTTAACGATATGCGGATCAATCCGTCGTTGCCATTCGGAAAAAATGCATTCGAGATTATCGCCGACGCCGTTGCGGGGTATAGCTATCCTGTTTTGTTTAACTTTCCGGCTGGACACGTTGACCAGAATCTTGCTCTTCCCATTGGGCACACCATACGGCTGGAAGTAGGTAGTGGTAGCAGTCGGCTGGTGTTTTAGTCTAGGAACAACTCGATAGCGATCGGTACAGGTACTTAGAACCAGAAAGAGCCGGCACTGATCCGGCTCTTTCTGGTTTAGCTTTATTTGATGTACCGGAAATCTTCTCCGCCTTTCAAGGCGAGTAAGGTTTCGTACATGAGTTTGATCACGTTCTGCACGTCGTCTTTGTGAACCGTTTCGACGGTGGTGTGCATGTACTTGAGCGGGAGCGAAATCAGGGCCGATGCAATTCCTTCGGTAGCGTAGGCAAAGGCGTCGGTATCGGTGCCTGTCGAACGGCTAACCGCCTGTCTCTGGAACGCAATGTTCTGCTGTGCAGCAACGCCGATCATGAAGTCGAGGACGTTGTTTTGCACCGCTGGTCCGTAGCATAACACCGGTCCGTCGCCACATTTAAGGTCGCCCTGTTCTTTCTTGTCGTATTTCGGCGACTGGGTATCGTGTGTCACGTCGGTACAGATAGCCAGATCGGGGCGAAGTCGCCGGGCAATCATTTCGGCGCCACG
The DNA here is from genome assembly GCF_021233055.1 of Spirosoma oryzicola. Lineage (NCBI taxonomy): Bacteria > Pseudomonadati > Bacteroidota > Cytophagia > Cytophagales > Cytophagaceae > Spirosoma > Spirosoma oryzicola. The sequence goes on along the minus strand of NZ_CP089538.1, from coordinate 4,871,306 downwards.
CAGTCCAATTTCCTCCTGAACAGCGTTGACCACGTAGAGCGTGAAGGGCAGTGTTACGTTATTTTCTTTCAGCAACCGGGCTACTTCCGCAATCATAAAGCCGCCCATGCGGTTGTCCAACGCCCGACCAACAAAATAGCGGTCGTTTAGCTCCATCAAGCCGTCGGAGAACGTGCAGACCGTGCCAACGTGGATACCCATGTCCAGTACTTCCTGTTTGGTGGTAGCACCTACGTCGATGAACAGGTCCGTTACTTTCGGAGCGCTATCTTTGGCGAGATCCCGAACGTGAATGGCCGGCCAGCCGAACACGCCATCGACCACGCCTTGTTTGGTGTGAAGATGAACGCGCATGGAAGGAGCAATCAGGGCATCAGAACCACCGTTACGCCGAACAAACAAATAGCCATCGTCGGAGATGTAGTTGACAAACCACGAAATCTCGTCAGAGTGGGCTTCGATCACTACTTTGTAATCCTTTCCTGGGCCGATCACACCGACGGCTGTTCCGTATGTATCGACAATGTGCTCGTCGATGTACGGCTTGAGGTAATCCAGCCAGATCTGCTGCCCCGACGATTCGAAGCCCGTTGGTGAGGCATTGTTAAGGTACTGATACAAAAAATCTTTACTGTGCTCGTTCATTGCGCTTGAAAATAAACTATTCACGAACGACTGATGCGTCAAACTCGGAATGCTAGATGAATGAAAATCAAATATAGGCGATTGCTTGATGTACTAAACTTTATCACGGTAAAAACTACACTAACTGGCAAGTTAGGATAACCCCGGAATGCCTAACAAGTCATTCGGGTTTGGGCAGATGGCGAGGAATTTTGCGCGGTCGCTGACGGAGCAGACACCCGGAAAGTCGCCTTCGCTGCCCAGCATGTCGGTCATCAATTGAAAATGCAGGTGCGGAGGCCAGTCGCCATTTTCGGGATAGGGGCCAATCTCGGCAATCTGCTCGTTTTCTTCAACCCGCTTCCCGACGTACAATCCCTCCAGCGACGACCGCGTTAGATGGCCGTACAAACTATAGAGCGGCTTTCCGTCAACCGTGTGTTCCAGAATGATCGTGGGTCCATAGTCGCCAAAGTGATCGTTGTCCTGAAAACTATGCACGTTCCCGGCCAGCGGTGCGTAGACAGGCGTTCCGGCTTCGGCCCAGAAGTCAATGCCAAGGTGAATTTCACGCGGTTCTTCGGCGGTGTTGAAATGCGCACTTCGGCGGTAGATAACCCGTTGTTCGTTGTAGCCGCCCATGCCTACCTGTGCCCCTGCCTCCCGTAATTTGCCGAAAACGTAATCGGTGAAAGTAACCGTGTCCGTCAGGTCCAGCGTTGCCAGATCGGGATTGGTAGCCGAAAAATCAAGCACTACGTAGGGGGCTTTTACTTGATGGGCGTCTTTCTGAAAAAGAAAAGGAAGAAGCATGGGCAATCAGGAAATGGAACAAGTGATAAAATCAATGTATGAGAATTCTATCGTTAAAAGTATTAAGAATTTGCACGCGCTGGCTTTTCACTCTTTAAGAACGAATTACGTGCACCAACTACTAAAAAAAATGATGAAAGGTAAGCGTCGACTGGGGGTAGTGGGAGTTTGCCTGTGCCTTCTGCTGAACAATTGTATGAGCCCCGAAACCGTCACGTTACCGGGGGGCTGGCATACAAAAGCATCGCTACAAGGGCCAGCTCGCAGCGCTGCGGTAACATTCACAATCGATAATAAAGCGTATGTCGGGACTGGGCTAACGATAGAAAGAGGGGCTCTTGCCGACTTTTGGCAGTACGATACAGACACGAATCAATGGACTCAGGTCGCTGATTTTCCCGGTAAAGCGCGTAGCGAAGCTGTGGGTTTTGCCGTTAGCAACAAAGGGTACGTTGGTACGGGTATCGACGGAGCCAGTGGCAAGCTGCTGCGTGATTTTTATCAATTTGATCCTGCCGCCAATGCCTGGACGCAGGTGGCGGATTTTGGCGGTTCCGCCCGACGGTCGGCGGTAGCCTTCGCCATTGGTCAAACAGGGTTCGTCGGGACGGGTACGGACGGTAACGAACAGCGTGATCTATGGGGGTACGATCCGACAGCGGACACCTGGACGCGGGCGGCTGATTTTGGCGGACGGGGACGAGTCGGTGCGGCTGCTTTTGTGATTAATGAGACGGCTTACGTTGGTACTGGCAATGCCGCCGGGATAAATCAACCGGATTTTTGGGCGTATGACCCGGCTAAAAACCTGTGGAAAGAGCGCAAAAACTTCGCTGAAACATCCATCGCGCGTTCGTATGCCGTCGGCTTCGCGATCAACAACATTGGCTATTTTGTGACGGGAGCCTGTAGTCAGCGCTCCGGCGACTATGATCTATGGGGGTATGACCCAACTACCGATTCCTGGACCAACAAATCATCCTTCGAAGGAACCGCCCGGCAAAAAGCAGTTGGGTTCAGCGTTGGCTCAAAAGGCTACGTCACGACAGGTGTATACGGTCGGGCCAGCTATGATGATCTATGGGCGTTCACACCCTAACCCAAAGAGCAGTCTTGCTGATTCCGGTTGCTGAAAGTATATTTACAGCTATTTTTTCGTTGTTAGAAGCATATTCTTCGGCAAACTAAGTTATTAACCTTACGCTATGGAAATTACTGCTGAAAAGCCTATCAAGCAAGCCACGCTATTTGGCCACCCGATGGGCCTTTTCGTTTTGTTTTTTACCGAGATGTGGGAGCGTTTCAGTTACTATGGAATGCGAGCCATCTTACTACTGTTTCTGATCGATAACGTTCGGGGCGGTATGGGCTTAACCGAAGCCGATGGAGCGGCTATTTATGGCATTTATACGGCCTCGGTATACCTGCTTTCGCTGCCCGGTGGCTGGCTTGCCGACAACATACTAGGGCAACGGAAGTCGATCTTCTACGGTGGTATGGTCATCATGCTTGGTCACATCATTCTTGCCATTCCGTCCGGGCCGAGTTTATTCTATCTGGGTTTATCGACCGTCGCCATCGGCACCGGAATGCTGAAACCTAATATCAGTAGCATCGTGGGTGAGTTGTATCCCGAAGGGGGAGCACGCAAAGACGCGGCTTTCTCGATTTTTTACATGGGCATCAACACCGGGTCGCTGCTTGGTATCTCGGTGGTGGGTTATCTGGGGCAAAAGGTTGGCTGGCATTACGGTTTTGGCGCGGCAGCCATTGCGATGGCACTCGGTATCATTACTTTCCGCACCTTTGGGCCACGATACCTCGGTGATCATGGCAATTTTGTCGCTCCGGTAGCCGCAGCCCAAGGACAGTCATCGAGCGGAAACCGTTCCCTATTGCTGTTTCTGGTTGTGGTGGTAGCCATATTAGCGACCTTGCAATTGACCGGGGTGTTGGACATGACTACGGCCCAAGGGTTGGCGCAGGCGATGGGAGCGATTATTTCGTTGATTGCCGTCGGCTATTTCCTGTATATTTTAATTGCGGGCGGACTGGATACGGTCGAGAAAAAGCGCGTAACGGTGCTTTTTGTTTTTTTCATCGCTGCGGCTGCCTACTGGGCGGGTAATGAACAACAAGGGTCATCGCTGCAAATTTTTGCCGATCGTTACACAGAGCTGAATCTATTCGGCTGGGAAATGCCGTCGAGCTGGTTCCAGAACCTGAATCCAGCCTTTATTCTCCTTTTTTCGCCTGTTCTGGCGGGTTTATGGGTCTTTCTGGCGAACCGCAAAATTAGTTACCCCGTACCGGCTAAAATGGCTACGAGTTTGATTCTGTTAGGGATAGCGTATATCGTCATGGTCGTTGCTGCGAAGATTGCGCTGACCGGTGAGCGTACATCACCCCTCTATCTGTCGCTTACTTACTTCTTTTTCACGCTCGCCGAGTTATTCCTGAGCCCGGTGGGATTGAGTTCGTTTTCTAAGCTATCTCCCAAACGCTACACCAGTCAGCTGATGGGACTCTGGTTCGTGGGTTCGTCATTGGGCAATCTGATTGCGGGGCTGTTTGCCGGTGGATTCGATGAGAAGAATGTGCAGCAGATGCCACAGCTGTTTCAAAGTGTCGCTTATTTCAGTTTAGGCTTTGGGGTACTGCTACTACTCTTTGTAAAACCGCTGAAAAAATGGATGGGTGGTATTGACTAAACGCTGATGTCTGTCTTCAAACAGAACGGTTCCTGAACGACGAATGCCACTACCGAGAGTAGTGGCATTCGTTTTTTACCCGCCTGCTTTTTTGGCTTTGTAACCCTTGTCAGAGAGCCACGCCAGTACCTTATCGCGGTGATCGCCCTGAATCAGGATTTCATCGTCTTTCGTTGAGCCACCTGCGCCACAAGCGGCTTTCAGTTTTTTGCCTAAGTCACCCAGGTCCGATTCGGTTCCAACGAAGCCGCGCACGGTCGTTACCACTTTATTGCCGCCTAACTTCACCAGCCAGATTTTCAGGTTTTGCTGAGCCGGAGCTAAGGTTTCGGTTTCGGATTCCTGGTCGGGTTGGTAGGCAAAATCGGGATTGGTTGAGTAAACAATTCCGGTTCGGTTTTTCTTGCTCATAACTGCGCTGTTTATTGCAAAAGTACAGTTTTCCCATTGCCTTGTTTGTTCCGATTATAGTTCGAGCATTTGCCGTACGGCTTCCCCGTACGTACTACCGGTGGTCAGTTTTGTGCCTTTTTTATCGTTGATGGCGAGCAAAAATTTGCCGTCGAAGTGCTTGTGAACTTCGGTAACTTTATGCCGGTTGACCATCACGGATCGACTAACGCGCACGAATGTGTCGGGCAGCTTTTCGTTGAGTGTTGTCAGCGTATACGTTGTCAGGAATTTTTGACCGTCCGTTGTGGCCAGGAAAACGTACTTATCCTCGGCTTCGAAATAAGCAATATCTGATAGGGGAATTAGTCGGATCTTTTCACCCGTCTTCACTGAGATGGAATAGATTTCTTTCTTCGGCTGCATCTGGGCTAAAAGTCGCAACATGTTGTCCGTCATGGGATTACTGCCCAACTGCGACGAATCGTTCCGCTCGACGAGTGTTCGGATTTTCTGCGCTGTACGGGCTAACCGGTCTGCCTCAATCGGCTTCAACAGGTAATCGACCGAGTTCTCTTCGAAAGCTCGAATAGCGTATTGATCGAAAGCAGTCGCAAAAATCACCAGCGGCATGGCTGTCAAGCGCGATAGCATTTCGAAGCCGTTAAGCAGGGGCATTTCGATGTCCAGAAAAATAACATCGGGTCGTTCGGCCTCAACGAGCGTCAGCCCTTCGGCTCCATTGGGTGCATCGCCGATGACCTCAAACGTATCACTATATTTTGTGAGCAGACGACGTAATCGACTGATCGCAAGTTGTTCATCGTCAATAAGTATGGTTCTAAGCGGGAATGTCATTGGTTCTTGAAATTAAGCGTCTGTGTCAGGAATTACCAGAGAATGGTCGCTGCGAACTTTACTCATAAGAATTGAAATAAGAACCTGCTTGAGCGGCCAGTTCTGTAACTCAACCCGCGCATCTTCGCCGTAAAGCAGTTTAAGTTTATCCTGAATACTACGCAGGCCGTAGCCACCGTCCATATCGTCCGGGAAAGCGGGGCCATTGTCGTGCACGCATAAGTGCAATTCGCCCTCTTTCTCGTAGATGCGCACATCGATCCGGCCCATATCGGCGCGTTTGGCAATGCCGTGTTTGATTGCATTTTCAACGATGGGCTGGAGCAAAAACTGCGGTAGTTTTAATTCGTTGAGGGTCGGGTCAGCTACTTCGACGCTGAACGTAAGCCGATTGCCGAAACGCACCTGTTCCACTTGCAGATAGGTTTTGACCATCTCCAGTTCGTCGGCCAGCGTAGCAAATAATTCGCCGGTGCGTCCGGTTGAGTAGCGGAACAGTTTGGACAGGAGCAGCGTCATTTCTTCGGCCTTGTCCGGATCGTCGTGCACTAGACTGGCAATGCTATTGAGCGCGTTGTACAGAAAGTGCGGGTTGATTTTGGCCTGCAACGCGTCTAGCTCAGCGCGGGTTTTCAACTTTTCCAGATTCAGAAGCTGAAATTCCTGTTCCGACAGTTTGCGGGTGAGCTGCCTGCCCTGCTGAAGGACGTACAGAAAGAAGTTAGCGATCAGCAAGTCACCCATCACGTACACATACCAGGAAGCGGTCTTTTCGTAACCACCCGGTCGTTTGGCCAGTTCAACGAGATAAGGTCTGCCGACTAGCGCATAGATGCTTAAGTTTACCACAAAGAAGCTGCATAGAATGCATAGGCTAATGATGAGGTGACGCTGCCAGACCGCCGGAACTCGTCGCGCCAGCCAGCTTGACAATGACCATGTTAGTAAAAAAACGACGATCCCATCCGCCATGTTCTGTATGATCAGAAACCGGTACAAACCCGCAACCAACGGATCTTTGGCCGACGAAATCAGATGCGTGAAATAGACGATAGCGTTACAACCGTAGATCAGCAAAGCGCCTAATAGTGCTCCGATGAGTGTACCCCAGCCGGGCTTTTGCAGAACTTTGGTCAGCGTAATTGGCTCCGCTTTTGTCGGTTTGGGCATGTATTTGCTGCGTCCGGCAAAATTGAACGTCGCCCCTTCGACGTTTGCACCCGTCAGGTTTACATCCTGCAATCCGCAGAAATTCAGATTGGCCTCGTAGAGGTCAGCATCCGTAAAGTCGGCTCCGCTCAATTCCGAAAAACTCAGATTCGCCTGTCGTAGTACAGCACCCCGAAAATTGGCTCGCGTGAGGTTCGAGAAACGAAGATCAGCCTGTGTCAGATTGATACCGCTGAAGTCGAAATTAGACAGGTCCGACGCTCGCATGTTGAGTCGTTTCCCATTTTTGCCAATCGTGCCGATAAGTTGCTCGCGAGTCATTAGCTGATTAATCCGTTTGTGGTTGGCGTTTATGGCTACACAACTGTACGTCGAAAATGTCGACAATATACCGTCTTATTTGGGGCACTTCGCCAATAGTGGTTCCATCTGTTTCTGCCCCCACGTTGGCGAGAACTCACTGGCCGGTTTAAAACTAGCGAATTTTTCGTTGGCCTGCTTCAACACCGGACATGCTGCACCAGGGCCGCCACCAAACTGCTCCGGCGTGTACATAAGCGATGAACCTTCCAGCACGTAAGCGCGCGGGTTTTCAACATTGAGGCTTTTGGCTTTCGCTAAAGCTGACTGAAATAACGGGCCGTATTGCTGCCAGCGATTCATTGGATCAACCGCCATACGGGCCTGGGCAATGTACGCTTTTAGAATGGTCAATTCGTCGTTGTTGGGTGAGACAGCTTCCGCTGCTTTCAGGTTGACATCGGCCTGATCGAGGTACTTGTCTTTGTCGGCTTCATCTTTGCCCAAAAAGCCCAGATAAACATAATTCAGGCCGGCATAGTAGCGGGGAAGCCACTGGTTCGATTCGACCCCGGCAATGCGTTCAAACTGGTTGGCCGACGCCATAAGATCGGCGGTAGACGATTTTTCGTTGTGCGATTGCATGGTATTTAGTGCCTGACCCATAGCCTGTTTGTACTGGTCTGACTGAGCCTGAGCAGAAACGGAGGTAGCTACGGCCACCGCGATGGAAATGATAAGCGTTTTCATGATTTAGATGGATGTATAGGTGATCGATTTATGTGAATTACAGTTCGTTGACATTGACTTTTGCCTTTTTCGAAAGCATGATCATACCGCCCACAAAGAAGCTTCGGTACGACTGCGGACCAACGGCGTAGCGCGTTTTGGCGTCGGGTGTGTATTGATACGTGTACACGTTATGCGTATTGAGGATATTATCGACGGTAGCGTACAGAACGACCATATTCTTTTTGATCCGGGTGATGTGGCTGGCCGAGAAGCTAAGGTTGTTCACAACAGGGGTGCGGTCGGCAAGGAAAAGCTCGTTGTTGGGGTTGTAGTACGGACGACCGCTGCTGATGGTGTAGGTAAGCCCCATGCTCGTGCTGATCTTGTCGAAGTACCGCTTCCCAATCAGGCTGATGTTGTGGTTGGAAATAAAGGTTGGCGTGGCGGCTACCGGGTATTGCTGAAACAACCGCTTGGTGTCTACGTAGCTGTACGTCACCCAGTAATCCAAGCCTCGTATGCTTTTCTGATCGCGCCAGAACACGTCGAAGCCTTTGGCGTAGCCATTGCCGCTGTTATCGGTGCGACCCCAGGGAAAGCGGTAGGGATTCGCATCGTAGTAGTTGGGCATACCGGGCTGGCTCGTAAACTCACGGACGAGTTGAGCGTAGTTTTTGTAGAAGGTTTCAATGCGGAACGTACGCTTGTCCTTAATAAGCTGATAGTTTAGGATTAGGTGGTCAGCTCGTTCGTAATTCAGATTTTCGTTCCGGTACAGGTAACGATAGTCTGGCGTTTGGTAGAATTGCCCGTACGCCAGCGACACCTGACTGTATACACCCGTTTTGTACGCCATCGACAGGCGAGGAGCCAGATTGAACCGATTGATTACGGATGAGTATTCGCCCCGAAGACCTAGTTGAACCGCCAGATTGCGACCAAGGTAGGTTTGGGATTCAGCGAACAAGGCTCCGTAGTTATCGTGCAGGGCATACTGGGTCCCCGATACCGCGTTTTGGTACGTAACCCGGCTTCCTTCGGTTCCGAACAAAAACGAGTTGTTACCGGGTAGCAATCGGGTCAGCACAGCCCGCGCTTGTAGTCGCTCACTGGAACGACCAAAATTCTGCGCACTAAACGTTGTCGCATCGGTATCGTAGCTGTACGACAGGCCGGAGTGGAGCAACCAGCGACCATCGGCCCAACTGTCCGTATACGTACTGGTCGTAAAGAAATTACGATTCTGCTGACGGAAAGCTGTTTTGCCCGTTTCGTTGGATGGATCAACAAAGTTCATTCCCAGCCGACTGTCGGAGTACATGCCGTAGAATTTAAGCATACCTGTTTTGGTGGGTTGCAGCCGGTAAGTCAGGGAAGAGCCCGCAAATTCGGGAACGTGCGTCCAGTCAATGTTTTGCCGAACGAGCGCAAAAAGGGGTTTGAGGTTGCCGTAGTACGCCGTTGCCGAAACCGACGATTTCTCGGTGGCATGATCGTAGCTAAGCGCGGCATTCGCCAGGTTCAGACTCAGGCTCAATCCTTCGTTCTGCGTTTTGTCGACGGTATTAAGCAGCAGTACCGATGAAAGCGCCTGTCCATACTGCGCGGAGTAGCCACCCGTGCTGAACGAAGTCCCTTTGAACATAAAAGGCTGAAACCGTCCCCGCGATTGTAAACCCGGCATTGAGCTGAAATACGGATTCTGTACGATCATACCGTCGATCACAACTTTCGCTTCTTCGCTGGAGCCACCCCGCACAAACAAGCCAGTCTGTTCGCCAACGCGCTGCGTGCCGGGAAGTAAGTTCATAGCCGCCGTAATATCGGCACCAGCGCCCGCCGTTGTGACAATATCCATCGGCTTGAGCATGGTCATTCGGCGCTCGTCGGAAGCTTCGAACGATCCCGCCGTTATGACCACCGTGTTTAGTTCATTAGCGGTTTCGGTGAGCCGGACAAGAATAGGGCTGTTGGCCGCGAGCGTAATTTTTTTGCTGTATGATTCGTAGCCGATGTACGAAACCATCAGCGTGGCTGTATCTTGCCGACTACTGGCAAATTTGAAACTACCGGTGCTGTCGGTGTTGGCTCCATCGTAAGTGCCGCGCAGAAACACATTGGCTCCGGGCAGTGCATGACCTTTTTGATCCGTCACCCGTCCGGCCAGCATCGTCTGGGCCGACGTGCTGAGGGTAGCGGATAAGAGTATGGCGAGGAAGTATAGTGTTTTCATGACCGTTCGTCAGTTCAGTGGCTGATAGGATGCTCAAAACTAGGATGACCAATCGCCTGCCCTTTGCTTTTTCCGACGAACCGGGGAAACTGTAGCGTGAAATCCCGCCGGATAAGGATAAATTTGGCTTAACATTTACCCAACTACGTTGTTATTGTCGTACAAACCCGCGCACCTTTGACCACTACCTTGATTACATTTAAGCTTTCGCTGGGCAGGCTTCGCCCCTGGCGTGAAGGCGATGAAGATTCGTTGTCGCACCATGCCAGTAACCGTCGTATCTGGAATAATGTCCGGGATTTTTTTCCGTATCCATATACACCCCGCGACGCGCATTCCTGGGTACGTTCCAATAAGTCTTACCAGCAGCCTAACAACCTGGCCATTGAAATTGACGGACAGGCGGTGGGTAACATCGGATTTACGGTCAAAGACGATATTTACCGATACAATGCTGAGATTGGCTACTGGCTTAGTGAAGAATATTGGGGTCGGGGTATTATGAGCGAAGCGGTACCGATTGTAACCGAATACATCTTTTCCAATTTCCAGGTCAATCGAGTTTTCGCCTGCGTATTGGAAGGAAATATTGGTTCAATGCGTGTGCTGGAAGGTGCTGGCTATCAGCACGAAGCGATCCACCGCAAAGCCGCTGTAAAGAATAATCAGTATCTGGATGAGCACATTTTCGCCATGCTTCGTTCGGAGTTCAGAGCGTTAAACAAGTAGCTAATGCTGTGGTCTGGCTATGTGCCTATAGCGATACGGTGCAATCGAAGGTGTCAGATCGGTTGATAATCCCTCTAATTTGTGGTTATTTTGCCTAACTTTTGCCGCTTCGGCGGACCAAAATTTCATGCCGAAGATAGTAATCGCCATAGACGGATATTCGAGTTGCGGGAAAAGCACAACCGCTAAAGCTGTAGCGGCCCGGATGGGCTACGGCTACATTGATACGGGGGCTATGTACCGGGCCGTTACCTTATTTTTCCTCCAGGAGCGTGTGTCGTTTTCAAATCAGAAAGAGGTTGAATCGGCTCTCGAACGCATTCACATTACCTTCAATTTCAACGCTCGTGTCGGCAAAAACGAAACCTGCCTGAACGGGCTGAATGTGGAGGAAGAAATCCGGAAGATGTATATCTCCAACCTGGTTAGCGAAGTAAGTGCTATTCCCGAAGTGCGTTGGGCAATGGTCGCGCAACAGCAGAAAATGGGTCGTCGCCGGGGCGTTGTTATGGATGGCCGGGACATTGGGACCAAGGTGTTTCCCGATGCCGAGGTAAAAGTATTCATGACTGCTGAAACGTACATCCGGGCCAGACGGCGGCAGCAGGAACTCCTGGCCAAGGGAGAGATGGTTAACCTGGATGATATTGTCAAAAACATCGAAAAGCGCGACCTAATCGACACCACACGCGCTGAAAGCCCACTCGTACAAGCTCCTGAGGCTATCCTGCTCGATACGTCCCACATGACGATTGAGGAACAGGTCGATTGGGTGATTGAACTGGCGGACCGGCGACTGGCTGAAATACACCGCACAAAAACAAAGAAAATAGCCGGGTAATTATCGCTGGTTTTTGCCTTACTCAAGTATGAGTTCCTTTCTAACAAGACACACATGACTGCCGATTTTTTACTGATAGGGCAGGGGGTGGCTGGCTCTGCGCTGGCCTGGACGCTCGATCAGCGTGGTTGTTCTGTGTTATTGGCCGATGACCCGACATTGCCTGCTGCTTCGGCCGTGGCTGCCGGAATTGTTAATCCACTGACGGGGCGAAAGCTGGTCCGTACCTGGAAAGCCGACGAACTGTTTCCTTTTCTGCACCAGTTCTACGCCGGAATCGAAGAACAGCTCGGTGTTCATTTCTTCCACCCCAAGACGATCTACCGACCTTTTCGCTCCCTGGCCGAACAAAAAGAGTATCTCGCCATCGTTGCTGACCCTCAGATACAACCGTATGCTTCGAAAGCAACGAACGATTCGCTGTACACCGACTACATCAATAACCCGTTTGGTGGTTTAGAGGTAACACAAAGTGGCTGGGTCGATTTAATCGAATTATCCAGAATCATTAAAGGGTACTTTATTCGGAAGAACCAGTATTACGAAGGTCATGTATCCGTCAGCGATTTAAAAATTACTGACGAAGGCGTTGAGTGGAAAGACATAAAAATAAAGAAAGTCATATTTTGCGATGGGGTTCAGGGCCGCGAAAACCCGTTGTTTGACTGGCTTCCGTATAATCCCGTGAAAGGCCAGATTCTAACGGTGATGGTTGACCGCTATCCGATTACAAGCATTGTTAACCAGGGTGTTTTCATCTTGCCGATTCGCAATGGATTGCTGCGGATCGGGGCCACGTATTCTTGGCACGATCTGGATTGGCAAACAACCGACGACGGCCGGTCGTTTCTAGAATCGAAAGTTCAGGCTGTACTGAAAACCCCGTATGAAATTGTGAACCAGCAAGCCGGTATTCGCCCGTCCAGCAAGGACCGTCGGCCCTTTGTGGGTATGCATCCGGCGCACCCAGCCATCGGGATTTTTGGGGGTATGGGTACCAAAGGTGTGTCGTTAGCACCCTATCTGGCCGAGCAATTTGCTCGATATCTACTAGACGGCGAAGAATTAGAGCCGGAAGCGAATATTAGCCGTTATGTTTCGTTATTATAGCGTTCATTAAACGTTAGCGTATAGGAGTAAGGTTTTAGCGTTCAGGCTAGGGCCATAAGGCTGATAGCTAACGTCCAACGTTTTGTCGATTAGTATGCGAAATCAATACATTCTGCTGATGGGGCTATGGCTGGGAGCATTGGGCGCAGCCACGGCACAAAACTATCCGGCGCTGGAGCGTTTTGGAAAAAACCGTATCCAATATCGGAGCTTTGACTGGAAGATTATCCGGACTTCCAACTTCGAGATCTACTATTACCAGGATGGCACGCAGATCGCGAACCTGACGGCGCAGTACGCCGAATCGGAGTTTGACCGAATCACGGAGCTGCTTGGGTATACGCCCTACAACCGGGTAAAGATCTTTCTGTTCAATTCGCCCTCAGAGTTGGCACAGAGCAACATTGGGCTCAACACGCAGGGAAGCCTGAACAAGCGCGAACAGAACTTGTCGAAGTCACGCATTGAGCTGGCTTTTACTGGCGATCAGATCAGCTTTCGTCGGCAGATCGTACACGATGTTTCCATGCTTTTCGTGTATGATATGCTCTACGGCGGTAGCCTGAAAGACGCCCTTCAAAGTTCACTTCTGTTGACGCTCCCGGAGTGGTTTATGCCGGGTATTGCCTCTTACATTGCCGATGGCTACAGCCTTGAGCTGGACGATTACATGCGTGATGCATCGTTGACGCGCACGATCAAAAAACCGTCGCTGCTTGCCGGTGCCGAAGCCGAACGCGTTGGACATTCGATCTGGAATTACATCGTTCAGAAATACGGTCGCGACAATGTATCGAACATTCTGAATCTGACCCGTATCATTCGGAATGAGCAAAGCAGTATTTCGAGTACGCTTGGTATTCCTTACAGCCGGTTTTTGCGGGAATGGCGTGACTATTACGCAGGAATGGCCAATGCCGTAACGCAAGCGTATCGGCCCAGTTCCGACGAGTTTCAAATCAAGATCAAATCGTCATCGGATGAAGAGTTAGTACTTAATAGTTTGAAGTTAAGCCCCGATAAGCAGTATTTTGCCTACACCACGCTTTTCGACGGGAAGTACAAGGTCGAAGTTGTTAATACGACGAATCAGAAGAGAACGAAGGTACTTCAGGGCGGCTACCGGCTTGATGGGCAGGAAGCTCGAACCCGTACGCCATTGATTGCCTGGCAGCGGGGCAACAACCTCGTTATCATCACCGACGAGCTAGGTAAAACAAACCTGTATCAGTACAGCGATTTTGAAAAAAAGCCCAAGCGTCAATTCAAGCGGCAGATCAACGGTCTAACTCAGGTTCTTTCGATGGATGCCTCGGACGATGGCGGTAGTTTAATTTTGAGCGCCGACCGCCGGGGGCAGAACGATTTATTTATTTACAGCATTAACCGGGGTTCTTACCAGCAGATAACAAACGATCTGTATGACGATTTGTATCCGCAATTTGTGGGCAGAACAGCGCGTCAGGTCGTCTTTAGTTCGAACCGCAAACAGGATACGCTCGGCGTCGACAAAGGGTCATACAAAACTATCACGGATCGCCTGAGCTTATTTTCGCATGAAGGGGGCGCACGCGATTTTTCGCTGGTTCGCCTGACCGATTCATTGTCGCACGCAACGCAGCCTATTCCTGCCAGCGAGACAGTTGTTTACTTTTTGAATGATGTGAGCGGTATCCGCAACCTGTACCGGCTCGACACCGAATCGGGTTCGGTTGGGCAAGTAACGGCTTTTCCCGAAAGCATTCGGTTTTATGACTTGAATCCGTCAAACGGTGGTTTCGTTTATAGTAGCCTCAAGAATGGTGAAGAATACATAGGATTCCGTTCGCAGATCAACCTGACGCAAACGGTTCAGGCCCCGCCAACCCAGCGCAGTATCAGCTCTGGTTCGGTCAAGCCCGCCAGAGCAACAACGAATCGTTCTAACACTGTAAAAACAGATTCTGCGGGTCAGGTAAGCCGTGCCGATACTACCCGGCCTGATACAGTAGCCGCAAAACAAACGGTCAACGCAAACAGACTGGCGCTGGAGCCGGGCGAAGTAGATACCGATAACTACCAGTTCGATCCGGACGTGCTGAAATCGACCGAGTATCGTCAACGTCGCACGATCGGAGGCACCGCACCTACGCTGACGACAACTTTACCGCGTAATCGCCGTCGGGAAAACATCACCATTCGGGGCCCTTTCAACTACAAGGGACTGTTCACCGTTAGTGATGCGAACTCAAACTGGCGGATCGATCCGATTTCAGCGAAAGGATTTGGGTATTCGCAGGATGTCACACTCACTGATTTGCTGGAAAATCATGTTCTGCGCGCCGGGTTGTTTATCACGACTACGTTGCGCAACAGTGATCTGTTCGCAGAGTATACCAACCTAAAACACCTTATCGACTTTGGCGCGCGCGTAGATCGCAGTACCTTATTTGTTGACAACAGCGGGTTGAGCCAAAAATACCGGTACAATCGAGTGGCGCTCTCGGCGTCTTATCCGCTTTCGGTAACGACCCGGTTTACGGTGTCGCCGTTTTATGCGACAACCCGGCTGATCGATGTTTCGTCGTTCAGCGAGCCGGATCGGGTATCGGACTATGGTGGTGTACGGGGTGAAATCGTTTTTGACAACACAAAAGTCAATGGCATGAATCTGGCCGTCGGAACGAAGATGAAAATCAAGTATGAAGAATACGCTGGTTTGCGGTCATCGTCAGAAAGTTTCCGCCGGTTGTCGCTTGATCTGCGGCATTACCAAAAAATTCACCGGGATCTGGTGTTAGCTGCGCGATTCTCCTTTAGCCAATCGGGTGGCCCTGCTCCTAAACAAAGTACATTAGGGGGTATGGATAACTGGATCGGCACTAACTCCTCTATCAAAGAACTGGTTGCATCGAACCCATTGCTGGTTCCGAACACGATTCCAGCCGAAATTCCCTACGACTACCGGAATGTGTTCTTCCTTGATTTTGCAGCGCCACTACGCGGGTTCCGCCAAGGAAAACTAACTGGTACCAGTCATATGCTGCTGAATGTAGAGCTTCGCTTACCATTGATTCGGTACCTATATCGTGGAAATATTACCTCGAACTTTCTGCGGAACCTGCAACTGGTTGCGTTCACGGATATCGGTACGGCCTGGTCTGGAAAAGGTCCCTTTAGTCAGCAGAACAGCTTAAACACAGAAGTTGTCGGCGGAGGTAATACTCCATTTAGAGCGGTCGTGACGAACTTCAAGAATCCGTTCCTGATTGGTTATGGAGCTGGCGCGCGAACGATGCTGTTCGGCTATTTCGTTAAGTTTGACTATGGATGGGGTCTTGAAAATAAAGTTGTTAGCAAACCCATTGCTTATCTGACACTGGGTTACGATTTCTAAACCGTAAGCAATTAGTTATCCACAATGAAGGGTCCTGACGGGCCCTTTTTTTGTGGATAACTAGTCTGTTCGCAACAATTTTTTGTAACACGTAATTTCCTACATATATTTGTTCGTTGATCCGCTACCCGTCACACTTTGTGAGAAAGTTGATCAGGCGTGCATTCGACATATTCTCTCTCTTCTTGTCTATTCAATAAGGCTCCTTACTGGCTAAGTAAGTACTGCCTTATTCGGTTCAGACACATGAAATCCAGTAAATTAATTTTTGGTGTTGTTTCCCCCAGACTTGGCATAGTTTTCGCTACTCCGGAAGCCTTCTAACGGATCCTGGTTGCCGAAAGTGAATGGTCACGAATGGTGAAAACAAGTGGACGGTCTGCGTTAACCACGACATCCAAAATCAACAAGAGATAACTGTTGTCGAGAATTGCTACGACTTGGCCAGCATTTGGCATAATTTTCGCGCAGTACTCGGGGAATAAAAAATAGTAACTGTAGTGTCTTGAACGATCAGTATCTAGCTGTGACAGTATATAGAAAGAGCTATACGTTAACTAAATATCTCTAAGTCTGATTGCAGGGGGCCGTTTCTAATTGAGTTGCTTATGAAGGTAATTTCTACGCTACAGTCAACTTGCCCTGTGATCTTATCTGGTCAGTTATCCAGACTATTTCTTCGCTTCGCTAGCAGTAAGAACTCGGTAGTGCGTTCGATAGGTCTGCTGACTTCTCTGTTTCCCCAACAGAAGGCGATTCGGCCAGCGATCGACGGCTACAACGACCTGCCCTGCCGAACCGTAGCTGTTTTAAAACCTGCTGAAGTCATTGATAAAATCCAGCCTTATTGTGCAGATGGCGATCCTCCGGGTTGTTCAGCACAAGACAATTTCCACACCCCGCCTGATGGGTTGACTTATTTTCCGCATCAGGTATTTACTTCTCTAAGAGGCCAACCAATGGATGAACGAACTTTACTAAATCAATCTAACTGTATAACTGCTAAGCAAACCGACAGCTGCGAACTGTATCGATCAGCAGGGGCGGTGAAACGGAGCAGACAACTCAATTTAACGAAATCGATTTCGCCATTGGTTGCTTTTGCCCGGTTCATGCGACAACCAAGGCAATTGGTGAGTTATGCTTTCTCATTGATCGCGTTCTTTCTTTTAAGTAGCGTTTCGTTACAGGCTCAACCGACTACGGTTGATCTAAGCGTTTCAACCAAAATCAGCAAGCAGAATCCGACCCTGGGCGAGCCGGTAACGTATACCGTTATTGTTCGAAACGCTATCGGATCGGCCAATGCTACCAACGTAATCGTCAAAAATCAGCTACCTGCCGGCGGGGTTTCGTATGTAGCCGGTTCGAGTAGCCTGGTGCGGGGTAGAGGAAATTATGACGCAGCTACCGGGATCTGGAGCGTAGGGGCAATTGCCCCGAACGACTCGGCCGTTCTCACGTTACAGGCTACCGTACTCGGCCGCGGAGTTTGGTTTAACACCGCCGAGGTCGTATCCGCTGATCAGCGTGATGTGGATTCGCAGCCAAACAATGCCAGTCTGACAGAGGATGATTACGAAGCAGTCTGTTTTTCCGTACCGATCTTGTGGTATGCCGGCGATGAGTTTGTTGTTAGCGTTCCATCAGGGTACAAGAATATCGTGTGGTATCGGAACGATAGCAACGTGACAACGATTTCGGCTGATCTGGCGGTTGTCAACGCGGATTCGTCGTTGTCGATCAAAAGTCCGGGTAGTTACCGCTTTACTACGACCTTGAATGGCTGTTCAGCCCTTAATTGCTGTAACATCGACGTGATTCAGGGCGTATACGGTAGTTTGGGCGACTTGGTGTTTGCGGATACGAATAAAGATGGCTTGCAACAAACGGGCGAATCAGGTATTGCCGGGGTGAAGGTTGTCCTGCTTGATAGCAACAACCAACCACTCAAAACTACGACCACTAATGCCAATGGCATTTATGCATTCTCCGAACTAACTCCCAGCGTTCCTTATTCAATAAGTTTTGTTGCGCCAGCTGGTTACCAGTTTACGGGAAGTTCAAGTATTGACGGCGTTGACGACACAAAGAATAGCGATGTCAATCCGGTTACGGGGCAAACTCGATCGGTAACATTAGCGGTTGGTGAGGTAAACAACAATCTGGATGCGGGTTTGTATTCGTCATGTCCGACGGATTATAGCCTGGTGGCTTCAGCTAACGCAAGTATCTGCTCGGGCGATTCAATCAAGCTGACAGCTACTTCACTGCCAGGTGCAAAAATCTGCTGGTTCCTGACGCCAACCGACGAAAATCCGTTGGCTATCGTCGATAATGGTGATCTGGTTACGTTCAAACCCACGATCACGACAACCTATTACGTCGAAGCATCGATCAACGGATGTTATAGCGCTCGTAAATCGGTTACTATAACGGTAAATGTGGTACCGACGCCAACTATTCGGGCAAGCATCAAAAATGCCTGTCCTGCTCAGACGGTCAACCTGGCAAATGTGGTGGTGTCTAACAGCAATCCGGCCTTCACGTACGAATGGTATACTAATGTCAACCGGTCGCAAACAACGCGGGTAGCCGATCCAACGAACGTGGGCGCGGGTACTTATTACTTGTTTGCTCGCTCGACGGACGGATGCTACAGCAGCCCAGCTGTACTGACGGTCGATCTGGTAAATTGTGGTTGTCCGAACCTGGCTGAAGTGAAAATTAGTTCGGGCACAGCGGCCTGTTCGGTCAATCCTGTGTCGTTGACGGTAACGATCTCGGGTTCGGTTACGACCGTCGGCTGGACATCGAATGGAACGGGGACTTTCAATAAGGCAACGGGCCTGACTACTACGTACACTCCCTCAGCCGCTGATGTTGCTAGCGGTACGGTGCTGATTACGGCTACGACCAATGACCCGGACGGACCGGGGGGTGTTTGCAGTGCCTCAACCAGTTCATTCATTTTGAAAATTGGCAAATTACCAGACGCGCCGACTCGGGTAACCGCAGACGATACGCTAGTTTGTCAGGGGGGAGAGACCAAGCTGGTTGGGTTTGCATCAGGGGCCCGAATTAACTGGTATGACGAGAGCAACACGCTACTCATGACAACGGAGAGCGGGAGTAAGTTTACGGTAAGACCGACCTTGGTCGGTCTTAACACCTACTATGCCGAAGCCGTCACTGCCGACAATTGCGTTAGCGCTACCCGTACGTCGGTAGTGGTTCGAGTGGCAGCTTGTCAGGCCGATCTGGCTGTCGTAACAAAAATAACGACGGCTGGTCCTTACAGCGTAGGTCAGAAGATAACCTATTCCATAACGGCCTCCAACAACGGACCTGCTACGGGTACGGATGTTAAGGTACAGCAACTTCTGCCATCAGCCCTAACTTTCGCCGGTGCCACACCCGCTGATAGCTATAATCAATCGACGGGTATCTGGACGATTGGTACGTTAACGGCTGGTTCGAGTCGCACATTATACCTTGAAGCGACAATAAACAGTACGGCCTCGACCCGCACTACGGCGACGATCAGCGGTTCGAATAATGACCCGAATTATCGGCAGAACGATACATCGTCGGTTGGTATTCCCACGAATCAATGTGGTATTCAAGCGCCAACAATCGTCGGTGCGGTTCCAGTTATCTGTACGGGCGACGTAACTACGCTACAAGCGTCAGGATGTGGTAGCGGCACCGTCCGATGGTCCGACGGACAAACGGGTGCCACAATTAGCGTAAAGCCAACGGTGACAACGACCTATTCCGCCAGTTGTGTCGTAAATAGCTGCGTGAGTGATGCCTCGAATCTAGTCACGGTAACGATTCGTGACCCTCAGCAACCAGTTCTGACCGCTAGCGCTGGTACGGTATGCGCCGGATCGTCGGTGACACTGACCGCATCGGGCTGCGCGGGTGGTACCATCGAATGGTCGGAAGGTCCGCAGACGGGTGCGTCGATTGTTGTTAAGCCCTACACGAGAACAACCTACACGGCGCAGTGCCGCGTGGGGAATTGCTTGAGTAACCCGGCTGTACAAACCATTGACATTGTCACGGAAGTAGGGTCACCCACCATTACGGCTAGCCAGGCTACCGTTTGCCCAGGTGAAACCGTAACCCTAACGGTAGCCGGTTGTGTTGGTACACCGATCTGGAGCAGTACAACCGCTACGACCAGTAGCATTGTAGTAACCCCATCCATTGGTAATAACAGCTATAGCGTTTATTGTAGAAACGGCGCTTGTATCAGCAAAACGTCGAACGTATACACGATTACAGTAGCTCCACTGACCGTTCCTACGGTTAGCGCCGATGTTGATTCAACCTGTGCCAAAGGCAAGGTGACGTTGACGGCAACGGGTTGCACGGGTACGGTTATATGGAGTACCAAGCAAACAGGAACAAGCATTATCGTTTATCCTGAAGCAAGCACCAGCTACTATGCGCTGTGTAAAGTAGGCAACAACTGCCTGAGCGAATCATCGAAGTCAGTTACTGTGACCGTAGCGTCGCCGTCGGCACCAATCGTTTCGGCGTCGAGCTTGTCGGTATGTAGCGGGAATACGGTGACGTTGAGAGCCATCGGCTGTGGGGGGACCGTAAAATGGTATGGTGCGGATAGAATCGGAGCCAGCGTTGACATTCGGCCGGCGGCCACGCAGGAGTATTATGCAACCTGCACCGTGGGTAATTGTGAGAGTGCAGCTTCCAATAAGGTTCGGATCACCGTCGCTACCTCCGGGGTAGCAGCTCCAACGGTCAGAGCATCGACATTAGCGACTTGTAGCGGTAGTGTGGTTTCGCTGACGGCGACGGGCTGTACAGGTGAGGTTGTCTGGTCGGATGGTCAGGTCGGCGGAGTTGTGTCGGTAACGGCGACGCCCACCAACAAATCGTTTTACGCGGTTTGCCGAACTGGCACGCAATGCGCCAGTGGTAGCTCGAATGTGATTAACCTTAACGTAACACCAACCCCGACGCCAACGATTACGGCTAGTCAGACTGCCATTTGTCCCGGTGGCGAAGTCAAACTATCGGTAAACAACTGTCAGGGTACTCCGCACTGGAACACGGGTGAGACGACAAGCAGCATTACCGTAACGCCGAAAGCAACGACGGCTTACACGGTTTACTGTCAGGAGGGAACTTGCCGTAGTCAGGAATCAACGAGTGCTATTGTTACGGTAGTACCGGTAGCTGTGCCGACGATTACAGCCTCGGCTACGGCTATTGAATCGACGGGTACTGTCACGCTGACCGCAACGGGCTGTACGGGGGAAGTGATCTGGTCCGCCAACGACATCAACGGTAACAATAAAGGTGCTGTTCTGGTGGTACGTCCCGATGGTACACAGACCTACTACGCCCAATGCAAGCTCAACGACTGTCTGAGTGACGCATCGATTAGCATCACCATTAGTCCCAACAAGGGTGATTGCGTAACCAAAGCTGGTACGCTGACTGCGGTTAGCCCAACGGTCTGCGTAGCAACCAGCTCCACCGTAACGGTTGCTGCTACTCCGGGCACGGGTCTGGTGAAACCAACAGGCTACTCGGTATTGTACGTGCTCACGAAAGGAACTGAACTGGTGATTACCCAAACGGCGGCCACACCAAGTTTCAACGTACCCGCGCAGGCTGCTGATTACACAATCCATACCTTGGTATACAATGCGACCGTGGGTGACAAGAATTACCTGGATCTAAGTGCTATTAAGTTGGCTGTCACTACCGGAGCGGATGTGAAGCGGTTGATTGCCGATCAAAAAATATGTGCCGACCTTGATCTGCTGGGGGCTAAAGTGAGCGTGAAGGCCGTATCACCACCCGTGCTAAGCGCTAGTCCATCTACTACCGTTTGTTACGGAGCACAAGTTACTCTGACCGCGACTGGTTGCGAAGGTGGAACGGTTACCTGGAGCGACGGCTTGACTGGACAGAGCATCAAGAAAACAGTCACTAGCGGTTTTTCGACTACAGCAACCTGCACGCAGAACGGGTGCGTTAGTGCACCGTCGGCTATCCTTAGCCTAACGATCACGACGCCCGCTATTCCCGTTATCGTAGCGAACACGCCCGCTGTTTGTACCAGCGAAACCGTTTCATTGACAGCAACGGGTTGTGCGGGAGGTACCTACATCTGGTCTGATCCGGCGAGCACCACCGGCACTGTGCTGACGGGTACTCCAACAGCTACCACCCAATACCGCGTCAAGTGCAAACTGGGTGAATGTGAAAGTGATTGGTCGGCTTACAATACCATTACGGTCGGAGCGCCTGCTGCACCAACGGCAACGATAGTCAATGCAGGCGTTAGCACAAGCATATGCGCCGGTAGTTCAGTGACGCTAAGGGCCGACGGTTGTCAGGCAACCAGTGAGGTAGTTTGGTCAACAGGACAGGTTGGTCGATTGATTACGATTGTGCCGACAGCAACGGCGAGTTACACGGCGCGTTGTCGTAATTCATCGATTTGCAGTAGCGCGTCATCGAACGCTGTAACCGTCAGTGTGTCGCCAGCGGTGCTACCGCCAACCGTACTTGATCGGACAAATACCTGTCCAGCTACTACGGTTAATTTGATAACGGCAGTAACCAGCAAGGTGACAACTACCGGAGGAATTTTCGAGTATTACACGGATGCTTCGTTAACGAGTGTTTCAAAGGTCGCTAGTGCATCGGCTGTAGGGACTGGAACGTATTACGTAGTGGAGAAAACGGTGGGCGGTTGCTACAGCCAGCCGGTGGCGATCCATGTTCAGGTTATTTCCTGTCAGGGGCAAACGCCCTGCGATCCGCAGAATCCAGCTACGGCTGACGCGGGTGTAGACGCTAGCATCTGCGCGGCTAAAACCTACCAACTGGCGGGTAAAATGGGTGGAGCTGGCAAGGTCGCTCAGTGGACGACGAGCGGTAGCGGAACATTTACGAATCCGTTTGCGCTAGATGCCGTTTATAACGCCAGCGCAAACGATGTTGCTGCCGGCAAGGTGACGCTAACGCTTTCGGTGAGCACTAACAACGCTAGCTGTCCCGTTGCTTCGGATCAACTGGTGCTTACCATCCAGGGTAGCAGTACCGTACCTGTTGTCTCTATTCTGGGATCAACGAAGCTTTGTGCTGGCGATTCCGTAACGCTTAAAGCACCTGACGGAGCAACTGGCTACAAGTGGAACACCAACGTAACTACTCAGAACATCGTCGTCCGGACGAGTGGTCGCTATAGTGTGCAGGTGCTGGACGCGGGCGGTTGCAGCTCGGTCAAGTCGGCGGACGTGGTCGTTGAGGTGGCCGCTCCGTTAGTGCCACCGCTGGTAAATAACCTTCGCAACGCATGCCCGGCGAAGGTTGTGGATCTGACCAAAGCGCTTTCGTCAACGAGCGTGGGAAGCAGCTACATTTACCGAACCTGTGCCTGTACTGCATCGAATCTTGTACTGCGCCCTGATTCCGTAGGGCAAGGGACGTACTGGGTGGTCGAAAGAAATGCAACAGGCTGTTTGAGTGCGCCGTCGAGAATCGAAGTAAAGGTTTTCAACTGTGCGGCTGACACCCTGGACACCGATGTTTCCATTGCGAAAACGGTAAACAAGCCTGCTGTGAAGCGCGGAGAAACCGTCACGTACACGATTACAGTCACAAACAATGGTAAGTACACCGCTCGTAACATTGATGTGCAGGATGCATTACCAAAAGGATTGGAACTTGTACTCGGCTCAACACCAAACTACACGCTGTCGAACGATATCATTACCCGGCGCATTGATAGTCTTCCGGCTGGTAAAAGCGAGTCTATTACCTTCTCCGCCCGTTTGCTGACGAAAGAAAAAGTAGTGAACACGGCCAAAATCACGTATCTGGATAACAAGGACCTTAATCTGGCGAACAACACGTCGAGCGTAACCGTACAGGATACGTCGACTACGAAAGCCAGTGTTATTGGTTTGGCTAAAGCGGTTGTCGGAACGCCGGTCAACATAGCTGATTCGCTGATCGCGGTACGATATGGGTTTGTTATCAAAAACTTCGGTGACGATACCCTCAAAAACGTTTTGGTGACAGATGATCTGGCTTACGCGTTCTCGCCAAATCAGATCCAATCGGTCGCCATCAGTTCGACAAACACGGATTTTAGTTTGAAACAAAATCCAGCGTTTACCGGACGAGGAGACAATACACATCTTTTCGATTCAACGAGTTATCTGGCACCCGGACGTACGCAGACGTTTTTCCTTGACGTGACCGTAAGACGCGTCGTTGGCGATACGACACGGACATTCCGTAACATTGCCAGTGCGTCGGCCTTAAGTAGTGGTGTGAAAGTTGAGGATCTGTCGGTTAACGGTGGTGATGTTGATCCTGATAACGACGGCAATCCAACCAATAACACGGGATTTACGGTGTTTACACTGGGGGCACCGCAATTGAACGGACCCGGAATAGGTGTAGCATTGGCTGTTACCAACGTGAGACTACAACCCGATAGTAGTTACAACGTCACTTACAAAGCGACCGTCAAAAACGTTGGTAGTACTCCGCTCTACGGGGTGAGCCTGGTTGATAGCTTATCGAAAACGTTTGCGTCGCCTGCTTCCTACTCGGTAGTGGGTACACCAATCGTTGGTGCCAATAGTACGCTGGTGGCAAATACGGCTTTCAATGGTAATACCGCGACCGACCTGTTGACCCGAACCAGCTATCTGAATATTGGCGTGCAGGATACGGTCTTGATTACTGTTAACGTGAAGCCGAACAGGGCTGTGCAGCCATTCTACTCGTCTGTTGTCGGTCGAGGGCGCACCGCCGATTCGAGCCGGACCGTAACGGACATTTCGAACGACGGTTTCGATCCAAATCCGCAGGGAGCGGTAGCAACGGCTGTTCGCTTTAATCTGCCATCGGCGTTAATCGGGGTCGCTAAGTGGGTTGGTACGCCTGCTTTGGTTCAGGCAGGTATCTACGATATTCCGTACATCATCAGGTTGAGCAACATGGGCCGGGAGCCGCTCTACAAAGTGCAGGTGGTCGATAATTTGTCGCAAACCTTTGGCCGTGGGGCGTTGATTATCGACAATATAATACCTGTTTCTACCGATGCGGGTCTGGTGGGAAATCCGTCTTATACGGGTCAGGGCGTATTGACAAATATGCTGATCGACTCCTTAAGCAGTCTGCCAGTAGGTGCTTCTCGTCAGCTTGGCTTTACGGTACGGGTAAATGTAAAGAATGCAGATACGCTTACGTTCTACAACAGAGCGTACGCCGTCGCTCAAACGGAACAGGGATTAGCCGTTGCCGACACGTCTACTTCGGGTCTTAACCCTGATCCTGCCAATACACTGGACCCTCGGAATAGCAATATCCCAACGCCAGTATCGCTTGATCGGCTTTCTACCGGTTCGTACATTGGGGTAGCGATGGCCGTAGCCGACACCAGCCGCCAGCCCAATGGCTCGTACAACGTAACCTACCAGATCGTTGTGCAGAACTTTGGTTATGATACACTGACGCAGGTAAGTCTCAGCGACTCACTGGTGAAAGTCTTCAACAGCCAGACAGGCGCCCGCTATTCAGTGGTGCGGACACCGTTCTCCAGTTCCACGGGCAGTCGCCTGAAGCTTAATGATCGGTTTGATGGTAACGCCCAAGCCTTGCTAGTGATCGGAGACGACACGAGTGTACTCTTGCCAAGACAGACGGATACGATTCGGATCGTGGTCAATGTCGCTAGTAATGGCACGACGACGACGTTCTTCAACTCGGTTTACGCGCAGGCACTAAGCCGAACGGGAATTGTCTCCGACGTGTCGACCAACGGGCTCATCCCCGATCTCAACGGCAACAACAACCCAACGGATGACAATGAACGGGAGGCTACTCCGCTGACATTGCCGGTAGACAATTCAGCCGTCTTTATCCCCGAAGGCTTCTCACCCAACGGGGATGGTATCAATGACTTGTTTATTATCCGAGGGTTGCAGGGACTAACCATCAGTCTGGAGGTGTATAACCGCTGGGGTAACCTGGTTTATCAGAATCAAGATTATCTCAATGATTGGGACGGTAAGGCCAACACGGGTCTGATGCTGGGCTCGGACGCTGATGGACTACCTGATGGTACTTATTACTATATGATCCGGACCAGCGATGGTCGCCAGTTTGTGCGCTACCTGACAATTAACCGCTAGCTCTAGACACTCATGTTACGACATTTTTTTCTATCAAGTAAAAAATACCAGAAAGCGCTGGTTATGCTGATGCTTCTAAGCGTCGGCAGCCGTCCACTGCTGGCTCAGCAGGACAAGATGTTCTCGCAGTACATGTTTAACATGTTGGCGTTAAACCCAGCCTACGCCGGTAGTCGCGATGTGCTGAGCATGTCGGCGCTCTACCGCAACCAGTGGACCGGCGTGGAAGGAGCCCCCCAAACCGCTACCTTCACGATGGACATGCCCCTCAACCGGGAGCGAGTGGGTATTGGCCTGCAACTCTACGGCGATAAGTTCGGACCCGTTCAGGAAGCGGGCGGGTTTGCCTCGTATGCATTCCGGATCAAGGTTGGTTCCCGCTCAACGCTGGCTCTGGGCTTGCAGGCCGGAGCTGCCAGCTACAACGTTAACCTGGCGGATGTACGAACCGGTCCTACTGGCACCCAGATCGATCCTGCTTTTGCCAGTAACATTACCAAGCTGCTGCCCAACTTTGGAACGGGTATCTACCTCAGCAACGATCGCTCGTACCTGAGCCTGTCGGTGCCTCGCCTGATCAAAAATAAGTTGAGCGAATACAATGTGGGGAATGTCATTTCGACGCAGCGTCGTCATGCTTATCTGGCAGCTGGTTTTGTGGTGGGTTTAAGTCCGGCGATCAAGTTAAAGCCTTCGCTGTTGGTTAAGTACGCTGAGGGAGCGCCCCTGGGCTTTGACGGTAACCTGAACATCTGGTTTGCCGATCGGATAGCCATCGGAGCTTCCATTCGTCGGAATCAGTTCAGTGATTGGAGCAATGTAGGTACCGATGCGCTGGTTGGGATGCTGGAAGTACAGCTGACGGATCAGTTTCGGTTTGGGTACGCTTATGATCGGACAATGAACAACTTCAAGGATGTAGCGCCCAGTTCACACGAAATCATGCTGCGGTATGAGTTCGGCTTTGGCAAGAATCGTGTTCTGACACCCCGGTATTTCTAATCAGGTATACAGCGAAAAGGCGTAGGAGAGAGACGAATTATTAGGTCTTTCATTTACGCCTTTTTCCTTGCCGTCGATTCGACTTCGGCGCAGTATTTGCTTGATCGAAAGTATATATTTTTATCTAGATCGTAGATATATATTGAGGTTAGCTATAATCCAAGCTTTACTTATGATACGAATAGGCTCACTTGTAGCGCTATGTTGGCTGCTTACCAACACCACATTTGCCCAGTCAGTCAGTAAGCAGGCCGACCGTCAATTTGAGCAATTGGCGTACGCGCGGGCAGTCGATCTTTACGAACAGGCGCTGGGTAGTCCCGCATCATTATCGGATAGTGAACGACGGACGGCCAAAGTCAGACTCGGCTACAGTTATCACCAGATTCACGATACCAAAAATGCGGAGCGGGTTTATCGTGAACTGCTGGCGGAGGGTGAACTTCCCGTTGAATACAGTCAAAGCTATCTTTATTACGCGCAGGCGCTGGCCAGTAACGGAAAATACCGGGAGGCTCAGCAGATTTACGAAAAGTATACTAAAACGCAGACGGATGATAAGCGGGGGTCTTCGTTTTCTACGCTTTATCGGGATATGACTCCGATGACGAGTAACGCCGACAGCTACGACGTTGAGTTTCTCGGTTTGAATACCCGTAAAGCCGAATTTAGTCCGGTACTTTACAAAGGAGGACTGGTGTTTGTATCGGCAGGGGAGGCTAATGGAATCAAGCGTGTGTTCAAATGGAACAGTACCCCCTTTCTGGATCTCTATTATTTGCCTGAGGCAGAAAGTCTTCGCGGTGTAAAATCGGCTCGGGTAGGAGGATCGGTTCCGGCGGCTAAGAAAGCGCCCAGGACGACCCTTGTTCGACCGCTCGGCAGTGACGATTATACGGCGCAAACGGCTAACGACTCGCGAACCGTCGGCTATTTCGGTGGTAACAATATCAACGCGGGGATGGGTTATAGCCAGGAAGCGGTTAGTGAGTCTGACCGCTTTAGCCGGACGCTGAATAGTAAATACCACGAAGGGCCAGCTACGTTTACCCGAGACGGCGTGCGGGTGATTTTCACTCGGAATAACTACAATGATGGGAAGTATCGTAAAAGCACCGACGGGGTCAACAAACTAAAACTGTATACGTCTACGCAGGTAGATGGCTATTGGGGCAAAGTAGACGAGCTATCGTTTAATAGTGATGAGTTCTCAACGGGGCATCCCGCACTTTCTCCCGACGATAAGCTTCTGTACTTTTCCTCTGACCGGCCCGGTGGCTTTGGCGGCACCGATATCTACGTCTCGAAATGGGAGAATGGAAAGTGGTCAGATCCGATAAATCTAGGCAAAACAATCAATACCAAGGGCAACGAAATGTTTCCGTTTGTCGATGCCAACGGGAACCTGTACGTAGCCTCCGATGGGCAGCCCGGCTTGGGTGGCCTGGACATCTTTTATGCGCAATTGACGACCGATGGCTTGCAGGTAAAGAACGTACAGAATGTTGGCGAGCCATTGAATTCACCCCAGGACGACTTTGGCATCGTAACCGACGCGAACCGCAAAGCGGGCTATTTTAGCAGTAACCGCAAGAATGGCGGAGCGGATGATGATATCTATCGCTTCACGCGCGAGGGACCAACGAATCCGTGTCGGGAGTTGATGGTAAGCGTCGTCGATGCGGTATCCAAACAGCCGTTGGCCAATACATCCGTGACTATCGATGGGGGCAGCAGGGGAAGCGACAAACAGCTTAAAACGGATGCCGAAGGCGCAATGCGTGTTTGCATCGATACCGAAAGCGAGTTTAAGTTCTTGGCAAGCCGGGAAGGTTACGTGGATAGTAAGATCGGTTTTTCCATAAAAGACTTGGCGGACGACCAGCCTTCTCGCCTGGAGATTTCGCTTACGAAGTCGGACGAGGATGCAACGACAATGCACGGGATTATAACCGCTCAGAATCAGAAAAAACCGATAGCAGGGGTCAAGGTTGTCTTGATCAACGAATGCGATGGAACGACGCAGGAAACAACGACGGGCGCTGATGGCAGTTACGAGTTCACCGCAAAATCGGGTTGTGATTACGCCATTCAGGCAACCAAAGCCGGTATGGGCACCAGCGGGGGGCGGATTACCAAAGACGGTACGGGCTCCGCTGATCTGACCATGTTCCGGAAAGGCGATATCATCAAGATCGATAACATTTACTACGATCTAAACAAGGCAACGATTCGCCCGGATGCTGCCGTTGAACTTGATAAAGTGGCCGAGCTGATGACCAAATACCCGACGATGCGAATCGAAATGCGGTCGCATACCGACAGTCGCGCTACGGCAAGCTACAATAAAACCTTGTCGAGCAATCGGGCTAAAGCCGCTGTCGATTACCTGAAAAAGAAAGGCGTAGCCGCTAAACGCATGACGGCAAATGGGTACGGAGAAAATCTTCCGTTGAATAAATGTAAAGATGGTGTCAACTGCTCAGAAGATGAACATCAGCAAAACCGCCGGACAGAAATTAAAATTTTAAACCTGTAGTACACCCACGCGCTCTATAAACCAACTGCACGCAGTGATCGAGTGATGGGTTAAATTAGGTTTTTACCCTAAAACCGCGCAATTTGGTTTCCTGTTCGTAACGTGTCATGTCTGTTTGTATCTATAGGAAACTTTGTTTTTTGCTTATTGCTGGCTGTGCGTTGCTGGCTGCTCAGCCGGTTCTGGCCCAGCGGGAAGTGCTTTACTCACAGTATCTGGTCAATCCATTAAGTATCAATCCGGCCTACGCGGGTAGCCGGGAATCGTTTCATTTGTCCGCCTTTCTGCGTCGTAAATGGATCTCTGCCCGTGCTGCCCCGCTTACACAAAGCGTTTCGGGGGACGGAGCCATCGACAATGGCCGCATCGGGTTAGGCTTTCAGGCGTTGAATGACCGAATGGGGCTGTTGGCCGCTACGGGCGTTTACGGCAGCGTGGCCTACCGATTCAATTTACCCGCGCTCGCTAAATTGTCGGTTGGAGTGCAGGGCGGTGTGAACGTGCTGCCCGTGTACGATTTCACCAGTGCGTCGAGTCTAAATCGTGCTGTCGGAAGCTTTGGCGTGGGTATTTACTACCAGGCTGAGCATTTCTTTGGGGGTATTTCCATACCCGAAGTTGTGTCGCGGGGCGTGAACCTGGCGGGCCA
Source organism: Spirosoma oryzicola (assembly GCF_021233055.1). Lineage (NCBI taxonomy): Bacteria > Pseudomonadati > Bacteroidota > Cytophagia > Cytophagales > Cytophagaceae > Spirosoma > Spirosoma oryzicola. The sequence continues at coordinate 4,841,027 of NZ_CP089538.1, read as the reverse complement.
AACATTCTATCCGGCGGTGCGGCCCATTATGGTGAATGTAGGTACAAAGCTGGAAATTGACGAAGGAACCGTATTGATTCCGTCCATTCTGGTCTCCAAAATTGAGGATAGACCGTTGGGCATCGACGTGAACGCACGCATATGGTTCGGCGAGGAGTTTGGGCTTGGATTATCGTACCGGCGAAATAGTCCCGGTATCATCTCGACGAATTATTTGCAGGCACTCGCCGAATATCAATTGACAAAATCGATCCGGCTCGGCTACATATTCAATTCACAAACGCCCGAAAGTCCACTGTCTAACCAATATTACGAAAAAAGCGTACACGAAATTATGTTTCGTTTTTCGCCAGGTTTACTTAAGTTTTCGTACTAAATCAACGGTTGTTTCACGGTATTAGGGCAAACTGAGGCTTGGTGTAGGCAATTGATTAATTTTAAGGTAATTTAGTAGCGAAAAATTGTAAGCTAGCGCCTGTTTGAAACCTCAGGAAGATTTTTCTAAAGCCGAAATGTTCCGCTATCTGACGGCCGATAGTCGTATGTCAAATCAACAAACCATTCAAAACTTGTACATACCCGGCGACCTCGACCGTGAATTTCCGATGGCTCCGCACTTTGTGCAAGCCTTTGGCAGTTATCCGAATTACCTGCATTTTAATGACGATTTTAAGCCGTCGGCGCGCGCATTGCTCGAAGAGCGGGGCTTTAATCAGATCAATCTGTCATCGCGCGTTACGGATGATGGGTGGCATACTGTAGAACGAATCTATCAACACAGCGATGGTGTCATTCTGAAAGCGGAATTTGTGGGGGAACGCTTCTTTCGGTTGTATGGCTTCTACCGCGACGAACAAAGCGCACGGAACCTGCTCGATGGCTTTCAGGCGCATAAGTACGTTCATGAAGATAATCAGACGCACATCTATTTGATCCAGAGCGGCTTAGGGGGGCTCCATACCGAACGGGTCGATATCGTACCCCCTGACATTAATCTGGAACTGTTCTACAACGACGATTTTCCGCCGGTGCATGAACGTCTGGTGACGCTGCTCGGTCAGCCCAAGAGTAAAGGACTGATGCTGCTTCACGGCGAGCCAGGAACGGGTAAAACGACGTATATCAAGTATTTAAGCTCATTGGTCAAGAAGGATATGCTTATTCTGCCTCCTTACATGACCAATTACCTCACATCGCCGGAGATTATACCGTTTTTGCTCGATAACAAAGACTCCGTGCTCATCATTGAGGATGCCGAACGTATCCTGCAATCGCGTGAGGCCGGTGGTGATACAAACAGCGTGTCAAATATCCTGAACCTGACCGATGGCCTACTGGCCGATTGTATGCATATTCAGGTGATTGCTACCTTCAACGCCAGCAAGCACCTACTCGATAAAGCGCTGCTTCGCAAAGGTCGCCTGATGGTTGACTACGCCTTTGGGAAGCTATCCGCTTCGAAAGCCAATGAGCTGTTGGCGCACCTCGGCATGGATTTCCAGACCAAAGAGCCGATGACGCTGGCCGATATTTTTAATATGGAAGCGCAAACGGTTTCGGGCGAGCGGCAGGAAGTGAAGATGGGATTCTAACCGATTACATTGGTGTAACCGGCTGTTTCTTGGTTTTCTTTTCGCGTTGACGTTCCTGTTTCCGGTTTTCCAATTCTTCGCGCTTGTCCTCGTGAATCTCTTCGGCTTCCTCAACCGAATGAGATTCCGATAATGTTGCTTCAACTTTGGCGCGCTCGGCAAGTCGTCCGAAAAACTCATGCAGAGAGCGGAGTTCCGCTTCGGTCAAGTCTTCAACGTTCAGTAACCGGTTGCTGGCTTTTCGGTTCACGGCGAGCAGCTCGTTTAGTTTGATCTGCATGGCTAGCGAGTCTTTGTTCTGTGCTTTCTGGATCAGGAATACCATCAGAAACGTAATGATCGTGGTACCGGTATTGATCACCAACTGCCATGTATCCGAATAGCCAAAGATTGGCCCGGATACAAGCCAGATGATGACCGTTAATAAAGCCAGCAAAAAGGCCGTTGACGAGCCGGTGGCCTGCGTTGCCTTTGAGGCTGCTTTTTCAAAGAAATTGGTGAATCTGTTCGATTTCATGAGCTAGTACGGTGAAAGGTGAATGATTATATATAAACGGATAACGGGCTACTTTGTGAAATTAAATCGTTTTAATGCATTTCTGATTTAATTGTCTATCTAACAGATAGTTAATGCTAGATTAATTTCGGTTTTGCGTTATATTGCTTAGGCCTGCCTCGTAGATTTTTGTGTCCTTACCTGCTTTTGTGGCTTCCTGAATGGCTTCTTTCTGAATGCTGATCGCTTCTTCCGTACGTCCGAGTTTTTTTAAGAGATGAGCGCAGGTAGCCAGACCTGCGGGACTGCGGTATAAAGCAACCGATCGCTGAGCCCAGGTTAGAGCAAGTTCCCGGTCGGCTGCGGACGTTGCCTGTTGCCAGTAGGTATCAGCAATTTGCCGGAGGATGTTAGCCGCTCTGCGCGCCGGATCGTTTTGACGCGCATCGTCCGAAGCAGCGGCTAGCGTATCACTTTCCAGGAATTGAACAGTAGATTGAGCGCTTGTTCCGGGCGTAGTCACGACCGAATCGACTTTGTGCCATTCATCCACTGATAAGTTCATGAACCGGTTCTGAACCAGGGGTCGGGCAATAGTAGCATAGCGTCCAAAGTTTTTTGTTTTTTTCAACAGGTGTAATCGATACAGATTGGCGGTTTCCTGTTGGTAACTAGTTAACTGGTCCGGATGGGTAAAAGCGACGTTTCGACCTTCGTTTGCAATTGCTTTTTCGAGAAGGGTCTCATCATTGGTTGCAAACGCCCGATTGAGATCATTGCTAAGTGCTCGGTTCAATGCTTCGGAGACCGCACTCGCTACATCCTCGGCAAGCAGACCGTAGCGCGTTTTTATCAGGTAGTCAAAGGCGGTTGTAGTCGAAGATTCGATTTGTTGAGCAATAAACAATATGGTTTCGGGGCTGTTGCGTTCCGACGCTGGTACGGCATTCAGGTAAGCATCCAACACGTCCGAGACAGGTCGGTTAAGCTCCTGACGCGCTTTTAGATACTTTTTCAGAAAGGCTGGCTCTCGTTTGCCCTTTGCGAAATCTTTATCGCCCTTCGCTACGGTTGCCTTTAGTTGAGGAAAGGCAAGCACATGATCAGCCAGGTCAATCATCGCCTTGATACCCCCGTAGCCGACGGATCGATGCACTAAGCTACCATTCGGGGCGATATAAAGTCCGGTCGGATAACTGGATACAGCGTATTGTTTAGCAATTAGCACGCCCTCGCCTTTTTCGGCGTCGAGCTGGTAGTTGATAAAATGTACGTTGAACTTTGTTCCTAGCTCTGGATCGGGAAATGCTTCGCGAGCCATTCGTTTGCAGGGAGGGCACCAACTGGTATACACGTCCAGGAATATAGGTTTGTTCTGCCGCTGCGCTTCGGCCAGTATGTCCTTCCAGGGGCCTTTAAAAAAGGCAATACCCGCTGGAGGATCAAGCGAAACGGGTTTGCACGCTGCATAGTGGTGAAGGAATACCGCGAAAAGTACGCTCATCACCAAGCGTGACAGGCGTAAATGCACGTCCTTCTTTTTTACTAAAATCTGCATGAGACGAAGCTACGCAGAAAAGAAAAAGAATCCGCTTTAGGGATTGGTAAAGGACGGTTATTTAGTCAGATCGGTTTGCAGAACTAGCCGGGAATGACGACAAAATGGGTCACTAAATAGACTTCCCAACCGCCTTTCGTTTAATGAACTAATACCCCGTCGCGCTTGTCTTTTTAGTATATGGCAAAAAAGGTAAATTCACATGCTAACTCCACTGATACTAAGGAACAAATAAGCTGGCGCGAACGCTTTGCCGCCCTCGGTAATCTGCCCGCTTTTTTTCGTTTGGTGTGGGAAACGTCGCCAGGTCTGTTTTTAGGGAACGCAGCATTGCGTTTGATTCGGGCGGCTATTCCAGCCGCTACGCTTTACGTTGGTAAATTAATTGTTGATCAGGTTGTTATCCTGTCCAGACAGCCGGGCGGGGCAGGTGCCGATGATACAAACTATCTCTGGTGGCTCGTAGCCGCCGAGTTTGGGCTGGCCATTCTGTCGACGGCGCTGGGGCGGGCCGTGTCGTTGCTGGACGGATTGCTGGGCGATTTGTTCACCAATAAGATTTCCATTCGGTTGATGGAACACGCGGCCACGCTTGATCTGGAGCAGTTTGAAGACGCTACGTTTTACGACAAACTGGAGCGGGCTCGCCGACAGACATCGGGCCGGACGGTACTGCTATCGGGCGTATTCGGGCAGGTGCAGGAGTTGATCTCGATTGGCTTTCTGGCGGCTGGTCTGGCTGTTTACAATCCCTGGCTGTTACTGTTGATTCTGGTTGCGGTGACGCCTTCGTTTATTGGTGACAACTACTTTAATCAGCGTAGTTACTCTCTGTCGCGGTCGTGGACACCCGAACGGCGCGAGCTCGATTACATACGCTACATCGGCGCGAGTGACGAGACAGCGAAAGAAGTTAAGATCTTCGGACTCTCAGGCTTTTTGATTGATCGCTTTCGGAGCCTTTCGTGGGAGTATTTTCGTAAGAATCGGGCATTATCCATTAGCCGGGCGAGTTGGGGAACTGTCCTGACCGCGCTTGGTACGGCGGGCTATTACGGAGCCTACGTCTGGATTGTTATGCGGGCGGTGAGCGGACAAATCTCGTTGGGTGATCTTACATTTCTGGCGGGTTCGTTCCGGCAGGTGCGTGGGTCGCTGGAAGGTATTTTGCTTCAGTTCAGTAGTCTAACGCAGGAAGCGATCTACCTGCAAGATCTGTTTGATTACTTCGCTATCCAACCCCTGATTCATTCGCCCGGTAAAGCACGGCCCTTTCCAAATCCCATCCGCGAAGGGTTCGTTTTCGAAAACGTCGGGTTCAAATACACAAACTCCGAACGGTGGGCGTTGCGTAACCTGTCTTTTACGCTTCATGCGGGTGAAAAACTGGCGCTCGTGGGTGAGAACGGTGCGGGTAAAACCACACTTGTTAAACTGCTGGCTCGGCTCTATGACCCCGCCGAAGGACGGATTTTACTCGACGGTTACGATCTGCGGGAGTACGATCTGACGGCGCTTCGGCAGAATATAGGCGTTATTTTTCAGGATTATACCCGCTTCAAAATGTCGGCTGGTGTCAACATTGCCGTGGGCGATATTGACGAGCGAACCAACCAGCCACGCATTGAAACATCAGCGCAACGCAGTCTGGCGGATACGGTTATCGCGAAGCTGGCCGGTGGCTATGATCAGCAGTTAGGCCGGTCGTTCAACAAGGGTGTTGAATTGTCGGGGGGCGAGTGGCAGAAAGTAGCGCTGGGTAGAGCCTATATGCGTGATGCACAACTGGTTATTCTTGACGAGCCGACGGCGGCTCTCGACGCGCGGGCGGAGTACGAAGTCTTTCAGCGTTTTGCCAAGCTAACCGAAGGACGCTCATCCGTGATTATTTCGCACCGGTTCAGTACCGTCCGTATGGCCGACCGAATCCTGGTGTTAGAAAACGGAACGCTGCTCGAAATTGGTAGTCATTACGAACTGCTTGAAAAAGATGGGCGGTACGCTGAACTGTTCGGTTTGCAAGCGAGAGGGTATCAATAGCGGTTTGATCAATCCAGTTGCTGGATTGCCAATAAAAAGGCATCTTGCGTAGTATGTAAATCGGTTTGTTGTACAAGATAGCTACCTACTACGCATGAAAACCTTTTCCTTCTTCTGCCTTTCATCCTGTCTGATAACAGCCGCTATGGCGCAAAGCCCGGTTGTGCCGTCACCCGATGTACAGATAAAAACAGCGGTATTAGCCGCTCCTGCCGACAAGCGAGACGGTGCGGCTGTGTACGGTTATTCGGCTAAAAACGAGTTTGTCTTACTGCGCAAGGGCAGCAACGAACTTGTCTGTCTGGCCGACGACCCCGCCCAGAAAGGCTTGAGTGTTTCGTGTTATCACCGCGATCTGGACCCATTCATGGACCGGGGCCGGGTGCTGAAACAGGAAGGAAAGAAAGCCAACGAAATTCTGGCCATCCGCGAAAAAGAAGTGAAAGCGAAAACGTTGAAGATGCCTGAGCAGCCGTCAACATTATTTGTGTATACCGCTAAGGATGGCGATTATAATCCTACTTCTGGCGATGTAAAGGACGGCTATCTGCGGTATGTCGTGTATATTCCTTACGCGACGGCTGAAAGTACAGGCTTGCCAACAAAGCCAGAAGCGCCCGGTATGCCCTGGATCATGGACCCCGGTACGCACCGTGCGCATATCATGATCAACCCGCCTGTATCAACGACGGCTCACCATTGATAGCGTCGGTAGCGAAACCGTATTAATAATCTGTCTATGAAAAGCTCTATAACTTGGATTGTATTATTGGCAGTCCAGTTCCTGTTGCTTTTCGGAGGGGTTCATGGAAAGCCCCGATCAGTGGAAACGTCCGTTTTACTAATGATAACGTTTCGATTGGTTGATGCGGAAACGTACGCGCCTGTTTCGGGGGGACAGCTTCGGGTGACGGACGAAAAAACACAGCAGGTTCTACATGTTGAATACGACAGCATCAGTCGGCGTTTTAGCGTATCAGTACTGCCTGGCACGTCATTAAACAGTGTGGCATCGGCTTCCGGCTATCTATCTACCCGAATGCGCTTGTCGAACCTGAATAGCGTTCAGGAATTAACCATCAAATTGATAAAGCCCAAGCCTAGTATGTTGGTCGTCAAAGTGTTTGCCACGACGATCCGGCAACCGCTGGCATCGGCGGTGGTGGTAATGACTTCGCGGATTACGGGTAAGAAAGAGCAGTTCACGCTTCCCGCCGGACGGCTCGAACGTACGTTTACCGAACCAGACGATCTGGATATTCAGGTTAGCGCGGATGGGTATACGTCTGTCAGCCGACGATTAATGATCGACGTTCCGCCATCGGGAAAGTTAGTTGAATTTGACGCTGAACTGGATAAGCAAACGCTTGGATTAGTGATCTGGGCGATTGACAACCGGACGAATAAAGTTGTTCCGCAGGCTCGATTTACGCTGATCAACCCCGGTGGAATGTCGCCCGTTACACTCAATGCTGGCTCGGAAGCGGGACAGGTAATCGCGAAGTTGACCGAGAAAGGAACCTATCAACTGACTACGCGGGCCAGTGGCTACGAAGAGTCGATACGGGCGGTCGCCATCGAAAATGAACAAAATCCGGTAATGGTTCGCTTGATCGCTAAGCCGCCTGTAATGGATGTGCAGCCGCTTGCCATATCGAGTAGCCTGAAATCAATGGGGTTGAATAAATCTGGCTCACCTACTTTGGCATTGTCGTCGGTTAAACCAACCGCCTTTGTCGACTTGGAAACGGGCAAACGAATTCAACTTAATCGCATTTATTTTGATCAAAGCAGTCCGGTTTTACGGCCTGAGTCCTACGCTGAACTGGATGAATTGGCTGCTGCCCTAACGCTACATCCGTCATTACAAATTGAAATTCGCGGTCATACGGACAATCAGGGAGATTTCGAGTTAAACACCAAACTTTCCCGCGACCGATGCCAGTCGGTGATTGATTACCTGATTCGTAAAGGAGTCGAAAAAAGTAGGCTGAAAGCGGTCGGGCGCGGACCGTTGGACCCACTAGCTCCCAACAACAACGAAGAGAACCGAAAGAAAAATCGGCGGGTGGAGTTTGTCGTGCTGTAGTAGATGCGCAAAAACACCAACTGATTCCGAAAAATCGTTCAAAATTAGTCGAAATCAGCTAGTGCATTATCCGTTATGACTCTTTTGGCATAGGTCCTCTAAAGGCGTCTTTCTTATTAACAGCAGCTAGCCTAACCGGGCGACCTTCCCGCGCCGACTGGTAAATGGCTTCCATGATTTTTTGGTCCTGAAGGCCTTCTTCGCCGGGGGTGAATGGTACTTTGTTTTCCAGGACGCATTCTGAAAAGTGATCCATTTCGGTCGCAAACTGATCTACATCACTGATCTTATGCTGAACAATCTGGTTTTCTTTACCCTGCGCTTGACTCGTTTCGAGCTGTAAACCCGTATACGGAAAGGCTGGGTCCATTTTGATCCATCCTGTATCGGCCAAAACTTTGTAGTTCTTATCGTCGTGGTGACCGTAACTGGTTGCGCAACTGGTTTGTATACCACTCGGAAATTTCATCAGCCAGTTGACCTGTTCCTCTACCTCCTTAAAACGTGGATCGTTGGGTGTGCTGTGAATGTAACCCACAACTTCGGTTGGCTCTTCACCCAGCAAATACCGGATCGTGTTCAGGCAGTACAAGCCAACATCGGGTAGTGAGCCGCCACCAGCTAGAGTTTTCTTGAACCGCCAGTGATCAGGGTTGTCCGAGTTTTGCCCATTATTTGCCATGATCGATTTCACCTTGCCGAACTGACCGTCCTGAATCATATCGCGCACAATCCGGTGGTGGGGTTCGTACTGAATGCGGTAGGCAATCATCAGCTTTCGATCCGCTTTCTTGCAGGCATCGATCATTGCCTGACATTCCTGCGCACTGTTAGCCATTGGTTTTTCGCAAAGAATGTGCTTACCCGCCTGCGCCCCCCGGATGGTGTATTCCGCGTGCATACCGTTGGGAAGCACAATGTAAATGGCCTGTACCTCTTTATTGTCACGGAGCTTATCGTAATCGGCGTAGCTGTAGCAACTTTCTTTTTTGACACCGTACTGGGCGGCCACCTTCTTCATTTTTTCGGGGCTACCACTCACTAACGCAACGACCTTCGACTTTTTAGCAGCACCGAAAGCGGGCAGGATCTGGTCGAGTGTCAGGTGACCGAGTCCGACGATTGCGTAGCCAACCCGCTGGTCGGCGGTTAAAGGCGTTGGCGTTGACCCTTCCTGCTGTTCGGTTTTGGCTTTTATCTGTTCGAGTTCAATGGGTTTTGTAGAATCGGCGGGTACTTCGGCTGGTGGTGATGTCGCTGGTAATTTGGGCACCGGACCGCTGGGTGTGTCAACCGTGGCCGGAGCCGATGAAGCCGTCGTTTCCGACTTTTTATCGCATCCGACCAGAGTGCTACCTACGGCACCAACCGCCAGGCCACGGCCAGCCGTTTTAAGAAATTGTTGCCGTGATACGGGTGATGAAGTTGTCTGGTTGAGTAAATCAAACAGGTTATCAATGGATTTCATAACGTCGTCGTTTTGCCTAAAACCTGCTCATTACGACTTTGTTACCAGAACTAATGTAGTGGGGAAGCGGGGCTGTTCTGTTGCCCGGCACAAAACAAAAACGGGTTGACTTGATTAAGCCAACCCGTTCAGATCATTGTCAATCTATTTAATGGGCGAATAATCCGTTGGTGTCATATAGACCGATTCGACTTTTGTGGTCAATGGGCCGTTCTTTTCTGACTCTCCCTTGGCTTTAACCCAGGTCGGATCTTTGCGGAACTCATCGAAATGCGCTTTGCCCTCGGTTTCGCTGGGGTGGGCCAGGATGTAAAGCAGTTTAGGCTGACCACCGTCTTTCTCCTGCGTGATCCAGTAACCAATATTCGTCATGCCGTGCTTGCTAAAAAGCTTCATTGTATGATCGCGGAAGCGTGTCAGGAGCGCATCCAGTTTATCGGGTGCTGGTGTATACGTCCGCAGTTCGAACATACGGGCGGGTGATTTTTGGGCCGTTTTGATCTTGGGCGAGAAATCCGATTCCGTCATGAAGATCTGATCGACATGATCGACCAGTTTGCCGTTCGCTTCGGTCTTGGCTACTACGGCTTTCCACTCCGGGTCGCTACCAAACGCTTTCCAGGATGCATCGCGCGCTTCACGGCTGGGATAAGCCAGTATGTAAATCAGTTCTTTGCGGGATGTATCGGTTGGGGTCCAGTAACCGATATTTTCCATACCGTGCTTCTCAAATATTCGGGTTGTATACTGCCGGAAACGATCAACGATCTCGGCATACTTGCCCGGTGTTGGGTAATAAATCCTGACTTCGTAGAACTTGGAGCTAGGTTTGGTCGGATTTGTTTTGGCTAACGTTGCGGTAGCGGACACTACACTTAACAGGAGGAAAAAATACAATTTAGACATAATGGTAAGTAAGAAAAGAATCGGCAGCAAATTACTTTATTTTTAGATGATTATTTTGGAAAATAGCCAGAGACGGAAAGTACTTCTTGTAAAACAGTGATGAAGTCCTATTTTTGTTAGTCACCCGCCACGCTAACCCAAACGTTTTACCTATGCTGAGCCGCGTCGCCAATTCTGTTTACTGGATGCACCGCTATATCGAACGGGCCGAAAACTATGCCCGTTTTATGAGTGTAAACTTCAACCTGGCGCTCGACCTGCCGCCCAACGTCAACCAGCAATGGGAGCCACTACTTATTGCTACGGCTGATAACTTCCTGTTCGACAAGCACTACGACCAGCCGACGCGTGAGAATGTCATTCACTTTATGACCTTCGACAAGCGCAATCCCAACTCGATTGTGGCGTGCCTGAGCAACGCTCGCGAAAATGCTCGTACTATCCGCGAGGTCATTTCCAAGGAGATGTGGGAGCACCTGAACCAGTTTTATCTGAAAATGCGTGACACGTCTCCCAAGCAGCAGTGGGGTGAGGTGCAGACGCAAAATTTTTTTACGGACATCCGTAACGATACGCAGCTATTTTACGGCATTATCGATGCGACGATTACCCGCAACGAAGCCTGGCATTTTGGACGCCTAGGACGGTTTCTGGAACGGGCCGATAAAACTTCGCGCTTTCTGGATGTAAAATACTTTACGCTTTTGCCCGAAGTCGAAGCGGTAGGCTCTACGCTTGATCTGATGATCTGGTCTGCGGTATTGAAATCAGTAAGTGCCTACAATATGCACCGCCAGCAGTATCGTTCGCTGACACCGTCCAGCATTGTCGAATTCCTGATTCTGGACAAGATGTTTCCGCGCGCTGTGGCTCACTGCATCCGACAGGCTGAATTGTCGCTCTACGAAATTGCGGGCAATACCATTTCGAACGGTTTTGGTAATTCGGCCGAACGAACGCTCTCCAAGCTCCGGGCCGACATTGAATTTACCGAGACATCGGATATTTTCAAGGCAGGATTGCACCAGTATCTCGACAGTTTTCAGACGCGTACGAATGAGATCGGTACTGCGATTTTTGAAACCTATTTCGATCTGAAACCGGTGGAGGTATAACTACGGATCGGTTTAACGCAACACGGTCCTAAACCATTGCGTTAAACCGGCTTAGCAGGCTGGCTTACGGGCAAATAAATGTGAAAGGTTGCTCCCTGTCCGGGCTCGCTTTCGGCGGAGATAACACCCCCGTGATTGTTGACAATCTTACGGCACAAAGCCAGACCAATGCCCGTACCGCTGTAATCTCGGGCGTTATTGAGCCGTTGAAATATCGTAAAAACCCGGTCGGCATATTGCTGATCGAAACCAATTCCGTTGTCTTTCACAGTCAGGTGAGCGTACGTTGCGTCGGGTTGTAAACCAAGTTGTTCCACTTCATTTGCCGGAACGGACTGCGACGCAATGTCGATGACCGGTACCTCACGGGCAAACTTCAATGCATTGCTGATCAGATTCGCGAATAGCTGATGCAACTGCATGGGAATACTTTCGATGACTGGTAGTTCCTTAATTTGGATAACCGCCTTTTTTTCGTCAATCAGCAGTTCAAAGTCCGTTAGTACATGCCGGATGATCTGATTAAGGTCTGTCTTGGCGAACTGCTCATCGGATTTGGAAAGACGAGAATAGTTGAGAACCGCCTTAATCAACGCCGACATCCGTTGCGCCGACTTCATTATCTTATCGAGGTAGAGCGCAAAGAGTTCGTCGTCATAACGGTTGTCGGGAAGCAGACCCGCAAAGCTTTGTATCTTGCGAAGTGGCTCCTGGAGGTCGTGGCTGGCGATGTACGCAAATTGCTCTAGCTCGTGATTGGTCCGAACGAGTTCCTGGTTGGTATTAATCAGGTCACGGGTTCGTTCCTGAACCTGCCGTTCGAGGTCTTGTTGCGCCATTCGCTGGACCGTAATGTCCATTGTAATGCCAACCATGGTTAGCGGCATCCCCGCTTCGTCATACGTTGTCTGACCAGAAGCTCTGATCCAGTGAATCGAACCGTCGGGCCAGGCAACACGGTATTCCGCTTTGTAGGTAGACTTGTCGGCAATTGCCAAATCGACTGCCCGTTGAACGAGTTGTCGGTCGTCGGGGAGGATTATGCGGAGTAGATCCGGGAAATTAAGCGTAGCCGCTACGGGCAAACCGAAATTGGCTTTGCACTGCGGGGTACATTGCATAATTCCGCTTGTCAAATCGAGCTCATAAGAACCTAAGTGGCCCGCATTCAACGCTATTTCTAGTCGTTGGTTTACTTTTTGCAGAGCCGCTTCACTTTCCTCCAGTTCTTTTCTGGCTGCTAACTCAGGGCGTAAGTCGCGGCCCGTTGCTACGAGGGCGTAAGGTTCTCCCGTGACGGGATCGGTAATCACGAACCGTTTAATGTCCAAAGGAATACGCTCGCCTGTCTGAAAATTTCGGTAATGCTGAACGCCTGTCCAACGTTTGTGGGAAATAGAAAGGGGTATTTGCGTGTTCAGAACGATTTCCCAATCTTCGGGCGTAAAGAAATCACTCAGCTTTTTGGATGAGATCTCCTCTTTTTTTAGACCCAGCAGTTCCAGACCGTAAGGGTTTACGTAGAGGATAGGCCCGTCCAAACTGGCGATGCTCATGTATTCAGGGCTGCCTTCTACCAACGAAGTAAATTGCTGCTGCTCTAGACTGGCTTCGACTTCAGCGGTGATGTCCTGAGCAATACCCGCAAAACGAGTTGGCTTACCCGCAGGATTGTTCAGGTAGGTTCCCATCACGCGTAGCCAATGGATACTCCCGTCGTCCCAGGTCGTTCTGGCTTCATAGCGTAGCTTTCCGGTACGAGCTGCTTCTTCATAGGCTTTGTCGCGTCTGGGGCGATCCTGCGGCAGAATGTAGGTGATGAGCATATTCCGCGTAAGACCCGTCAGTTCATTGCCCGTAAAAATTTTGGCAAGGGTAGGCGAACACACAACCGTGTCATGCTCTAGGTCAATAAAGAAGGTTCCGGCACCGGCGCTGCTTACGGCCAGTCTTGCCTGCTCCTCGGTATTTTCCTGCTCTTCCTGGGTAACGACCTGTTCCGTGATGTCTCGTGCCGTTCCGGCGAAGCGGTCCGCCTGTCCTTGGTCGTTAAAGTGTGCCTTTCCCTGACAATGTATCCAGCGTAATCGGTTGTCTTCGAGAGCAAGCGTTCGAAACTTGATGTCGTACTGACCATTGGAGCCGGGAGCCAACGTTTGCATAACGGTCGTGTCTACACGCGGGCGGTCTTCCGGGTAAATATGGTTTAGGACGTCGGAATAAGTGACCTGCTCATTTTTCAAAAAGCCGTACAATTCCTGGCAACGGGCATCCATATGAACCGTTTTCTGTAACGGATCAAGTACCCAGATTCCTAGCTCGCTAGCTTGTAAAGCAAGCTGTAACTTTGCCTGACTTTCTTTCAACTGAGCAAGCGCCTGGCTTTCTATTCCTGTAATCAACACACCGCCCGGCCTACCCGACTCATCGAGTACAGGACTATAATTTAGCGTCCAGTATACATTTTCCGGGTGCTCCTGCCGATAAATAGGGGGTAACTGGTCGTCACTCCGGACTGTTTCGCCCCCAAAGGCTTGATTTACTAGGGGTTCAATAGCATGCCACCATTCAGGAAAAGCTATTTTCAAACTACGTCCCAGCGCTTGTACATGATGGCCGTCAATATCGAGGCTTGACCGAAAGGAGTCATTGTAAAAGCAGATGCACTCAGAACCCCACAACAAAGCCATCGGGAGGGGTGAGGCCATAACGATGCTGAGTGTGGTCTGTAAACTCTGTGGCCAGGTGTCAATTGAGCCCAGTGGACTCGCAGACCAGTCCAGTGAACGGATTAACTGATCAAGTTCGTCCTTTTGATTGAGGAATGGGTAAAGACGCGGGTCTGCACTATTGGTTTCCATGATGAACTACGCTCTGCCGTTCGGATAGTTCAAAAATAGTTGCGACAACTGATTAATCAACGTTGAAACCTGGGCGGGCTTGGTCAGAAATCCTTCTGCACCAAGTTTCTCCGCTTCAACTCGGTCTCTCATGTCCGATGAGGTCGAGTAAATAAAGATCGGCGTATGCTGGAGACGCGCAATCTTTTTCAGTTCGGTCAGGCATTGTTTTCCGTTCATGCCCGGCATATTCAAATCCAGAAAAATATAAGTAGGCTTAAACGCTTCGTCCTGGCGAAGTCGAAGCAGGGCATCGGCGCCATTGTCGGCACAAGAGCAGGCGATAGACGCGTCCAATTTTCGTAACGCCAGTAAAAAAATTTCCTGATCGTCTTCATCGTCATCAATTAAGAAGCAGGATATAGGCGATTTCATGACGTGATAACAAACCAGCGGTGAGGAATCTTTTTAACCGAAAGATAACAGAATTTGTAACGATGTGGCAAAATATCCGACAATCTAGTGACTCAGGAAGCCACGTGTGGAGTTGTCACGGTTATCTGTTTGGTAAAAGCCTTATTTTGTCAAAGAATACTGTTACTAAACGTGATTATTCGTAGTGAAAAAAGTAATCTTGTTTGCGTAATTGCAAAGCAAGAACCTATAAATGCTCGGTTGTTATCGCATGCTAGCGCCTAAAAACATGGCAACCAGCACTACCGCAGAAGATACACTTCCTGGGTAATGCTGGTTGAAGAAACTAATAAAATATGGGGAAGGTAAGACCTGCATAAACCATTCCTACCCGGCTCCGGAAGCGATCATTGTCGGCTTCGGCGTCTCTGTTATTTACCTTGATTTCAGTGGTAAGCCATTGATAAGCGACTCTGGCCGAAAGACGCTGGCTAATGCGAATCCGGGCGTACACTTCCGTCGAGAGCGTACCAATATCGTTGTCACCTAACAGCCGGACATTCAGGCGGCTGGGGCGCGTCTTCTGATCCGCGTTTGCAACCCGAAAATAAATCGTTGAGTCAACTCCGGCTGCATTCGTTTGCTTGTAATATCCCGTCGATGAACGGTAGCGGCCTGTCCGGGACTTGCCCAAAGTGAGACCGAGCAACTCCGCGCTGGCTCCCAACTCAACAACTCCCAAATTAACTTGGGCGCGTATTCCCAGGTTTAAGGACGTCATTGACGAATAGTCCATCCTGACCGTGTCGATGTTTTTGATAATCAGCGGTTCAGATAGCGCATTAAAGCCTGTCTTGCCGCGTGTCAACCGGGCTGGCGCGGTATAATAGTTCAGATTATCTCCGTAATAAGCCCCTAATCTCAATGTCCATCCCAGCGAAAACAGCTTGCGCTCGCCGATGTTGATCATTTGGTAGTACGCCAATGACGGATTGTAGTTGTTTTTGGAGTAAGCCATACCCACGTCATAACCACTACTCAAACGAGTTGATACGGGTGACTGGGCAAAACCAGGAATGGAAAACAGAGTTAATACCGCTATAATAAACTTCTTCATGCAAGCTGATCAGATGACGAGTCGGCAAAGATAGGGCCTGAACTGATACGACACGGCTTTGACAACTAATCTGATTGTATCGCTTTTTTAAGCGGTTCTGAATCAAATTAGCCGTCAAAGCCGTGTCCTGTCCAATGAACTACGATTCCGCGCTGATTTTTAAGACAATCGCACCTAGTGGGGGCACATTCAGTCGAATCGACTGCGGGCGTCCGTGCCAGGCCGACTCTTCACTCGCCAGCGGTTCTTGGTTACCGATGCCACTGCCGTAAAACTCTTTGGCATCGCTGTTGAAAATCTCCTGGTATGAACCCGCCGACGGAACACCAATGCGGTAGTCTGCGCGCGGAACGGGCGTCATGTTAAGAACTATCAGCAAGGTCTCCTCAGGGCGATCACCTTTACGGGCGTAGGTGATGATGCTGTTTTCCCGGTCAGACGTATCGATCCACTCGAAACCATCCGCTGTATAGCTACGCTCATACATAGCGGGTTCATTTTTGTAAAGCTGATTCAGCGCTTTGACGCAGGCGGCTATTCCCTTATGAGGAGCAAACTCCAGCAGATGCCAGTCGAGGCTAGTGTCAAACTTCCACTCCGATGTTTGCCCAAATTCGCCACCCATAAATAGCAATTTGCTGCCAGAGTGCGTAAACATATACGAGAAAAGCAGGCGTAGGTTGGCAAAGCGCTGCCATTCGTCGCCCGGCATTTTGCCGACGAGCGACTGTTTACCGTAGACAACTTCATCGTGCGAGAGAGGCAGCATAAAGTTTTCGGTAAACGCATACACCGTACTGAATGTCAGATTATCCTGGTGGAATTTGCGGAAAGCCGGATCGCGCTCGAAATACCGTAGCGTATCGTTCATCCAGCCCATCATCCACTTCATGCCAAAGCCGAGTCCACCCGTAAAGACAGGTCGTGATACACCCGGAAATGCCGTAGACTCTTCCGCTATTGTCTGCACATCGGGGAATTCGCTGTAGACCGCTTCGTTTATTTCTTTGAGCAGTGAAATGACCTCTAGATTTTCGCGACCGCCAAACATGTTGGGTTCCCATTCGCCCGCATTCCGCGAGTAATCTAGGTAAAGCATAGACGCTACCGCATCCACCCGCAAGCCGTCAGCGTGACAGCGATCCAGCCAGAACAACGCATTCGACAGGAGGAACGACCGTACTTCTGGTCGGCTGTAGTTGAAGATATAACTTTTCCAGTCGGGGTGGTAGCCTTTGCGCGGGTCGGGGTGTTCGTACAGGTGCGAACCATCGAACTCGTACAGACCGTGCGCGTCGCCGGGGAAGTGGGAGGGAACCCAGTCCAGCAATACGCCGATACCGGCCTGGTGCAGTTTCTCGATTAACGCCATGAAATCCTGTGGCGTACCAAAGCGGCTGCTGGGCGCATAATAACCCGTGATCTGATATCCCCAGGATGGTGCATATGGATACTGCATGATGGGCATAAACTCAACGTGCGTAAAGCCCATCTCCTGCACATAAGGAACCAGCGCGTCGGCAATTTCGCCGTAGCTCAGCTCACGATCCGGGTCGGAAGGGTCACGTCGCCAGGATGACAGGTGCACTTCATAGACCGAAATTGGGGCATTCAGCGCATTTTTTTCCTTACGGGTGGTCATCCATTCCTGATCGTTCCACTCGTAATAGGTGTCCCACACCAGGGAAGCCGTATGCGGAGGAACTTCCCAAAGGTGTGCGTACGGGTCGCCTTTTTCTAATTCGCGACCGTTTTCGTTGACAATGAAGTATTTGTAGGTTTCTCCTCTGCCGATATTCGGGATAAATACTTCCCAGATACCCGACGAGTCCCAGCGCACAGCCAGCGAATGGCTTCCTTTGTTCCAACCATTGAAATTGCCAATCACGGACACGTAGCGGGCGGAAGGAGCCCATACGGCAAAATAGGTTCCTACAACGCCATTATGCTCAACAACATGTGAGCCAAATTTTTCGTATAGACGCTGGTGCTTGCCTGCCCGAAACAGGTAGATATCAAAATCAGTGAAGCGGGAGTACGCTTCTGGATTACCTGATTGCATCGGTTGATCGGTATTGGGGGTTGATGAAGCAGGCTGTTCTACGTCAGCCGGTGGGTTGTCAGACGCTGCCATCATGGTTTTACGTTTTGCCATTGTTTAGGACTGGTATAGCTAGAATATTGAACGCGATCAGAAGCGGAAAGTTAGAAAAAATCCTTAGCGGTTTGTTGCGAACACGTTCTCGATCTGCTTGCGCATCATTTTTACATACGCTGTCGGGAAAAGTCTTGTGATCCGTTCGATCATTCGCGCATCGGAGCCGATCAGGATACGGGCTTTGTTTTTTTCGACACCATGCCAGATCTGGCGGGCGGCCTCTTCGGGGGTGGTTCTAGCCATTTCTTCGAAACTACTGGCGCTTTTCTCCAGTAAAGCATCGGTTACCTGGCTGTTTTTGCCAACGCGTGCGTTGATCGCAATGTTGGTTTTTATACCACCCGGATGCACACAGGTGACGCCAATCCGGGTGTCCAGCAATTCCATACGCAACACGTCAGTAAATCCCCGTACGCCAAACTTGGCCGTGCTATAGGCCGACTGGTTCATCACCCCTGCCAGTCCAAGAACACTCGACATGTTGACAATGTGTCCGGCTTGTCTGCCCGCCCGATCCTGACTCTGCAAGTACGGCAGGAACTCTTTCGTCATCCGAATAACTCCCCAGAGATTTATGGTCAGTAGCCATTCGAAATCGTCGAGATCGGTATCCGAAAAAGGGCCGCTTCCCAAGGCTACACCCGCATTGTTGATCAGTATAAGCCGGCGGTTGTTCAGCGTTGGAATGACCTGATCGGCAAACGTCTTTATCGCGTCCGCATCCGACACGTCCAGCCGCAGCAAGGTCATATCACCCGACGAGCCCGTACGAGTTTCGGCCAGGCCGCCCTCATTGATGTCGGTTGCGATAACGGTTGCTCCTTTTGCAACGGCCTGAATGGCAAGCTGCCGTCCAATACCCGAACCCGCGCCGGTGATAATGACAACTGTGTCTTGAAAGATGCTCATGAAACGGGCCTGACTAACGCTGCAATTACAAATTTTTGGCTTGCAACAAACCGGTCTGCAATAACGGTATGTCGGCCTCGATTTCTCCCTCACTCAGCAGAATTTTTTCAATTTCGCGAATGACATCGATAATCCCCCGGAGCGGAATTTTAACCCACGATGGTCGGTAGCTGATCTCGTATCCTAATTCGTAAACGGCCTTTTCGAGCAGGTAGATCAATAGCAGGAAATTCAACTCGTTGTTGTTTTTGAACAACGGATGGGGCGTGCCAAAAACATCCTGATACGCATTCATAAACGTGTCACGAATCAGATAAAACCACCGGTCCGAAACGCGCTGCAAGTGCTCCGGGTCCAGGTCGTCGGTTTCGGAAGAGTTAAACAGCTTTGCCGACACGGCGTAGTGGTAGGAGCGAATCATGCCTGCTACGTCTTTGAGGGGCGAGTGCTTGATCTTGCGTTCGGTAATGCTGCTTTCCGGCTCACCTTCAAAATCAATGATGACAAAGTCATTGCGGGTTGCCAGCACCTGACCAAGGTGGTAATCGCCGTGGATCCGAATGCGGAGCGAACCGAGCGGACGTTTTCTGAAATCATCGATAAATGTTTCGATCATTTCCTTCGCTTCCATGAATACCCACGCCAGTCGCTGCGCCTGTGAATCGAGCTTGGTGTAATTATCGATGAGCAGCGCATACCGGCGTTCCAGCAAATCTTCCAACCGCTTAATCATGAAGGCACGGTATTCATCTGTTATCGGTTCGGGGGCAAAGTCAGCGTCGGCATTGGGTTTGTAGAGCGCACAGTGCATTTCCCCGGTTCGTTTACCAAGCAACTCAACTTTTTCAAACACATCTTCCCGGATGGCAAAAAGTCGTTGCGGAACGGCATACAGAAAATCGTTGAGGTAGTCGCCGGTTTGCATCCACGAATCCTTGTCATTTGGAACCATACGCTGAACCATGCCCAGGGTAATATCGGCACCGTCGGATGGAGCGGCATCGGGATGCTGCCAGACGATGCTACCGCCGAAGGCCGGGATGTGGTCAAAGCTGCTTTTATCCGTCAGAAACGCGACCATATCGACTTCCGGGTTCGTCTCCTGGAATAGCTTTCGGTACAGTTTCATAAAATACTTTTCTCCAAAAACCATCGCTGAATTGCTGGAATCGACCGGTAGCACCCGCGAACTCAGCGTATCGTCGCCTTCCTCCAACCCTTTGCCTTTGTGAAACGTGAGTTGCCCGTCAGGCTGTGGCAATACCTGATCGGTATAAATATTAGTAAACAAAGCCCGTCGAAAGCGTTCGTCATAAATGGCATCGATCAATACGCCAGCATGATGATCCAGCGCCACTTCGCCGATACGTCCTTTGTCGGGCACGTCCGCTAGTTGAAAAGGAAGAGAATTCGCTATTGAGTCGGCAATGAAAGACAAAGGAAGCTGATACAGTTCGGGAATGCCATCGGCGTAGGTCGCTTCCAGTATCAGCAGATACGCTACATCGCCGTCGGGAAGTGGAATCGTGTGTACCGTCTTGGCCGCAAACCCGGTCTGTTGACGAGCTTTTCCGGCAAACCAGCGGCACGTATTGACGTAACCAGGCAGTAATGTCTGTGCTAGTTGCGACCAGAACTCAGTATTAGACGCAATGCCAGCCCAGTTTGTAGGCGATGTGAGAGGGTGGTCAGTGGGTACCATGAACAAAAGGCTGTTATCGGTTAGCGAACGAGTTAAGTATAGGGGATAAGCAAAGAAGCTCCCGCTAAAGTCATTGAGGAAGTCTTACGGTCTTTTCCTTGATGGCCACAGACCAGGCAATGATCTGTAGGCCAAAAGTTTCTTGGGTATACAACAAAGATGGCGGGCTGATGTTGGCTGGCTTACTAACAAATGAGGGATTAAGTACTATGAAAAGTCTGTAATAGCAAAACCTCGCCCTGTTGTCCGGGCGAGGTTTTGCGTAAAGTTTTTGGGGTGGTTAGTTCAGCGCGATAACGCGGCTTGGTGTGCTTGGCTGCTGCGTTGCAATGGTAATTGTATGGGTGGTTGTCTCAACGCCATTTGAAATTTCTACCTGATACGTACCGTCCGGCAGTTCGTTCATGTTCAGACGGGTACGGTACTGGCTTTCGTTCTTACCTAAATGCTGGCTGTACAACACGGTCCCTCCGGCGTTTTTCAGACGAATATCGACCGCGCCACCGATCTCTTTGTTAAGCGCAATACTCAGTTGACCCGAAACAGTTGTGTATACCCCAGCTTTGTAAGCCGCTACGTTGGCGGGACGGCCAACAGGTTTGGCTTCAGCAAAGGAAACCATCGAGGTAAATACGCCAAGTGACAGCGAGAAAAGCAGGGATTTGAGGATCGTTTTCATAATAGTATGTTTTTTCGTTTCGTTCAAAAGTTAGCCGGGATCGTCCGGATTGGTGAAACAAAGATATAGGCCCTGGATAGTACTATGCATTACAAACTACCAGAGCGGTTTTTCGGAAGGATGAGTGGTAAGAAAACAAGGATGATCGAGCGTAGGGCTTTTAGGATAGACAGGCTTTTGATTGCAATTTTGTCGTATTGTCTTACTCAATACGCTTGAACAACTGACCAACTAATGACTTCTTACCATATTCCCGCGGTATTTTCCGACTTCTCTGATTTAATAACAGCCGAAAGTACACGTCATGGCGGGGTTAGCCCAGCACCGTTTCTTTCGCTCAATTTGGGAATCAATACAAACGACGAACCGGACAACGTAAACGAGAATAGGCGTCGCTTTTTTCTGTCGCTGGGAATTGACGATGTGGATCGCCGGTTTGCTTCTTCGCATCAAGTGCATGGCATGGAGGTATTGTATGCCACGGAAGCAGGGCGTTTTAACGGTTACGATGCGCTGATTACCGACAAACCAGGTTTGTTTGTTGGGGTGACCGTAGCTGACTGCACACCGATTCTAATTTACGATAAGGCTAATCGGGCAGTAGCGGCTATTCATGCGGGCTGGCGCGGAACATCCGGCGAAATCGTGGCCAAAACGCTAACAACGATGGAGCAACAGTTCGGTACCAGCGCTGCCAATTGCTACGCTTACGTCGGAACCTGCATTGACGAATGCTCCTTCGAAGTGGGACCGGAAGTAGCCGAACGGTTTGCGCCTGAGTTCGTACAGAAAGACGCGCAAACGTTGAAAGATTGTGTAAATCTGAAAGCAGCCAACCGGCAGCAGCTTATCCGTTTTGGTGTCCCATCAACGCAAATAGAGGTATCTTCTTTTTCGACAGTGCTTAACAACGATATTTTCTTCTCATACCGGGCCGAAAATGGACAAACAGGACGAATGCTGGCAATTATTGGTATTAAATCGTAAACAAAGTTTTATTGGCCGAAGTTATGTACCTGTTTTCACAATAGATTTTTATTACTCAACATTCAATAATCATGGGAATCTTAGTTTCTATCTTAGTAGGTGCGGTAGCCGGATGGCTCGCCGACCTCGTCTTCAAACGGTTTTCGTTTTCGCTCTTCGCTGAAATCCTTCTCGGTATTGCCGGTGGTTTTGTAGGCGGCTGGATATTTGGCCGGTCGGGTGGTATAGTTGATCAAATCTTAACATCATTCGTTGGTGCTGTCATCATCCTGGGTATTGCGGCTCTGATCAAAGGATCACGCAGAACAGTGTAGGTATAGCGCCATTTACACAAGCAAAAAGCAGAACGGGTACGTAGATCAGTCTACGTACCCGTTCTGCTTTTTGCTGAGTTATTTAAGAATTTGTCGGGAAATAACTACTTTCTGAATTTCACTGGTTCCTTCACCGATAGTGCAAAGCTTTGCATCTCGATAGAATTTTTCTACCGGAAAATCTTTTGTGTAGCCATAACCGCCAAATATCTGTACGCTTTCGTTGGCAACTCGCACGGCGGTTTCAGACGCAAATAGCTTGGCCATCGCTGATTCTTTTGTTACCGACTTACCAGCATCTTTCAAATCGGCTGCCTGATAAGTCAGCAGTTTGGCCGCTTCAATATCCGTCGCCATATCGGCAAGCTTAAAACTAATAGACTGGAAATTGGCGATCGGTTGCCCAAACTGTTCCCGCTCTTTGGCGTAGGCCAGAGCCGCATCATAAGCTCCATAAGCGATGCCCAGGCTTAAGGCTGCGATTGAAATTCGTCCGCCGTCCAGCACTTTAAGCGACTGAACAAATCCGTCTCCTACTGCACCCAATCGTTGGCTATCTGGAATACGGCAATCCTGAAACAGCATTTCGGTGGTTTCAGATGCTCGCATGCCTAGCTTATCTTCTTTACGGCCCCCCGAAAAGCCGGGCGTTCCGCGCTCAACCACAAAAGCAGTGGCGTTGTGCGGGGTGTTGGGTTCACCCGTTCGGGCAATAACCACGGCTACGTTGCCGCTTCGTCCGTGCGTAATAAAGTTTTTGGCTCCGTTGAGTACCCATTCGTCGCCTTGCCGGATGGCTGTTGTACGCATGTTACCGGCATCCGATCCTGTATTCGGTTCGGTCAGTCCCCAGGCACCGATCCATTCGCCAGTAGCTAGTTGGGGTAAATAGATTTGCTTTTGCGTTTCGCTGCCGAACAGCAGAATATGATTTGTGCATAGGGAATTATGCGCAGCCATCGACAGACCTACAGAGCCATCCACACGGGCTAGTTCAACAATTGCCGTTACGTACTCCCGGTAGCCAAGGCCCGTTCCGCCGTAGTGAACCGGTACCAGCATGCCCATCAGGCCCTGATCACCGAGTTGTTTAAACAGGTCAAGCGGAAAATGCTGCTCCTCGTCCCACTGTCGTACGTTTGGGCGAATCAACCGGTCACTCAAATCCCGAACAGATTGGGCTATTAATTCTTGATTTTCTACAATTTCGTTAGTCATATAAGGGTGTTATTCGATGAAGTGATTTAAAAGAAATTTAAGCAATTTGTTGTAAAGTACCAATTCCGTTTTGTCAGATAATTACCAGGTAGTATTCACTAGAAAAAGCAGAAATCGATTTGATTTTGTTACTATATTAAAAAATATTAAAACAAATAATCATTGATATCTATATTTTGTATATTTGTCAAAAAAGTATTGCTGTTCATACTGAATACATTTAGTAAAAGGCTGAATTATTACCGGTAAGTCACAATTCTGCGTGGGTCCTAGGCTGTTATTGAAAAACTCCTATTTTTGTGAAATCGGGCCGGCAGGTACGTATGTAAAATCTACCTCAATCGTTTATAAATTTTACTTTGACTTTTTTATATGAAACTGGCAGTTGTAGGAACTGGATATGTAGGCCTTGTCACGGGAACATGTTTCGCGGAGACCGGTAACCAGGTAACATGCGTTGATATCGATGAACGCAAAGTTGAAAAACTGAATAACGGCATCATTCCCATTTATGAGCCGGGTCTGGACGTACTTTTCCATCGGAACGTGGAACAGGGTCGTTTGTCGTTCACCACCAATCTGGAAGAAGGAATCAAAGGTGCCGAAGTTATTTTCCTGGCGCTGCCTACTCCTCCTGGTGAAGACGGTTCGGCCGACCTGAAGTATATTCTGAAAGTTGCCAGCGATTTGGGCCCGATCCTGAATCAATACGCAGTAATTGTCGATAAAAGCACTGTTCCGGTCGGTACGGCTGAGAAAGTACACGCGCACATTGCTGATAACGCCAAGGTTGATTTCGATGTTGTGTCGAACCCTGAATTCCTGCGGGAAGGTGTTGCCGTAGAAGACTTTATGAAGCCTGACCGGGTAGTTATTGGTACCAAGTCGGAGCGGGCCAAGGGGGTTATGAACCGCCTTTACGCACCGCTGGTTCGTCAGGGTAACCCCGTTATTTTCATGGACGAGCGTTCCGCCGAAATGACGAAATACGCGGCAAACGCGTTCCTGGCTACCAAAATCACGTTTATGAACGAGATTGCTAACCTGTGCGAACGGGCGGGTGCGAACGTAGACGATATCCGTCGCGGTATTGGTACCGACAGCCGTATTGGTAAGCGCTTCCTGTTTGCGGGTATCGGTTACGGCGGTAGCTGTTTTCCAAAAGATGTGCAGGCACTCGCTAAAACGGCTAAAGATTTCGATTACGATTTCAAAGTGTTGAAGTCGGTAATGGATGTCAACTACGCCCAGAAAACGAAGTTGATGCCAATGATCCTGGATTACTTTGGTGGTGATCTGAAAGGCAAAACCATCGCTGTTTGGGGATTGGCCTTCAAACCCTATACGGATGATATCCGCGAAGCTCCGGCACTCGATAACATCAAAGCATTGATCGAAGCAGGTGCGAAAGTAACGGTTTACGACCCTGAGGCAATGGAAAACGTACGTGGCCTTATTGGCAACGCCGTTTCGTACGCGCATACGCAGTACGCAGCGTTGGATGATGCTGACGCGCTGGTAATTATCACCGAATGGCCGCTGTTCCGTACGCCGGATTTCGACAAGATGAACCTGCTGTTGAAGAACCGGGTGATCTTCGACGGTCGGAACGTGTACGAACTGGACCAGATGCGTGAGTTAAACTACACGTACATCAGCGTAGGGCGGGAAGCGGTTCTGGCCCCTGTCGAACAAAAAGCCTGATCTAGTTTATGATTCGTGGGTTGTAATGCCTAGCTTGGTCGGCGTAAGTGCTTAGGCTGATCACTTGGTGGTACAACCCACAATTATAACCACAAACCCAATACTGAATGAAGCGTGTTTTAATTACCGGCGGAGCCGGATTTTTAGGGTCGCATCTGTGCGACCGGTTCATCAAGGAAGGCTACCACGTCATCGCGATGGACAACTTAATCACCGGTGACATTCGTAACATCGAGCATCTGTTTCATCTGCCGAATTTTGAATTCTACCACCACGACGTTTCCAAGTTTATTCACGTACCGGGTGAACTGGATTACATCCTGCATTTTGCTTCGCCCGCCAGCCCCATCGATTACCTTAAAATTCCGATCCAGACGCTGAAAGTAGGTTCGTTAGGTATTCATAACTGTCTGGGATTAGCTCGCGTAAAAGGCGCTCGCGTTCTGATTGCCTCTACGTCAGAAATTTACGGCGATCCAACCATTCACCCACAGCCCGAAGAATACTGGGGCAACGTGAATCCGATTGGGCCGCGTGGCGTTTACGACGAAGCCAAGCGTTTCCAAGAAGCGATAACGATGGCTTACCATACCTACCACGGTCTGGAAACGCGTATCGTTCGGATTTTTAACACATATGGTCCACGGATGCGACTGAACGACGGACGGGTTCTACCCGCCTTCATTGGGCAGGCGCTACGGGGCGAGGACTTGACCGTTTTCGGTGATGGTAGTCAGACGCGTTCGTTCTGCTACGTTGACGATCTGGTTGAAGGAATTTACCGGTTGCTGCTGAGCGATTACGCGTACCCAGTTAACATTGGCAATCCATCCGAAATCACGATCAAAGAATTCGGCGAAGAGATCATCAAGCTTACGGGTACGAGCCAAAAGCTGGTCCTGAAAGATTTGCCGAAGGATGATCCGAAACAACGTCAACCCGACATCACCAAAGCCAAAGCCATTCTTGACTGGGAGCCAAAAGTATCGCGGGCCGAAGGACTTCGGATTACGTATGAATACTTTAAGAGCTTACCCGAAGAGGAACTGTACAAAGCTGCGTACCACCGCGAGTTTGAGAAGAAATAAACTGAACCGTTACGTTGCCGTTGAGGCAAACGTTGCGTAGTTTTACTTCCGTAATTGCCTTGTGCAGTACACCTTTAGCTGTCTGATAAAAACCTGCGGGCCATATTGTGCGCAGGTTTTTTGTTTGTTAGAAGGAGCCGCATAAGATAAGTAGTAGCGTGAAATCGGCTGTAGATTTCACGCTACTGACTAGCTGAGCCGGTCTTTGAAGCTGTCGTATCCGTAGGTCCGGACCAGCTGAAATTCATCGCTTTCTTTCCAGATGCCGATATTTGGCAGGTTGACGCCGTTAAAGGTAGTGGTCTTGACCATCGTGTAATGGATCATATCGTCAAATACGATTTTGTCGCCAATTGCCAACGGTTTGTCGAAGGAGTAATCACCCATAAAGTCACCCGCCAGACAGGTCATTCCACCTAACCGGTACGTCGGTTTCCCGGCCACGGGCTCATGGTACGAATCAAGAATTCGAGGCTTATAAGGCATTTCGAGTGTATCGGGCATGTGAGCCGCAAAGGATGTATCGAGGATTGCGACCTGAATACCCTGACTGTCCAATACATCGAGTACTGTCGAAACCAGCACACCCGTTTGCCAGGCAATGGCCGAGCCAGGTTCCAGGATGACATCGACGTTGTATTTCTGACGGAAAGCCGTAAGCAGCTGAACAAGGTGATTGGTGTCGTAGCCTTCGCGGGTCATCAGGTGTCCTCCGCCGAAGTTGACCCATTTAACCTGGTGCAGTAAATCGCCAAACCGACTTTCCAGGGCGTTTAATGTGCGTTCAAGCGTGAACGAATCGTTTTCGCACAGCGTATGGAAATGAATTCCTTCCAGCCCTTCGGGTAATTGATCCGGGAGTTGGTCGCGGGTTACACCGAGACGCGAACCGGGTACGCATGGATTGTACATTTCCGTTGCTACCTCCGAATATTGGGGGTTTACCCGAATGCCACACGAAACACGCCCAACGGCCCGATCCTTAAAGCGCTCCCACTGACTCCACGAGTTGAACGTCAGGTGGCTGCTGCGCTGAACAACTTCATCGAATTCATCGTCGCGGTAAGCGGGTATGTAGGCATGCGCCTGCACACCCATGTAATCGTTGACGAGTTTAATCTCGTTCAGAGAACTGGCTGTTGCTCCGCTCAGGTATTCCCGTACCAGCGGGAAAGCACTGTACATCGAAAACCCTTTCAGAGCCAGAATGATAGTAACACCGGCTGCTTTCTGAACGGAGTCGATGAGTTCGAGATTACGGCGAAGTTTTGCTTCTTCCAGAACGAAGCTGGGCGAAGGAATCGTGTCGAGACGCTGATGCAGGGTCGTATTCATACCGCAAAGGTACGGCCTTTTGTGGCGTTGTCGAACGCTTAGGTCAAGTACTTATTCGGCAATTACTCCTCCGACGATTTTTCGGGATTTCGAATAACGTATCCCATGCCAACAACGGTGTGAATCAGCTTAACCGGTGATTGGCGGTCAATCTTGTTCCGTAAATAATTGATGTACACTTCCACCGTATTGAGCCGAATTGCATCACTGGCATTCCAGACGCTTTCGAGAATTTCCTTTTTTGACAGAACCCGCCCTTGATTTTGCATCAGAAAAACCAGCAGATAGTATTCGCGGGGGAGCAGATCGATACGCTTTCCGGCACGGTATACCGATTTTTCGAGCAGCTTGATTTCCAGATCCCCCGCTTTCAATACGGATCTCATTGGAAATTGTCCGGCTTTGCGTCGATAAAGCGCGGTAACCCGAGCCATTAGCTCACGAATGTCGATGGAATGACCAACGCAATCATCGGCCCCAGCCTCTAACCCCCAGGCCTTGTTTGCCGGTGTATCGGGCGAAATAATCAGGAGTAACGGTGCATCGTGGGCTTGGGCTATCCACTGGTAAGATGTTTCTGCTTGACCACCTTCCGGAATGTGAACCGTTAAAAGAACTACATCATAATGCGCTTGGTGAGCCATCGTCCAGCCTGTTTGTGAATCAGTGCTGACAATAACTTGATTATTCTCAACTTCTAAACGCCTACGTATCCAGTCGACTTCCGTAGCCGTATTGTCAATAAACAAAAGTTTCATACCAATCTGGTTGAAATCAGTAAAATATGCGCTGTGCATTGGATCAACATAATCGACTAGTACTAACTAAATTGTTTGAATTGGACCGCTTCGTTCGCTCGGTGTAGTACTAGCATAACAACTGCAAATGACGGACAGAAACGATTGCCCTGAATTAAAGCAGTCTTAGATTTAAGGGTATTTATCCTTAAAAAATCATTAATATGATTTTGAGTATCAAGCGATTCGCTATGGATGAAGGGAATAAACGAGAAGACCCGCTCAGACTGAGGGGTAGTAGAACACAATGATTAGTTGTTACTTGCCGAAAAACATGATGTGCTGCTGTGGCAAACGACGGTCGTTCTTAATCAATCGTAGTCCAACTGCTTTCATCTCGTTGCTGGCCTGAGCGACACTTAGCTTGTGAAGTTCTTTTATGGGAACGCTAGGGTCTTCCGCACGGTATTCGACCAAAACAACACGACCATCCGGTTTGAGCGAAGAAACAATCTTTTCGAGCATTTCTCGGGGGTAAGAAAACTCGTGGTAAGCGTCAATCATAATGACAAGATCGACAGAGTTGGCGGGTAGTTTGGGGTCAGACTCCGTACCGAGCACAGGCTCTACGTTCGTCAGTTTCCGCTTTGCCGTTCCTTCCTGAAGGTAGTCGATCATTTCGGGTTGAATATCGACCGCTAATACTTTGCCTTTTGGTAGTTTGGGAGCCATCAGGAATGTGAAAAATCCCGTACCTGCGCCGATATCGGCTACCACATCCGTTGGCCGTAAATTAAGTGCTTTAAGCAGCAGATCAGTTCGTTCTTCGCGTTCCCGCTCCGGACGTTCGAGCCAGGATGCACCGAGGTGACCCATCACCTGCGCTATTTCACGTCCTAGATACCGCTTGCCGATGCCATCGCGGGTGGCCTGCTGGTATTGGTAATAGCCGGTTGAGTCAGCGGCCTGAGCCGCTGTTTTTTGCTGCGAAGAGCCCGTACCACAAGCTAACAAGGAAAATAAAGGTAATAGCCAGAGACGGTGCATAGTCGTGCTAAAGTAGTATCCATTGAAACAACCCCGCTTGGAACGAGTTGTTCAGGAAACCATCTAAACGTTTCTGTATGAATCTTATACTACACTTGCTACTGGACGCAGCTGTAATTTTTGGATTGGCTTATATCATGCCACAAGTTCAGGTAAAGAGTTTCGGGACGGCGTTGTTAATCGCGGTATTACTAGGGCTACTCAATTTTTTCATTGGCTGGATCATTCGTTTTCCGCTTAATTTAATAACCTTCTTTTTGCTGACCGGGATTATCCGCATTGTTGTAACGGCAATTTTGTTGAAGCTGATTGATAGCTTTATGGACAGCTTTACCATTGATGGTTTCTGGCCTGCGCTTGTCATCGCATTAGCGGTAGCCGTTGCCGGAACGCTGATCGACCGCTCCGCACCTACCAAAGAACGAATAGAGTCAGGATACGAAGCATTGGCCAACGTGAGTACTGTATCACTTACTTAATAAAAACCAGTGCCAAAGAGAAACGGGCCGTCAGAAGCTATAAAATCTTCTGACGGCCCGTTTCTCTTATTGACTACGAAGCGTATTGGCTCGCTTCGTCTTGTTCTCGATTAGTCGCTGCGTCGGCCACCCATCAGGATACTGGCATAATACAGCAACGTTGCTAGCGAACCCAGTGCCGCTACTACGTAGGTCATTGCGGCCCACCAGAGGGCGTCTTTTGCGAAGCCGTATTCCCGCTGATTAACAACGCCCCGATCCTGAATCCAGGCTAATGCCCGGCGGCTGGCATCAAACTCAACCGGCAGGGTTACAAAGCTGAACAGGGTTGTGAGGGCAAATAAGCCCACGCCAATAGCCAGGGGAATAGGTGTCGTTTGCAGCAGCAGAATACCAATCAGGATAATCCATTGCATATACTGCGACGAAACTGATAACGCAGGAACTAGGGCAGACCGTAACTTCAACGGGGCGTACGCTGCCTTATGCTGCACCGCGTGTCCACATTCGTGAGCGGCTACGGCGGCTGCGGCTACGCTACGGCCATAGTACACGTCATTACTCAGATTGACCGTTTTTTCCTGCGGATTATAATTATCGGTAAGCATACCTTCCGTCGAAACAACGCGCACGTCGTAAATGCCATTTTCATTGAGCATCTGTTGCGCAATCTCAGCACCGCTAAGGCCGTTGCTTAAGCCAATTTGAGAATATTCACTAAACTTACTCTTCAGTCGCCAGCTTACAAACATGCTGATACCGAAGATAAGGATCATTAATAACCAAGGTGAAATCATCGTTTTTGTGGTCAGGTTTGTACATATACGAACTGGTAACTTACCAGGCCATCTACTATAAAACAATAGTTTAGGCAAAATGTCTCCCCAAACCCGACCATTTATCAAGGCTGTGGGCCGTTCGGCCCCTATAAACACGATGGCCCACTGTCAATCAGCGGGCCATCGGACGTATTTTGAGCAGCAACTAGCTGGTATAATGAATCGGATTAACTAGTGGGCTTTCGGGTTAAAATAAATTCTTTGTTAAGCCATCGGCATCCTTTAAAGACGGTTGCTGTGAGTGTTTGTGAATCAATCATTTTTACTTCCACATCAAAATGGCTTCCTGTTTTTGGGTGAATCAACTCGCCACCAGACCAACCATTGCCATCAAAAACCAGATCACTAATCAGCAGCTGGTTCTTGCTTAAGCCAAATTTGTCTTTCCCTACAGAACTTACGTCGGCAATGCGCCCGTAATAGCGGTCTCCGCTTCGGTAGAGTTCAATACTCGATCCTTTAGCTGGAAAAAGCCAGTAACCAAGAATCTGGTCAGCCGTATGGTCTACTGAAGACTTGCCCGCGACCGGAAATAAGCAAAGTAAAAGAAGGCTTGATGCCCATGCGTAACGTCGAAATACCAGGAAAGACATTCGTTTACTGTTGGTTACAGGTTAATACAAGCGACTAATGGCAACTCAATGGATGATAATAGTGGTGGGCGAAGCACCAGTCTACTAAAATAAAAGTATATTCGTTTACTTCTGACGATTAAGTAGATTAAACTTTTTTAACCAAATGCAAATAGCCAGCATTATGCTGGCTATTTGTTAATAATCAATACTTTATACTGAATGATAGAAATTGAGTATTTTTTCGACTCTAAGTAATTTTAAGGATAAGCGCTTAGTGGCTCGCTGCTAGAAACTTTGCTTAATGCGTTCGATAAGCTTTGTGGTCGAATAACCGGGTACAAGCGCTACCGTTTCGACACGCCCCCCTCGGCTTATGACAAAATCAGCCCCAACAATGGTG
The DNA here is from genome assembly GCF_021233055.1 of Spirosoma oryzicola. Taxonomy (NCBI): domain Bacteria; kingdom Pseudomonadati; phylum Bacteroidota; class Cytophagia; order Cytophagales; family Cytophagaceae; genus Spirosoma; species Spirosoma oryzicola. Next base: position 4,809,221 of record NZ_CP089538.1, on the reverse strand, counting down.
GCTACGGTATAGTCATTGCCTTTCACTAAAATATCAGGTTTAACGGCCTCGATCAATTCCAGCGGGGTTGGCTCGCCAAAAAGTGTAACGGCATCCACAAATTCCAGGGCAGCCATCAAACGAGCGCGGGCGTATTCATTAACGACCGGTCGGAGTGGCCCCTTGATGCAGCTAACAGAAGCGTCGGTATTTAGACCCAGAATCAGGCGGTTGCCCAGATGCCGGGCTTTTTCGAGGTAATCGATATGACCCAGGTGAACAATATCGAAGCAGCCATTGGTAAAAACGATTTGCTGTCCTTCGGCTCGCCATTTGTCGGCCTGTTGGATAGCCTGCTCACGGGTGAGAATTTTTGATTCAGTCATGCAAAAAAGTATGTACAAATAGGCGTCTACAGTTTGATCGCTTTCGGATCATCAAGTACGTCGGCAAGCTCCGTCGTTTTGTTCCGGCGGAACAGCACAACTAATAGGCTGGATATGCCGAGAACAATAATCATCAACGTCGATACGCCATGAATAAAGGTAGCCAGCACTTGTCCGTCCTGACTGGTCAGCCCATACAGAAGCGCCACCTGTCCGACCAGTAAGTGAAAGGAGCCGATGCCGCCAGGCGTTGGAGCAGCCATCCCCAGCGACCCGACGACCAGAATGGTCAATCCGGCCAGCGGGCCAAGACCGGCGGTGGCGGGCATCGCAAAAAAGAGCGTGTAGGACATCAGGTAGTACATCGTCCAGATGAGCAGCGTGTGGAACAAAAACACACCGGGCCGACGAAGTTTACGAACGCTCAGCAAGCCTTCTAATAAGCCCGCCAGGAAGCCACTAACTTTCAGGTAGAGCGGATGACGTCCTAAGGCTTCGCGGTAGCGGTTGAAGAGAAACCAGGCTAGTAAAGCGATCCCTAGCAAAACGGCTCCGGCAAGCACCAGCAAACTCGAACCGCTGGATTCTTTCGGAAGTTTTCCCCCAAAGAATTCCATGAAGAACTGGCTCAGGCGATCAAATTCGAGTACGAAGGTAGCCGCTAGTAGTAGAAACAACATCAGCACGTCGAATAGCCGTTCGGCAACTACCGTTCCGAAGCTAACGTTGACGGGTACACCCGAAAGGCGATAAAGCGTACCACAGCGGGCTACTTCACCGGCGCGCGGGAGAGCCAGGTTGGCCAAATAACCCGTAAGGACACTAACTGTAGCGTCGAGCGAGGTAGGGCGTTGCGGAACAACAGGTTCGAGAAGGGTCCGCCAGCGTTCGGCGCGGCTCCAGTGCGCAACAATCGTGAGAACTGCCGAAACCGCAATCCATCGGTAATCGGCCGAACTTATTTTACGCCATAAATCAGCCCCGTCGAGGTGGCTTTGCTGAAACGTAAACCAAAGTAAACCGCCGGCGATGGCTAATGAGATAACGTATTTAAGGACGTTCTTAACGTTCATAATCGGTGGATAAAGCGGCTTCCTGACGGTTAAAGGTCCGACGCTGGGCCACGTTACATAAAAAACTCCGTCACAAAGTAACGGAGTTTCGTGAGAATGGAGTGCTCGCTGACAAAAGGATTAAGCTTTTACCAACCGGTTATTATCGTCCGGAAATACAACGGTTGGTTTATAAGCCTTAGCTTCTTCGGGGGTCATCATCGCATAAGCGATGATAATAATGATATCGCCGACTTGTGCCCGGCGGGCTGCGGCTCCGTTCAGACAGATGATGCCCGAACCGCGTTCGCCTTTGATGACATAAGTAATGAGCCGTTCCCCGTTGTTGTTGTTAACAATGTGTACCTGCTCATTCTCAAACAATCCGGCAGCATCCATCAGGTCTTCATCAATGGTGATACTGCCAACATAATTCAACTCCGCCTGCGTGACTTTGACTCGGTGAAGCTTAGACTTTAATACGTTGACAAACATAGTTGATCGGTGATTGCCGTTTGGGGCGGCAAGTACTGACGCTTACCTACGGCACCCCCAAAACAGCCGTACCAAGGGGTTGGTTCCACGTCATTTAGTTGACCATTAGGTAAGCAAAAGCGCCATAGCTTAGTGCTACGGCGCTTCTGGTAATTCATGTACAGAAAAGAAAATCAATAAATAGCCATCTCGGGTTCGATATCGCGCGCCCAGGCATTAATTCCGCCGTCCAGATTGTATAAATTGGTCAATCCGCCCTGCGCGTACAGATAATTAATGACATTGGCCGAACGGATACCATGATGGCAATAAACAACTACCGGTTTGTCTGTCGGAATACGCTTGCGATTATTGGGAATCATACCGACCGGAATCAGCACCGATCCTTCCAGGTGGCAAAGGTCATATTCAGGTCGCTCCCGAACGTCCAGCAGAAAAATGTCTTCGCCAAGCGCCAGCCGGTCTGCCAGTTCCTGAACCGACATTTTTAGCGGTCCCGATGCAGCAGGAGCCGGTCGGTTGGTATTTGATAAACCCTGCCGGGCCAGCTCATCCGCATCGGCCCGCCGTTTTGTTTTGATGCGTTGCTGATTCATCGTCAACAGATCGACCATCAGCAGGTGCTCGGTCAGGCTCTGGCCGATACCCGTGATCAGCTTAATGACTTCGTTCGCTTGGTAAGTACCAATGACACCGGGCAAAACGCCCAAAACACCTGTGTCATTGCAATTCGGAATCTCGATATCATTCGGGTATTCGGGAAACAGGCATCGGTACGTTGGACCCCGTTGACCATTGCCCAAGTCGGCATTGAGTACGGCTACCTGGCCTTCAAACCGGTGAATGGCCCCGTACACAAATGGTTTGCCGAGCGTGACGCAGACATCGTTGACCAGATACCGAACTTTGAAATTATCCGTACAGTCAACAATGATGTCGTATGACTCGATGATGCCGCGAGCATTGCTACCGTCAAGCGCCATCGTGTACGTATCGAACGTAATGTCGGGGTTGAGCCGATTCAGGTGGTTGACCGCGATTTTTGCTTTCGGTTTGCCGACTTCATCGGTTGTGTACAGCACCTGCCGTTGAAGGTTGCTTAGGTCTACTACATCAGGATCAATCACACCGATGGTACCAACACCAGCCGCCGTTAAGTAAAGCAGTACCGGGCAACCTAAGCCGCCTGCACCAACTACCAGTACACGGGTATTCTTGAGTCGAAGCTGACCAGCCGCGCCAATTTCTGGCAGATTCAGGTGCTTCTGATAGCGTTGTTTTTCGGCAGGTACTAACGTTGTTGCTTCCATGGTGTCAAAGCTAAGCAAACCAAATTCGATTGCTTTATTTCAACAGATTTCAGTTCGCTAAAATTGCGCTGATTTTAAAAAAAGCGAATCTATTTAGTGAACGCGCTCCTGTCTGAAAAAGCGGTCTTTAATATTCCCGCACACTAATACTGGCTTCATCGTCCTCGCCGTTGTTGTAGCCGTTGCCCGGTGTCGAATCGGGGTCCGATGGGGATGCGTCAGCGATTTGCGCTTTCAAAGCACCTGCTCCCGTGGGTTGCCAACGGATGGTTAGCGTTGACGACTGTCCCGCAGTCAGTTGACTAACATAAACCTTGTAGGTCTGGCTGTCTACCTGCGTAAAAGCCGGATTGTTAGCGAAATTGACAGAACCGTTTGGAATACTAATAAGAATCACGGCACTCGGTACGGTAGCACCACCCCGGTTGCTGACCTTGAGGGTAGCGGTAACCGTTTCCGTTTGGGCTGGCCTGACGATAACCCGGTCGGCTGCCATAGTCAGGCTAAGGTCAGCGGTTAACGCGTCGGGTTGGGGCTGATTGCTTACTACCGGCGGGAGCGTAGCCTGATCAGGGTTTGCGGAAGCCGTAAATGCGTTACCATTGTTCGGCGTACGTACGTCAACCGTCACGGCATCATCCTGGCCGTCGCCCGTACCGGAGTTAGGCTGACTATCCGGGTCTGGTGTCTGACTCGCCGACAGTTGAGCCGCCGTTGCGAACGTACCCGATTGCGTGGGCTTAGCCTGGAAGCTGATGCTGGTCGTATTGTCAGCGGTAATAGTACCGACATTGGCCGAGACGATTCCGTTGGCAAACGTTACGCCTGGCGTTATTGCACTTACAAAATCAAGACCCGCTGGTAGTCGGCTACTCAACTGAACGCCAACGGCATCTTGCGGACCTGCGTTGATGGCCGTTAAGGTGTAGGTAACCACATCGCCTACGTTTGGCGTTCGGGTGCTGGCCGTCATGGCAAGCGACACATCGGCACTACCCGAACCAACCGTTACGGTAGCCTGCCCCGCTGTCGAACCCGTACCGCAGGTATTGGCCACTGAGGCCAGTTGAAAGGTCGTTGTATTGCCTGGCGTAACCGGAACAAGATACGGATTCTGGTAGGTAGACGCTACCGACTGCCCATTGGTAAGCGTGAAGGACCACGGTGCGGGACCGGTAAACGCTACGGGCAGCAGAGCAGCTTGTCCAGCGCTTACCAGGGCATTCCCACTCAGCGTTGCCGTTGTCGGCTCACCAATCTTAACGTCGATAGGGTCCGACTCCGTCTGGCATGATCCTACTCGGCTCATAACAGAATATACTCCCGGTGAAGTAGCATAGAGTTGATAGTTTGTTGCCCCAACAATAGCCGCACCATTGAGTTTCCATTGCCAGTTGCCACCTGAGTATGTCGATGTTAGTAGGGCGCTATTGTTAGAACATAATTGCTTCTTTGATTCAGGTGTAGAAATAATTGGTCTAGCTGTTTTTCCATCACTAAAATCAACATACAATTCTTTCGATGTTCCAGAACAATCACCACTTGTGACTTTTATAGAATAGGCACCAAGCTGAGAAGCGAACAAATAAGAATTTGTAGCCCCGTTTAGCGTAGCCCCGTTTCTAAACCACTGATATTTATAGGTGTTTGTGGATGTATAATAATTGACTGATATTGAGGCTCCAGAGCATGAGGCTCCAAAAGGAGATGAATAAGAAATTACTGGTTCTATCACATTACCGATAGTTAACGATATTGGAGCTGATATAGCAGAACATAGGCCCATTGTTATACGAACCGTATAATTTCCAGACTGCCCAGCTTGAAAGTAATTGTTGACCGCGCCCTGTATATCTATCCCGTCTTTTTGCCATTGGAACTTACCAGCGTTACCTGGTTGTGCCTGTAAATAAATTTCTGAACCTATGCAGGCACTTTTAATACCATTGTTTTCAATTCTGGCGACTATTTGATCAGTTAAACTAAGGATTACAGAATTGCTATATGTTTGGCAACTACCTTGTTTTAATAGAAAATTGTATTCTCCTGGCTGATATGCGTAATAACGCTCTTTAGTTGCATCACCATCAGTAAGCGGAACACCATTACGATACCATTGGATCGAGTAATCATTTGTCAATGGTAATGCAGCGTTAATAACTTTGGAAAAAGGCGAACTGGCACAAAATAAGGAGTCATAACCGAAGCCTAAATAAGCAGAGGCATAAAGAGACCGTCCAAATTTGAAGTATGAGGAGTTCGCCGAAGCGGTACAGCCATTGTCCGTTATTCGATGAGCATATCCTCCTGTCTGATTGGCATTAAATGTGTAACTAGTGGCACCACTGATATCGACACCATCACGTGTCCACTGGTAAACAGCTGTTTCTCCTATGTAATTAGCTTGGAGCTTTAAAGGATGATCGTCGCACTGAGGTTCGTTACTGGATGCTGAGATTACATTGGTATAAATATCAGTAGAGGTAGTAAGATTGTAAGTGCTGCTTGTTATAACACAGCCTGCCTGTTTTACAATTACGGTGTATATGCCTGCCTGCTGAACTGAAAGCGTAGCAGAAGAAACATTGTTAATAGGTATGTTATTTAACACCCAACTGTAATTTTCTCCTAGTGTATACGTGTTGTTTGTTGCAAGACTAAAGGCTCGTAATGTAGTCCGGCTGCCAGAACAGATAGTGCCAGCTGTATTATTTTGTCCCGCTTCCGAACGGCGGTCGTACACATAAGCACTACTCAGATTACCAATAGCTATTGCGTCACTTTGTCCGCTTTCTACGTCAGGATTCGTGGCTATTACCTTTACGCGGTAATTAGTCCCGTAGGGTAAAGCGCTGTAGCCGCTTGCCAGAGTAGCTGAAACAGGACTGGCGGTACCAGTTCCAATTCGTTGGGCATTGGTAAAGTTGCCGTTCGCGTCCGATAGCCAGACTTCGAACCGATTGGTTGATGGGAAAGCCGGTCCGCTGGTTGAAAAAGAGACCGTGAACGTATTTCCTGCGCAAAGAGCGGCTTTTGATACGTCCGTCAAGGCAACAGTCGGTACCGTGTACGGAATCGCGAATATATCGGACGTGAAGATGCCTCGTCCGTTGGTAGCGGCTGTTACCCGCCCATCCGCAGCCCGGTAGCGCAGCTGGTTAACGCGTACATTGCCTAATCCTGCGTTCGAAAACGACCAGTTTGGGTTACTGGCCGTAATGTCGCTACTAGACCAGATGCCTACTTCTGTTCCCAACAACACCTGTTTATAATTCTTGGGGTTGAACAACACACTTCGAACGGGTATGTCGGGTAATCCGTGAAATACTTCATCCTTGCTAATCCAGGTAGAACCACCGTCGTTGGTGTACCAAACCGACCGGGCACCGTAGTTGGACAATGTTACGATTAGTTCGTTGGGGGTGGTACCAACATCGATGCTGGATATGGTGCTGTACTGCGGGAATATGTTGTTGTCAATGGCGGTCAGCGTTGGAGAGGACTGATCGAGTCCTGTTATCCGGTACAATTTGCCCGGATAAGCTCCCACGAAAAGCGCTGTTCGGTCCCGGCTAAGCTTTACAAAAGAAGGGTAATTGGTAACGCCAGTGAGGGGCAAGTAGGTCGTTGAAACAGTCGATCCGATGCCAGCGCTTCTGCGAATCCTGTAAACGCTATTGTTATAATCAACTGAATATAACGTGTTGGCAGGACTATCATAATCGGCAGAGGCCATAGCTGGGGTATTACTCGCATTAAACAGATACTGCCAGCTTGAATTAACGTATGCGTAAAAATTATTGTAGTACGAGTGAATCTGGAGGCTGGGTTCGTCTTCGTCGATAAAGGTTATACCGAATGGACTGCCCGATGTGAAAAATGTGACTCCGGGTGCTAGATCTGCCTGTGTTATCTGGTTACCACCCAGCGGGTGAGTTGTATTGAGCAGGTAAGCACTGGCGGGACTATTTCGCATAGAAACGGAATTGGTTTCTCCTGCCCGATACCCTGTATTTCTACTAGTTGTTGTAGACTGTGCAATCGCTGTATTTCCCCAGTCGGTTGACAGAAAAACCCCACCATCACTGAACACAGCAGCCATGTAATTGCCACTTTGATCGGACTGAAAAGCAAATCCATGTTGGTAGGAATAATTGTAGGAAATCCGGCTCCAGCTAGTACCTCCGTTTGTTGATCGAAACCAGTACATTCCTCCGGCGTAGACGATATTAGGATCGGTTGGACTAACCCCCAGGCTCATTGAATAATAGCCATTGCCCTCGGTAAAATGATTGATATAAGGGCTGGTGCCGTAGACTGGGATGGTCAAGTCGCTCCAGGTTGATCCGGCATTGGTGCTTTTCTTAAACCAGAGGATGTCCTGCGAATAATTGGTTGCGTTGTATTTGCGGGTTACGGCGTAAATGACCTGCCCGGCGCCACTAGTGGAAGGTGCTAAGGCCAGTTCGGTGCGTTCTCCAGTGGGTGACCCTGCTGGGGTAATATCCGTCCAGGTGGCGTCGCCCGTTGATTTGTACAGCTTAGTTGGGTAAAAGGCTGCGTAGAGAGTTCCGTCGCTCCCAATTTCCAGGTCCGTCACCCGATCATAATACGAATCCGTAGACGAACCGGGTGCTCCAATGTTTTTGGATGGGGCCAGCGTGTAATTCCAACTGTTTCCACCGTCCGTTGACTTAACTAGGCCGTATTGAGTTGCCACAAATACGTGTCCTGAGCGATTGACCACAATCCGATTGATGTAATAAAACGCTGAACTTAGCGACGAACCGCCCGGAATGGTATTGCTCAACAGGGTCCAGGATTGTCCGCCGTTTGTTGTTTTCCAGATACCACCACCGGATTGATAGTCGTAGCCATCCCCCGTGCCCGCGTACATCACCTGCGGGTTTGACGGGTCAGCGGCCAGCGCCGAGACGAAGAGGTTCGACCAGTCGTCGCTAACGGGAGTCCACGACGCATTCGCATCCGTAATGTCAGAGTTGAACCACAGACCTCCTCTGATACTTCCTGCCCATACCTTCTTGCGGGCTGGATCGTTCGGGTCGAACAGAAAAGCGCGTGTACGACCACCTGCGTTGCTGGGGCCGCGCTCCTGCCAGGTTACACCGGGAATTCCATTGGTTACAGCGTTGGGCTCCTGCTTGGCAAGCTGCGTCTGTACGGCACTAAGTCGCTCGTAGGGTACGCGTCCCAGTCCGGGATCTATAATCCGCTTCTGCTCTTCTTCGAGAAGCTCACGGAGCGTGTCGCGCTGAATTGCGTCGCGCTGAATTGCAGTCGTAGAGGGAGGATTGGTAGACTGTGCAGAAAGAGTAGTATGGACACTATTTAAGCAAAGGAAAAGCACTCCAGCCAGCAACTGGCGGCAAGTAAAAAGGGGCATAGAGTAGTACGTTACGGTAAAAAAGGTGATAAATTACTCGGCAAGTTAAGGTGCTGTTGTTACATATGCAATCGGATTAGGGATTGTAATTTGTAATGATTTACAGCGCTTTTGCCGTTCCGGTAATTTACCTATTTCGTCCGCACGCTAATACTGGCTTCGTCGTCCTCCCCGTTGCTATAGCCGTTGCCTGGTGTCGAATCAGGGTCCGGCTGGGAAACACTCGAAACCTGAGCCGACACCGTCCCTGAGCTACTAATCCGTACAGGTAAGGAAACCGTCGCATACGAATTGATAGCCACTGAACCTACCACGGCGGTAACCGTCTGACCGTTGACGAGGAACCCGTTTGAATCGGTCAGTTGCCATCCATTGGGCAGTAGTAACTGAATCGCAACGTCACTGGCCGCTAGTCCTCCCTGGTTATTAAGGGTTACGGTAAGATTAATTGATTCATTAGTGGTTACCACCAGCCGACTGACTTGTAAGTCGAGGCTCAAATCGGCTTTGTTTGGATCGGTTGAGGGCTGGTTGGACAGGACAGTTGGTAAGGGTGTTTGGTTGGGATTAGGCGATGTAATCAGAGGACCATTGGCGTTGGCGGTGCGTAGATCTACATAAGCTGCATCGTCTTGTCCGTCACCGGTACCTGAATCAGGCTGGCTATCCGGGTCTGTTACCGAGCTACTACTAATCTGAGCTGCCGTTACAAACGTGCCGGGTTGGTTGGCTTTTATACGAAACGTATACGGTATGGTTGAACCGGTAAGAATAGTACCCGCTGCGACCGTTACGGTATTGTCTACTGAACTTACCGCTGGGTTCTGCGAATCGACGAAGGTAACGAAATCGGGAAGAAGGCTTTTCGCCTGCACACCGGTAGCATCGTTTGGCCCGGCATTCGTGAGCGACACTGTTAGCGAGACGATTTGCCCGACGGCTGGCGTTCGGTTATCTACCTGCATGGCCAACGATAAGTCGGCCATATCGGGGCAGATTTGCAGCGGTAGACTAGGAGCACTGGCTACCGTCGGGTTGCTGGCTATCACTCGGATTCGGTACGTATTGCCAGCAGGCAAACCAGCGGGCAATGTAGCCTGGATAGGATTGGTATTACCTGTGCCAATATTGGTTACTGTGTAGAAGGAACCCATAGAATCGGACAGCTGAACGGTAAAGGTATTACCACTATTTACAGATCCATCGGTAACCGTAACATATACGGGAAATGAGCCGGATAAACAAGGTTGCGTCGTCGGTATATCTTCCATTGCCAGAACAGGTGGTACCGGCGGAATGGGTTCCATAGCGTAGTAGAGAATCTGCTTGCCATTAATGAAATTGACATCGTACCAAAATCCAGCCCCTGAACTGCCCTGGCGACGTACTGACAGACGATACCTTCCGGGCTCGACCCCGCCCACTCCGGCAGCGGCCGGGGGATAATTGCGGATGTAATTGAAATCGGCAAATTCGGTGTAGTCGGGTGCCTGATTACTGGGTGGAACCAAATACCAGCCTGAATCACTAAAACTACCGCCATCGATTCGTTCAAGCCGGACCTCAACGGGAATTTCGGCGCGAATCATCGCAAAAAAACCATGACTGAAGATCTCATACCGATAAGCCAGGCGTTGTATGGCGGGATCAGGTGTTCCGCCACTGGTAGCTAGCGGAATGGTAGCTTGAGATGTTGTTGGGGCTGCTGATCGACTTACCTGAAACGCTTCGCCGACTGTACCAACCGTGACTGGATGAGTGGACCTCGTACGGATTCGGTATGACCCATCAGTCAAGTCAGCAGGTAAGGTTACCGTCAGTGGGTTGGTAGTACCGGGTGCCGATTCAGACACAACCTGATTGTTGTCGGCTCGTACGATTTGTGCAACGTACTGGTTATCCAACTCGTGCGCATCCGACCGAAGAGAAGACGCCTGAATTGTCTCACCGGGACGGCGGGTTAAGGGTAATGTATATCCACTGGTAATCAGCGACGATTCATCCGTCGGCGTAAAGGGTACACTGTTTTGAAAGAAATCGGTGTTAAGACACTGCATCCACGTATCAATGAAGCGGTACATACCGTCGCCAAGCAAGTGTACATTATCGGGACGATTGGCAGAACCCGTAAGCGTATCCGTGGCGGGTCCGGCAAAAACATCGTGTACTTCGTTGATAAGTCGATTCTGAGCCGCAATGACATCAGGGTTTGTTTTGCCGTTTATGTAACTCGCCCGCGATACCATCCAGGCCAGTTGATTAAAGCCTGTCTGCTGGCGCGTTTTAGTAATAACGTAGTGAATGTTGTCGAAATAAGTTTGCGTATTGGTTGTATCATCGCTTTCGCCCTGATGCCACAAAATGGCTCGTGCTCCGGTCCGGGACACATAATGCAGCAGGGCGACACCTAACCGTCGATAAACGGCTGAGTTAAGCGTATTTCCGATGTTCCCGGCAGCCGACTGCTTCCATTCTTCGCTCGACGTGCCGCCTAATGCTGCCCCTAGAAACATGACGGGTACGTTGAGCCAGCGAACAAGCCTGTCGCCCAGAACGCTCCACAAGTGAGGAGGCTGGCTTGGGCCAATATTACTGCCGTAGCTAACATTGCTAAACCGGAATGGAAGTAGATATTCGTCAATCGTTTCCTGTCGGAAGTCGACACACGAAACGCGGTCTTCTTCGGAACCAGGCACGCGTCGGAACCCGCCATACACATTTGACTGACCTGCCAGCACAAACACTTCGCCTACGCCGACCCGGTTTACGTGGGTTTCGGCCAATAGCGTGTTGCCCATAAATGCTCGTACATCCAACCGGTACTGCCCCGTCTTGACAACAACGGATCCCCGAAACGTAGATGACGAAGGCAGAAGTGATAATGCTGTCCAGCGTGTAACCTGTCCCTGACCAATTGCCATTGGCACAAACCGTGCTTCTACGTGCGTAGCCGCTGATGGAGCCAAGCCCGTAACGATAATCGTCGCTTCTTCTGCATTATTTCGTTGATAAACTATTCGTGGAGCCGGACTTGAAACACTAAGCTGAGCAGTCAGAAGGGTAGGGTACAGTAAGACAAGGAGCAATACCATTGCCCGGCTAGATGTGTTCATATAATTAGGTTGTATTAGGTGGATGCTAATAAAAACGGCAAGTATAGAATATAGCCGCTTGACATTTATTTAAGTATACAAAATTTGCTTAAAAATTTACTTGTTGTACTCTTTATAGGTAGCTACAATAAAATCTATTCGGATAGCGGCTGCTAGTGTGCTGTTGGATCAGTAGAAATATATACCAATATACAAAAAGCGAAGGTGTGGTGCTGTGGTGCCGTCAAGTTCTTAAACCTGACGGCACCACAGCACCACACCTTCGCTTTGTATTGGCTTCGCCTGGGGCGAATTACTTTGTTGCTACCGTTTCGATCTTTAGCTCATTAAGCTGAGCCTGACTGATAGTAGACGGTGAATCAATCATCACGTCGCGACCCGAGTTGTTTTTCGGGAAAGCGATGAAGTCGCGGATTGAATCAGCCCCGCCGAAGATCGAGCACAGGCGGTCGAATCCAAAGGCTATTCCGCCGTGCGGAGGAGCACCGTACTCGAAAGCATCCATCAGGAAGCCAAACTGCGCTTTCGCTTCTTCATCTGAGAAGCCGAGCAGACTAAACATACGAGCCTGCAAATCACGGTTGAAAATCCGAATGGAACCACCACCGACTTCGGTTCCGTTGATAACGAGGTCATAGGCGTTGGCCCGTACCGCACCTGGGTCGCTGTCCAGAAGCGAAATATCTTCTGGCTTGGGCGACGTGAAGGGGTGGTGCATGGCAAACCAGCGCTGCTCTTCTTCGCCGTATTCGAGCAGGGGGAAGTCCAATACCCACAGGCTGCTAAACACGTTTGGATCGCGCAGGCCGAGCCGACTGCCCATTTCCAGACGGAGTTCGTTCAGCTGTTTACGGGCTTTGTTGGCATCACCCGAAATAATCAGCATCAGATCACCCGGTTTGGCATTGAACTGAACCGCCCATTTTTTCAGATCGTCTTCGCTATAAAACTTGTCAACTGACGATTTCAGCGTACCGTCCTCGTTGTAGCGGACGTAGATCAATCCTTTTGCGCCAACCTGGGGACGTTTGATCCAGTCGGTCAGTTCGTCGAGTTGTTTGCGGGTGTAGTGTGCACAACCCGGTGCGTTAATGCCTACTACCAACTCTGCCGAGTCGAATACGCCGAATCCTTTGCCCGATGTCAGGTCGATGGTGTCAAACGTGCCGGGACGCCGGACCGCTTTCAGTTCGGTAAACTGCATGTCGAAACGGGTATCCGGCTTATCGGAACCGTACAGGCGCATCGCATCGGCATAGGTCATCCGGGGCACTTCGGCCAGATCAACACCTTTAACGGCTTTGAACAGATGACGAATCAGCCCTTCAAACATGTTCAGAATATCTTCCTGCTCTACGAACGACATTTCACAGTCGATCTGCGTAAACTCAGGCTGACGGTCGGCGCGTAAATCTTCATCGCGAAAACACTTCACAATCTGGTAGTACCGATCAAAACCCGATACCATCAACAATTGCTTGAACGTCTGCGGTGATTGCGGAAGCGCGTAGAACTCACCCGGATTCATGCGACTTGGTACCACAAAATCGCGGGCTCCTTCGGGCGTTGACTTAATCAATACCGGTGTTTCAACTTCGATGAAGTCTTGACCGTCCATGTAAAGCCGCGTCTGCTGGGCCATCCGATGACGCAGTTCAAGATTTCGGCGAACCGGATTGCGACGCAGATCAAGGTAGCGGTACTTCATCCGCAGATCGTCGCCACCGTCGGTATCATCTTCGATGAGGAAAGGAGGTAGCTTAGCTGCATTCAGAATGTCCAGCGCCGTCACCTTAATTTCAATATCACCCGTTGGTATATTCGGGTTTTTCGACTTCCGTTCGATCACCGTTCCTGTTGCTTTCAGGACAAATTCGCGGCCCAGCGAGCGGGCAGTTGCAAAGAGTTCGGGTGCTGTCTGGCCGTCTTCGAGCAGAAGTTGCGTAATACCGTACCGGTCGCGAAGGTCAATCCACAATACACCACCCTTATCACGAATGGTCTGGACCCAGCCAGTCAGTTCGACCGTCTTGTTAACGTCAGTAAGGCGGAGTTCTCCGCAGGTATGCGTTCGAAGCATTTCTAATGAGCAAAAGAGTGATAGAGGAAAGAGCGAATGAACAGGCAGAAACTACGTCCTGAATCAGCTATTCGGTTCCTTTCTTTTAATAGAATGCCGCAAAGGTATATACTTTACAGGAACTGGACAGTCGCTCATTCACTCTTTCGTGCTTTCTCTTTTATTTCCGATAATCCAGCGCTGGTTTTCTGTTGCCAAGTAACGCTTCGTACTTAAAATCGGCCCCGCGTTTCTGAACCCATTCGGCACGGGCTTTCTCGATGAGAGCAGGCGTTTTGTATAAGTCGAGAGCCGTTAGTGCGATAGTTTTTGCCGCTACGAGCATACCTTTCTGACCGATACTCATGCCACTGGCGGCTGTCGATTGCCAGCTGTGTGCCGACGAACCTGGTACCCAGGTTGCGGTTGACAGACCAACGGTAGGAACTACCCAGCTTACATCGCCAACATCGGTTGATGCACTGCTGGTTGTTGTTTCGGATGCGGTACGAAAATCGTTGACGTTGGCTGCGCTTTCGATGGGGATTTTTGGGCCGTTGAACGTTTGACTGATCTTGTTCGCGAACGCTATTTCTTCGGGCGTGTAGTTGACACCACCAACAGTTTGCAGGTTCTGGTGCATTACTTCGGCCAGTGTAACGTTGGGCAATAGGTTGTAAACGCCACCCAGCACTTCCCATTCAACCTGCGTACCTGTACCTTTTGCGGCTCCTTCGGCGGCATTTTCAATGCGTTTCCAAACGCTTTGCAGGATGTCGCGGTCTTTGTGACGAGCGTAATAATAAACTTCGGCAAAAGCTGGAACTACGTTGGGCGCTTCACCACCGCGCGTGATGACGTAGTGAATACGCGTGTCGGATGGGATATGCTCACGCATCATGTTGACCATATAGTCCATGGCTTCGACGCCATCTAGGGCCGAGCGTCCCCGTTCGGGTGAGGCCGCTGCGTGAGCCGCAATTCCCTTAAAGCGAAATTTGGCATTTTTATTCGCCAGTGACGTACTCGCGTCGGCTGCATTCTGCGCGCCAGGATGCCAGTGCAACACAACATCAACGTCCTTGAACAAGCCTTCACGCACCATGTAAACCTTACCCGAACCCCCTTCTTCGGCAGGGCAGCCGTAAATTTTGATTGTTCCCGAGTGACCCGAGCGTTTTAGCCAATCCTTTATTTCGGTAGCAGCCGCAACGGAAGCCGTTCCAAACAAATTATGACCGCAACCATGTCCGCCTTTCTGTCCCTGGATGGGTGTAAAATCAGGTTTCGCTTCCGTCGCCAGACCGGGCAGCGCATCGTACTCACCCAAAATACCGATGACAGGTTTGCCTGAACCGTACGTCGCCACAAAAGCCGTTGGGATACCCGCTACGCCTGTCTGCACCTCAAACCCTTCTTTTTTCAACTGTTCTTCGAGCAACTGAGCGCTTTTCTCTTCCTGATACCCTAACTCGGCAAAATCCCAGATCTGCTTGGAAATTCCGGCGTATTCGGGGAATCGCTTATCCAGATCAGCAATGACCGTTTTCTTATCGGCATCGACAGCTGAGGAAGCCGCTTTTTTGGGCTTTGGTTGTGCCACCGCTAGGAAGGGTAACAATAAAGCCGTTGTGAGAAATTGTGTTTTCATAGGTATGTATTCTGATGATTGGGTTACAAGCCGATAAAAATAAGGCAAAAAGGGGAAGTGGCCAATTTTACCTAAATACAGTTATCTTTATCGCTTACTATTCAGAAGTGAGTTTACCGTGCTTAATCAGTCCCAATTAGCCTCATACAGCCAAAGACTCAAAAAACTTAAACAAGGCGGTACCCGTTACGGCAAGGCTCCCCATAAACCCGTTTTGTTGCTTACTCTTTTTGAGTTAATCGAGAAAGGCTTCCTAACCGACAATTGTGTAAAAGTCACACCTGAACTGGTGGCGACGTTTAAAGAAAACTTTGCGTTACTGGTCAAGACAGCGCACAAGGATGATTTCACCCAGCCGCTTTTTTACTTGCAGAACGATGGGTTCTGGTTCCTTAAAACGAAAGCAGGGCCACGCTTAGATACGTATATTCGGAGTTTTCAGACGCTCAACGACCGGTTGGGTTACGGGTATTTCTCCGACGATCTATTTCTACTACTAAACAACGAGTCCGCTCGTCTTTATTTGAAGAAGGTAGTACTTGATCAGTACTTCGCCGAAACCAAGGCCGAATTTACGCGGGTGAAAAACACAAAGTACAGCTATGTTCTTGATCTGGAAGCCGACCTGTTAAACGAAAAAGAAGTATCATACACACCGTCGGCGGTTGTTGATGATGAAGAAATACGGTTCGTACGGGGCGGCTTGTTTAAGAGACTGATTCCAAAAGTATATGACTTTACGTGTGCCATTTCAAGAATGAAAGTGATTGCCACAGATGGTTCGTCTTTGGTCGAAGCCTGCCATATTGTGCCAATTAGCATTTCCGGTGACGATAAGGTAACCAATGGGATCGCTTTATGCCCTAACCTGCATACGGCTTTTGACCGGGGTATGATCAGTGTAGACGATGGCTTTCGGGTGGTCGTGTCCCCATCCCTGGCTGACAACACAGAAAGCACTTACAATTTAAAGCAATTTCATGGTCAACCCCTGCGGTTGCCGTTTGGAGAAGTACATTACCCTAAAATTGAATGTTTTCAGTGGCATATGAAAACAAGGTTTAAAGGGTAGTATAGCATAAAAAAAGTGCGTCGCTTCGGGGAAGCGACGCACTTTTTGGAACGAACGGCCAATTAGAATTTATCGGCTCGGTAGGGGTATTTGTTAAATATCAGGTTGATGGCTTCGCGGATTTTACCTTGCTGACGATCGAAGCCGTTGTTGGACGTTAAACCCGACGCCAGACCCTGCCAAACAGCCTGATCGGTTTTTGTATCAATAAGATTGATCAGAATGGTACCTGCTTCTACTTTAATGTCCTGCTCATCACCCAGCGCCTGAACTTCATTGGAACTAAAATAGTCTGAACCTGCACTTGTGTAGCCCTTTATTGTTGTTGGCTTGTCGAACACTCGGAAGTTAACAATCAGATCGGGCGCCTGCCGATTGAATTTGTAACCCCGGCCATCCATAGCGAAGCCGACGGCTTCCCGAATCTGTTTCTTCAAAACCAGGTCGTTTAGGAAATAATAGCCTGGATCGAGCTTGCTATCCACCTGCGATGCCCAAACATAAGACTTGTAGCGACTAAAATCCGTGTTTGGTTTGGTTTCGCTGTTTACTGTGACATTTTGAGCCTGCGTCAGACTGGTTGCCAGTCCCAACAGGGCGATAAAAAATAACCGTTTCATATGCGTTGACTTTTATTTTAGGATTATGACCCTTCGTATAAATAACTAATGCAACGAATATGGGTTATTAAAAGGCTCTTAAAGGTTGTTGTTTGGCAATTTATCGACATGTCCGTTAGACAATGGTGCGTAGATGATAGTCAGGTCCTGTCGGGCAACATGGCGATAATTTCGTCGGTGGTCGCTAGTTCGCCGATGCGGGGGAAAATGTATGTCAGGCTGTTATGATGGGCAGCGGCCACTGTATCCGTCATGGCGTCGGTGGCGAAAGTAAGGTTATAGCCACGCTCATTTGCCGAACGAGCCGTTCCTTCCACACCAATGCTGGTTGAGATTCCCGCCAAGACGATACCTGTTACGTTTAGTTTCTGTAATTCTTCGTGCAGAGAGGTGTTGTAGAAGGCATCCCAGGTTTCTTTCGTGATCTGGACGTCATCGGGTTCTGGTTTGATTGGCTCCACAATATCGAAAAAGCCTGCTGCCCGCATTGTGTCGAGCGCCTGTTGCTGTCCGGCAGCGTCTTTAGGAAAATTGCTTTTTTCGGAACGAACGAGAGATGCTGGTGCGCCAATCGGTTCGACGTGAACCACTACAACCGGCAATTGCGCCTGACGAAAAGCCGCTTTTAGTCGGGAAGCATTATGAATGATCATTGGCGTCGGATGCGCTTTATCACCGTTGACGATGCCTTTCTGGAGATCGATTAGAACGAGAGCGGTTTGTTTATCAAGTGCCGTAAGCATACTAGGTTAGCTGTTTTTTCGAATTCAACCCGACCCTGACTGGTTGTGTTCAGGAAACCGCTGGCTCTTCCCGACTCGTTTTGACCGGGATACAGTTTTGGTTTCGCTATAAAAACAAAGAGCCGTCAACGGTTCGCTGACGGCTCTTCGAACAAATAGACTGTAGCTTACTTACCACCACCAACTTTGCCCGCCTGACCAGCTTTGGCCGTTGGAGCCGGGTTTTTGACGTATTTATCCAGCCAGCCGTTCATCTCCCAAAGCATGTGTAACAACGACTCTTTAGCCGTGTAACCGTGGCTTTCGTAGGGAAGGAATACCAAACGAGTTGTGGCACCGAAACCTTTCAGCGCGTTGTAATATCGCTCGGACTGAATGGGGAACGTGCCGGTGTTGTTGTCGGCTTCGCCATGTACGAGCAGCAAGGGCGTTTTCACTTTGTCGGCGTTCATAAAGGGCGACATTTTGTTATACACGTCGGGAGCCTGCCAGTACGAACGTTGCTCGTTCTGGAACCCAAACGGTGTTAGCGTCCGGTTGTAAGCACCGCTGCGGGCAATACCACCTTTGAATAGTTTGCTGTGCGTCAATAAGTTGGCGGTCATGAAGGCTCCGTACGAGTGACCACCCACACCGACGCGGCTCGAATCAACAACACCCAGCCGAACACCTTCGTCGATGGCGGCTTTGGCACTGGCAACTAGTTGCTCAACGTATGTATCGTTCGGTTCTTTGTCGCCTTCGCCCACGATGGGGATGCTGGCATTGTCCAGAATAGCGTATCCCATTGTCACAAAGGCAGCGGCTCCCCAATAGCTAATCCGGTTGAACTGGTAAGGCGAACCCGATACCTGACTGGCGGCATCTTTGCTTTTGAACTCGGCGGGGTAAGCCCACAGGAATGTTGGCAAAGGGCCCTGCTCTTTCTTATAGCCAACGGGCAAATAAAGCGTAGCCGTCAAATCGACACCATCGGCGCGTTTGTAGCGCAACTGCTGTTTCTGAATCCCTTTCAACTGTGGATAAGGGTGTGCAAAAGTCGTTACCTGAATGGGGGCAATACGGGCTTTCAGATTACGCACAAAGTAATTCGGGTTCTCGTCGGGGGTTTCGCGCGTGGTCAGAATTACTTGTTTAACAGCATCGAGCACGGCAACAGGACGCTCGAAATAAGGAGACGCTGAGCGCCAAAGCTCACGATTTTGTTTAGTTTTCAGGTTAAGCAGACTTACGAATGGACGGTCGCCTTCGGGCGATGCACCCTGTCCGTTGACCATCAGAATCTCACCGCTAGGCAAAATATTCAGCACCTCGCGACCGTACTGATTGTGTTTCGTATCCGGCTGACCCGGATTCGTATAACGGTCTTCGTACGAACGATCAAAGAGAACCGTTGTCTGCCAGTTAGCAGGATTAACCGTCTTGGTAAGGCTTTTCCGGTTCTGCCACCAACGTTCGGTAGCCAATGCGGTTGATTCATTACCCCAGTCGAAGTTTTCGAAGCGGTACTGAGCGGCATAGATTTCTTTGGGTTGGGCCGAGAACGGTGCGTCAACCAGATAGACCTTATCCCGAATGTCGGCTTTCACCTTGGGGTCACCATTGTCCTGCGCCACTGTGTAGTAGACAGATGCGGGAGCATCGGCGCGCCAGGTAAACTCGCGTGGGCCAGTTGGCGCACCGTCGGGGCTGTAGGCTACAGTTTCCTGTAAGGGGCCGTCGTTCAAAGTTTTGACCAGTGATCCGGTCATGGCGTAGATCTCCGTTTTGAGCGGGAAGCGATAAACCGGAACCAGATACGAAAACGGCGTATGAACCGTTTCGACCATAACGTACTGACCATTCGGCGAAGGTTCTGCCGAACGAATAATACCGGCTTGCCCGATGTTGGTCGTTGAGCCGTCCAGTCCCACCCGAACCACCTGAGCGGTTGTGTAATAAGCAAATTGCTTTTCGTCGGACGGATTTTTGAGCAGATCCTGATACGTAGGAGCCTGCCCGCGTTTACCGCCAACGTTTTCCTGTGTGGTTGGTCCAGCCGGTACCCGGCTAACTTCAGGTGCTGCACCACGCCCGGCTGGTATGGCTTTAGCGATAAGGCTTTTGCTGTCGGAAACCCAGTGGAACGGTACACCCAGCGTAGCATTGAGCGCTAACGTACCCACTTTTTTTGCGGAAGCCGTTGCTACATCGGCGATGTACAGATCAATTTGGGTATCGGTCGAATTGGCAAAGGCAATTTTCGTATCGTCGGGCGACCACTGGACAAAACTAATCAGCGGATTAGCCGGAAGGCCCGTTATGGCTTTCTCATCCTTGTCCATCAACTTCTTGAGTTTCAATCCCGTGATGTAGCGCGCCCGGCTGGGACCATTGTTGGCTGGGTTCATGCGCAGCCCCGCTAATTTTAATTCAGGTTGGGCAAGCTCGGCAATGCTTGGGGCGGAAGCCTGCTCTAGAATAAGCATAAGATCACCCTTGGCCGACATGCTGACCGTAGGCGTCAGCGGGGCTGTTACCAGATCAGCCAGGGCTTTGGGCGGAGTCTGATAAGTTGGCGCATCCTGAGCGTATCCGAAAATCGGAATCGTGACCGCCAGCGCAAGCAGGAGCCGGCGGCTTTTTCGATGAACAGAGAGGTTGTGAAGCATAAATAGAGGTTGTTTTCGGTTAACAAAGGCTCTAAAGATACGCTGAAATCCAATGGTATTAGAATCAAAAAGGCTGTTTTGACGCACCTATTTGTTGGAATGACTTTTGCGCAGTAAATTATGTACCTTCGTTGACGCTTCTTACTTCTGGAATTCCTACAATGAATAACGCTGTGGATAAGTCGATTCTAATAAAGTAATGAGATTAATTGTCAGGGTGTTATTTATATTTGACGTTATCGTAAATGCCGACTATAAATTCTGTAGATCTGCAATTTTCTGAAATTCTTGATGCGTTGCCCAATTCTGTAATCTGGTTGCGGGCTATTCGTAATGACAGCGGTCAGGTTGTTAATTTTCGAGTCGATTACGCCAACAAGAAAGCAGAAGAATATAGTGCAGGCAAATATCAGGTGGCCATTGGAACGCTTCTGCTCAATGACAGGCAGGACCAGGCGCTTATTGCCCAAACCATATTTACAAGTCTGTCAACTATTGTCGAAACAGGCAAGCCTACCGAGGAGGTCTACTTCAATACGATTCTGAATGGATGGTATCTGACGGACCGGAGTAAATTGGGAGACGGAGTCCTTAGCGTCACACGCGACATTTCACCGTTGAAGGAAGCCGAACAGGACAAAAACAAACAGACAGAACTGCTGCAAACTATTCTGGATACCGCCCTGAACAACATATTCGTTTACGAAGCAATTCGCGACGAGGTTGGTCAGGTTCAGGATTTTCGGGTACGGTTGGCTAACGCAGTAGCTCGTCAGGATGTGATGAACCGATATGGCAAAGAAGTCTTGGATAATAGCCTGCTTGACTTACGGCCACATTCGCGGGAGACCGGTCAGTTTAACCTCTTCTCGCAGGTAATCGAAACCGGACAGCCCTTGTTTGCCCAGCACTACTATCCTGATGTAAAAGAATGGTACGATACATCCATTACCAAATTAGGAGACGGATGCGTTGTAACGGGCATCAATATCACGCAGCAAAAAGAAGATGTGTTGCAATACAAGCAGTTGTCGGACCTGCTTAACAGCGTACTCGACAATTCGACCAACGGTATTATTGCCTACGAAGCCGTGCGGGACGAATCCGGGCAAATTGTTGATTTCAAGTTTATAGCGGTCAATAAGGCGGCCTCGCTGCTAGCGCGTAAAACAGCAGACGAACTAATCGGGCAATCGATGCTGGACGTTTTTCCTGGTAATCTTCAATCAGGGATGATGAACATGTATGTCCATACGGTCGAGAGTGGTGAGCGGACCAGTATGGAAGTTCATTACAACTACGATGGGCTTGATATGTGGATTCATGCTTCTGCGCTCAAGCTGAACGATGGTTTTGTCGTTACGTTTTCGGATATATCGGAAGAAAAACAAATCCAGCGTCAAATCCGGCAATCGGCGGATCTGCTGCAAACGGTGATCAATAATTCACCGGCGGCTCTCGTCCTCTACGAACCGATACGGGATGAAAACAACGTTATCATTGATTTTCGCTATAAACTGGCGAATCCTATAGCCGCTACCGCCACTGGCCGACCGTTAGACTACATGCAGGGAAACACGCTCTTTACGATGTTTCCGGGTTCCGCGCAGAAAGGATTCTTCGACCACTTAAAACAGGTATGGGAAACGGCTGAAACGAAGCAGTACGAACATCATTTCTGCGACGACGGTGTCGATTTGTGGGCGGCAATCACAATGGTCAAACAGGAAGACGATGTGCTGACTGTTTTCCAGTACATCACCGACATAAAACGGGCGCAGCAGGAATTGGAGCGGTCGCGGGCCGAATTGCAGACGGTAATCGATACCTCCCAGACGGGGATCTTTCTTTTTAATCCGGTACGGGATAAAAGCGGGGAAGTCGTTGATTTTCGCTTTCAGACGGCTAACCGGCAATTAGCCTCTTACGTCGGGCAAGAACCCAAAGCGGTTATCGGTGCGCTCGGTAGTACCTGGTTTCCCGATTACAAGGACAACGGCATGTTCGACTTGTATAAAAAGGCGTATCAAACGGGCGAAACGCAGCGGTTTGACTTTCATTACGACGGGGGCGGTATCGACGCGTGGCTTGATATTCTGGTAACCCGAATGGGCGATGAGGTGCTGGTGACCTTCGGTGATTACACTCCGCTCAAGCAGCTTCAGCAGCAGTTGGAAGCGTCGGTAGTCGAGTTACAGCGCTCTAATCGAAATCTGGAACAGTTTGCTTACGTAGCCAGCCACGACCTTCAGGAGCCTCTACGAAAGATTCAGGCATTTGGCGATATTTTGCAAACCCAGTATGCTCCAATTGTTGGTGAAGCAGGGGCCGACATGATTCAACGAATGCAGTCGGCTGCCGCTCGGATGCAGGTGCTGATCAAAGACGTATTGACGTATTCGCGGGTCTCGAACAGGGGTGAAGTGCATGTGCCCGTCGATTTGAGTACCGTTGCTCGTGAGGTTATCAACGATCTTGAAACGGTCATTGACGATAAAAAAGCCCTGCTGACTGTTGGTTCGTTACCCACCATTATGGGCGATGCGCTTCAGCTACGACAGCTAGTGCAAAACCTGATCAGTAACTCGTTAAAGTTCGCGAAGCCAGATCGATTACCCGAAGTAACGATAATGTCAGAAAAGGTTCGTGGTCGCGAATCCGGCTTTGTTGTATCACCCACGGATAGTAATCGGCTATTTTATCTGGTTACCATCACTGACAATGGCATTGGATTTGATCCCCAATATGCTGAGCGGATTTTTCAGGTATTTCAGCGTCTGCACGGACGCAGCGAGTACCAGGGAACTGGAATTGGACTGGCTATAGTACAGAAAGTTGTCGAGAATCATTATGGCTATATCACGGCGACCGGGCAACCGGGTGAAGGGGCTACTTTCCGACTATTGCTGCCCTCTCCCTCAAATTAAAGACTTAATCAACGGCTTCTTTCGTTACTTTGACGATTGAATCAACCGGAATTTTCATGCGCATTATCATTTTAGTTCTTGGTACACTGACAGTCCTGTCCTGTAACGTCGGTGTATCACCTGACGGGGCCAGGTTTAGCAGTGATCCAACAATTGCCCCGGTTCAGCCCGGCCTGATTGACGAAGCTTCGGGCATTGTCGATAGCCGGACGCAGCCGGGAAACATCTGGGTTGAACAGGATAGCGGTAGCCCCGCTGAACTGGCCCTGCTCGGACATGATGGTCAGTTGAAAGGTAAAATTAGTATACCCAATGCAACGAACGTGGATTGGGAAGATCTGTCGATTGGTCCTGGCCCACAGAGCGGTAAAAACTACCTGTATATCGCTGATATCGGTGATAACAATGCCCAGCGGCCAAACTGCGTGATTTACCGCTTACCCGAACCGGCCAGTTTGCAGGAAGCAATCGGGCAGGTCGAGCGAATAAATTTCAAATACCCCGACGGTCCACGCGATGCCGAAGCGCTCCTGGTTGACCCGCAAACCCGCGACACCTGGATTTTTTCGAAGCGGGAAGGCAAAATACGGATGTATCGGCTTCCGTATCCGCAGGATGTGAATCAGGTAACTACCCTCGAAGCTTACGGAGAATTGCCGTTTACGTACGTTACAAGCGCGGCTATCTCGCCCGATGGAACAGAAATTTTGTTACGGACATACCTCCAGGTTTTCTACTGGAAACGTGAAGCCGGCCAAACCGTTGCTGATGCCATGCAGAAAGGAACCGCTCGTCAGTTGGTTGTCAAAGCCGAACCGCAGGGGGAAGCTATCGCCTTCGATAAGGACGGCAGAGGGTTCTTTACCCTTAGTGAACGCGCGAGTGCTTCGTCGGTAAATCTGTACTACTACGCCAAACAGTAAGCAGTAAGTAGAAATTAATAAACGTTTTGGTTCGACAGCGGCTTACGTCTGAATCAAAACGTTTCTTTGTATCTGTGAAAAAGAAAGCTGCTGTCATTGGAGCGGGTATCGCCGGACTTGCGGCATCCATCCGCTTAGCCGTAAAAGGCTACGACGTCGATGTGTTCGAAGCCAATTCGTATCCGGGTGGTAAGCTCTCCGGCTTTGACCAAATGACGCCCGACGGTCGGACCTACCGGTTCGATGCGGGGCCATCGCTCTTTACGATGCCTCATCTGGTCGATGAATTATTCCGGCTCGCGGGCCGCAATCCAGCCGATTATTTTGAGTATACCCGACTTGATGAAACCTGCCGCTATTTCTGGGATGATAACACCCGGCTGACGGCCTGGGCTGATCTGAATCGATTTGGGCAGGAAGTCGAAACCGTACTAGGCGAACCCGCTCGTCACCTGCACCAGCACCTCAACGATAGTGCCCGGAAATACCAGGTAACCGAGAAATTGTTTTTACAGCGCTCGCTTCATAAAATGTCGACCTGGCTCAACCGGGATGCTTTAACCGGCTACCTGAACCTGCCCTGGCTGGGTGTGTTCGGCACGATGAACGAGGCTAACAACGGGCGGTTTAACCATGCCAAACTGGTTCAACTGTTCAACCGGTACGCCACGTACAACGGCTCCGATCCGTACCAGACACCGGCTACGATGAACATCATTCCGCATCTGGAATACAACATCGGCGCTTTTTTTCCGAAAGAAGGTATGATCAGCATCACCACCTGTCTGCTGAAGCTGGCGGAAGAACTGGGCGTTCACTTTCATTACAATACACGCGTTACCGAGATCATAACGGAAGGTAAACAGGTAAAAGGAATCCGAGTTAGCCGCGCTAACGGTATCGACACGGTCGAAGCTGCGCTGGTCGTTTCCAACATGGATATTGTCAGTACGTATCGCAGGCTGTTGCCAACTGCCCGCCAGCCGGAGCGGATTCTGCGGCAACCCAAATCAAGCTCAGGGTTGATTTTCTACTGGGGTATCAAGCGGCAGTTTGCAGAACTTGGGTTGCACAATATTCTTTTCAGCAACAATTACCAGACTGAATTCAAAACGTTGTTTCAGGAGAATAACGTCTCGTCTGATCCAACGATTTATCTGAATATCACGTCAAAGCTTAAACCGGACGATGCACCCGACGGTTGCGAAAACTGGTTTATTCTGTTAAATGTGCCCAACAATACGGGACAGGATTGGGATGCGATCATTGCTCAGACCCGGCAGAATGTCATTCGAAAGATTAGCCAGAATCTGGGAGTAGATATCGGCAAGTACATTGAAACGGAGTCTGTACTGGACCCTCGAAGTATTGAAGCACGAACCTCGTCGGCACAGGGAGCGCTTTACGGCAACAGCAGCAACAATCGCTTTGCGGCTTTTCTGCGTCATGCCAACTTCTCGCGTCAATTCGATAACCTTTACTTTGTTGGCGGAAGCGTCCATCCGGGTGGTGGAATCCCATTGTGTTTACTATCGGCCAAAATCGCTACGGACTTAGTGTAGTTTTCAGCGTCGATTAGTAGTTTTTAGGGCTTGCTATGGGTTAAGCTGAAAACTGCTTTTTATCTTGCCGAATGGATTCGTCGATTCTGATTATTGTTCTGAGCTTATCCGTTCTTATTTCCTACGCGTTCGACTTGTTTAGCAGCCGGTTACGAACGCCTTCTGTGTTATTGCTCTTGCTACTCGGTCTGTTGACCCGGCAGGCGACAAACTATTTCGGGGTTCAACTTCCGTTTGTCAATACGATTTTACCGACACTGGGTACGCTAGGCTTAATCCTGATCGTACTAGAAAACGGCCTTGATCTAGAGCTACACGGCGACAAGCTAGGCATTATCCGACGTACGTTAATCGCTTCGTTGCTTTCGGTCGCGGGGATCACGTTTCTGCTGGCCAGTGTTTTATACCTTTTGCTGAATGATTCTTTTTACCATTGTCTGATTGCCGCGCTACCATTCTCCATTATCAGTAGCGCTGTGGCTATTCCAAGCGTATCAAATCTGTCGTTCGGGCAGGGCGAATTTGTAATTTACGAGTCGGCTTTTGCTGGGATCATTGGCGTCTTACTGTTTAATTTCCTGCTTGTCAGCCGCGATTCCGTATTAAGCGCCATCTGGTTTTTCGCCCGCGATACCTTTATCATGGCGTTGTTATCGCTGATTTGCTGCTTTCTGCTGTTGTACCTGATTGGCCGGATCAACCACCGGATCAAATTTCTGCCGATCATCTCCGTACTGTTCCTCGTCTATGCCATTGCCGAGATCAATCATTTGTCGTCACTGCTGCTGATCCTGATTTTTGGTTTATTCCTGAATAATACCGAACTGTTTATTCGGGGGCAGTTGAGTCGTATTCTGAAAAATGACTTGTTCGAAAAGGAATTGGAGCAACTCAAAAACCTCACCGCCGAAGGCGCTTTTGTCGTTCGTACTTTCTTCTTTCTGATCCTAGGTTACGCGGCAAGCCCCAGTGAGTTGTGGGACCGGGACGCATTGATTGTCAGCGCTATCTTTGTGGCGGTCATCATTGCCTGGCGTTGGGTTACCCTGCGACTGACGTATCAGGGACCAATGAATCCGCTGTTATGGATAGCTCCCCGCGGATTGATCACGGTCCTGCTTTACCTGAACATTCCCGAAAGTATGCGGGTGATCGGTATTCGCGATGGTATACCCATACTGGTCGTTGTATTGTCGCTCATTGTGATGATGTTGGGCGGGCTGAGGCAGAAAACTGCTATTCAAGAAGAATAAAACTCACTCAGTTGACGTCTTTAGGTACGGCCAGAATGCCCAGAACGAACGCTTCGTTAAGTAAGTCAGGTTGGCTTCATTGGCAAATGCTTCGCGCTCAAAACTAATGTTTCGGTACGCTTCGTAATGCTCCCGGTAGTGAAGCCGCCGGACGAAGTACTCGACGACATACCAGATGTAGAAAAGCAGAATGCCTAGCTCGGCCTGCTGGCGCAAATGAATTCGTTCGTGGTTGAGTAAAACGGCTCCCGGATTAGGCTTTCGCACCAATATAAACGGGAATAAGGCCATCCCATCGGGACCAAGCGAGGAAACACGAATGACGAATCTAGCCATTGGTTGAAAGAAGGTGATCAACTCTTGATTGGTACAAATGAACATCCACTAGAAAAACAGTGACTACCGAAGGGAAATTCCATTCATCGCTAAAGTCTTGTTTTTTGGCGAAAAAGTATGTTTGCGATCTCGTACATTTGGTGAAACTCACTAACTAAATCGAACCATGAAAAAACTATTTATTGCCTTACTTTCACTGCCCTTACTTTGCTATTCGGCAATGGCCCAGACAACGCCAACTGCCGACGAAATTTTAGATAAATACATTGCGGCCATTGGTGGTAAAGATGCACTGACGAAAGTCACAGATGTAACGACAAGTATGTCCAGCGAAGGGCAGATGGGAACCATTATGATTACCCGAAAGCAGAAGTTGCCCAACAAGTTTTCGATGGTGATCAACGCCAACGGAATGGAGGTTATGAAGCAAACGGGCGACGGTTCGAAGATTGTAATGGGCGGTATGCAGGGAAACAGCAACACGCTGGAAGGATCGGCAGCCCAGCAAATGACCGCGATGAACGTTATTTTTCCGGAACTACATTACGCTGAGAATGGAATAAAGTCAACCGTTGTTGGCCCGGAGAAAATCGACGGCAAAGACACCTACAAATTGAGCCATACGACCGCCGACGGTTCCGCTACCTGGACGGACAATTTCGATGCGACAACCGGATTGAAAGTGCAGTCTGTCGTGACGAGCAATAACGCGCGTGGCCAAATGACGATGACATCGGGTTATTCGGACTATAAAGAAGTAAACGGGGTTAAGTTTCCCATGACGATTACGCAGCAGTCGCCACGCGGGCCGATGACCATGTCGGTTGATAACGTGAAAGTCAACAAGGGGCTGAAGGACTCCGACTTCACCATCAAATAAGGAGTCTGATTATAAACGCGCACTGGCAGGCAAAATACTAAAATAAGCTTTTGCCTGCCAGTGCGCGTTTGTAGTTATTACGAGTTGATTACTTCACCACCGTTGACGTGAATTACCTGACCCGAAAAATACGACGCGTCTTCCGACGCCAGAAAGACGTAAGCCGGTGCTAATTCGGCGGGTTGACCAGGGCGTTCCATCGGTGTTTCGGAACCAAATTTTTCGACTTCTTCGGGCGTTTTGGTCGCTACGATCAAGGGCGTCCAGATGGGACCAGGCGCTACGGCGTTAACGCGAATATGGCGATCCACCAGATTTTGCGACAACGAACGCGTAAACGCCGTCACGGCTCCTTTGGTAGACGCGTAGTCGATCAGGGCTTTGCTACCCCGGTACGATACAACCGACGTAGTATTGATGATGCAATCATACGCACCCATGTGAGGCAGTACGTTTTTGGTTAGCCGGAACATCGCGAGGATATTTAGCTCGAACGTTTCGCGCATCTGCTGGTCCGAGATATCGGTAAACTCCTGTTGCTCGATGTGGTTGGCTGCATTGTTGACCAGAATGTTGATCCGACTGTAGGTGCTGATCACTTTACCAACAACTTCCCGGATAAACGATAGTTGTTTGAGATCGCCCGCCAGCAGTAGGCAGCGACGGCCTTCAGCCTCAACCAGTTCTTTTGTCTTTTGGGCGTCCTGTTCTTCACGGGGATGGTAGACAATCGCCAGATCAGCGCCTTCGCGGGCAAAGTGAATCGCCACCGCCCGGCCAATGCCCGAATCACCACCCGTAATCAGCGCAACTTTATCGATCAATTTATCGGCTCCCTGATAGTTGTCCCGAATATAAATCGGCTGAGGGTCCATTTCATATTCAAGTCCCGGCTGTGCGTCCTGATGCTGGGGCTTGGTTTCAATTTCCATTTGTTCCATAACGAAATGAGTTTGATGATGCCAGGTTTCAAACCCGACACGGGCTATTTTTTTCGATCCGACTTTATGCCGAAATCCAGCCTATTTGACTACGTGTTGATGATTGTACCACCATTGGGGTGAAGTACCTGGCCGGTGATGTAGGAAGCATCGTCGGATGCGAGAAACACGTAGGCGGGTGCTACTTCACTGGGTTGACCGGGCCGTTTCATTGGTACGTCTTTCCCAAACTGCGCGACTTCCTTGGCACTGACCGAAGCCGGGTTGAGCGGAGTCCAGATCGGGCCGGGCGCTACACCATTCACCCGAATTCCTTTTTTGATCAGGTTACCGGACAAAGCACGCGTAAATGCCATGATCGCTCCTTTGGTCGATGAGTATTCCAGCAGGTCGGCGCGGCCCTGATAAGCGGTTACCGAGGTCGTGTTGATAATGCTGTCGCCTTTGGTTAAATAGGGTTCAGCGGCTTTGGTGACGCGGAAAAACGAATAGATGTTAGTTTCGTACGTTGCTAGCAGAGCCTCATCGGGAACCTCTTCGAGCGATTGGTGCTGCAATTGCAGACCAGCATTGTTGACCAGAATATTCAGCTTGCCGAGTTTCTCGACAGTGTCTTCAACAAGCTGCTTGCAGTATTCTTCCTGACGAATATCGCCGGGGAGGAGCAGGCATTTGCGGCCTTCGGCCTCGACGAGTTCCTTTGTTTTCTGGGCGTCCTGTTCTTCGCGCGGATGGTACGAAATCGCGACATCAGCGCCTTCGCGGGCAAAATGAACGGCTACCGCCCGACCAATGCCCGAATCGCCACCGGTGATAATAGCGACTTTGTCTTTTAATTTGTTAGCTCCTTTGTAAAGGTACCGGATCACCTTCGGCTGGGGATCAAGTTCAGCCTCAATACCCGGTTGGATAGCCTGATGCTGTGGGGGAATTTTTGCTTCCATAACGTTGATTTGGTTGTACTTAACTTGATAAGCCAAAACCAACGACGGTTGTTTTGAGAAAGCTACTGTTTTAGTAGATTTTGTGTCCTCCGCATTTCGTATGTAATATCGTACCGTCAACTTAGTGAAGTGGCAGACACCGCATCACGGCACAAAAGAATTTAGACGCGTGAATTCAATAGAAATAAAGCAGGCTTTGGTGGAACAGTGCAGAGCGCACGTTCAACAGCGTATCGAAACCGCCCGGCAAGCGATGGAAGCGGCTCAGGAATCCGCCAATTCCGAATCAAAAAGCAGTGCAGGGGATAAGTACGAGACGGGCCGGGCGATGGCGCAACTTGAGCGTGACCGCTACGCCCAACAGCTCGATGGTGCTCTGACGTTGGAGCAGGAACTCGCCCGAATCAATAGCGAAAAAGAGTACAGCACCGTTCAGCCGGGTAGTCTGGTAACGACCAATCGGGGAACGTTTTTTATTAGTATCAGCGCGGGCAAACTCAGGGTCGATAACAAGGATATATTCGCCGTTTCGCCCGCATCGCCTGTTGGAGTGGCATTAGCCGGTCGGCGCGCGGGCGAAGAGGTTACGTTCAATAAGATGGTTTATACAATTGTAAGCGTGGCTTAATTTAATAAACGCGTTCGCCACCAATCCAGGTCTGCTTCACTTTGGTATCGCGTAGTTGCGGATTGGGTACCTGCATAATGTCGCGGTCCAGGATGACGAAATCAGCTTGTTTACCCACTGCGATGCTGCCGCGCAGTTGATCGTCGAAACACGCGTAAGCGGCCCAGCGTGTCATAGCCAGCAGCGCCGACCTACGATCAACCGCGTTTTCCATCTGGTAACCGCCCGCTGGAAAATTCTTTGCGTCCTGACGCGCAACCGCTGCGTGAAAGCCAAACAGAGGGTTGACAGCCTCAACGGGAAAATCGCTACCGAACGCAATCATTCCGTTCTGTTTCAGTAGATCTTTGAAGGCATAAGCGCCTTTAACGCGAATAGGACCAAGCCGTTCTGCGGCCCAGTACATATCGGAGGTGGCATGAGTCGGCTGTACGGACGGAATAATGGAATACTGACCGAATTTCTGAACGTCTTCGGGCGATACGACCTGAGCGTGCTCAATCCGCCAACGACGGTCGTTGCGACCTTTCAGCAATTTTCCGTACAGATCGAGCATCAGGTGGTTAGCGGAGTCGCCAATGCAGTGGGTGTTTGCTTGAAAGCCGCTAGCGTGCAAGAGTTTGGTGACACGCTCCAGCTCACCCGGACTAAGCAACAAAAAACCGCCTGTTTCGGGTCGGTCGGTATACGGACGCCGAAGGCAGGCTCCACGCGATCCTAAAGCACCATCGGCGTACAGCTTAAACGAACGAACCGTCAGTCGATCCGTCTGAAAAGGCCCGCGCTTCAGAAAATAATTTAGATTCGGTTCGCCAAGGCTGACCATCGCATAGTCGCGAATCTTTAGCTTGTTTGCTTTGTGTAAGCTATCGATGAGGTTGATTTCGTCAGGGCTAATGCCCGCGTCTGAAATGGTGGTGAGTCCCAGCGATACGCATACTTTTTCGGCGGCTTGCAGCATCTGTACTTTGTCGGCATCGGTCGGTTGTGGAATTACCCGTTTGATAAGCTGCATGGCATTATCCACCAGAACGCCCGTTGGCTGCCCATTCTTCACCACGACTTCACCGCCCGGTAGTTTTGAGCTGGCCGTTACTTTCGCTAACCGTAAGGTCTTTGAGTTGACGAGCAGCGCATGACCGTCTACCCGCATTAGTGCAACCGGTACATTGGGAAAGGCAGCATCCAGTTTCTCCTTAGTCGGAAATGTTTTGTCGGGCCAGTCGTTCTGATCCCAGCCCCGGCCCGTCAGCCACATAACATCGGGGTGTTGCTGATGAAACGATTTCAGGCGTTCGATCACTTCATCGTAAGAAGCGGCACCAACCAGATCGGCTTGATTGAGAACTTGGCCTAAACCAAGAAAATGGGAGTGTGGATCGTAAAAACCAGGGTACACGGGCTGGCCGCCTAGGTCGGCTGTACTGTCGGCATCGTATTGGTCAGCGAGTGTTTTAGCCGCGCCAACCGCCAGAAATTTACCGTCTTTGATCACAAAGGCATCGGCTACCGAAAAGCTTGAATCAGCGGTATAAACACGGGCATTTCTAACGAAAAGGTCAGCTTTCTGCTTGGAGGAGCAGGCTGACAGGAATAGGAATGAAGCAGTGATTAATAAAAGAGGGCGTATCATGACTGATGTTGGGAAAAACGCAAATTAACGGAAACGTCAATAACCCGACCAGCTAATCACAGATTCTTGTATTTTTGTCTGAATCGTCATTGTCAACAATAACTCAATGAAGCTCCGTAATTGGATTCTTTTTACCTGCCTCTCTTTTCCGGCCCTTGCCCAACAACCTCAAAACCCTATTCAACGCGCTCAACAACGAACGTTCACGGTGGCTACCATACCGCAGCCGGGTGACGTGTTGACACTTACCCAGGCGATTGAACAAGCTGTCAGCAAGAACTACCAGATTCAGATCAATCGATCTCAGGAAGAGATCGCCCGAAACAACTACACGAAAGGAAACGCGGGTTACCTGCCTTCGCTGGTCTTTAACGGGCTTTCGAACGGAAGCTTGCAGAGCTTCCGGCAAACGTACCTCGACGGCCTTCGTCCACCGCAGGAAGCGAATGGGGTGTTTAACCGAACGACCAATCTGGGGATCAACCTCAACTACACTGTTTTTAATGGCTATGCCCGGTCGGCACTGTATGCACAGCTTCAGCAACTTTTGAAGATTACATCAGTAACGACGCGCGCCAATATCGAAGCGACAGTAGCCGGTATCGCTACCAGCTACTATGATGTGATTCGGCAGCTTCAGCGGCTGATCGCCTTTACCCAAGCCCTTGACATTTCACGTGAGCGACTCGAACTGGCACGTGCCAATTACGAAGTCGGTGCGCGGTCGAAGGTTGATTTTTTGAGTGCTCAAGTAGATTACAATACGGATAGTGCTGCTCTGATTGCGCAGGAACAAGCGTTGCGTAACGCAAAAGTGCTGCTCAATACACAACTGGTACGCGAGCCGCTCACCGAGTTTGCCGTGCGCGATACCATCATTGCGCGTCCTAACCTGGAGTTTGCATCGCTCCAGCAATCGTTGAATACAAATAACCCATTGCTGATATCGGCAGTCTTAAACCGAACACTTGCCGATGTGAGCATCCGACTGGCAAGCGCCCAGCAACTTCCACTGGTAACGGCACAAACGGGATATACGTACCAGTTCCAGGACAATCAGGGAGGATTTGGTATCAGAACGGGTCGGACGGGATCGCTCAATTATTCGGTAACAGCCTCAATCCCAATTTTTAACGGGTATAACCTGAAACGGCAGATTCAAAATGCACGCGTGAACACGATTATCGCTCAAAATCAGGAGAACGATCAGCGCTTACAACTTCATTTAGCGCTTACGCAAACGTACCAGACCTACCAAAACAGTCTGCGGCTGCTTAACCTGGAAGTTCAGAACAACCAGTTAGCGAACCAGAACGTCGATATTGCTTATGATCGTTACCGGATCGGGAACTCAACGTTTGTTGAATTTCGGGATGTGCAACGCAACGCTATCGATGCCCAAATCCGTCTGATCGAGGCAGAATTCACTGCCAAAGCGGCTGAAATCGAGTTACTTCGGTTGAGTAGTACGATCACGCAGGAACTAGGTCGGTAATTAAACAGTCGGGGAGGTAGCGAGTTATAAGGTCGGTAAATCAGCCTATTACGGGACAACTAACTTTATAACTTGCTATGCCTTTCACCAAAAAAGAGTACCCTGATTCGCTAAAATATTTTATGGCACCCGTTCGCAACAAAGCGATTGATATTGTCAACGCCCTGCTTGCCGAAGGATCTGATGAAACGCGCGCCATTGCCATAGGAACCGCCAAAGCTGAAGAGTGGGCTTCTAACCGGGGTATGAAAATCCGTAAGGATAACGCTCCGGAGAACAAAAAATAAGTACTTGGGTACGAGCCGATCCATCTACTTATTTTGTCCACTACCATGAAAGAACCCGTTCAGCCCTTCGACTGGGAGCGTATTGTTATTCACGAATTTCCCTGGTTGTACCTTGGTGAGGTCGCTCTTCGAACGGCCTTTATGTTCCTGATTCTGCTAACCGCGCTGACAGTTTCCGGTAAGCGGGAAGTACGGCAGTTATCCATTTACGAACTGGTGCTGGTTATTGGCCTCGGTTCTGCCGCTGGCGACCCTATGTTTTACGACGATGTGCCGCTGGCGTCGGCGGTGGTTGTATTTGTTGTGATGATGGGTTGTTATAAACTCGCCACCCGCATTAGCGACCGGAATGAAACAGTCCAGAAAATCGTTGAAGGGCAACCCGTTTATGTCATCGAAAACGGGTGTATTCTCGTTAACAATTTTAGCCAGGAAGATCTGAGTCAGGACGAGTTGTTTGCCGACCTACGTGTAGAAGGTATCGAACAGCTCGGGCAGGTTCGTGTGGCTATTCTGGAGGCCAACGGGCAACTGAGCCTCTTCAAATTTAAAGAAAGCGATGCGCAGAAGGGCCTGTCCATTTTGCCCAACGACCTGATGCGTCGTTCGGAAACAATTCGTCAATCGGGGGAGTACGCATGCGCTAATTGCGGTCACGTACAGACGTTTACAGGACCCGTTAATCAGTTTGTTTGCCCACGCTGCCGCCACTCGGAGTGGACCGAAGCCGTACAGTGAAGCATCTGTAGCCTAGATTGCTTTCCTTACCTTGGGGTTCTTGATGACTTTCTTAACCTGATCGTTGAGAAACTTGAGCAGCAGCTTCTCGACACCATCCAGCCCATGTGGACTTGTCTTTCGAAAGCGATTTTTATGCTCAATGTATTCGTTTAGATCCCGACATTCGTAGGACTCCAGAACTTGCGGATGGATGTAGTGCTTGCGACAAACCGTCCGGGTGTTGCCTAGTTTGTGCGACACCTCGTCAAGGACAGTGTTGACGTTCTTTTTCAGTTCTTTCTCCGACTCACAAGGCTCCAACTCGACCAGCAGACGTAGCGCATTGACCGTTCCGGCCCAGGTTCGAAAGTCTTTGGCCGAAAAATCTTCGCCCATTGTTTCATGCAGGTAGTCATTCACCATACCCGAATCGATGGAGTGACGGTCGCCCTCATCATCCAGATATTGGAACAGTTCTTTGCCAGGAATTTCGCGGCAGTCCTTCACCAGTTTGGCCAATCGGCGATCCTGAAGCGTAATATCGTGGTAAATGCCTTTTTTGCCTTTGAAGCTGAAACGTAGATTGGACCCTTCTGCTTTAACGTGTCGGTTTTTTAGCGTTGTCAAGCCGTAAGAACCATACTCTTTTTCGTAAGCCGCATTGCCCACCCGAATAAGGGTCTGCTCCATGACACTGAGCGCAATAGCGATTACTTTTTCGCGAGTTAGCGACTTTTGTTTCAAATCTTTGTCGAGCCGAGCGCGAAGTTTTGGCAGGGCTTCCCCAAACGCCACCATGCGGAAGAACTTTGTTTCGCTGCGGATCGCGTTCCAGTTTGTGTGGTAGCGGTACTGTTTTCGGTTTTTGGTGTCGATACCCGTAGCCTGCAAATGACCATTTGCCTTTGGACTAATCCAGACGTGCTCCCAGGCCGGGGGGAGCGCCATGCTTTTGATGCGAGACAGGGTTTGCTCGTCCTCGACAGCGTGCTCGTCAGTGTCAAAGTACGAAAAATGATCGCCGGTTTTGCGACGGCTGATGCCCGGCATGGTGTCGTTCATGTACACAAGTTTAGCTGCCTTGGCAGCCTTAACCGGGTCGTGTGCCAGTTCCAGTAAATCCACGTTCGTTGTGTTTGGTGGATTGGTAACTGATTGGTTAGGGAATTGGTTAGCTGGACGATTAAAGTATTTCGCCTGGTGATTACCGCCGAAAGGCATCTGAATTCGCCCGTTGGTCCCGCCTTGAATATACAGACGATTAGCGCTCAGCGGCTTTCCCAAAAAACCAGAGTGCCAACGCACTGGCGTAGTGATAAAAATCCGTCGGGTGAATAAATGATTCAAATGACTCCGCTTTCGTTGCAAGGCCCATCATCATGGCGGCCAGCACAATCCAAAGTCCCCGTTTGTTGCGCTGAAGCAGCGAAAAGACAGCCAGCAGCATAAGAACCAAAATAGCCAGAGACGGCACGATAGGGGTAAAGACGCGCACTTCGGGCAGCAGCAGCATGATAAACGTGAACAGGCCAAACAACATGGTCGTTACGAAGGTCATCAGTGAATAAGACCGTCGATTCAACAATCCCCAAACCCCTACTACTGCACAGATTACGCCCAGACTGTCGGATAGCACGACCATCGAGCGGTGTAAGGGTTCAAGCGACTTGTTGTCTGCGTAATGAAAAATGCCAATTAGTGCAGCGAGAGAAACCGTGAGTAAAAAGAAGCCCCACAAAAGCCGGTTAAATAAGCTTACTCGCTGAAAAAAATGCCAGAATACCCCAACGCCCGTTCCGGCTAGAATAGAACCAGAGAGAATGTGCGAAAAAATCATCACGTAATTTACGAAGATTCGGCTACTTTTGCCCAACTTATTTAAAGATGCACGATTAACAGACGAAAGGCAAAGGCAGTAGCTGTTAAAGTCTTTGCACGATCGCCGGTTCGTTTTGCGTCAAATTCAATCGCATCGCCAACGATTTACTAACTGTCATGAGTGTTTTAGTTAACAAGGACTCCAAAGTTATCGTCCAGGGCTTCACTGGCTCGGAGGGCAGTTTCCACGCCCAGCAGATGATCGAGTATGGTACCAATGTTGTCGGTGGGGTTACACCCGGCAAAGGTGGACAAACGCACCTGAACCGCCCCGTTTTCAACACCGTTCAACAGGCTGTTGACGAGGCTGGTGCTAATGTTTCTATCATTTTTGTACCACCCGCTTTTGCTGCTGACGCTATCATGGAAGCTGCGGAGGCCGGTATTCAGGTGATTATCTGCATTACCGAGGGTATCCCGACGGAAGACATGGTGGCCGTGAAAAACTACCTTGCCGATAAGGATGTTCGACTAATCGGTCCGAACTGTCCGGGGGTAATGACGGCGGAGGAATGTAAAGTTGGCATTATGCCTGGTTTTATTTTCAAGAAAGGCACCATCGGAATCGTTTCTAAATCAGGAACGCTGACTTACGAAGCCGTTGACCAATTGACAAAGGCTGGTCTGGGACAAAGCACAGCCATCGGTATTGGTGGAGACCCAATCATTGGAACGACAACCAAACAGGCTGTCGAATTGCTGATGAACGATCCCGAAACCGAAGCCATCGTTATGATCGGTGAAATTGGTGGTGGTATGGAAGCCGAAGCCGCTCGCTGGATCAAGGCGGATGGTAATCGCAAACCCGTTGTCGGATTTATCGCTGGTCAGACTGCTCCTAAAGGACGTAGAATGGGTCACGCGGGCGCTATTGTAGGTGGAGCCGATGATACCGCAGCCGCTAAAATGGCGATCATGCGTGAATGCGGTATCCACGTAGTTGAATCTCCTGCGCTTATCGGCGATACCATGCTGAAAGCGCTGGGCAAATAAATTTCTAAAGAACACTAGTGAAAGCGCAGAAGACCGGACCGTGGGGTAGTAAAAGAGTGACAAAGAAGCTACTAAGTTGTACAGGATTAGGTACGACTATGCTTCCTCGCTTTTTCCCCTTGCCACAGTTCGCTCTTCTGTTCTTTTTTTTGCTGTTAACACAAGTTGCCTTTCCTCAGACACGTACGGAAGGCATTGGACCGTCCAACCAGTATTACCCCGTTCACGATTTCAGGGATGACTTTCAGGTCTACGACGAGGTAGCTAAAGCGTATGTTCCTTATATCGTCGAGCAGCAGCCCGACCAACGAGCGCTTAGCACATATGTCGATCTGGAAAGTAATCGAAACTACAATTTGCTTGTTTCGACCCAGCAGGACGGGTATCTGTTTATCAACGCAGCACTGAAGCACAAACTGGAGGCCGGAAAATGGTACGTGTTCAGCATCGATAGTTTATACCGTGCCTTTCGACAACCTGAGATCTTTTTGACGATCTATGGGGCTCCTGGCTTAACGAATAAGCAACTATTTATCGGTTATCCTAAATCGCTGACGCAGAAGCCGGTTGTTTTACGTGATGATAACCTGAGCGTACGACCCCGTACGTTTTCCGTTTACGACAATTTTCTAAGTCTGGGATTGTTGTTTCTGCTGGCAACGCACACGTTTCTGTTCTCGTTCTACCACCGGGCTTTTTTACGGTTCTACAGCTTGCGCGATTTGCTTTCACTGCGGGCGCAGGAAGAATCGTTTCTGATTAGCCGTCCATTGAGTGGCACCAACGTCCTTTTTGTGCTTAATCTGAGCTTTGTGGTTGCTTATCTGATGGTGTTCGTGCAGAGTCGTAACCTCGATGTGTTCTTATCCCGACATTTACTGGGTAAACAAAGCCTATGGTCCATACTGGGTGAGTTTGCTATACTGAGTTTCGTAGCGTTTATTACCTTAATGGGAAAATATATAGCCTTAGAGGTTATTGGTGGATTATACAAGCTACAAAGTATCATCAATATCCATTTTTTCAAGGCTTTACAATCGTCGATGCTGTTTTTCACGGTGTTAACGCTGCTGCTGGCTATAATTGCTTATAACACAACGAGTACAACCTGGTCAGAAAGTGCCTTGCTATTGCCTATTTTAATCTTCTACCTGGCCCGTTTGGCCTTTCTATACATTGTCATACGTAGTCTTGAATCTATCAAGAATCTGTATTTATTTTCGTACCTTTGCATCGTTGAATTGATTCCACTCATCATAGGCCTTCGTTTCGCGCTGTGAGAGTGGTTTACAGTTTATAGCTGCGGTTTATGGTTGGTTTTCTGGTCAATTATAAACCAAAGCCATGAACTCAGAACTGACTATTGAAACGAGTTGAGATTCAATGAACGAGACCAGCATGCAATCCACAGAAGACCGGCTAACGAAGGTTAATCGGCTGTTAGTGACCCAATCCCGCCCTGCCGACGAAAAATCTCCCTATTTTGACTTAGTCAGCAAGTATAACATTCAGATCGATTTTCGTCCGTTTATTCAGATACAAGGTGTATCGTATAAGGACTTCCGCCGTCAGAAAATCAACATTCTGGATCACACCGCTATCATCTTCACCAGTCGTAATGCAATCGATCATTTCTTCCGGATTTGTCAGGAAGGACGCGTTGAGGTTCCGGCTGACATGAAGTATTTCTGTATTTCGGAGCAAACCGCCAACTATCTTCAGAAATACATCATCATTCGCAAGCGGAAAATCTTTAATGGCAGCAAGACAGCAACCGAACTGTTCGATCTGATCAAGAAACACAAGAACGAAAAGTTCCTGTTTCCGTGCTCGAACATCCGGCGCAACGACATTCCGGAGTTTATGGATACCAGTAGCCTACATTTTACGGAGGCTGTTATGTACGAAACGGTCCCAACGGACTTATCAGATCTGGATATTCACAGCTACGATATAATCGCCTTTTTCAGTCCATCGGGAGTCTCTTCACTGATGACGAATTTTCCCGATTTCAAGCAAAACGGAATGCGGATGGCTGCTTTTGGCCCTACTACCGCAAAAGCTGTTACGGATGCTGGCTTAACACTCGATATTGAAGCACCACTACCTAACGCACCGTCAATGACCGGTGCCCTCGATCTTTACATCAAAAAGGCCAACAATTCATAAACAGTTGGTATCTTACGGAGGTTGGTTGTTGGAATAGGGCATTTCCAGTCCTTTTTCCAGCAGCCAACCTTTATTTTTTAGGTTCAATAAAGTTAGCAGTTTCGGCGTTTATTTGTAAACTGCACCGTACGGTTGCAATGATCTTACCAATGCGTATCTTAAATAGACAACAAGTCTTGGCGCAGGTCCCTTTTTCTTTGCTTGTATGATTCGCACACTTTACTCTTTTGCCTTTCTGCTCTTGATGCTTACCGCTCGTTCGGTTGTTGCTCAACAGGAACCACAGCTTAGTATGTACATGTATAATCCGCTCTATTACAACCCGGCTGCTGCAGGATCGGAGGGGGTATCACGCATACAGCTGACTCAACGTACTCAATACCTCGGTTATCAGCCAGTTGGTAACTCTGATCCGGG
This sequence comes from Spirosoma oryzicola, assembly GCF_021233055.1. Lineage (NCBI taxonomy): Bacteria > Pseudomonadati > Bacteroidota > Cytophagia > Cytophagales > Cytophagaceae > Spirosoma > Spirosoma oryzicola. The sequence goes on along the minus strand of NZ_CP089538.1, from coordinate 4,768,700 downwards.
CGGTGGACAGAACTCACAGATTCTATCATTCAATATGCCATTGGCCCGTATCAAAAGTGGTATCGGCATTTATTTACTGAATGATAAAGTAGGTCCAAACTACAACCAGTCCGTACAAGTGTCGTATGCGTATAGACTAGCGTTAAAAAATGGTACGCTGTCGCTTGGTGTTCAGGCGGGTGCCTTCAACAAAGGGTATGATTACGGTCAGCTTAGACCCGGCGAGGCAGGTGACCCACTCATTCCAACCGGTCGGATCAGTCAGGTCAGACCCGATATCGGAGCTGGTGTGTATTACAATACAACGGATTACTGGTTTGGCGTAAGCGTTAATCACATCAACAAAGCATCGTATACATTAGGTACGGATCGTTCAACCAACCCATTGTATCCAAGCGCTTATCTGACCGCTGGTTATCGACTGGGCATAGGCTATGATATCGACATTCAGCCATCCATTTTGATTCAATACGCCACAGAAGGTGGCATTCGTAATTCAACCGCAACCTTAAACATTATTGGCACCTACGCGAATCGGATTTGGGCTGGTGTTGGCTACCGGTATCAGGATGCAGCTATGATTACTGGTGGTATTAATTTGATGCGTAACAATGCGCTACGCGTTGGCTATTCGCTTGATATGGTCTTGGGAGCAAGCACGAAAAGTGCAACGTCGCACGAGATTATACTGGGTTATGCCTTGCCGTCGCCCGACCCTCGGAAGAAGCCAATTATCCGGACGCCACGCTTTCGGTACTAATTTGATATAAAAATGGATTATTTTAGATTTGTTGCGTTAAATAACAGTCACTAACATTTTGGCAATATTCTTGTTAGGCTGTTTGCAGATGGCTGCTTATTTTTGAAGGAAGTGAGTATAAACAAAAACACCCTTACCAATTGGGAGACAAGCAGTCAAGCAACGTTTTTAAGAAATTCCGCGTAAAGAGAAATCCACATACAATATCTAATCGGATTTTCGTTTTTAGTCTGATCTCGCACAAGAAGAAGGTTAAAAGTCTTATAATGATGAAGTACAACTGGTTTACAGCCAACGCAACCCGAGTGGTAATGGTCGCAGCCGTGATTCTGCTGATGCAAGGTTGCGGCTTTATGAAATCAAAATTTGGTGGTAAGGACGGCAAAGGAGGGGAAGTCGGTGTAACCAATGGAGAAATCACGGCTACGGGTCGGAAAGGTTGGAAGCAACCAACTCCATATGGTATGGTACTGGTTCCATCTGGTTCGTTTATCATGGGGCAAGCCGACGAAGACGTTGCGGCTACTCAGATCAACATGAACCGTCAGGTAACGATCAGTTCGTTCTATATGGACGATGCTGAAATATCGAACCATGAATATCGGCAGTACGTCAACGCGCTGCTGGCCGACTCGGTATCCGTATTGGGTGAAGAGGAAATCATGGCAAAATATTACCCGGATACTACGGTCTGGAAAAACGACTTTACCTATCACAACGGTGACCCAATGCTGGAGCACTATTATGCACACCCTGCTTTCGATACTTATCCGGTCGTAGGAGTTAGCTGGATCGCGGCTAAACATTTCTGTCAGTGGCGGACCAATACGCTTGACGATTTCCGTACGAAAGACGGTGGTTATCGCTCATTTGGCTTCCGTCTTCCATCCGAAGCGGAGTGGGAGTGGGCTGCCCGTGGTGGCAAAAACGGTGCCAAGTATCCTTGGGGTAACCCATACGTTGCCAACGGTAAAGGCTGTTATCTGGCTAACTTCAAGCCTCAGCGTGGTAACTTCGATGCCGACGGTTATCCATACACGGCTCCAGCGACAGCGTACAGCCCGAACGACTACGGTCTCTATAACATGGCCGGAAACGTTGCCGAATGGTGCCGCGACGCTTATGCGGACAACTCAAACGCCGTCGTATGGGATATGAACCCTGATAACCAGAATGCCGATGAACCTCGGAAAGTGGTTCGGGGCGGTTCCTGGAAAGATATCGCTTACTACCTCGAAACGGGTACCCGCTACTTCGAATACGAAGATCAGAAGCGTTCCTACATCGGTTTCCGTTGCGTGATGGACAACCTTGAGGGCCGTGCTGCATCGGGTCGTGGTGGCCGTGTAGGCAAAAGCAAATCCAGCAAAAAAGCATCCGCTAAAAAAGCATAAGCGTATCGATGGGTGGTAGACGAGACAAAATACTTCTCTACCACATATCTAATTAGCTGGCATTCAACTAAAATCTTAACCACAAAAAGTTAGTTACCTGTTCCAACCAAATCGCTTATCATGGCAGCAGCAAAGTCCACGAATTTCTTTTGGGATCGTTTAGTACCAACCATTTATAGTGCCGGTGCAGCCGTCGTAATTGCGGGTGCCTGGGCAAAGATTACCCACAATGAAGGTTTAGGCTGGCTCTTAACAGCCGGTCTGTTGACAGAGGTCGTTATCTTCTTATTATACGCTGTTCAGAGCTTCACTAACCCAGCAACAGCTGATGACGGCTACGCCTGGGAGCGCGTTTATCCTGAGTTGGCTGATGATTACAAAGGTGAAGCCCGCAAACCAGCTCCACAAACAAACGGTCTGACTGGTAATATGGATCAGATGTTGGCGCAGGCCAAAGTAACGCCTGACGTATTTGAGCGTCTGGGTTCAGGTTTCCGCAACCTGAATGATACGGTTTCGAAACTGACCGATCTGACGGACGCAACTGTTGCTACGAATGATTACGCTCGCAACGTTAAGTCGGCTTCTAGTTCGATCAGTGAGATGAACAAGTCATACGGTACAGCCATTACAGCCATGAACTCAATGGCCGACGCAACGACCGACGCTAAAGATTATCGCGATCAGTTTCAGAAAGTTACCAAAAATATGGGCGCTCTGAATGCTGTTTATGAGCTGGAATTGCAGGATTCCAACAAGCACCTGAAAGCAATGAATGCTTTCTACGGTAGCCTCACTTCGGCTATGGAGAACATGTCAGACGCAAGCCGCGACGCTCAGCAGTTCAAAAACGAAATGGCGAAGTTGACCGGTAATCTTGCTTCGCTCAACAACGTATACGGCAGTATGTTAACTGCCATGCGTGGTAGTCAAAATCAATAGTCTGGTTTACGGTTTGCGGCTGGAGACTATTTCTTACAGTGTAATAGTCTCTGTTGCAAACCGTAACGCTATATTCCACATATCTAATCCCCGTTTTCTACCATAATTTATGGCAGGCACTAAAGAGACACCCCGTCAGAAAATGATCGGGATGATGTATCTGGTATTGACCGCGTTGTTAGCATTGCAGGTAACGTCGGCTATTCTGGAGAAATTTGTATTGATCAATAACAGCTTAGAGCAGTCAACCGGTGCTGTAAGTAAAGTGAACCAGTCAACATTTGACAACATTCGCGCTACGGTAGAAAAATCAGGTAACCGAGCTACTGACCTTGCTATTGTTAAGCAGGCTGATGAAGTCCGCAAACTAACCGCTGACGTTATCGGTGAAGTTGATAAGCTAAAAGAGCAAATTATTGAAGCTGGTGGTGGCCGTGATGAAGCTGGAAACATCAAAAACTTGAGCGAAGAAGAGAAAGTCGCACAGTTGATGATTGGTACGGGCCGTACCGGTGCTGCTTTCAAACTGAAAGACCAACTGAACGGCTACATCGATGCTGTATCGAAGTATGCGGGTACCAAATATCCGGCAATGGCTCTTGATGGCAAAGATGATCCTATCGCTAGCCAGTCACCGGATCAGCGTAAGAAGGATTTTGCCGAATTGAATTTTGCTCAGACACCCGTACCGGCTGCATTAGCGGTATTGAGCCAGAAGCAAGCTGATGTTCGTCGGATCGAAGGTGAAGTGCTGGATGCCCTGGCTAGTAAAGTAGGTGCTCAGGACGTGAAGTTCGACAAAATCATTGCCATGCTGAGCATGGAATCGAAAGTTGTCGTGGCAGGTACGAAGTTCAAAGGACAGATGTTCCTGGCTGCGTCGTCGTCGGGTATTCAACCACGAATGAGCCTGAACGGCGGTGCTGTTCGGATGCAGGACGGTCAGGGTATTGTTGAGTTTACCGCTCAGGGTGGTGCTTACGACAAAAACGGTCTGGCGCGTCGGGTTCTTAACGGTTCGATTGCTTACCAAACAGCGGCTGGTCTGAAAACTGTACCGCTTACTGCTGAGTATTTCGTAGCTAAGCCGTCGTATCAGGTTGAAACAGGAACGATGCCGCCATTGTACTTAGGCTGTGCCAACAAACTGAGCATTCAGAGCCCACAGCTAGGAGCGCTTTGGAACCCGAATTTCTCAGCTGACGGTGGTGCTGTGATTCAGTCAGGCGAGAAAGGTAAGATCACAGTTGTGCCTAGTGCTGCAAATCTTTCCCTAAACATTAGCAACAGTGGTAGTTTGCTAGGAACGGAACGCTTCCGGGTTAACCGCGTGCCTCGCCCAACGCTTGAAGTTTTTGTTGGTGGAACACGGGCTAACGACCCTCGTGGCGTCCCTGTATCATCGGCACGGAGCGTTCGGATTCAGGCCGTTGCTGATCCAAGCTTTGCCGCTTACTCACCAGACGATGCCAACTTCCGTACAACCGGGGCTACGGTTTCTTTAGTGCGCGGAACGAAACGTATACAAGCGGTTACAGTGCCCGCCGGTGGTGGATCTATCGCTGGGTTGGCTGCTGAAGCGCAGCCTGGTGATCGATTGGTCATTCAAGTTGATGGTGTGCAACGTCGGAATTTCCGTGGTGAAGTTAGTGATGTTCCAATGGGAAGTACATTGTCGCAAGTTTCGCTTTATTAATGCACTAAAGTGGTTAGCGGTCCGTTAACATACTTGACAACAAATAGTAGCCATGACACAAAGAAGAACGATACGATATGCTGGAGTGCTGGCCGCTGCAACGCTGGCCTTGGCGGGTGGGAGCGCAATGGCTCAAGAGAAAGCGAGCAACGGCACTAACTCGCTGTCCGTTCGTGGAATAAACGAGAACGACATCATGATGAAGAAGACCCTTTGGCGTCGTATCGACCTGAAGGAGAAACAAAATCAGTCGATGTTCTCGAAAAACAATGAGATTTCTAAGTATCTGATTGAAGCGGTAAAAGCAGGTCTGATCGATGCCTATACGAACGATTCGTGCACGACGAAGATCACAGCTCAGAAGTTTCATGAAAATATGCTGATTCCAAACACAGGCGGTGGTCTTTCGGAAGAAGAGAAAGCCGCTGGTTTTACGGAAGATGGCAAAAACGGTGCTGCCAACGATGGTTGGGACAGCCCTAAAAAAGACAACAAAAAAGCGGCTGATGACGGCTGGGGTGCTCCCAAGAAAGCTGCTGCTGAACCTGCTGATGATGGCTGGGGTGCTCCGAAGAAAAAATCGACGGTAGCGAAGAACGCAAAAGGCAAGAAAGGAAAGAAAACCATTGCGGCACCTGTCGAAGTACCCAAAAAAGATACTGTAGCAGTAGCGCAGACTCCTAGTTTTTCGGGTGATGAATATTTTGCGAAGGAGCTAAATATCCTGGAGATTAAAGAAGACTGGATTTTCGACCGGAAGCGTTCACGTTTGTACTATGACGTGCAGACAGTGACGATGTTACTTCCTGCTGACAAAAACCAGGCTGGTTTTGAGGTGCCAATTGCATCGTTCAAATACAAAGATCTGGATAAGCTGTTCCGTAGCGATCCGAAAAAATTCATCTGGTACAACCCGCAAAACCAGGCTCAGCACAAAAACCTGGCTGATGCCTTCGATCTGCGGTTGTTCTACGGACGCATTACGAAAGTGGCTAACCCTGGCGATCAAGACCTGATCGGTATGTACGGTGATCGGGAAGGCTTATTAAAATCCTACCAGACAGAGTACGAACTGATGGAAACAGAGCACAGTCTATGGGAATACTAAGAAAAAAGCGGGTTTAAGCCCGCTTTTTTTGTGAAACACGAAGAGCGACCCTACTAGGGTCGCTCTTCGTGTTTATTGTTCAATGGTGTCAAAATAGCTTTTAAGCTTTACGGCACGATCCTTACCGACCACCTCAACGACTTCTTCAAATGATGCTTCACGGATTTTCGTGACTCCTTTAAAATGTTTGAGCAGCTTGGCCGCCGTCTTCTTACCAATTCCTTCCACGTTTTCTAACTCACTAATCAGACTATTCCGACTTCGTTTGTCGCGGTGATAGGTAATGGCGAATCGGTGCGCTTCGTCGCGAATTCGCTGGATAAGCTTAAGGGATTCCGACTTCTTGTCGATGTATAACGGTAAGTTATCTTCTGGAAAGTAGATTTCCTCAAGACGTTTGGCAATACCGATAATGGGTACTTTACCGTACAGATCCAACGCTTTTAACGCATCGCAGGCCGCGCTGAGCTGTCCTTTGCCACCATCAATAACAATAAGATCGGGCATGTCCGTTTGCTCTTCCAGTACACGCGTGTAACGGCGTGTAACCACTTCGTACATGCTCGCAAAATCATTTGGCCCGACAACTGTTTTGATCGAGAAATGCCGGTATTCTTTGTTCGCAGGCTTACCACCGATAAAGCATACCATCGCCGAAACAGGATTCGTCCCTTGGATATTTGAGTTATCGAAGCACTCGATGCGATTGGGTAAATTTTTGAGTTGTAAATCTTGCTTTAACCGGATAAGTACACGGTCTTTTTTGCTGGCGTTCGCTGTCGCTTCGGCGGCTGCCCGTTCCTGGCGCTCCCGCCGGAAGTACAGCACGTTCTTGAGCGACATGTCCAGCAGCTTTTTCTTATCGCCAATCTGCGGAATAGTCACCTCAGCCTGCAAATCGACATCTAACGAGATGTTTGTGATAATCTCTTTTGCCTGGCTACCATACTGCTCACGAAACTCAATAATCATCATCGCCAGCAGATCGGGATCGGTTTCATCAAGCTTCTTTTTTACTTCTACCGTATGCGCCTGGACAATCGTACCGTTGACCACCTTCATAAAATTGATGTAGGCCGCCGAGTCATCAGAAGCAATCGAGAAAACATCGGCGTCTGCAATTTTAGGGTTAACAACCGTCGATTTACTCTGGAAGCGTTGCAGCACGTCCATCTTCTCTTTGTACTGCTGAGCTTGTTCAAACGCCAGATCATTGGCGGCTTCCACCATTCGATTTTTGAAATACTCCTGTGCTGGTTTTAGATTGCCTTTCAGGATGTGGTGGACCTGCTCAATATCTTTGTCGTAGTCAGGTTCGTTCTGCTTGCCTTCACAAGGCCCCTTGCAATTGCCAATGTGGTATTCGAGACAAACTTTGTATTTACCCGCTTCAATGTTCTCCGGAGCCAGGTTGTAATTACAGGTCCTAATTGTGAACAGCTGGCTAAACATATCCAGCACCGTATACATCGGCTTAAGATTTGCGAATGGGCCGTAGAACGTGCCTAGTTTGCGATCAATGCGACGAGTCGTGACGACGCGGGGGAAGTGTTCATTCGTGACACAGACAAACGGGTACGTTTTATCGTCCCGTAACAAGATATTAAACTTCGGCTGGTAGCGCTTAATAAGCTGGTTTTCGAGCAACAGCGCATCGAATTCAGTATGGACAATGGTAAACTCAAGCTTCCGGATCTGGCTTACTAAACGAAGCGTTTTGCGGTCATGTTGCTTCGAGTTCGTAAAGTAGCTGCTAACCCGGTTTTTCAGATCTTTCGCCTTACCCACGTAAATAACCTCACCGGTTGCGTCGAAATAGCGATAAACCCCCGGCTCATGGGGTACTTTGGCAAGTTCCTTTTTGTAATCGAATTCCGGCATAAAGAAAGACCGTCAAGCAAAGTTTGTAAAGCGTAAAGTCATTTGCTAACTATGTTCTAACAGACTAGCGGTTAGCTATACAAAAACAACGAATATACAGTAAAGGTTGCCAGTTTAGTACCAACAAAAAGGGCCAGCATTTGCTGGCCCGAACTATTATTGAAGAATCTCGTCTTCGTCCTCTGGTACAACTTTGGGTGGAATGTAGCGCTGAGTCGAATCAATATGGTAACCACCGCAATCGATCTTAAAATTGTTTGGCTTACGGAATGGCTCCGGACGATACTGCGTCAGCGTTGGGTCAGCGTATATCTTTTGCATATACATGCCCCAGGCAGGCATAGCCATGCGTCCACCTTGCCCTAATTCAATCGTTCGGAAGTGAATAGAACGGTCGTCACCACCAACCCACAAGCCCGAAACCAGGTGTTGCGTCATGCCCATGAACCAGGCGTCAGAGTAGTTTGATGTAGTACCTGTCTTCGCGGCAATCTCATTACCACCTTCAAGGAGTTTGTATTGCGTACGAAGGCGCTGTGCCGTACCGTTTGGCTCTTCGACGGCCCCCCGCATCAGATACAGCATCTCATAAGCCCGGTTGGCGCTTATAACCTGGTTAGCGTCGGCGCTAAACGACTTGAGTACGTTCCCGTGTTTGTCCGTTATGCGTAGAATAATCATTGGTCTCACCCGGATACCACCGTTGGCAAAGGCACAATAAGCCGATACCATCTCGTAGACAGACACATCGCCGGTTCCTAAGCAAAGCGTTGGATTTTCGGGTAAGTCCTTGCTTTGAATACCCATATTGTGGGCGTATTTGATCACTGCTTCAGCACGCGTTTTTTTGATCAACTGAGCACTAACCGTATTGATCGACTGGCCGAGTGCTTCACGAAGCGTGAGACCGCGATAACTGTACCGACCCGTCGAATTTTTCGGTGTCCAGGCGGGGCCGTTGTTGTTATCTTCGCCGTGTAAGAATGTGGTTGGCTGGTCCGTAATCTGGCTGCAAGGCGTAACAAATCCCTGATCCATAGCGGTCAGATAAACGAACGGCTTGAACGTAGAACCCGGCTGACGACGGCCCTGCCGAACGTGGTCAAACTTCATGTGCTTAAAGTTGATACCACCAACCCACGCTTTCACATGGCCATAGCGCGGGTCCATCGACATAAAGCCCGTGTTAAGGAGCCGTTTGTAATACCGCATCGAATCAAGCGGACTCATGGTCGTATCTTTCTCATTTCGCCGACCGCCGTACACAAAGACTTTCATCTTGACCGGCTTCCGCATTTCGCTCCAGATCTTTTTTTCGTCGTTGCCGTACGCAGCTTTTAGTTGCTTGTAGCGGGTCGTTTGCTTTGCTCGGGCTTCGATAAAACCGGGTAGTTCCTCGTATTTTTTTGTCTTTGGGTTTTTCTTTACCCATGGGTTCCGACCGCGCCAGTGTTCGTAGAATTTCTTCTGCTGATCCCGCATGTTCGCCATAACGGCTTCTTCCGCGTAGGTTTGCATCCGGGAGTCGATGGTCGTATAAATGCGTAGACCGCTCGTATAAAGGTCCAGCTCGGCGTCTGGATTGTCCTCGTTATACTGGTTAATAAATGCTTTGATGTCATCCCGAATAACCGACCGGAAATAAGCAGCCATACCCGTATTCTGATTCTCAATGCTGAAATCAAGCTTTATTGGCTTGGTTTTGTACGTTACAAACTGTTCTTTGTTCAGAAATCCATACCGTTCCATCTGACTTAGTACCACGTTTCGACGCTGGAATGCCCGATCTTCGAAAATACGAGGGTCATAACGGGAAGGGTTCTGCAACATCCCAACCAGTAAAGCCGATTCGTCAACGCTTAGCTGCCAGGGCTCTTTGTTGAAGTACGTTTTGGCCGCTGTTTTTATGCCGTATGTATTGTTCCCAAACGATACCGTGTTCAGGTACATCATCATGATCTCCTGCTTGGTATAGTTGCGTTCCAGCCGAACGGATAGAATCCATTCCTTCGTCTTCTCAATGACCGTTTTTAATACAGGAATATTGCCAAGCGCTCCCCGTAACTTCTCGCCCCGCGTATCAAACAGGTTTTTGGCTACCTGCTGCGTAAGCGTACTACCGCCCCCCGAACTGCTGTTGCCTGTAGCGATTCCCTTGATAACCCGGAAAAACGAGCGCGGGTCAATGCCGGAGTGCTTAATGAAACGCGCATCTTCGGTTGCCAGCAGGGCAGACACTACGTTGGGGGAGACTTGCGTTATTTCGACCGGCGTTCGGTTTTCAACGTAGTATTTACCCAACAGTTGGTTGTCGGCGGTGTAAACTTCGGAAGCTTCTTCACTTTGCGGATTCTCCAACGCTTTCAAACTAGGCATTCCGCCGAATAGCCAGAAAACGTTGTAACTAACGGCTACTATGTAAAAAACCATCAGCACTAAACCGAGTAGTGCATACCGCCAGAGATTTTTAATTAGGGTCCGGTACCGACCGGGAGCAAACTCAATCATTACAGGTGTGTAGGGATTTATAGTGTATTGATCGATGACTTATTATCTATAAACGATAGCGCATCGGTTGCCAACAAAAAACTTATTTTCTGTTCGCCGTAATTCGATTAGCGGCATCCTGCATTGCTTTCACGCGTGGGAGCAATGGGCTGGCTGGGTAATCGCGAATAAACTCATTGATGGATTGACGATAAGCATCTACGCCCTGTACTCTTCCGACGAGGATAACACGTAAAAGCGCCAGTTTGTCTTCCAACTGCGTTCCCGCAAACGAACTTAGCGAATTATCCGCACGTGCCAGTGCTTCCGTTACGTTGTTGGCTTGATACAGTTCGTAGATTTGATTGTAAGTTACCAGCGCTTTGGCTTCGCTATCGCCCGATTGGGTAACCGTTTTGCCCGCCAGCCGTGCATACGATGTGTTTGGGTACTCAGCCAGCAGTTTATCCTTCCAGGAAGATGTTTTACCCAACTGCTCATTCGACAAATGAAGTAAGTAATACACCTCTGGTTTTTGTAGTGTATTGGGATAACGGGTCAGTAATTGTTCAAATGTCGGAATCGCATCAGCTGGTTGGTTCAACTGAAACTTATACAGCTTGCCGAGTTTATACAACGCGTTTTCGACGCGCTGATTGGCCTGTGCCTGCGCTTCTTTTGTAAACGGAATCTTGGCGTAAAAAGCGTCTTTCTGTGCCTTGCGCCCCGTTGTTGCTGCATTTACCGAAGCCGTTGCGTTAGCAGCATCCTGTTGTTGCAGGGGGGCGTTGGGACTTACATCGTTAGCGGAGGTTCCACCATTGAGCGGGCTATTGACCCCTGCAATGGCTTCCGATGCTTCTTTATTACTGCGTCGCCAGTTGTCTTCGATAGGCCGGTTGCCCCAACGTACCGAAAACTCTTGTCTGCCCTGACTTAACGCTACCGGGTTGTATAAAACCCAGCGCTCGTTGGGTTGAAGGTTGGAGTTGGTTGCTCCTGGAACAGCGTTGAAATTGCCGTTGGAAGCGCGTTCTACGATTTGCTGGGCAAGCGCAGCCTGCGCCTGATCTTCCTTTTCTTTTTGCGTGATAACGTTATCCAGCAATTTATCCAGCGCCGTAGGATTCATCTGAGCGAGATTGAGCAAACTGTCCTCCGTACGAATTGTAGTCTGATATTGTACAAATTCATCCAGCGTCTTCTTCCGATTCATCAGAGCGGCATAGTCCGGCGACTGCTGCGGCATCAAAGCCAGAGCGCTGTCGTAGTATACTTTCGCTTTCGAATAGTCCGCTTTCTTTTCGAAATAAAGCTTACCAATTTCCTGATAAGTGTAAGGAATCTGCGTTGTGTTGGCCCCCGCTGCCTGGATGGACTGCCTATAAAAATTAATGGCCTTGTCAATCCGACCATTACGGGCTTCCAGCAGCCCCATCGTGAAATAAATCTTATCTTTCAGATCCGCATTTTTCCGGTCGTTGAGCATACTCTCGAACGTCTCGGTTGACTGAGCCAGTCGTTTCTGGTCGCCGGTCAGGCCGTTGCTTTGAATCGCATACAGGTTTGCGTAGAAAGACAAGTCGTACGTGGGCTGCGATTTCTGAACCTTTTCGTAATGAGCTATCGCCTTCGCTGGCTGGCCAGTCAGGTCATACAATTGACCCGCGATCAGGTGTAAACGAGCCGTGGATTCGCCTTTTTTCAACGCCGGAAAAGTTGCATCCAAAATACCCGCAGCAACGGCGTATTCACCTTTCCGCTCGTGTATGTACGCTTTCGTAATGTAAAAGTCGCGGGTATTGGCTTTGTTGAGAGGCTGCGTCCGTAGGTATTCTGCTACATTTAGCGCATTGGCATAGTCACTGGCTTCGGTGTAAGCACGCATCAGACCAACCAAAGCTTCGTGCTTATCGTCTTCACTGGTACCTTTGGTATTTACGTACTTAAAGACGTCAATAGCATTCGGTAAATCCTGCTTGAGCAGGCGTGCCCGGCCAATGAGAATATACGCATTATCGAGCCATTTGCTGTTCTGATGGCGTTCTGGAATAAGTGATGCTTTTTTGATGGCGTCGTCGAGCTGAGGTTTTACGGGCATCGACAGCATCGAATCCACGGGCAACAGGATTGGTAAGAGCTGGCTGTAATTTTCCTGCCGGGTCTTGAACAGGATTAATTCGGCTTCCTTTATTTCGTCGCGGGCAATTACGTACGCGTTAAAATGGGCCGTCAGATTATGGTAACCTTTACTGATTGGCTTTGTGCTGTACTGCGAACACGAAACCAGCCCACCGGTCAGCAGCGCAAGGACCGTTAACAATACTAGGAGCGGGCGGTTACGGAAATAGCGGGACATTCGGGAAATAATACGTAGTGACTCGTATCTCAAAACGTTTCTATCTGGGGTGGCCGTATGAACGTTAGCCCAAATTAACGAATTTTGCTTTTTATATCGTATAGAACTCTTGAATTCTGTGGAAAAGGACCCTGAACAATCGCCAGAAAACCGCCCGTCAACGCCCGATGGTCCGCTAAAGAGCGCTTCTGAAAAAACAACCTCTTTTGTCCAGTATAGTGGTATTGCGTTTCAAATGCTTGGCACGATCGGTTTAGGGGTCTGGGTCGGCTTGAAACTGGATGAATGGCAGGGTAACAGGCGACCGATCTGGACCGTTGTTCTGTCGCTAACGGCTATCGGGGCATCGCTGTACTTATTTATTCGTCAACTAACCAGAAAATAATTTATTGGCGGCAATCGCTTGCTGGTAGCTCCCTGCTGCCTGCTTTTTTGCACTGTGCTTTATGCTTCGCTCTGTAATACTCACAATCCTTTTAGCAATTGTATTTTTCGTAGCCGAAAAATTTTCGGCGGCATCTTGGCTACATCCCAGTTGGAAAATTTTACTACTTTTCTTTTTAGCCATGTCTTTTCTTACACATCGCATGGTGGATGCTGGTTTACAAGGTAATCGCGAACGATTTGTTCCGCTGTACTTAGCTGCAACAGTTGCCCGTTTATTGCTTGATCTTGCTTTTGTCGGGTTTTTCCTATATCGACACATCGAACAACGCCGTACGTTCATTTTTGACTTTCTTGTACTATATATATTTTACACATGCTTTGAGATTTGGGCCCTTACTCGTAACTTGCGACGCGATTCGTAAAAACGATCTGTCACATCCTACAATGAGTTCGTTGATTAATAGATTTTTATTGGCTATAGCTCTTGTTATGAGCTCGTTAGCTTTTGTACACGCTCAGGAGGAAGGCCACGAGGGTGAAGTGCCGGGAGAGCACGGCAAAAAAGAAGGCTTCAATGTGGGCGAAATGATTATGCACCACATCAAAGACGAACATGGCTGGGAGTTTGCCCACGGTGTTACGCTTCATTTGCCTGTTATTCTTTATTCGCAGGATCGGGGAGTAGAGGTCTTTTCGTCGTCAAAACTGGCTAATGGAAACGTTCACAATGGCTACAAGCAGGAACATGGTAAAATCCACCGTGTTGACGAAGCTGGCAAAGTAGATCACGAAGCTAAAGTCTATGACTTTTCCATTACCAAGAACGTAGCATCGCTTTTGTTAAGTGCTACGATTATGTTGCTGATCTTTCCAGCCGTTAGCCGGGGTTACGGAAAAAATCAGGGGAAAGCACCCAAAGGAATCCAGTCATTCTTTGAGCCGATTATTCTGTTCGTTCGCGACGAGATTGCCAAGTCGAGCATCGGGCCCCACTACCACAAGTATCTGCCTTACCTGCTAACGCTGTTTTTCTTTATTCTGATAAACAACCTGTTAGGTCTTTTGCCGGGTTCTGCTAACCTGACCGGCAATATTGCTGTGACGCTGGTACTGTCAGTAATTACGTTTCTGATCGTAACATTCAGCGGTAATAAGCATTACTGGCTTCACATCCTCAAACCAACGGGTGTACCTGTCGCGTTGCTACCTGTTATGATTCCGGTTGAGATTGTCGGCGTATTTATGAAGCCAATCTCCCTAATGATCCGGTTATTTGCCAACATTACAGCGGGTCACATCATCATCCTGAGCTTGCTGGGGTTGATTTTTATGGCCAACCATCTGGCCGGTGCAAGTACGAGTCTGGCGATCAGTCCTGTCGTTCTTTTCTTTGCACTGTTTCTAAACCTGATCGAGCTACTGGTTGCCTTCCTGCAAGCGTTTATTTTCACGCTGTTGACGGCTATGTACATCGGTAGTGCCGTTGAAGATCATCATGAAGCTGATCATGGTATTGGCCATGAAACAACTTCTGAGTTAGGTTAATTGAGTATATCATCCGAATCAATCGGGTGGTCTTTTTGAGTTGCAATCTTTTGTTTTACTAATAAATCCGTTTGACGTTTATGTTCGCAATGTTGTTTGCTCTGCTGTTAGAAGCTACGGGTAACATCGCCGTAATGGGAGCCGCTCTTGGTTCTGGTTTAGTTGCTATTGGTGCAGGTATGGGTATTGGCCGGATTGGTGGTAGCGCCATGGAAGGTATTGCTCGTCAGCCAGAAGCAGCGGGTCGTATCCAAACTGCCATGCTGATCATCGCGGCTCTGATTGAAGCCGTGGCTCTGTTCGCAGCCGTTATTTGTCTGCTGGTCGCTACGGCTTAAGCAGCATCTGAATTGAGTAGGCTGGTCGCATTAGGCGCTGGCTCCACTACTCACCTTTTTCTGGAAACCGTTCGCTTGTTTGGGGTTGCCGATAAGCGAACGGTTCCTAACAAAAGATTGATAGACGTTGTCGGGAATGAACATAAACTGACATTCTGCATAACGATTTTAACGAACTGAAATAAACAATCCCAATATATAGATCCATGGATTTGCTCACTCCCGATCTTGGTTTACTTTTCTGGCAGGTAGTCGTTTTCGTTCTCCTGTTCCTGATCCTTCGCGCCTTTGCCTGGAAACCTATCACGGAAAGCCTGTATGAGCGCGAAAACAATATCCAAAGCGCACTTGACCTGGCTGAAAAAACCCGTCAGGAAATGACCGCCCTTAAAGCGAACAACGAAAAGCTGCTCGTTGAGGCTCGTGCTGAGCGCGAGGCTATTCTGCGTGGTGCCAAGGAAACGGCTGATAAAATGCTCGCTGAGTCGCGCGATAAAGCAGCTTCTGAAGGTCAACGGATTCTCGAGCAAGCGCGTGAAGCAATGCAAAACGAACGTCAGGCGTTGATAACCCAAATGAAAAAAGAGGTTGTTACGCTTTCGATTGATATTGCCGAGAAAGTGCTTCGTAAAGAGCTTAACGATAAAGCTGCGCAGGAAAAACTGGTTAGCGATCTGGTATCAAATTCAAGACTAAACTAAATGAGTGATGAGCTATCAGATTTAGATCTGTAGTTTACCACTTACGATTATATCTATGGCAGTCGCTACTGTAGCCGCCCGCTATGCAAAATCACTTCTGGATCTAGCTCAGGAGCAAGGCATAACGGAAACGTTATACAAAGATATGCAGCTCTTCAAGCAGACGGTTGATCAAAGTCGGCCCCTTCTGTTGATGCTGAAAAACCCCATCGTTCGGTCGGAGAAAAAAACAGCTGTGTTAAAAGCAGCTTTTGAAAAACGGCTCAACCCAGTAACGATGTCGTTTCTGCAAATCATCACCAAGAAGAACCGCGAGCCAATCATGGACGCGATTGCAGAAGAATTCATCCGCCAGTATGACCGTTTGAAAGGAGTAGAGCGGGCAAGCATTATCACAACCGTTCCACTTACGGACGCTTTGCGGGAGCAATTCAAAGCAATGGTCCTAGAAACTACGGGTGGTAAACTGGTTGAATTAGAAGAAAGAATCGATCCAAAACTGATCGGTGGCTATATTCTACGCGTCGGTGATCAGCAAATTGATGGCTCGATCCGGAACCAGTTAAACGAACTCCGTTTGCAGTTTCTGAACTAGCTCGTTAAACCGTTGCAGCCGGTTCAATATATTTTCTTAAAAAGCCGCTTTCCATCGTGGAAAGCGGCTTTTTTGTTGGTTCTCGATCAAGAATGAACGGCTTTGACCAACTTTAGGTGCGTACGCTTAAATGACTCACGTTCGTAAAAGCGGATTGTATCCAGGCGTTTTTGATTCGTTGTCACTTCCAGGTTGACAAATTTTTCGCGAATAGCGATATCATATAAAGCCGCTATGAGTTGATGACCAATTCGCTGGTTGCGGTAATCTTCCCGAACAAATAACTCCTGAATTTCTCCGACTTTACCGGTATGGTGAAGTAAGTATTGAACGTGACAACTCACAAAACCCACGCGTTCGCCAGCCGCTTCGGCGATCAAATAGTGAATCAGCGGGTTTTGTAAGTTCAGATCGAATACCATATGAAATTGGGTCCAATTAAGTGTTTCTGTCTCTAATTCACACAAAAACTCGTAGACCGTAGTAGAGTCGTGCTGGGTCGCCGATCGAATAATAAGGCTGGTTGATGGAGTAGGATTAAGAAGCACGGCTGTTTTGGGTATTGTTGGCGAATTAGTACTTGCTAAATCTACACGCAGTTCGTCAAACAGCAATTTCTCAGCCACGAAAGGTTTGTGTAGCCTAATAAATCAACGGAGTTCTGATCCAGGCATTTGTCGATTCAATATCCTGATTGATAGCTGGCAAAGCAGGGAATTACTCGCTGTAACATCATTCATCTTTAATTCTGTCCGTAAAATTATTTACGAATGAATAAATTAAAATAGTTAAAAAATATGTTATATAGATACAATATCATTAGATTTACTCGTAGTAGTAAGTGCTTAACCGTAACTTTAATTTTGCTTATGAATGCTTTGACTGGGTTCACTCAGCCCAAGAGCGCGCATAAAGCTGCGCTTAATCCTCCCGCAACTCCATTATTAACCATTGACCCGTATACGAGTATATGGTCGTTCGGTGATCAGCTTAATGGGGATGCTACCCGCCACTGGACAGGGCAACCTCAACAACTAAACGGACTGATCCGGGTTGACGGACGAACGTTTCGATTCATGGGAAATCCGTCGTTCACGGGTGAGACCATTGTTCCCTCGGCGCAACGGCAAACGTATCAGGCCCGTTACCTAACCAATAAACCCGCTTCCGATAGCTGGACTACGCTCGACTTCGACGATAGCCAATGGAATGTCGGCGAAGGTACGTTTGGTAGTCGAAACGGTGACCATACTCCGTGGTCAACACCGGATATTTATGTTCGGCGTATTGTTACGTTGGATCGTGTGCCCGACGGTCCGCTCCTGGTCGATGCGATTCAGAACGACAATTACGAGCTATTTATCAATGGTGAGCGGATGACAAAAGTAAGCGGTGTTTCGGCGAATTACCGGCTGACCCCTACGAATCGAAAAGCCTCTGACGTGTTACGTAAGGGACAGAACGTCATTGCGTTTCACAGCCAGAACATGTCAGGACCGGGTTTTGTCGATCTTGGCCTAGTGGAAGAACGGGTACTAAATTACAAACCAGCAACGCAGACGGGTCGCCGGATGACAGCGACGCAGTCGGAATACACGTTTGTGGCTGCGGGTGTCGAACTGACGGTTACATTTATGGCTCCGTTGCTGATGACTAATCTGGATGTATTGTCGAGACCCGTGCAGTATGTCAGCTACCGCGTACGGTCTACCGACGGCAAAACCCATGATGTACAATTGTATTCGGATGCCTCAGCTGAATTGGCTGTTAACTCGCCGGATCAGCTAGTGACCTGGCGACGTGGTCGCGCGGGGCGGCTCGATTACATGCGGGTTGGTACCGCCGAGCAGAAAGTGCTGGGTCGAAAAGGTGATGATGTTCGTATCGACTGGGGACACTTGTACATCGCGTCGCCCATTGAGCCAGGTACGAGTCGGCGGATTGGGTCGTTAGCGAGTGCTTTAAATCAGTTCGAACGCGAAGGACGGGTGACGGATTTGCATGAACGAATGCCTCGTCTGGTAAGCGATAGCCTGCCCGTGTTGGCAACAAGCATGGAGCTCGGCACAATCGGCAACAAGGCAGTCGAACGGCACTTACTTGTCGGCTACGATGATATTAAGTCCATTGAATACTTCGGGCAACCACTCAATGCGTGGTGGCGTCGCTACGGAAACATGTCCATGGAACGGGCGCTGGAGGATGCCGATGCAGACTATGCCAAAGTAAAAATTCAATGCGACACATTCGATAAGCAACTTTATACCGACGCGCTCAAAGCGGGTGGAACGACGTATGCCGAATTGTGTGTGCTGGGTTATCGGCAGGCAATTGCTGCGCATAAGCTGGTAGCTGGTCCTAACGGTGAAGCGTTCTTTTTCTCGAAAGAGAATTTTTCGAATGGCTCAATCGGCACTGTGGATGTAACGTACCCATCGGCTCCGCTCTTTCTGCTGTACAATCCGCTGTTGCTGAAGGGAATGATGGAACCCATCTTTCAGTATTCGGAGAGCGGAAAATGGAACAAGCCTTTTGCGGCTCACGACGTGGGAACGTATCCGCTGGCCAACGGCCAAACCTACGGCGAAGATATGCCCGTTGAGGAGTGTGGTAACATGTTGATTCTAACGGCGGCTATCGCTGCGGTTGAAGGAAATGCGAACTATGCTAAGCAACACTGGGTAACGCTGACAACCTGGACCGATTACCTAATCAAAGAAGGGTTTGATCCGGCTAATCAGCTGTGTACCGATGACTTTGCCGGACACATTGCCCGCAACGCAAACCTGTCGGTAAAGGCAATTATGGGCATTGCCAGTTACGGCTATTTAGCGGGGCGGCTAGGTGACAAGCTTCGGGAAAAGGAATACATCGACATCGCTCGTGATCTGGCCCGAAAGTGGATGAAACTTGCCGACGACGGTGATCACTACACGTTGACGTTCGAAAACAAAGGAACCTGGAGTCAGAAGTACAATCTGGTTTGGGACAAGCTGCTCAAACTGGAGATTTTCCCAAAAGAAGTAGCGCAGAAAGAGATTGCGTACTACCTGACCAAACAGCAGCCTTTTGGTTTACCACTCGATAGCCGCAAGACATACACAAAATCGGACTGGATTATCTGGACGGCAACTTTGGCGGATCGTCCGGCTGATTTTAACGCGTTGATTGCGCCTGTGCTGCGTTTTGCGAACGAAAGCCCCGACCGGATTCCGCTGAGCGACTGGCACGAGACTACCGATGGCAAGCACGTTGGTTTTCGGGCGCGATCAGTTGTCGGCGGTTACTACATCAAGATGCTGGAACAGAAATTAAAATAAAAGGTAACGGCTTTTCTCACCGATGCAGGCGAATCAGGGAGAACCCTTATTGACCTACATCGGTGAGAAAGTAAACCATAAGCTGCTTACTAGCGCAACCATCAATAGCGCTGCAATTGGTCTGACTCAAACACGTGTTTACCGACTAATCCCTCTTGCGTAGTGGTTAGCATGGCATTGGCTACCTTAGCCGCTTCGACTCCCTTGTATTTTGCCGGAATAAGTGGGTCGAATAACCGCATAGCTCCTTCCGCCAGTCGTTCGCCAAAGCGCGTTTCGCTTCGATTGCCGAGCAGCAGCGAAGGCCGAAAAATCAATAGCGTTGGGTAATGCAATGCGGTAAGATCCCGTTCAACCTCTCCCTTGACGCGATTGTAAAAAAACGTTGAGTTAGTATCAGCTCCCATTGACGTAACAATGGCCAACTGTTGAGCGCCATTTGCCAGACCTGATCGGGCAACGTCCAATGGATACTGGTAGTCTACTTTACGAAAAGCGTCTTTTGAGCCCGCTTTTTTCATCGTTGTACCGAGACAGCAAAAAATATCGTCGGCTTGCGTAAGGAGTCCGTTCGGGTGGTCAAAATCGAAGACGATCTCCTGCAGTCGGGGGTGCTGCCAGCCGAGTGACTTCCGAACCAGGACTTTTACTTTTTCATAGAAAGGGGAATTGATCAAACGGTGGGTAAGCAAATTGCCGATAAGCCCGGTGGCACCAAGTACTATGGCTGTTTTGGGAGTAGGTGCTATCATGTCAAAGAGGATATTTTTGCTAAATTAGTCGCGCTTTAAGCAGATGTAGATACTTACTGCTGAAATCTATTCTATGCACCACACCTTTTATCGAACAAGTAGTATTCTTGCGCTAGTCGCTATTGTCGCACTAGCGGCCTTTCGTTTTGCTAATAACGATGATTTTGTCAACGAAGTACTGGCCAAGTTTCAGGCTTACAATCTGCAACGACCCGTTGAAAAGGTCTATCTGCACACCGACCGGGACACGTATCTGACCGGAGAGACGATCTGGATGAAAGGCTATGTGTTTAACGGAAATACGCACACTGCCGACACCATCAGTAAAGTACTTTATGTAGACCTGATTGACCCTACCGCTCGCCGTGTTCGGCAGCGCCTGCAACTCCGGTCCAGCAGCAGTTACGCGCCCGGTCAGCTCTTATTGCCGGATTCGCTGGCTTCGGGAACGTACATGGTGCAAGCGTATACGAACTATATGCGCAACTTTCCGGAAACGTATTACTTCAGAAAAACGCTGACCATCCTAAAAGCCGATGGCTCAACCGCTTCGACAGCCAGCAAATCAGCTTCTTCCGACCGGCTCGACGTACAGTTTTTGCCCGAAGGGGGCCAGCTGGTTGAGGGTCTGGAAAGCCGGGTGGCGTTCAAGGCACTAGAGGCATCGGGCCGTGGCTTACCTGTAGAAGGATTTGTCTTCAATACCCGTAAAGACACGATCACGGGGCTAGCCAGTACGCAGCTTGGTGTAGGCTTTTTTACGCTGAATCCCGAAGCTGGTCAGACGTATACGGCCTTTGTTAAACGCCTTGGTAGCGGGCAGTTTACCGCTTATCCATTGCCTGACGTACAAAAGGAGGGTGTTGTGATGCAGGTCGATAACATAAGTAACAAAGACAATATCCGGGTTTATCTGCGGCACAACAAAGCTATAACGGATCCTCCTGCTACGATGACACTTTTTGCGCAGACGCGTGGTCAGGTTGTGCAGGTCGCTAAAGTGCCCTTGGCCAAGAAAGGTGCGTTGGTGCAGTTACCCAAGGCCGAATTTCCGCAGGGAATCGCCCAACTGACACTATTTGATGAAACAAGTAAACCAATCTGTGAGCGGCTAATATTCGTCAACAAAAATGAGCAGATCAATATTACGCTATCGCCAAACAAAACATCGTACAAAAATCGTGAAAAGGTAGAGCTGAGTATTTCTACCACAGGCAGCGATGGCAAGCCGGTTGCGGCAAACCTATCGCTGGCCGCCGTTGACGCTCGGTTGGCTCCGGAGATCGACTCAAATAGTGCCAGCATTGTATCGCATCTGTTACTTTCGTCGGATTTGACAGGAACGATTGAGCAACCCAGTTACTATTTCAATCCTAAAAACGAAGATCGCTGGCGGCAGTTGGATCTGCTGCTGATGACTCAGGGCTGGCGACGTTTCGTCTGGGCCGACGTGTTGGCTGGTACTATTCCTCCGGTCAAATACCCGATTGAGCAGGGCTTGTCATTAACGGGACGCGTGGTTCGTCCGAATCAGAAAGATATTGGCGGTAAAGTGAAATTGACCTTTGTACTATCCCGACGCGATAGCACGCGCGATTTCCTGACGGGTGATACGGATGAGTCAGGGTATTTTGGTGCTTACGATCTCGATTTTACCGATACCACTACGGTACTAATCCAGGGTGTAAAAGGGAAAGCTAATCGCGATTTGGCAATATCGCTTGATCAACTATTGACCCCGACGGTTACCATCACGCGCGTACCTTACAATCCATTTGAGTTCAGACGCGACGAATTGGGTGAATTTATCAAACGCACTCGGGAGTATCAGGAGATTGAAGAGCAAATCCGGCGAAACCGGGAGGTATTGCTTCAGTCGGTGACCGTGAAAGCCAAAAAGTTCAAAGAGCGAGACTCACGGGTCATTTACGGTACGCCGGATGCAAGTGTTAAGTTTGATCCGATGAATACCGCTGGTCGGATAACGATCCTCGACGTGATTCAGGGGCGTATTGCGGGTGTACAGGTAATGGGCTCTGGCCTGGGCGCGCGGGTTCAAATACGGGGAGCGGCTAATTTTGGTGGGGCGGTTGAACCGCTCTTTGTGCTGGACGGCATGCCGGTAGACATGCAAACCGCCATCAATATTCCCGTCAATGACGTTGACCAGGTGGATGTTCTGAAAGGAGCGTCGGCCAGTATTTATGGGTCACGGGGAGGGGGCGGAGTCATTTCCATTTTAACCAAGCGGGGGTCGCCAAACTACGATCTGGCGAAGGAAGCTGCGCCCGGAACGTTGGTTGCTAAACTACCCGGATACGCGCCCGTTCGTGCGTTCTACTCACCGCGTTACGACGACCAAAGTAAGAAAACGGAGCAGGAAAAGCTGAATGCTGCCCGACCCGATTATCGAACTACGCTATTCTGGTCTCCGCTTATCCAAACGAACGCGGAAGGCAAGGCAACCGTATCTTTCTTTACCTCCGATGCCAAAACGAATCTTCGGTTACGAGCCGAAGGGGCAACGATAAGTGGTATGCCGGGCATGGCGCAACATAGAATCCAGGTAGACTAACTATCTGAACGCTGAAAAAGCCGTATGCCATATCTCCAAGATATGGCATACGGCTTTTTCAGCGTTCAGCGTAATTGATAAACTTTACACAGCGCCCAGAATCTTCATATTGATCGGGTCCCAGCTAATCGCTTTCTTTTGCGCAAAGCTCATGTTGCCGCACTGTGTCGGACCACAGGCACGCAGACCGAAGGTAGCATCTTCGACGTTCGGTGCTCCTGTCCGAATCGAGTTGAAGAAATTCGCAAAGTGCTCGTAACGGTCTCCCTTGTAATCTTTGGGGAACGAATACTTAAATTCTTTCGGACCTTCCAATTCCGGACGGGAAGGATACATTTTCGCGTATTCCTTAACGAACAACTCTTTCTGATCTTTCGGGAAGTTATCGATAGACATACCCGGCGCTTTCGGGAATTTATTGCGGTGAACTGTCAGGCTGTCAAAACCAAGCGATAGATCACCTTCCGTGCCGACAATCCGAACCAGGTAATTACCACCCCCGCCATCAACGAAATTTGAGCGGGTCGTAAGGTTAAACTCGGGATGTTCCGCTGTTTTCGGATAATCGTAGATACTTAACTGAATGTCCGGCACATCGCGACCATCTTTCCAGTAGCGCGTACCTCCGCTCGAATACACGCGGGTTGGTCCTTTCGAACCCGTGATGCAATGTAGCGAGGTCAGCAGGTGGACGTACAGATCACCCGCAATGCCGGTGCCATAGTCCTGGTAATTCCGCCACCGGAAAAAACGGAGCGGGTCCCAGGGGCGTTTGGGCGCGCTACCAAGGTACGTATCCCAGTCAACGGTCTGGGGTGACGCATCGGGGGGGATAGAATATTGCCAGGCACCCATTGCGCTGTGTCGGTCGTAGATGGCTTCGGCAAAAACTAGTTCACCAATGTCACCCGCTTTCATCAGTTCACGGGCTTTGGCAATCAGCAGTGAACTGGCGAACTGGCTGCCGACCTGAAACACTTTACCGGTTTCTTTGGCCACTTTAATGAGCGTATGCCCATCTTCAAATTTTTGCACCATTGGCTTTTCGCAATACACGTGCTTGCCTTTGCGCATGGCGTCGGTCGATATTTTTTCGTGCCAGTGGTCGGTGGTACCGTTGATGATGGCGTCAACGTCTTTACGCTCTAGTATTTCCCGGTAGTCCTTGGTAACGGGCAACTGTTCGCCCCAAAGTTCGCGGGCCCGACGAAGACGACCATCATACAAATCGCAGGCTGCAACCATCTCGATACCATCGACCATCAGCGCCGTTTGCGTATCGCCAATGCCCATGCCGCCCGTACCAACGAGGGCAATTCGGATTTTGTCATTAGCCGCTGTGCTGGAGTGGCTTTTTATCAGGTCGAGGTATTGAGGGATAGGAGTAGCGTTGGGCTTCGCCAAGGCAACAGGAGAAGCGGCAGCGGCTGTACCGGCAATACCGAGGGTCTTCAGGAAAGATCGGCGGGAACTTTGCCCATTTGTCTCCGATGAAGCCGCCCGTTTGTCGTTTTTCATGCTAAAATAGATTGAGGATTTATGAAGGGTAAAACGAAGATTACGCTGACAAACAGCATCAATCCTGTTGAATGAATCGTCTGTAAAAATAAACGAAGTCTCGATTAATTTTTTAAATAATTTAATAATTAAAAAACTCGCCAAAAACACCTTGTTCACGTGGCTATACTCCGTCACTTTCGTAATCTTGCTCTTATTCCTACAAAACCCGATTATTCAATGAAATCATTCATACTGACTTGTTTGATAGTAATGGCGCTTGGTCAGAGCCTGGCGCAGCCAACTCCTTACCCGACTATCGGGCAGATTGTACGGCTCGACCCTCGACTTGATAAACTGCTACCAAAAGATGCCCGGATTGAAGTACTGGCCAGCGGCTTTATGTGGACGGAAGGACCCGTCTGGGTAAGAAATGGAAAGGCTGCCGGTGGTAATTTTTTGTTATTTTCCGATGTACCGCAGAATACGATTTATAAATGGACCGAAAAAGAAGGGGTCACACCCTTTCTAAAACCATCGGGCTATACAGGTTTAGGCGTTTACGGCGATGAACCTGGTTCCAATGGACTAACCGTTGATGCGAACGGGCGGCTCATCGCCTGTGAACACGGTGACCGGCGCGTAACGGCCATGCCACTGGATGGAGTCGGCGGGAAGCGTACCCTGGCTGACAATTATAATGGCAAACGCTTCAACAGCCCTAATGATGTCGTCGCGCATTCGAACGGGAGTTATTATTTCACCGATCCGCCGTACGGAATGCCTAAAAAAGAAAACGATCCCAGTCGCGAAATAAACGAGTTTGGCGTGTACCGGATTGGTCAGCAGGGAGTGGTGTCGATGGTCGTTAGTGATCTGACCCGGCCCAACGGTATTGCGTTGTCGCCGGATGAAAAAACGCTATATGTAGCTCAGTCAGATCCAGAACGGCCCGTTATTATGGCTTACCCCCTGCAAGCCGATGGCTCCGTTGGTAAGGGGCGGGTTGTGTTTGGTGCTGACGGGTTAAAAAAGCAAGGGTTGTCGGGCGGTTTCGACGGAATGAAAGTGGACCGCGACGGAAATATCTGGACTACCAGGCCGGGTGGCGTATTGGTTCTTTCTCCTGCGGGTGAGTTTCTGGGGCATATCAAAATTGGTGGTGCCACGGCCAACTGTGCCTGGGGTGACGATGGTTCAACGCTCTATATAACAGCGGATATGTACCTCTGCCGAGTAAAAACGTCCGCCAAAGGATGGTAAGATTTAGGGAGGAAATAGGAATGATAAAGGATGCTAAAATGACTTAGTTTACTTCAACGTTTATCATGCATAGTTCGTGATTAAAGCACTAACTTTGTATAGAGTACGTAGCTTGAAGTAAGTATATATTCTCATGTTGGAGAATCGTAAGTATGTCATTATCGGCGTTTTCTGTCTTGTCGCACTGACGTATCTGGCCCGATTGTTTTATTTGCAGGTCCTTGACGATACCTACTCGCTGGGAGCGTCGAAGAATTCGATTAAGCGAGTCATCGAAATACCCTATCGCGGACAGATTTATGACCGCAACAACAAACTGATCGTTTACAATACTCCTGTTTACGATCTGTACGTAACGCCCAAGCAGGTGCGTATTCCGGATACGGTAGCGTTTTGCCGGATGATGGACATTACTCGTTCTGACTTTGACAGTATCATGGGGCTGGCGAAGAATTACTCCCCGGTTAAACCATCGCTGTTCTTGCGTCAGCTGTCCAAGGAAGATTTTGCCCGGATTCAGGACGCGTTGGTGGATTACCGTGGTTTTGAACCTGTGATTAGCTCTATGCGAACTTACCCGGCGCATACGATGGCTAACGCGTTGGGATACGTCAGCGAAATCAGCAAAAAGAAACTCGAAGAACAGGATATTCCGTATTACCGGCAGGGCGATTATATCGGTAACAACGGTTTGGAAGAACAGTACGAAGAGCAATTGCGGGGCAAACGGGGCGTCAAATTTATGATGCAGAACGTGCGTGGGGTGAACAAAGGGTCCTGGAAGAACGGGGCTTTCGACACGCTCGCCGTTGCCGGGCAGAACCTCATTACGGGCATCGATGTAGAGGTACAGCGGTACGCCGACAGCCTGATGCAAAATAAAGTGGGAGCGGTGTTAGCCGTAGAGCCATCGACAGGGGAAATTCTGGTTTCGGTTTCAGCGCCGACTTACGACCCGAATCTCTTGTCGAGCCGTTATTTTTCAAAGAATTACCGCGCCTTAGTCAAGAATCCGTACAAGCCGCTGATCAATCGGCCTATCATGTCCAGCTACCGACCTGGATCGACGTTTAAGCTTATTCAGGCGCTGGTTGCTCAGCAACAGGGATCGCTTTTTCCAAATACGATCTACGGTCATGCTGGATCGCCGATGCGGTGTCACTGCCGGGGTGGTAACAACTTGCGCGGGGCCGTGCAAAACTCCTGTAATCCTTACTTCTACTACGTCTTTCGGAAGTTTTTGTATTTCAACGGCGAAAGCAACGTATTCAAAGCGTCGGCAATAGGCTTGCAGCAGTGGCACGATATGGTCGAAAAGTTTGGCATCGGCTCACGGCTAGGCGTTGATCTACCAAGCGAACGCAAAGGAAATCTACCAACGCCTGAGTACTACGACAAGGCGTACCGGGGTGCGTTGCGGTGGAAGTTCTCGAACGTTTACTCGCTGAGTATTGGTGAAGGTGAGTTGTTGATCAGCCCGCTTAAACTGGTCAACCTGGCGGCAACAATTGCCAACCGGGGTTGGTACATTACCCCGCATTACATTAAGGGTTTCGAAAAGGCGGGGGCTGGTGTACCCAGTGAATACCACGAACGCCATGAAACCGGTATTGACTACAAATATTACCTGCCCGTTATTGACGGAATGCGCGGAGCGGTTGCCAATGGTACCGTGACTCCGCTGGCGAATATTGCCGGGATTGATCTTTGCGGAAAAACGGGCACGTCGCAGAACGCGAAGTTCGGCCACAAGTTCGATCACTCGATTTTTATCGGGTTCGCCCCCATGAATGACCCTAAAATTGCGGTGGCTGTTTTCGTCGAAAATGCCGGATGGGGTGGTAAAGCAGCAGCATCCGTAGCGGCTTTGGTTGCTGAACGATATCTGAAACGGATAACCGAAGCAAAAAAACTCGAAGCGCAGGTGCTGGCCTCCAATTATTTGCCACCCGCCAACTTTCTGCTAACGCCGAAAAAACCGGCCCCTTCAAAAAAGGATACTGTGCAGAAGGAACCCAAGCCAGTACCGTCTAAACCATTCATGACCTCTACAAAGCCAAGGTCAACAACGGCCACAGCGACGGTGAGTGGCTATTAAATAAACGTTCGCTTTTCGAGTTTATAGAATAGCGTTAGCTGCTTCTTCTTTATAAAGTCAATAGATAAACAATACCCAAAAGTGTCTCGTAATAACGATCTATTTACTCAGGACATCGACTGGCTAACCTTAGTGCTGTACCTAGGCTGCGTCACTATGGGATGGCTCAATGTGTACGCTGCCGTTTACAGTCCTGAGGACCACACCAGTCTTTTCGATATGACGACCAATGCCGGTAAGCAGATGATGTGGATCTGTACCACGGTCATTCTGATTATCTGTATTATGGTTGTCAACCATAAGTTCTTTGATTCGTTCGCGTACTTGTTTTACGCGTTTATGATTCTAATGCTACTGCTGGTATTGGTGGCAGGAGCCAACATCAAAGGGTCACACTCCTGGATTAAGTTTGGCGCATTTCAGATCCAGCCCGCCGAATTTGCCAAGATGGCTACAGGGCTAGCACTGGCGAAATACCTGGACAATCCGGGTGTTAGTCTTACCAAACGGAAAGACCTGATGTACATCGCTGGCATTATCGTGCTGCCCTGTATTTTGATTCTGGCTTCTAATGAAACGGGTTCTACACTGGTCTTCGCTTCCTTCGCGATCATGCTTTACCGCGAAGGACTACCCGGCTGGATTCCAGCGATGGGTATTACGGCTGTGGCTTTGTTTGTACTGGCGCTCATCTTTCCTAAACTGTACATTTTTGCCGGAATCGTAGTGCTGCTGCTGCTTATTATTGCGCTGATGCCGCGTTACAACCGGACCATAAGCAACTTCATTTCAATGGGAATTGTCGGCGCTGTTATGATGGTGTTCGTGACGGGCGTGGATTTTTTTGTGAATAACGTTTTGCAAAAACACCAGCGAAACCGCATTAAAGTATTGGTCGATCCAACCATTGACCCATTGGGTGTTGGCTGGAACGTGACGCAGGCCAAGATTGCCATTGGTTCGGGACGACTTCAGGGCAAAGGGTTTTTAGAGGGTACGCAGACAAAATTTGACTTCGTACCCGAACAAAGTACTGATTTTATTTTCTGTACCATTGGCGAAGAACATGGCTTCATTGGCAGCGCCGTCGTTATTGCCTTGTTTGTTGGCTTGTTGTCGCGCATCGTGATTCTGGCCGAGAAGCAGCGCAGCAAATTTGCCCGCGTTTATGGCTACTGCGTGGCTGGAATCATCTTTTTTCACGTCCTGGTCAATATTGGAATGACCATTGGTTTGATGCCTGTGATCGGAATCCCGCTTCCGTTTTTTAGCTATGGAGGCTCATCGCTGTGGTCGTTCTCTATTCTGCTGTTTATCTTCCTCAAGCTCGATTCTCGCCGGACGGCATTGACACGACGTTGATTCTGACGAGGTTTGTCTAACGAAACAACAGCGGAGCGTACTCGTGCAGGTACTGCCGCCAGTTGATCCAGGTGTGACCGCCATCCGTTTCTTTGTACTGGTATTTGATGTTGTGTTTGTCGAGGAGAGCCAGCGTTTTCTTGTTGGCATCCATCACAAAATCGTCTTTGCCAATTTCGACCCAGAATAGCTTTTTGCCTTTGTTAAATGCCGGGTCCTGCAATGCCTTGGCGTATTTGGTTTCGGCTTCATCGATCGTTGCACCGAAAAACCCTGAGCTGAATACGCCAACGTAATCAAACAGTTCCGGGTGGCTCAGCGTGACATCCAGCGTTTGAAAACCGCCCATCGACAGCCCTGCTATAGCCCGATTTTCGCGGTTGTTCAGCGTGCGGTAGGTTTTCTCAACCTGAGGCATCACCTCTTTCAATAGTTCATCGGCGAACAAAGCCCGCATGGCTGACATGGACTGAGCCAGATCACTACCTGGCTTGTTGTTCATGGGCATACTGCCATTAGGCATCACCACGATCATGGGTTTAGCTTTGCCGGAAGCCAGCAAATTATCGAGAATAAAACCCGCACGCCCGATGGAATTCCAGCCGGAGTCGTCGTCACCTCCGCCATGCAGTAGGTAGAAAACGGGATATTTTGTCGCGCCTTTTTCGTAACCAGGTGGTGTGTAGACATGCATCCGACGCATCATTCCCAGCGATTTCGACGGGTACCATACTTCGCGGACTTCACCATGCGGCACAGACTGATTGTCTTCGAATGCGGTGGCATCACCGGGTACGGTCATTACATTTTCGAGACTACTGATACCTTGTTTGATAACCGGATTTTTGGGATCTATCGTCCGAACGCCATCAACCGTTAGGGTGTAGGTGTAATAATCCGGTTTGAGCGGCCCAATGAGAACGGACCAGACGCCCTGCTCATTTTTAGCAAGGCTAAGCGGTTTCGCTGGCGACAGAAAATCGCCGGATACTGTTACCTCGCTTGCCTTAGGTGCATAGATGCTCAAGGCAATACGTTTGTCGTTGAGTACGCGGGGTGATTGAAGCGTATCGTTCGGAGTCGGCTGCCGTTGCGGCATTTGAGCCATTACCGGCAAACTCAACGCCAGCGTTAGCAGTCCGCAGGCAGGTACGCGTAGTTGAAAAGGGAGATTCATACAGGTACAGGGAGAAAGTAGGCGTCAGACAGAAACTTCATAACAGAAAGATGAAATAAAGGAGGCTTTACTCAAAAAGTATCGCCGGAAACCAAAACCAAAGTCTATCAACCGCATAACCCTCACGAACTCATTCGAAAACGGGTCCGTGAGGGCTATCTAAAGGCTAACGTCTTTCGGCGTATTCCACCAATCAGGCCAGCACCTTGGTTAAATTTTGATAGCTGATCTGAATGTTCTCGATACCAGGTGCCATATCCTGTTCAACGAAAATGTATTTAAGTCCGGCAATACCTGCTGCGGCAAAAATGCGTTTGAAATCAACCACACCATTTCCGACTTCCGTGATCGTTTTCAGATCCGACTTGATGTCCTTGATGTGCCAAAGGGGAAAACGACCCGGTTGCCCTTTAAACAACGCCACGGGATCTTTACCCGCCTTGGTCGCCCAGGCCAGATCAAGTTCCATCTTGACGAGGTCTTTATCCGTCTGAGAAAGAATTAGTTCGTACGGTGTCTTCCCGCCCTCAACGGGATCGAACTCGGTAGCGTGGTTGTGGTAGGCGAAGCCAATACCTGCTTTCTTGGCTGCTTCGCCCGTTTTCTGGAACACCTCGATTGACTTGTTGATTTCATCCAGCGTTGCGACGGGCGTACTGGCACAGACCAGATAGCTCAGTTCTCCTTCGGCGGCATCGTCAACCAATTGCTGGTAGTTGTCCCGCAGGTTCAGCATGGTTGGCATTGGCCCATTGCCAAATGGATTGCGAGCGGGTGGCGCTCCTCCACCCGCAGCGGTCGTACTGGCCGGTGGAGTGGGGCGCGGACGAAACGGTGCTCCACCCGCGTGGTGAGCCCGCCATTTCATACCCATACCCTCAACCAGTGCTTTAAATTCTTTGACCGAATAGCCGTAGTATTTTCCGCGCATGCTGAAAGCAGATTCGACTTCTTTATAGCCTGTAGCCGCCACTTTTTCCAGTGTGCTTTTCGGGTCGTCATTCATCTGCTTGAACAGGGTGAACAGCTGGATACCAATGGGGCGGGAGAGAGTCGGATGAATAAGCTGTTCCGCTTTCGTAAGCTGAGGCAGGGCTAGACCTCCCAAAGTCAACAGGCTGGCCTGTTTCAAAAAATCTCTACGGTTTCTCATGGAGCTAAACGGGTATAATGAGTGCTGCTGCAATGGACTATTATACAGAAAGAAAAAGCCCGATGAAACTAATCATCGGGCGAAAAATAATTGGGGAAATAATGGGTTTCTAACCTTCCTGCTTGGCAAATTCGCCACTGGCTTTTATCTCAACTTCGTCGCTAACAACAACGGATGGGATGGTGCCAACACCGAAATCAGTACGCTTCAGGCTACCGCCAATTTTAAAACCTACTTTTTCCTGCTCTTTACCACCCTGACCTTTCATTTTCACGGGGCCGACCATCGTAACGTCGAGGGTAACCGGCTTAGTGACTCCGTGCATCGTCAGGTTGCCCGTAGCTGCGTATTTTTTGCCATCTACTTTCTTGAACGAGGTGCTCTTGAAGGTCAGCGTCGGGTATTTAGCTGCATCGAAAAAATCAGGGCTTTTCAGGTGATTGTCCCGACGTTCGTTGTCGGTATTAATGCTGTTCACATCGGCGGTCAGCTCCAGGACTGCGTCCGAAAGGTCAGGCTTTGCGGACGTAACTTTGGCATCAAATGTTTTGAAATTGCCATCGACTTCGGCCAGCAGGTTGTGGGTAACGGTGAAGCCAACGCGCGAATGGGCTTTGTCGACCGTCCAGGTCTGAGCCAACGAAACGCCCGAGGCAAGCAGGCAAGCAGCAAATACGGTAAGTGTTTTCATGATTTAATAAATTTAACGAACTCAATTTTACTAGGATGGGAACGCATACTCGCAAATTGAACGGTTAAGAAAAGAAGTAATTGTCTGATAAGCAAAACTACTTGCTTAAAAGTAACCCCAATCCGTTGTTAAATTCAGAAAAATACTAGGCAGATTTCTGTAGCCTCTCGAAAAGCATTCGAAACCATACCGAAAACGTTTCTGGAGCCGCTTCTATTTCGCGGGCGAGTGCGTCAGGAGTGACCCAGCGAACCGCATACACTTCGTCTGGATTAAACGGAACTGGTCCTTCGTACTGACCCGTAAAGACGTGATCCAGTTCATGTTCAGTCAGGCCATTGGGTAGCTGGGCGTGGTACTGAAAGCTGAACAAAGGCTGCAAATCGGTCCGGAAACCCATTTCTTCGTACAGCCGCTGGTTTGCCTGAGCCGCAGTGTTATCTGGCTGGCTGGGGTGACCACAGCAGGAATTCGACCATAAACCGCCGGAGTGATACTTCTCAAAAGCGCGTTGCTGAAGTAAATAGTCCCCCTGTTCGTTAAAAACAAGCACAGAGAAAGCGCGGTGAAGATCGCCCGATTCATGGACCGACAACTTTTCGGCGGTTCCAAGTACATTGTCCTGTTCGTTAACAAGCAGGACTGTGGGCGAAGCGGGGGTGTTTGTCATAAATGAGTAGAATGGAGCGATAGAGTTTCGTTTTATCAACGGTCAAGTAAGCATTGTAGTTTGTGTGTCTTACCGGAAAGTGAAATTTGACTTAATATCTGCATAGCGGGTAGCCTTCCGACAGACCGTTAATAAACTCCTAGTTGCCGGATCAATCGGCGATGGTTGTTCTGAAAAGCAATCTGGGTTAGCGCGACGACGATCGGTTTACGAGTAGTACTCCTACCAGAATGATAGCAAGCGATGTGAGTTGCCGACTCGTTATGGTTTCATTAGCCAATGCCCAGCCCAACAGGACGGCTACCACGGGGTTGACGTAGGCGTAGGTGCCGACTACCGCTGGCGGACGCACCTGAAGAAGCCACAAGTAGGACAAATAAGCGACAACCGAGCCAAAAATAACGGCGTACGTCAACGCTACCCACGAGCGAACGGTTACCTGAGTGATGGTAAAGCCTGTCCATTCGCCTAATCCTGCGCTCACGAAAAGGCAAAACAAACCGGCGGCCAGCAGTTGGACGGCTGCGTTTAAAATTGTTGAACCAGGTGCTTTGCGGTACCGCGAATACAGCGAGCCTACGGCCCAGGATATGGTACCTACCAGTATGACCGCTATACTTGGCCAGTACATCGCTGCTTTTGCAGGTGCGACAAGAGCAGCCGGATCTTCACTAAACAACAGCAAAATGCCACTAAAGCCAAGCAGTAGCCCAACGAGTCGCAGTTTTGCTGTGCGGTATGATGCCCACTGTGGACGGTCTAGCACCACAAACCAGAGCGGTAAAGTCGTCACCAGAATGGCCGCCAACCCGGTTGGTAAATACTGTTCGGCCCAAATGACAGAACCCGTACCACCGCCCAGCATCAATACACCGGCAATAGCATTGCGGGAGAATGCCAACCGGGTGACCGCCTGCTCTCTTCGAAACAGACACCAGCTGTAGAGCAAACCACCCGCCGAAAGAAAGCGGAGCGACGCCATCAGAAAAGGCGGGAGACTCTCCAGACCGATCAGGGCCGCCAGATACGTTGATCCCCAAATCAGGTAGATGGCTGCGAACGCCAATACGACGGTCCAGGTTGTCGGTAAAGTGCGCGATTGCGTTAATGTTGTCATACCAGTTCAAAGATAAAGCATCCGCATCCGGGTTGGTCATTGACAACGGGACCGTTTTATGAAATCGATAAACTGGACGACTTTCCGTAGAGGTGTCCTTGTATAACTACCCCGGATTTTTGGCGAATCTATTCGACTACAG
Source organism: Spirosoma oryzicola (assembly GCF_021233055.1). Taxonomy (NCBI): domain Bacteria; kingdom Pseudomonadati; phylum Bacteroidota; class Cytophagia; order Cytophagales; family Cytophagaceae; genus Spirosoma; species Spirosoma oryzicola. The sequence continues at coordinate 4,734,690 of NZ_CP089538.1, read as the reverse complement.
AAACTTCCAGTTCAAGCCGTCATTTAAGGGGTTCGTCTCTAAACGGATTGACCAGCAGGGCTTTGGCTAGTAGTATTGGCCTTGTCAATAGGTCGTTAAAATCCTTTCTTATGGCTTACAAAAATAAACTGCTTTGCAACAAAATAACCAGACAGGACATTCGCTTCGTGCAGACAGCCGCGGACACCGATGGACAGCTTCTGGAAATGGAATCGACGTACTACGCGGGATCGAAAGAACCGACAGCACACTACCATCCTTACCAGGTCGAGGACTTCGAGGTGTTGACGGGCGAGCTTACCGTGAAGATAAGCGACCAGTTGAAATTGCTGAAAAAAGGCGATACGCTGCACATTCCAATGAACACTGTACACGCCATGTGGAACGCGTCCAATGGTAAGACAGTCGTGAACTGGCAGGTCCGACCGGCAATGGACACGGAATACCTGCTCGAAACGGCCAACGGTCTTGCCCAGACTGGTAAAGTAACGGCCAGCGGAATGCCACCGCTGTTGCAAACGGCGCTACTGGCTAACCGGTTTGCAAGCGTCTTCCGTATCGCCAGGCCGCTGTTTTTTGTGCAGAAAATCTTGTTTACGTTGCTGACGCCGTTTGCCTATCTGGCTGGTTATAAGCCCACGTACAAAGAATATCTCGACTAAAAAGAAACCTTTGGAGCTAATTATTTACCCATCCATTTTTTGAAGTCGGCAGCCCGTTCGCGGCTCACCAGTACCTCATCGTCGGCGGCTGGCTTGAGCACTAGCTTTAGCTTGTTGTTGAAATACGGGTGGATCTGCTGAATGGTATTTATCTGAACGATATACTGGCGATTGGCGCGAAAAAACTGGGTTGGATCAAGCATTTTTTCCAATTCGTCGAGCGGATAATCGAGCGAATATTTCTGATTGCTGTGGGTGCGGAATAGACTGACCCCTTCTTCGGAATAGAAATACGCAATGTCACTAACTTCAATTGGAACCCACTGTTGTCGGTGCTTTACTAGAAAGCGACGGCGGTAATCGGCGGGCTGTATTTGTTGCCGAAGTTGCTGCACCAGCGCGTCGATGTCCATCACGTTTATATCGCTTGGTTTAGGTTCAACGGGTTCCCCGTTGTCGGCTACCGTACGCTTGTATTTCGTCAGACTGGCTTCCAGTTCGTGCCGTTTGATGGGTTTGAGCAAATAATCGATGCTGTTGACCTTGAAAGCCCGTAGCGCGTATTCGTCGTAGGAAGTCGTAAAAATGACGGGTGCGCTCACCGTAGTCTGCTCAAAAATTTCAAAGCTTTGTCCGTCGGCCAGCTCAATGTCCATCAGAATCAGATCCGGCGCTGATGGCTGACCGGGACCGTTGGCGTTGAGCCAGGCTACCGACGAGCGCACACTGGCTGATGTACCAACAATATTGATCGTAGGATCGACATCCAGCAAAAGCTTGGTCAGTTTGCGAACGGCGAGTTCTTCATCTTCAATTAGAAATACGTTCATAGGGGCACTGTTAAAAAAGAGTAGGGTCTGCTTCGGGCTTATTACAAGATGATAAAGCTACTACTTATCCGAGGAATCACCGAGTCAACGTAAACAAGTTAGCTGTCGGGCTAGGGGTTAGCTGTCACAACGTTTCCCTGCGACTGGGTTAACCGGACTAAAGGAATACAGACGGTAAATTGCTTGCCGTCGTCTTCGATAAGCGGGCGCGGCAAACCGAGATCGTCAAATCGACTCGATAGCTTGCTTAGACCACCTTGCTGAGTAGCTACGGTCAGTTTCTTGCGCTGAAGCCGATTGCTTACCAGTAGATGGCCGTCGTTCGTGACCGTAATGCGCAGGGTTAGCGGTTGCTCGACCAGTAGGAGATTATGCCGTAACGCGTTTTCGATTAGCGTTTGAAGCGTAAGCGGAGGAATTGATAGATCCAGAAATTGTTTGTCAACCTGGATATCCCAGCGAATGGCGTTGCCAAATCGAGTGTTCAGAAGGTGTTGATAAGCCGTCAAGAAGGTTAGTTCGTCCTGTAACGTTACGACGGTGCGCTGCCCCGCTTGAAGTAAATACCGATAGACGCTCGACAATTCGTCAAGAAAAATACTGGCCTTATCCCGATCTTCGGTGATGAGCGCTGACAACGAGTTAAGGCTATTAAACAGAAAATGCGGGTTTACCTGATTTTTAAGCCGGTCGTACTGTTGCTGAATGCTTACTTTTTTGAGTGCTTCGGTTTCCTGTAAAGCTTCACGGTATTTCTGGACGTAATAAATAACCTCGTAGACCGTACCAACCAGAATGACCCATACCAGTCCTACGGTTATAAATTTGCCATATACGTACACGTTGATTGGAATGCTACTTACGCCCGTTACGTCGGACAACCCGATAATTAAGGCTTGGGCAGAGGCTGTTATCACAAAGTAACCACCGAACGTAAGGATGACTCGCCGACGGGTCCGATTGATCGATGAATAGCGCCGACGGATGTACAACAGCCAGTACAGGATTACTTGCCAGATCAAGGTTGCATAGCCGATCCCAACCGCAGACCAGATAACGTATTGCTGCCAGTCATACTCTTTCTCCGGTAGTGAAAGCAGGTTCGCGAGCAGCACTGCCAGCGGAATGGCAAACCGACGGAGCCATTTATCGTTGGGACGTTCCACGGACGAGCGTGGTGGAGCAGAATAGGAAATCACAATTCAGGTAAAGTTGCTGTTTTCTCGATCTATCAGGCAGGTAGCCCCTAAGGAGTTGACAATCAAAAGTAAAAGCCCACTCGCCTTAGAGGAATGGAGAGTGGGCTTATGTGATCAATTGGGCTGATGAAATGGTATTTTGCGTTCTGGATTGCCAACGCACTTCAGTCACCCAAAAAGCCAAAAGTCAACCGCGTTAATGAAGGTCTGTTAACCATTGCTGAGCGAAGGCTCTGGCTTCCGTCACTGGCTCTTTGCCCAACCGATACAAAAATTTCCATTCGGCGGGCTTGCGCTGATAGAGCGGGTTGGCAAATTCCTGTTTGTAGCCCATCGGGACGAGCCGGGCGTCAAAATCAACGGAATTGCTCAAATCAATAAAAGCTTGTAGTCGCTTTCTCAGGAGCGGCTTAAAATCGCTGTGCGCATCGAATTCGGCTTTCTGTTCGCGGTAGCGAGTGATATTTTCCTTGTCGGTCTGTGTATCGGCGGCTGGTTTTTCGTGGTTATTGCGAGCCTGTTGCTTGAGCAAGGCTACATACTGCTTTTTAAACTCAGCCGGAGGCAGTGACAACATCTTTTTGGTGGCAGCAATGTAGCGCGACCGCTCGGTTCGTTCCTCTGCATTGAGCGAAGTCAACTGTCGCTCTTCTTCCGCCAATTGTGCGCGGATCGCCATCTGCATCATCGCCGGGTCAAGCTGCGTAAATGCCTGGTCCATACTGGCAAACTGATTGTCAAAGGCCGCCTGCTCGGCTTTGACTTCCTGCTGCTTTTTGGCCAAATTTTCGGGGCTGTAGGTCTCGTCATACGGATGGTAACGCTTTACGTCCTGGAGCCATTCCTGCCGAAAAACCGACGATTCGACGTAAGCCCGGACGGTTTTGCCAAGTGCCCGTACGGTAGCGGCCCGCGACGATTCGGGGAGCCGGCGAGCCATCGAACGAATGGTAGACGTACTGTTAAAGAAAAACCACTTCGGCTCCTTCAGGTTGGTGAGCACATCGTACCGAAGTTTGTCCAGACCAATGCCAACATCGGCCAGAACATCGCTGGTACGAGCGGCCATTAGCCAGCCACTCGTCGCCACCAATCCAGCAAAAAATAACGCTTTAAACGATTTCATAGTATCTGTTGTCGAATAGCAATGGGTTGATACTGACAAAGTTGATAGGTATCTGGCGATTGCCGAAGATCAATCCGTGTCAATCGTACGAAACGCTTAGCCAATCGTACTATTCAGGTGCTGAACTGATCCGTGCATATCCATGAGAAGTATCCCCAACCACTCAGCACGGGTAGTTGTAAGCGTAGCCGACGGGTGTCTGATTGATGTCGTAGCTACAGAGCGTTTGTAACGCGCCATTCGGCTCCGTTTCGAAGGTTACGCGGCAGTAGTTTAGCGCGGCAGGCGTATTGGTAAATAACCAGTTACGGCCAACCTGCGAAAAAATAAACAAACCATTGTCATCACCGACCGCGTTGAAATCCGACATCGGAATCGACCGATTGAACTGCGGAACGCCAAACTGATTTCTGAGTTGACGGGTTGCGAGTGGAACGTTCTCGGTGCCCATGCCCAGTTCGCTGATCCCCTGAAACAAATCGCCAATGGTCAGATTCGGATTGTCGAGTGGTAAACTGTTTCTGCCAATGAATTCGAGCAGGTTACCGTTGTTGTCGTAGAAGTAGCAGGCGCGTGCTCCCCAGGCCGGAAATTCGGCAATTACTTTGCCCGTAGCCTGGGTGTCGAGGTAATCGAACGGGTAGCAATGCATACATACTTCCAACGTGCTGGCGGGTACATTGATGGCGAAATGATACGGCGCTACCGGAAAGGGTACCGCTCGAAAGGTTAGCCGAGTCCAGCCGATTTGTAAGGTCAACTGGTCCGTTGACTCGTCCAGAATGTCCAGACCTAATTGTTTCGTGTAAAAGCGTCGCGTGCCTTCAGGGTCAGCCGTATAAAGGTCAATGTCGAGGAATTTCATAAGCAATCGATTCTATCTTGTTGTTTACGGACATCAAGTTTGTTCTAGTAAGACTGATTGCCAACGGCGTTTGCGTTGAAGCGGTAAAAGAAGAGGATGAACCGTAGAGAAATACGGTTGCCGTCTACGAACCAATTGGTAAAACGGGTTTGTATTTTTTGTACATTCGTTTTTGCCTTTTAGCAACTCTACGGAATGATGCGGTTGGGGTGGAACACCACTTCGCCGGGTCGAAGCGACAAGATACCGTCAATGACTTACGAAGCCTGGTCACCCCTTTTTTTGGGCATGGTTGTCGCCATGTTATTGACCACCACCGTACAATGGTTCATGTATCGGGAACGCATTTACGGTCTTTATGCGCTCTACACACTGACCTGGGCCGTTTATTTTATCATCAACCACTTTGGCCTACCAATAAACATTGGTAATTTTTACAAGCTTCTCCTGTCGTATTCCTCGTACATCTTGTATCTGGAACTGGCCAAGGTTTTTCTTGAACTAAAGAGTCACCCTAAATTTCTGCGATGGGTAACGTACGTGCAGTGGGCACTGGTAGCTTATTGCCTGATCAAGACGTACATCTATCTGTTTACTGACTTCTGGCAGACAAGGCTTCACGATCTGCTGCTTCATCCGGTACGGTTTGCGCTACTGGCGGTAGGAGCATATATCGTTTTTACGTTTTATCGATCAAAAGACATGGTCGTCCGGTTCTTCATCGCTGGTACGGCTTCGTTGATGATCAACCATGCTATCACGGTACTGCTACTGATTCGCTCAACGACCTTTAGTCTGCAATTACCGCTCTGGCAACACCCCGACCTGTTCATTCAGATGGGCGTCGTGCTTGATCTGATTTTCTTTTCGTTGGGTATTTCGTACCGGCATCGGCGGGAGGCTGTTCGGCAAGTAGTTGTTGAGAAAGATTTGGAAAATGAGCGCGAACATCACTACCGCAAGCAGCTTGAAGCCGACTTGATCCTGAAACAGCTTCAGCACGAAAAGACCGAAGTGCAAATGCGGGCTTTACAGAGTCAGATCAGCCCCCACTTTTTGTTCAACAGTCTGAATACGCTCTCGTCGCTTATTGATGAAAGCCCTCCACAGGCTAGTGAGTTTGTGGATGAGTTGTCGAGTGTGTACCGTTATTTGCTGCGCAGCAACGAGAACGAACTGACTACGCTAAACCTCGAACTTGGGTTTATTCACTCGTATTTTCACTTGCTCCGTACCCGTTTCGGCAGTGGCGTTAGTCTGGAAATAGCGGTAGATCAGGCGTATAACCGAGCCTGGATACCCCCGCTCACGCTCCAGTTGCTGGTTGAAAACGCAGTTAAGCACAACGTTATTCTGGCCGAAGAGCCGCTGGTGATTCGCATTCGAACCAATGATCAGCGCCAGTTGATTGTCGAGAATACGCTGCAACGCAAACCCCTCCGGGTCGATTCAAACGGTGTGGGGCTGTCGAATATCACGGTTAAATACCAGCTGCTTAACCAGCCGGAACCGACGATTGAAGAGGAGGACGGCTGGTTTCGGGTGACATTGCCGCTGCTCGTACCGCAGAACATGCTGGTTCGCCAACAGACGTAGAAAGTAGAAAAACAAAGCCGATCAGGCGGGTTCAATCAATTGGAGGATCACTTCAAACGAATCAGTGGTTTCGTTGATTTGAATAGGAGGCTGATGAAGCAGTTTGTATTTCTCAATGATGTTCAGCAACCCTTTCTGAGTAGATGTCGTGTGGTTATTGAGTTTCCGCTGAAGGTTGTTCCAGATGCAGAGCGCCCCCGTTTCGCTGGTTGATAAACGAATTCGCAGCGGGCGGTTCGCCGAAACGACGTTGTGCTTAACTGCGTTTTCAACCAGTAACTGAAGCGTTAACGGAGGAATGAGGTACGACCGGAAACTATCGGCAATATCGTCGTCCAGCACGATACCCTGACCGTAACGGGTTTTGAGCAGGTGGTAATACGAGTGAATAAAAGTCAATTCTGTCGTCAGTGTCGTTAGTTCGCGGTCGTTTGCCTGGAGCAGATACCGGTACACGCTCGACATCTGATCAACAAACTGTTCAGCCCGTTCCGGTTCGTCAGCAATAAGCGACGACAGCGTATTCAGGCTATTAAACAGAAAATGCGGGCTGATCTGACTCTGTAAAGCCCGCATTTGTACTTCCGTCATTTTATGTTTCAACTGCTGTACGGCTAATTGCGCTTCAACCTGTTCCCGTAATCGCTGCTCCCGCTCACGCGCTAATTCTTTGTCTACCAAGGCTCTCCGAATCGACTCGCGCCGGTGGCGATACGCCAGACCCATTGAGAAACACAACAGTTCAAGAAAAATGCCGATGTGCATGTACGTGAGCGGTGCCTGCCAGAACGGAATCGCATCCGAGGTTTGAAAACTAGTCCATGTCAGACTGAACAGCATAGCCATGACACCACCAATGACCAGTAGCAGCGAGCCCGTAATAAACAACCGGGCGACGGCATTCCGGCGCTTGTAAACCTGAATGACAATGTAGATCGAGAAAATGGCCAGCGCTACCCGAACAATCGTATGAACCAGTTCATGAATAGGCTTTTGCCACAAATCCGTTGCCAGACAAAACACCAGTTCTATTCCGAAATAAACCAGTAAGGTTGCCTGAGCGTAACGAAATAGCGGAATGAGCTTGGGCTGCCGTTTTTTTACTTCCAGAAAAGCGATTGTAAACTCGAAGTAAACCCAGTAGGCGACCATTGGGCCGATGGTACGCAGCAAATACCAGACGTTGTTGGGAAAGTTGACTAAGTTGGGCGAATTACGAAGCAGAAAATAGCTCAGCCAGACAAGCATGTACAGCGTGTAAAGGCCGTAAACGCGCTCGCGATGCCATAGCCACTGTGCAATATTGTACAGCAACATAGCCGTTAGCATCCCGAGAAACAACAAGACCCAGGTGTCGTAAGTCATAGCGGTTAAGCAACGTGCCGGTCTCTAGACGGAGCCGCAACGAAAGAACCAAATCGGTGGTTGGCTTATAAATAGGCCTAACCATGAACGAGACAAACAGGTTTCCAGTCAAAACAAATCGCCGATGAAACAGCGCGGTATTTATTGGCCGGCAAAAGGTTTCCTAAGTCGGATTAAGCGCTATGTCTATGATGCGTATCACATCCGTTCTTTGGTTAAATAGTTTATACATAAAACGGTTTCCCTATCGATATGAACCATCCTTGGTGACGCTCAGTGGTATTGGTGTCAGCTTTTCAAAACTGACACCAATACCACTGAGCGTCAATAATCAATTTATGAATCAGTAAGCGATAGGCTGTGACCAAAAGCGACTCGCCCATAAATGGAACAGCAGATGACAAAACCGCCACCCGCTGTTCCACCCTTGTTTATGCTCTTTGCTGGCTTACACTTCAAAGGGCGTCAAGCCTGTTCACTAGTGTTGTTTCGTTTATGCGTTAGCTGTTAAAATTTAGCGGAAAGACCCAGTCGAAGGGCTGAGACACCGTAACCAACTTCCGCAAACCCACCGAATTTCTCGCTGAACATGTAACGGGCTCCCAGGTGAATGCCTAGGTATAAACCGCTTGAATACGGATTGTAGTAGTCGCCGACATAGCCGTACGTATCTTTATAAGACGCGTGGCGGAAACCAAGCGATACACCGGCGTAGGGGTCAAACTTATCATTGCCCGTATTGAGCAATTCGCCGAGGTGGTACGAGCCACGTGCACCGGCATAGATAAAGGTGTAATGCCAACTGTAGCCACCGGTATTGTAGCCGTAGCGGGCATAATCGATTGAACCACCTACCGAGATGTTGTTCTGAATGGTCTTTTCGACGGACAAGCCGATGGGAATACCGCCAGCCGTATAAGCCCCCAAACCAATTCCGGCGTTGATGTACAAGGGCCGCTCACTGGACGATTGAAGCGGAGTAGTGCGAACGGCTGCACCCGGCGTTGGTACTGTTTTTTGCGGGGATACCGGTGCGTTTTGGGCTACTGGCTGAGCCGCAGGACTGGTGTTTGTGGTTGTTGCCTTTGTTGACGCTGCGGGTTGGGCAAAACGGGTAGCATTTTGGGCGGTGGCCGTAAAGCCACTCATGACGAGTAGCGACAAAGACAGTAAATACGATTTCATTAGACGCGTTGTTTATGAATAGAGTTTGGTTCGACTAGCGCGCTGTTAGAGCGGCTGAGTTCCCAAAATTGGCGTGGAAGGCCACCCGAAACCAATGGCCCGCTGCATGAACTGGCAATTGTACCGACTGAATTGCTATAATCCTGTCATCGGAAGGAGTCAGCGAAACAGGTTGCGGATAAGAATGGAGCGGCTTTACGAAGCGAGTGAACATTGTCAGCTGTAATACTGGCAAGTGTCATAATAAATACGAACTTGCCAGTATTATCCTTAATCGTGATGACCGACCAAACACCCTCTGACCGGGCGACCATGCCTGCTGCGCACAACCCAGTCATTGAACGCCGAACCGTCAACAACGCGAATCGCAATCTGCTCAAATACCTGCGACCGGGGATCTCGGTGCTTGATGTTGGTTGTGGATCGGGTGCTATCACGCGCAGTATTGCCGAGAAAGTAGGCGTTGAGGGTCGCGTACTGGGTATTGATCCTAACGCCAAACTTATTGAACAGGCGCGTCAGCATACGGATAGATCGGGGCTTGATTTTCAGCTGGGCGATGTGTACACGTTCGATACCGACGAGCGATTTGATCTGGTAACCTGCGCTCGAACGCTGCAATGGCTAGCTAATCCCAAAGCCGCGTTGATTAATATGAAGCGATTGCTTAAACCGGGTGGGTTTCTGGCAATCCTCGATTTTAACCATGAAAAAATTCACTGGGAGCCTGAACCGCCCCATACCATGAAACAGTTCTACGCTGCTTTTCTGAGGTGGCGGCAGGATGCTGGTTTTGATAACGCCATTGCTGATCACCTGGCCGAACTGATGGAGGCTGTTGGGTTGATCGACATTCGGGTAGAAGATCAGTCTGAATTGTCAAAAAAGCTGCTACCGACATTCGCCGTAGACAGTCGCTTATGGGCCGAAGTAGCGGAGTTACGCGGTCCTCAGTTGGTCGAGTCGGGGTACATCACTGACGAGCAGCGTTTGCAAGCCATTGTTGATTACGATACCTGGATTGCTACCGTCGGAGAGTCGATGACGGTTTATATGCTGGCGGTAGAGGGGAGACAGCTGGAGGAAAAATAACCGCGTAATTTTATCGCAAAACCACGCCGTCAAAGAATCAATGCTCATTGTAGTTTTCGCAGAAGCGACGCCGGAAGGCTTATCATCGTATTAGCGTCGTTCTGCATGGATAACGAACCGAAAACGTCTCGTTCGGCCGTAAAGCCCGTGCTATCACAAGTAGTAATAGTGGCGGCTTTAATCCGGTTTGCCGACGCCGTTTGCAGAAAGCTTCCCCGTTGACCAGAGGCCGTCAGTTGACCAATTATGCTTTTGTCGATTCGCACCAGTGCGTTCGTTGAGGTTATTTGTAGAGAATCTGTGTTCAGGCCGGTGAGCGTACAGATTGCTCCATTCGCAACAAGTCCCCCAATCGACGGCACGATAATGTACGCGAATGGTTTGGTAGCCAGTAGGTCATCGGTACTATTGTGCCAGTAAATACGTTCCGGCTTGTAACGAACTAATAGCGTGTCGCCCACAGAACGGTACGTGAAAGGAACGCTGCTTTGGTCTTGACGGCGAATTGCAAACGACTTCCCAACTTGAATGCTTATGGCCGTTTGTGTACTCTTGACAGGCTGCTTATTGGCCGAGTCTACTTCTATTTTCAGAACGCGGAACGGCTTGATTGTCGTTGCGGAATAGCCATAAAACGGATCGTTAAAGTCGATCTTGTCGTGTTCGGCTTTGAGGGCCACGGTAGAGCCAACCAGCGTCAACAAGCCTACCAGGAGCAGGCCGACCATTAGTTTATCACTTGTTTTCATGGTTTAGATAGGAAAGTTATCCACGTGCATAGTGAATTGTTGATAGTTATCCACATTGTCATGGGTTATGTGTTAAGTAAAGGCCGCTTTGACAAACGATTCGTAGCGCTGTTCGATCTCTTTCATGTCGATGTTCAACAGATACAGCGTTCGAAAGAAAGCGGGAAGTTCTGTTTCCAGAAATTGTTCACGTCGGTACGCGACAATACGGTCCGGCGCATCGTCAGCGGCAAAATACCCGATGCCCCGCTTGTTGAAAATAATGCTTTTCTGCTGTAAAAAGTCGTAGGTCCGAACGACGGTGTTCGGGTTGACTTCCAGTTCGATACCCAGATCCCGAACCGATGGAATACGGTCGCCCGGCGGCCACTGCCCCAGCACGATCTTCTCGCAGACATAGTCGGCGATTTGTAAATAGATAGCTTGTTTATCGCGAAAATCCATACTTATACTTCTTTCTCCTTGAAACGAATGTAAGTGGCAACCCATAGCCCCGCTACGGTTAAAATCAGGAAGGCGTCAACGATCATCTTGGGTGTACCCGATAAGGCAACACTGTACCAGATACCGTTTTGTATAAACGCGACGGACCGGAAGGCTCCTGTTCCGTAAGAGTCCCGGCTTGGAAAGAGTTGCTCGATAATAAATTGGTTCAGAAATATGATGCCGAATAAAAGTGCAAAGGCAACAACACCTGTCTTGACAAAGGGCACTTTGGAAAAGTAAATAGACCCCAAGAAAAAGAAAGGTACACCAGCGATAGATACGTACTGTAGTTCTATGGGCACGGCTGTTCCGCTTAGATCGAGCAAGTGATAACGGGGTTCATCCTGCGGCAGCCGGGCATTGACCAGCGAAAAAGCGGCCCCTTCAACGGTATAAAAAACACCCAGAAAAACCAGGACAAACAGGATAAGCATCAGGCAGGCTACCAGGTATTTCTCGAATTGCGAAGCGGGTAAGGTTAGGAAAGGAATGCCCCGCATCGGTGTACCGACCACCCGAAACGATTCACTAGCAAACCAGGCTCCCGCTCCGCAAAAAATAAAGCCGAACAACGTGCCGTGACTTCGATACAGCGACTCACTGAAATGAGTGACATGAATGATGTTGGGAATGAGCATGATAATCCAGATGCCAAACAGGATACCAATACCCATCAGATAAGTCCGGAGGTGCTCGGAAAAATGCAAGCGGAGGACCAGGTTGAACCGGCGGAGATCAAACGTTTGATTCATAACTACGGTGTAAAAGATTAGTTGCTGACTATTAGAGGGTTGCCAGATAAGGGGCTACTGTGCCGATCAGCGCCTTCAGTAGCATAAAAAGCATGAAGTATAAGGTCATGGTTAGGGGCGAAAAAGGGTTTTGATTCGTTTCCGGTTGCTAACGGCTGTGTTGAAGAGCCGTTCTAGATCTATTTTGCTTTCTTCGTGATTCCGGTTTTCCATCACAACGGCATGGCCTCGCAATGACGGTTCTGTGTAGAGTACGGAGTCTGGCTCTGAAACGGTTGAAACGGTGTTGAATAAAAGTCGGTCGCTTATCTCAGCCAGGGAGTGGTTGATCAAAATCTCGTTTTCATCCAGGACAATAACGGCGTCGATCAGGTTGTCCAGATCACGAACCTGATGCGTAGAAATCAGCATAAGTCGGTCGTCGGCCAGAGCCGAAGCGACTATTTTGCGAAACTGGCTTTTTGAAGGAATATCGAGTCCATTGGTAGGCTCATCCATGAGTAGTATGCGCGTATTCGTCGCCAGGCCAAAACTGATGACCACTTTCTTTTTCTGACCATACGACATCGCCGTCAGCTTGCGGTCTTGTGGAACATCGAACTCCGATAGATACCGTCTGAACTGAGCCTCGCTGAAATTCGGATAAAACGGTCCCATCGTGTCAATGTACCGTTGTAGTGTCACCGGCGGCAGATAGATTTCTTCCGGGATGAAATACAATTCTTGTAGAAAAGCAGGTTGACGCTGCCGGGGCTCAAATCCTACTACGCGAACCTGACCAGCGGTGGGGTAGAGTAGACCCCCCATGAGTCGCAGTAGGCTGGATTTACCTGCCCCATTTTTTCCGAGCAAACCATAAATGGTACCTGGGTGAAGCGAAACCGTCAAATCCTGAAAGAGTAATTTCTTCGCGCTATAGCCAAAAGTCAATTGGTTTAGAGTAATCATCGTGTATTGTTTTAGTGTACTACATAACTAATACACTACAATGGTCAACGTTTATTTTGTCAATAGCAAATAGGTATCCCATTTATTGTGTAAACGGCAAACGTTACCCGTATTGAAATCCGCAAAACCAAGTGCATAGCGATGGGTGCTAACGGTGATTATAGCGTATATTTTCTTTTGTGTCAACGGGGCCATCCGTGATGTCGGTTTTTTGAAACCGACATCACGGATGGCCCCGTTGACACAAAAGAAAAAGGGCGATGAAGGAAACTTATAGTAACGAGTAATTTACTTCAGTGGCAGGGTGGCCGGTTCCATCCAACTCCTGAAACAGAAACCGTCAGGTTTGAGAACCCGACGGCACGAATCGGCTAGTTGATATGATCGATAGCCTGCTTTGTACGAAATGTTACTGATTTATGTGTCTGATAATGAGAGGTTTGACGAAGTTTATGAAAAAATTTTAGGAAATTTTTAGTGTGCGTGCAACCTGACCTGCGTGTTCTGACATCTTCCGGTCAAATAACACAACGAGTACGTTGTACGATTTTTTAAACTTCAACTTTCCTTTAATCTTAGTTCATATACTGCCATGAAAACGCTAAAACACTTCCTGACTACCGCCTTTGTTGCTGCATCAGTTGCTACGTTTGCTCAGACAACAACCGTCACGGTCACTACCGATTCGACGACTAATCGGTACCGCGCTGTTCAGCGAGTCACCTCCGATTTCAGCATATACGTCGGCTTTAATAATTTTGGTGGGTCACTACCCGCGGGTTACGACTTTCGGCCAATTGGTTCGCGGTTCATAGCGCTGGCTTGGCAAAAACGCATTCCCCTCATCACCAACGGCTCAACCAAACTGCGTCTGGTAACGGGTCCTGAAATTGCCTGGAACAACTTTATGTTTGAAGGCCGTAATACGTTGACGGAGCAAAATAACCAACTCATTGTCGAAGCGGCTAATGTAGACCTGCGTAAATCAAAGCTTGTCACAACGCAACTGAATTTACCGGTACTGCTCAATCTGCGATTTCGATCAGGATTCACCGTCGGCGCAGGGGCTTACGTAGGTATGCGTCTGGACAGCTACACGAAGGTCAAGCCAGAAGGTCAGTCCGCAGTTCGGACGCACGGGTCTTTCAATCTGAATCCAGTTCGTTGGGGACTAACCAGCGAAATTGGCTACCGGGGAAGTGCCAAACTATTTTTCCGCTATGAGCCGAACAGTCCTTTTCGGACGGGCGAAGGACCAGACGCGAGTGTCTGGGCGGTTGGGCTAAAACTGTAAGGTGAACGGCTGCATCGACAAGTCACCGAGTTTCGACTGATTTGAGCGCGACTTTACCGGCAAAATACTTGTGCTGCCGGTAAACAGTCAGGCCAAGAAGCTTCCATTCCAACAGACCCGACGCTTCATAATTCATCGTAAGATCAGGGTGAATATCGACGTAGGTATTGGCTGGGGACCATTGCAGGCCCAGCACAAAACGAGTCAGACTGGTCATGCTGGTTATTTGTATAGAACCTGGTTGCGTGTGATGCATCAGATACACCTGCTGCGTAAGGCGAAGCGTCGGATACGTTACCAACGGGATGTCATATGAATCAGACCAATCGGTAGGCTGAGCAAAAGCTGGAATAACTCGCTTAAACGTACTCGATGGTAGTTCAGATGGTTTTCTTGCGGGCGATTGACACATTGATGCGATTAATACCAATACGAGTCCGCTTGGTATCATTCCGAAGCGTTGCGAGAATACTCGAAAATTCCGAAAGGAAACAAGGTACAGGCTGATCGCCAAGCCGACATTCAGTACCATCCAGCCTATATGCAACGCAGCCATACGTGTAGTGAGCGGTTAATGGCAGAAAAGTAAAAAAAAATTTAGCCATTACGCAACATCTCATTTTTTCGGGTGTCTTTCCTCCAAAGTCGCTCTTCACAACATCAATCACCACTTAAATCCACTCATACAGCCTTTCAGACCGCTTGTGTAAGAACAGGTACTTTGCGATGCATACTACCTACCTTTGCCATGTACTTCGACATAAACACAGGCGATTCCTGAAAAAGATACACTAATGAAAACGACTTTATACTCTCTGACGCTACTACTGCTGACGCTGACGACGTCGTTTGGGCAGATTCTGACGCGAGGCCACGTTAGCGGTCAGGTGAATACCGGAGCTGGTAAACCACTGGAATTTGCCACTATGATGCTCGTGAAAGCTAAAGACTCGACGCTTGTAAAAGGAGCAATTAGCGAAGCAACTGGTAAATACATTTTCGAAAACGTTGGGGCTGGTCAATACCGGGTGGCCGCTCAACAGGTCGGTTACCGAAAAATGTACAGTGCTGTATTCGTTATCGACGAAGCACATCCTACGCATGAAGTACCTGCTCTGGCAATGACCGAAGAATCGAAGAACCTGACCGAAGTAAACGTCGTCGCTAAAAAGCCATTCATCGAACAGCAGGTAGACCGTACCGTCGTGAACGTCGAAAACAGCATTGTCGCCAGTGGTAACACCGCGCTGGAAGTGTTGGAGAAAGCACCAGGCATAACAATCGACCGCCAGAATGACCAGATTCAACTGAAAGGCAAATCGGGCGTCATTGTGTACATAGATGGAAAGCAAACCTACCTGTCCCAGCAGGAAGTAGCGAATCTGCTCAAAAATACGCCAAGCGACAACATCGCATCAATTGAGATCATTACGAATCCCGGTTCGAAATATGACGCGGCTGGTAACTCTGGTATCATCAATATCAAGATGAAGAAAAACAAAAACTTCGGAACGAACGGCACGTTCATCGTTGGCACGGGTTACGGCTGGGCCAATAACCTGAGCGGTGTTCGCGACGACTTACCGAAGTTTAACACGTCTCTGAACCTGAACCATCGCGAAGGCAAAGTCAATCTGTTTGGAAATTACAGCTACGCAAATCGCCAGAGCTACAACAGCAACCAGATTAACCGGGCAATTCCTTACAATGGTACCGTAACTTACTTTGATCAGTATTCGTCGCGACCAAGCCAGTTTATCGGCCATTCGTACAAAGCCGGTCTCGACTATTTTGTCAGCAAAAAAAGTACGGTGGGCGTTTTGGTGAATGGTTTCTCCAATGACTGGAGTTCGTCGGGTCAGAATAACACGTTGATCAGTGATGAAAACTACCGCCTGACTAGCAAGCCTACAACAAAAACTGACGCGCAGGAGCTTCTGTCGAACATAACGGGTAACGTTAATTACAAGTACGAGTTCGATGGTAAAGGTCGTGAATGGACTGTTGATGCCGATTACGTTCGCTACAACGGTAACAATACCAACAACTTGAATACGATCTACTACAATGTTGACAATGGCATGACTCGCCCGAATCAGGATGTGCGGAACAACATGCCATCAACCATCAACATCATGGCGTTCAAGACGGACTACGTTCATCCGATGAAAAACGGGGGCAAGTTCGAAGCTGGTTTGAAAAGCAGTTTTGTAAAAGCCGATAATAACACGATCTATGATACCCTCCGGCAGGAAACAAAACAGTGGTTGTTCGATGCGAGTCGTTCGAATCAGTTCAAATACGACGAAAATATCAACGCGGCTTATCTGAACTATGCCGGACAGCTAGGTAAGAAAACCAAATTACAGATGGGTCTGCGGGCCGAACACACGCACTCAATCGGTACGTCCATTACGCTCAATCAGACCGTGGATCGCAACTACCTGAATCTGTTCCCAACGCTGTTTTTATCGCGACAGTTGGATTCGACCAACACGTTGAATCTGTCGTACAGCCGCCGGATCGACCGTCCCGATTATCAGAACCTTAACCCATTTGTGTTTTATCTGGACCCGTATACCTACCAAAAAGGAAACCCGTTCCTGCGGCCTCAGTACACGAACTCCGTTGAGCTAACCCACGTCTACAAGAGCGCTATTTCGACGACATTAGGTTTTAGCCGCACGACGGATTTCATCAACCGCGAAACACCCCGCCAGATTCCCGCCGAAAACGTTACGTACGTAACGCCCGAAAACCTAGGCTCGCTGGACAATATCAACTTGAGTATCAGCTTCCCGGTACAAGTGGCGAAGTGGTGGCGGATGCAGAACAATATCAGCTCCTACTATACACACTACCAAACATTCTACTCGGGAACACCTTACGAAGTGAAGTTGGTATCGTACAATCTGTACACGTCTAACAGCTTTACAATCAATAAAACGCTTTCTGCTGAATTGTCAGGCTGGTACAACTCAGCGTCACAATACGGGTTCTACCGGGCTCAGCCGATGGGCGCTTTCAGCCTGGGCATTCAGAAAAAAGTAATGGAAGGCAAAGGCAATCTCAAACTGAATGTCAACGACCCGTTCTGGCTAAATAAGTTTAGTGGTCGGGCAGTCGTACAGGATATCAACTTCCGCGTTCGTTCGCAGTGGGAAAGCCGCCGGATCATGCTAACGTTCACCTATCGATTTGGTAATCAGAATGTGAAAACTGCCCGGCAACGCAATTCCGCGACATCGGCCGAACAAAGCCGGGTAGGCGGACAAAATTAAACGATACATAACTCTAACGAATCAGGGTATGAATCGTAACGATTAGTTTAGGTTAAGAAAACGTGAAAGCCAGTCCCATCTTGAGGGCTGGCTTTTTTGTTAGCGTTTACTACTAAGTTGGAGAAGCATTTGAAGAATAAGGTTCGCCAGCATGCATGAAAAAAGAAATGAAGAATCTTTGTTGATCTGCTTATACTTAGAAGTCCAGTCAACTAGTAAAGGCGGGGAAGTAGTACTTTTTAAAGAAATGAACGATTGCTACAGTCTATAAAAAAGATAAGGTTCCCTGATCTTGGCAGAGAACCTTATGCTGACTATTCCTAAACCCTTAACCTTTTCTACATGAAAAACTAACTTTTACCCTTTTCTGTTCCAAATACTTTGTTAAATCAGAAATTTATTTAAATTACTGAATATCAAAGCCTTCGCTGATAGACTGATTCGCGTTCCAAAGGAAGTTGATCATCCGGGCCGTGTGATTGGCCTGGCTCATCCAGCGGCTGGCCTCAGCACTGTTTTGCTTCGCCAGTTGATTATCGATTTGAGTGACTGCTTCGTTGAACTTGTTCCGGTCTGCTGCACTGAGGTTCAGCACTGCGAACGGCTTTTGGTTATACAAAGAGACAACGCTCATAAAATTTTGCCAGTTGCTGTTGCGCGTAAGCTTGTTAACGTGCTGTTCAACATAAGAAGCAAATTGCTTTTCTGAACCGTTAACCAGCATGGCACCTGCCGGCTTGTTGGCTGCCGGGCTATCATCAGTGTTGGTGGTGGTAGCCGCGTCCGCCTTACTTGTCATCAATCCTAATCCAAGAATCAACGACGCAAAGATAACACGCGATTTCATTGTTTTGTTCTATTTCTGTTTCATTTATCGAACGCACAAATGTCTCTATAAGTTTTGATAATGCAAAACTTGATTAGGTGCCTTATCGAAATATTATTCCGAATTTGATCCTGTGTAATTCGTAAATAGTTGATAATTTCTGATTGTTAATTTGTGAATCAAAATAATATTTTGCCTATTAGGGCCTAGATTATAAGAATATATGTTTTGTGAATACTGTAAAGTTCTTTAAAAATTTATATCATTGGTTGTAATTGTTCATCGCAAATTGTATGCCCATAGTACAAAAAGCAAGCGCAACATCGGCTATGCGGTCTAAATAGTCGGGTAGTTGGATTAATTCATCTTCTGGAAACTGCCCCAGGACGAAATCAACCTGTCTTCCTTTCTGAAAATTACTGCCTATGCCAACCCGTAAGCGAGCGTACTCTTGAGTGGACAGTACTTCGTCGATATTACGTAATCCGTTATGACCTCCCGGCGATCCTTTTGGCTTTAGGCGCAGCTTACCGAATGGAAGATCTTTATCGTCAGTGACAATCAAAATATTCTCGATTGGGATATTTTCCTGCTTCATGTAATACTGAACGGCACGGCCGCTGAGATTCATAAAGGTCGTGGGCTTGATCAGAAACAACTGCTTTCCCTTATGTTGCCATTTAGCCGTATAAGCCAGGCGATTCATTGTAAACGTAAACCCGTGTTGAGCCGCCATTCGGTCGAGAACCATAAATCCAGCATTGTGACGAGTCAGAGCGTATTCAGGGCCGATATTACCGAGGCCGACGATCAAAAATTTAGCCATTAGCCAATTGTATTAGTCTTTAATAAATTGAAGGAAACAAAAATAGTAAGCCAAAACTACCTACTAACGACGGATGGCTGGTAATAGACGACTATTTTTACCCCATGAACCAACAACGCCTAATCCTTTCCAGTCCGCTGCTCGAAATTGTGATCAGCCGTCTGGCGCAGCAGCTTATTGAAAACCACCAGAATTTTGCGGATACGGTGATTCTGGGATTGCAGCCGCGCGGTATTTACTTTGCTGAGCGCGTCGGACGCGAACTAAATCGGGCGCTTGGCTACGACGTACCTCTTGGCTACCTCGATGCGACATTCTACCGGGACGATTTTCGGCGTCGCGATTCTCCACTACGCCCCAACACAACTCATGTCCCATTTATCATCGAGGATAAGCGCGTAATTCTGGTAGACGATGTGCTGGCAACCGGTCGAATGGTACGGGCAGCCCTCGACGCCATGACCGCCTTTGGACGGCCTCGTAAAGTCGAATTACTAGTGTTGATCGACCGTCGGTATAACCGCGATTTGCCCGTGAAGCCCGATTATACCGGAAAACGCGTCAATACACTTGAATCCCAACGGGTACTCGTTGAGTGGACTGAGCAGGGAGCCGACGCCGATCGAATTTGGTTGGTTGGATAGGCATGCTATCAATTGAAAGCAAGCTTTTGACAATTAATGACTTATTAATGACATTTGGGGGGTAAGGGTATTTTAAGATTATGGCGCATTGCTTAATTTCGCTTTCCGTAATTATACGCAATGAAGTCCATAGAGAAACTACTTATACTTTTACTCTCTTGTCTCCTTGTTGTTGCTTCACAACAAGCCAACGCGCAAACGATTTACACCGTTACAGGACTAGTAACGGATGCTCGTACAGGAGAGCCTGTTCCGTTCGCTAGTGTCGCGCTGGTAGGGCGACGGGTAGGTGCCTTGACGGATGAGCAGGGACGGTACGTGATCAAAGCCAAGTTGCTGTCAGATTCGATAGCCGTTAGTTCGCTTGGGTACGTGACGCAACGACAGTTCATTGATCGGGAACGAATGTCGCAGGCAGTTGATGTCAAGCTGGCTTCCGGTGGTACGTCATTGCAGGAAGTAACGGTGCGTGCTGGTGAGAATCCGGCGTTCCGTGTGTTGCGGCAGGTGCGTAAAAACCGCGTTACCAACGACCGAAAACGGTTGCTGGCCTACGAATGCGACAACTACGTTAAAACCCAGGTATCGCTAACGCATATGTCGGAACGGATGCGCCGTAACCCGTTGATGAAAAAGGTCAACGAGGCTATGAGCAAGCACGATTCGATTATCGACAGCGATGGGCACAAACTGCTACCTATATTAGTTTCGGAATCCGTATCGCATTATTACTACCGGGATAGTCCACAGCGCAAACGGGAGGACGTTCGTAAAACGCGCATTAAAGGCGTGGCCGTAGATGATGCCGGACTAAGCTCACAACTGCTGGGTGGAACAAACCTGGTTAATCAGAACTTCTACGATAACTACATCCCCATTCTGGGAAAAGACTTTGCGTCACCTATTGGCGACAACTGGCGGAACTGGTACGAATTTTTCCTGGCGGATACGACCCAGATCGGCGATCATATCTGCTACGAAATTCAGTTTGAACCCAAGCGCCCCGAAGACCTGGCGTTTACGGGTAAAGCCTGGATTGACACGACCTCATTTGCGCTGTGCCAGATCGAAACGAGCATTGGCAGCGGGGCTAACCTGAACTATGTGCGTAAGCTGACGATTGAGCAGGAACTGGAACCAACGATGGATACGGTCTCTACTTCGTCGGGAACCGCAGGCTGGCTGCCTACTACCATTCGACTGTTGGCTGATCTGACAGGAGTTGGTAAGCAGTCGCTTGGGTTGCGCGCTGAGGTTACGCTACGTAGCAGCAATGTCGTTGTCAATAAACCGCATCCGGCTTTGTTCTACGAGCAACCGATTGAGCCGAGCGACACCGTTGCTACGGATAATGACGCTTATTGGCGGGCGGTACAGGGCAATCTTGCCGGGTCGGATTCGCTCAACAAGGCCGACAAGAAAGCGCTCCAGATGATTGAGAACTTAAGAGCCATCCCGGCGGTGAAAACAGCCGAAGGAATCGGACAGGTTCTCGTTACCGGGTTTTACAAGCTGGGTAAGGTCGACTTAGGCCCGTACCCGTATTTGTTTGCTGTCAATTCGGTGGAAGGGTTGCGGACGCGAATCGGTTTTAGAACCAATGATCAGTTTAGCCGCAACTGGACGTTTCGTGGCTACGTAGCTTACGGAACGCTTGATCGTCGGTTTAAGTACGGAATGGAAGCCGACTACCTTTTCTCTCGTCAGCACTGGACATTGGCTGGCGTTAAGGTTTCCGATGATCTGGAACGTTTAGGGCTGACGCCAGAATTGATCGGCGGAAACCGGATCTTCTACGCGTTAAGCCGTTTTGGACGGTACCGGGGCGCTTACAGGAATATGCAAAAAGAATTGTTTTTCCGTACCGAACCCGTTCGTGGCATACTGCTGACCGCTACGATTGGTAGTCGGACATTCAATCCTATATTTCCATTCCATTACCGGATCAGCCCCGACATGGGGGATTTATCACCGCTGAAGTCTGATATTTATGATACTTACTGGTCAATCGAAGCGCGTCTGGCCCGTAAGGAAAAATACATCATGGACGGAAACGAGCGTATCACGCTCGGTACGAAGCGGGCACCGGTTTTAACCATCCGTTACACGAAAGGCCTAAAATCACTGGGTGGTAATTACAATTATGACCGGCTGACCATGCGGGCACAGCAATCGTTGCGCATCGGGCCACTCGGTCGCATGAGCTACCTGCTGTCAGCCGGGTTTACACCGTCAACATTGCCAGCGCCGTTGCTGTTTCCGCACATCGGTAATCCAACTCCTTTGCTGACATTCAATACGTTCAACCGAATGCAGTTCTACGAATTTGTGAGTGATCGATTCGTGGCAATTCACGTACAGCATCGGTTTGAAGGGCTCCTGTTCAATCGACTACCCGGTATCCGGAAACTCAACTGGCGACTGGTTGCCAACGTTGACGCACTCTGGGGAAGTCAATCAAAGGCCAATCAGGACATTGAAACATTTAAGCCATTACCGGGTGGGATGAAACCGATTCATTTTGGCGCGCTCGATGGTAGAAAACCATACGTGGAAGTAGGGTATGGTATCGACAATATTTTCAAAATAATCCGTATTCAGGCAATTCACCGGCTTACTTATCTGGATAATGGTCCCAATGGGATTCCGGTTAAGCCATTTGCCTTGAAGGCGTCCGCGTCCTTCAACTTTTAGGCTGTTCATAATAACTCGGTCGTGTTCGCTGACAAAAGCTAATTCGTAGCTGTTAGCGGACACGACCGAGTCGTAGGAATACAGGAAAAGTAACGTCTCGTTCAGTATCGCCCCAAACGGACTGTAATTGCTCGCCAAACGGAGTGACGGGATCTTCTTCGTTTTCGTGGATGTATTGACGCACGGCTGACCACGTCCGCAAGTAGTTTAGAAACCGATCCAGTGACCAGGTTCTACGGATGGTAAATCCTTGGTGTTGTACATCCGCAAAGGGAAACGGCAACGTTGCGTACGACTTGTCGATATGAACACGTTGTGGGTCCCAATAAGGGCCAACCTGATTTCGGTAAAAATCAATCAGAAGCGGATCAAGGTCAGCGCCAAGCGTCGCCAGGCCATAGCCCCATTCAGCAAGCGTCGCCCCCGGTTTGGCAATGCGTCGAACCTCCGTGTGGAACGCCTTCACGTTAAACCAGTGCAGGGCCTGTGCTACCGTGATGAGATCAAACGTCTGGTTGGCAAAGGGGGTTTGTTCCGCCTGACTTAGCTGGTAGCGGATATTCGGTTTCTTGACAGCGAGTATCAACTGCGTTTCGCTGATATCGGTGGCTTCGACCTGCTCGAAAGTATCGGCTAGTACACCGGCGACCTGCCCATTTCCCGTAGCGCAATCCCAGGCCATATGACGCCCGTCCGTTGACGAAAGAATGAAATCGTAAAGATCCTGCGGATAATCGATCCGGTACTGCGCGTACAGATCAGCGTGGCCCGAGAAGCGGTCGAGAGGGGACATAGTCTTTTTATTTGGGCAAATATTAAACGTTTTTAAAGAACAACTGTCAAACAAGTGGTTTAGTAGGAAAAACCGAGGCAAAATTGGGTTATAAGTAGGAACCATCTATTTTTGCGGGGTTGACCTATCGCCGATTTCAATTTGTTCCGTTCATTTATTGCTTTACCTGATTCTCATGAAAAAATCGTTTGGCTTTCTTTTTGCTACGGCAGCCCTGGCCTTGGCTTCATTAAACGTCAATGCGCAGGCTCCGACCGCTGATATTCCAGCGGATATGAATGCCCTGATGAGCAAGTACACTTGTATTGCTTGCCATCGTCCTAACCAACGGTTAGTTGGCCCTGCTTACGCAGACGTAGCGAAGAAGAAGTATTCTAACGAGGAAATCGTTAACCTGATTTACAATCCAATACCAAGCCACTGGCCCGGTTACCCACCGATGGCTCCAATGAAACAGGTTCCGAAAGAAGATGCTATGAAACTAGCCGTCTGGATCAATTCGCTGGATAAGTCGCCAGCTAAAAAAGCTGGATCGACCAAAGCGAAAAGCAAAAAATCGTAATAGTGAAAAAGCACCGGACTACTAGCCGGTGCTTTTTTTATGAGTTACAAAGTCAGATTGGTAGCTAACTTGTTTTGACAACCATCCATTGTTGCTATTCTTCGGTCTGCACTGGAACGGCAAGGCTGCGCTGGCGTACAGCTTCGTACAAAACGACACCAGTTGCGACCGACACATTCAACGAGCCGACTGCGCCAAGAAGCGGAATTTTGACGTGGTTATCGGCCATGCGAAGTAATTCGGGCGATATACCGTCCTCTTCCGAACCCATGATAATAGCCAGCGGACCGGTTAGATCGGTGGTACGCTCGTAAAGATCCCGGCTCGACTTTTCCGTACAAGCCACAACCGTGATGCCCGAATCCTGCAAATATTTTATTGTTTCGGTCAAATCTGGTTCGCGGCAAACCGAGATGTGGTTGAGCGCACCCGACGACGTTTTCATCGCGTCGGAGTTGATCGCTGCGGCACCACGTCCCGGAATGACGATGCACTGCACGCCCGTACATTCGGCTGTACGCGCAATACCACCAAAGTTTCTGACGTCCGTGATGCGGTCCAAAAGCAGAAAAAATGGCGTTTCGCCCCGGTCGTACACATCAGCGATAACGTTGGACAGCTTGACGTACTGCACCTGAGCGACAAGACAAACGACGCCCTGGTGATTTTTCCGGGTCAGCCGATCCAGCTTTTCGACGGGTACACGCTGTATCGTGACGCGGTTCTGAAATGCCAGGTTCTGGATATCGGGGTTACTAAGCCCTTTTTCCATGTACAGTTTATCGATCTGCTGCTCGGAACGCAGGGTTTCGATAACAGACTGAATGCCAAACACCATCTCGTCGGGCTGCGGACGAAATTGGGGTTTGGCATTGTTATTTCGATGATTAAAGCGATTTATTCGCGGATTGCGCCGGTTCTCCATGCTTCGACTATCGGGTACCAAATTGGCTGATACTCAATGTAGCGCACCAGTTCGTAATGATCCTCGACAAATTGATTCGGTTTCTTCGTAAATGTAAAATTGACTTCCGAGACGTTGGCCCGGCGATTATAAACCCACACTTCGCGTTCGCGGTTCCGTTGCACACGGTCCGGAGCGCCAAGTACGATATAAATCATGCCTTTATCGGTTTTCCAGCCTTCCTTGTACGTGGTGAACAGGCGGTTTGCTTCTTCAACCCGGTCAAAGTACGCTTTTAGCGTTTTTCGGGCGACTTCCTCATTTCCTGACATCAGGCCGAGCCAATAGCGGTCAAACGCTTTTTTGGTATCCTGCGCCTGAGCTAGCTCGCCAAACTCACTACTGGTACTCATGTACAGCACGGGTTTGATGAGTTTTTCGGGACGAGTCATTTTTGGGAATCGTTTGTCGCTGACAACCAGGCCAATACCCGTCTCGGCGGTTGTGTCTTCCACGAAGTAATAAAGCCCTTCTCGCGGAATAATAAACGGCTGGTTCGTAGTAATGCTCAAGGTTGAATCGACGTTCAGCGATTTAGGAGCTGGTTTCGGCGAGGTGTTCATTGGCGACGAAGCAGCCTCGAAATCGTGCCGGTAGCGAAACCCGTAAAGCGGCTTGCTGGCACCGCTGACATCGCGGATAATAACCGTATCACCTGCGTTGACGTAGTTCCGCAGTTGTGGCATCGTTCCCTTTTTATCGAACAGGGCGAAACGGTCACTGAGTTTTCCGCCTTTAAAACGCAGCGACAGGTCGTTACGCGCTTTCGTCCCTGTATTCATTTCCGTAATTTCTGTCAGCAGAACAGCATTCGCGGCATCTTTAGGCCGTTTAACGTCAAACATCAATGTCAGGTAATCACCTTCACGACTAACGTTTTGCGTAGACAGTGGAATAGTGCCATAACCGAGTCGTTCGCGGTTGTTGTAGTCGGGATACATGACGTACGCCATTTGAAAATGCTCGACAAACTCAGCGGGGTTCAAAACCGGCTCTCCTTTTGGCGTTTTTGCCGTCAGGTTCATGTACACGCGAACCGAACTGGTATCGACTGCCAGAAACTTACCTTTTATGGACGTGACAACCCATTCTCCGACCTGTTTTGGCCCCGCCGTTGGTGTTGAGCTAGGCGTCGTAGTCGGACCATCGTTTAGTTTGATAGGGGCTGCTGTTGCGGGTGCCGACGGGCGCGAATCGCTTTGGGGCGAATTACGCCGGGCTTCGGTGCGCGCTTCGTAAGCCGCAGTGGCACGGTCCTGCTGCGTCTTTTTGCTGCTTGAGCAGGCCGATACGAATGCAATGAATAGTATAGCTGACAGAATACGCATACAATATAAGTAATCTTGCGTGTTTCGGATAGTAAATGTTTAGTTTGGGCTTCAGCAACTGGCTGTCGGTTAACGGCTTACCAACCTGACGTACACCTAAAAGCAGCAAAGCCGTATTTATAACGAAAAAATTGTATCGTTCGGGTTACGGAAGCGGTTCATTTTTCTTTACTTAACTACAAAAGACTAATTTTGTAGATTGAATTGCAAACGACGACGTTTGATAAACAGACAATGGCTACTTGGTGATCTTAAATTAAGCATAAAAACGATCCTAGTGGCCAACAATAACCCAGGCGTCCAGAAAAGATATGTACAAAACCACCGAAATTACCTCCGCTGAAATTGCGTCGGACAACCCTGTCCATCAGCGCCTGTTGTTTCCATACGTGGAAGCGGCTTCAATCGTCAGTGGCAAGGTGCTCGAAATCGGTTGTGGCTGGGGACGTGGCCTTGATTTGCTCACCAAAGCCGCTGATCATTATACCGGTATTGATAAAAACAACGATTTGATTTCGGCATTAGGTGCGGCCTACCCACAGTCTACATTTATTGCCGCCAACATTCCGCCGTTAATGGGTGCCAACGGTGCTCCAATACCTGACAATACGTTTGATTATATCGTAACGTTTCAGGTGATCGAACATATTGAGAATGATGATCTGTTTATCCGGGAGGCTCATCGGGTTCTGAAACCGGGGGGGAAGCTACTGCTGACAACCGTCAACAAGACGTTCTCGCTAACCCGTAATCCGTGGCACGTTCGGGAATATTACGCCGATGGCTTACGGAACCTGATGGGTAAGTATTTTCCAAACGTGGATACCAAAGGCGTTCACGGCAATGGAAAAGTGATGACCTATTATGAGCAAAATAAAGAGTCGGTCAAAAAGCTGACCCGGTTCGATATTTTCAATCTACAGTATCGGTTGCCCCGCCGGTTGTTACAGGTTCCTTACGATCTGATGAATCGACTGAATCGCAACCGACTTTTGAAAGCGGATGGTATTGCTGCCGAGATCGACTACACCGATTATCTGGTCAGCAACGATCCCGCCGGAAGTCTCGACTTCTTTTACGTAGCGACGAAATAACGAATCAGGTTTGTGATGTCTGTATCAGGCGGTCATCACAAACCTGTCTATCTTCTCAACGCTTTCTCTAGCGTGTAATGTTCGCTTGCATCCTCAGGAAGCGACAAGTCCCATTTCTACCGAATGCCGATGAGCTTCGGCACTGTTCGCGAAATAACAGTAGGCCACCCCGTTGGCTTTGATTCTCTTCATAAGCTCATTCGTTGCATCCTGTTTTTTGGGGTGGATGCGCCGAATGTACACACAAAGAATCTGCTGAGGAAAATGCCTGACAATCGATTCGTAAATAGGCGGGTCCTGCTGGGAGTCGTCGCCTAACAGAATGAATTTCCGATCTGGATACGTTTCGATGATGCGGACGATGCGGTCAAACTTGGTCAGGTGCTTGGTTTTGCCCGTCTGCAACAACTGCGATAGCTGCTTGAGCTGACTCAGAAGATAGATTCCTTCCGGAAGCCCATTCTTGCGCGAAAATTCCAGAATATAATCATACAGGTTCCACTCGCTGCTGGATACGTAAAAAAAAGGATTGGTAGCGTCCGGGCCGCTGGCGGCTTCGGCGAGCAGCTGGTAATGGGCTACAACCCCTTCGAAGGGATCACGGCTGTGCGCATTCTGAGTCAGTAGTACCAGCAGACGTTTGCCAATCGTCGCCGAATGGGAAATCAAGAATGTGTCGTCAATGTCCGAAATACACAGAAACGGCGTTTGATGCGGAATCAGTATTTTACCTTCTCCTTCGGCCAGTATCGTTTCGGGCGAAATCGTTTGCGACACCATTTGTGCCTTTACCGAGTGCCAGCCGGGCGGTAGGGCCTGCTCCAAGGGGAGTTCGATACGAAAGTAACCATCAGGATCGGTCCGGATTTCCGTCGTGTGGTCACCTAAACGGACCCGAATGGTAGCCTGTGGGTACGGACGCACCAGAAACAGGCGAAGGACGGCAAGCAAATTTACCACGGCGCTGTTTCGATAATTTTTTCGAGGTTGGGCACTCCGCCGAAGCGCATGTCCGTGGATGGTCACCTTTTGAGCATTGCCAAATCCCCGATAAACGTTAACAACGGGCTGATCGGTTAGCCGCAGCCATGTTAAGAAACGATTTATTAACTTACCTTTTAGGCTTAAATTCTGTTTACTCTGTATTGGCTGTTGGTCAAGGGTCATAATGTTCAACGGTGCGTGTCACGTATAACCCATAATTCGCTCAGAAGTTGGTCTTTTTATTCGCAATAAATCCCGTTTCCGGTGGGAAAGCCAAAACGGACTGGGAAGATGGTATCCACAACCATTTCGATAACTCGCCCAATAAAGCCGAGTTTTTGTACCTCGACGGCAAGACGGATGAGGAAGAGCTAAAGAAAAAAATCGCTCAGGTAAAACCAGATCGCGTCGTGGCCGTTGGGGGCGACGGTACGATCAAGTTTGTGGCCGAGCAACTCCTGGACACGGATATTCCAATAGGGATTTTACCGGCTGGCTCGGCAAACGGAATGGCCCGTGAGCTTGGTATTCCGGCTGACGTTGAAGGAAGCCTGAATGTGCTCACCAATGGGGTTTTAAAGCCAACGGACCTTATTTCGGTGAATGGCGAAATCTGTCTGCACCTGGCTGATATCGGTCTAAACGCCCAGCTAGTAAAGCATTACCAGCAAAATAATCTGCGCGGTAAACTAGGTTATCTGCGCGGAGTGGTCAATGTGTTACGAAAGCACCGTTTGTTGCGGGTTGAGATCAATAAAGGTGATGAATGCATCCCACGAGCGGCCTTCATGATTGTGCTGGCCAATGCGCGCATGTATGGTACGGGGGCTGTAATCAATCCCGAGGGTGATCCGTTCGATGGGCAATTCGAAGTAGTTATTTTTCGGCGCTTGTCATTCTGGGAAATCCTGAAATTATTCTGGCGTTATCAGCCGTTCGATCCTCGGAAAATAGAAATCTTCCCCGCCACATCGATCACAATTGAAACGCACCGTAAAGCGTATTTTCAGGTAGACGGCGAATACATCGGTCGGGTAACTCAGCTAAAAGCCGAGGTTAAACCCGGCGTTGTGAAAATGATCGTACCGCAACCAGTCACGGCCTAAAGGCTGGTTGCTAAGAGCGAATGAACGTTAATCCGTTCGGCTTTGCTGTAAACATTAAATCGTTCGTCACGGACAAAGCCGGTGAGTGTCATACCGGCTTCCTGCGCCATCTGAACGGCCAGACTCGATGGTGCACCGACAGCCGCTAACAACGGAACACCGGCCATCCAGCTTTTCTGAACCAGTTCGACACCGATTCGTCCGCTTAGAAAAATGCCCGATTGCGACAGCGGAAGCCAGTTTTGCCAGAAAGCAGCGCCTATAAGTTTATCCAGCGCGTTGTGCCGGCCAATGTCTTCCCGAACAAGCAACACCGTTCCAGCCGCATCGAACAGAGCCGCTGCGTGAATACCACCTGTGTACGCAAACGCCCGCTGTGCAGTCCGAACCCGCTCCGGTAAAGCGTGTAATACAGTTGGTTCCAGCAGAAAATCGGACGAAAGGGGACCAGGCGTAAGGGCCATTACGGCATCAATGGTCGTTTTGCCGCAGAGTCCACAACTCGACGACGTAAACGTATTTCGGTTGAGCCGGGCCCAGTCAACAACTACATCAGGATGGAGTTCAACGCGGAGTACGTTGCCTTCTTTGGCCGAATCCTGAACGCAGTGGCGGCAGGAAATAATGTCGCTGGGGCGCTGAATAATGCCTTCCGTAAACAGAAACCCCATCGCCAGTTCTTCGTCGTGGCCGGGTGTTCGCATCGTAACGGCGACGCTCCGCTGCTGACGGTCATCAACGGGTCCGAAGCCGAGTCGGATTTCGAGCGGTTCCTCAACGGCCAGCAGATCGGGGGTCTCTTTCAAACTGTCGCCTGAAATTTTTTGGATGGTAACGGGAGCAACGAGAGCCATAGCATTCACTTTCCTGTATAACGCCCGTTGATACAGGAAAGTTGATTTATTTGCCTGAGTGCTGCCTATCTTCGTGGGCTGATCTCATTCACGAACCAGTCATTTATCAACACCATGAAAAAGTTTGAATACCGCGTCCTTGACGTAGCCGCAGGCGGTTTCTGGAGCGGAGGAGGTAAGATTGACGTGCAGGAACTGACCGACAAGCTCAACGAACTTGGCCAGCAAGGCTGGGAAGTCGTATCGTCGGTGGATCTGAACATGGCGCAGGGGCAATCGCGGAGTGTTCTTGTGACGCTCAAGCGGGAAATACACTAACGAAATGGATATAACGCTAAAAGACGCTCAGGCTACCGTTGACGATTGGATCAAAACCGTCGGCGTTCGGTATTTTAATGAACTTACCAACATGGCAATGCTCACCGAAGAGGTGGGCGAAGTGGCGCGGATTATTGCGCGTCGTTACGGCGAACAATCGGAAAAAGAGTCCGATAAAGACAAAGACCTGGGTGACGAAATGGCTGATGTTCTTTGGGTGCTTATCTGTCTCGCCAATCAAACCGGTGTCGATCTGACCGACGCTTTTGCCAAAAACCTGGCGAAAAAAAATATCCGAGATGCGACGCGACATTTGAACAACGAGAAGCTGAAGTAACAAATCTGACTACCCACCATATCCCACCAGTTACCATGATCAAAACGGCTTACCAGAACGAATTGCTTTTTTCCGGTGCCATCAAAAAAGGTGATGGAGGAAACGACGTTAAACGAATTCAGGAGTGGTTATGCCTGAATGCGCCGAATTACCCCAGAGCGGCTCTTACTACGTCCATCGATGGTCAGTTCGGACCGGCGACAGAGCGGGCTGTGCAGAACTTTCAGGCTGCGCTTAAAGTACCGAAGACGGGCGTCGTCACGCCGGAGCTATTTAAACGCCTGAGTGCTCCCCTGTCGAATGCGTTTAGCGCAAAGCCGACTGCGAAAGATTCCCGTAAAGCCGTTATTCAGATTGCGAATGCCCATTTGAGACAACGGTCGGCAGAACTGCAAACGTCGGATGGACAGAATTTGGGGCCTTGGGTACGTGGCTATTGCGATGGGTACGATGGCTCCCTTTTCAAATGGTGTGCGGGCTTTGTGCAGACGGTGCTGGATCAGACCTCATCGGCCTACGGGCGTAGTTTTACGGCCATTATGCCGCATACGCTTAGTTGCGACACAATGGCCCTGCATGGACAGGGAACCGGACGGCTTACCAGATGTGCCAATCTACGGAAAAAACCAGCCTGTATGCGTCCCGGTGATGTGTTTCTGTTGCGTAATCCAGAAACCGATGACTGGTTTCATACGGGCATTGTGACAGCCGTTCTCGGTGATGCCATTGAGACACTGGAAGGAAATACGGATGTGAAGGGCGGAAGTAACGGCACTGCGGTGTTTGCCCGCGTCCGGAATATTCAAAACGCAACCATCGATATTTTATCAATTGACGGCTTGTAGCGATTGCGAACTTGGTAGCTTACCATCAAGGATATGATCGTTCAGCAAGCGCTTGACGACACTGCGAGGAGATAATTGTTCGCCCAGATTCGGATTTGCCGAAATGATCGCTTTCCAGAAGGGCTGGCCGGTCGCTACGGAAGTCATTTCCGCGTTGTATTCATAATCGCTGCTGTGATACCGGTCGATACTGCCCGTCTTGCTTAATTCGAGCGTAAGAATCACTTCGCTTTGGCAGGCTTCGACCTGCTTCCGGATCGTTTCGTTGGGATTGTCGAATGACAGTGGACTTAGGGCCACCGTACAAACCTGATACCCTGCGGGGAATGCATGGACAAAGCCCTGCGCGTAGCTGTCTGGTGCTTTCCGCATTTTTGTTACGACCAAAATCCGTTTAAATGTTGGTACGGCGTCGGATTTAGTGTTCGATTGAATCGTGACACATCCAGTTACAAAGCTAATCAGGAGGCAAAAAGTCAGCGCTTTCATAAGTATTCTGATCTTGTTGCTAAACTAACCAAATAAAAGTAGTTCGGTTGTTAAAGGTTTCTTAAAGTTGCGGTGTGCTGATTGTTGGTTATCTTACCCGGAAATCCTCTCAACGTCATGCATCGGCTTTTACCACTTGTTCTGCTCTTTTGTTCGCTGTTTTCTGCTGTTGCTCAATCCATTCCCGGCCTTCAGCAACCCGTCGAAATAATCCGTGATCGTTGGGGCGTCAATCACATTTACGCCAAAAACGAGCACGATCTATTTTTTGCGCAGGGCTACTCGGCGGCTCAAGACCGGCTTTTTCAACTGGAAATCTGGCGTCGGCAGGCAACCGGAACCGTCGCCGAACTGCTCGGTCCGCAGGAAGTCAAACGGGATATGGGTACCCGGCTTTTTCGTTTTCGGGGCGATCTTAACAAGGAACTACTGCACTACCACCCGCACGGACCGCAGATTGTTCGGGCCTTTGTCGATGGCGTTAACGCGTACATTACGCAGGTACTGAAAACGCCCGAAAAGCTTCCGTTCGAATTTCGGGTTCTGAACACGAAACCGGGTTTGTGGACGCCTGAAGTGGTTATTAGCCGTCATCAGGGATTAGCCTATAACGTGCGTGACGAACTGAATTACGGTCGGTTGGTCAAACTCATTGGCGCTGACAAACTCCGTGAACTGCAATGGTTTCATCCCGTATCGAAACCGAACGAACCTGACCTGACCCTACGCGTGAACGGCGATGAACTGTTTCAGCCCATTCTCGACTTGTACGAAGCGTTTCGCTTGCCCTTAAAATTTCAGGGGCGACCCACAAAAGCCGACGAAGACGAAGCCCAGCTCGACCGTCAGCAAAACAACGACGAGTGGTTTGATACCGAAAAACAATACGTCGGCTCCAATAACTGGATTATTTCGGGCAATAAGTCGGCGAGTGGTTATCCGATGCTCGCTAATGATCCGCACCGGGCGCAATCGACACCCTCCCTGCGGTATTGGGTACACTTAAATGGGCCCGGATGGAACGTGATCGGGGCGGGGGAGCCGACCCTACCGGGAATTTCAATCGGTCATAACGATTATGGGGCCTGGGGCTTGACGATTTTTGAGACCGACAACGAAGATTTGTACGTGTACGAAACCAACCCGGCCAATCCGAATCAATACCGCTACAAAGGCAACTGGGTAAGCATGAAAACGCTGACCGAAACCATTCCGGTGAAAGGTGGACAGCCCGTGCAGGCGACCCTGAAATATACGCGACACGGCCCGGTGGTCTTCGAAGACAAGCAGCATCACAAAGCCTACGCTATCCGGGCGGGTTGGCTCGACACGGGCTGTTCACCTTATCTGGCGAGTCTGCGCATGAATCAGGCGCGTAACTGGACGGAGTTTCGGCAAGCCTGTTCGTACAGCCGGATTCCGGGAGAAAACATGATCTGGGCGGATAAAACCGGAACCATTGGCTGGCAGGCCGTAGGCTTGGCCCCGATTCGCAAGAACTTTACGGGATTGGTACCCGTACCCGGCGATGGCCGATACGAATGGAGTGGCTATTTACCGATTCAGCAATTGCCCAACAAACTGAATCCATCGGAAGGGTATGTCGCCACAGCCAATAACAACCTGACACCCGCTAATTTTCCCCATCGCGATGCGGTCGGCTGGACATGGTCTTCGCCTAACCGGGCCCACCGCATCGAAGAAGTATTGAATGATGGGAAGCGCAAGAGTATGGTCGATTTTATGGCTTTGCAGGCTGACTATCTATCTATTCCGGCTCGAACGCTGGTACCGTTGCTGAAAAACCTGGCTTCGCCTGATAACCGAACCGAACAGGCGTTGGGTTACCTGCGGAAATGGGATTACAAATTAGAGACTAATTCGGTGGCCGCTGCGATTTACGTTGCCTGGGAGGGAGAGCTGAAAAAAGCGGTTTATCAACAGAAGGTGCCGAAAAATGCGCAGCCTTATTTTAAAAGCCTGCCCTCGAAGCGGGTCTTTGACGAACTACTTATTCCGACGGTTTCCCGCGATAGCCTGCTGCTTTCCTGCATGGACCGCGCCGTGACCCAACTGACCGACCGGCTTGGTAACGACATGGATGACTGGCTGTACGGACAGCGAAAAAATAAGCACATTACCATCACGCACCCGCTTAGCGATCTGGTAGACAAAGCTATGCAGAAAAAGATCAACCTTGGTCCGGTGGCGCGGGGCGGTTACGGCGAAACCGTTAACGCAACGGCTAATGACCTGAACCAGACGCACGGGGCGTCATTCCGTATTCTGATCGATACCGAAGATTGGGATAAAACGTTGGGCATCAACAGTCCGGGGCAGTCTGGTAACCCCGATAGTCCGCATTACAGCGACTTATTTCCAATCTGGGCCGAAAACAATTATTTTCCGGTGTTCTTCACCAAAGACAAGGTGAAAACCGTAGCTGAACAAACGACTGTACTGAAGCCCTGATCAGGGTTCACAAAGCTTCTGACTATCATGCCAATCGCCAATTATAGCATCCTGAAAGGACGCGTCAAAGATCGCAAACGTGCTACAGCGCAGAGTGCCCACTTTCAAATTCTGATCGAAGATGCGCAGGGTGTTCAGTACCGTGCTGCCGTCAACGCGAAGTCGAAGGTTGCTCCGTCCGAAGTGCTGTATTTCTTCAGTGACAACTACACGCACGAAATTCTTGACAAGATCGCCCAGGCCAAGCTGCCCACCGGACTAACTGCTGTCCCGAGTAAACCAAATGGGCTGGCGCTGGATTTCGTTCGGCGTAACCTATTCGATACGGCGCAAATGCAGCCTTTGCCGCTGGAGGTACCCGGTGAAGACAACGATCTCAATGACAAACTCGACCTGTATATTCAACGGGCGATGAACAACCCCGATGCCGAACTCTACGCCTTTGGCGAACCCTGGGGACCCGAAACAAAACCTGACCAGTACTTTGCTTTTCTGCCGGGGCGGGGTATCCACGACATTCACATGAATCAGGGCAACGTTGGTCAGTTTGTCGCGCAGGATGGCATCTGGCAGGATGGGGGCATTCTGATTCATTTTACGAGTACGAACCGATGGGTAGCGCTATTTCTGGCGTTTCAGTCGCAGTCCTTCCATACCGACGAAAACGGCCATGCGATTACGAAGGTGCCGGGCGGGCCGCAACCCGTGCCGGAAATGGCTGATCTGCACCTGATTGCCGCGCTGGTGAAACCTCAGGCGGGTAAACCTGAACGTGTCTATATTCTGAATGCGTCGCCAAATGCGATTGACCTGGCTGGCTACGAACTGGTCGATAAAGCCAATCGTCGTGAACCCTTGAGTGGAGTCGTACCGGCAGGAGAGGTGTTTGTATACGCGCTTAATGGACAGCGGGTTGTGTTGAGCAATGACGGCGGCTCGATCAGTTTACTCGATCCAACGGGACTAAAAGTGGCGGGGGTATCGTATACGCAAAGTCAGGTTAGCCAGACGGGAAGACTCGTGGTGTTTTAACCAAAAGACTATCGGCGGTGAAATCATACCATCCGTCGCAGTTTGGTACAATTTGTAATTCGAAGACTTGAAGAGTTACCTTTGTGATTCGACATGGAATCCGACCGAATGGACATTCAGGAACAATTAAAAACCGATATACAGCAAGCTATACAGGTGCTTTTTCAAACAACCGTTGACGAAGTTACCCTGCAACCCACCAAGAAAGAATTTGAGGGGCTTTACACGTTTGTCACGTTTTCACTCACCAAAGCCCTTCGACAAGCACCCGCGCAGATAGGACAGGTAATTGGCTCCTGGTTAGCCGAGAATAGCGCCATCGTCAGCGGCTTCAACGTCGTACAGGGTTTTTTGAATATCAGCATTGCCGATGCCGCTTGGGTTGACGTATTAAACGACATCGCAACCAATCCGGCGTTTGGCACGCTCCCGGCCAAACAAAGCTCGGTGATGGTTGAGTTTTCGTCGCCAAACACCAACAAGCCGCTTCACCTGGGACACCTGCGTAACAACTTTCTGGGTGACTCGGTCAGCCGGATTCTGGCGGCCAACGGCTATGACGTGGTGAAAACCTGTATCGTCAACGACCGGGGCGTTCACATCTGTAAGTCCATGCTGGCGTATAAGTTGTTCGGCAACGGTGAAACACCGGAGTCGGCTGGTATGAAAGGCGATCACCTGATTGGAAAATATTACGTCCTGTTCGACAAAGCCTACAAAGCGCAGATCGAAGAACTGGTCGGGCAGGGCATGGCTAAAGAGGAAGCAGAGAAAAAAGCACCCCTGATGCTTGAGGTACAGCAGATGCTGCGGCTTTGGGAACAAGGTGACGAAGAGACTGTAGCGCTTTGGAGTCAGCTGAACGCCTGGGTGTACAAAGGTTTCGACGCAACGTACCGCAGCATTGGCGTGAGTTTTGACAAGACTTATTACGAGTCGAACACCTATCTGCTCGGCAAGGAAATCGTTGAAGAAGGGCTGCAAAAAAGCGTCTTTTACCGCAAGGATGATGGCTCCGTTTGGATCGACTTAACCGAAGAAGGCTTAGACCAGAAGCTGGTGTTGCGCTCCGACGGTACTTCGGTGTACATGACGCAGGACCTCGGGACCACTGATCTGAAGTACCAGGATTTTCAGAATGATCGTCAGATTTGGGTTGTTGGTAACGAGCAGGATTACCATTTCAACGTACTGTTTGCGATTCTGCGTCGATTGGGCCGGACGTACGCCGATGGCCTGTACCACCTTTCCTACGGTATGGTCGATTTACCGACCGGCAAGATGAAATCGCGCGAAGGAACCGTTGTTGATGCCGACGATCTGATCCAGGAAACCATCGATGCGGCTGCTACGGCTGCCGACGAAGCCGCCAAAGGCAAGATGGATGAGTTTGGCGATAACGAGAAAGCAACTCTTTTTCGGATGCTGGGCCTGGGCGCGCTGAAATACTACCTGCTTAAAGTCGATCCGCAAAAAAGAATGCAGTTCAATCCGGCAGAATCGGTTGATCTGCACGGTAACACGGGGCCGTACATTCAGTATGTACACGCTCGTGTCCAGTCGGTCTTACGGAAGGCGGCTGATTCCGGCGTTTCGCTGGCCGGCGCGGTTCAGAACGGAACGCTTGACGAAATTGAGCGTCAGCTTATCTTCCTGCTGAGTCAATATCCGCAACGCGTGGCCGAAGCGGGAGAGAGCTATGCGCCTTCGTACATAGGGCAGTACGCCTACGATCTGGCAAAGACGTTCAACCAGTTTTACGATAAGCTATCGATCCTGAAAGAGACCGATGCCGTGAAGCTGCATACGCGGTTAACTCTGTCAAAATCAGTCGGTGAAACTATTCGAAAGGCAATGGGTTTATTGGGCATAGACGTGCCCGATAAAATGTAGATCCAGTCGTCTGAATTTAACGTACGTATTATTCTTCCAAACTCTATACAACAATCCGGTTACCATGAAAAAAGCAATGATCCTACTGGCTGTAGTGGCTGTAGCGTTTACCACCACGAGCTTCAAGTCATTATCAACACTCGTCAAAGGAATTATGGCTGACAAAAACGAAGTGGCTGTAGCACCAGCGAATGCCGCTGCGCCGACAAAAACGCTTTACGATTTCACGGTGAAATCACTCGACGGCAAACCTGTTTCGCTGAGCGGATTCAAAGGCAAAAAGGTCGTTATTATGAACGTAGCGTCTAAATGCGGGTTTACGCCACAGTATGCCGACTGGGAGAAGTTTTACAAAGAGCATGGCGACAAAATTGTGGTACTCGGTTTTCCTGCCAATAATTTTAAAAGCCAGGAGCCCGGTACCAGCGAAGAAATTGCGTCGTTCTGCCAGAAAAATTACGGTGTAACGTTCCCGATGTTCGAGAAGGTATCGGTACTGGGTGACGATCAGGCTCCGCTGTACAAGTGGTTGACTACCAAAGATATGAATGGCTGGAACGATAAAGTGCCAACCTGGAATTTCTGCAAATACGTCATCAACGAAAAAGGTGAGCTGACTCACTTCTTTGCTTCGAAAGTGAAGCCAGACGATGAAGAATTCAAGAAAGCCGTAGGCATCTAAATTGCTAAAAGCGCGGATGAGTGGTTGAGTAAGTGCATTTTCGGATGTTATTTGCTTGATCACTTATTTGTGCTTTTACACATTACCCATGTCCGTAAAAAATTGGATTGCTGCGGCTCGACCGCGCACGTTACCCTTATCACTAGCGAGTATTATTCTCGGTAGTTTTCTGGCCGCCGGATCATCGGTATCTACTGAGCACTTCAGCTGGACAATTGCGTTACTGGCTGCGCTGACAACTATTTTCCTACAGGTCTTATCTAATTTTGCCAATGACTACGGCGACGCAGTGTCGGGTAAAGACACCGAACTGCGCGTAGGCCCACGGCGGGCCGTAGCGACGGGTGATATCACCAAAGAAGCGATGATGCGCGGCATCATCATTACCTCAGTGCTGTCGTTGGCTAGTGGTATCTGGTTATTGGTGATCGCCTTTTTCGGAGCAGGGCCGAAGTTGTTCTGGTTTTTTCTGATTCTTGGTCTGCTCAGTATTGCGGCTGCTATTGGATACACAAACGGAAAGCGACCTTATGGGTATGCCGGTTTTGGCGATATTGCCGTTCTACTGTTCTTTGGCTGGGTCGGTGTGCTAGGCACGTATTTTCTGCACACCTTGTCCTTTAGTCCCATCTTATTACTGCCAGCTACCAGCGTTGGCTTATTTGCTACAGGCGTACTGAACATCAACAACATTCGCGATATAGAAACCGACACGCTGACCGGCAAACGCTCGATTCCCGCACGAATAGGCTTACCGCTTGCGATCCGCTACCATTGGGGACTGCTGCTGGCAGGCATGTTCTGTGCATTGGCTTACTCTTTTCTAACGAGCGCACCCGCAGTAGGCTATCTCTACGTGCTTACGTTCCCCTTATTTGTCGTGAATGGCCGGTTCGTGGCTACGCACAAACGTCCCGCCGAGCTAAACGCCCGACTGGGACAGTTGGCTTTGTCAACATTGCTGTTTGTTATTCTTTTCGGTCTTGGGCAGGTACTTGCTTGATTAGGCGTTTGACAGATTCATGATCCGGTGCATGTTAAGCAAATGGCGCACGGGCCAATCTGTTTTGTTGTATGTTTCAAACTGAGATCGTCTGATCGAAAGCATGCGTTCGACACGACGACGTTCGCCTTCTGGCATTGTACCCCACCGGTTGGGTAGGTCGTGGAGCAGCGCATTCATTTGCCGACAAGCAGTAGTTGGGATTGAGAAATAAGCGGCCAACTGCTCAACTTCCTTGAGCTTCCAAAGGTCTGGTTTAGCCCGGCGATTGCGAATCGCCCCGCTGCTGAGGTTAACCTCGTAGCTTAATTGCTCGTCATTCAGCTTGCATTCCCGGAGTCGCCACATTATGGAGTGGTAACTGTTGACAAACGACTGTAGCGTGTTTTGTAAAGGTTCCATCAAAAAGTGTACAAGTATTAAGTGGATTGATGGGTTATCGGCCAATCTGAATGAGTTGCGTTCATGTAAGCAGAAGATCCCACTAAATACCGTACAAGTTTCATGCCGTTTGTCAATAAATAATCATCTATAGTATACTTAATCAAAGCTAGAATACACAGCCTTGCTACAAAATGAGCTGCTAATGCACAAAAAAAGCTGCCCTTATTCAAGGCAGCTTTTTTTATAAAAATGAAATTCCTGTTTGTAGCAGCTTACTTACAGTCGATCCACTTTAACCCGGAGTTGAAACTCGTCCATTTCAATTTCCGTAGCCGAACCATTTAAGTCACTAACCAACTCAAGTGAGATCGCCTGAACCTCCTGCTGGATGTACTCGCGATTCGCTTCGATTGCGGTCGCCAGTAAATCATCGTTACGTTCCAACGTGATCTGGATCTTATCCGTGACGGAGAAGTCGCGATCTTTACGCAGGTTCTGAATGCGATTTACGAAGTCACGAGCAATGCCTTCCCGGCGCAGTTCATCAGTTACGTTAACGTCCAGCGCGACAGTCAGTCCCCCCTCACTAGCCACGAGCCAGCCCGGAATATCTTCAGTTAAAATCTCAACGTCGGAAAGCGAAATAGTGCCCAGCGGTAACTGCCAGTTGCCGGATGCCTCTAACTGTTTCAGATCATCTTCGGTCATGGCCGTGATCGCAGCGGCTACGTCCTTCATTTGTTTACCAAACTTGGGACCAAGCGCTTTGAAGTTGGGCTTCACTTTCTTTTTTAAAATACCACTTGCATCGTCCACAAAATCAACGCCTTTCACGTTAACCTCGGACAGGATGATTGGCGCAACGTGCTCAATTTGCCGACGCGTATCGGGGTTGAGTACCGGAATAAGCACGCGGCTCAAAGGCTGACGAACCTTTAGTTTGTGGCCTTTACGTAGCGAGTGAACTAGCGACGATATATCCTGCGCCAGTTCCATCGACGTTTCCAGTTCCATATCTATCAAAGCACGCTCGGCCTTCGGAAAGTCTGTCAGGTGCACCGATGTATTGCCTTCCGTCAGGTTCCGGTACAGCCAATCGGCGTAGAATGGCGCAATGGGCGACATCAGTTGCGCAATGGTTGTCAGACACTCATGCAGGGTTTCGTAAGCTGCTTGTTTATCGGGTGTCATTTCACCGTCGGACGCGACCCCGGACCAGAAGCGCCGACGTGATAAGCGCACATACCAGTTCGAGAGCTGATCGTTCACAAAGTCCTGAACCGCCCGACCTGCTTTGGTTGGGTTATAGCTATCGAACTGTTCTTCAACTTCAAGGATCAATGATTGCAGTTTCGACAAAATCCAGCGGTCAAGCTCCGGGCGCTCGGCTACCGGTATGGTTCGTCCAGCAAAGGAAAACTGATCGAGGTTGGCGTACAGCGCAAAGAAATTGTACGTGTTCGACAGGGTTCCGAACAGTTTTCGCTGCACTTCGCCGATGCCTTCCGTATTGAATTTAAGGTTATCCCACGGTTCAGCGTTGGTGATCATGTACCAGCGCGTTGCGTCGGCTCCGTACTGCGATAAGGTCGCGAAGGGATCGACGGCGTTGCCCAATCGCTTCGACATTTTGTTGCCGTTCTTGTCGAGTACCAGTCCCGTCGAAACAACGTTTTTGAACGCAACCGAATCGAACAGCATGCCGGCAATGGCGTGGAGCGTGAAGAACCAACCCCGCGTCTGGTCAACGCCTTCCGAAATAAAATCAGCCGGGAACGCCTTCTTGAAAACAGCCTCATTCTCGAACGGATAATGCCACTGCGCGTACGGCATCGCTCCCGAATCAAACCAAACGTCGATCAGATCCGACTCACGCTGCATAACCTTGCCCGACGCCGACACAAAGTACACCTCATCGACGTAGGGCCGATGGAGATCGTACTCGCCAGCTGAAAGTTGATCCAGAAACGCGCTGTTTTTGGTCCGTTGCTCATCAGTCAGCACATCACTCTGCTGAGCTTCCTGCACGTAATTCTGTAGCTCTTCGACCGAGCCGATACAAACTTCTTCGCCCGCTTCTGATCGCCAGATGGGAAGTGGTGTTCCCCAGAAACGGCTTCGGCTGAGGTTCCAGTCTACGAGGTTTTCGAGCCAGTTGCCGAAGCGTCCCGTTCCGGTGCTTTCGGGTTGCCAGTTGATCTGTTTGTTTAGCTCAACCAGCCGATCTTTTTTCGCCGTCGTGCGGATAAACCAGCTATCGAGCGGATAATACAGAATCGGTTTATCGGTCCGCCAGCAGTGCGGGTAAGGGTGTTCGTATTTCTCGACCCGGAACGCTTTGTTTTCTTCTTTCAGCTTGATGGCGATCAGCACATCGGTTGGCTTGAACTCCGGATCGGCGCGTTCTTCGTCCGAATAATATTCTTCTTTTACGTACCGACCAGCAAAATCCGTGATCTCGTCAACAAACTGACCGTGCTTATCGACAATAGGTACTTCCTTGCCGGTCTCATCTCTGACCATAATGGCCGGAATACCAGCCGCCTGCGACACCCGGAAGTCATCCGCACCGAAGGTTGGCGACGTATGAACGACACCCGTACCGTCTTCCGTCGTAACGAAGTCGCCCATGATAACCCGGAAGGCGGGTTTGTCGGGGGTAACGTACGGCATCAACTGGTCATACTCGATGTCTTCCAGATGTTCACCTTTGAAGCCCGGTATGTCGATAATAGCCCAGGGAATGACCTTGTCGTTTGGAAGATAGGCATCGAACGCCGGATCGTCCGGAAAGTCAACCCGCCCTTTTTCGTTAAACCAACGACTGACCAACGCCTTTGCCAGCACAACGTTAATCGGCTTAAAGGTGTAGGGGTTGAAAGTCTTGATCAGGACGTATTCAATGTCTTTACCAACTGTCAGCGCCGAGTTTGCTGGCAACGTCCAGGGGGTAGTCGTCCAGGCCAGAATAAAGATGTCGTCGGAGTCGGCGGCATCGAACAGATAGCCTGATTTGCCCGTCAGCTTTACTCGGAACTGAGCCACAATGGTCGTATCGCGCACGTCCTTGTAGGTGCCGGGCATGTTTAGCTCGTGTGAACTCAGGCCCGTTCCGGCCTTCGGCGAATAAGGCTGAATGGTATACCCTTTGTACAGTAGATCCTGATCGTACAGCTTCTTCAGCAGGTACCACACCGACTCAATGTACTCGTTCTTGTAGGTGACGTACGGATTGTCGAGGTCAACCCAGTAGCCCATTTTCTGGGTCAGGTCGTTCCATTGATCGGTGAACCGCATAACGGTTTCGCGGCACTTGCGGTTGTAGGCTTCAACGCTGATGCCCCCTTCCGACTCGGGTTTACCAATGTGGTCCTTGGTAATGCCAAGTTCTTTTTCAACCTGTAGCTCAATGGGTAGACCGTGCGTATCCCAGCCACCTTTCCGCTCGACCTGAAAGCCCTGTAGGGTTTTGTACCGGCAGAAAATATCTTTAATTGTCCGGGCCATTACGTGGTGAATACCGGGAGCTCCGTTGGCCGAAGGCGGACCTTCGTAAAACGTAAACGTGGGCTTCCCTTCGCGAATAGCGACCGACTGTTCGAAAACCTGATTTTGGTTCCAATACGTTAAAACCTCGGCTGCGATCTTCGCGTAATCGAGGGACTCATATTGCTGATACTTCACGCCTGGAATAAACGAATAGCACGAGTTTTTTAAATAGTTATTTGAAACCCATGCGGTTAAAAATGAGTGCAAAGATACGGAAATAGACTGGGGCACGAAAGCCGAAGCCATAACTCAGGTCAGTAAATAACCGTATGTACTGTACGAACAAAAAAGCTTGCCCGTACGGTTCGCTTTCGGGAGGTAGGATGATTCTATCAGTCTTACTTAAGATAAAACTGGTGAACAGCGGGAAGTATATGAATTTGCCAAAAAAAAAGCCCAGCCATTACAGCTGGGCCCTGAGCAATTTCTGGTTTATAGAGGGTCTTTACCATTTAGAGCAAAGTTAACCTCTTTGGTCACCTTTTGGTAAGTTGAATTGAAAAAAATAATTAGCTGTTGTATTGTTGCTCGTACAGCCGATGAATTTTATCCCGGCTGCGCTTTAGACGCATCTTTACCGCGCTGGCTTTAAGGTTGTACAGGTCGGCAATCTCGTCGATACTCATTCCATCTTCGTATTTCATCCGTAGGAGCGTCGTTTCTTCTTTGGACAGTGTATCCATCGCTTGCTTTACCATCTGTAGCGTCTCTTCGTGCAGTACAGATTCCTGGTTGTCGGCGATATCAAGTTCGTAGTCGTCGTCCATTGTAACCGTGTTCAGGCGTTTCGACAGACGAATTTGATCCAGACAATAATTGTAGGCAATCGAATAAAGCCAGGTTGAAAAACGAGCCCGTTCCTGGAAAGCATCGAGTTTGTCAAATACTTTTAGAAAGATATCATGCGTAAAGTCTTCAGCTTTGGCCGAGTCGTGGGTAAGTGACAAACAACGACGATATACTTTGTTGACATATCGTGTGTACAGTGTCTCAAAACACTCATTCGGCTGATTAGGTAAGTACAGGCGAATAATATTCTCGTCGGTCAGTGAAGTATGCATAATCCTTTACTAGTGCAATTCAAGTTGTATTTTAACAAGCTCTGCTAACTAAGTGCTCCTTTATTTATTTTAGACTGAAACCAGTTAATTAAGACACGAAAAATATATTAAATGGTAGATTGGTTAACAAGCGTGTTTACCACAAGTCCATAGATTTCCTCTGTTAGAAGCAAAGAATTGACAAAGTACGTAGTAACTTACTAAAATGTTTGATTAGGGCACTTTGTTTTGTTTACGCGGATAAAATATGA
Source organism: Spirosoma oryzicola (assembly GCF_021233055.1). NCBI lineage: Bacteria > Pseudomonadati > Bacteroidota > Cytophagia > Cytophagales > Cytophagaceae > Spirosoma > Spirosoma oryzicola. The sequence continues at coordinate 4,690,269 of NZ_CP089538.1, read as the reverse complement.
TTTAACAGAGAAATAAACAGACGCTTTATCGGTGTAAGAAAAGTATAAAATCTATTTTAAGATCTAGACAGATAAGTTGGTTACGCTGAACCTTACCAAAAAATCAGAACGCTTTTGTTTAAGAAATCAGCGTCTCGTAAGGCAAACTGTGATAAATAAAATTCAGCGGAGTAATCGTAAACGGTACAATAATTCAGGGGCAACTTAAATATTTCTTAGGATGAAATATAATGGTAATGAATCGTTTAGTAGGTGTGTCTTGTAAAATGTAGTCACCTGGTAAACGCCGATAGCCAGACACGCTACGTTAATCGCACCAGCACTTGTTTAACTGGTTTTAGAAGCGAACTCAGTCCGGCTATCGGTGTTTGTGAGGCAGGCTGGTTAATACGTTAGCTTTGCCAGATAATCATAATCGTACTTGGCACTTTCCATCGCCGTCTTAGGGTATTCTTCCTGCTCGACAAAGAAATACTTCGTTCCCGATTTGTCCATATTCTGCAACATCTTCTTTATATCAATCTGACCTTTACCAAATTCGGTGCTTTCCTTTTTGGTCTTGTCCATGTCTTTGAGGTGCCACAGCGGAAAACGGCCCGGATATTTTTTGAAATAAGCGAGTGGGTCGTTGCCCGTCAGAATGGCCCAGCCTAAATCCATCTCCATTTTCACCAGGTTAGCATCGGTGCGATCCAGCAGAATGTCGTACAGAATTTTGCCATCTACTTTTTCAAACTCGTATTCGTGATTGTGGTACCCAAAGACCAGATTCGCTTTTTTGCAGGTTTCGGCAGCTTTAGAAAATGCGTCAGCGCAACGGTGGTAGTTCGCAACGGTCTGGCCTTCTGTTGGTAGTGACGCACACACCAGGTAGGTTTGTCCCGCTTCTGCCGCCATGTCAACCGTGCGTTGCCAGTTGTTGTCGATTTGTACGTGACCACTGCGTACGGTCATGCCCAGGTCGTTGGCAATTTTTTTGATTTCTTTAGGCTGTAAGCCATAGAAATTACCTTTTTCGCTGCGGGCCGATTCCAGTTCTGTGTAGCCAATTTGAGCCAATTGCTTTAAGGTGCCTGCTGCGTCGGCCAGCATCTCCTTGCGAACTGTATAGAGTTGAATACCGACATTCTTCACTTTCGCGGCTTTGGCTAGATTAGGGACTAAAGCAGCGCCTACTGCCAGATAGCCCGATGCTTTGAGGAATTCACGTCTTGTTTTCATTCGACCCGATAAAATTAATGAGTTTACTTCGTCGCTGTAAGTCGGCTAGTTGATGCAATATACGCTTCGGCAACCAGGATTGACTAATTATCCGTTATCTCTGCCGGACTCAACGTACTGATGTCTGTGTTGCTGACGAACGCGATTCGTTTGCTGTCGGGCGACCACGAAGGGGTATTGATCGAACCCTGACCACCGTACAAATAAGCGATGATCGTTGGTTTTCCTCCTTTGATGGGCATCAGCCGGAGATAAACGTGTTTGTACGGGGGATGGTCACCGGACTGCACTTCTTCTTTTAGAAACGACAGAAAAACAACCCATTTGCCATCCGGCGAAATATGCGGAAACCAATCATGGAAATCGCCATTGGTGACGGGCTCCTGTTCGCTGCCATCGGGTTTCATCCGCCAGATCTGCATGGTGCCGGTACGGTTTGAATTAAAGTAAATAAACGTACCGTCGGGTGTAAATTCCGGACCGTCGTCGAGCCCTTTCGCGTCGGTGAGCCTGATCTCCGGTCCGCCAGCTGCGGGTATTTTGTAGATGTCGTATTCGTTATTACGCGAACCGCAGAATACTAAACTGTTACCATCGGGCGACCACCCGTGCAGATAGGACGGCCCTTTAGGCGTAATTTGCTTTGGTGCGCCACCCGTAGCCGGAACCGTGTAAATAATTGATCCGCCTAGTTCCTTAACCCCACTACTGAGGCCCAGCATTTTTCCGTCAAAAGACAAAACGTGGTCATTGTTGTTGTTCTTGACGTCGTCGGTGTTCAGGACGCTCTGCTGACGGCTGGCCAAATCAAATGCGTAAATAAAGCCCTGACCATTATAGATCAGCGTCTTGTTGTCGGGCGTCCAGTTGGGAGCCTGAATCGAATTGGGTGCTGTATGGATAACTTCCCGCTTTCCCGTTGCCACCTCCAGTAGCTCCAGCCGACTGCCGAGATTCATCTGGCCAGCCGGTACGTCGGGGCTGACCGGGACGGTAAGACGAACATCCTGAAATACGCCTTTGGCAAGGGTGTTCTTCTGAGCGCCACTAACGAACAGACCTACGTAAATTTCGTCGCCCAGATTGAGATTCGCCACCTCCCGAATCTGAAACGGCTCACCGAACTTCGCCACGCGCAGGGTGTAGGTTGTCCCACGGCGTTCCAGTTGGATAACGTCCGCGTTACTCAGGCTAATTCGACTTTCGTCGCTGGGGCCATCCGCCATTCTACGAATTTGTAGGGATGGGTTTCCCCTGCCTTGCACGGTGGCGCTCACCTGGGGAGCGTTTGGGGCCAGACTGGCTCGGGCCAGCCAGCCGATTGTGTGGTGTGGATTGGTAGAGGTCAGATGGCACCGCGTATAAACGATAAAATCGCCCTTTATGCGTTTCCACAGAAAGTGCGTTGTGGCTGCATCGACTCCTGCACCGCTCAACTCGTACGTAGCGGCATTAAAACGAACGGACAGGGGCTGTTTGGCTTGGCCAATATCATCCTGTCCGTCGAACACACCCACCGATTTCTGCTGAGCGTTTGTCGAAACGGCTAGGCTGGCCAGCAGGCCAATCAGCAACAGGTTAATTTGCTTAAAGCGTTTGTAGAAAGGCATCAGGGTCGTGAGTAAGTCTTGGCTAACTCAGTCAAAAGAAGCAACGGAAGAAAGTTTACTTCCAGATTCCGGTTTCGCTAAACTGTTACCTGCTACGGTTAGTTGAGAAGAGAATAACGGATGTGTTTTCCGTCAGAAACGATTTACTCAACAAACTGTCTTTTCGTATGCGTTCCTTTTTATTACTCCTGTCGATCAGTCTGTACGGGTCGATTTGTTTTGGCCAGGCTGACTCATCGCAGCGGCTGACAAAACTTGACTCCGCACAAACGCCCCGTGAGGCTTCACCATCGACGCATGTTCCGATACCGGGCGTTGATACTCCGCTATCCGGTCCCGGAACGATGATGCAGGCACCCGCTAACCCAACGGCCACGGCCATACCGCAAAACGACCGCAAAAAGCGGAAAAATAAAACCAATCCGCCAACTGACCCCAGGGCCTTTGGGGTAGGTATACCGATTGGAAAAACAAAAAAAGATTCGTTGCGGTAACGAAATGGCCTTTAAGACCCGGCTGGTTATTTCCCCATCCAGGTCTTAAAGTCGCTTACTTTTTCCCGGCTCACCAACGCTTCCTTGTCGAAGGTAGGGCGCAGGTTCAGCGCGAGCCGGTTACCGAAGTAAGGCTGCATCTGATCGACGGCCTGGTGTGTTACCAGAACTCCCCGGTTGATCCGAAAGAAGCGGCCTGGGTCCAGACTGTCGGCCAGTTCATCCAGCGTGTAATCGACCAGAAACTTCTGCCCGGTATGGGTCGAGAAAAAGCTGTAGCGGTCTTCGGTGTAGAAATACGCAATCTCGCCCACTTCAACCGATAATAGGCGCTGACCCTGTCGTACCAGAAAGCGTTGGCGGTAATCGCGCGGAGCCTGCCGCTGAATCTGTTGGAGAAGCTTTTCAATGTTTTGAGCCGGATCGTCCACCGGGCGACCGCGCAACGCTTCGTATTTCTGAAGACTTCGTTGCAAATCGTCGCGTTGAACGGGCTTAAGCAGGTAATCGATGCTGTTAACCTTAAACGCCTGCAACGCGTATTCATCGTAGGAGGTTGTAAAAATAACGGTACTTCTGACCGGTGTTCGCTCAAAAATCTCGAAACTTTGACCGTCGGCCAATTCGATATCCAGGAAAATAAGGTCGGGCTCGGGCTGACCACTTGTCCGGCGGTCCTCTAGCCAGTTGACCGTATCGTCGATACTGGCCGTTACGCCAACGATGTTCAGGGTGGGGGCTACGTCGTGCAGTAACTTCTGGAGTTTACGCACGGCTAATTCTTCATCTTCAACGATTAGGGCGTTCATGGACTTAATTTATGCTTGTGCTAAAAGAGGTAATGTAACGGTAAAATAATCAGAACCGGCTTCAATTTGTGGTTCCGTTTGTGCCAGCAAGTTATACTTTGTCTGAATATTAGCTAAGCCAACGTGCGTCGATTCTGCTTCACCTGATTCGGACGAACCTGATCGGGCTAGATCGCTCCGAACCGATCTTTTCTGAACGTTATTGCGCACACGAAGATAACCAGATTCTGTTGTTTCGATTTCGATCAACAAAGGGCGGCTGGCCAGAATACTATTGTGCTTGACGGCATTCTCAACCAGAAGTTGCAGTGTGAGCGGGGGAAGGCGATGCTGTCGATAATGATTCGCTACCTGGACGGACAGTGTAAGGCCGGTCCCGTGGCGGGTTTTCAGCAAGTGATAGTAAGAGTCAATAAAAGATAACTCTGCGTCGAGGGTTGTCAATTCATCGCTGCACTCGCCGTTAATCGCATGATCGCTGACGGGAAGCGTGTCGGAATGTCCATTGGTCTGAAGCATGTATCGGTACACGCGCGCCATTTGATCGATAAACTGTTCAGCTAGCTGTGGCTCATCGGCAATCAGCGACGATAACGAATTCAGGCTGTTAAACAGAAAGTGCGGATTGACCTGGCTTTTGAGTCCTTGCAGTTGTCCCTTCAAATTTTCCTTCTTTAGCTTCTCCCGGTTGATTTGAATCTGTTGCCACCGGTTCAGCGAGAAAAACGTTTCGTAAATCCCGGCAGAAAGAACGATAAATAACAGGTTGATACCGTAAATTTTCAGGAGCGATTCAACCGTAAACGAGGTGCTAACTAACCTAAAACGACTGTATACACCAGCGATAAGGCTCACACAAAGTACCGACAATAGGCTGTTAGCCGCTACGACGAGAGCCACTCGTGTCAGTGATTGAGCGAAGCGAGGATACCGTTGGGTAACTACACGCGTCACGCGATTTTGGGCGAAAAAGGAACCCGTGAGTAAGGCACCGTTCAGAAACGTGGTTGCCGCGAAGTGCCATCCGTTTTGCCAGTAGGCGTCTCCTGCCAGTAGATAACTAACCACTCCGGTAAGAAAAGGCACAGTCAGTACGTAAGTCCACCGATTGTAAGGACTGAGTTGGCTCAGAGGTGGCAAACAAACGGACTGATGCATAAACAATACCGGTCTGGGGAGCTTTTTAGCAGTGCTAAAGATAGCGATGCCTTCATGTAGGCTTTACCACGATAGTCACCAATTGCACGAATGGAGTCATGAGTTGTGCAAATGAAGGGTTAATCAGTATCTGTGACCGGTCAGGAGTACGGACTCAGCGTACCGTTTGCATAGGGGCGAGTAAGGGTAAAACTACCGTAAAGGAGTCGTTTTCCTCCTGAACAACAATGTCGGACTGGGTGAGCATCCGGTATTTGGCCGCGATATTGGCTAATCCGACCCCATTGCTCAAACTTTGTTTACTCTTGCGCTGGAGATTATTGCGAACCAGCAGCAGAAAGCAGTCCTGCTTCAGCTTGTCGGTTGAGGCTGACGTGGTGATGTCAATAACAAGGGGGCGGCCCGGCGATACAATGTTATGCTTGACCGCGTTTTCGACCAGCAGCTGTAGCGTAAGCGGAGGGAGCGAATGTGTCAGGCAATTGTCGGGTACTGACGTACGTACGGCTATTCCCGAACCATGCCGGGTTTTAAGTAGATGCGTGTACGATTGGATAAAACGTAACTCCGTATGGAGTGACGTAAGCTCGCGGTCGTTCGATTGAAGTAGGTAGCGGTACACTTTCGACAATTCATCGACAAATTCTCCGGCCTGAACGGGCGAGTCTTCGATCAGCGTGGAAAGCGAATTGAGCGCGTTAAACAAAAAATGCGGATTGACCTGATTTTTCAGCGAATCGAACCGAGCCTGCCACTCGGCTTTCATCAGTTGCTCTTTTTCCTGATACGTCTTTTGCCATTGCCGAATCAGGTACTGACCCTCGTATACAACGACGTAAACGCACACGTAGACGAACTGAATACCTGTTGTTTCGATGTAATTGTACAGATCGACTTTCCAGATGCGGGTATCCAGTAAACTATTGATCAATACGCGTAACGAGGAATTAACATTGGCCAGAAGAATAATCAGGAAGCCAAGAAGAATAAGCCGCTGGCGGGTGCGGTGTAGACCGGGATACTTGTTCTGAATAATACCAATCAGCCGTCGGGCAATCTCCCAGCCTAAATAACCGAGCGAAAGAGCGATACAGATGTATTGAATGGCTTGACGCGGAGTGTTATTGACGAGAATCGAAAGTCGGAAAAAGAAAGAACCAAAGGCAAACAGCAGCAAGGGTCCCCAAAGGCGTAACTTCGTATCCCTGGATAATTGTCTGGTCATGGGTGGTGAGAAAAGGAAAGCTCCGCTGTAGCAAATTAACCGAAGAGCAGGACTTTTCAGTAAAATACACAGACAAATACTCGAATAAGTCTACAATCTCTGTCTGTATGGTGTTTATTCGGCACGTATACTAAAAATCCCCAGCGAGTAATGGCCGGGGATTTGGGGATAGAAGCGTTCCAAACGGACTATTTCGTTTGCTTTTTTGTCGGTGTATGCTGCACTTTCTGAGCCGTTACGCTATGCTGAGGCTTGTAAATCGCACCGGTTGCAAAATCAACGAGGGTACCCGGCCAGAACAATAGGATGTCGGCTATCAACGCGCCGGTCCGGACTTGTCGTTGTGGTTCGCCGGGCATTGGCTTGCGTTTTTGAGCGTCGGTGATACGGCCACCAAAAACAGTTGCACAACTGGTTAGCGATCCTGAAAGAGTGATTGCGGCTAAAGCCAGTACAGTAAATTTCTTGAATGATTTCATGGTATTGGTCCGCTGCTGCGGTCGTTAAAAAGGAGGTTTATTTGGTTGCCGAAACAGTTAGCTCAACGCCGTCGCTGTCTTCGCCACTGATGCTTAGTTTGTTGTTGCTGCCTTTGGCAATAACATTCCCATTTAGTCGGTATTCAACGCTACCGTTGCCGGCGTCAACTACGGTTACGTCGTCGGCAGAATCTTCAATGAACGCTTCACCCGTTGATTTAAGGTTGATCGCTACATCAATGGATACCGTCGTTGCGGTCTGACGGCTTACTTTCATCGTGCCTTTCAGGTTGGTTTCGCTGGCCGGATACTTTTTGCCGCCTGTAGTTAGTTCAGAGAAATTATACGTGCCTGATACCTGGCTGGCCAAATCTGGCGCAGGCGTATCTTTTTCCTTCTTACAAGCGGAAAGAGAAGCGGCTACGAGTAGCACGAGGAGTGCTGAGCGACGAAAAGCAAAAAATGTGTTCATTATAGTTATGTTGTTTTGGGAAAAAAAGAGGTTGCCCGGTTGGGCTTGGCTCATTGATCGATACAAAGGTGCTCGACAATATAGACTGTTTGAAAGGGTGCCTGTACCAACTGGCAAAAGAGCGGCTTAAACGGGAAGAACTGCGGAATGAACCGGAAAACGCATCGTTAGCACTTGCCGTTGCGAAAGCACGAATGACACCTGATGGAAATTCCTGTGATCAAAGAAATTACGTCATAAGGGAGACTTGTACAGCTGAACACCAGAAAACAGCAGTTCATGTTGACGCTTATTTCAACCTGCCGCGTATCGCTCCAAATTTGTACTAATCACTAGTTACCAACAACGACAATGACCACGATCTCTATTTTAGCGAACGTCCAGATTCGGGACTATGAACAATTTATGACCGTTTTTACGACAAACGGGAAAGCTGCTCGGCAGCGCCACGGCTGCCAACGTGCGCAGGTGTTTACACTGCCGGCGCCAGAGCAGCTTGTTATTCTATTCGACTGGTCTTCGCGGGCCGATTTCGAAGGATTCTTGGCTGATCAAACGGTTAAAGAAACAATGCAGGCCAGTGGTACAGTGGGACCGCCTACGTTTACGTTTTTGACCAAGACCGCTGAACTGCCCGCCTAACCTGCTCTGTTCATAATGGGATGACAATGAGCATCCCATTATGACGTATCGGTACACTGTTCAACGACTTAATTCATGCGGCTACGGAGCCGACTCGTGCGTTATGTAGCGAAGTCTGTGTTGGGTTTGTAGCGCGCTGTAAAAGCGGACTAAGCTTTTCTACCTATCTTTGCCGTTTCCCCGCACAGTACACTATGAATAGTCAACTATTCAACAAAAGAGATCTCATTGCTTATTTTATTGTCGCGGCCATTGGTGCTTCGTTGCAGCTGATAGTCGGCACATTACTTCAGGAGTGGTTTCCCGTTACCTACGAACAGGCGCTGTTAGCCGGTTATGTCTCTTCTTTTTTCATTGGATTTTATCTCACCAAGCTCTTTGCGTTCAACGCAAAAAACTCGGCGAAGACCCGGCGCGAAATTGCCAAATTCACGCTAGTTTCGATACTGTCCTGTATCATAACCGTCTACGGATCCTCGCTGCTTTATCAGTTCTCGACCGAAAGGATGGAAGCGATTCTATTCACAATTCCTTTCTCCGTCAAAGTGGTGAACATCAATAAGCTGGCTTCGCACACGGCGGGCATGGGACTAAGCTTTATCAGCAATTATGTCCTGCACAAACAGTTTACCTTTCGAAACACAGGCTTTTATGATAAGCTAAAGCGGCTGATGAACCTGTAAAATCTACAGCCTCTTTGCAGTATCGATCACTAAAAAGCCCCTGCCAATCCATTGTTGGCAAGGGCTACACCTTGAGCTGACTCTGTAGTTAGTGATGCGTCGATAGAGAAGCGGACGTATTATCGGCCGGTCGCAAAAACGGCTGTCCGACGTACTGGACGGGCAACGACCGTTTCCATACCCAATAACCGGGCACGTTCAGTGCGCAAAACGGTGCGGATGTGTCTGGTAGTTTTCATTGGTTTGATTCGTAAATGGTGTTTGTATCCGCAGGTACGCATCAGGCCGTGCTCTACTTGAACTAGCGTCATCGTCAAACAGGGCAGACGTGATGCGTACCTGCGGATTTTAAGGAATTATCTTAGAATTTTGCGGTCAGACCGAGTTTCACGGCTGATACGCCATAACCTACTTCTGCGAACGCGCCAACTTTTGGGGCGAACATGAACCGGGCACCCAGGTGTAATCCGACGAACAGGCCACTGTTGTACCCGCCGTAATCATAATACCCGCTATTGCCTGCATACCGGAAGCCAAGGGATGCACCAACGTAAGGGTCAAAGGTGCTGGTTTGCACATTCATCGCTTCGCCCAGGTGGTATGATGCCCGCCCGCCAAAATAGACGAAGTTGTAACCGCCTGAATAATAGCCGTTGGCATAGCGGTAGTAGTCGATGGAGCCGCCGACCGAAAAGTTGTTTTTCGCGTCTACTTCAACCGAAACGCCTAGTGGCAAACCACCCCCGTAGTAGGTTGCTAAGCCAAGTCCGGCGTTGAGGTATACCGCATGACTGCTGCGTGATGGACGACTGTACGAGCGTGTCGTAGCGTAACGCGCACCAGGCTGTGGCCGGGCAACCGTCTGCGAAGTTGGAGCGGGTTGGGCTTCTACTGGGGCTGGTCTGGCTTCTGCTACCGGAGCTTGTGCCCTCGGTGCGACCGCAGTTGTTGCTGGTCGTCTAACCGGGCTGGCAGCGGGTCTCTGAACTGGTTTTCTGACGGCGGTGCTGGTTTGGGTAGCCGGGCGCCGAACCGACTGCTGAGCCATAGTGAGATCCGTAGAGCAGACAAGGGCAATCGCCAGCATGGCTAATTGAGTAAACGATTTCATGACAGTATTTGTTGTTTCTGGTTATCCGTGAGGAACGATGCAAACTTACGTCGCGAACGGGGGGACGAACCAGCAGCTACTGTCTGAACTGTATAAAGAACCACCTGAACTGCGTCGAACAGGCGTTGAAGCGGGCTACACTAGTAGTTTGATTTTTTGAACTATAGTACGTATTTAAAAAGATAAATCACTGTAGTTTAAGGATTTGTCTGTTTTGAATTTGGACGGTAAAACAAATGGTTGGTTTGCAAAGTATAGTTCCGTTTTACAAACCAACATAATAATCGTAGCCGCGTTCGGCCCAGAAGTCGCGCGGGCGTTCATCCGCGAAGAACATCCGACCGATACGCTTGAGATTTTTGACGCCGTATTTTACCGGAATAATCAGACGAAGCGGAGCACCGTGCTGACTATTGATCGGTTGCCCGTTCAATTCGTAAGCGAGCAGTGTCTGTGGGTGGAGCGCACTCTCTATATCGATACCGACATAATACCCTTTATCGGGCGTTTCCAAACCGATGTAGTTAAACAGATCATCCGTGTTGTCGGGAGAGGGAGCGTTGCCGCTGCGCGTTCCGAGCTTGTATTTTTCCAGAAAATCAGACAAACGAACTCCGCCCCAATGCTGGATCTGACTCCAGCCTTCGATGCATTTGAATTCGTAGACAATCTCCTGTTTGGGTAATGCTTTGATGTCGTCAATAGTCAATGCCAACGGTTGCTTTCCCGGAACATCGATCTGAAGTTTCCAGTCTTCCGGAATCGGCGATTTCAAGCCGTCGTAACCATTTACGCGGGCTTTTTTGGCGGCATCGTCAACGGCAAACGTGCGGATTAGATGCGTGTCGCTAAAGTACGTACGCGCAATCGTCTCGTTGGTGTTCAGGACATCCCGCAAAGGTTTAAGCATACCCATTGCTTTGGGGCTGCGCGTTATCCAGTTATACGAAACGAAAGGAACGGCTGCGGCAACAGAAAACCACCCGAACGCTTTTAGCATCCGTCGGCGAACGGCTGATTCTGGAACATCTTCCTGCGGCAGTTGCGGTTCGTTTGGAGCGGGTTTATTCGGTATAGTCATGATAAAGCGGGTCGGGTTGGAGGGGTCATAGGCGATGGCGTCGGTTCCGATGGGCCAGCAGGGCGTACGTTGTCGGACCCTTGCGGTGTTGGCTGATTGGGGGAGTGTGGCTTGATGACTTCAACGCCCGTTATCATGGATTGAAAGTTTTGCCAGCCCGCCCGAATTACCTGAGCAACGTGAACAAAGAAAAACAATACAAAGCCAACGGTTAGAACGAAGTGTTCCAGACGGGCCGCTTCGTAGCCGCCAAGCAACCGCGTAAGCCACGAAAATTGCGTTGGTTTATAGATGGCATAACCCGTGAGTATTGAGCCAACACCCATAAGAATAATGGTTGAATAAGCGATTTTTTGCGCTCCATTGTACTTGATAAAAGGCGGTTGCGATTTACGAAGTCCCAGATCGTAGAGCGTTACCTGAACCGCTTCCCGAAAAGAGTTGCGGTCTGGCACCAGATGCCGCCATTCGCCGGAAACAACGGTATAACCCACATACAGCAATCCGTTCAGCAGAAAAATCCACATGAACACGAAGTGCCAGGCCATACCCTCGGCCAGTCGGCGGGACAGCTTGAAAAATTTATAGAATCCGTCGGGGAAAAAAGAAATAAGCGTGTAATCACCGATCTGAATTTTGTACGGATCGTATGCCCAGTAGATCAGCATTCCGCTCCAGATCATGACGAACAGCACCGGAAAATTAATCCAGTGAAACCAGCGAATGGCTAGCGGGTGCTTGTGGACAATTCGTTTCATCGGTTAATATAGTTAGGGTAGTTTGTTGGGTCGCCTGTAGTCTATAACGAACAATTGGGTTTATTAGATTCTTGAATTGCTATTTATTGGATCAATAATAACAAGATTGCAGAGCGCTACCTTTGTGCTATACTTTTCTACTTGTGCCGTATGTCGTTACGAACCCTCGATACTGGTCTTTTTAAGCTTGATGGTGGTGCTATGTTTGGTGTTGTCCCTAAGCCGCTCTGGAATAAGCTCAACCCCGCCGATGAGTTGAACCGCTGTACCTGGGCTATGCGTTGTTTGCTCTTCGAACAGGGAAATCGGCTTTTGCTGGTAGATACCGGTATTGGCGACAAGCAGGATGCTAAGTTTTTTGGTCACTATGATCTCCACGGGGATGCTTCGCTGCTAAGTTCGATCCGAAAAGTAGGGTACTCGGAAACTGACGTAACCGACGTACTGCTTACGCACCTTCATTTTGACCATGTAGGGGGAGCCGTCAGGCGAAACGAGGAACGGCTAGTTCCGGTTTTTTCAAACGCTGCTTACTGGACACACCCATTGCACTGGAATTGGGCAATGAACCCGAATCCGCGCGAAAAAGCGTCGTTTCTGAGCGAAAATATTCGGCCTTTGCAGGAAAGTGGTCAACTGAAATTTCTGGAGCAGAATCCATTTCCGTACGATACGATCTCGTTGCTGTACGTAGATGGCCATACGGAAAAAATGGCGCTGCCGCTCTTTCAGATCAACGGACGAACAGTTGCATACATGGCCGATCTGATTCCGTCGTCGGCGCACGTCCCGTTGCCCTACGTGATGAGCTACGATATGCGACCGTTGCTGACAATGGACGAGAAAGCCCGGCTATTGCAACAGGCTGCTGACGAAAACTGGATTCTGGTCTTCGAGCATGATCCGGTCACAGAAGCCGGAACCGTTGAAAAGACTGAGAAAGGAGTTCGGGTAAACGAAAAGGGAAAACTCTCGGACTTTCTGTAACGCGGCCATCCTGTCCGCGTTACGGGTGCAAACCAAAAAATTGATCCAGTCGTTATTTGATTGGAGCGAATTGATGAACAATGAAAATTGGTTTGGTATTGTCCGGTGGTGGAGCGCGCGGAGTTGCTCACTTGGGCGTAATAAAAGCTTTACAGGAAATGGGCATTGGGTTCGATCAGATTGCCGGAACCAGTGCCGGAGCCATTGTTGGCGCATTGCTTGCTCAGGGTTACTCCCCCGACGAAAGCTTGAAACTAATTGAATCGTCGTCTTTCGTGCGGCATTTACGACCTACCTGGAATCGGATGGGCCTGTTGCGGCTCGATCCTATCGTTGATCTATACCGAAAGTATATTCCTCATGATTCCTTCGAAGGGCTGCAAATTCCGTTGCACGTAGTAGCGGTTGACCTCAACAGCGGAGAACAGGTTGTGTTTGAAAAGGGTGAACTCGTCCGGCCCGTACTGGCATCGTGTTGTTTGCCGGGCATTTTCGAGCCGTTTATGATCAACAAGCGGCAGTATGTGGATGGGGGAGTCCTGAACAATTTACCCGTCGATGTCATCGAGCACAAAGTAGATTGCCTAATTGGGTCGCACTGCAACGTGCTGGGACCGCGCAAGCCCATTACGTCGATGCGCGGGGTAATCGAACGGAGCCTGGTGCTGGCGGTGCAGAGTAAAACAAAAGATCGGTTTGCCCGCTGTTCGGTGCTGATCGAACCCCCTCAGTTGGCACAATACACTACGACCGACATCAGCAAAGCGCGGGATCTGTTCCGGGTTGGTTATCAGTATACGAAGTCGATCGCGGCTGATATCGAGAAACGACTCCAAACGCCACCGATTGAAATTGTTTAATAAGCGCCCGGAAGGCTTTTGAGCCTGCGCTCACCCTACTACGCAGACAACCGGTGTAAATCAAACGCTGGTTACTCAATTAAACAGCCGACTGCCTCCGTGCGTGCTTCAGGAACCGGCTGATTGGTTAGTAACGCGTTGAGGGCATCCCGTAAGTAGGTATGTACGGCTTCGGTGCGACGCTTTCCCAGATCAACGTACCAATCATCGATAGCCCCTTGGTACCGCACTTTTCCATCCGACTGCATGACAACCACTTCGGGCGTGACGTGCGCCCGAAACTGCCGGGCCAGCCGTGCCCCCTTGTCTGGCTGTCCGGCAAAAGGCAACTTATAATCGACTCGAAACTGCTCAATCGCTTTCGGCGTGTCCGTCCGAAGCGGAAAGACAGCAACAAACCGCACCCCTTCCGGACTAAATGTCTGATACAGCTCCGCTAGTCGGCGTGTGTATTGCTGACTAATGGGACATTCGGTGTTTAAAAAAGCGTATACCGTGAGATTTGTCGGACGCTGGTAGGTGCTTCTCTGCCAGCTTGTCGCACCAAGTAGGAGTATAATGCCAATGACGAGACGGTAGTGAATGCTGATTAACACCGTTAATCGGTTTGTCCGTTTACCCATGTCTGTAAGGCTATGCATGATAACTACAAAAATACCAATCAAAAATAGTCTATTGCTATAAACTCCTGTAGTAAGACCAGCAGGCAACGTCTGATTAGAATCAACTAGTAAATTATGGTACTATTTTCAGATTAAAAAAATTTAATTGTTAGTATCCTAAATTTGAAGAACCGTATATTAACTAAAAAAAGATTGAGTATTTATACTAAGTAATTTAGGTATTTATAGTAAATGTATTGCGAAATATAGAAGTGATTGTAATTATCAGTGTATAATATTCACCAACAAAGGAAATTTTACAAACGATCGTTAAATCCACATTAATGTTAGGTATATGCATAGTGAGTAATAGTTTTGTATTGTTTAATTAGTGATTTAGATTTGGGTAAAGGAATGGTTTTTCTTGTCCTAACACTAATTAGATATGAGTAAATTTCTATTGGTGAGTATGCTACTGGTATGCTCATTCTTGACTACTGCCTGGGCGCAAGAGCGAAGAGTCACGGGCAAGGTTACGTCGGCGGAAGAAGGATCTCCTTTACCGGGCGTTTCAGTAATTGTCAAAGGATCAAAAAGAGGCACCATAACGGATGGCGCTGGTATTTATAGCCTCTCTGTACCAAGCGAGAAAGGAACTACGCTGGTATTTAGCTTTGTCGGAACCGTTAATCAGGAAATCGTACTTGGTAACGAATCAACGCTAGATGTGAGCCTAGCTTCCGACTCAAAGTTACTTACCGAAGTCGTTGTAACAGGGAGCGGTGTTGCTACCAGTAAGGCCAAATTGGGAATTGCCGTCGAAAGTGTTTCGGGTAAAGATTTACCGCAAACACCAACCGCATCCATCGACCAGGCGCTGATCGGTAAAATTCCAGGCGCGCAGATTTCGTCGGTCAGTGGTAACCCCGGCGACCCGGTGAACATCTTACTGCGTGGTATCAACTCCGTTCAGGGCGGAACCAAACCGCTGATCATGGTTGATGGTGTTCAGGTAGCCGCTACCGATATCAACTCGCTGGACTTGAGTAACGTAGAGCGGATCGAGATTGCGCAGGGTGCTGCTTCGGCCTCTATCTACGGTGCTCAGGGTGCAAACGGTGTTATTCAGGTGTTTACAAAGAAAGGAAAAAAAGGGCGTATAGCGGTTAACGTATCGACCAGCTATGCTACGAATGAATTTTTGAACGTCGGCAACGTACGCAAAGCCGACATGCACCCTTACTTGACCGACGCAAATAATAACCTTGTTGATGCTTCGGGCAAAATACTGTCGATCAACGATGTCGGTTCACTGATGGGAATATCGTACCAGTACGGTGGAGCAACGCGGTACGCTATTCAGGATATTCGGAACAATGCCAACAAGCCGTACGATGCGAACTTGAAATACTATGATCACTTCAAGCAGGTATTTCAAACGGGAACAACGGTCAATAACAGCGTCAACATTTCGGGGGCCTCGGAGAAAAGCGACTTCAACATTGCCGTGGCTAACAATCACAACGTTACGCCTATCCTGAAAAACGGCTACATCGACCGGAGCAACTTATCGGCCAATTTCGGTACCGAGATCTTTAAAGGATTTACGATCCGTTCGACCACGCAACTGGTATACACGAAGAACACCCTGAAGCCAGGGCTAGGCGCTGCCGGTGGTAAATACTATGGTCAGGGAAATTCGTTGGGTAATATTGGATCGGTATACGGATTTTTGAATACGTCGCCGTTCTTTGACCTGACTGCCAAGCTGCCCGACGGATCGTATCCACGCCACCAACAGGGGGATAGCTATCTGAGTGTCAACGCGAGCAACCCGTATTACAACCTCCAATACACGGACGGTCTGGATAATAAAGTAGACGTTATTCAGAACTTTGACGCCAATTACAAGATCAATAAGTTCGTTGAACTTAACGCCAAATACGGCATTAACTACCGTAACGAGAACGCCCGTTGGACGTACTACAACCAGTCTCAAAACGCAAACTCCAATTTTTACAATAGTTATTCATCCAATTTTGCATCAGACAACAAGGGCGAGATTGCGAACTGGCAGTACAACACCACGTTCCAGAACTTCCTGGGGACAGCATTCATTCGGACGAATTTCCAGGATGACTTTCACATCAATGTACCCATCGAAACCAGTACGCAAGTGTCTTTCGATTACCGCAAAAATCGGTACACCGAATACGATACGTACGGGTTGGGTTTAGGTCTGGCACCACCTTACAACATCTCGTCTACATCAAAACAGGCGGTATCATTCGATTATGTAAAACCGTTTGTCACCTACGGTTATCTGGTCAACCAGAAAGTTGATTTCGGCGATTACGGTGGCGTTACGGCTGGTTTCCGGAGCGACTGGTCGTCAACGTTTGGTGGCGGATCGACACCGTTTACTTTTCCGCATTTTGACGGACATATTGCGCCCTTATCTTTCTTTAAAAACAGCCGTTTGGCGAACACCCTATCGTACTTCAAACTGCGGGCTGCTTACGGAGAGGCCGGTATCCAGCCGGGCGCTTTTGACCGCTACCCAGTGCTCGATCAGCAGAACTTGGGTTCCGGTCTCGTTTATTCGATTCAAACCACCAGCAACAACCCAAACTTACAGGTTGAGGTATCGAAAGAACTTGAAGTTGGTACAGACTTTACCGTTAGCAGTCATTCGGGACGTACCTGGCTCAGTTCTCTTTCGGGATCGTTTACGTACTGGAAGCGCAAAAGCGAAAACGTGATTTACACGGTTAGCGTACCACCATCGACTGGCGCAACGGGACAGCTGACCAATGCTATCGGCATGTCCTCGAATGGGGTTCAGTTTCAGTTGTCGCTGCCCGTTTACAGTTCCCAAAATCTGAAGTGGGACTTCACGACCAATTTCGGCCATCAGCTTTCTAAAATTGATGCTATTGCCGGTGGAGCCGACATTATTCTGTCAACGGCTGCTGGTAGTACCGCGCTGGTTTTGACGCCCGGTCAACCCATTGGACAGATCTATGGCTACAAGGCCCTGACCAGTATGGACTACGTCAATCAGGAAGGAGTGCGGTACATTCCCGCTGCCAACGAAGGAAACTACACGATGGTTGACGGTCGGGTTGTGCGGAAATCGGATTACCAGATCATGTTCACGAACCAGACCTACGCTCTGGGTAACCCGAACCCGAAGTTCAATGCTTCGTTTATCAACGGATTTACGTTTAAAAACTTCCTGACGTTCAACTTCCAGGTTGACTGGGTATATGGTGCCCACCTGTACAACCAGACCAAAGAATGGATGTACCGCGACGGTATTCACGGCGATTTTGCGAAGCCAGTAACCATTGACGGCAAAACGGGCGCTTTCTCGGCGTATTGGTCCAGTGCGTATTATGCGCTATGGGGCAGCACACGCGGGGCTGGTAACAATGCGACGAAGGATTTCTTCTACGAAGATGCTTCCTTCGCCCGGTTAAGAAACGTCTCGCTGGCTTTCGATCTGGCCAAAGTGGTGAAACTTCCGTACATCAACAGAGCCCAACTGGTATTTACCGGGCGGAACCTCTACACACTCACGAAGTACACCGGGTATGATCCTGAAATCAGTTCAGGTGCTTCAAACTCGTCGTTCGACCGGGGAGTGGACCACAGCACCCTGCCTAATACGAAGTCCTATCAGATTGGTTTGAATCTTGGGTTCTAATCATTAATCACCATTGACAATGAAGCTTAATTCCTATAAATTTCTTTATACCGCTTGTTTAACAGCACTTTTGTTGGGGGCTGTTTCCTGCAAAGAACAGCTGGATGTTGGCAACCCAAACGCGCCAACGTACGACGCTAACGTCAATACCGAAACGGGCCTGATCAATCTTGCCCAAGGCGCTGTCTATATTAATGGATTTGGTAATGCCATTACAAGCTCGGGCTCTACGGTTGACGCCTGGTTGGGTGATAGCTATTTTTCCCTGCCTTGGGGCTATAGTGCGCTGATGGCTGACATGGTAGGCGCGGACGCGTCGAATAACCAGGTCACAACCATCGGGCAGCCGGATTACATCATTCTTGACGACGGAACGAAAGTAACGAATCCTGCCCCGCAAGTCGGTATTATCCGGTCGTACAACAGCCGGGCGGCCACCGGAGCCGGTAACAACCCACTTTACTACCAGTGGACTAATATGTATTCGCTCAATAACGGCTGTAATCAGGTTTTGAAGCTGATTGACGGCATCAAATTTTCGGGTGATGCTGCTTCACGGGCCAATACCATCAAAGCCTGGTGTTACTGGTGGAAAGGGTACGCTTATGCCTCCATCGGGTCGATGTACTACTCCGGATTGATCAACGACAATGCCGCTACGACCAACGGAAGCTACGTACTCCACGACGCCATTATCAACCAGTCGAACACAAACTTTAACCTGGCCGCTACCACGCTGAGCGCCATTACGAGTACGACGGATTATCAGGCCGTTCTGGGCGCATTGATTCCGTCGACGAGTCAGGTAGGGCGCGGGGGCGTACTTACCGTTGATATGTGGAAACGCAACATCAATACCATGCTGGCTCGTAACATTCTGGTTAACAAACTGGCTCCTTTCGTGAATGGCAATCCCAATGCTACCATCAGCAAGTCGTCGACAACGGCGATGACAACTGCCGACTGGAATAGTGTGCTGACATTAGTTACAAACGGCATTCAGCAGTCGGATTTGATTTTTACGGGTCGCAGTGCCGCAAACAATTCCTTTATTTCGCCGGGCGGAGGAACTGTCTCGTCGCTGGCTGTTGGAACAAATACGAGCACTACGTTCCGCATCAGTGAACGATTTATCCAGAATTTCAACGCAGGTGATAAGCGGCTCAGCAGCAATTTCAGCATGGCCACTACGTACAAAAATAACTACATCTACACCACGCGCTATAGCCTGCTTGATGCGAGTACAGTACCCGCTGGTGTGTATGGATACGGAAGCCGGAGCGCTGGCGTTTCTGAACTGGTGATTGCGGGTAGCTATGAAGAAAATGCGTTGATGCTGGCTGAAGCTAATATCCGACTCGGTAATGTGGAAACAGGGTTAGCGTTTGTGGATGCCGAAAGAACCTACCAGGGCGCGGGCGTTGCAGCCGTTGCCGGAACGGGACTTACGCAGGCAAAAGCGCTTACCGAACTGACGAAAGAAAGACGAGTAGCCTTGTTCAGCAGAGGGTTATCGTACTACGACAGCAGACGGTGGGGATGGACCTATGACATCAGCACTGGAGGTGGAAGCTATGGTAACACCGTTGTTACGACGGCGGGTACTGTCAACAAAAACGTTACCATCAATTACAATTTCATGGACTATTGGGATGTGCCTGCTGACGAAGCGGTGCTGAACCCATCGACATCCGGCGTAGCCACGCAAAACCCCAATTATTAAAGCAATTCCATGCTACGATAATCAATCAGCATAAGTTAATTTGACAGAGCGGCTTTTCCATTAGGAGAAGCCGCTTTGCGTTAAAAAAGTGTGTCGATTAGCTGATTCGTAACAAAGTAGGACCAGATGATGCTATCAAATAAGTGTTATTCATTTGTGCTGACAGCTTTAATGGAAGTAAACACCTAGTTTACCTGTATTTTTATACGACGTAATGTTTTTTTTCGTTTAATCCGGTAGCGTCCTTTGGTATTTTCAGTACATTGTTTTGCGGTCGGGAAAGCTACAACCTAAAAGATTTTGCTTGGATTATAATCTATACATGAGGAACTATTACGGTATTATTTTTTGCGGAGTCTTGGTGGCTATGCTGCCAGTGCGGCTATGGGCGCAGGGCCAGCGTATAACGGGTAGAGTGACATCGGCGCAGGATGGCCAGCAACTACCGGGCGTTAATATTCAGGTTAAGGGTACTACTACCGGTGCCAGTACCGACGCCAACGGAAGCTACAGCATTGCGGTTCCTAATGGAAATGCGGTTCTGGTACTCACCTCAATCGGTTTGATAACCCAGGAAGTGACAGTCGGCAATCGCACGGTCATCAACGTGCAGATGCAGGAAGCACTCAATGAACTGGCGCAGGTCGTCGTGACGGGGTATAACACCACCCAGCGGAAAGACATTACCGGTTCCATCGCTTCTATCTCATCCGAAAAATTCAAAGACATTCCCGTTGCCAGTTTGGATCAGGCTCTTCAAGGGCAGGCCGCTGGCGTTTTGGTTACGCAATCATCGGGTACGCCGGGTGGCGGGCTAAGCGTGCGTATCCGTGGTAACACGTCAATCTCTGCTTCGAACCAGCCATTGTACATCGTGGATGGAGTTCAGATTCAGACCAGTGCGCTAACCACAGGCTACGGAGGTCAAAATGACAACGCGTTAGCCTTATTGAATCCGAACGACATCGAATCGTTCCAAGTCTTAAAAGATGCGTCGGCAAAAGCCATTTACGGTTCGCGGGCTGCCAATGGGGTTGTGTTGATCACAACGAAACGTGGTAAAGCCAACCAGAAAACAACGATTACCGCCGACGTTCAGCGGGGCATGACCGACGTGGTAAAGCGCCCCCAGCTACTAAACTCGTCACAACTGCTCGATCTTCAGCGAGAGGCTGTCATCAATGCTGGTCAGGACCCAGACAAGCTGGGCTTGATCAAAGGCGTTACGGACGGTATCAATACAAACTGGCTGGATATGGTTCTGCGGAAAGGCATCTACCAGCAATATCAAGTATCGGCACAGGGTGGCAACGAGCGGACCCGCTTTTATCTGAGTGGTAATTATCGGGACGAAGAAGGTGTGTTGATCAATAATGGCTTTAATCGGCTCAGTGGAACCATGACGGTTGATCATAATGCGACGCCAAAGCTTTCATTTGGTGCTAATGCAACCGTATCAAGAGCACTTAACAAGCGAGTTTTAGGCGATAACGCGTTAAACGGTATTTACTCGAGTGCAATCAATAGTTTGCCTTACTATGCCCCATACGATGATCAGGGAAAATTGACCGTTCCAGGTGATCCAAACTATGCAGGTTTCCCAAATTTCAATCCGGTTGCTGAAGCGTTACTATCTCGTCAAAATGTATTGACTTCGAAGTTTTTGGGTGGCATTTATGCGCAATACAAATTCCGCGATAATTTAACATTTCGCTCAAAAGCCAGTGTTGACTACAACAACATTATCGAAGACCTGTATTACCCTACATCAACAGCTACTGGCGGTTTTGACACTAATCTAGGGCAGCAAGGGTATGGCGAATACAATACCAATCTGGCAGCTACATTTACCAACACAAATACGCTAAACTATAACACGGTTATTAACGAAAACCACCGGTTTAGCGGCTTAGCTGGGCTCGAAATCATTCAACGTACAAGCCGGGTCGGCTCTGTGGCTGGTCAATATTTTCCGAGTGATGATTTTACATACATAGCGTCAGCGGGGGTCGTGAATCAGGGCAGCTCATCACTGGTAAACAGTGGTCTTTTTTCGGGATTCGGTGAAGTAAGATATGATTACAAAGAAAAATACCTGGCACAGGTAACTGCCCGGTACGATGGCTCCTCGCGATTCGGTCCAAACCGGCAGTTCGGCTTTTTTCCGTCGGGCTCAGTGGCCTGGCGGCTTTCCGAAGAAAGCTTCATGGAGCGATTCGACTTCTTTGACGATCTGAAAGTTCGGGCTAGTTACGGCTTTACGGGTAATGAGCAAATCGGTAATTTTCTGTTTCTGGGTACCTGGGGATCAACAACATACAGCGGTTCGTCGGGGCTTGGGCCTGTGCGGTTAGCCAACCCGAATTTGCAATGGGAGCGTACCCAGGAAGCAAACGTCGGGTTTGATGCGTCTCTGTTTGACGGACGACTAACCGTAACGTTCGATGCGTACAAGAATCTGACGGACAAACTGCTGTTCAGTCAGCCAATTCCATTAACCTCCGGCTTTGGCTCTGTACAAGGCAATATCGGCAAAATCAGCAATCAGGGGCTGGAGCTAACCATTTCGACTGTCAACATTGACCAGAAGGACAAACGATTCCGCTGGAGTACGGATTTAAACCTATCGCTGAACCGCAACAAGGTACTTGAATTAGCGACGGATGAGCCTCTTTACCGAGGGTTTGTCGCAAGCGGAGTTGCCGGTACAAACGTCGTATTACCCGGTCAGCCGCTGGGAACGTTCTGGGGATTAAAGTTCTTAGGCGTTGATCCTGCCACGGGCA
Organism: Spirosoma oryzicola; assembly: GCF_021233055.1. NCBI lineage: Bacteria > Pseudomonadati > Bacteroidota > Cytophagia > Cytophagales > Cytophagaceae > Spirosoma > Spirosoma oryzicola. Next base: position 4,667,859 of record NZ_CP089538.1, on the reverse strand, counting down.
ATGCAATTTACGACGATAAAAATGGCGATGGCCGCATTACACCCGATGACGGACAAGTAATCGGCAATGCCCAGCCGAAATTTTTTGGTGGGTTTACAAACCGGCTCTCGTACAAAGGATTCGAGCTGGCTATTTTCTTTCAGGGATCATTCGGTAACCGAGTGCTGAACTTAACGAAGCAATCCTCGGTAAATGCAGGCTCTTCGATTCAATTTAATCAAAGCATTGATGCCCTAAAACGCTGGCAGAAAGAAGGTGATATTACCAGTGTGCCACGTTATGTGTACGAGAATACATACAACGACTACCTGAGTAGTCGATTTGTAGAGGATGGTTCTTATTTACGCCTGAAAAATGTGACGTTGGGCTATAATTTGCCTAAAACCTGGGCCAATCGCGTTAAGCTAGCCGGGGTACGCGTTTATGCATCTGCCACGAACCTGTGGACATTGACCAATTATTCTGGAGTCGATCCTGAATTAAGCGCAATCGATGGGTCAACGACGGCGCAGGGTATTGATTTTAACACCTTACCACAGGTGAAAAATATTGTGGCCGGGTTATCTGTAACGTTCTAATTATCCTGTAAAAGGAGATTATTTTAGCCACAATGAAGTCTTACTGCACGTTATTTATACTGTCATTATTGCTGCTTACTTCTTGTAAAGAAGTGTTAGAGCCCACGCCGTATGATATCCGCATTGATGATCTGGCATTAAGTCGTGCTGCTGATGTGCCATTAGTTCGGATTGGCTTGTACAGCGCCTTTCGGACCATGACGTCGTCGATAGTGATCGCGGGTGATTTTACCGCCGATAACATCAAACACAACGGTACATTTGCATCCTATCAGGAGTTTGGTACCAAACAGATTACCTCGACCAACACCGATGTAGCCAACTATTGGGGCAGTATTTACCGTACCGTTTACGTCGCTAATTTTATCCTGGAACGGCTGCCTGCCGTAACCGGCGTAACGGAAGCCAACCGCAAGCAGCTAACGGCGGAAGCTCGCTTTCTGCGCGGCTTCGCTAATTTTATGGGTACCTACACCTACGGCGATATTCCACTGCCTACAACTACCGATCAAAGTACAAACCGGAACATTGGCCGAACGGCGAGAGCTACTGTTCTGGCGTCGGTGCTGGCTGATTACCAGGCTGCGCTGGCGGACCTGCCGGATGATTCCTCAACGGGAGCGGCCTATTTGTCGAAACGAGTCGTTCAGGCGGCTCTGGCGCGTTTTTACTTGTACCAGAAGAATTGGGCCGAAGCGGAACGGTATGCTACGCTGGTTATCAGCTCCGGTAAGTTTTCGTTAGTACCCGATTATAACACGGTCGTTATCCAAAACTTCACGAGCGAGTCCATTTTCGAAGTGGGTTATACGCAGAATGATGATCCGGCTACATTAAATACCTTATTTGTCAGTCGTCGGGAGGTGATCCCTTCCGATCAGCTGGTAGCGGTTTTAAACTCGGCGGAGTCGGGAGCGCGGGTAGCCACGATTACTTTTAACGTGCAACAACAGCAGGGGAATGACAATGGCTGGACTGTTCGGAAATATGGAATAGCGATTGAAAACAATGCTAATATCGTTGTCTTTCGGCTGGCTGAGATGTACCTGATCCGGGCCGAAGCGCGTGCTCAACAAGGCAACCAGATAGGGGCCAACGGGGCTGTTGCTGACCTGACGATACTCCGTAATCGGGCTAAAGCAAGTGCCGTTACCGTTACCAACCAGGCCGACGTTCTGCTCGCTATTGAGCGGGAACGCCAGTATGAGCTGGCATTTGAAGGGCACCGCTGGTATGACCTGGTTCGGACGGGCCGGGCGCAGGCGGTTATGGCTGCTTTTTCCCCCAACTGGAACAGCCGCTACGAGTTATGGCCGATTCCCCAGTCAGAAATCTTACGTAACCCAGGGTTGCAAGGTGCCCAAAATCCTGGCTATTAATGAAGGCGCGAGTCAGAACTATGAGAACAAATACGTTACGTGTTTTACTAAGTGTAGGGTTGCTTTTTGTTATAGGCGTGTTTGCCTGCGAAACCACGGATGTTGACCGGACCTTCGAAGGGCCGTATTTTGTCCGCTTTACGGATTCAACGCTGACCTACAAAGAAAGCTACAGCCAGCCAATCCCGATTCGTGTGCACAACGTAGGGCCGGTATCGAATCAACCCATTACCATCAACTATGCCGTTAGTGGAACCGCCCGCGAAGGAAAAGACTACAGCATTATCGGTACAAAAGGGAAAGTCGTTATTCCGGCAAACAAAAGCTTTGGCGAAATCTCGTTACAACTGATCAACAACGCCAATAATATTCTGGAATCGCAGTCGCTGACGTTTACGCTGACGAGCGTTGAACCGAGTTCGCTGAAAGTTGGGTTTGGACCCACCGGTGCATTGGGTAAAAGCTTGTCGCTCACGATTCAGGACGACTGTCTCTTCGGCGGAACATACACCGGAAGTGGCGTGGTCAGTGGCAGAACCGTGTCTGTACCCAACATAAGCATAACCAGTGCTGATTGCAAACAGTACACATTGAGCAACTGGAACATTGGACTGACCCAATTCGTGGTTATTGGCAACAGCACCCTGTTCGGATTCAATGCGGAGAAGCCAACGCTGGTCTTTACCGACAACGGCGATAACTCGTTGACGGTACCAGCGCAAACGAACGGTTCGCTTGGTACGAACGGGTCACTCAGCGGAACCGGGGCCTGGAACCCGCGTAACCGTCAAATCACACTGAATCTTCAGGCTAAAGTTCAGATTGCCATGATTCGTGACACAACAACAACATACCGGGACACAACCTTGCGTTTTACGCAGACATACACACCCCAGTAACCTAACAAGCTGCTACTAGTATGCGACAACTTATCCGTTTATTGCTGATTCCTGGCGTCGTTGGATGGCTGCTGGGCGGATGCTCCGAAAAAATTGAGCCAAAACCGACTACCTATAGTCAGCTATTGACCGGTACCCAGAAAAAAAGCTGGCGAATGGTATCCGTACAAATTTTTGATGAAGGGAAAGGGTCAGGAGTGATACCCGTTCAAAATGCTGTTGATCCCTGTGTAGCTGACGACGTATTGACTTTCTACGCTGATGCGGAGCGTAAGCTGGAGGCTAGTCAGGGAGCAAATATTTGCTATCCGAGCGAACCAGATATTTATGTGACGGACACTTGGTCACTGGTCAATGCGAATGCCACGTTAGAGTTTTATATACCTGTCCTGAATGGTGTTTATCCCTGGACAATCAAAACGTTGACCGATAGGGTGCTCACGGTAGAATACTATTTCGGCGACATTGATGCCAGCTACCGGTTCACGTTTAATCCTGTTACTACTCAATAGACGTATGTTCCGATTTTTACTTTGTCTATTAATTGCAGCTGGTTTTAGTCAGGCAATCCAGGCGCAGGCTCCGCTTAGCCCGCCCGAAAAGTGCGCGACGATGTTCATGGACAGTAGCTTACGGGCTAAGTATCCGCAACTGGGTACGCTGAACGATTTTGAGCGACAGCTACAGCTCAAAATGATTGACATCAAAAAGCGGATGGCATCCAGTCGGCAAACGACAACGGTGATTACTATTCCGATTATTGTTCACGTGGTCCACAATGGCGAAGCGGTTGGCGTTGGTCGGAATATCAGTGCGGCTCAGGTACAATCGCAATTGATAACCCTCAACGAAGATTACCGCCGTAAACCCGGCACCCGTGGGTTCAACGAAAATCCGGTTGGGGCGGACATCGAAATCGAATTCTGTCTCGCTACGATTGACCGGCAAGGAAATACGATGGCCGAGCCGGGTATCGACCGCTACAATGGAAACCGGGCCAACTGGACAATCAACGACATTGATGGGGTTTTAAAACCAAGTACCTATTGGGACCCGGATAAATACTACAACGTTTGGGTTGTTGACATTAATGACCCAACCGTAAACGGGCAATTGTTGGGCTACGCCCAGTTTCCGAGTCAATCCAACTTGCCGGGGATTCCAGCCAACGGTCCGGCCAGTACCGACGGAGTAGCGATCTATTACCGTGCTTTCGGAAATGCGGAGAAAGGCACATTCCCAGTGCTTCAGGCCCCTTACAATCTGGGACGGACGCTGACGCACGAAACGGGGCACTGGCTCGGCCTGCGGCACATTTGGGGGGATGCAAACTGTGGTGATGACTTTTGTGTGGATACGCCCCCACAAGCATCGGCCAGTAGCGGCTGTCCCGTAGGTCGGATCAGTTGTGGATCGACGAATATGGTGCAGAATTACATGGACTATTCCAATGACGCCTGTACCAACATCTTTACGCAGAACCAAAAAGCCCGAATCCGGGCTGTCATGGAGATCAGTCCACGCCGGAATACGCTATTAAGCTCCAACGTTTGTGGTACGCTGGTGGCCTCCCGACCGGTATCGAATTTTCAGGCTAATACCCGACGCGTATTGCTGGGTGGACAAGTGCGCTTTACGGATATCTCAAGCGGATTTCCAACTAAGTGGGAATGGACGTTTGAAGGCGGCACACCGTCTACCTCGACGGAACAAAATCCCGTGGTGACCTACAATCAGCCGGGTAAATTCACCGTAACGCTGGTTACGTCGAACGCGCTTGGCCAGTCGGACCCATTGGTCCGTACCCAGTATATTGAAGTGCTGAATCAGGGTCTTTGTGCCGACGTTACCAACTTCAGCGGAACGCGTACGGTCATACCGGAGCCGGGCGGCAGAGGCTATCTGGCGGGGCAGAACAGCAAGCGAACGCAAGCCGTTTCTGAATATTTTGACAACTCACTCAGTTACAGCAATCTGTCAGGCGCCAGTTTGCGGTTTGGCGTAGCAAAAGCGGCTCAGGGAGCGGCTACCGAATCGGTCGTGACCGTAACGGTCTGGAACGGACGGGGCTTCCAGGGCGGGCCGGGCGCTATCCTTGGTCAGAAAGACGTGCCACTGCGGGTCATCCTGGACGATGTGACGAACAACCGGCCAACGACGGTAACCTTCGACCGGAACGTACCGCTCTTTGGCTTGCCGTATCACATCGGCGTCACCTTGCCCTACGCGGCTGGCGACACGGTTGCGCTGGTTACGTCTAAAAATGGCGAATCGCTGTTTGCCACGGCCTGGCGACAAAACCAACGAGGTGACTGGCTCCGCTATGCCGATAGCCTGGGCATAAACGTTGCCCATGATGTAGCAGGGCGCATTGGTATGAAACCGTCCGTACAGGTGGCTGCGTCTTCGTTGTTTATCAATCCGGGCGAAGTCGTTACGCTCAACGCTAGCGGAGCGAGTATCTTTAGCTGGTCGGGTACAGGACTTAGCTCGACACTGGGCGCGCAGGTAATTGCGCAGCCGACCCGAACAACATCGTATACCGTGTCGGGTTCGGGAGTGGATTTGTGTACGGCGCAGGCCACCATTCAGGTCTATGTGCGATCGGGTACGGTCACGGCCAACAATCCGCAGGTTGAACCGGCACTCACCGTAACGCCTAACCCCAGTGAAGGGCAGATGGTTGTATCGTTCAGTAGCCCGTTAAAAGGCGCGTTAACGCTCGCTGTCCGAAACGTCAACGGTGTTGAAGTCGTCAGGCAGTCCTACCAGAAAACGGGTGATACGTTCGAGCAGCAACTCAACCTGCATTCGGCAGCTGGCGGCATTTATTTTGTCGAGATACGAATCGGCGAGCAGGTTTTCCGAAAACGGGTGGTGAAGAATTAACTTTGTTACTAACCAAAGGCTCAGATTTAAGTCTGAGCCTTTTTAGTGCTAGTCCGGTTTCGATCAAAGTAGTCTGCGCTATTTTGATCGAAACCGGACCTGTTATACACAGAACCGGAAATTAATAACTTATCCTGTTAATTTGCGGTTTAACTTAATAATACCCGTAACCTTCTAAACATGGACAATCCCGTTGCTGATCAGCCTAACACATACCCACCTGAAGAAGATCTTCTACTTCGCTCCTACGATCAGCTACAAACGGCACTTAGTATTGGGTTGATTGCCACTTGGTTCTGGGATATCAACACTGATAAGGTTTACGGCGATGCAAATTTGTTTCATCTGTTTGGGGTACCTGAGAACCCCGAAGATAAAGGGCTACCGCTAAAGGTATTCACCAATAACATTCACGACGATGACCGGGCTCGGGTAAGTCACCTGATCGAAGAGGCTATGCGCAATCATCATGGTTACGAAGCCGAATACCGCATCCTTGTTGACGATCATACCATAAAATGGGTTCTTGCCCGTGGACGGTTAACGTATAATGCCGATGATCAGCCTCGCTCATTCTCGGGTGTGCTGGTGGACGTCACGGATCGAAAAAACGCCGAAATCCATTCTCAGGAGGTTGAAGAACGACTGCGGTTGGCCATCGAATCCGCCAAATTGGGAACCTGGGATCTCAATCTATTGACAGGTAAACTGATCTGGTCGGATCGAACAAAGCGCCTGTTTGGTTTGCCGCCAACGGCAGACGTTGATTACGCCGTTTTTTTAGCCGGGATTCACCCTGAGGATCGGGATCGAACGGACCAGACTGTTCAGGCGTGTTTTGAACCAGGTAGTAGTGGACGCTATGATATTGAATACCGTACGATAGGCCTTGAAGACGGAAAACTACGCTGGATTCGGGCGAACGGACAGACTGTTTTTGACGCGCAGGGAAGTGCTATCCGATTTATCGGCACCGTGATCGATATAACATCCAGTAAGCGTACCGAAGAAATACTCCAACGACGTGTTGCCGAACAAACGCAGGATCTGGAACGGCAAACGCATCAGCTACGAACCATTCTGGACGCTTCGCTGAATAGCATTATTGCCATGACGGCGATTCGGGACGAAACCGAAACCATCGTGGATTTTGTAATGGATACGGCAAATGAGGCTGTTATTAAAAGCAACTTCATGACACCCGATCAGATCGTTGGCCGAACGCTGCTGACCGTGTTTCCCGGCAATAAGGACAACGGCTTCTTTGATTTATACGTGCGCGTTGTCCAAACCGGACGGCCCGAAGAAAGCGTTCAGTATTACCGCGACGAATTTGGGCTGGAAGGGTGGTTTGAGGTTTCGGCTGTAAAGCAGGGCGAAGACAGTGTAATCGTTACCTACAACAACATCACCGATCGTAAAAAAGTCGAGATGGCGGCCCAACAACACGCAGCCGAATTGAAAGAAGCAAACGCTGAACTTAAACGCTCCAACGAAAATTTGCAGCAGTTTGCCCAGATTGCTTCGCACGATTTGCAGGAACCGCTCCGGCGTATTCAGGCGTTCAGTGATATGCTGCAAAGTCAGTTTGCCGATAGCTTGTCTGAGGGTGAAACCGATCTGATCCGTCGAATACAGAAATCCGCCCGTCGCATGCAGATGCTGATCAAGGATCTGTTGATGTACTCGCAACTGACGACCCAGCGCGAACCCTTTGCACCCGTATCGCTAACCGATGTTCTGACTGATGTGCTAAGTGACCTAGAGATGACGGTAGCGGAAAAGAAGGCGACTATCAATGCGGTACCGTTGCCAACCGTTCTGGGCGCTCCACCGCGATTACGACAGCTTTTCCAGAACCTGATTGCTAACGCGCTTAAATTTACGCAGACCGGACAATTGCCTGTATTGACCATACGCTTCCGATTAGCGATGGCCGACGAACTACCCGCTTTGTTGCATGATCAGCGGCAGCTACCTTTCTGGCTGATTTCGGTCGCTGACAACGGGATTGGCTTCGAAGAAAAATATAAAGATCGCATATTCACTCCCTTTCAACGGTTGCACGACCAAACCACGTTTTCGGGTACGGGCATCGGACTGGCAATTTGCCAGCGCGTAGTCGAGAGTCACGGTGGGGCTATCGATGCCATTAGCCAACCTGGAAAGGGGGCAACGTTCAACGTGTTCTTACCGGTTTATGGGGAACTAGTCTAGTCAGAAACGGCCTGCTTCAGTTGACTTCCGGTCTGTTGAAAAATGGACTGGTAATCAACAAATGCCTGCTTGGCTGCGGCTATTACTTCATCGGCATGATCTGTGCCTTTGTGGAGTAGAAACGCGCCGAAGTTGCGCCAGTTTCGGCCGGTTGCCGGGCCGTATCCCTGATAAAAACGCGCCTGAGCCAGCAGAGGCTTTATTGCCTGGTTCTGATGCAGAAGTTTCCAGATCACAGTACCGCCCAGCATCGATCCCTCACCAACATAAGCGGCTCCTAAAAGCGCAACCGGCGACCAGGTCGTAAAGAAGTCTGTCGTCAGTTGAGGAAGGAGGATATTCAAATCGGCCAGATCTGCGGCTAGCCAAGTCGTTTTCAGACGTGTTTGTGGTTCGTATTCAGCAAAAAAGTCTGGATGACGATCGATAGCGGATTCCAGCGCCCGATGAAACACAAAATGCGTTTGTAACAGATGGGTATATTCAGAAACCGACAGCGTGCTGTCCTGAAGCGCTTGGGTATAAAAAAGTTGTTCGGTTTGCTCGTGCAGTGGACGAGTTTCCTGGCGTAATCGTTCGGGTAACGAAGTCATTTATTGTCAATTCGGGTATTGCTTTCGAGCCAGAAATCATATACGTGGCCAAGTAGGGCGCCCGTAGCTTGGTACGTGCCGGGCTTTACTACATAGGCATTGATACCAGCTTCGTACGCTGTCTGAATATCCTGAGGGTTGTCGGATGTGCTGAACGCAACGATCGGCAGAAAGCGCGTCCGGTCGATCTGGCGCGCCCGTTGTATGACTTCGAAGCCACTCAAACCCATCAAGTTAAGGTCCAGCAATAGTAATTTGGGTAAGGGAGTTAGCTGCTTGGTGTATTGTCCCTGCCCCGCCAGATAATCGATAGCGTCGGAACCGCTGGAGAAAATCGAGTAGGTAATTGGCCTACGCAGTTTCTCCATCAGGCGGCTGAAAATATCCGCATCATTGGCATCATCTTCAATATATAGAACGTCTATCATAACTCAAGTAGTGGGTACTGTCGGGAAAGAAACGTAGAAAACCGTACCTCGGTCGGGTTCACTATGGAACCAGATCTTGCCTTGGTGACGATTTATTATTCGTTTTACAATGGCCAATCCAACGCCGGAGCCTTCAAAAGACTTTGCGTTTTCAAGGCGTTTAAACAGGTCGAACATTTTTCCCGCCTGTTTCATATCGAAGCCAATCCCGTTATCTTCAACAGTGTAAATGACTTCTTCGTCAGATTGTTTACCGTTTACTGTAATAATTGCTTCGGGCGTTAAGCGGGTGTATTTAGCCGCGTTGCTGAGCAGGTTTGTAAATAACTGAAGCGCCATCGTCGGATCGGCAATTACAGGAGGAGTATCACCAATGTTGATCGCTAACGACCGTCCTTTGGTAGTTACCATAATTTCTTCCCGTATGCCATCCAAGAGTTCACGCATATCAACCGGCTGCGTGTTCAGTTCCGTACGGCTCATGCGGGAATAGTACAGAATATGCCGGATAAGCGACCGCATCCGCTCGGTCGAGTCGATAATTTTCTGAAATAGAGCCCGTGCGTCGGGGTTAAGATCCTGGCCGTATTCTTCAAGCAGAATTTCCGAATAACACCGAATGGAAGACAACGGTGTGCGCAGATCGTGCGAGACGGTATAGCTAAACGCATCCAGCTCGTCGTAGGCAATCTGCAACCGCTGGTTCAGGATGCGTATTTCGTTTGCCTGCTTGTTAATGATCTGCAAAACATCTTCGCGCAGTTTGACAACCGTCGACACTTCGGCTTCCGACCAGATGTCGGATGTGTTCCGGACGATCTGCGTCCAGGCTTCAAAGCTTTTTCGTGGGCTCAGACGCTGTTGGCCGCGCTCATCGACGGTTACAGGTTTATTCGGATTGCCAGCCCATGTCACCTGCTGAATACGCTCAGGTTTGAACCAGAACACGTACTCATTCAATTCTTTTGAGAGAATAATTCCCAGCAAGCCTGAACCAACATCGCGGAAGTCTTCGGCGGGTGGGTAGAGTTGCGGCAACTGATTCGTTTCCAGGAACGTTTCGACATCACTTAATTTAACCCAATCGGCCAATGAACGGATGCTTGCTTCGTTGGGTGCGTTGCCGAGTCGATAAACGTTATTGTTAAACACAAGCGCGGCACCGGTGGCTTTTGTCAGATCCAGGATGGTAGTAGGCCGCTTTGTGAGAGCCTGGACAATGTTGTCATCGAGCAGTAACTGTTCGTGTAAGAGCTGACCATGCTCCCGATAACGCAGTAGATTGCTCTTATCTTCTTCATCCTTCCGAAATTCGAGCGCCGTTGATAATAACTGACTAACGAATTTGGCCGCCTGCCGGGCTGGGTAGTTGACAAAGCGTGGCGTGTTGTTATGGCAGGCAATCAACCCCCATAACTCACCCCGGTAAAGCAACGAAATACTCATCGACGCCTGCACGCCCATATTGTTCAGATACTCAATATGAACAGGCGATACGGCTCTGAGCACAGAATGAGTAAGGTCGAGCGGTTGATCAGCTGGCCAGTCGGGTTGCGACAGAATACGGGAGGGCGTACTGGTTGTATCGGCAATCATCCGTACTAGATTGACTTTGTACAACTCACGAGCCTGCCGGGGTATGTCAGAAGCTGGATAGTGCAGGCCAAGGTAAGGGTCCAGATCGTCCTCTTTCGCTTCGGCAACGACATGCCCATGCCAGTCGGACTCAAAGCGATACACCATTACCCGGTCGTAACCAATGATTTTTTTGACGCGCTGGGCTGTATTGTGCAACAGGTCAGCGAGTGTTCGGCTGGACTGTACTTCGGTTAGCGCCTGGGCAACCAATTGCTGGTTCGTCAGTATATTGGAGTCACCAGCGGGTTCCCATTCCAGAACAATCAGCCCTTCGTGCTGGTGGACGATCAGGTTCCAGCTTGTTTCATTGAGTGTGAACGCCTGTGGATTTAGCCCTTCCCACGATCCGTTTCGTCGGCCAACGTTTAAGAACTCGATTAGCGCATTGACGGGTAAATTTGTTTCAGCAAGAGCCCGGTCAAGCGGTTTCCCCATCAACTGGTCCGGCGATGATCCAAGAAGCTCTGCGATGTTATCGCTGGCATGAACGATCGAATAGGTATCAGGCTGAATAGCCAGCAGATAGCCGTAGGATTGAATAGAACCGAGAATATGAATGGGTTCCCGGTCACAGTTCGTCAGGTCAACGTTCGATAGAGTCATTAAACGACAGTACTTTCGCAGATTAACAGATAACCGACACCGCAGATGATGTGCCGGTTTGCAATTTACACACAGATAAAATCTATTTTACAGAAACCGACTGTTAATGCTATTGTTTTGGTAGGGTAGCTATAACTGCATCGATGCCGCACTACGGTTGGATACTGCACTAACGTAAACAGTAGAATTAACTATAAATACGTCTTCCTTTTATTTAACGTCAGTCTTTTATGATGAACGCTTGTAACGTCCGTTTTTTATCCGTCGTTTTTTCCGCAATCGCGCTAACTGTCATCGGTCGGCAGGGCTCCGCTCAGGGGTTAGATTCCATAAAAGTAGTTGCGCCAGGAGCTGCGCTTCACCAGGTTTCGAACCAGTTTACGTTTACCGAAGGACCTGCGGTTGATAAACAGGGCGTAATCTATTTTACCGATCAGCCCAACGATAAAATCTGGAAGTATGACACAGAGGGGAAACTATCTGTTTTTATGGATAAGTCCGGGCGTTCTAATGGACTGTACATCGATAAAAAAGGCAATATCATATCCTGCGCTGATGAGAAAAACGAACTGTGGTCAATTAGTCCCGACGGAAAACGAACTGTTTTGCTGGATAACGTCAAAGGCCAGCGCCTGAACGGTCCCAATGATCTATGGCTTGATCCGAAAGGAGGAGTTTACTTTACCGACCCTTACTACCAGCGTGATTACTGGGAGCGCAAAAAGCCGGATATCGACGGGCAGAAGGTATATTATCTGCCCAAGGGGGCCAAAGAAGCCGTGGTGGTTGATGGTGATCTAATGCAGCCAAATGGCATTGTTGGAACGCCGGACGGGAAACACTTATTCGTGGCCGACATTCGCGCCAACAAGACGTACAAGTACCAGATAAAGGCGGATGGGAGCCTGACGGACCGGCAGCTTTTTGTTGCGCAGGGCTCCGACGGCATGACCCTCGACAGTCAGGGAAACGTGTATCTGTCCGGAAAAGGCGTCACGGTTTACGATGCAGCAGGCAAGAAGCTCGGAACGATACAGGTTCCTTCGCGCTGGGTCGGCAATCTTTGTTTCGGGGGAAAAGATCGACGGACTTTATTTATTACCGCTACTGAATCGGTCTACACACTTCCGATGCAAGTAAAAGGCATTGAATAAGAAATTCTCACGGTTGGAAGAGCCGATGAGTAACTTGGCTGTTGTCTGACTGGCTGCCTTTTTCGATAACGCTCGTTGATCCGTTTACTTCGGCAAAAACGACCGTAGCGTCCTACTGCGACGGGATATTTACTTTCTATACTATCTGCACGCACAGAACCGAACATTCGGCCAGATAATAGGCTTGTTGGGCGTAAGGCGTTGACAGTTAACGGCTATTGCTTAGTTGATAGAAGCGAGAGGGTGTGTAAAACCTTGTCGATAGGAGACAATAAAAATCAGGCTGCCCCATCGGAGTAGCCTGATCCAATTCGCTGTAAGCTTCTTTAGTAGTATATACGTTGATAATTGATTTCTGGATTGCAACCGTCCATTTTTTAATAAATAGCTGATTGTCTCAGCAATCCGTGCGTTCGCCGTCACAGGAAGCAGGTTTGTTTTTCTAGGTATAAATCCAATAATTTAGGGTTCGAAAAAAGGGCTGTATCGTGAGCAAATGGCCCAAAAATGACAGCGTTGCTTGCTAAAAAGCACTATCCAACACCTTATAATTCTAGCAACAGAAAAGAAAGCAGATATCTGCTAAAGCGTAGAAACGTGGCGAATAGGTAGCAATGAGTACAGAGGTAACACTGACCCCGAACGAGTTAATCCAGCATCTTGGCCAGCCGGTGTTGATTGAGTCAGTCGGGCACGCCAAACATGGGCAAATCGGTATTCTTAGGTATGTCCGCGACCGAATCGAAGGAAATGCGATGACCCCAACGGCAGGTGTGTCTTTTCAGGGCGAACCGTTTGTCCGAACGATTCCTCCGCCATGTGTTCGTTTAATTCTGCGGCCACTGGTAGATTTGACAGAATTCGAGGCCAGACAGTGTTTCCGTTCCGGTTTTCCTTATTGGGATCAGCGCGAGGAGGTACGCCTGGTTCGGGGCGAAGCGCAGATCGAACTGATTTCAGGACCTATCAAACTTCTTATTACCGCAGACGGCGCGGTTTCTTCCGAGCGCTGGATTGATGGCCTGGCCAGCCCGGCACGCGTCAATATCGTTGCTTTACTGCGTTATTTGGATAGCCTATGCATTGATACGTACGGCTACATTGAACGAGGTGTCGCCGTTCCCCCCACCACTTAACCGTGTGTTTGCCTGACAGCGATTTATAAAAACGCCGGTCCAAAGCAGACCGGCATTTATTGTTTTCTTAACCTATGAGATATTTCTTATGAGCCGCAAAGGTAGTGCGAACGGCCCAAGCCATATGTTAAAAGACGTTAACATAAAAACGCCGGTCCCAGAAAGACCGGCGTTTTTTATCCTCTTTTCCAAAAAACCTTCTTAACAAAAGTACAGGCTTCGTGCGGACGGAGGGGTTAAAAGATGGTTAACCTGGCAACGACAAACGACCAACTCAATTTGTACGTACGAGCAGTCATACGTAAATCTGTTCCGAACGGCTTGGTAATTCCTATTAAAAAAACAGCCCGATTCAATCGACCGGGCGTTTTCTTTATCTTGTTCATATTACCTATTCAACTACCAGTACGTCAACTGAGTCTTAACCGTTGCTTGTGCCTAAAAACACATGTATGATAAGTGTGCCTGTGTGAAAAGGTAATCTATACCACTGGACTTTCCGATGCTGATCGATCTGGCGAAAAAGCTGGTTTTATGGAATTGGGTTGCCAGCTTCGTCATAATTTTTGGAGGCTACGGTAGTACCACCCAGAACTGAATCGTAATAACTGCCACCGACGCCTTTTGTCAGCTTATTATTCGTCAACACATTGTTCGTTGCCTTGCTGCCATAAGACATAAACGTAGCGTGATTTCCGGGGCAGTTTTTGTTTGAAATCGTGTTGCCACTGAACGTGTTGTCCGATGTGTTGTCACAGATGATGGCTTTGTTGGCTAGACTTTCAATGACGTTTTCGGTGTAGGTTCCTCCGTTTGTGGAGTGGGCAAGTTCCAGCATTCCCGTCATATTGAAATTATTCTTAGTGAATTGCATCGTTCCGCCATTAAAGATCTGGACGCCACCGGTACACAAACCAATCGTCGAATTTCCCGTAACAACCATGCCGCCCACTACACTACCATTCCCATTGCCGTCGTTGGAGCCGGTAAGAAACTTGTCAAACGTTCCTTCGAATGTGTTGTTGGTAATCTTGACATTACGGGCTGCACCGGCTATCTCGATGCCGAACAGACTACAGTTGGTCAGGTGATTATTGTCGACCATGAGTCCATCCAGCGGTCCAGATAAGGAGATACCGAAATGGCAGTTATGAAAATCGTTACCACTGACAATAATGTTCTTACCGGAATAAATACCGTGATTATCGTGATTGAAAATCTCACAGGCCATTCGTCGTGCCTGCACATGGTTATTCTTAATCACAATGTTGCTGGCTGTTTTACCGGATTGAATTTTCACCGTCAGCCAGTTGGTACTGTCTTTAGATGCAACGTCGTTACCAGCACAGTTTTGTACCGTTAGGTTATTGACCGTTGGACCATCGATGTAGATGCATCCGAACATACCATCTTCCCGAGTCGTTGTCATCCAGGATAAGCCGTCGATGATTACGTTCTCAAGGGGAGTGATAGCCTCTTCGGACCGCGCCAGCGAAACAAGCGACACGTACGTTTTGGGAAGCGTAATCGTAACTTTACCAGCGTTTCCGCGAATCGTCAGCCCGCTTTTGAGAACAACGGATGTTCCCTGCGTGTAGGCTCCATCTGGAATAACGACTTCACTAGCCGCATTTACAGCGGCTTGCAACGCCGGTCCAATATCAGCCGCCGAAGGGTTAACGCCAAACCAGGCCGCATTGGCGGGGCCGGTAAAATCACGTTTATAACGTCTGCCATTAGCGGTTACCAGGATACTGCCCATATCGTCGGCGCTGGTATTATCGCCAACGACCAGCTTAAATACGCCTTCTATACCCGTATCGGTAATGCGAACGCTGCTAGGCAGAGGTAACGTGTTCCAGGACCGTACCTGGTTGATTGTCAAGGTGTCCTGCCGTTGAACAACGGGGTCCACCACAGCGTCTTCTGGCTTACAATGCGTCAGCAGACCAGCTAAAGCCAGAAAAAAAATTAAACGAATCAAAATAATTACTTTCATAACGAAGCTATTTAGCTTTTTCTTCAGGTTGCTCAACGATAATAAACCGCTCTGAGAATGACTTATAGGAAGCGATTCTCGTCGTTGAGTTTGTATTAAGTTGTAAACTGTACGTATTCTTTCTCTAGCCTGGCAACCTTCACCTGGTTTGGCTAATTAGCGGATAGAAGACGTATCGTCAACTGATAGTCAAGCGTTTATGTTTGTGGTCGTACCTGGCTAGCGAGTTTATAGCCCGGTTCATAAAGACAGCCGCCCCGTTAAAATAAGGTGTTAGCGGCATTCGGGATGAGGCCGTGAGGTGGTCCGACTAAAGAAGAGTCAGGGGGGAGTAAGGAATAGAATAAGCCGCATACTAACTCAAAGTTAAAAAATGATTAAAGAAAAGTAAAGCAATTGAGTATGAGTCTATTTTACGGTCCTGGTCGTTAAACGGATTGCTTGGCAGTGAAGATTTACGTCTGATCAATCGCTCTTTCGTTGTTGGATCTGTAAATATGTAAATAGCAGGATCGACTGTAGTCGTTGGTCAACAAAAAGAGTAGACAGTAAGCAGCAGTGCTTCAGAATAAGAACAGCAATTGGGAAGGGCAATAAAAAAAGCGCTTACCAGTGTTGATAAGCGCTTTGTGTTGGCGGTCCGGACGGGGCTCGAACCCGCGACCCCCTGCGTGACAGGCAGGTATTCTAACCAACTGAACTACCGAACCATTTTCGACTTTCGGTCAACCGTTGTTGTTTTCCTTAATCGTGGCACAAAAGTATAGGCTTTTGGTGTTATGCGCAAGAGGGAAGTCGAAAAAAAATGTGTTTCGTTCGTGTGATGACCTTGTTTGTGCTGGTTATCAGATCCTTCGCCTTAAAAATTTTTTTTAGCTGACAAGCATTTCGTAATTTATTAACCTGCCGTTTTAGGTTTTAGGAGTACCACCTACTATCTTTCCTAATAGAAAATTCCCTTTCTAACCCCATGCTTACATCGGAATTATATTCAGAGCTTGTGAACAAGGTGTATAGCCAGTCTCGGCAGGAGGGAAACCGTTCTTTTCCAGTAGCGTGTTTTGAAATATTCATGCTAACACAGGCTCAGCAACGTGCCAATCGTCGAGAAATCGAGCTATTTCGTCAGCTCAATGATATATTTGACTGGAACATTCCACGTCGACAACGAAACGCGTATATCAAAAAATTGGAGTCCGGTTCTACGCTCGTCCTAACCGATCTCTCTAAAACAATCCTGTGGACGAGTCATAATTTTTTGACGATGACCGGCTATTCGCACCTAGAAGTTATCGGGAAAACGCCCCGTATCCTGCAAGGACCAGACACCGATCCCGCAACGATAATACGTGTCAGAGAATCGCTTCAGCGCGCTAATTCTGTGAAAGCGGATCTGCTGAATTATCGAAAAGGAGGAGATTCATATGTGTGCCGGGTGCAGATCGACCCGCTCTATGACAGTCAGGGAGCATTGACTCACTTTCTGGCGGTGGAAAGCGAAGTAAAATAAGGTATACAAAAAAGATCAGCCCTCACCGGTAGCGATTAGCTACCGGTGAGGGCTGATCAGTAAAGGGTGCTTATTCACTTTCTTCGTTTGCTTCATCCGGCGTCATTTTCTCCGCGTCATTGGCTTGAAGTGCATCCCGCGTTTCGGGCAGTGTTGCCGATGACGTTAGATCGGTGTCGGCGGGATTGTTTGGATTGGGGCTGTCGAGGTCAATTTCGCTGACCTGTGCAGGTGCATCTGCTTTCTCTTTCATAACGTTTTGTGGTTTTGCCTATGCAGACCAAACGGTCAGATTACCATATTGTTCGCTGCCTGAAAAAGCTTTCTGTAATTTCTGCAAACCTTTAGCGGCTGGTTTATAGTTATAGCCGTACACGACACTACTTATGAGACGATTTTTGCTTGTATTGCGCTGGAGCCTTTTACTTCTCTTCATCTTAGCTGCCGGAACCGTAATAACAGCTTGGTTCGTCGATTTTCGGCAGACGGATCAGGAATTGGTCGAAGAGTTTAAAGGGCAGCGCATACAGCCTACTGTGCATCGTTATCAGGTAAAGGACGGTAGCGGGCAACCACGAACCATCCGCTTTATGGAAACGCCTGCCTTAGCTGTCGATTCGGCCTTACCGGTGGTGTTGTTTGTACACGGAGCTCCTAGTTCTCTTTCGTTCTTCAATGAATTTTTTAAGGATACAAACCTGCTCAATCGGGCTCAGTTGGTAGCTGTCGATCGTCCAGGCTATGGGTATTCAGATTTTGGACGGGTCGAAACGTCAATCGTGAAGCAGGCTGAATTTCTGCAACCGCTTATTGATCGTTACAAAAAAGCACCTTACCTGATGGTCGTTGGGTCGTCGTACGGTGGATCGGTATCGGCGCGGTTGGCTATGAACAACCCCGAAGCTGTCAATCACGTTGTATTTGTTTCGTCGGCACTTGGGCCGGGGCTGGAACGGACCTATCCGATTAGTCACTGGGTCGATACACCCTTGCTCCGGTGGGGAATTCCGCCTTTACTTCGGCTAGCTAACGACGAAAAACTAGCCCATCGGCAAGCTCTTGAGTCAATTCTGCCCGACTGGCCTAAAATTGAAGCAAACATCACCATGCTGCACGGTCAGCGGGATGAACTCGTTTATCCGACGAACGTTTCTTTTGCGCAACAACACCTAGTCAACGCGCAGGTGAAGCAGTTTTTACTGCCCGAAAATCGCCACGATATCGTGTTTAATAAGCGGGAGTACATGACCGATATTCTGCTTGATATTCTGACCAGTCGTAAACTACAGCAGGAGGCAAAGCCAAAAGAAATGGCACTTGAGGGCAAAAAAGCCGCAAAAGGCCTGTACTCGTCGGTGCTGATTCCTTGATTGACTTCCTCGTTTGCAGTACGTCAGTTGGTGTAAAGGCTGGCTTTGTTTTTGTACTCCCGAATATAATCGCGCGGTGACATGCCTGTGGTTTTTCGAAAAACACGATTAAAATTCGTTGCACTGTTGAATCCGGTCGAGTACGCTATGGTCGATATGCCGTCGTGATTGCTGTTGATGATCTTCTTACAGGCTTCGCTGATTCGTATTTCGTTTAGAAATGTATTGTACGTCTTCCGGGTGTGCTTTTTGAAGTATTTACAAAAGGCATGTGGCGTGATATGGGCGATCTCCGCGATTTTGTTCAGCGTAATGTTTTCCGCATAATGCTCCAGCGTATATTGAAAAACCTCGGTCATTCGCAGGCCCTCTGATTCCGAAAAAAGAGTATTCGATAAACCCGAGTCTAGTGATTTCCACCCTCTTACCTGCTTGGTGAAATAATCGAAAAGCTTAATAATCGTCAGTAAGCGATCCAGATTCGACTTTACGGGTAGTTTCTTTATGATTCTGCTGACGTAGTTTTGGTACTGACTCGGTAGCTGGAATCCATTCTGGGTTGTGCTTAAAAAATTGCTGATGGATTCCATTTCCGGCAAATGAAAGAACGGGCAGGGAATCCGGTCCTGATCGAAATAGATGTGAATGGCGTGCGCGTTTAATTTGTCGGGATTATTAAAATGCGAGGAATCGGATTTGAAAATATGGGGTTGATTAGCCCCAAGAATATAAACGTCACCGGGTTTAAACGACTGGCTATAATTACCTGCCATAAGTGTCCCTTCTCCGCGAAGAATCAAGGTAATCTGTAACTGTCTGTGACGGTGGAAGTAATTATAAAAATACGGCAGGATGTCTTCATCCACTACAACCGAATCCTCTTTTGGAACCGGGGGCGTAAATTCCAACACTTTCATGATTGATACGAATTATAATGTTATAAACACTATCAAGGCATAAATAAAATTCTGCATTCGCCTATAAATACAATATGCAATATAACGCCGTAAATCTCACAGCGTGATCGATACGAAAAGAAAAGTGCGTAAAAAAAAGCTGTAGTCTACTATAAGACTATTTTTTAACGTATTAATTCTAAACCGGATGGAAAGGCTGTTTCTTTCCTGTGGATCGAGGTCAACCGATTAGTCGTTTCCTGCTAATTTTGTGGTCACAATGCCGTCGGCAATCCTTTACGATTGGGCAATAATTATCCAAGTGTTATCGTAAATTGTTGCTACGTTTTCTGTTACACTTTCATCAATAAATTTGAATAAAAAGAGTATGAACGTAAAGGATAAAGTATCTTTTGACGATACAAAGCAGGCTTTTGTTTACAAGTCTGACGCTCAACTGAAAAAGACATACCGGCTGTTTCAATTAATGAATCAGTCGTGGCTGGTCAAGGCTGGGACCAGTTTAACGATATTGGCTGTCAAGTGGCGATTGCCGATTAACGGACTGCTTCGTTCGACGATATTTGAGCAGTTTGTCGGGGGAGAAACGCTCGAACAGACCTCCACAATTGTCAATGATTTTAAAAAGTACGGTATCAGCCTGATTCTGGACTACGGTGCGGAAGGCAAAGAGAGTGAGCAGGATTTTGACAAGGCCAAGAACGAATTTATCCGCGTAATCAACTACAGCGCTCGCTTTGAAAACATACCGTTTATCGGCATAAAACTAACGGCGCTGGCCCGGTTCGCCCTTCTCGAAAAACTGAATGGTTCGACCAAAATAGCGGTTGATCAAATCACTATCGATAATGCGCCGTTGAGTGGAGCCGAACAGCAGGAGTGGGCCAACGTTGAACGGCGGCTTGTCGAAATTTGCGAACTGGCGGCTCAAAAAAAAGTAGGGATTCTCATTGATGCCGAGGAGTCGTGGATACAAAACACCATCGATGCATTGACAATGAAGGTTATGCAGCGATACAACCAAAAACAGGTGGTTGTTTACAATACCATCCAACTGTATCGACACGACCGGCTGGAGTTTTTAAAGTACTGCCACGAACTAGCGATAGCCAACGGGTTTCTGTTTGGCGCAAAAATCGTACGGGGGGCTTACATGGAGAAAGAGCGAAGACGGGCTGGTTCCCAGAATAAATTATCCCCGATCCAACCCGATAAGTCGTCCAGTGATCAGGATTTTAACGATGCGATTGCCTACAGCATTCAGCATCTGGATAGCATCTCGGTAATTGTTGCTTCGCACAATGAATACAGTTCTCAGCTTGCGGTTCAACTGCTTCAGGAAGCCAGCTTACCAACCAATCACCCGCACGTTCATTTTTCGCAGTTGTATGGCATGAGCGATAACATTACGTTCAACCTTGCCAAAGCCGGGTGTAATGTCAGCAAGTATCTGCCATATGGTCCCATTGAAGATGTTATTCCGTATTTGATGAGACGGGCACAAGAAAACAGCTCCGTTGCTGGACAAACCAGCCGGGAGCTGTTTTTGATTGAGAAGGAAATAAAGAGGAGAGGTATTTAATGCCTGGTTGCGCCGGTGATCGCTTAGAAACACCGGCGCAACTAAGCGTTAGTACTTGGCCGGTTGATTTGGTTTCGGTGTTGACTTCTTGATAAAATCGCGCAAATCATCGTTCGACTTAACGAGGTCTTCCTGACGCAGGTACATCATGTGTCCGCTCCGATAGCCTTTCCAGTCCATCCGGCTTTTCAGCTTTCCACTTGGGTCCATCTGCCACATGTTATACTGAGCACCAAAGTAATCGCAGGCGCCATCGTAATAGCCCGACTGAACCAGTAAATGCAGATAAGGATTTTGCGCCATGGCCTGCCGCAGGTTTTCACCCGTCCGGTCGGTATCCGCACCCGTCCGTGCCCACGGATGTACAGGACCAAACATGTAGTATTTCAGATCCGTCTTGTAATTCAAAAACTCCCGGAAGTAGTAGTTGATCGGAGCCGCAAACGAATGAAGCCAGGATGTTAGCTCCGGCGAATAATCGGGACGCTCACCCGCATCTTCGCGGTCGATGCCCAGGTAGCGTGAATCCAACCGACCAATGGTGTTTCCTTTGTCCCGCAATAATTCTTTCCAGAAGAAAGACGTTGGAATCATCAGATTGTGTTCCATGATGACTTTCTCGGATAGACCCGAATAGCGGGCTACCTTCGCGGCTATCTGCTTTTTCTTGTCGGCTTCCAGAAAACCACCTTTAGCTAGTGCCGGAAGTAACTCATTAATCGTAAACTGTTCGACTTCGGGCAGCATAGCCGTCAGGTCTTTCTGTTGCAGGTCGGCGGGAAGTACTTTGTGGAACCAGGCTGTCGCTGCGTAATACGGCAACAGGTTAGCGGCACCAACGGGGCCTTCCCGGTTAATACCCAGATCCGTTGGCGAAACCAGAATCACTCCATTGAGATACATCCAGCTGGCGTTTTGTAATTCCAGGGCCAATCCCGAAACCCGCGTTGTACCGTAACTTTCGCCAATCAGGTATTTAGGTGACGGCCAGCGATTTTTGCGGCTGACAAATACATTGAGCCACTCGGCCAGGTATTTAATATCGGCGTTCACGCCAAAGAACTTGGAGCGGGGCACATCCTTATTTGCCATCCGAGAATAGCCCGTGTTGACCGGGTCGATGTACACGATGTCGGCTACATCCAGAATCGAGTTGGGGTTGTCTTTTACGGTGTAAGGTTGCAAGGGATAACCTTCACTGTCAATGTTGAGGAGCTTGGGACCCGTGTAAGCGAGGTGCATCCAGACTGAGGCTGTACCGGGACCTCCGTTGAAGGAAATGACCAGCGGGCGAGTCGTCCGGTCTTTCACATCGGAGCGCTCGTAGTACGTGTAAAAGACTCCCGCTATCGGCTTGCCATTCTCGTCCCAGACGGGCTGTGTGCCAACGGTAGCGGTGTAGGGAACGCGCTGCCCTTTGATGGTTACGGCATGGGTCGTTATAACACTGGAATCCATTGGCAACGTCAAGTCGCCGGGCGATGGTTTCGGGGCAGGGCTGGCCGTGGCCCGAGCTGCCTGATCATCGGCTGGCGGGGGAGCTGCCGAGCGTTGACCCTGACCACGTTGACTTTGCGCAATGGATAACGAACCTGTTGTCAGGCAGAAAAGTAATAAAAAGACAATTCGTTTCATGTATAGCGTACTTTTTGGTAATGCGTAATAAGAGTTGATCGTGAGGAATTTGTTATGGTATCAGCGGGGCCACCCGCGCAGTGGTGTCGGTTTTGAGAAACCGACACCACTAAAAATACAGTAAGCTACCGCTTATCTGATTTTATAAGCCAGCGACCGTTCCCGGTTTAATATCTAGTTGGTTAGCTGTTGTCGTCAGCTCTTTTAGCTCTGCTTGTTTTCCTGTTTTTTTGTAAAGGTCCGCCAAAGCGGCATAGCTGTGCATGTTATACGGGTTACGTTCCAGCGATTGCTTGTAGGCGGTGACGGCTTCATCCGCTTTGCCGCTTAAGGCGTGCAGAACGCCACCCGATTGTAACGCAGCCGACTGATAAAGCGACGTTCCTTTTGTAGACAAGGTCTTAAAAAGCGCTTCGGCATCGGTCAGTCGGTTGGTCGTTGCCAGTAGCCGAACCAGACGTTGCTTGCTAAGCGGATCAAGATCCGATTTCTCGGCTATAACGTTGTTCAGATAATAGGACAGCGAATCCTGCTTGTTTAGTTTGGCGTAGCTTTCGGCAATCCGCAGGTCGAAGTCAGCGCGTCCGTTTTTACTTGCTTCCAGAATGCGCTGCACCTGCTTCATGGTTTCAATGCAGTCCTGATAGCGTCCGTTGGCCAACAGCGCATCGGCGTACAGACTCCGTAATGGGTAATTCTGTGGCCGCTGCAACACCAGCTTTTTCAATACATCGAGTTGATCCGCGTAGCCGAGCATTGCCCGTTGGGCAGCCGCGAAAGCCTTGGCGTCGTCGCGTCGGTCACGCAGATAGGTAGACACGTCGGGGCCTGTAGCGGCATAGTTTTCGGCGGCTTTGATCGCCTGACCAATCCGTCCGTTCTGGAAAAACATTTCCTGCAATTGAATAGCTACGGCTGCTCGTGTCTGGTAGTCGTTCTCCAGATCGAGGGCTTTCTGGTACCAGTGAGTCTGCGTCGTTATCAGATCATCCCGGCTTTTGTCGGGCGTGTAGCGGGCTTCTTCCAGATGCGCGTAGGCCGCGTAGACTGGTGCGTAATTGGGGTCGATTGTCTCAGCGGCTTTGATGTAACTCAGCGCTTTATCAAAATCGTTCTGCTGTTGCTTGAGTCGGGCATAAGCTAGATAGGCGGGCTGGTACTTGTTATCGTAGACTAGCGCTGTATCGAGGTATTTACCCGCTTTGGCGGAGTCGGAGCGAGCTACTTTGTTGCTCATGTTGAGATATACCTGCGCCCAGTTGGATGCCATCACCGACTGATCGCCGTTCAGGTACGCCCGCTCTTTCTTGACCAGTGCATCCAGAAAGGCATACATCTCTGGGTCTTTGCTTTTCAGTTCGGCGGTGATGTTCATCGATTTAAAATCGAGCGGGTGTACTTTTATCTTTTCGAAGTAAGCCGGATAGGTCTGCGCGAAATATTCGGATTCGTTATTCTGCGAATAATAATCCAGCGTCAGGTGGTTCTTCATGGCGTGGTAATAGCGCTCCCGAATTTTACGATTTTCGGCGTCGGTCAGCACCCGGCCATGAAACAGGTGGACGTATTCATGCAGTACCACGTTTCGTTCTTCGTACGCTCCCCGTTCCACGTATTCGATGTCGGCAGCTCCACTTCCCACCCCGCGAATATCCATCCACTGGCGGTTGTCGAACGTTGTGGTGTAGCGAAACTGAGGGGATCGCATCGTTAGGGCTAGATCGATGTGAAGCGGAGAAACCGCAAATGCATTGCCCTGCTTCGACAGAAACGGGAAGTATACGACGCTGGTATACATCTGGTTCCAGACCATCGCCTTCGCCCAGTCGCCGGGGTAATAGCTTAGATCAGGAAATACGTTTGCGAAGTTTTCGGGGTCTTTAATCTTCGTGGTCTTGAGTACATTGGTAATCGAATCGTAGGTCATTAGGTACGGTATCCGCTTGGATTTGATGACCGCCGATAGGCCGTTGTGCGCCGGACCGTAATGGTTTTTCTTGTTCAGGATCGTCACGAAGGCCTGTTCCGCTGAATCAAGATTCGCTTTCCGGTTTGGTGTGTCGAAGTCACTGTAGTACAGCGATCCCCGGTGCATGGCTGGCAGCACCGAAGCCGGGTATTCCTTTTCAACCCGGTACGTAACGGCAACCGCATCGGACAGTCGTTTGGCATGAAATAGTTTGTCGGCCTCCCTTAATTTTTCGCGAATTTCCTTTTCGTTTTTATCCGCGTAGTCGGCGTACGTCAGGTTCGTGTGGCCGTTGCCCCAGTGCCAGTGGGTTTGAAAATGCAGCGGATTGATGGCGAGGGCAAGTTGCCACTGAGCGGCCATATCGTTGAGCTGCGTCGCGTCGATCCGGCGCCAGATGGCGTAGCCGTAACTGAACCGGGCGTCGGCGTTCAGCGGATCGAGCGTCAGCGACTTCACCAGGGGTGCTTCGGCCTGTTCGGGGTGCTGATCCCAGAAATACACATTTGCTTCCAGCTGGTAAGCGCCCGCCAGTTTTGGATTAGTTTGCTGAAGGGCTTTGGCAACGGCTAACGCTTCAGGGTATTTCTTCTGCAAAAGCAAGGCTCGTCCCAAAACCAACGCGGTCTCGTCGTCGGTCGGGTTGCTGGCTAAGAGCGCTTTGCATTGTTTCTCGGCATTGGGTAAATCCCAGGCTTCAATGGCCAACTGCGCTTTTAACCGCTTGCCCCATCGACTGTTTTTATCTGCAGTAAGCGCGTTTCTGACGTTTTTCTCTGCCTGCTTAAAATCGTTGTTTAACCAATAATATTCGGCCCATAACAGCGATTTGTCCGTATTGCTCAATCCTTTACCGGACTGTAAAGCGTCGGTTGCTTCTCGCCAGATACCCAGGTCCAGCATTCGTTTAATAAGCGGTGCTTTGCCGGTCGTGCCTTGCTGTAACTGACTACGAACCGACGTTCGGGCTTTTGCCAACAACTCGTGGGCGACTTTCGTGTCGTTCACCGGTTGAGCGGAGAGTTTACCGACAAGGCAAAATACGAATAGAGTCTGGGTGTATACGTTCAGCATGGCATACGGGTTAGCGGGTAGAGATTCAAACCCGACCGGGTTTGACAACGGATAGTTTGCCAAAAATAAAGTTGCGCGGTCAGGTTCTCAAACCTGATCTATCATCGGTGGTGTCGGCGGGGCCGCCCGCGCGGTTCTCAAAACCGACACCACAGTGAAGCCGACACCACCGACGATAGATCCCATTGAATAACTAGTCCGACGTTCGGCAGGTGAAGTGTCTGTTGATGAAGTATAATCGACTTCGGGTGCCAAACGCCAGACTAGTTCCTAATTATTTGCGCGTATCCCAAAATACCCGCTCCAGCATCGTGCTTCGTTGTTTGGCCTTTATATTATTGCTGATCTCAGACTGGGCGTAGAATAAAGAATGCGGCACCTCGTCATAAATCGCAAACGGCGTTTTTAAAGGTGTGAGAGCCGGGTAACCCGTTCGGCGGTAGTCCGTCCAGGGTTCCATCAGGACGCCGTGGTTCGCCACGTATTTTTCCGTGATGATCTGCTCAAGCATCTGGGCGGGTGTTCCTTTCAGTGTGCCATTGGCCGCTAGATACGTCGTTACATCAGCCGCAGCAACACCCGCATCGGTCATCGACGCCCGGATTCCTGCCTCAAAAAAGCTTTGCGAACTGCCGGGAGCGCCGTAAGCCAGTGCCGCTTCGGCCCGGATAAAATTGTACTCGGCAAACGTAAGCAGTCGAGCGGGTGCATTACCCGAATACGTGATCGCTCCATCTTTCAAGCTCCCATCGGCGTTGACCAGCGCCACATTCACCGCGGAGGGGGTTCCGTAAATGTACCGGTAGTTGCGCGAATACGCCGACGACGGATCGGGATCGAGGGCACTGGCTCCTTTGTACGTAGCGGTGGCCGTATTGGCGGTGTACGGGAACGGAACGAAGTAGGCTGACCGGCGCGGATCGGTCTTGGCGTTCATTAGATTGACCAGAAAGCGATGCGGGAAAAACTGGTTTTTGAACTGACCGTTTTCCATGCTGTACAGCGGATTCTGACGCTGTGATTCTGACAGAAAAGCCATCTGGAAATTATCGGATGTACTTTCCATAAACTTAGCGCCACTGTTGATCAACGCCGTAATCTGCTGCGTGGTATACGCCGGGTCTTTGGCCGAATAATGCAGGAAGATGCGTAGTTTCAGCGTGTTGGCAAATTTGATCCATTGCGCTTACGAAGCTGCCCACGTACCGGCTGCGTAGATTGTTGTGTTGACGTTCGGTGATAAGGCCGACGTTGTTGCGCTAACGTCCTTGATGCCATCGTCGATCAGCCGGATCAAATCTTTGTAAATCGCTTCATCATCGTCAAACGCCGGGTAAAAATTAGCGCTGTGTTTGCTGGCTTCGCTGTAGGGCACATCACCCCAGGCATCCACGGTTGTCTGATATACGTACGCTTTCAGGATTTTACCAACACCAGCGTAGTGCGGACTGCCTTCTTTGGTGGCCTGATCGATCATCAGCTCCGTATCGCTCAGCGTGGTAGAGAAAATGCGTACCCACTGGTTGTTTACGTCGGAGTTATTGATGTTGTAGCGTTCGTATTCTTTGAAGGTCGCAAAACCCGTGTTCGGTCCTTGTCCGCTGAACTGCTGAACCAACAGGCTGGCGTATCGGAATAAATCACTGGCCCCCATGTAGCCCACGTTGACCGTAACCGATGGCAATAGCTGCGAGACTTGAACGGCCTGAATGTTGTTCGGGTCGTTGTTGACGTCCAGAAACTCGCTACAGGAGCTCAGGGAAAGACCTGCCGCCAATACGCTTGTGTAAATTAACTTCTTCATGATGTCAAGTTTTTGAGGGTAGTAGGGGGCTGTTAGAACGTAGCGCGTAAGCTACCACCCACAGTACGGGCGGTTGGCGTAATACCGAATTCGAGACCACGCGCGTTGCTGACACCCAGCAGGTTCTGTTCCGGGTCGAGGTCCGGGTAGTTCGGCGCGTAGATGAACAGGTTCCGTCCGTACACTGACAGTTGCAGGTTCTTGATGAACTTGGATTGACCAAACCAGGTCGTTGGGAATTTGTACGTCAGGTTGGCTTCCCGCAGCTTCAGGAACGTAGCGTCGAGGACATAACCTTCCCAGGCCACGTATTTTCCTTGCAGACTAAAGTATTGCTGAGCCGTTACTGCGGTTGTGTTCGGTGTTCCGTCTTCGCGTACGCCGTCAAATAAGTACGCTTTGTTGGGTGTGCCGTCGGCGTTGAAGCGGGGAAATTCAGCCGTTTCAGCCGATACGCCGTTAATGCGCAGATCACCAATGGTCCGCGAAAGCTGATCTCCTTTGTGCTTGTAGTCGAGCAGAAACGATAGACTGAACCCTTTGTAATTGAACGTATTACTGAACCCTGCCGTAAAACGTGGATTCGGATTGCCAACGGCCTGTACGTTGGTCGATACTTTCGGCAAACCGTTGGCTCCGATAATCATACGGCCCTGACCATCGCGCTGGTAAGCGTTCGACCAGATTTGTCCGTAGAGCTGTCCCGGAACCAACTGGATGTTCGGGGATGTAAAGCCGCCAATCGAGATGTTGCTCACGCCCGGTGCCAGCTCTTCGACAACTGACCGGAAGCTGGTGAAGTTAAGCGACGTTTCCCAACTGAAGTTTTCTTTTTCAATTGGTGTTGCCGAGATCAGGAACTCGATCCCTTTTGTCGATAGCCGGCCCGCGTTGGTAACGAGGCTGGTAAAACCGGAAGTGGATGGGACCGGAACGGAGAAAATCAGGTTTCGGCTATCCCGGCGGTAAACCGATCCGTCGAAAGAAAGCCGTCCGTTGAAAAAGGTTAGTTCGGTGCCTAATTCAATCTCCCGGGTAAACTCTGGTGTTAAGTTCGGGTTGCCGGTACCGTTGTCGTAGGTATAACCCGCCAGTCCATTGAACGGGAAGCTGACCCCCGTGGAGCCAAGGCCGTCGCTTCCGCTGGCTTTGCCGTAGTAGGTGTTGATAGCGTACGGACTGGCTCCCTTACCCACTTCACCCACGTTGGCCCGAATCTTGGCCGACGACAGCACTTTCGACTTAAGCGTTGGAAAGGCTTCGGTGGGCACAAAACTTACTGCCACGGCTGGGTAGAAAATAGAGCGGTTGCCAGGAGCCAGCGTTGAGGAAAAGTCATTTCTGGCTTTGGCGTTGAATGACAGCCAGGTTTTGTAATCAAGTACCACATCTCCGAATACACCAACCAGCCGCTGTTGCGTAATGCTTGACGATGGGTTGAAGGTCAGGAAGTTTTTCACGTTGTCGAATCCGGCTACCACAATTCCCAATCCGATATCCTGTAACGAACTGCTGTAGTTCGAAACGATCTCGTTACCCACCGTCGCCATCAACTGGAGGTCGTTGCTGATTTTCCGGTTGGCGGTCAGGGTAAAGTACGAGTTCAGGTTGCGAATCATTTCGGTACGGTCCAGCACCCCACCGGCCCCGGCAGACGTTGTGTTGGCGTTGCTGCGTACACCTTTATCGTCAAAGCCTTTGGTGTTGAAGGTGTACACGTCCGTCCCAACTTTCAGGTCGGCCTGTAGCCAGCTCAGAATATCGTATTTCAGGTTGATGTTGCCGAAGAAGCGATTGGTTTCCTGGTGGTTTCTGATGTGTTCGATTGACCAGTAGGGCTGATCTTCGGACGCAAACCAAAGCTGGTTACCGGCAGCATCCTGGTAAGGCTGATTGGTTAAATCGTAGCTGCGGGGCGCATAAATACCACGCCATAAGGGATTTGCGCCCTGATTGCCCGACTGCGTACGATCCGATGTCGAATTGGTGTAGGTAAACGAGGTTCCCACGCGGAATTTATCGGTCAACTGAGTGCTTGCGTTTACGGTCAGGTTGTTGCGGTTGAGTTTGTTGTTGGGCACCAGCGCCGTTTCTATGGAGTTGCCGTACGAAACCCGGTAATCGAATTTGTCCGCAGCGCCTGAGAAGCTAATGTTGTTTTGCGACGAGATGGAGTTTTGAAGAATGTCGCGAACGTTATTCGGATACGCCTGAAGTTGCTCCGGCTGACCAAACCAGTTTGTAACGGTCTGACCCTGAATCCGAGGTCCCCACGATCCTGCTACGTTGCTGGCGTAATTTCCATTGCTTCCCTGCGCGTATTCGTTCTGAAATTTGGGAAAGCGGCTAACCGTACCGACGGCGGTATTGGTCGAGAACGAGATCTGACGGTTGGTGCCTTTCTTGCCTTTTTTGGTTGTGATCAGGATCGCGCCCGAAGCGGCTCTTGACCCATACAATACGGTAGCCGCTGCTCCTTTTAACACGTTCACACTTTCAATGTCCTGCGGATTAAGATCGGAGATCCGGCTGGAATTGACGACACCCGTATTAACGCTATTGCTGCCGCCCGAGTTGTCGAGTGGAATGCCATCGACCACGTAGAGCGGCTGGTTGCTACCCGTAAACGTCGAGAATCCACGAATAGTTACGTTCGAACCGGCGAAACCGCCCCCAGCTCCCGTTACCTGAACGCCCGCCACTTTGCCCGCCAGCGAGTTTGTCACGTCGGTGGTCGGCGCTTTGGTGAGCTGCTCTGCTTTTACTTCACTCAGTCCATAGCCCAACGTTTTACGGTCGCGGGTGATGCCAAACGATGTCACGACAATCTCGCTGAGCTGTTGCGCATCGGATTCCATCGCAACCGTGAGCGATGTGCGTCCGTTCAGTTTAATCTCCTGCGATATGTACCCGATATAGCTAACGACTAGTGTGGCTTCGTCGGGAACCCGAATCCGGAATTTACCACTCGCATCGGTTATGGTTCCCACGTTTGTGCTGCCCTTTAGCAAAACCGAGGCACCCGGTAGGGGTGTACCATCATCCTTGAACGTAACAACACCGGTCACGTCAACATCGGCTAGCCTGGCCGGTTCAGCGCTGGCAAAAACCCGGCTTTCTGCCAGCAGGCAAACGAAAGCGGCCAGTAGTGCCACGTAACCTCGCATTGCAGTTAGAGATTGTTTCATATAGGGGCGTGTTTATGATGTTGCAAATTCTCCAGGAGCATCTATGCGTTCGAGGGCATTGGACGCTGTCTGCTGACCACGACTTTTTATCGAAACGGCAACGTTGGTTGCTGACCAGACAGGGGGCTGCGTTTACGTTGCCGGTCGTTTCAAAAAGCGGCTATGATGGGCAAAATCAATCCGGTGAACGGGTGAAAGAGTTACCGCTGATCGTTGCTTCCTTACCGCTTTATCAGTAAAGTAAATGAAAAGAAGAGATACGTTTTGACAGGAAAATCAGGATCTAGGCGATTCGACCAATATTTATGTATAAAAGGATAATTTTTGTTAAAACCCAGAATTAAAGGATATGATCGGGTTGTATGATAAAATATAATAATAGTACTGTGAGGTTTAGTTTAGTTTTTATTTTGATGTAAATAGTGAGGATAATTGCTGCCGAAATAGGAAGTAATAGGCGATTGTAGATGATAACTCTATAGTGTAGCCTAGGGACAGACAGCAATTCTATACGTATCAGTTGCCCAAAAATCGACTGTTACAGAACCAGCGCGGGGAACCAGAATACACCATCGCCAAGCCAGCGGTAGCGTTCATGTTTAAGAAAATAAGCCGGGTAGCGCTGAATTCCGTAAAGTGTCAAACTCATCAGCGCCAGCATGATCGCCGATCGTTGCGCAAATCGGTCTTCGGTCAGAAAGCAAACGGTCAATCCGGTAGCGATGATGGCAAAGGTCAGCCATCGTAACAGGGTGTCACAGCGTTCTTCGCCCCATTCGGTGGCTAGCGAAAACTCCGGTTGACCAGGCAAGTCACGCTTTTCCATAACGGCAAACAAAAGCAGATTCTGGAAGGCAATGCCCAGAAACATCGCCAACTGAGCCATCTCAATACCACTGATGGCTGGGCGCTGCACCCACACGCTTCCCCATACCCCTGCTGAGTAAAGCACGGCTACTAGCGGCTCTTTCAACAACAAAGCCGGATGACGGGCAGGAAGCCGGTATACCGC
Source organism: Spirosoma oryzicola (assembly GCF_021233055.1). NCBI lineage: Bacteria > Pseudomonadati > Bacteroidota > Cytophagia > Cytophagales > Cytophagaceae > Spirosoma > Spirosoma oryzicola. The sequence goes on along the minus strand of NZ_CP089538.1, from coordinate 4,636,285 downwards.
GCCAATGTAAGCAGCACAAATGCCTCCTAATACGATACCAAACTTTATGACGCTACCGGGTAAGAAAAAGCACAGGATGAAGGCTAACACCGCTGCTACAATCACCGAGCGCCAGAGCAAATGAGCATATCGACGGTGAAACTGATGTCGGGCCGTTGCGGGTTCGTTCGGCTTTCTGATGTCGAGAAGTCGGTCAACGGTGTAGATAATAAAAACAACCAGCGCCAGGACGATGGGCGTGGCCCAGTGTATCGGTGTAACATCAGACAGTCGAGCTGCCATTCGATTTGACAGTACGGCGCCGAACACGACCGGTAAACTCAAGTAATAGGCGTTGCGTAAAGGTGTAAGCAATGGACTTGAATAACAATAAACACTAGGCAATAAACGGCAGTAGTGCCTATAGGTTTTAAAAACGCAGTAGGATTACTCAATGGGAGGCTGTAGTCTCGGCTCCTGATGACTAACCACCTCCACAACCTGCCCAACGCGAAGAATACCTAGCGGTAGATCCTCGCTCGAACCGGCCAGGACATTCTGACCGAACAGAATCTTGTTTTTCCACTGGCGGTACGTTGCCAGGGTGCGTAGCGGCTCTTTGCCTTTTTGCCCTGTTGCCGGATCAATCGTCGTCAGTACGCAGCGGGCGCAGGGTTTTACTCCGTAAAAATCGATGTCGCTAATTCGAAAATGCGCCCAGGTGTCTTCCTCGTAGGGGGCGCTTTCTGTAACGACAATACTCGGTCGAAACCGAAGCATGTCAAGCGGTTTGGCCGGCTCATCAGTGGGCAATCGCCGGTTCAAGTCATCGAGCGAAGCCTGCCCAATGAGCAGGTATGGATACCCATCGGCAAAACTGACCGCATCATCCTGCCGCGCGTACTCCGGATCGACCGCCCGGTGGGTGGTTTCGGGCATAAACACCAGTCGGCAAGGTTGTCCAAGCACCTCCGAAAACCACTGGTCCGCTTCCGCACTCACCGTCATGGCTGGCACATCGTGACTATCCCAGATAGTTACCGACATGGTTTCCTGCGACGTGCTCGTCTGTTCAGGCACCACTAGCGGTAACACCAGCACATCGTCGGGACGGTTGACATGCCAGACGCGGAGCTGATCCTTGTCAATCGCTACATCAATCAAGGCCATCTGCGGATTCGCCCGTTGGGTGATAAATTGTCCGTTGGGTGAAACCAGCATAAATCGCCGGTCGTATTGGAGTCCTTTGGCTTCAACAACTGCTTCGGCTACGGAAATACCCCGCAACGATTTTATGGGATAAATATGGAGTTCGGAGATAGTGGTCATGGCTGATCTTAAAAACTCATTCGGGGTAGTGGACTGACTGTCTGCGCGGTGAAATCGCTTTGTTCGTACTTGAATTGAGCGGCCATCGCAATCATAGCTGCATTATCGGTACAGTACTCAAAACGCGGGATAAACACCGTCCAGCCTTGTTCGTCACCGAGTTTTGTCAAGGCTGAGCGTAAACCGCTGTTGGCCGATACGCCCCCGGCAATGGCAATATCCCGGATACCGGTTTCGCGGGCAGCCCGTTTTAGTTTGTTCAGCAACATTTGTACCAGTGTATGCTGGATACTGGCACAGATATCAGCTAGATTCTCGGTAATGAAAGCCGGATTTGCTTTTATATTATCGCGCAAAAAATAAAGGATAGCCGTTTTTATTCCACTGAACGAGAAGTCCAGGCCCGACATTTCGCCCATTGGAAACTTGTAAGCCAGCGGGTTGCCTTCTTTCGCGTATTTATCGATTAGCGGACCGCCGGGGTAGGGCAGGCCGAGCAACTTCGCTGATTTGTCGAATGCTTCCCCAACCGCATCGTCCTGCGTTTGTCCGATCACGACCATCTCAAGCGGACTGTTGATGCGTACCAGCTGCGTATGTCCACCACTGACGGTTAGACACAGGAACGGAAAGCCTGGCTTCGGACGTGAACGATCATCATGCTGATCGTCAATAAAATGGGCCAGTACGTGCGCCTGCATGTGGTTGACCTCAATAAGTGGGATCGAGAGGCCCAACGCCATCGCTTTGGCGAACGACGTACCAACCAGCAGCGACCCCAGCAGGCCCGGTCCGCGCGTAAAGGCAATGGCCGACAGGTCGGTTTTGGCTATATTTGCGTCGGCTAAGGCACGTTCGACAACGGGTAATATATGCTGCTGGTGAGCGCGCGACGCTAATTCGGGCACAACACCGCCGTATTGTTCGTGAATCAGTTGGGTGGCGATGATATTGGATTTCAACTGACCGTTGGCTAAAACGGCCGCTGATGTTTCGTCACAGGAGGATTCAATCGCTAAAATATTCACCGTACAAAACTAATAGATAATGATTCTTGTAGAATATATAATGGAAGTTGCTGCTAAACCGTTCCCTCTGTTAGTTGTCTGAAGGATAAGCTTTTTCCAATAATCATTGTACTTTAGGCATTTCGGGCCCGGATGCGTCAATTCTTTGCCATATTCCTTAAAACGCTGCTGTACCTGCTGCTCACAGCAGTTGGCTTGCTATTGGGTGTGGTATTGGGATTACAGGTTCCGGCTGTTCAGACGCGGGTAGTAAGCGAACTGGCGACGCGCTTATCAGAAAAGCTTCAATTTCCGGTTGATATTCAACATGTATCAATTAAATGGTTTGATTCGCTTACGCTGACGGGCGTTCGAATCCGCGATCGGGAAGGGCGACCCATGATTCAGGTGGGGCGGCTCGATGCGGACTACAACCTGCGAAACCTGATCGACTCGTCGGCGCATAACATTCATCTGGACGAGGTAGTGCTGTATCGGCCCGACGTACGGATGATCAAAAATCCGAAAACGGGTGATACGAACCTGGATGAATTCATTGCCCGCATCGAAGAACTGACCTCCGACCCCACGAAGCCGAGCGTCCCGAATCAAAATGTGCCTTTCACGATTAGCCACATTCATCTGGTTGAGGGAGCGTACACGCTTGAAGATCCGCGCGAACCCTTTATGCGCGATCCGAAAAGTTTCGATTATAACCATTTCACCTTAAAAAACCTTACCGCCGAAGTCTCGAATTTTCTGGTGCTCGGTGATACGATTGCACTTGACATCAAGGGGTTGACGGGATTTGACCGCGATTCGCGATTAAAAATTCGGCGGCTTGACACACGCTTCCTGTATTGCAATACCAAAATGGAGCTGGCCAAGCTGCACGCGCACATTGGTAGTTCAGTAATTCGCAATAGTCTGACGTTTTTCTACGACAAACCGTCGGCTTTCAGCAATTTTAACAGCCGGGTGCTAATGGTCGCAAATTTTCGCGACAGCGAAGTGAAATCGAAAGACCTGGGGTTGTTCTCCGATTACCTGCGGGAGCTAAACGAAACTTGGTATCTAACCGGTATTTTTACCGGTACGGTCAATGATTTTCGGCTGAGCCATACCGACCTGCGCTTTGGACCGAATGGACGAAGCCGGTTGGCGGGTGATATTGCCTGGAAAGGACTGCCCGACATGGACCGAACAACGGTTGACTTCAATTTTACGCCTTCGCAGGTCAATATGGCCGATATTCGGCAGTACTATCCCGATACATCGTTCAACCATACAATTCAGAAACTCGGAACGGTTAGTTTCGACGCCAAGTTTGCCGGGGCATTCGACGATTTCAAGACGAAAGGAACATTCCGAACCGGCATTGGCAGCGTCACGGGTGACCTTGCCCTCAAGCTAGCCGATAACGCGGATCGGACGACGTATTCGGCTAATCTGAAAAGCGAGAATCTGGAACTCGGTCAATTGATCGATCAGCCGGATCAGTTTGGCAAGCTTGATGGAGAAGGGCGCATCAATGGCCACGGAACGGATCTCGAACGAGCTAATATTGACATCGACAGTCGGCTGACCCGGTTTGGCTGGCAGGGCTATGATTACCGCAACATTGTAGCGCAGGGCAATTTGCAAAAAGCCTTTTTCCAGGGGCAACTCATTTTAAATGACGTCAATCTGGATTTTGCGCTGAACGGTGAATTTGATTTGCGCGGTCCCCAAAATCGCTATGATCTGCACGGTACGGTGCGGCACGCCGACTTTAGAGCGCTGGGGTATCTGGATGATTCGCTGGTTGTAAAAACTGATCTGGATGTCAAGCTGGAAGGCAGTAAACTCGATGACATTGTCGGCAACGCGTATTTTCAAAACGGTGAATTGACGCTGGGTAAGCGTCGGCTCAGCGTCGGAACGCTCGCGCTTATGTCGTCCATCGAACGGAAGGATTCAGTCGGCACGCAGCGCTACTTTGACCTTGATTCTGATTTTCTGACAACCCGGCTACAAGGGAATTTTCAGCCTCAGCGCACGATTGATGACCTGAAACGACTCGCGCGCGAATACCAGATGCATTTCGCCGGAGATGCCGTCGGGATGAAGGCTTACTATGAGCAAAAACAACGGCATGCGCATACTAATCGGAGTAAAGTTATCCCACGGTATGGGCTTGACTTTCAGTTTATAGCCAAAGATATAGCACCATTAATGGCGTTTTTGAGCCCGGCGGTACACGTCGCTCCGGCGACCCGTCTTGAGGGGCGTTTTATGGCTGACAACACGTCGTTTCTAACGGCAAACGTCAAAACGGATTCATTACAGTTCGGTAAAATCGGGTTTGGACCAACGGAATTGGATGTAACGACTTCCAAATTCACGTATAGCGAAGAAGTGTTGGCATCGGCGATTGTTTCCTCGGATCGACAAACGTTCAGTACCGTATTGCCTACGCGTAATCTTCAGGCGGAAGCCTCCTGGGATGTCGATCACATCAGTTTTACCAGTAGCATTGATCAGGCGGGTAGTTCGAACCGGGCTAATCTGAACGGTCAGATGTACTTCAAGGGGGATGCGGTCGATCTTACGTTCAACCAGTCGAAAGTACGGGTGCTGGATGGCGACTGGACACTTAACCCCCAAAGTTTGATTCGGAAAGTTGGCGACGAGTATACGATACGAAATCTGTCGGTCTTGAATCAGAACCAACTGATTCAGGCATCGGGAAAGCTTTCATCCGATTCGGTACAACGGCTCAATGTGCAGGCGCAGAATTTCCGGCTTCGGTCACTGAATCCCTTGTTGAATACAACGCTTGGCGGGATTCTCAACGGAACCGTGACCGTGCGTGATATCTACGCAACACCAATTTTCGAAAGCGAATTTTCAGTCGATACTTTGTCGTATCAGCAGGCACTGGTGGGCGATCTGCGGGGGCGGGCCAAGTGGGATCAACTGACCCAAAAGCTCAATGTTAATGTGAACCTGAATCGGAGTGGAGCCGATGTGCTCACGTTACGAGGAAGCTATACTCCTCAGCAAAAAACTGACCCATTAGCGTTGAAAGCAAGCCTTAACGACGCTGATCTGCACATTCTGGAGGCTTTTACCACAGATTTGTTTTCCAATCTGGGTGGTACGGCCAGCGGGGTTGTTGCTATCACCGGGACGCCAACGGCTCCGGTTCTAAACGGCGATGTGAGCGTAAGTGGTGGACGCGGGCGCTTTGATTACCTGAAAGCCGATTTCACGTTCGACGATAAAATTTACTTTGGCGAAAATGAAATCATTACCCGGAAGCTGACCCTGCGTGATCCAGACGGTAACACGGCTCAGGTGCGCGGGGGTGTTTACCACGATGGTTTCCGGTACTTTACGTTGGGTTTCGACGCCGACCTGAAAAACTTCAGAATCCTGAATACATCGGCAAAGGACAATGACCTGTTCTACGGTCAGGCGTTGGTAACGGGTAAGGCTGAATTGTACGGACCAATCAACAACCTGACTATTCGTGCCAACGTTGCCAGCAACAAGGGAACGCGCATTTACATTCCGCTGGATGGAGCAACCTCACTAACGTCCGACGACCAGATTCGCTTTGTGAACCGGAGCAGTTCGCCGAGTAGCAAAACCGTGACCAATGCCACAAACGGCTCGGGAACGACTACGTCCGAACTGGACATGTCGCGCATCCAGATGGATTTCAACTTCAACATCACACCCGATGCGTATTGTGAAATTCAGCTGGACCGGCAAACGGGCGATATCATCAAGGCGTATGGACAAGGACGCTTAGCGATGAAAGTGGATACGAAGGGTGATTTCTCCATGACGGGTAATTACGAAATCCAGCGGGGTGAATACACGTTTACGTTTCAGAATATCATCAACAAACGCTTCCAGATTCGGCCAAACAGCCGGATTACCTGGACGGGCGATCCGTATGGTGCCCTACTGGATGTAGCAGCCGCTTACACCCAATATACATCCTTGTCGCCCCTATTGCCAGTATCGAGCACGGGTGGCGATCAGACGCGCCGGTATCCGGTCGATCTGATCATTAAACTAAACGGCGACTTGGGATCTCCGGCGATCAGCTACGATCTGGACGTGAAAGAATATCCGGCTTCTTCGGACTTCAGACAGGCCGTAACGGCATTCAAATCCAGAATTCAAAGCAACGATCAGGAGCTGACGCGTCAGGTCAGTAGCGTTCTGCTGTTCAATCAGCTACTACCCGAAGGAACCAACCTCTTCGATCAAGGGCAAGTCAACTCTGGAGTCGCCAACAGCGTAAGTGAATTGATCTCAAACCAGATCAGTCGGCTGGCGTCAAACTTGGACGAGAACCTGGACATCGGCGTGTCTATCGGCGGATTCACCAGCGGTAATACCCAAAACGAAAACCTGCTCAACAATTTGCAGCTTCGCTTTTCGTACCGGCTTCTGAATGACCGCTTACGCATCAGCCGGGATGGCGGATTCACGTACGGTCAGAGTCAATACAACGCGGCTAGCTTGCTCGGGGAGTGGACGTTGGAGTATTTTATTACCCCCGATGGTCGGTTCCGGGCTAAAGTGTATAACCGCAACCAGCAAAGCATATTGGGGCAATACAGTCTCAACAGTACTATTACAACGGGTGGTGGGCTAAGCTTTCTGTACACCCGTTCGTTCAATCGCCTGTTTGGCAGCAAGCGCAATGCCCCCGGCTTAGCACCGGTAGAAAAACCAGCCAGTGAGCCAATTGCACCAAGCCCGATCACGACTTCAGCGGGCAGCGGCAGAACCGCGTTTTAAAAACGCCGGTTCCTTTTTCGGGTGCTAGTACATTCCTTTCTTTAGTTTTATCGGCGATTGACTCTCTTTTTTTAGTCAAGCGCTTGCGATTACGGTCTTGCCGCTTTATGTTTGTTTAAAATTAGTCTAAATAAGAAGATAGACTAACCTGAGTTTTCCATCAGCAACCAGTTACAACGTATATGGAGCATCAGCATCAGTTGAAGTGCCTGACTCAACAGGAAAACGGTTATATCGGGTATTGCGCCGGTTGTCAGTCCTACAACGTGGCTTATAAGAATATGCTATTCATACTGTCGGATCAGGAGTTTTCGCTCTTTCGTCAGGCGATAGCCGACCGGGTTGGTATGCGTCCCTTCTACACGATGCATGGAAAAGAGTGGTTGCTGAAAACGCCCATGCCCAAATATCACCTGATGCTTAATGATGAGGAGATTGAGGAGCTATGCCAGATGATGAGTGATGCGGAACTGTTGAAGGAAGTGGATACGATTTTACAGACATCAGCCGAAAATAATCGCCAGGAAAACTGATTTCCTCTCAACAGGGAGAATCAGCGGATACGATCGTGTTAGTTAGTGATTTACAAGTTAGAGACAAGTCATAGGTTATGAGCAAAGGAGCTGGCGTTTGACTAGTTCCTTTCTGAATAAATCGTACGTTCATGCAGGAACCACAATCATTACTCGCCACAGCACGCGCAAAACTGGAAAAGTCGCTACTCGCGAAAGGCTTGCGCCGGTCGGGGGAGCGGTTCGCCATACTGGAAGAAGTATATTCCCGAAACGATCATTTCGACGCGGAGGAATTGTTTCAGGCGATGCAGCAGAAATCGTATCGAGTCAGCCGTGCAACGGTCTACAACACGCTTGATGTGCTGTTGGATTGCGGATTGGTTCGCAAACACCGCTTCGGCGAAGATGATAACAGCAAAAGCCGCTATGAAAAATCGCTGGGACGGCAACAGCACGCGCATTTGGTCTGTACGGTTTGTCATCGGGTAAAAGAATTCTGCGACCCACGTCTGCACTTGATTCAAACGAATGTTGGTAACGCGTTGCAGTTTGAAGTAGAGTCTCACTCACTGGTCTTTTACGGACAATGTACCGACGATTCATGCGAGACGAAGCCGAATGAGGCTGCTCAGGAGGTAGCTAAAAAGCGCAACGATGCGGTTTAGATAGCGTCCGTCTGATCGTTGGAGAACAATACGCAAATTATCTGGGGTAGGCAACGGGGTAAAATCGGCACTTTCGGTCTTTACCTAACAAACCCGATTGCCTGTTCTATGCAAGTACGTCAACACTGCCTCGGCTGGCCCATAGCCAGTCGTCTGCCTTTTCCGGTCGTCCTCGTTCGATCCGGAACGTATGTATACAAACTGCTTTGTCTGCTTTTGCTGGTTGGTCTAAGTCATTACGCCACGGCCCAGCGCACATTTACCAATCCCGTCAAATCGTCCGGCCCCGATCCCTGGGTATTCCAAAAAGACGGTTGGTACTATTACATGAACACGACGGGACGCAATCTGACGCTTTGGCGTACCCGCAACATGGCCGATCTGGCTACGGCTGAATCGAAAGTTGTGTACACACCGCCCACCGGACAAGCGTATTCAAAGGATTTGTGGGCCCCCGAAATTCATGCCTTTAACGGACGCTGGTACATTTATTTCTCCGCTGACTCGCTCAACAATCTGTCGCACCGCATATGGGTAATCGAAAACGAATCCGCCGATCCGATGCAGGGGGAGTGGGTAATGAAGGGAAAAATTGGCGACAAAGATGACCACTGGGAAATCGATATGTCGGTGATTGACTTCAACGGACAATTATACGCGAGTTGGTCGGGTTGGGAAGGGCCAACAAACGGGCGGCAGGATATTTACATTGCCCGGCTCAAAAATCCCTGGACTATCGACGGTGACCGTGTCAAGATTTCGCAGCCCGATCTGCCGTGGGAAATGCACGGGGATGTACCCCAGGAATGGCAGAAAAACGGGGAAGTACCCAAAATATACGTGAACGAAGGACCCGAGTTCTTGCGTCACAACGATAAGCTGTTCATTGTTTACTCGGCCAACGCCTGCTGGCTCGATTACTGCCTGGGCTTATTGACGTACAACGGCAAAGGCGATTTATTGAGCCCTGCTAGCTGGACCAAGAGCCCGGAGCCTGTGTTTACGCAAGCCCCGGAGAATGGCGTATGGGCACCGGGACACGGCGGATTTTTTCAGTCGGCCAACGGGAAGGAAGATTGGATGATCTACCACGCGAACCCGTCTGCTACGGATGGTTGTGGCAACAAACGCGCCCCGCGTATTCAGCCTTTTACGTGGAATGCCGACGGAACACCTAACTTTGGCAAACCGGTTGGTAACATACCCATTCCGGTGCCCGCAGAACAGTAGCAAACGGTGGAACTGGCTGCCTAAACCAGCTGATTTCATCGTGTTCAAGTTTCATTGTCCTATTTAGATCCAATTTCCTAACCAATGCAAAAACTAATTCTTCCGGTCCTTGCGGCCACGCTGATCGGCCTGAACGCCTGTCAACCCGCCAACAAATCAGAACAAAAAGCAACCGATTCAGTCGCCGTAGCAACCGGTGATACGACCGCTATGATTGACGCTAAACTTCCTGATCCCGCTTCGTTCGGTGGCGAAGTAGAAGGCAAAAAAGCCCAGCTGTTCATTCTCAAAAATAAAGATATTCAGGTCGCTATCTCCAATTACGGCGCTCGTATTGTCGGTTTACTGGTGCCGGACAAAAACGGAAAAATGACCGATGTCGCTCCTGGTTTCTCGACTGTGGCGGAGTACCAAAAACCGGATGGCGCTTTTTTTGGCCCCGTCGTGGGGCGGTTTGGCAACCGGATCGCAAAAGGGAAATTCACGCTGGACGGTAAACCGTATTCACTCGAATTAAATAACAACGGCAATACGCTGCACAGTGGACCGAGCGGTTTCCATAACCACGTTTGGGATGCCAAGCAGGTGGATGATAAAACCGTTGAAATGACTTACGTCTCGAAAGATGGCGAAGGTGGTTTTCCGGGTACGGTAACAACCAAGGTGACGTTCTCGCTGACCGATGATGATGCCCTGAAAATTGTTTACTCGGGCAAAACGGACAAAGCAACACCGTACAACCCAACTAGTCACGGGTTCTTCAACCTGAACGGGGAAGGAAGCGGTACCGTCAACGATCACGTAGTGATGATCAATGCCGATAAATATTCCGTGGTTGACAAAGGGCTTATCCCACAAGGTGAACCCGCTTCTGTGGAAGGAACGCCTTTTGATTTTCGGAAACCGACCGCTATTGGTGCGCGCGTGAACGAGAAAAACGAACAGCTTACATTCGCCGGTGGGTACGACCACAACTGGGTACTAAACAAAACCAAGCCGGGCGAAATGACGACCGCTGCCGAAGTGATTGGTGATAAATCGGGCATCAAGATGCAGGTGCTGACGACCGAGCCTGCCATGCAGTTCTACGGTGGTAACTTCTTCAAAGGCACGGACATCGGTAAGTACGGTAAACCAACCGTCTACCGGGGCGCTTTTGCCATGGAAACGCAGCACTATCCCGATTCGCCGAACCATCCATCGTATCCAACTACAATCCTGAAACCTGGTCAGACCTACAGTCAGACGACGGAGTATCGGTTTTCGACGGTCAAGTAATTGACAATGAATGCCGACAGTTCAAGAACTTCTTTCTTACTCAATCATGAAGCGTTTATTAGTTATAGTCTGTCTGGTCGTCGCGTTTAGTGCTTTTGGACAAAAGGATGCCCGCTGGTCAGCCGAGAAGGCAAAGGCGTGGTACGCGAAAGAACCATTTCTGGTCGGGTCAAACTACGCACCGGCTAATGCGATCAACGAGCTGGAAATGTTTCAGGCCGAAAGTTTTGACCCGGCAACGATTGACAAAGAGCTGGCAATGGCCGAGAGCATTGGGATGAATACCATGCGGGTTTTTTTGCATGATCTGCTCTGGCAGGACCCGGCGGGTTTTACCAAGCGGCTGGATCAGTTTTTAGGCATTTGCGCCAAGCATAAAATCCGCCCGATGCTGGTCTTGTTCGACTCGTGCTGGGACCCGTACCCAAAACTGGGTAAGCAGCATGAGCCGGTACCCGGTATTCACAATTCCGGCTGGGTACAAAGTCCGGGAGCTGCGGCTTTGACCGATGTATCGCAATATCCCCGTCTGGAAGCCTACGTTAAAGGTGTTGTCAGCGCGTTTAAGAACGACAAGCGGATACTGGCCTGGGATCTCTGGAATGAGCCTGACAACACGAACGACAACAGCTACGGGAAGAACGAGAAAAACATCGAACCGGCAAACAAAGTAGCCATTGTGACCAACCTGTTACCCCACGTCTTTCAATGGGCGCGGGCTGCTGGTGCCTCACAGCCGTTGACGTCGGGCGTGTGGGTGTATCGGGGTCCAGCCGACTGGCAGAATCCGGAAAAATGGACGCCAATGGAAAAGGTGCAATTTGAAAACTCGGACATTATCACGTTCCATCAATACTCGAATCCGACAGAATTGGAGAAAGTTATTCCAGCGCTGCAATCGATGGGCCGTCCGGTCATCTGCACCGAATACATGGCGCGGGGCGTGAACAGTAAATTCCAGACACACCTGCCCATCGCTAAAAAAGCAAAGATAGGCATGATCAACTGGGGGTTTGTTGCTGGTAAAACGCAGACGTTCCTTCCCTGGGATAGCTGGCAGAAGCCCTACGTCAATGGGCGAGAGCCGGCAATCTGGTTCCACGAAGTGTTCAAGCAGGATGGTACGCCCGTCGATCCGGCTGAAGTCGCTGCTATTAAACAGGCAACGGGTAAATAAGCCGCAAAACTATTCAATTATAGACTAACTAGGCCAGGCGTTTCGTCTGGCCTAGTTTTTTGCGGCAAACAAGCTCTACCTTTGTAAAAAAGTACATACTGTTGTTTTATGCGGAGATTTCTGCCTTTATTTCTTGTCTTGATCAGTTTGCAGGCGTACGCTCACCTGGGCGGTATTTCGGGCGTTGTTTATGATCAAACGACGAACGTGCCGTTGCGTGGTGTCACAGTGCAATTAACCGGTTTAGGCAAAGCCACGTTGACCAATGAGTTAGGCCAGTTTCGGTTTACTGGACTGGTAGCCGCTCCTTACAAGATAGAGCTATCGCATTTGGGCTTTAAGACGCAAACGATAGCCGTAACGGTGCTCGATGATCAGACGACCTCGCTGAAAGCGTACCTTACGAGTGCTTCTGTGGAGCTAAGTGAAGTGGTCGTGTCCTCACAGCGGGCGCACGACCAGCAATTGATTAGTAGTCTGGACATTAAACTGCGCCCGATAGTCAACTCCCAGGAAATTTTGCGTTTGGTTCCCGGTTTGTTTATTGGCCAGCATGCGGGCGGGGGTAAGGCCGAGCAAATCTTCCTGCGTGGTTTCGATCTCGACCACGGCACCGACATTCGGCTGACGGTTGACGGAATGCCCGTCAATATGGTGTCGCACGCGCACGGGCAGGGGTATGCTGACTTACACTTTGTTATTCCCGAACTGGTTGAAGGAGCAGACTTTAAGAAAGGACCGTATACGACTGATAAGGGTAACCTGGCTACAGCCGGTTGGGTCGATTTTCGAACCAAAACCGCGCTGGACCGCTCTTTTGTGAAACTGGAAGCCGGACAATACAATACCTATCGCGCCGTTGCTGGACTGGACTTACTGGGGCAGCGGGGACGCGCAAAAAATCAGTCGGCTTACCTCGCTTCGGAGTACTCGTATTCGGATTCGTATTTTGACAATCCGCAGCACTTCAAGCGGCTAAACGTGGTTGGCAAGTACCACGGACACCTTACGCCAAATACAAACCTGACGCTGACCGGATCGACGTTCTGGAGTAAATGGAATCACTCCGGCCAGATTCCCGACCGGGCGGTTGAATCGGGACTGATTGGCTGGTTTGGTTCTATCGATCCGACTGAGGGTGGAGAAACCAGCCGTACCAACGTCAATGCGCAATTGGTAACGGTGACACCGAAAAACCACGTTATCAAAAATCAGTTTTTTTACAGCAACTACAATTTCGAGCTGTATTCCAACTTTACGTTTTTCCGGAACGACAGCATTAATGGTGACCAGATTCGGCAGAAAGAACACCGTAATCTGTTCGGTTATAACGGGAGTTATTCGGCGCAGACTTACCTCGGGAAAAGCCGATGGACTACTACCTTGGGCGCTCAATACCGGCAGGATATCACCCATCACACGGAGTTGTCGCATACGAAAAATCGAGTCGAAACGCTCAACCCGGTTCAGTTTGGCAATGTCAATGAAATCAATGCGGCTGCCTATGCCGATGAGCTGATTCAGTTTTCGGACCACTTCTCACTCAACGCGGGCGTTCGTCTCGATTACTTCCGCAGCCAGTACGAAGACTTACTGACCACACCTGCATTGACCAAACGGGCTACACAGGCTATCGTATCGCCGAAACTGAATCTGTATTACACACTAAATCCTCACTTTCAACTCTATCTCAACACGGGCAAAGGCTTCCACTCAAACGATGCGCGCGTTGTAGTTGCTCAGGACGGACGCGAAATTTTACCGGGTGCTTACGGCTCTGATCTGGGCGTGATTGTAAAGCCGTTTCCCAGACTATTGATCAATGCCGCTGCCTGGTACCTGTGGTTAGAGCAGGAGTTTGTGTACGTCGGTGACGAAGGTGTCGTTGAGCCTAGCGGTCGCTCCCGGAGGCAGGGAATTGATGTGTCGGCCCGCTACCAACTCACCAAAAACGTATACGCTGATGTAGACCTGAACACGGCCCGGCCCCGCGCCATCGGTGTCGAAGCAGGCCAGAATTACCTGCCCCTTGCGCCCACGTTTACGTCAACGGGTGGGTTGTCGTTGCAAACAAGTTCGGGGTTAAATGGGTCTATCCGGTACCGGTACATAGGCAGTCGGCCCGCTAATGAGGATAATTCTATCGTGGCTCAAGCCTATTTTGTTACAGATTTACAGGCTAACTACACAAAGCGGAATTACAACGTCGGCTTGTCCATTCAGAATCTTCTCAACACGCGCTGGAAAGAAACGCAGTTTGCTACGGAAAGCCGATTACAGGGGGAAGCCGCACCCGTCGATGAAATTCACTTCACACCTGGAACGCCGTTTTTTGCCCGGCTGAGTTTAACCTGGTTCTGGTAGTACGGTACTAAAAAAGGCAAGAATCGATTCTTGCCTTTTTTAGTACCGTATGATTACAATGACCTGCCCGTTGTATCGGGAGGAGCCGTTGCATCAGGGGCCGGAACCGTTGGAACAAAGGTTGAATCACCGACTTCGCCCGTATCCGTTGAATCAGACTCTTCGGTACTTTCTTCATCACCCGAAGGACCGCAGTTCAGATAGTTCTTCGCAACCGAGAAAGATGGCTTTGCCAGTGGGCCCTGTAGGTTTTTGAACTTCGGATCGGCGTATACTTTCTCTAAAAACTCGCCTACCAGTGGTAAGGCGGTCTTTGCCCCTTCGCCGAGGTCGGTAGAGCGGAAGTGTATACTCCGGTCGTCGCCACCAACCCAGGCGCCAACGACCAGTTTATCGGATACCGCAACAAACCAGCCGTCGGAGTTATTGGAGGTTGTGCCGGTTTTGGCTCCGATTTCATTGCGGTTTTTAAACAGATCGAATGACCACAGGTTCTGCGATGTACCGCCCGATTCCTGCAAACCACCCTGGAGCATGTAGCGCATCAGAAAGGCTGATTCCGGACTGATAGCCTGTTTTTGTTTTGATGTGAACGTTTCGATAACATTACCATCGCGGTCTTCGATGCGCTGCACAATCATGGGTTCAATCGATTGGCCATCATTGACAAAGGTACAGTAAGCGCCGACAAGCTCGTAGAGCGATACATCCGACGAGCCCAGGCCAATGGAAGGTACCGCATCCAGCCGGCTTTTAATACCCATTCGGTGTGCGTATTCCGCCACGCGTTCCGGTGTGACGCGGTCTGTTAATTGAGCCGTGATCGAGTTCACCGAACGAGCCAGCGCCCGGCGCAGGGTCATGTTCGAATACGTATAATAACCCGTTGAGTTGCGTGGCTCCCATACGTCTTCTTTACCCTCCGCATTAATAAACTCTTTCCGAAACGGTCGATCCTGAACCCGGTCGCAGGGGCTGAGGTTGACCAACGTATCGTCGATAGCAGCGGTGTATACGAACGGTTTAAACGTAGAACCGGGCTGTCGCTTGCCCTGTTTGACGTGATCGTATTTGAAATAATCGTAATCCAGACCGCCGACCCAGGCCCGGATGTAACCCGTATGCGGGTCCATCGCCACCATGCCCGACTGCAAAAAATGCTTGTAATAAGCAATGGAGTCGTAGGGCGTCATTTCGGTAGAATCGTAGCCGCGCTTGCTGGTCCAGCTGAATACCCGCATCTTGTACTTCTTATTTTTCATATAGTACATGATCGAGTCGGGGTACAGGGGCAAAAAGCGACGGCTCAAGGTTTTGTAGCGTTCGGTGCGTCTGGCTACCGAATCAATGAATCCCGGCAGTTCATTGCCATCCTCGTCGGTCCAGGGATTGCGTCCGCGCCAGTGGTTGTCGAACGTCCGCTGCAACTGCTTCATTTTCTCGTCGGTCGCTTCTTCGGCGTATTTCTGCATCCGGGAATCAACCGTAGTGACGATCCGTAAACCATCGGTGTACAAATCGTAGCCGTTTTCTTCCCCCCACCGTTTTACATAATCCTGCACCGCATTTTTAAGATAGCTGGCGGGGCCTGAGTAAGGGTTCTCCGGAGTGAAATCCGTTACGAGAGGAAGCGCGCTGATCGAATCAGCCTGAACGTTGGTCAGGTACTTGTACTTCGCCATCTGTCCCAACACCACGTTTCGGCGCTCTTTGGAACGCTTGGGATTTTTGAGTGGATTATAACTCGTTGTCGCTTTCTGCAAGCCAACAAGTACCGCTCCTTCCTGTACATTCAGGCTATCGGGCGCTTTGTTGAAGAAGGTGCGGGCCGCTGTTTTTAAACCAAACGCGTTGCTCCCAAAATCGACGGTGTTGAAATAGTACGTGATAATCTCTTCTTTCGAAAAATTACGCTCCAGCTTCAGCGCCATCAGCCATTCCTTCGACTTATAAATGACTTTTCGAATAAACGGAATGCGGGTCAGCAGGCCCGAGTTCGATTTACGGCGCGTCTTGAACAGGTTTTTGGCTAATTGCTGCGTAATAGTCGAACCGCCCCCTTCACGTCCGAAGCTGATCATTGCCCGACCAATGGCGCGCGGATCGACGCCACCGTGATCGTAGAACCGCGCATCTTCGGTGGCGATGAGCGCGTTAATCAGTGGCTTTGGAATGTTTTCAAACTTGATCGGTGTCCGGTTTTCGGCGTAGAACTTGCCGATCATCACCCCATCCTGCGAGTAGATCTCCGACGATTGGTTCAGCTTGGGGTTTTTCAATTCCTCTACGCTGGGTATTTCGCCGGTCAGGTACAGGAAATTGTAATTGAGAATGAACACGTAAAAACCCAGTGCCAGTGCAGTAATCAAGCTACCCTTTACCCCAAATTTAAGGTAGGGGTAGTACCAGGCGTCAGGGTCGATGTATTGGTGAACAAATGAGCGTAGACGGCCACGATAGCTGCGATACGTTGTGACCCACGAACTGACTCGCTCTTCACCGGCGATGCGTGCCGTTTGCCGGTAGATACGTTGACCGACCCCGCGTCTAACATCGCCAAGTTGCGACCGGCGGTGTCGAATTCGTCGCCGAAACGCTCCAAACGCGTGCCGGACAGCGCGGAATCGCTCCCTATTTTCACTCATGCGTTTTAATTCGGTAAGTTCTCGGTTATGGGATGAAATTGTTACGATGAACGCTCCGCATTGGTGCTACTTAGTCAATTTGCCCTACTAGCGTTGCGTACGTCGAATCATCGCCGAGCTTCAAATATAACGGATTTTCAGCCGATGTGATATACAGGAATCCGGCTGTTGCTACAACTCGGTTAATAATGAGGGTTTCTCTTTAAGAAAAAAGGAGACAAGAAAGCAACGCTATAAAAAGGTCTTTGCTTTCTTGTCTCCTTTTCAAAATAAAGCTGCTTTTACTTTTTCTCGAACGTCATTGCTACACCGTTCATGCAATAGCGGAGCCCGGTTGGTTTGGGACCATCATCGAAGACGTGACCGAGGTGGCCACCGCAGACATTGCAGAGGACTTCCGTTCGAACCATCCCGTAGCTTTTATCCACGTTTTCTTTGACGGCATTCTTCGCGATGGGGGTATAAAAACTCGGCCAACCCGTACCCGAGTTAAACTTTGTGGTCGATGAAAAAAGCGGGTTATGGCAGGCCGCGCAGTAGAATACGCCACGATCATGGATATCATTCAGCGGGCTGGTAAAAGCCCGTTCTGTACCGTGCTCCCGCAGGACCGCATACTGATCGGGAGTCAGGGTCTTCTTCCATTCCGCGTCCGTTTTAACAACGCGTTTTCCCGCCTGTGGTTTGTCGTCAACCAGACGCTTCGACTGATTAACTGGTTGATCAAACGATGGTGTACTAGAAGCGTTCAGAAACAGGAAGCCCGTTAAAAGACAGAATGGTACTAAAAGAATTAGCTTGTTTTTCATAGGTTGGAAGTTGCCAGAAAAAGGAAAGTAGATACCGAAACCTGACCAGCCGACACGCCAATGATCGGCATAAAGAAAACGTCTCGATGCTTTCAGTATAAAAACAAAAATGACAGAGCTATCGTTCAGGCGTCTACCGGACTCATTGCCAGCAGGGTTGACAGGGTGGGGGTAGGGCTACCACCGCGTTTTTCAATCGTTACCGCAAAGGCGTCAGCACGATCAATGGGACGATTAAGCTGTTGAAGAAGCGCATTGGTTCCATCCGCATTAAACACACCTGCATCAACGGGTTTCCCACCTACCAGCGACCAAAGCTGGTATTGCTGATCGGGACGCAAGGGCGGTAGCGAACGGACTTCGACGGCTACCTGATGGGTTTTAGCGTTCCAGAATACCAGCATATCGCCGTTAGGAGCTTTTTCATTGCCCCGTAGTTCGAGCGTACGCGTGCCGGGCTGCCGGAACAAAGCCAGTGCCTGATTGCTATAGTCCTGCGTATTTTTTAGTTGGCCAACTTCCTGTTGAAGGGAATCTTTTGCGGATTGTAGTTGAGCAAGTGTATCCTGAGTCGTTCGTAACTGCGACAGCAGGAAAAACGAGAAAGCAAGCAGGAGTAAGCCTACCGACGCGGCCACGATCCAGGTTGCTTTGAACGTTGGACGGTCGGTACTGTAATCGACGGGCATTGGCCGAATAATCGGATCGTCGGTCTTCTCGAAAGAAAGCTGAGCCATAATCCGCGACTTGAGTTCGATTGGTGGCTCGACGCTGTGCAATAAAGCGTAATTTTCGATGGATAGACTCAACAGATCCAACTCCTGCTGAATCTCAGGGTAAATAGCCGCCAAGCAATTGACCTCACGTCGCTCCTGGTCGCTTACTGCGCCCACAACGTAAGATTCTAGAATGCCTGACGCTAAATACTCCGGTATGTTCATGATTTGAATAATTGTTTTAGTTCTTGCAGGGCAGCTCTGATACGGGTTTTCACTGTACCAAGCGGTAGATTTAGTTCGTCGGCGGCTTCTTCGTGGGTATATCCCCCAAAGTAGACCAGATCGATTAACTGCCTGCGTTCGGGCCGCAATTGACTCACAACATCCTTGATTCCGATGTGTTCAGGATTGGGCTGTTCGGTGTTGTGCTGACGATCAACAATATGTACGTTCTCTTCGTCGGTTCGGATTGCGTTGGAAGGAGAAGGTTGCGTTTTTCTCGCACGAAGCGCGTCGATGGCTGTATTACGCGCTACATTGAGCATCCAAGTGAACAGGCGACCTTTACTGGAATCGTAAGCATCCAGATTTTTCCAGATTTTTACGAAAATATCCTGCACAAGGTCCTGGGCGTGTTCCTCATCACGAACAATGCGCAGAACGACGCCGTAGAGAGCGGGCGAGTATTGATCGTACAGCCAATGGAAAGCCTGCTCATCGCGCTTTGTAAGCTTGTCGATCAGGACACTTTCCGATACTAAAGATGACTGACGTTTCACACAAATAAGGTTAGATAGGCCAAATATAATAGAAACTATATACGAACAAACGCTTAATCGAAAACGGGGTCTTTAGAGTAAACTAATGATAGGAAGTTTTGTAGCTAGGTTCAGAATATTTATTAGATGGCTGTGTATGATTGGTCCGTATTTTCGCTAAAATCTAGTTGAAAAAAGCCGTAATCCTGGCGGCAAGCTCCTCAGGATTACGGCTAGTTAATTAGTCTTGTTTGGCCGAGATGGAAAAAGGAAAAGCAACTGCCTGCGTTCCGCGCTGTTTGTTAGGCGTCGCTGACATATCAACATCGATAGTGGCTCCCTGAAGCAATCCCTGATGGCTCAGCCAGTTTTTGTCGTACGACTTGCCATTCAACCGCAGTGCGTTGATATAGCGGTTCGAGTCGCTGTTTGCCGGAGCGTTGATGACGACCTTTTTGCCGTTTTCCAGCGTTGCGGTAACCTTCTTGAACAAAGGAGCGCCAATAACGTACTGATCAGTTGCGGGACAAACAGGGTAGAAACCCATTGCTGTAAAGACGTACCAGGCCGATGTCTGTCCGTTGTCTTCATCGCCACAGTAGCCATCGGGGGTTGGTAGATACAGACGGTTCATGACTTCACGCAGCCAGTACTGTGCTTTCCAGGGTTCGCCTGCGTAGTTGTACAGGTAAATCATGTGCTGAATTGGTTGGTTACCGTGCGCATACTGACCCATGTTGGCAATCTGCATTTCCCGAATTTCGTGAATAACACTCCGGTAGTAGCTTTCATCGTACACGGGTGGTGTTGTGAAGACCGAATCGAGCTTAGCAACAAATTTCTGCTGACCACCCATCAGGTTGATCAAGCCTTGTACGTCGTGAAAAACCGACCAGGTGTAGTGCCAGCTGTTGCCTTCCGTAAACGCATCGCCCCATTTGAACGGGTTAAAAGGCGACTGGAACGAACCGTCCTCGTTTTTACCGCGCATCCATCCGCTTTGTTTGTCGAAGAGGTTGCGGTAGTTCTGGCAACGTTTAGCGAAGCGGTCGATTTCGGCCTGAGGGCGTTTCAGGGCCTTTGCCAGCTGGTAAATCGCGAAATCGTCGTAAGCGTATTCCAGGGTACGGGCGGCATTCTCGTTGATCTTTACGTCATAGGGTACGTAGCCTAACTTGTTGTAGTACTGCACACCGCGACGGCCAACGGCATCCATCGGCCCTTCATTTTCCGAGTTTTTCAAGACTGCTTCGTAAAGCGTATTGATGTCGTAACCGCGACCACCTTTCAAATACGCATCAGCGATGACCGACGCCGAATTGGACCCTACCATAACGCTCCGCAGACCCGGACTGGCCCACTCAGGCAGCCAGCCGCCTTCTTTGTACGCATTCGCTAGTCCTTCCTGCATCTGTGCGTTCAGCGACGGGTACATCAGGTTCAGGAACGGGAACAGCGACCGGAACGTATCCCAGAAACCCGTGTCGGTAAACATATACCCTGGTAATACCTGACCATTGTAGGGGCTGTAGTGAACGACTTTTTTGTTGGCGTCGAACTCGAAAAACTTGCGGGGAAACAGCAGCGAACGATACAGACAGGAGTAAAAGGTTTGCTGCTGGGCGAGTGATCCGCCTTCGACCTGAATCCGGCTTAGCTCTTTATTCCAGGCCGCTTTGGCTTTTTGCTTGACGGCATCAAACGAATCGGTACCGATTTCTTTCAGATTCAGCTCGGCCTGTTCGAAACTGATAAACGACGACGCAATACGCGCCTGAACCTGTTCGCCTTTGGCGGTTTTGAAACCGATAGCAGCACCCGCGTGGTTGGCCGTTAATTCCAGTGAGTCATTGACGATCCGTTTGTCGCGCCAGGTTTGGACTGAACTGAACGGTTTGTCAAAATAGATGACGAAGTAGTTCTTGAAATTTTTGGGTACGCCACCGCTGTTCCGGGTCGTGTAACCGATGATCTTTCGCTCTTTCGGCAATACCTTGATGTACGAGCCCTTGTCGAACGCGTCGATGACGACGAATGAGCTATCGGTTTTGGGGAACGTAAAGCGAAAGCTGGCGGCTCGTTCGGTAGGCGCTATCTCGGTCGTTACGTCGTGATCAGCCAGGTATACGCTGTAGTAGTAAGGTTTAGCAACTTCGGCTTTGTGCGAATACCAGCTGGCGCGTTCGTCCTGATCGACCCGTAACTTACCCGTAACGGGCATGATGGAAAACTGGCCGTAATCGTTCATCCAGGGGGAGGGCTGGTGCGTTTGCTTAAAGCCCCGGATCTTGTCAGCGGCATAGGTATACGCCCAACCGTCGCCCATTTTGCCCGTCTGGGGCATCCAGAAATTCATACCCCAGGGGAGTGCAATCGCCGGATAGGTATTGCCGTTCGACAGGCTCGGCTTCGAATCGGTGCCAATGATTGGATTGACCAGCTCAACCCTGTCGGTTGACTGCGTTTTGGATTGTGGGTAGGCGGTAGTTGCCAGCGATACCCCCAAAAGCAAACAAATATATTTTTTTATCATATCGATCTGAACGTCGTAGCGTCAGGCGAAAGTAAGCGAAATGAAGATTAGTCGATAAAAAGTAGGGTAAACCAATGTGACTTGATTTACCCTACATTATTCAGCAAAAGTCGCTACGCCTTACCAGCCTGGGTTTTGCGTGAGCTTTTTGTTGTTATTGATATCATACTGCGGAAGGCCCCACAGCAGGTATTTTTCGGTGAATGTCGCACCGCTTTCGTTTTTGAAACCGATCGCATCGACCATTCTGTTGTTGACAACATCGTATACCTTCCGGGTCCGTTGCGTATCGAAGTACGCTTTGTTCTCGTACGCCAGTTCGTGGTAGCGCTCTTTCCAGATTGCTTCGCGGAACTGATCTTTGCTAAGACCCGTCAGTGGTTTCAACTGAGCCCGCGCGCGAATAGCGTTTACCTGATCGTACGCCAGTTGCGTAGGTCCGCTTACTTCGTTCGACGCTTCGGCGTAGATCAGCATTACTTCGGGCAAGCGGAGCAGCGTCCAGTTTTCGTCGGTGTTCACGTTGCGGTTCAGGGCGCTTTCCTTGTGGAAATACTTGTAAAGCGCGTGAACACCGAACTTCACGATCTGGGTCGTGTCGCTGATCGACGGGTATTGCGTGAAATAGAACTGCCGTTCCTGTGCGCGCAAATCGCCTGGCTCGTAGGTGTTGTAAAACCCTTCCGTCGGAATGATCGCGCCATATTCGTCACCGTATACCGAGATCCGGGCGAAGTAAGGAATGACCAGCGCACTGATCGAGTTGGTAGCGATACCCGTTGCGTACTGCGCCTGTAGGATCAACTCACCCTGGTTTTTGTGCGCGTTATCGTGCAGGTATTCGTACGACGTAAACAGCGGATAAACCTTCGAGTCGATTACCTCTTTGGCTTTAGCGGCTGCCAGCGCGTAGTTCTCTGTCTTTTGCAGCGGATAACCAGCCATTGTCAGGTATACGCTCGATAGCAGCGATTTCACGGCACCCACGGTGATACGGCCCGTTTGGTCAGACACCGGCAGACCAGCCTGTTCGGCGGTGGTCAAATCACTCACGATCAGTTTGTACACATCTTCCTGGGGAGACCGCGCAGGGTACAGGTCAGCGCTCGACGCATCAATCGGTGTGGTGATGAGCGGGACATCGCCGTACAACCGCACCAGATGATAGTAAAAGAAAGCGCGCATAAAATACGCCTGACCGAGCAACGATTTTTTCTGCGACTCATCCATCGAAATCGACGGAATCCGCTGAATTGCCAGGTTCGCGCTGCCAATGGTATTGTAGCTGCTTTGCCAGATCGTCCGGAAGGGCGGGTTGGCCGCATCTGCCGTTTGGTTAATGAACTGGCTGTTGAAGAAGCTTTGGCCCAGCGTTGACGCGTGACCGTTGATCAACTCCAGCGACACCCACGGACGCTCACCGTAGCCGTTGTCGGTGTTGAACATCCGTAGGCCAGCGTACAGCCCGTCGATAGCCGACTGAGCCTGGCTCGCTGATGTAAAGTAACTGCCCTGGGTGAAGTTGGATTTGTTGACCTCCTCCAGGTAATCCGAACAGCCAAACGCGCTGAGCATAACAGCTCCGCACACGGCTACTCGACTTATGGATTGCATGTATTTTTTCATACGAGTTGCTGTCATTGAGTAAGATTAGAAAGAAACGTTCAGACCGGCCGTGAACACCCGTGCTTTCGGATAGTCGAAGAACTGAATACCCTGTGCAAACGCGTTGCCGTAGGTACTTACTTCTGGATCGTAGCCCGTGTACTTGGTCAGCACGAAGAAGTTCTGAGCCGATGCGTAAACCCGCAGGCGGCTTAGCTTGATGCGCTGTACGAAATCAGTTGGGAACGTGTAGCCCAGCACTAGGTTACGACCCCGCAGGAACGAACCATCTTCCACTTTGTACGAATCGATTTTAGAATCGTAGTACACGTACGAAGGGCGCGCTTCGGCAATAAACGTATTCTGGTTGTTTGGTGTCCAGCCGTTCAGCACTTCAGCGTAGCTGTTCGCCTGACCGGTACGGTCGAGGGCCGAGTGGTGCGTCAGGTTGAGGATGTCGTTACCGTATGAGAACTGAAGATCCAGCGTCAGGTCGATTCCTTTGTAACGAACCGTATTGCTGAACGTTCCGTAGCCAGTTGGAATCCCTTTGCCCGTAACAACGCGGTCCTGGTCATTGATCTGACCGTCGTTGTTTAGATCCTGGAACTTCAGATCACCCGGTTTCCGACCGTAGCGAGCTGCCTGATCGGCTTCGTTCGATCCCCAGGTGCCGGTCCGGACCAGTCCGTAGAACGAGCCAACCGACTGACCGACGCGCAGGATGTTGGTGTTGTTCAGGAACTGCGGATCGGGGAAGATATCGTCGTTGGCTTCACCCAGCGCCGTTACCCGGTTCCGCAGGAACGAGATGTTGAAGTTGGTCGACCACGTAAAGTTTTTGTTATCGATGTTGATGGTATTCAGCGATAACTCCAACCCTTTGTTTTCCATGCTACCAATGTTTTTGTAGATGCTGGCGTAACCACTAGACAGCGGTACGGGAGCCGACAACAACAAATCGCGGGTCTTTTTCAGATACACATCGGCTTCCAGGTTAATGCGGCCTTTCAGCAAGCCAACCGATGCGCCTAAATCATACTGTGCAGTTTTTTCCCAGCGCAGGTTCGGGTTAGCTAATGTACCGATGATGGTACCCGATGCCCGCTGACCACCAAAAACGGCGGTGTTTGTGCTCAGTGTTGCCAGCGATTGGTACGAGTTGATCTCCGAGTTACCCGTCAGACCGTAGCTCGCCCGTACTTTCAGATCGGAAATAACCGGGTTGTTTTTCAGGAAATCTTCCTGCGACAAACGCCACGCAATAGCCGCCGAGGGGAAAAACGCAAATTTGTTGTTAGCCCCGAAGCGCGACGAACCGTCAAAACGACCCGTTGCGGTCAACAGAATTTTGTCTTTGTAGTTGTAATTACCCCGTGCGAAGTAAGACGCCATCTGGTAAGCATTGTACGACGAGGTTGGCGGCAGTGGGTTCGCACTAACACCCAGGTTGTAGTACTGGTAGTAGTTGTCGGGTAGACTTTCTACACCCGCAAACCATTGCAGATACGTGTACTTCTGAAACTCAGCACCAGCAACCACGTTAATCGAATTGGTAGCGTTGAGCTGCTTGTTGTAGGTCAGGTAATTCTGCCACTGCAAGAACTTCGTATCGTAGCTCCAGATTTCAGCGTAACCCCGGAACGGACGGCTCAACTGAACCAGATTCGTTTCCGAGAATGGGTTATACTGGCTGGCGAGGTTTGCCCCAAGCGTCGTGCGGAAGTCCAGACCCGGCATCAGCGTGATGTTTGCGTAAGCATTCGCTCCGAACACTTGCTTTTTGTACATCCGGTTATCTTCGTTGGTCAACGCTACCGGGTTGTCGCCACTTTCCATGTCCGGGTAATCCTGGCGTTTGCCGTAGGTACCGTCGGGGTAACGAATCGGCACGATGGGGATCATCTCGATCAGCATCCGGGGAATGTTATTACCACCCACACCTTCGTCGGCCCGGCGTTCTTCCGAGTAACTGTAGTTCAGCGTAGCACCCACCTTCAAAAACTTCTTCACTTGGTTATCGACAACTAACCGACCCGTATACCGTTTCAGATACGTGTTTTTGATTGTACCCTGGTTGTCGTTATAGTTCAGGAACAAACCATATGTGGTTTGGTCGCTACCGCCCGTAAAGCCCAGGTTATGGTTCTGGCTAATCGCCGTGCGGGTCGTTTCATCCTGCCAGTCTACGTCATAAAGCGGGTTCAGGTTCGCGTCAAACAGTTTACCGATCAAGGCCGTCCGTTTGATCTTTGGATCTTTGTTGGCGTATTTACCGCTGGCCCAACCCGTTGGATCGTACTTGGCTACGTTCTGATACGCCAGATCTTCGAGCGCCAGAAATTCTTTTGCGTTCAGTACATCCCGTTTGCGGGCAATGTGGCTAGAGCTTACGTACGTATCGTAGCTCACCGAGCCGCCTTTGCGACCGCGTTTGGTTGTCACCAGAATTACGCCGTTAGCACCGCGTGTTCCGTAGATCGCCGTTGCCGAGGCATCTTTCAGTACGTCAATCGATTCGATATCGGATGGGTTCAAGGCGTCGATACCAGCCGCCCAGATGATACCGTCAACCACATACAGCGGGTTGTTGGTAGCGTTGATCGAGCTAAAACCGCGAATCCGAATGTTGGTGTTACCGCCCGGACGACCCGAGTTGACCGATACGTTAACACCGGCGATGCGGCCTTGTAAGCTTTGTTCAACGTTGATCGCCGGACGATCCAGCAGTTCAGCGCTTTTGACGCTACCAATCGAACCAGTCAGATCCGACCGTTTCTGCGTACCGTACCCAACAACAACGACTTCATTTAACGACTTCACGTCAGGAACCAGCGCGATTTCAATATTCGCCTGGTTGTTAATGGGCACTTCCTTCGCTGTGTAACCAATTGACGAAATGACCAGTGTGCCGTTTCCATCGGGAACGCTAAGGCTGAAAACACCTTCCGCATCCGTCACTGTACCCGTTGAGGTCGTACCTTTCAGCAGAATCGTTGCGCCCGGCAGCGGTGAATTTTTCTCGTCCAGAACCCGACCCCGAACTGTAATTGGCGGGGCACCCGTTTCAATGGCTGGTTGGTCACTCAACGATGTTAGTTTTTTCTGGGTGTTTCTGGTCAAAATCAACCGATTACCGACCATTTCGTACTTAAGTTGTAGCGGTCCCAGCAATGTCGATAACACCTGCGAAAGCGCTTCATTGGTTGCCGCAACCGATACTTTCCGGTTGGCCTGAATCAAATCGGGGCTGTACGAAAACTTTACCTCGGTTATTTTTTCAATCTGATTCAGTACATCGCTTATGTTGCGGTTCGTAAGCTGTAAGGTAATTTTCTGATTCAGCACATCCTGTGCGTTGCCGTCGGTTGCCAACGATACGTTGGTAAAAACCGCAGCCAGGAGGAGCTGTAGCACTAATAATCGCATAACGTTCCATCCAATAGACTTGGAGAGTATGGGGTTATTCATAAATTTGAAAGGGTTTTGTTAACCTATTGACAAAATCTTCCCAGTCGTCCGTTTGCGCGGGCGAAGGTTTAGCGACTGTTGGGGTAGTACCGGAGTCAGTGATGTTGGCGCATTGCTGACTCCCTCTTGGCAAATTGTTTTATTACATAGTAGTTGGTTTTAAGTAGTTCGGGGTTACTGATTAATGCGCTGATGCATAGGCTTGGGGCTAACAACCCGGCCCGGATACAACAACCGTTAGTTGCTGCATTCGGTATTCGGCTTCAATGCTTTTGCAAATAATCATCAGCTTTTCGGCTAAGGATTCGTTCGTCAAATCGGCTGTCAGTCGGCAGGTGCCCAGCCCATTTTTATCGTATATAATTTTCACGCCGTACACCTTTTCCAGCTGGGAAAATACTTCGCTGATCGGTGTAGCGTTGAAATCGAATGTTGGCAAACTGGTCGACAACCCTTTAGGAAAAAGGGGAGTAGTAGCCAGCACGCGGCTGGTCCGCACGAACCGGGCTTGCTGCCGCGCAAAAACGATCTGTTGATTCCGGGTCAGCACGATTTCTTCGGGCGTTGCCAAACGGGTTTTAGGCGACTGTTTGCGGTTCGATTGCGGAAAAACTGCTACCCGCCCCGATCGAACAGTAACTACCACGTCTTTGTCGTTGGGATAAGCGCGAATGGTAAAGCTTGTGCCCAATACTTTTGTCGATAGCTCGTGAGCGTGGACCAGAAAAGGCCGGGAAGCATCCTTGGCTATCTCGAAATACGCTTCGCCAGTCAGATGAACTGTGCGGTTTGGCTCGTCGAATTTCCTGGAGTACGCTACCTTACTTCCCTTCTTGAGAAAGATTGAGCTACCGTCCGGTAAAGCAATCAGCTTCGTTGCCTGGGTCGTGTTGGTTTGTTCAATCAGTGAATGGTTAACCCGTGTTAGCTGGTCAACTTTCAAAACTGCACTACCCGAACGGTGGATGAGGAGCCACCAGCCAAGGCCGAGCGCAACAGTGACAGACGCGGCTATTGCCAGCAGGTTCTGCCAGTTTCGGCTGAGGTTAAAGAAGGGTCCGAATGACGACCGATGGGAATGACCTATCTGATGGAGAACTCCCTGCCAGACCGCATCTTCGGTGTCACGGGTAACTGGATCAGTTTGGCTTGCGCTGGCGTCCGACAGCTGCTTGACAAGCTCAACCGCCTGGCGTACCATCTGGGCTTTTTCCGGGTATTCCGCGAGGTAAGCTTCCCAGTAAAGAATAGAGGCTTCGTCGGGTTGCTTTACCCATTGCCGAAAATAAGAGTCGGCCACAAAGTCCTCACAACTATCGTACTGGTTCATCATCTACAGATCTTCTACATGCAATAGGCAAGAAGACCTGCTTTCAACTCACTTTTTTTGAATTTTTTTAAAAACTTTTTGACTGTTAACAAAAAAACTGAAAATGAGGGTCATAAAAAAAGCCCTATCAGGATAGCTATGATTGGCTGATTAGTCAGCAAGTCGCGCAGGAAGGTCAACGCTCGGTTCAGGTGGTTGATAACCGATTGGTGATTGATTCCCATGATTCCGGCAATTTCTTCGTTGCTGAAATCGTGATAAAAGGCAAGCGTGATCGCTTCACGCTGCCGACTGGGTAGTTTGGTAATCGCCTGCTGAAGGCGGACGGCCTGGTCGTTACTTGTTTCCTGCTGCGTAATCAAAAACTCGATGGATGGCGAAAGCAATTGCTCATCGTCCATACGATCATCTTCGTCAACGGCTACCAGTAAGTTGCTGGCGCGTAGCTTCGACAGCTTGTTACGAACAATTCGGAAGAGGTAGTATTTAATTGTATGAAGGTCACGTAAGGTACTCCGGCGGGTCCATATCTCCACAAACACGTCCTGAACTACGTCGTTGACCAGATCATGATCGCTGCACAAACGTCTGCCGTAGGAAAGCAGCATTGACGAATGCGTCCGGTAAATTAATTCAAAAGCTCTGATGTCCCCTTGTTGGAAAGCGTTCCAAAGGCCGGGTTCATCATCAAATATCTTGCTGGTAGCCATGGTAAATACGTTCGTTGAGTCGGCTAACGAATAAGTGTGTAAATTTAACGAACCCTAGAATAAAATAAGTATTTTTTGTGCATTTAGTGGACGCATTCAGGCAACTTATAAGGCAAAATAGAACAAGTTGACTCAATCATAGTTGCCAGAAAAAACACGGAAAACAAAACTCTTCGGGTAGAGGAAAGCCTAGGGTACTGTAACTCAATAAACTAGTAAAAGTAAATCTGTTGGGCAACGATCTTTTGCCGGTATGCCGTTGCTGATTACTACCCTTGGTATTTTTGTACTGATTATTCTGATTTCCTACGCGCGTCTGCATACCTTCCTGGCTTTTCTGCTGGTTTCACTAGGGGTCGGCTTTGCACTGGGATTGTCGCCATCCACCATCTTCGAATCGATTCAAAAAGGAATAGGCGGTACGCTGGGCTCTATTGTTGGCATTATTGCGCTGGGAGCCATGTTAGGAAAGTTGGTAGCCACTAGTGGAGCCGCTCAGCAGATTGCCGTAACGATGATGTCGCTGGTTGGTACTCGCCACGCGCGCTGGGCTTTTATGATCACCGGCTTCATCGTTGGGCTGCCCTTGTTTTATTCGGTTGGCTTCCTGCTATTGGCTCCTTTGGTTATTACCGTTGCTTACCGGTATAAGTTGCCTGCGCTTTATATCGGTCTGCCCATGTTGGCCTCCTTGTCGGTTACGCAAGGGTATTTGCCCCCGCACCCGGCTCCATTAGCAATCCTGAAGCAGTTCAACGCCGATATGGGGCTGACACTCGGCTACGGAATCCTGGTTTCTATCCCGGCCATTCTGATTTCAGGCGCGTTATTTGGCTCAACCTTAAAGCGGTACACAACCTTGCCTAACAAAGTGTTCATGGCCGCTGAACTGACCGACGAGCAAATGCCTTCGGTTGCCGTAAGCTTTCTAACGGTTTTGCTGCCGATCCTACTAATTGGCGTAATCACATTCGTTCGACCATTTTTAGCTGAGCGCTCACTGGCCAGTCAGGTACTGCTCACGCTGGGCGAACCGACGGTCAGTATGTTGGTTTCTGTGCTGGTAGCGGTGGGATTGCTTGGCTTGAAACGGGGAAAATCGATGGCCGAAACCACGGTTCTACTGACCGATTCGGTAAAGGAAGTGGCTATGTTGTTATTGATTTTTGGCGGTGCTGGTGCCCTCAAACAGGTGCTGACCGATGGCGGTGTGAGTCAGGCTATCGCCGATCTGATGCAACATTCATCCTTGCACCCGTACGTACTGGCCTGGACAATGGCGGCTATTATTCGGGTATGTGTTGGCTCTTCTACCGTATCTGGTATTACGACGGCGGGGTTTGTCGCACCGTTGTTGAAGGCGTCGGGAGTCGAGCCTAACCTGATGGTACTGAGCATCGGTGCGGGAAGCATGATGTTCTCTCATGTCAATGACACGGGCTTCTGGCTGTTCCGCGAATATTTTCAACTGTCGATGGCTGATACGCTGAAAACGTGGTCGGTCATGGAAACGCTGGTATCGGTGACGGGGTTGGCGGGTGTGATGGTATTGAATCTGATAATCGCTTAAACGCCAAAACGCCCGGTGCTCGTTGGATTGACGAGCACCGGGCGTTTCTATTTTCTTACTGAAAGCCTATCGTAACAGGCTGTCACCTCCCTTGGGCGTAAGCACAACGTCAATGCTATGAACCACACCGTTGGCTGATTTATACGTATCGGCGGCATCGATTACAGCCGAATGACCCTGATCATCGGTTAGCTCAATGCTGCCGTTCGAGCCTTGTTTCGCCAGAAGGGTACTGCCCGCTAGCGTTTGCAGTTCAGCTTTGCCATTACCTGCTTTGATTCGACGGCCCAGTTCGGCTGCATCGACTTCACCGCGCACAACGTGGTATGAAAGCAGTTTTTTCAAGCCATCGCGGTTTTTGCCTTCCAGCAGGCCACTTTGTGCACTGACTGGTAATTTCTTGAATGCTTTATTCGAAGGAGCAAAAACCGTGTATGGACCACTGCCTTTCAGCGTCTCAAACAGATCGGAGGATTGAAGCGCGTTTTGCAGTGTCGTAAAGTTTGGCGACGACGAAATAAAATCACCGACGCTGGCACTCCGGTCTGTGCTACCAGCTTTTACGGCTGGTTCTTTGCCAGTTGAAGCACCCGATACGGCAGCTCCGGTGGTGGCACCCGTCGTTGTGCTTACGTTAGCGGGCGAATAACCTGCTCCGTCGCTGCTTGCGGAGCTACGAGCGGCTGAGTTGTTCTGTCCGTTGCTTACCTGATCGGCGGGCGTTGGCGTATTCATCGTTGACGGATTACTACCTGCACCGGTAGGGGCGTTGGTAACGTTGTTGCTGTTGTAGTTGGTTGTATTGCTGTTGTTGACCGCAGTTCCTTCGCTGCTTGAACTTTGCCGATACTGCCCGTCCTGTGGATTGGTCGTTGAAGCAGAGTTGCCCCGTGAGTTTTGTTCCATCTCTTTTCGGTTGCGTTTCATTGCTCGCTTTTGACTTTTGGACATTTTGCCCTGCGTCGAATCAGTAGCTATGGCTCCTTGCGGATAGGTGGTTGAGGTTGCGGTTCCGGTGGGCGTCGATTGAGCCCAGACGGCTTCTGTTGCCAACACTGCACCGAGCGTCAGCAAGCTAAGAGTTTTGTTCATTTTCATAACGTTGCGTAGTCGTTGAGACAGTAAATGTTATGTTCTCAACCTATTTGAGCGTAAAAAGTTTACTACCCTGTATCCGTTGTTTAGCCAAAGGCGGATAGATTTGCCGCCGTGTAACTTATTGAATACTGATCGTTATGCAGTCGATTCTTCCCTTACCAACGCAACCCGTAAAGCCCGGAACAAGCACTGGGCAGCAGTTCTGGCAGTCTACCGAGAAAACAATTGAATCTTATTCTCCTGCCGATGGGCAGCTTATTGCCCGCGTTCACCCATCCACCCGTGCCGATTACGACCGAGTTGTCGAAACGGCGCAGGCCGCTTTCCAGGAATGGCAGTTGGTACCGGCCCCGCGTCGGGGCGAAATTGTTCGGCAGATGGGCGAGCAGTTTCGTCGCTACAAGCGTGAGCTAGGTACGCTTGTCAGCTATGAAATGGGAAAGTCTCTTCAGGAAGGGCTAGGCGAAGTGCAGGAAATTATTGATATCTGCGATTTTGCCGTGGGACAGTCCCGCCAGTTGTATGGACTATCGATGCATTCGGAACGACCAGCGCACCGGATGTTTGAACAGTGGCATCCGTTGGGTGTCGTCGGCATCATTTCCGCCTTTAACTTTCCCGTAGCCGTCTGGTCGTGGAATGCCATGCTGGCCTGGGTTTGTGGCGATGTGTGCATCTGGAAACCGTCCGAGAAAACACCCTTGACGGCTTTAGCCTGTCAGCAGATCATTGGTGAAGTACTGCGCAACAACGATGTGCCCGAAGGCGTATCCTGCCTTATTACGGGTGGACGCGACGCGGGTGAGTGGCTGGCGCGTGATCCGCGTATCGCGCTGGTATCGGCTACGGGTAGTACACGCATGGGCAAAGCAGTCGCCGAAGCCGTAGCGGGTCGATTGGGCCGTAGCCTGCTTGAATTGGGTGGTAACAACGCCATTATTATTTCGGAACACGCCGATCTTGATCTGGCTATCCCCGCGGTTGTTTTTGGGGCCGTTGGTACAGCAGGGCAGCGTTGCACAACTACCCGCCGACTGATTGTGCAGGATAGTGTATACGACGACGTAAAAAATCGGCTTAAAAGTGCTTACGCGCAGCTGCGGATCGGTAGTCCGTTGGATGAGTCGTTCCATGTCGGGCCGCTCATTGACCAGCAGGCGGTTAAAAGTTATCAACTAGCCGTAAATGAGATTCGTGAGTCGGGTGGGCGATTTATCGTAGAGCCGGGGCTTTTGGAAGGGCTTGGTTTTGAGTCGGGTTGCTACGTTCGGCCCTGTATTGCCGAAGCCGAAAATCAGTGGTCTGTCGTACAACGGGAGACATTTGCCCCCATCCTGTACCTGCTTCGATACAGTACGCTGGATGATGCGATCAGACAGCAAAATGCGGTTCCCCAAGGTTTGTCGTCGGCTATTTTTACGTTGAACATGCGTGAGGCAGAACGCTTCCTGTCGGCTGTCGGCTCCGACTGTGGCATTGCTAATGTCAACATTGGTACATCGGGCGCGGAGATCGGTGGAGCCTTTGGCGGTGAAAAAGAAACGGGTGGGGGTCGTGAGTCTGGTTCCGATGCCTGGAAAGCGTACATGCGTCGGCAAACGAATACCGTCAACTATGGCACCGCCCTACCGCTTGCACAGGGTATTACGTTTGAATTGTAAAGGCGCGCAGCCGTAGTAATCAGTAAGTCGTCAGGCCAGATGGTTAGCCTGACAGTTCAACCCTTGTTTTAGGCAGTTCAGTCGTCGGATTAGTACCTTGGTGAACGCTGGCGTAGTGTACAGGCAGCCGTATTGCTTGTTTTGTGAACAATTCAGAAAATGAATCAAAACGAAACAACTAAACGACTACTAATGAAAATGCATTTAATAGCGCTTTTTGCGCTGGTAACGTTATCGGTAGCCTGCAAACAAGGTAATGAGCCCGTCATCGACCCATCAACCGACGGTCCGAGCGCCCCATCGACTGGAGGAGGAAGCCGAATTCCGTCTGAGTTGGTAGGTAAATGGTCGTACGGAACTTTCTCGCCAACGAACTTTTGGGACTACAATGGGGTATACGCGGGCAATGCTTACGAACAGGCTCTGGTCTTCGACTTTCACGCTGACGGTACCTACGAACAATATGTGATCAACTCGGTAATGAGCTACAACTGCCGGACGGAAGCGTATTCGTATTTCAAAGGACGGATAACCGTCAATGAGTCTAACCATTCGTTTGTCATTACACCGACCGGCGGAAATTACCGGGGCTATTATTCCTGCGCACCCAAAAGCAACATCAAACGCGATGCTAAGCAAAGCGAGCTGAAACAGGAAACGATGAATTACCAGGTGGAAAGCGGAAAAGCGGGTATCAAACTATCGGACGCCGAAGCGCCACAAGGTGTTCGTTTAAAGGCGATTAGCTGGTAGGTTCGTTTTTTAGATCACGATTCATAAGGAGGTATTGTCTGTTTTCCGCTTTCGGAATGTAGGCAATACCTCTTTCGTATGGTTCGCAAACGTTATGTTCTCGTTTTCCTTTTGTGCCTTCTCATTGCCGAGACGCGCGCTCAGTCGCCTAATGCGTTATCTCCTCAAGAGAAAAAAGAAGGCTGGAAACTTCTTTTCAATGGCCGAAATACCGCTGGCTGGCATACCTACGGCGGCAAACCCGTGGGAACGTCCTGGCAAATTGATCAGGGTGCCTTGAAACTCAATGTGCCAAATCGTGTCGGCAACAAAGCGCCCGACGGGGGAGATCTGGTGACCGACGCAGCGTTTACCGGTAATTTTGAGTTTAAAGCGGAATGGAAAGTAGAGCGGTTTACCAACAGCGGGATCTTTTTCTTCGTGCAGGAAGCGCCCCAGTACAAAAACATTTTTGATACCGGGTTAGAGCTTCAGGTACTCGATGACGCTATCTACGAAGGAGCGAAGGAAAATACGCACCGGGCGGGCGACTTTTTCAGCGTAGCCAACGCCCGCTTGCGAGAAGTGAATCCGGTTGGCCAGTGGAATCAAATCCACTTCGTCCTGAAAAATAACAAATTGACGGTCTCTCTCAACGGCTTCAGCATTCAGGAGCACGATTTGACCAGCGCTGAGTGGAAGCAACGAGTAGCCGCGAGTAAGCTTAATGC
This sequence comes from Spirosoma oryzicola, assembly GCF_021233055.1. Lineage (NCBI taxonomy): Bacteria > Pseudomonadati > Bacteroidota > Cytophagia > Cytophagales > Cytophagaceae > Spirosoma > Spirosoma oryzicola. The sequence goes on along the minus strand of NZ_CP089538.1, from coordinate 4,601,566 downwards.
TGCCCCAATCAGTAAGGGAAACTTCTCGGGCCGTATCGGTCTACAGGATTGGGGGAGTACCGTCTGGTTTCGAAATATAAAAATCAGGTCTTTATAGAACAGGGTGTTAGCTAGGCTATAGATTGATCTTTATGCCTGGCTAACACCCTGTTTCGAAGCCGCTATTGCAACCGCACCCACATCGATCCGCTAGTCGCTTCGCCTGGATTGAGAACCGTCAATCCTTCTCCGTTATTGAGCGAATCGACGTTGGCGGTTAACGGTTCTATGGCGATGCTATCGCGCCGGGGCGGAGTAAAACACACCAGATAGTTAAGCTTTCCTTCGCCTGTCTCCTGGCCAACTACGAGCTTGACCCCTGCTTTCGGTGACTCCAGTACCGTTTCCGCATAGCTTATCCCATCAGACGTTTGACCGGTAGGTTCGATAAGAAATGGAACATCGAACTGCCGTTCTTTCAAGGACATCGTTTCAGCCGTTTCGGCGGGTTGACGACCACTGGGCATCATGGCGTCATCGAGCGTAATCGCCTGCCGATTGGGCAGACTGATCGTTAATTCGTCAATGGATTCTCCCGAAAACGTAAAATAAGGATGCCAGCCAAAGGCTACTGGACAGCGGCTTGTACCCGTGTTGAGTACCGAATAGCTGATGCGCAGCGCACACAGACGGTCATCAGAAGGATTGCTGCCAAGGGTTAACCAATCAGCACGAGTTAGTTCGTACGTGACCGTAAGCGCAAATGGAAACGGATAACCAACGGTATCACCTGCATAATCGTATTGAAGCGTTAAGCTTGCATGATTAGGCGTCGTTTCCTGATTGACTACGGTGAACGTCTGCCCGTGCACAAAACCATGAATGGCGTTATCGCGACTGGCCTCGTTCATTCTCAGCGCATACTTTTCGCCTTCAAACGCATAGATCCCGTGTCGGATGCGGCTTGGAAAAGGAAAAAGTAAGGAGCCTGCGTATGATTCATCGGCTATCAATGCCTGCGGAGATTCCGGCGATTTCAGCAAAGCGTACAAATGATCGCCACGACGGAGGACCAAGCGACGGAGAACACCCCCGAATTCGGGAATAACCGAGATAAACTCGCCCGTTCCAGGGTACTGGAGGATATATTCTGTCAGCGGCTTCCGGTCGGAAGGTAATGGACCAAAAGGCTGAGTCGTAATCGTAAAAGACATAAAGCCTGGCAAAGATGGTTTCCTAAAGTAAGTTGCCGAACCATAATTTTGTTTATTTCTTTTACGAAAAGGAGAATGGCTGCCCAATTTCTCCGTAGCCAGCTACAGCAGAAAAAATGGCAGAAACTGACCAATTGGCGCGCCAATCGGCCATAAAATGGATTGGCATCTTAGTGTGAACAACGTCAACCAGTTTCACATCTTTCAATCAGTAGTTTATGAACTCTGTCAATAGAGTCGTGTGGTCAGGTTCTCAAACCTGACCACACGACTCTATTGACAGCACCAAACTTGATAACGTAGTTCACGGATCAGTAATAGACTACACGCTTTAGAACTACTTCTGTTCACCAAGCACGACCCAGCGGTTTACCGTGTTGGACGGACCTTCCAGCACGATCTTGTAAAATGACGAAGGTAGTTTACTTGTCCCGATCACTACGTGTTCCTTCGAGAGCGGGACCTTTGCCATCAGCGTGTAAGTGTCTTTACCGCCCGTTTCGAATTGATTGGTTGTTGTCAGCCATACGTTGACCGTTCCGGTTTGCGCCAGCGCTTTCCAGGTTATGTCTAACTGGTTTGGTTTAGGCTGGATCACTGGCTCCGCTAACGAAACAGAACCCGTGAGCGGGATGCCATCAATCTCCCGACTCAGTTCCTTGGGAATCGAAACGGTCAGGAAACGGGCCATTGTGGGCATGATATCGACAACGGCTGGCTGAAACCGTTCAGCATATGCATTGAGGTTTTTGGTGTTTGTAACTAGCCACGTAGCGCGCTGCCGGGGCGACTGCCCACCGTGATTCTTGCCTGTTTGCTCATCCCGGCCGTGGTCGGTCGTTATAAAAATCTGCCAGTCTTCCCCGTTGTTTTTCTGCCGCTGCTGAATAGCGTTCCAGATGCGGCCAATCTCGGCATCCACTTGGTGTACGGCTTTGACAAAGGGTGGACTGTCGCCATAACGATGGCCCATGTCGTCGGTGTATTCGAGATATACCCAGGTCAGATCAGGAGCCTGGTTTTGAATTGATGCAACGGCATCCGATACGACCTGATGGTCGATCTTGGCCATGAAATCACGTTCCGGATCGTGCGGAAAACGTACCGTGTCCAGTTCATAGCCATCCGTGTGGTAATCAAGTTTGAGGTTGCCCGTCTGAGCGAGTCCTTCACCCACAAGCTTTGTTCGGTTATCGACCCAACTGGAAAAAACAGCGATCTTTTTCGTCGGATACTGCTCTTTAAACAACCGAAAAATAGTCGGGTAGTGGTAGTTGGGTGCTTTGATGCTATTGTCCCAGACGTTGTGCTTGTTAACCCAGGTACCCGTCAGCAGGCTGTTGTACCCGACTGCCGAAATGGTTGGCGTTTGCGAGTACGTGCCTTTGATACCACCCACATAAGCCTGTTTGTAAGCACCTTCCTTGGCTATGCTGTCCAGGTTTGGCGTCGATTCCCGCTCAATGACATCCGCCGGAATCCCATCTACGATAATAAATAAGGCTTTCTTCGGTCGGATCTGCGCCAAAAGAAGCGTTACTGAAAATAGCCAGCAGGTCGTTACTAAGCCAAAAATGCGCCACGGAGTTGTCATGCGGCAAAATAACGAATTGTTCGACTCGTGCTTATTACCGACAGTTTACCGTTTTTACGAATGGGTTATGAATGCATAACGTGAAGCCTTACATTTCGCCTTCGACGCCCAGCCCGAATAAAGCGAAATCGTACCGTACTGGGTCCATGCCGTCAAACTGGCGCAGATTTTCGGTGAGTTCTAATGCTGCTTTCCAATCGGTTTGCGGTCTGACCAGCAAGCCCAGCTTACGCGCTACGCGGTTGACGTGAACATCAATCGGCATAACCAGTTGATCAGGGCGAAGGCGTGTCCAAAGCCCAAAATCGACACCCCGGTCGTCCCGGCGAACCATCCAGCGCAAAAACATCAGCAGTCGTTTGCACGATGAATTGCGGGCGGGCGTGGCAATGTGCTTACGAGTCCGTTCGGGAAAGAAGTCAGTAAGCCCACAAAAGCGGTCGTGGAAAGCGATCAGATTGGGTTCAACGGTGGAGTTCTCTACAGTCAGAAAGGCATCTTCCAGCGAGTCGTTCTGCTGGTAATACTGACGGAAAAAATGCAGAAAGTACAGGGCGTCGGTGGCGTTAAAGGTGCGGTGCTTAAAAGCTAGAAACCGCTTGAGGTCGCTTTCCTCGTGGTTCCGGATAAAGTCGTACGGAGCACCATCCATCAGGGTGACCAACTCGGTTGACTTTTTTAGAATTACCGGTCGCTGTCCCCAGGCTAATACGGCTGACCAGAATCCCATGATTTCAATATCCTGCTTTTGCGAAAAGCGGTGCGGAATGCTGATGGGATCGCGATCAATAAATGAAGGCCGATTGTACTGATCGGCCTTCTCGTTAAGTAAATCAGAAAGTTGGGTATGTGTCAATGTGATTTTCCTCCACTGACGGCCCAGGCCATTACCCGGGACACGCTCGAAAAAATAGCCAACAGCGTTGACATGACGAAGGTGAATACCGCAATAAATGGATAAGCCAGCGTAAACATGATGCTGAACGTAACGTAACCCGGTGAGGATTTCATTTTCTTATCCCGTTCTCGATTTCGCCGGGCAATGCGTTCTTCTTTCGTTTCCATACGTTTAGGTTGTCCGTTTTCAGCAGAAATCGATGCGCAATGCGTTGACTAGGTTACCGCCGAAAACTGTTTAAGGAGCAATGTAACTGACCTCTGCCCGAAAACGCCGGTCTTGCGGGGAAAGTTTCGCGAATGCCTGCGTTGACAGTTTTACCAGGATCTTGTCATTGACGCCCGTGTCGGGAAGCCGGCCAATCACCTTCACCCACAAACTTTGGTTGTTGAATTCGTTGCGTACCTGAACCAGCGTACCAATGGGGGCGGTGCGGTGCAGCGCCAGATACTTACCCGAACCATCGCCGTCGATCATTTCGGCAACGCCACTCGTGGCAATCCGTCGGCCACGCGTTGGCATTGGCGCGTCGTTGCCCGGTCTGGGCGTTTCTATTTCAACTTCCTCCGATTTCTCCGTTGCTGACGATGAAGTAGGCGAACTGGGCTGATTCTCGGTTTTAGGCGCAGTCGTATTTTCGGGCTTGGGCGTTTCTACTTTTGCTGTCGACTCACTTTTTCGCGGAGCCGGACGCTCTACTTTGGGTACGGTACGAGCGGGTGTATCGGCATTAGCTGGCGTTGGCACTTTTACGGGCGCAGTCGCAACGGGGGTAGAAGGTGTGCGGGCCTGGTAAGCTTTCTCCGTAACGATTAGTGCCTGTCCGATCAGGACGTTGTTGCCGGGTAGGTTATTCCATTTGCGAAGATCGGCCTGCGACACGCCATAACGAACCGCCAGGCTGTATAACGTCTGGCCAGATTCTACTACGTGAATACCTGCTTTGGCTGGATCGCTGCTTTTACGGGCTTCTTTGTTCTGCCGCTCCGCCGTTTTCGTCGAAGTACCCGTATCGTTTTTGGCTTCCTTATCCTTTTCTTTCTCTTCCTTTCGAATGGCCTTGTCGATAGCTTTCGCTTCTTTCCGGCTAAGCGCGCCATCAGCAATTGGAATCCGAACCACTTGAGCGAATCGAACGGCATTACCTATATTAGGATTTGCCGATTTAATCGCACTCACCGAACTGGAATAGCGCCGAGCAATAGCGTACAAGGTTTGCCCCTGATCGACGCGGTGCAGAATAAACCGTTTACCGTCTTTTTTCTCAACACCCACTGAATCGGCCACGGTATAGGCGCTTGCCAGACTACTTACCAGCAGCGGTAGCACAGTGAGAACTACTAATTTTTTCATGGGTTAGAACTAACCAAAATCCGATAGGGAATTCAATATATAGAGATTGCCGTAAAAATAGCGTAAAAAGTTAGCCAACTTTTATCATCCTCGTCGGATCGCCTGGTTACGGGTGATTTATCGGTAGTAAAACGCCTGTGCGGTTTGTTAAAAAACCTTAATTATGAACCGTCCAAACACAAGCGGGCGTTTGATGTTTAGAAGAGGGTGACCTTCTACTCAATACATTTGCCTTGTTTTAGGGCATTCGACCGGTTCTGAATCGAACATGAACTGCCTTAAATGGAATGTATTATAAGTGTTTTCCGACGAATTTATTAACCATTGAAAAGCCAGACTGCATGCAAAATTATTCGATACTATGGGCCGACGATGAGATTGACATGCTCAAGCCGCACATCCTGTTTCTGAAAAATAAAGGCTATGATGTGACACCCGTAAACAGCGGGGCCGATGCACTGGAAGAGGTAGAGCAGAGCAATTACGATGTCGTGTTCTTAGATGAAATGATGCCTGGTATGACCGGCCTCGAAACGCTTGCGCAGATCAAACAGATGCGGCCAAACCTGCCGGTTGTGATGATCACCAAAAGCGAGGAAGAGCATATCATGGAAGAAGCGATTGGCTCCAAGATTGCCGACTACCTCATCAAGCCACTCAACCCGAACCAAATTCTGCTTTCGGTCAAAAAAATTCTGGACAACAAGCGTCTGGTGACGGAACGTACCAACATCGGCTACCAGCAGGATTTCCGAAATATTTCTATGCAGTACAACGACCGCATGGATTTCAACGAATGGGCTGATGTTTATAAAAAGCTTATTTACTGGGAGCTGGAACTGGATGGGTCGCAGGATAGAAGCATGAGTGAAGTAATGAACATGCAGAAAAGTGAGGCTAACTCGACCTTCTGTAAGTTCGTCATGGACAACTACGAGGACTGGCTCAACGATCCTAAGGCAGACAGTCCAGTTATGTCGCACCAGCTGATGCGCAAAAAAGTGTTTCCCTTGCTGGATCAATTCAATAACTCGGGGCCGCTGTTTTTTATCCTGATCGATAACCTGCGGTACGACCAGTGGAAAGTTATTGAACCGCTATTGGCTGAGTACTTTACGGTCGAAGAAGAATCGTCCTATTACTCAATTCTGCCCACGACGACAGGCTTTGCCCGGAACGCTATTTTTTCGGGAATGATGCCGAGCGAAATGGAGCGCAAGCATCCGGATCTGTGGGTTAATGACGACAGTGAAGACGAAGGGTTAAACAACCACGAAGACGAATTTTTACGCCGTCAGATTGAGCAAAGTCGCCTGAACGTAAAAACGTCCTACCACAAAATTCTAAACGTTGGTCAGGGCAAATCGTTGGTCGACAACTTTAACAACTTACTACAAAATCATCTGAACGTGATTGTGTACAACTTTGTGGATATGCTATCCCACGCCCGTACCGACATGGCGATGATTAAGGAACTGGCTCCGGACGAGTCGGCTTATCGTTCCATTACGCGGTCGTGGTTTTTGCATTCGCCACTGCTGGAGTTCGTACAAAAAATTGCCGCCAAAGGTGGACGGCTCGTTGTTACAACCGACCACGGAATGATTCGGGTACAGAAACCGGCCAAAATCGTTGGCTACCGGGAGACGAACACAAACCTGCGTTATAAGCAAGGCAAGAACCTGGGCTTCGATGATAACCACTTGTTTGTCGGTCGTAAACCAGAGCGTCTGTTCCTGCCTAAGCCCCACGTATCAACGGCATACGTGTTTACGCTGGAAGATTACTTTTTCGCGTATCCGAACAACTACAACTACTACGTGAATCACTATCGGAATACATTCCAGCACGGTGGTGTCTCACTGGAAGAAATGATTATTCCATTCGCCTATCTGACGGCTAAACGATAAGGTAGAGTATAAGAAATTGGGGTCGTTAGTGGTGTCAGGTTTGAGAACCTGACACCACTAACGACCCCAATTTCTTAGTATCCCAGGTGCTGTCGGGTTCTCAAACCGCACGGGCGGCCCCGCCAACAACACAAAAAAGATGGCATCTACAAATTCTTCTGCCAGCGTTCACGTAGCTGAAGTTGCTGCGATGTCGCCTGTTGGTTTGGCTCGAACACGTAGCGATTTACTTCGTCGATCTCCAGCATGGCTGCATTGACCGTTAATGGCTGGCCGTTACGACGAACAGTTACGGTATAGCTATCGCCCGCTTTGAGGCTACGAATCTTCTCCCGAAGCGTAGGCAACGACGATGGATTGACCGGCTGTTGATCGAAGCTAATCAATTCGTCATTCTCCTGAATCCCAGCTTGGCGCAGCGGCTCGCTTACTTGCCGCAGGCGGAGAGTGTCGCTAACCGGACCGATCCGCATCCCCAACGAAGGCAGTTTCTTCCCGGTCGCAATGGCTGGCTTGTACAGGATACCGATCTTGTCAAAATACTCCTGGAGTGGCAGGTGCTCTGCATTCTTGACGTAGCGATCAAAGAAGTCGCCGATTTCCGGATAGGTCTTCTGCGTGAAAATGGCAAAGAAATCTTTTTCGGAGAAGGGGCGGTTAGGACCGTACGTGGTAGTCAGTTCATTGATTACTTCCCGCAGACCACGCTTCCCGCCCGATAGTTCGAGCAGCCGGATGTCGAGCAGGCCAGCAACCAAAGCGCCCCGGTTGTAAATGTTACCATACTGCCGCTGACCTTCGGGGGTGTAGCACGTCAGGGCAAGTTTGAGCAGGCTATAGGTCGTGTCGAGTTGCTGATCGATTTTTACTTTCTGGCTCAGTTCAGTACAGTAATCCTCCAAAGTGGTCAAGCCACCCCGTAGCCGCATCGCGCCATTGGCCCATTCGGTGACACCTTCGTACAGCCATAAATGCGCCGATGGAGTAGGGGTGATGAAATTGAATTGCTGGATAAGTTCACTGTGTATGTTCAACGGAGTGACCACGTGGAAAAACTCGTGAGCTGCAATGGATGTAGCGGTTTGCGCCAGTGCCGGAGAGAAAGGAACTTCTTTAAAAATGTACTCCGAACTGTACGAATGCTCCCAGGCACCCCAGCTTTCGTCTTCAAAATGATACAAAAAGGTGTATCGTTTAACCGGTAGCTTTTTCAGAAACTGCCCCGCAGCCTGTAGCATCGACTGCATGCTGTTCAGCAACTGCTCAGAGGTAACCTGGTTTGTTTTCGAATAGGTGTACATCTCGATGGCGGCTCCGGCTACATTGGTTTCGGCGCGGGTCAGGCGACCGAGCAAAATAGGGGAGTCAACAACGCGGTCGTAGCTATCAGCCAGGTAGTAACCGTCTTTGTTTTTTTCCAGCGCCGTTCCAACGGTCCATTCCATCGGGTAGCTAATCTTCACTGCCAGCGGACTCGCCTGCATACCCTGCGGAAAGCCGAATACGCCCTGCCCGTTGATGAGCGCATGATCTTTCTCGATTGAAGTGCCGCACATGCGGTAAATAACATCCTGCTTGACCGGGGTATCCCAGGTTTCAGCAATTTGATACTTGATCTGACGGACCTGCTCAGGCTGCTGAATCTTCCATTGATTGACCGAGACTTGCTGCGTTGCCAGTTCTTTTCCTTTCTTGTCGAAGGCTTTAAACGAGCGGACAAAACGGCCAATGTCCATGACCTGATACGTACCAGGAGCCGTAGAAGCGAATTGATAAACAGCGTTTTCGGGTTTTAGTCCGTCCACATGAAGCGTTACTTTGAACAGATCATCGGCCCGGTCGTTCAGGTCAACGTCGTAGACAAGCGGTGCTGGTCCGGCTGCCCATAACGGGTTTGCTACAGTGCAGCAAATTAGCAGGGCACCCCAAACAAACTTGTTCATATACTAGAAATTGAATGCGTAGAAAATTGCGTAAAAACAAAGATACGCAATCATTCAACCGTGTCGGGCAAAACTTGGATAAGCGGAAAACAAGTCGGACTTATGGATTACCCTCAACGCGTCTGTCGTCGTGGGGTCAGGTTCTCAAACCTGACCCCACGACATTAGCTAGAAGAACAACCACTTGCGTCGATACATATTGGGTAAGTCCGTTTCGAACCACGTGTAAGGGTCCTGATAGAAGCGGAGGAAGTCGGGAACACTGGCCTGACCGGGATAGGGTGCGTAGTAATGCGTTGGGCTACGAACGTCGTTGCGCCAGACGAGCACGTAGGCTAAGCGCATTTTCTCGGCTTTGAGCGCTTTCAGTAGCGTATTGGTCCACCAGGTTGTATCGGGAATCGACTCCAGGCCCGTTTCGGTGAAGGCTGCTAACTTACCGGCTTTGCGGGCATAATCTGATACGATTTTTAGTTTTTGAATACCAGCGTTGACGTTGTAGCGACCGTTTCGGCCAAAATCGGCGTAGTTGTCAACCCCGACCATATCGACCCACTCGTCGCCAGGATACCGGTCCAAATAGTCGGCTTCTGTTTTGTAAAGACAGTCGGGCGAAAAAGCGTACAGGAAATTATGTACCTGGAGGCTGTCGCGTAAGTACGAAACGGTAAAGCGCCAGAGCGACACAAAATCTTCTTTTTTGCAGTGCGGTTTTCCCCACCAGAACCAGCCACCATCGAGTTCGTGGTAAGGTCGAAAAATCATCGGAGCCAGCTTGCCATCGTTTCCTTTTACAGAATGAGCCAGCTCACCGATGGTGCGCAGAATCTGTTTGTATTGCTCGTGGTGGGAGCCGCCGGGAACGAGGAGCGCTACCGCCGGAGCCGAGAGCGAGTCAACCCAGTAAAAACCGCCTTTGGAAGCCGGATTCGAAAAATGCCAGGCAACGGTCGTCACACCACCCCGGTCGTAGGTATCAACGATCTGTTTGCGCAGCGATTCTTTTGCTTTCTCAACCGCTTCGGTTGGTCGTCCCGATAACCCGCTGAAGTCAACTCCGATAACGGCGGGATGTGAACCACTTACCGATTTAACGTCTGACCGATTGGAGTCGCCGGACCATCCGTGACCGTATTCGGTAGCGTGCTGATGCCCAAACAGAATGTGCTTTCTTGACAGTTTGCGCAGGTTATGGTATAAGGCGGCTGTTTCTTTCGTCGCCTTGGAGTCAATCGGTTTGTTACGCCGGGTTTGCGCCAGGAGCGAAGCAGGGGAGAGCAATAACAGGCAACTTAACAGACTAACACAAATCAAGACAAAACGTACTGGTTTCATGGCAATCGATTGATCGAAACACCAAAGCAACGTTATTTTGCCTCATTTTCAATGGCTGTTTCAATGAACAACCAATAATCTAGTAGAATCCCTAGGCAGTTTTATAGGCAACAAAAAAGCCTCTAATGAGAGGCTGTGGCAAGAAATTATCTGAAGATGACTAACCGCTTAGTTCTACTACCTGTCCATCCTGACAACGCAGAACGCGGGCAGGGTACTTATTCAGCAATTCGTAGTTGTGAGTCGCCATGAGCATGGCCGTCCCCGCATTGTTGATAGCCTGAAAAACCTTCATGATCTGATCCGAAACCGCCGGATCCAAATTACCCGTAGGCTCATCGGCAATCAGGACCAGTGGCTCATTGAGCATAGCACGGGCAATAACAACCCGTTGTTGTTCGCCACCCGACAGTTGGTGAGGCATCTTTTTCTGAGCCGTGCCCAGACCAACCTGCATCAGCACTTCGGCGATACGGTTGTTCATGTCTGCTTTGCTTTTCCAGCCCGTTGCCTTCAGAACAAACCGCAGGTTGTCTTCGACCGAGCGGTCAAAAAACAACTGAAAATCCTGAAAAACGATACCGATTTTGCGACGCAGGAAAGGCACGTCACGCGGTTTAAGTTTGTCAAGTGAATAGCCAGCCACCGAACCGCTACCATTTCGTAGCCATAAATCGGCGTAGAGCGTCTTTAACAACGATGTCTTACCGCTGCCCGTTCGTCCAATCAGATAAGCAAAATCGCCTTTGTTTATCTGAAACGACACATCGCCCAAGATCAGTTTGTTGTCCTGGTAGATGTCCGCGTGGTCTAGACTAAGAACGGATTCGGAAGAAAACATAGCTATACGTATAAATTGTCAAACCTCACGGGTTCACCAGCGAAGCAGCGAACCCGTGAGGTTTGACAACTAGTTTTTACTTCTTAACGGGTAAGTTTGCCTTTTCGTGGTCGGCCAGGAACTTAGCCAGACCGCTGTCGGTCAGTGGGTGGTTGAGCAACGCTTTGATAACGCTCAACGGAGCCGTCATCACGTCAGCACCGATCTCAGCGCATTTGATAACGTGCATTGGGTGACGGACAGAAGCTGCCAGTACTTCGGTGGTGAAGCCGTAGTTTGTGAAAATCGTAACGATCTGTTCGATCAGCTCCATACCATCGGTCGAAATATCATCCAACCGACCTACGAATGGAGATACGAACGAAGCACCTGCTTTAGCCGCTAGTAACGCCTGACCCGCCGAAAAAATCAATGTACAGTTGGTACGAATACCTTTTTCCGAGAAATATTTGATTGCTTTGACGCCGTCGCCGGTCATTGGAATCTTCACGACGATGTTCTCATCGATTTCAGCCAGTTCGTCGCCTTCTTTGATCATCTCTTCGTATTTGATCGAGATAACCTCTGCGCTTACATCACCTTCTACGATTTCGCAGATTTGTTTATAGTGACGCATTACGTTGTCTTTACCGGTGATGCCTTCTTTGGCCATCAACGATGGGTTTGTCGTAACGCCATCAAGAACGCCCATTTCCTGAGCTTCGCGAATGTCGGCCAGATTAGCCGTGTCAATGAAAAATTTCATAGTTAAATAGAATTAAGTAGGCCGTTAAGCTAGTAAGCCCGAAAGCTATTCCTTGGTAATGCACGTAAAAGACACGATCCCTTAATAACTCACCGCCTTGCTGACTAGGTTCGTACCATTTTGGATTTTGCAGGCGTGAAGGTACGTATCTTTACCCGTTCTGGCTTTATATTGTTTGGTAATCAGTTCCGTAAAATCCTCAAGGGCGTCTTCACGTACCAGATTGATTGTACAGCCACCAAAACCGCCCCCCATCATGCGGGCTCCCAGAACACCCGGATGCTCGCGGGCAATTTCGACCAGCGTATCCAGTTCGGGACAACTCACTTCGTACCACTGGCTGAGCCCTTCGTGAGAACCGTACATCAATTGGCCGAATATGGCAACGTTATTTTCCTCCAAAGCCGCGACGCCATCCAGCAAGCGCTGATTTTCCTGTACGACATAAGCACACCGGCGGTAAATGAGCGGCTCCGCGTTTTTGAGGTGCGTATCGAGCATATCCATCGTCACATCGCGCAGGCTGTTGATTTCCGGATAAAACGTTTTTAGAAACCGTACGCCCGCTTCGCACTCAGCCCGGCGCGTATTGTATTCCGAAGAAACCAACGAATGTTTTACCCGCGAATCGCACAAAACAATGCTGATGCCATCCATTCGTAAAGGAGCGTAGGTGTATTCCAGCGAACGGCAATCCAGTTTAATCACATGATCCGCCTTGCCCATCATACTGGCAAACATATCCATGATGCCTACCTTCGCACCAACAAATTCGTTTTCGGCGCGTTGAGACAGCTTTACCATCGTCAGCCGATCTAATCCTAGATCAAACAGCTCATTCAAGGCAAAGCCAACGCCATTTTCCAGTGCTGCCGACGACGACAGGCCCGCGCCCATCGGAATCGTTCCGCTGAACAAGCAATTGAATCCGCGTATGGGTTGCCCATTCAGGACGAACTGCGCGACTACGCCCAATAAGTAATCAGCCCACGTTTTTGTAGGGGTCAGGTTGGCGAGCGAGCCACGATATGTTTTGTTCAAGTCGTGAGCGATAAAGTGAAGCTCATCGTCGTTTCGCGGACCAACGGCCAGATAAATGGCCTTGTCGATAGCCGCTGGTAGAACAAATCCTTCGTTATAGTCAGTGTGTTCGCCGATTAGATTAACACGGCCAGGGGAACAGATCAGGAGCGGATCGGAATGAAACGCGTCCCGAAACGACGCGGTAAGTTGATTGAGCAGATCCATGTTAGGTTTAGGCACTTTAGCGGTCTGATACAGCTACCCCGCATAATCCGCTAAACAAACAAAATGTTTCCGTAAAACCTGGATAAGCGGGTAGCGGAAACAAAAAATGGCAAACCAATGTCTCACCGCTACGACCACCTACCCTTGCTTCGGTCAAGACCTGGGGGATTCAGCAGGAGCTGGTAGCACCGATTTGCCGATGCAAAGTTAATTAAATAGTAGCCAAACGACCAAATTTCGCCCGTACCTTTGCGCAAAATATCATGAGTGATGAATCGTTCTTTTTGTGTCTTTTGGTGTACGTTGTTCATTATCAGCGCCTGTACTTCGTCTGATAATTATCTTGAACAAGGGAGAAATTATTTAAAACAAGGCAAATTCCGGGAAGCGGTCCAGGCGCTGAACCAGGCTGTAGAAGCCGATGCCGATAATGCCGAAGCGTTTAATTCGCGCGGTGTTGCTTATTTTGAGCTAAAAGAATACGCCAATGCAACGCTGGATTATGATCAGGCCATTAAACTGGCTCCCGACTTCTACCGGCCTTATTACAATCGGGGATTGCTTAGGGTTGCCCAAAATGACCTTACCGGCGCGTTGAAAGATTATTCGGACGCAATTCGGCTAGCTCCTGACACGAGTCGTAGTGTCAGCGCCGAAATTTTTCTGAACCGGGGACAACTGTTTGCCGCGCAAGGGCAGATTCAACCCGCTTTAAATGATTTTTCGCAGGCTATTTCATTGGATTCGAAGAACGCACTAGCTTTATACAACCGGGGAAATCTGAAATTTCAGCAGAAAGATCTTCCTGGCGCAACGGCTGATTTTCAGCAGGCTGTACAGGCTGACCCAAAATACGGCAAAGCCTTTTACGGATTAGGCATCGCCCAGATTCTTCAGGATGAGCGCGAGGGTGGCTGTCTGAGTCTAAAACAGGCACAAAACCTGGGATATGCGGATGCTGCGAATGCAGTCGCTCAGTATTGCCGGTAATCAAATAGGCTATGGTAATGCTGTGGTGTCGGTTTTGAGAACCGGGCGGGCGTCCCCGCCGACAGCACAGCACTACTACGAGAAGCTACCGATTTCGGCCAGCATGCGTTCACGAACCAGAAATTAGACCAGCCCATTGCTGTAAACTTTTGACTAAGTCATGCGTAAAATTCTTTCGATTGTTTTCGGACTGCTATTTGTCCTTTTTGCGGCCTTCCAGTACAACGACCCTGACCCGGAGATTTGGGTACCGATTTACGGATTTGCCGCAGTGGCTTGTTTTATGGCCTACGCAGGTATGGCCCGCTGGTGGTTTCTGGCAGCTATGTCGCTGATTTACGTTGTAGCCGCTATTTATCAGTGGCCTCCTGCGTTTGAAGGGTTTATGTTTAGTGAAGCCGGAATGCGGAGCATGAATATTGAAATGGCTCGTGAAGCGGGTGGGCTGGCTATTTGTGCGGCTGTGATGATGGTATTGGCAGTGGTATCACGTCAACCGAGCGCACGCCCATGAAACTAATCGAATGCCCGCGTGATGCCATGCAGGGCCTTACGCATTTCGTGCCAACGGACGAGAAAATTCGCTACCTCAACGCGTTGTTGCGGGTTGGTTTCGATACGCTCGATTTTGGCAGCTTTGTCTCTCCCAAAGCAATTCCGCAAATGCGTGATACCGCCGACGTGTTGGCTGGATTGAATCTGACCGACACCCGCACAAAGTTGTTGGCGATTGTGGCGAACGTTCGTGGTGCTGAACAGGCTGCCAGCTTTGCTACGATCGACTACCTGGGTTTTCCGCTTTCCGTGTCCGAAACGTTTCAGCAGCGTAATACCAATAAGTCAATTGGTCAGGCATTGGCGGATGTTGAGCAGATGCAAAAAATTTGCGTTCAGCTTGACAAACAACTCGTTGTTTATCTGTCAATGGGCTTTGGAAACCCTTACGGCGATCCGTGTAGCCCCGAACTCATTAGCGATTTCACGGGCAAATTAGTGGATATAGGTGTTCGGATTATTGCTCCTTCCGATACGGTCGGGTCGTCAACGCCCGAGGGGATTGAAACCCTCTTTCGGCACCTGCTGGCTACTTTTCCCGACGTTGAGTTTGGCGCGCATTTGCATGCACGTCCGGGAGAGGCTCCCGCCAAAGTCGAGGCTGCGTATCGGGCGGGCGTCCGTCGGATCGACGGTGCCCTGCGTGGGTTTGGTGGTTGCCCGATGGCCGCTGACGACCTGACGGGCAACCTGCCAACCGAAGAAATTATTGGTACGCTTACCCAGCTTGGCTGCAACCTGCCAATCAACCAAAATGCCATTGAGCAAGCGTTGACGTTATCGACTAGCCTATTTGGATAGTAATCGAGCTTTTTGAACTACATAAACATCGTTTGAATCTCTTCCTTGACGGCTTTGAGCGCGTCGGTAGTTGGCAGCCGGTCTTTCTGAATGATACGCTCGAAAATACGCTTGGAAAGGTCAAGCGCAGGCGCGTCGGGTTGCGTATCGCCAGCGGCTTGGTTGATAAGCGTTGTGACATCATTCATCGCGCTCTGAATCCGATCCCAAACCTCCTGACTCATATAGACTTGTTGCGACAGGTTGTGGTTGTACTCATCCCGAATTTCCTGCAAAAGCCGCTGCTGAAACTCTAAAGCGTTGGTCGATGTTCCTCCTAGTCGTAAGAGAAGGTTATTGGGACTGATCCGTTCCAGAAATAACACCATGCGTTCGTAAGCCTGCAAGCGTACGGGGACAACGGTTTCGGTATAGCGGGTTTTGATGTCAAAGCGGTGACGGTCAGCTTCGCGTTCCAACAGTAATTTTACCGTCACATACATTCCGTAAAGCACTAATCCGGCTGGAACAATCAATTTTAGAAAATCACTCAGTAACTCCATAGAGAGACAAACGTTGTTTAGGCAAAAATGGGTAATTTTGACAAAAGGGGTTATCGTTTATCCGGTGTTAGCGGCTGACTGATTCGTTAGTCAGGACAATGAACGATAAACCAAAACAAACTATGCTGGCACTTGATAATCCTGTTCGTGTTCGGCCCGAAGCGCGGGAGCAATTGATGGACACATTACGGGCCAATAAAATTCCTGACGAATACGGTTTACGAGTTGGTATTCGGGGTGGTGGCTGCGGAGCATCCTGGTTGCTGGGCTTCGATACACCCGGCTCTTCCGACGAAGTGTATAACGTCGAAGGGGTTCGCATCATTATTGACCGGAAACATTTGTTGTACGTACTCGGTGCCGAAATCGGTTACGAGCCGGGCGGGTTTACCGTTGAAAAAGTATAATTTCTCCGTATAATTGCCGAAAGGCTGGAAAGCCCATAGATTTTTCTTGGTAAAATCGCCTGTTACTTCTGTTGATTGTTTGGGGCCGGCAACCAGCGGATGGTTGTTTCCTAAAATTGGCATGATTTTAGGGCCATCCCGATTGTAGCCTTCCTTCTGCTTGTGAAGCGAATAGAACAACATATTTTTCTTGTACTGGCGATACTGGCTGTAGGGCTTTCTGTATTGTGTTACTGGTTGCTTGAACAGAATGCACCAGGCGCTACCGATGAACAATACATAACGGCGGTGCAGCAGCGTGTCAAGGAGGAGATGCAGGTGAGCAATGAGGAACTGGACCAGGTGACGCAGCAACTCCGGCAGAACCCGAACGGGACATTTGCCAGCATGAGTCAGCCCACCCAGTATCCGTATTTTATTTTTCGGACGAAGTCCGGGCAGCCCAATGCGACGCAGCTTGTTTTCTGGTCTGACTACCGGTTTATTCCTGATTACAAACGAATCGCGTCGATCACCTTCCCAACGTTGGTTGACTTCGAGCAGGGTAAATACATTGTTAGTTGTCGTCGGATACGTACCAGTAGCGATACGCTTGCCGTTTTTTCGCTGATCAACGTTTACCGGCAGTATCGTAACAACAACATCTATTTACAGTCAGGGTATAATTCAGCGTTATTTGCGATTGATCCTGAGGCCATCAGCCATAAACGGACAAACGTATATCAGGCTATTTACGACAATACGCCGGTGTATCTGTTTTCGGTTGTCCCGCCCAAGATTGATGCGTATCGCAACCATTCGACGCCAGTTAATACCGTTATCTTGGCTACGCTCGGCGTTATTTTTCTGGGGTTGTATGTCTTACAGATGCTTATTCGCTTCAAGCGAAGCCGCCGGTACGAAGTCGGATTTTTGTGGTTAGCATCTTACCTGGTGCTTCTACGCGCCGGGATGCTTTACTTCGGTGTGCCGTTTTTATTTGTCGAGTCGGACCTGTTCAATCCTAAATTTTACGCTTCCTCGGTACTCGTTCCGTCGCTGGGCGATTTATTACTGAACGCCTTAGTGGTCGTTGTGCTGGGGTACTATTGGGTCTATTATTACTACCGATCCAAAACTTACAACCGACTGATTCATTTGTCGGCGGGTTTAAAGAAAATCATATCGGTTGGATGCATAGTAGCAAGCTACTTTGTCTTCCTGGGTTGTTACAGTGAATTGAATAACATCTACGAGAAGTCACAGTTTACGCTCGATATCACGCTGAGCATTCGATTTTCGGTGCTAAAGATTGTTTGCCTACTTGTCTTTGTTGTTATATCCGCCATCTACTTTTTGCTGGTCCATCTGTTAGCCAGCATCTTTCTTCGGTTCAACCGGGTAATAGGGAATGGGTTGCTGTTTTTGGTTACAGGTACGCTTATTACAGTAGTTCTTTTTTACGGACTAAGTCTACCGCTCAAGCCCGTTATTCTGTTAAACGGGCTGTATTTCTCCGTTATTTATCTAGGCCGTTTTCCGCGCTCGCTATACACGTTTCGTTATAAAACGTCTGTATATCTGTTTTTGGCCGCTTTTGTATGTGCGCTGACGACTGCCTATGTAGTTTACCATCAGGAAATCAGAAAGCAGCTGGTGCACGAGCGCGAATTTGCTCAGCAGTTGCTGGCTGAAAACGATGAGTTTGGTGAGTTCCTGATGAGTAAAGCGCAGGAATCAATTATGGCTGATGGGGAGATTGCCCGCTCGTTACGGAACGATACGCTTTTGGTCCGAGAGCGAATCCAACAGCGAGTCAAGAGCGCTCATCTGGACAAGTATTTTGATAAATATGACATCGACGTGCTATCGTTTCGGCCCAATGGACAGCCTCTTGACATCAGCCCGAACGCCGGTACGTTCGCCAAGTTAACGACCCGGTACCAACGACCCGCTTATCAGACTGCTTATCCGGGGATTTATTTCATCAACGAGGTTGGTAATCAGTTTATTAAGCAGTATATCTGTTTTGTGCCCGTCAAGCAGATGTCGGATTGGTCGCCCGCTACTTCGGATACGGTTGGTTACGTCGTACTCAATTTAAGTCTACGCAACGAACGGCCTAAGAGCGTTTATCCAGAACTGTTGGTGGACACAAAGTTCATGCAGAACCCGGATACGCAGGAGTACAGCTACGCGATTCTGAAAAAGCAACCGGTTGCCACTTCTTTTCCGCGAATTCTGTACAGCGCAGGTAGTTACAACTATGACCGTAAAATGCCGGCTACGATGCTGACTGATTCGTCGTTGTACAGTAGCGGGTTGATAGCCAATGGCTATCAGCACGTCGGGCAACGTGGTCAGGATGGGCGTATTGTGATCGTGTCGTCGGCGGAGTACCCCTTCAAGAATATTTTCTCTAACTTCTCGTTTCTGTACTTGCTGCTGGTACTTACCGTATTGCTTGTCATTGTTATGTATGCAATCCACTACGGGTTTTCGCGGTTCAGCGTCAATTATTCAACGCGAATTCAGATACTGTTAAACGTTGCTTTTTTTCTGCCTTTGCTGCTCGTTATCGTTATTATCCTGAGTGTGATCAGCTCAAACTACATCACCAATCAGGAGAATACGTACATCAGCAACACGCGAAATATTGGCGCCAATTTCGTGACCTATCTGGATGAATATTGGCAGGGCAGGCGGAGCAAAGCGTCTATGGAAGAGGAACTGCGCAAGATTGCCCGCGATGCTGATATTGACATTAATCTGTTCGATACGGCCGGGCGGTTGACCACTTCCACGCGCCCGCTGATGTACGAAAGTGGCCATCTTTCCAAGCGCATTAATGCCCAGGCGTATATCCACGTTATTGAGGAAAAGGAAAATCAGAAACTGCTGAATGAATCGTTGGGCAGCAAGCAGTATCGTACCGCCTATGCCGGTATAAAATCGTACGATGGACGGCTGTTGGGCGTATTGAGTATCCCTTATTTCTACGCTCGTCCTGAGCTGGATCGACAGATCATTGAGGTGATTTCATCGGCACTAAGCATCTTCACGGGCTTGTTTTTATTCTTTCTGATTCTTTCCTACTTCGCATCGAACATACTAACGAAACCGCTTAAACTGCTGACGCAGAAGATTCGGAAAACAAACCTCAATCAACCGAATGAGCCGCTTCCCTGGCGTTCGGACGATGAAATTGGGGCGCTGATACACGAGTACAACCGGATGCTGGTCAAGCTGGAAGAGAGCAAGCTGGCGCTGGCACAGAACGAAAAGCAATCAGCCTGGCGTGAGATGGCCAAGCAGGTTGCTCACGAAATCAAAAATCCGCTTACACCGATGAAACTGACCTTGCAGCACCTGCAACGGACGCTTCCGGATGCTAACGGATTAGGAAAAGGCAATGGCTCGGTGGGAGCGACTGACCCGGCGCTACGGCGGGTAATTCAGCGAACGTTTGATTCACTCCTTGACCAGATCGACAACCTGAGTGATATTGCTACTTCGTTCTCCGATTTCGCAAAAATGCCTTTGCCCAAGAACGAAGTGTTTGAAGTAACGGGTGTGATCAACAAAGCGGCTGACCTGTATGCCGACGACGACCGAATTCGCTTGCAACGCCAAATTGCACCAGGTCCGGTCATGGTGGTGGGCGATCGTCAGCTCATTGGTCGTATTCTAACGAATCTGATCATCAATGGAATTCAATCTGTTCCCGCCGAACGTAAACCGGTGCTCGATCTGCGGCTTTACACAAACGAAGATGAGGTTCAGATTGAAGTGCACGATAATGGGGCAGGTATTCCGGAGGCCATTCGTAAGAAAGTTTTTCTGCCCAACTTTAGTACCAAGCGGGGCGGGTCTGGTTTAGGACTGGCCATCGCTAAGCGTGGAGTTGAGCATGCGGGAGGAGCCATATGGTTCGAAACAGACGAAGGAGTTGGTACGTCCTTCTTTTTGTCGTTGCCACTAGCCAAACAGGCTGTTGACGAACCCACTAATCAGCCAACGAATCGCTAGCTTTTACCGTTGATGGGCTGAGTTCGGTCACGGAAGCCATCAAACAAGGCAGCCGGCTGAGATCCTCTACCGGCTGCTGCTCTCAATCTCAAACATCACTTAAAGCTATTACCTGATTTCGTACTAGTCTCCGTCGATGGTAACGTGTTTCCAGTTCTCGCCGGAACGAATTCTGTTTAACTGGGTATGGGTAATACCAAATTGTTTAGCAATCATCTTCAGCCGGTTTTTATCGTTCCGGAGAAGCTTCTTGATGATCTTTACCTTGCTTTCGGTCAATTTATAATTTCGGGTCGGGCGGGGAGCCGGACGATTTTTGAGATTCGGATTATTCCGATTATGCTCAATCATCTCATTTTTTGTAACCCACTGTAGATTTTGATAATAGTTGTTTTGTTTATCGTGGTCGAGGTGAATAACATAGGTCTGCTCAATGTTCTTTCGATCCGAAAAATGCTCAGCGACCAGCTTATGCACGTATCGATTGAGCGTTTTCCCGTCTGAGCGTATGTTCAGCGAGCGATAGCCCTGAATGACAGACCCCTTGATAATGGTCCCGATCGTAGTAGGAGAACTGCTGAGCCGGGTACCAGTCTGAAAGCTGCGCAGACGACCATAATTAGAAACCTCGTAACGAGGTGGGTTTTCAATACCTTCGAACGTTATCGGTACCCACTTCTCGTTCCAGAAACTTTGATTTTTCTTTTCACTCATCATCAGTGATTGTTATAAGCCTGTTGAATCACAGGTCGGATATCCCCGGATTAGCCGTTTTGTTTAGTTCTCCTTTAACAAAGGTATGATGAAATGGTTACTAAATCTAGGTTAAAAAAACTGATAGTCAGCGGTTTCTGATTGTGAGGGAAAAGGTTAGCCGGTAAATCAGATTATTGTCTGTTACTGAAAAAGCAGTTTGCTGAACTTGACTGTATGCAGATCAGTTTCTAAAAGTGAAAATAGTAGCCACAAGTGCAGTTTAACTGACCGTTATGAATACAGAATCAAAAAAAACATTGATAATAGGGGCTTCCGAGAATCCAGATCGGTATGCCAACCGGGCCGCCCGTAGTTTGTTGCGGTACGGTCATTCGATTGAACTGGTTGGCCTGCGAAAAGGACAGATCGAAGGTCATCCCATTCAAACAGGAAAACCGGAGCTGGAGGCAATAGATACCATTACGTTATACGTGGGATCGCGGAATCAATCGGACTTGTATGATTACGTCAAAAGCCTGAAGCCAAAACGGGTGATTTTCAACCCAGGAACCGAGAATCCCGAGTTTGAGCGGCAACTGAAGGCGGAAGGAATTCAGCCCATTGAAGGCTGTACGCTCGTGATGTTGTCGGTTGGAACCTATTAAAAAACTGCCGGAACAGTTCGTAAAACCTGGTTCCGGCAGTTTTTTAATTTGCTGATACAGATAGTTATATTACCATCTCATAAGCGCAGAAGCCCAGGTAAAACCACTTCCAAATGCGGCCAGACAAACTAAATCGCCTGACTTGATGCGTCCCTGTTCAAAGGCTTCGGTGAGCGCAATAGGTATGGAGGCTGCGGTGGTGTTGCCGTAATGCTGAATGTTGTTAAATACTTTTTCGTCGGGCAGACCCATTTGCTGCTGCACATAACCGGAGATGCGAATATTGGCCTGATGCGGTACCAGCAGATCCAGATCGTCAGCGTTATACCCGTTCGCGGTTAGGCTTTCATTAATTACTTCCATAAAGCGCACAACCGCGTGTTTGAACACGGCATTGCCGTTCATAACAACGTTGATTCCTTCCGATGTTGCGGTTTCAGACGTAATAAAGCGATCAGGACGACTGCTGCCGGGATCTTTCAGGTACAGTTCTTCGGCGTAGCGGCCATCAGCGTGGAGGTGCGTTGACAGAATGCGGTGCTCCGGGTCAGTTGTTGCCTGTACAACGGCTGCTCCCGCACCATCCCCGAAGATAACAGCAACGTTGCGGCCTTCGGTGGTTTTATTCATCATCGACGATTGAATCTCCGATCCAACGACCAGCGCCGTTCGGTACATGCCGGTTTTGATAAATTGGTCGGCAATAGACAGCGCGTAAACAAAACCAGAGCACTGCTGTCGGACATCGATAACGGCAATTCCTTCCAGACCCAATTCGCGCTGCATGAGGAAAGCAGAACCGGGAAAAAAGTAGTCTGGGGAGAGGGTCGCGTAAACGATTAAATCAACGTCCTTGGCCTCAACACCCGCGCGCTCAAGTGCCATCCGCGACGCGGCTGTAGCCATACTGGCGTTGGTTTCTTTTCCGTACGTGAAAAATCGCCGTTGTTTAATACCCGTCCGTTCCTGAATCCAGGCGTCGGAGGTATCCATATATTGGGTCAGGTCGTCGTTGGTGACAACTTGCTCAGGCACGTAAAACCCCAACCCTTTGATACTCGAATAGACTGTGTTCATTCATTAATGGCAAAATAGTCGGCAAAAATAGCACTTTTTTGGGCGACTATAGCACACATGGGTTGCTACTCGCGCCTTCATCTACGGATTGATGGTTCGGCGAAATGATGCTATGAAGCAGGTTGTAGCTCAAACGAATACTCTTCCATGATCAAATTAGCCAGCAGCTGGCGGCACGCTGAGTCGACTGTCTCGTGCGCTTTTTCCTGGCTCTCGGCGTCAACTTCCAACCGGATGTGTTTGCCGATGCGGACGTTGTCGATGCTGTCCAGGTGGAGGTTGTGAAGTCCCAGTTTAACGGCTTTTCCCTGTGGGTCCAGAATTTCCGAACGGGTCATGATGTTGATTTGGGCGATGTATTTCATTGGTACTACTTGAGTGACTAACTGACTGACTGACGAGTTCATTTATTTACAAGTCAACTGTCCCGTCATTTTGTAAAAAGTGAGATAACGATGTAAAGCAGAATGATGAGCGGAATAGCTGCGAACTGCAAAAGTAATAAGAGTAGCGCGGATGCGATCAGAAAACTGAATTTAATCCGATTTTCGGCCCAGCTGAACGTTTTGAATTTAAGCGCAAACAACGGCACTTCGGACACCAGCATAAACGAAAACGCAATCATCATGCCCAATGCCACATCGTTCTGCCAAATAGAATCGTACTGGGGTTGGTAGCGGCTCATTAAGGGAAACGAAGCAATGAGCATGGCATTGGCGGGTACGGGCAGGCCAATAAACGATTCCGACTGGCGCGTATCAATGTTAAAATTAGCTAACCGCAATGCCGACAAAACCGCGATCAGAAAAGCGCCGTATGAGATTGCACCCAATTCCTGAAACCAACAGAGCTGAAAAACGATCGTGGCTGGCAATACCCCAAAGGTTACCACATCGGCCAGCGAATCCAGTTCTTTGCCAAAAGGGCCAGAAACGTTGACCATACGTGCGACGAAACCATCGCCAAAATCCAGAATGGCGGCCAGGCCAATCAGCCAGGATGCCGTTTCTAAATGCCCGCGTAAAGCCATCACCAAACCAATACAACCGCACAGCAGATTGCCGCAGGTCATGGCGTTGGGAAGATGTTTGAGTACATTCATAGATAGACGAACGAACGGTGGTGAATCAGTCCGTTTTACATTCTTACAAAAGGATTTGTTTGCTTTTCCTTACCAATTGTTGTGGGTTCCATGTGTCCCGCATAAACCACATAATCGTCAGGCAGGGTGTAAAATTGCGTTTTGATGCTATTGACGAGGTCGGCATGATTGCAGTATGGAAGATCCGTACGACCAACACTCCCGCTGAACAATACATCGCCCCCAATAATATATCGGTCGGCATGATTGACGAACGCGACGTGACCCGGTGCATGGCCCGGTACAAAAATGACATCCAAGGTTGTACTGCCGATCGTAAATTTGTCTCCTTCTTTTAAGTAAGCATCAACCTCGGCGGGGTCATAGCCCCGCAGACCGTACAGCGCGCAACGCGTCGGAACATCGTTGTAAATAACCATGTCCAGCTCGTGCAGATACGCTTTTACGCCAAACTTTCGCTTCACGTAAGCAACCCCAAACACATGATCAAGATGAGCATGCGTGAGCAGTAAGTATTTGACTGTTAGCTTGTGGTCATTAATAAACTTGCTTAGGGTTTCTTTTTCAACCTGTTCGTAACAGCCTGGGTCAATAACGACGGCCTCACCGGTAGCATCGTCGGCGATGACGTACGTATTTTCGTGAAATGGAGAGAACTCGAAGGCTTGAATCATGCGTGGTGGTCAGTGGTTTTGATAAATGATCGGTCTTTTCTGACTAGTAACCAGTTATCATAACTACCAAATCGTCACAAAAGTAAAAATACCGTCGGTTTTTTGCGCAAATCCGGGATTTGTGTTTTCCATTCGCGAATGGTTCGGGTACGAACAAAAGCGTCAGCAGCGGTCAGATTGCAGGCTACGCACAAGCGCGTATTCTGTTCACAAGCCGCGATAATATCGGCAAAAAGCGCGTCGTTCCGATAAGGCGTTTCCATGAAAATCTGCGTCTGCTGCCGTTGCTGTGCTTCTTTTTCGAGGTGACGAATCGCCCGGATGCGGTCCTGCCGCTCGATGGGTAAGTAGCCGTGAAATATAAAAGACTGGCCGCTCATACCAGACGCCATAAGAGCCAGCAAAATAGATGAGGGCCCTACGAGCGGTTCGACTCGCCAACCCAGCGAATGGGCCATACCAACCACCACCGAACCCGGATCGGCTACGCCAGGGCAACCGGCTTCCGACAATACACCGGCGTTACGTTTGCGTTCGGTCAGTTCCTGAATCTGTCGGCGCGTGTCGGCAGGAGGGGTGTCCTTGTCGAGATCGAAAAATGTTGTCTGATCAATAACGCGGGATGTTTTCAAGCCGCTGATAAACCGCCGGGCAGAGCGCACATTCTCCACAAAGTAAGCATCGGTCGATTCAATGATCGTTCGAATATTCGGTGGTAGAACCTGCTCGGCGGTGTCGTCGGCTAATAACGTTGGAATCAAATAAAGCGTTGGCATGGTGGTACGGAATAGGGTTCGAGGGTATATACTAGAAACAAACTACGACCCATGTTCAACAAACCGCAGCAACACATCCACAAATTCTACTGGCTTCTCGGCTTGTACCCAATGGCCAGCGCCCTGAATATCGACGATTTGCACGTTCGGAAAAATGCGTTTGATCGTCGGAATATCTTCGTCTAAAATGTACGGTGATTCGCTGCCCCGCATGAACAACGTTGGCGTGATAACAACTTGAGGGTTTGTCAATTCTTCGCCGATACCATGCAGCTCGCGCTCGATAACGGGGAGGTTCAATCGCCAGGCAAACTGCCCCTGCTCGTTACGATACAGATTTTTCAGCAGAAACTGGCGTACCGTCGGAATTGGTTCGTACTGGCTCAGAATCGCGTCGGCCTGATTGCGACTGGTCAGACTAGCTAGATCAATTGCGTTTAAACCGCGTATTAATTCAGCGTGGTGAACCGGGTAAAACTTAGGTGCTATGTCAACGACAACGAGTTTCTGAAAGGTGCCGGGATAGGTCATCGCGTATTGCATGACGGCTTTTCCACCCATCGAATGACCGACCAGAATAGGGTTATCCAGCTGTTGGTCAATCAGAAAATCACGCAAGTCAGAAGCCATTGTCTGGTAGTCATGCTCTTCAGCACGGGGCGACTGACCGTGATTGCGTTGGTCGAGCGCAAAAACGCGGTAACCTCTAGCTGCAATGGCTTTGCTGATGGTTAACCAGTTATCCGATGAGCCGAAAACGCCGTGTAAGATGACAATAGCCGGACCCGTATCGCCCGCCTGACGGAAGAATAATTTCATTAGTTAATCAATTGGACCTATAGTCAGAAAGGCCGAAATCCGAAAAAAGTTTCGTCGGCCTGCCTCCAACTCGAAGCGTCAAAATTATTGAACATAAACAACTTTCTCCCGCTGCTCGACTAATTCGCCGAATGATTGAAGGAAAAAACCGTTCTCGCTAGCCACGCGCTCGAACTCAATCGTGCTGTTCGGGTCAACGGCGATAAGCAAACCACCCGATGTTTGGGGGTCGGCCAAGATGTAGCGTTGCATCTCCGTCAGTTCCGAAATTTTGTGGCCGTAACTGTCCCAATTTCGGGTAGTGCCGCCGGGAAAGCTTTTTTGACTTAGGTATTCGTCAACAAACGGCAGCGTAGGTACAGCATCGAACGTAATGACTGCGCTAAGCCCGGAGCCTTCGGCCATTTCGGTGAGGTGTCCAAGCAAACCAAAACCGGTTACGTCCGTCAAGGCTTTGACATAAGGTAATTTACCCAGAACGGCCCCGAAGCTGTTTAGTTTTGCCATTTGCGTGGGGGCCAGGTGAGCGTGTTCAGGTTTTAGAATGCCTTTTTTCTGCGCTGTTGTCAGAATGCCGACCCCAAGCGGTTTGGTAAGGTATAGCCTGCACCCTTTGGTCGCCGTGTTGTTTTGTTTTAAATGATCGATTCGGACCCGACCCGTTACGGCCAGTCCAAAAATAGGCTCGGGTGAATCGATGCTGTGACCACCCGCAAGAGGAATACCGGCTTCGAGACAGATAGCGCGGGAACCTTCGAGAACCTGCCCCGCCACTTCGGGCGACAGCTTGTCCAGCGGCCACCCCAGAATCGCAATAGCCATGATGGGTTCGCCACCCATTGCGTAGACATCACTGATCGCGTTTGCCGACGCAATGCGGCCAAAGTCGAACGCATCGTCGACGATTGGCATAAAAAAATCGGTCGTGCTGATGACGGCTTCTCCGTTGCCCATATCCAGTACCGCAGCGTCGTCGCGGGAGTCGTTGCCGACAAGCAGGTTGGCGTAGTGCGGCTGGCCAGTTGCTGAGTCTCCGCTCTTATCGGATGGACTCGTCGTACGATTGTGCAGGATACGGTCCAGTATCTTGGGTGCTATTTTACAGCCGCAGCCTGCGCCATGACTATATTGGGTGAGTTTGACGGATGGAGTTTCGGATGGTACCATAATAGGACAAAACTAAGTGACAAATTATCGATTATTGGCTTGTAAGCTTTCAACTAATTTTGTTTACTTACAAATCCAACGAAAAGGTGCGCTTAACAATTAGTTAATATAGTATAATAGAATATAAATGATCTCAAATATGGCTATTTATAGAAATTAACCATAGGCTTAGGAAATAGTGGTACTTTTTTAAGAAGTCATACTTTAATAACCGAAAAATTGGTAGCATCTTTGTCTTTAAATAGGAAGACCTATCTAACTTGATGAGTTGCTCAAAGCTACAAACCAAATCTATCACTTCTATGTCAAAACGATTACTGCATTTTAAGGCAGCCTTTGTGCTTGTCAGCAGTATGCTACTGTCCGTACTCGGTGGGAGCGCGGCATTAGCGCAGGTTACGACCGCAGTTATTAATGGGCAGGTCAATGACGATAAAGGCGCTCCACTGCCGGGTGCTACAGTTGTCGCTATCCACGAACCGTCGGGTAGCCGGTATGGTACAACAACGAATGCTTCAGGCCGATACACACTTCCTGGTGTTCGGGTAGGTGGTCCTTTCAGAATTACGACTACGTTCGTTGGTTTCAAGGATCAGGTAAAAGACGGCGTATTCACTAGCCTCGGTACGGCTGCTGACGTTAATTTCAACCTGTCCGATGCTAGTTCACAGTTGCAGGAGATTGTTGTGTCAGGTACTCGGAGCGATATTTTTAGCTCGGAGCGGACGGGAGCTGCCGCGTCGTATGGTCGCCAAACCATTAACACGATTCCAACGCTAGGTCGTACGATTAACGACATTACGAAGTACAACGCCTACGGAAATGGGCAGTCATTCGGTGGTCAGGACCCCCGTTTCAACAACATCACTATTGATGGTGCTGTTTTCAACAACGGTTTTGGTCTGGGATCATCCGCTATTGCCGGTGGACGGACGGGTACAACAGCCGTTTCGCTTGACGCTTTAGACGAAATTCAGCTAAACGTAGCGCCTTACGACGTTCGTCAGACCGGTTTCTCGGGTGCGGGTATCAACGCCGTAACGCGCTCTGGAACGAATGATTTTTCGGGGTCGGTTTATTACCTGTTCCGTAACAACAGCCTAGCAGGTAATAAAGCAGACGGTAGAGATCTTCCGCCAGTTACGATTGACCAAAAGACGAAAGGCTTCCGGATTGGTGGTCCGATCATCAAGAATAAACTGTTCTTCTTCGCGAACGTAGAGCAGTACAACAGCAGCCAGCCAGCATTGGATTGGGTAGCCGATCGTGGAGCAGGCACCACAGGAAACGTCTCACGGGTAACAGCAGCGGATCTAAACGATCTTAGCCAGTTCATGAAGACGAACTTCAACCGAGATCTGGGCGCTATTGATAACTATAACAACGATGTCAAGAGCATAAAAGGACTCCTTCGTCTTGACTGGAACATTAACGATAACCATAAACTGGCTGTTCGTTATTCGCACCATAACTCGGAGTCTGATCAGTCGATCAGCAACAGTAATAGTAGTGGCACTGCCGGATTTGGTAACCGTACTGGCTATTCTACCGGTGCTTACTCGGGTAACCTAGCGCTTTCTCCGCAGAATACGGGCTACAAAATTGCCGATAACACCCGCTCGATTGCTGTAGAACTGAACTCGACCTTCGGTGGTAAGTTTGCTAACAAACTGGTTGCTACGTACAACAAGCAAATCGAAGACAGAACCTATCGGACCGATATCTTTCCAACGATCGACATTCTGAAAGATAACACCACCTACACATCGATTGGTTTTGACCCGTTCACGCCAAACAATAAGCTGAATTATTCGACCTTGAACATTACGGATAACTTTAGCTATTTCGCTGGTAAACACACGCTGACGTTTGGTCTGTCTTACGAGAAATACACCTCGAACAACGTATTCTTCCCTGCGTCGAATGGTGTGTACGTGTATAATTCGATTGCTGATTTCAAGACCGCAGCATTGGCTTCAATCACCAATCCTACGGCAACGACTTCTCCCGTAACGGTAAGACAGTACAACCTGCGTTACTCGCTGGTGAGTGGTGAGCCGCTGCAAACGCTGCACCGGAGCACCTACAGTGCCTATGTACAGGATGAGTTCCAGGTTAACCCTGCGTTCAAAGTGATTGCCGGTTTACGGGCCGATATCTTTGCTTATGATAACTCAACGGCTAAAGATTTCAACAACCCACGGGTAGCAGAGCAAGACTACAAGGATGAAAACAACCAGAAATATAAACTGAACACCGGTGCTTTCCCGAAAGCTCGTCTGCTTGTTTCGCCCCGCGTTGGTTTCAACTGGGATGTCAAAGGCGATAAAAGAACCCAGCTTCGTGGTGGTAGCGGTATCTTCGTATCGCGTATTCCTGAAGTATTGGTCTCGAACCAGCTCGGTAACAATGGCGTAAATACAGGTGTTTATAACTTGCCAAACTCGAACGTTCCATTCGCCACTGATCCTAGCAAACTGCCCGCTGGTATACTGCCTGCGGTTACTACAGATGTTCGTAGCTTGACGGGTTATGCCGTTAACGCAACCGATCCAGAGTTGAAATACCCAATGGTTTGGAAAACAAACCTGGCGGTTGACCAACGGTTGCCTTGGGGACTGATCGGAACGGTTGAAGTGATCTACAACAAGACAATCCAGGCGCTTCGTTACATTGACGCTAACTTAGCTACGCCAACCCGTCAGTTAAGTGGTCCTGATACCCGTAATCTTTTCCCAGCCTCGGGCGTAACGGGTACCAATGCAATCAACACGGCTCGTTATATCAACTATCCGTATAATACGAACGCGTTCGTTCTGAAGAACACAAACGTAGGTAACTCGTACACGTTCACGGGTAAGCTTGAAAAACCGGCTGTGAATGGTTTGGGCGGAATGCTGGCGTACACCTACGGCCAAGCGAGAGACTTGCAACTGGTAGGTAGCACGGTTGTTGGTAACACACCAACTGTACAAGGACAGAACTACCTAACCATGTCGTATGGCGACAATGACCTGCGTCATCGGATCATCGGCTACGCAAACTACCGCTTAAACTACGGTGGTAAGTTCGGTGGCTCGACAACCTTTACGCTGGGTATGCAATCGACCAGTGGTTACAAAGCGTCTTACGTAGTGGGTGGTGATTTGAACAGTGATGGTCAGACAAGCAATGACCTGATCTACGTACCAAGAAGCGCGTCTGAATTGAATTTCTCGGCACTGACCGTAGGATCTGGTTCGTCGGCAGTAACGTACTCTCCCGAACAGCAACAGGCTGCTTTTGAAGCATACATCAACGGTAACGATTACCTGAAAAGCCGTCGTGGTCAATACGCTGAGCGGAACGGTGGTTATGCGCCCTGGTTGACTCGCTTCGACTTCACGGCAATCCAGGAGTTCTACGTACGTACTGGTTCTAAAGGCACGCGTCATACCATCCAATTCCGGGCCGACATCCTGAACATTGGTAACCTGCTGAACAACAAGTGGGGTGTAGGCTGGCAGAACACGTCATCGAGCCCATTGTCGCTGGCAAGTGTTAGCGCAGCTGGTGTGCCAACCTACCGCATGGGAACGCAGTCGATCGTTGAGAACGGCACGACCAGAACGATTCTGCTGAGAGATTCATTTGTTAAAAATATTACGATTGATAACGTTTGGCAGGCTCAGCTTGGCGTTCGTTACCTCTTCTAGTCGATTTCAAGTGATTAGAAAATCCCCCGTTATCGTACTGATGCGGGGGATTTTTGTTTTTAGCTGTAGAACCTGACCAAATCGGTATATGCTTGGTTATCGTCTGCTCATCATACTGTTAGCCAGCTGGCCGTTTTGCACCGCTACGGCTCAGCAAATAGGCCAATCGCTACCTGTCTGGAGACAGGGTTATCTGGACATACACCATATCAACACTGGGCGGGGAAACGTGACGTTCGCTATCTTACCTGATGGCACGACGCTCTTGATTGATGCCGGTTCGGTTAATCCAATCGACTGGCGGACAAACAAGCCCCGTAATTTGCCCATCAAACCGAACGGCGACCGGCATGCAGGGGAATGGATCGCGCGGTACATCAGAAACGTCCTCCGTCCGCAACATAATCCAGCGATTGACTACGCCGTCATCACGCATTTTCACGATGATCATATGGGTTCGCCGGCTCACAGGGCTAGTAAATCGGCGGAAGGCTATATACTGACGGGCATTACCGAAGTTGCCGAATTTGTTCCGATCCGAACAATGTTAGACCGGGGTTGGCCAGACTATGACTATCCCCGTTCACTAGCCAGCGATTCGATGGTTATCAACTATCGACAGTTCCTTCGCGCCCAGGTTAAGAAAAAAGGCCTGACGGTAGAGCGATTCAAACCGGGACGAAACGATCAAATTACCTTGCTGAAAAAGCCGAAGCGGTACTGGAAGCTGTTTGAAATCATAAATGTGGCGGCTAATGGTAAAATCTGGAGTGGTAAGGATACAATAACGCGCGAGCTATTTCCTGATTTGAAGACAATAGCGCCTGCTCAGTATCCCAACGAAAACATGTGTAGTCTCGCATTAACCGTCCGCTATGGCGATTTTAAGTACTTTGCCGGTGGTGATCTAACGGGCGTGTTGCAATTTGGTGAACCCCAATGGCACGATGTCGAAACGCCAGTTGCACAAGTCGTTGATTCCATAGACGTTCAGGTGCTGGATCATCATGGGTATGCCGATTCGGAAAACGGGACTTTGCTGGCTCGTCTGAAACCAAGGGTGCTTGTCATCCCAGCCTGGGCCGCATCGCATCCCGGAAGAGACGTTCTCGAACGTCTCTACTCGAAACAAACCTACGCTGGTCCGCGCGATGTCTTCGTAACGAATCTGCTTGACGAGACCAAAGTCGCCCTTGGCAATCTGGCGGATCGACTAACTAGTACGTCAGGTCATGTATGTGTCCGCGTTGATCCTGGAGGCAAAGCATACCGCGTGTTTATTCTGGATGATCGGGACGAGTCGCTTCGCATTAAAGCTGTGCATGGGCCTTATGCAGCAAAATAGACACTAGTGGATTGTTTCTATTTTTTCAGTGGAGTCGGTTTCTCAAAACCGACACAGATTACTGCAAAGTGTCGGTTTTGAGAAACCGACTCCACTGAAAGTATAAATGTTTTTTTATTATTCCTTCGGAATGATATAGACCGTACAGCAACAAATTTTCAAGCACCCTCTTAAACATGAAAAAGAGACGTAAAGCGCGTTTTTTAGGTATTGTGTGTTACTGCTTCGGACTGCTTGGCCTTGTTTCGAGCGAATCCGTCGCACAAGCCGTTGACCGATTTAAAGACAGTAAAACGATTGATGATTTTCTGCAATACCGCTCTGATCGGAAATCGCCATTTATACTGGCACACCGGGGTGGGCCGGGCGCGTCGGATACGGAAAATTCGATTCTAACGTTCAACCAAACCGCCAGTGTGTTACCCAATGCTATCCTGGAGATGGATGTGCGAATCACCCGCGACAGCAATTACGTGCTGCTGCACGATCCTACTTTAGATCGGGAGTCGAACGCAACGGGACCGGTAGCTGAGTGGTCGCTTCCTGATCTGAAAAAGATCTTTCTGAATGATTTATCCGGGAAACGAACCCAGCAACGGATGCCAACCTTCGATGAGGTTTTGGACTGGAATAAGAATCGGTATGTGCTGGCGCTCGATGTAAAGCCGGGGACTGACCCTATTAAAGTCATGGACAAAGTACTGAAGCATCGGGCGGAGTATTCGGTTTTTGTGATTTGCTACTCGGTTGCTGAAGCGCAACGGATGCGGGACCGTTTCCCATTACTTTGGCTGGCGGTGGGCGTTAACAGCATGGCTGATCTGGACCGGTTTGAGAAAGAAAAGCTACCCGCAACAGGCCGATTAATTGCGTTGACTCCGCAGAAACTACAACCCGCTACGTTCTATAAGCGGTTGCATAAACTTGGTATGCTCTGCTCTGTCGGTACGTACGGAGCGAATCAACTGGACGAGAAACCGTTAGAAGAGGCTACTGCTGGATACCGCGAACTATTCCGGCAAGGAGGGGACATTATTACAACTGATCGTCCCAAAGAGGTAGCTCCCTTGTTCTAGCGAAACGTTCTCGTTACCACGCTATTGGCTGTTCTTTGGTTTTAGTACATCGGTCCCAGCCTGATAACCTGAAACAATCATTCGACCAATATCGTCGGAAGTGAATTTCATTAGGTTGAAGAAAAGTGGTTCCGTAGGGCGAATAATCGTTAGATTGAGATTACGACCGTGAAGGTGCTCTCGTTCCGCGTAACGTTCAGCCCAAGCGATATCGTTATTAACCAACTGATTGACCGTAATGTCCTTTACCCGGTCCATCAGATTCAATATATTCCGGTAATTGAATTTCTCGTTGTAAATCTTTCGGGCGTGGCAGGCTGCGCAGGCAATGTCTGTCGCGCCATCTTCGATAGCTACACGAAGCGGAGCTACTTCGCGCAGGCCACCGTCCAGAAAGGCTCGTCGGTGGTCACCCCCAATTTGCACCGCAGGCATGAGAAAAGGTAGTGAGCTACTCGCGTAGACATAATCCAGAAAGTTTGGGTCCTGCGCGTCGGCGTAGCGCATATCGCCTTCGATAATGTCCACGGCTCCGACCTTAATCTTCACGGGGCCATTTTTGATAGCCTCCATGTCTACATGGTTACGGATCAGGTTTTTGATGGGCGAGTTATCGAGCAAGCCATCGAACCGGCGGATAAGCGTGTTGTAACCCAACCGAAACCGCGACCGAATGACGGCCACATCGTCGGGCTTGGTTATGTTTCGAATCCAGAATTCAATCAGGTATTTGCCTACTTTCTCCCAGTTTATCGTTCCCGTTTCTGCGTGCTGGCGGGCGGCCTCATTGGCAATAAAGGTAGCATTAAGACTACCCACTGAAATCCCGTACAGCTGATCGGGGACAAAGCCTGATTCGAAAAGAGCCATCACGGCCCCGGCCTGGAAAGCCCCTTTCAGTGAGCCTCCGCCTAAAACAAGGGCTCTGGTAACGTTAGGTTCGGACGTAACTGCTGTAGGATGAGGAGTTGGTGGGACCGGATTGTTAATCATGGAAGCCGCATTTGGTTCAGGTAGATGGGCGGAAAGTTGACAGTTTTTACGCTATAAACAAAAGAAAACAGATTATAAAATGGTCGGAAGGGGTGCGGCTTTTATGACCGGCTTTTTCGGCGTCTGCACTTTCCTTGCTATACTTGCCGAAAATTTAATCGATAGTCTCGATTTGATGGTTGTTCAGTAGTCGTCGATGGCACATTCTGCGCTTCTTCATTGTTGACTTAACACGAACCGTTCGTAAAACGACTGTTGATCACTACTTCCAATATGCCTCTTACTGTCGCTGACATACAAGCCCCGATTGCTGCCGAAATGGAGTTGTTTGAGCAGAAATTCCGGGGTCAAATGAAAAGCGACGTTATGCTGCTCGATCAGATCATGAGTTACATCGTGAAGCGAAAGGGCAAACAACTCCGTCCCATGTTCGTCTTTCTGATGGCCGGTGTGTGTGGGCAAATCACCGAGTCGACGTATCGGGGGGCATCGCTTATCGAGCTACTGCACACGGCTACGCTGGTTCACGACGATGTGGTCGATGACTCAAACTACCGACGGGGCTTTTTCTCGGTGAATGCGCTCTGGAAAAACAAAGTGGCGGTGCTGGTCGGGGATTATCTGTTATCGCGTGGGCTACTCCTGTCTGTCGACAATGGTGACTTTGAATTGCTTCAGATCGTATCGACAGCAGTACGTGAAATCAGCGAGGGCGAACTGCTTCAGTTGTACAAAGCCCGGCGGTTGGACATTACCGAAGACATTTACTACGAAATTATCCGTCAGAAAACGGCGTCGCTGATCGCAGCCTGTTGCGCTGTAGGGGCGCGCTCTACTGGTACCGATTCAGAGACGATCGAAAAAGCCCGCACCTTTGGCGAAAAAGTGGGTATTGCGTTCCAGATAAAAGACGACCTTTTTGATTACGGTACTGCGGAAGTAGGTAAACCGCTTGGCATTGACATCAAAGAGAAAAAGATGACGTTGCCGCTTATTTACGCCCTCAACCAAGCTCGTTTTCTGGAAAAGCGCCGGATTATCAACATTGTCAAGAACGACAGCGAGAATCCTAAAAAAGTAAATGAGGTCATTGAATTTGTCAAGAATTCAGGTGGCATTGAGTATGCTACGGAAGCCATGAACCGTTACGTTGCCGAAGCGCAGGTATTGCTTGATTCTTTTCCTGAGTCGGTTTACCGCCGGTCGTTGCACCAGTTGGTACAGTACACCATCGAGCGCAGCAAATAGCGTTTAACCTTTCTTGTCCTCAACCCCCAGTGCCGACTTCGTTTTTTCTTTAAACAAGCGGTGGAAATCAGGGCTTTCTGTTTTCATCCATTTATCCCAGAACGTGAAGTAAAGCCCGTAGTTGAATCGAAACTGCGCATGATGCAGCCCATGGTGAGTAGCACCGATGAGCCATCGCCCCAGCCAGTGATGATCAAAATCGCGGGGATAAATCTCGGTATTCAGGTGATTGACGGCGCTTGAAAACGTCATGATCATCAGTATAATCCCAACGGCTGAAATATGCAGCGGCAATACAAAGGTCAGTGCCGGAATGACAATAGCCTGTAGCGTGCTTTCGAGTGGGTGAAACGAAAAGGCCGTCCAGGGCGAAGTTGTGATACTGTCGTGATGCGTCTTGTGTACCCACCGATAAACACCCGGTTTGTGCATCCATCGGTGAAGCCAGTAGTAGTATGTTTCGTGAATAAACAGCACGGATAGAATACTGATCGGATACCACCACAGCGGATACGTTTGGGCAGCGGTGTAGATCTGCGTGTAGCCTTTCTGATAAGCGACAATAACAGCCAGGGCAATAGCGGTAAAAATAAGCGATGTCAATACCGACCAGCCAATTTCGCGCCAGTCCTGACCCGGTTTGCGCGGTCGTGTCTGTACAGCCCGGTGCGCAAACTGGTCTTTCATGGACACGTTGAATAACCACCAGAAAAGCAGCGAAAAAAGTACGTACCGCCCGAAAATGGCGATGAAAAACAACAGTCCCGTCAGCCAGAACGTAGCTGGGTTGGTGATCTGAATCATAAACGTTGATACGGTCAAATTAGCCGCTGTAGGCTCAACCGAATCCCTTACTGAATGTTGGAAATTCTATTGTTTTGGTAAGCAAGCGATCCCGACCAGTCAAAATCGCCTTTGTGGCAACGTTTGGCTTAGTTGGTCTGCTCAATGGAATGTTTGTACCTTTGCGCAAAGTGACCCTAATTAAATTCGAACGGCTCCATGCGCCTATATTCTCCTCTTTTATTACTAGGTCTACTGGCAGCAACCAGCTTTGCACAAACCAGAAAAACAACTGCATCAGTACCAGCTGGCGCTCAGCAGCGAGTAGATCCTCGGGCGTTGGCCCGGCCAAAACTCGTTGTCGGTATTGTAGTTGACCAGATGCGCTACGATTACCTGTATCGGTACTACACTAAATTCGGTACGGGTGGCTTTCGGCGCATGATGGATGGCGGGTTCAACGCTCGGAATAATCACTACCATTACGCGGCTACTTACACGGGACCCGGACACGCGGCTATCTATACCGGTTCGGCTCCGGCGTTGAACGGCATTGTCGGTAATGATTTTTACGAGCGGAACGTTGGCCGGTTGATGTACTGCGCCGAAGACACAACGGTCAGCACGGTTGGTAACACCGGAAACGCTGGTAAAATGTCGCCCCGCAATTTGCTTGTGACAACTATTGGCGACCAGCTTAAACTCGCTACCGACGGTCAGGCGAAAGTAGTTGGTATTGCGTTGAAAGACCGGGGCGCTATCTTGCCCGCTGGTCATGCCGCCGATGCCGCTTACTGGTTCGATTCGAAAGACGGTAATTTTATCAGCAGTACGTTTTATCAGAAAGACCTGCCCAAGTGGGTTCAGGATTTCAACGCGCGTAAACTACCCGAACAATTCCTCGGTCAGAAATGGGAGCCTGTTCTACCGATGGATCAGTATACCGAAAGTACCGTTGACGACGAGCCGTACGAGTCGATTCTGGCGGGTGAAACCAAATCTATTTTCCCGCACTCGTTTAACGCGATTCAGGCCGGCGGTAGTAAGTACGAACCGTTGAGAACGAGCCCGTTCGGTGACCAGATCACCAAAGAGTTTGCGCTTGCTGCGATCAAAGGGGAGCAACTTGGTCAGCACAAAGTAACTGACATGCTTTGCCTGAGCTTTTCGTCGCCCGATTATATTGGTCACGCATTTGGTACCCATGCTATCGAAACGGAGGACAATTACATCCGGCTTGACCGTCAGTTGGCGGACATTTTTGCGCAACTTGACGCCACCGTTGGAAAAGGGCAGTGGCTGGCATTTCTCTCCGCCGA
Source organism: Spirosoma oryzicola (assembly GCF_021233055.1). Taxonomy (NCBI): domain Bacteria; kingdom Pseudomonadati; phylum Bacteroidota; class Cytophagia; order Cytophagales; family Cytophagaceae; genus Spirosoma; species Spirosoma oryzicola. Next base: position 4,563,768 of record NZ_CP089538.1, on the reverse strand, counting down.
TCATGGGGTCGTTGACGCACCGGGTTTTTTGCAGCAGTACCGGATTCCATCAGGTTTCAAAGGCTACGGCGAAATTGGCGATATCGTAAAAGCGACGCTTGAAAAAGCCTACGGTCCGGGTCAGTGGATGCTTTCGTACATCAACCAGCAGGTGTACCTAAACCATGCGTTGCTGATCGAGAAGAAAATTGCTATTCAGGACGTTTACGAGTTGCTAAGAAGCGCTCTTTTGAAACAACGGGCTATTGTTAACGTCGTTAACCTGCATAATCTTGGGGCGGAAGCGTTGCCACTACTTCAGGAGAATTTGTTCCGGAATGTGTACCATCCTAACCGCAGTGGTGATTTCTACGTGATGCAGCCACCGGGCTGGTTGGAGGGGCGAAACAGGGGTACAACGCACGGTACAACCTACGCCTACGATACACACGTACCGTTTCTAATGTACGGCTGGGGTGTACGCCCCGGACAGACGCTACGCCGAACGCACATTCACGACATTGCGCCTACCATTACGGCCCTGCTGAGTCTTCTTGAACCCAACGGCTGCATTGGCAACCCCGTAGAAGAAGCTATTGCGAAATAAAAGTAAGAAAGATGAGCGCGCGAATCGATGGCCGTGTGGGTAAACGCTCAGACAGTCATTGGTTCGCGCTTTCGCTTTATCACGGATTGACAAAGGCTACTTCTTTGAACGCAAAGTAACGAATCAAGCCACCTTCTGAAATTGCTAAGCGGCCAACGGCGTCGATGCCGATGATTGTTCCCCGAAACCGGATTCCGTTACTTTCGAATAGATGCTCTTCCTGATAGCGAAAAAGTGTTTGCAGGTAGTCTACCTTTATCGTATCCCGTTGGCCCGACCGTAATTGGAGGTAGCGCTGTTCAATCTTTTCGCAAAGTGAACGGAGCAGTCCAGGCAAATCGTAGTTGTCAGGCAAAGGAGCCTGTTGCTGCAACGAGGTGGCCGTTGGGTAACTAAATTCTGTTTGGTTGACGTTTAGCCCGATACCGATAATTGACCAGGCAATGCCCTGACCGTGCAAAATGTTCTCAATCAATATACCACCGAGCTTTTGATCATCTACGTATATATCATTGGGCCACTTGATGCGGAGTGAGTTACCAATAAGTGGTTTTAGTGTATCATAAATACCGAGCGAAATAGCCATGTTAAGCCAGAACTGCTCGGTAGGCATCAGAAAGGATGGTTTAAGAATCAGCGAAAATGTCAGGTTTTGTGCCGACTTTGCCTCCCATACGTTACCACGTTGACCGCGACCCGCCGTTTGCTGGTCAGTTACGACAAGAATACCCTCTGCTGGGTCTTGCTGGGCAATCAAAATAGACGCTTCATCGTTAGTAGACTGACAGCTTGGCAGGTATTTAATTATTTGCCCGACAAAAAGAGTTTTGGGATAGATTTTGTACAAAATATTGTATAGTTTAGTAGTAGGAAGTCGATGAATGGTGCTCTGGATAGTATACAGTCCATTTGATGAAGTACCCGCTGGTTGACTTATCGTGCAATGTTAAACCGAAAGCATGAGAATTAACAAAAGCAATGAATTTTCGCCCGAGCAGATCCGTGATTTTGTCGTACGCGGCATGCTCGAAAAGAAAGCGCAGGATATTGTCGTAATGGACCTGCGGAATGTTAAAAATGCCATTTGCGACTACTTTGTACTTTGTTCGGGTAACTCCGACACGCAGATTGACGCCATCTCGACTTCGATAGAAGAAGAAGTTTATAAAGCTAGCCACCAGGACCCCTGGCATAAGGAAGGTAAATTAAACCGGGAATGGATTTTGCTGGATTACGTGGATGTGGTTGCCCACGTATTTAAAAAAGACCGCCGGTCGTTTTACGATCTCGAACAACTCTGGGGCGACGCCGAAATTCAGCATATTGACGAAAGTATGCTGTCGGTAGCAAGCTAGAAGAAGGTCTTAATTAACCGCTTATCGGACGGACAAACCGTCTGTCCGAACCGTTCCGTTATAGAAACATTCGTCTTCTAAACGGTGTTACTGTTAAAATCCGTTATGTACAACCTGAGGAAATGTCAGAAAACAATAATAGAAATCCATTAGTACCCCGTGGTGGTCCAAGAAAGCCTAACTTTCAGGGGTGGATTGTTGCGCTGTTAATCGCAGCTATTCTGGGCATCACGTTCTTCAACAAAAGCTCTTCGACACACGATATTTCGCAAAAGCGTTTCGAGCGTATGGTGAAGGAACGTGAGGTAGCCGATGTTATCGTCGTTAACGATAAGATTGCCGAAGTAACGCTCACGCAGCAGGCAGCTCAGAGTCCGAAATATCGGAACATGTTTGCTGATAAACCCTACTTTGGTACGAGTCACGGGCCTCATTTTCAGTTTCAGGTTGCTTCTGGCGAATCGTTCAAAAAAGATCTGGACCAATTGCAGCAGGGTGTACCTGACAATGAAAAGATCGACTATAAGTTCGAGACGCGGAGCGACTTTGGCAGTATCATCAGTACCTGGGGCTTCCTGATTGTCATGATCTTGGCTATGTATTTCTTACTGGGCCGTATGTCTGGAGCAGGAGGGCCTGGTGGTCAGATCTTCAACATTGGTAAATCGAAAGCCGCCCTGTTTGACGCTGATAACAAAGTAAAGATCACGTTCAACGATGTAGCTGGTCTGGACGAAGCGAAAGAAGAGATCAAAGAAATAGTCGACTACCTTAAGAATCCTACTAAGTTTACGAAGCTTGGTGCTAAAATTCCTAAAGGTGCGCTGTTGATTGGCCCTCCGGGTACGGGTAAAACCTTGCTGGCGAAAGCCGTTGCCGGTGAAGCTGGTGTTCCATTCTTCTCGCTATCGGGTTCTGACTTCGTTGAAATGTTCGTCGGTGTGGGTGCTGCCCGCGTTCGTGACTTGTTCAAGCAGGCTAAAGAGAAAGCGCCTTGTATCATCTTTATCGATGAGATTGACGCAGTTGGTCGCTCGCGGGGCCGTGGTTCCATGCCTGGTGCCAATGACGAGCGCGAGAACACGCTGAACTCGCTGCTCGTTGAGATGGATGGTTTTGCTACGGATTCAGGTATTATTATCCTGGCCGCAACGAACCGTCCTGACGTACTTGACTCCGCTTTGCAACGTCCTGGCCGTTTTGACCGTCAGATTAGCATTGATAAGCCAGATATCGTTGGTCGTGAAGCGATCTTCCGCGTACACTTGAAGCCAATAAAACTGGCAGCAGATGTTGATCCGAAAGAATTAGCTGCGCAGACACCTGGTTTTGCCGGAGCTGAGATTGCCAACGTGTGTAACGAAGCGGCTCTGATTGCTGCCCGGAGTGACAAAGAGGCAGTGGACATGAAAGATTTCCAAGATGCGATGGATCGTGTTATTGGTGGTCTGGAAAAGAAAAACAAACTGATTTCGCCCGAGGAAAAGGAAATTGTTGCTTATCACGAAGCTGGGCATGCTGTAGCAGGCTGGTTCCTCGAGCATGCCGACCCACTTGTAAAAGTAACGATCGTACCACGTGGCGTAGCCGCGCTTGGTTATGCGCAATACCTGCCGCGTGAGCAGTACTTGTACCGTACTGAGCAACTCATGGATGAGATGTGCATGGCGTTAGGCGGACGGGCCGCAGAAGATATCATCTTCGGTAAGGTTTCGACGGGTGCGCTGAGTGATCTGGAGCGTATTACCAAGCTTGCTTACAGCATGGTGACGATGTACGGTATGAACGACAAAATCGGTAACGTATCGTTCTACGACTCCAAGCAATCAGACTATGCCTTCAACAAGCCTTATTCGGAAGAAACAGCGAAGCATATTGACGAGGAAGTTCGTAAGATTGTTGATATCGCTTACACACGCACTAAGGACATGCTAACCGATAAGCGTCAAGAGTTAGAAGTCATTGCTAAAGAATTACTCGAGAAAGAGATTCTTTATCAAAATGACCTAGTTCGGTTAATCGGTAAACGTCCATTCGAGCGTGAAACGGTCTACCAAGCCTATAAGAACAAAGGTGTTGCAGAAGAAGTGAAAGAAGAAATCGGTAAAGAAGCAAAACCTGCTGAGACCGAACCGGAATCGCTTCCTTTGTAAGATAGAATAAGTAAACAAGAAGGCCCGCATTTGAGAATGCGGGCCTTCTTGTTTTATGCCAAAACACCTTATTTTTTTCCAAGCTCAATCGCTTGCATATCGGCAATGCGCCCATCATCAAGCGTAAATCGTAAAGCTGTCCGCATTTGATGAAAACCCGTTTTACCAGCTGCGCCTGGATTCATAAAAAGTAGATCGTGCATTTTCGCGTCACGTACGACTTTCAAAATATGGGAGTGTCCACACACAAATAGATCCGGAGGGTTTAACTGCAGATTGGGCCGGGTTATCGGGTTGTACTTTGGTGGTGTTCCTCCAATGTGGGTCATCCAAATATCAAGACCTTCCAGGTGAAATCGTTGATGAGCGGGTAGATCGTTGCTTTCACGATCGATGTTTCCGCAGACAATACGAAGTGGCCGAAAAGCACGTAATTGCTCTACAATGGACAATGAGCCGATATCTCCTGCATGCCATACTTCATCGCACTGATCAAAATGAGTGAAGATTTGCGGGTCTAAAAAGCTATGGGTATCTGAAAGTAAGCCTATGCGGGTCATTAGTGAGGAGCCTGATGCGTTGTGGATCGTTGGCTGTGAAAAATAAACCGCTACGGGTTCTATATGTTGTCAGTGGGCAATTGTTTAGGGAAATATTTGCTCTTTCAGTTCAGCACGGATGCGTTTTTTGTCAATCTTGCCAACACTGGTCTTCGGAATTTCCGGAACAAACAAGATCCGGTCGGGCATATACCATTTATGTAACTCGCCCCGTTCAATTTGAGACTGCAAACGTGCTTTGATGCCTTCTGCTGTTAAGTCATAGCCCGGTTTCTGAACAATAAGCGCATAAGGACGTTCTCCCCAGCGTTCGTCGGGCAAGCCGACAACAGCGGATTCTGCTACACCCTCGACCTGCGATAAAACGTCTTCCATATCCAGGGAAGAAACCCATTCACCACCCGTTTTGATCACGTCTTTGGTTCGGTCAGCGATGACGACCCAGTGGTCAGGCGTTATGCTGGCAACATCGCCGGTATGCAGCCAGCCGTTACGCCAGAGTTCGGCTCCTCGTTCATCATCGTTGTAATACCCTTGTGTTGTCCAGGGCGTTCGCACGACAATCTCGCCAAGCGATTGGCCATCATGAGCGATAAACTGTCCCGTATCGTCCATAAGTCTAGCTTCCACAAAAGGCGCAATGCGACCCGCGCGCGTACGCAAATCAATCTGTTCGTCAAGCGGTAGCGTCCGCTCACTATCGTTTAAATACACAACTGATAAGATGGGTGCCGTTTCAGACATGCCATAGCCTGACGTTATGTTGATGCCCAGATCCATAGCGGCTTTGGCAAGTCCTTTTGTCAATGCAGAACCACCAATCAACACGCTCCAGCGGCTCAGCTGGTCACGAAATTTCTGCGCAGCGGGGCTGCTGACGAGCATATTCAGAATGGTAGGAACGCAATGCGACAGTGTGACGCCTTCGGTAACGAGCAACTTCAGGAGCATTTCAGGTTCGTAACGGCCTGGATAAACTTGTTTTGCCGCCATGATCGTAGCTAGAAACGGAAAGCCCCAGGCATGAACGTGAAACATGGGCGTAATAGGCATGTACACATCCGTTCGCGATTTGAACGGGAGGGCTTCGTAGCCGATCAAATAAGTCAGCAGACTCATTGTGTGCATGAACAACTGCCGGTGCGAAAAATAAACGCCTTTAGGATTGCCCGTGGTGCCCGTCGTGTAGAACGTAGTGGCCCACGTGTTTTCGTCAAAATCAGGAAAATCAAACTGATCGGGAGCATCACGGAGCATGGCTTCGTACTCACCCACAAAGCCCGCAGGCACCTGACCAACAGCATTCAGGTCGGTATATACTTTATCGCTTATAAGGACAAAGGTTTCGACGGTTGTTAATTGGTCTTTTATGGCATTAAGGATCGGCAGAAAATCTTCGTGAATTAGCACAATATTATCCTGCGCATGATTCATGGTGTACAGGATTTGCGCGGGGGATAAGCGGACATTGACCGTATGGAGAATAGCACCAATGCTCGTTACACCGAAAAAGCATTCGAGATACCAATGGCTGTCCCAGTCTAACACCGCAACCGTATCGCCCGGTTTAACACCGAGTCCGGTCAAAACATTAGCCAACCGGCGCACCCGTTTGTTGAATTCGATATAATTCATCCGGAATAAATCCCGATAAACAATTTCACGATGTGGCTCGTACTTAAGCGACTCCGCTAATATGTTTTTTATAAGCATTGGCGGCTCAAATGCCTCAGAAGTACGCGGAATCAGTTTCGTCTGGATCATGATTCATGAATAGTCTTTTCTAAGAAACGTAAAAATGAACAATAGTTTGAACTATCAATAGAAAAAATAGAACTAATTGCGAAGGTGAACAGGGGAAGTTGCTGGCATGATCCATGCACGCATGACAAAAGAGAAAGTGAGTAAGTAACTGGCCAAGCCATATCGACTATTCAGCCGGGCCATACAAGAAGTAACACCGTTTTTTGATTGTTATGAACACGATTGATTTGGTGGCACTTGTCTAACAGCGTTATCTTCACATACTATTTGGTAGGGGGGCGTTTCTGAGCGTTCACAACGACTCATCCTGAAGAAATCCGCTTACTCTAACAAAAAAACCGCAAATTGCGGCTTATACAACGTTACAAACAGTTATCACAAAGATGGTTCTTATTGTTGATGATAGACCAGAAAACATCCTTCCGCTTAAAAAGATCTTAGAGCTTCATAAGTTTTCTGTTGACATTGCAGATTCAGGTGAAGAAGCCTTAAAAAAGATACTCAAAACGAACTACTCTGTCATCATTCTGGACGTACAAATGCCTGGGATGGACGGCTTTGAAGTCGCTAACGCAATAAGTGGGTTTAGTAAGTCGAAGGACACATCCATTATTTTTCTGTCGGCTGTCAACACTGAGAAAAAGTTTATTACAAAAGGCTATACATCCGGCGGAATAGATTACCTGACAAAACCTGTTGATCCCGACATTTTGGTGTTGAAGGTCAAAACGCTTCAAAGGCTTTACGAACAGCAGCAGGAACTACGAGCAACGCAGGACTCTCTCCGTAATGAGATTGAGGTACGAAAGCGGGCGCAGGAAGAACTGGCCGGACGCGTAGAAGAGTTGCGGTTGGTGCTGGCTTCGTTGCCGCAAATGGCGTTTACGGTCGACACGGACGGACGAATCGAATACTCGAATGAGTACTGGTTCGATTACTCAATGGACCCAATGGCTTTTCCCGCTGTTCACCATGATGACGAAGATGTGTGTCGAGAGTGGCCAACCTATTTCGGGAGAGGAATTGAGTTTACGCGTGAAGTGCGTTTGAAAAAGCTTGCTACGGGTGAGTATCGATACCATCTGCTGCGGATTATCCCCATAAAACAGCAAGACGTAACGGTTCGATGGGTGGGTACCTTCACGGACATTCACCCGCAAAAGATGACTACGGAGCTGCTTGAAGAGCAGGTGTCGACCCGAACGAAAGAATTGCTGTTTAAAAATACAGAGCTGGAAACAACCAACCACGAGCTTCAGCAATTTACCTGGGTGGTATCCCATGATCTGAAAGAGCCGTTACGGAAAATACAACTCCTGAACGACCTCATTAAGGATCGGTACTTAAAAGAAAACCCGGAAGCCATTTCTTATCTTGATCGGTCCATTAAGTCATCCGCTCGCTTGTCGAAGCTTATTGATGATCTATTGGCATACTCGCAATTAGCCAAACCGGCGGTGTTCAAGCCAACGAACCTCAATACATTGCTTACCGAGATTTTGGTTGACTTTAAGGACACGATTAGCAAAAAGGGCGCGGTTGTTTCAATCGATTCATTGCCCATAATTGATACGGTACCGGGACGGATCAGGCAAGTCTTCCAGAATCTGATCAGCAATGCGCTCAAGTTCTCTAAAAAAGATGTTGCGCCCGTCATTACCATTAGCGCCGAACTCATTGGTGGTAAAGACGTGAACAGTGAACCCAGTGCCGATGGGCAGTTCTGCCGCATTATCGTCAGTGACAATGGGATCGGATTCGACGAAAAATTCCTGGATCGGATCTTTGTAATCTTCCAACGATTGAACAACCGAACCAGCTACGAAGGTACCGGTATCGGACTAGCCATTGCCAAAAAGAATATTGACAAACACAACGGTGTTATTTCCGCCCAGAGCCGACTGGATGAAGGAACTCGATTTATCCTTGTTCTGCCCGTTCAGCAAGTCAATGAGCCAGTCGCTACCTATTAACGCATTTCTTTCCAAGTAAACATGCCGCACTACTCGACGTCAAACTCGGTGATACGACAGTTGCAGATTGTCTTTTCCATATCAACGATTCTGTTGATTGTCAGTCTTGTTGCTTCGTATTACAGCATTCAGAAGCTTATTACTAATTCCCAATTAGTCAACCACACCAATCAGGTATTAATCGAGTCGGAGAACGTCATCTCCCATGTGAAAGACGCTGAAACAGGACAGCGTGGGTACTTGCTAACGCTTGATCCACTTTTCCTCCAACCTTACAATGGAGCGTATGATAAAGTCACCAACAGTTATAATACTGTAAAGTCGCTTACCGCAGAGAATACGACCCAGCAGAAAAATCTGGCCGAGTTAAAAACGCTGTACGAAGCCAAATTCGAACAGATGCAGCGCATCATCAATCTCACACGGCGCTATAAAGGCTTTAGTCGCGATACTACTGCGCGCTACGCCGAAATGGTCCGGGGTAAGAAGATAATGGATGGGCTCAGAACAACCGTCAATCGCATAAAGAAAGAAGAGAGCGCGATCTTGAACACCCGTATTGAGCAGCAGCAGATATACATCACGTACACGCCTTTTCTGTTGTTGTTGGCCGCTGCCATTTCAGTGATGATTACCATCAGTACGTACCTGCGCATCAAAAAAGACCTTGACGACCGGATCGCCAATCAGCTGAGAGCAGAAGCAGAATTTAAAGAAACAAACCGGCGAATCGGTGTGATGGAGGACATTACCGGCGATATCGCGGAGGGTAATTATTCCGTGAGGAGTGAAGATACGCGTGACGATGATTTAGGACGGATCGGAAAGGCGCTCAACACCATGTCATCGGCGCTAGAAAGTACCTTTACGGAACTGGAAAACAAAAACTGGTTGCAAACGGGAACGCTGACACTAACGGAGGCCATTCGGGGGGAGCGTGATCTGAAAAAGCTGGCCGATAACCTGATTGAGACGATCAATGGGTACCTACAGGCACCTTTAGGTACAGTGTATATTATTGATAACGATTCGAATTTTAAGCTGATAGGTAGTTATGCCGCCAGCCATGCACCGACAACAATCGTATCGGGAGAGGGGTTGGTTGGTCAGGCGATTAAAGCTAAAAAAACCATCATCATTGAGGACCTGCCTGAGTCGTACTTGGCCGTCAACTCTTCTTTGGGTAACGCACTACCTGCTTCGGTCATAATCGCTCCCTTAGTTTATGCGGACGTATGCCTGGGCGCGTTAGAAATCGGGCTTCTACGCAAGCCCAGCCCGATGGAAATTGCTTTCTTGGAGTCTAACCTGGATGCGCTGGCAATCGGGATTAATTCGGCACTGGACTATGTGAAGCTGCAAAATTTCCTCGAAGAAACACAGGCTCAGTCGGAAGAATTACAGGCGCAGCATAACGAGCTTGAAAATGTGAATGCTGAACTGGAAGCCCAGGCATTGAAGCTCCAGGCTTCCGAAGAGGAATTGCGCGTACAGCAGGAGGAACTGCAACAGACCAATGCCGAACTCGAGGAACGTAGCTTCCTGCTCGAAGAGAAAAACGAGGAGATTCAGAAAAAGGCCGAAGAGCTGGAAATAAGTACCCGGTACAAATCAGAGTTCCTGGCCAACATGTCGCACGAACTCCGGACACCCCTGAACTCAATCTTGCTGCTTAGCCGATTACTGTCGGAAAATAACGAAGAGAACCTGACCGACGATCAGGTCGAATACGCCAAAGTCATTCAGTCGTCTGGAAACGGATTGCTTGGCCTGATCGACGAAATTCTCGATCTGTCCAAGATTGAGGCCGGTCAGATGAAGTTAGAGTACATGAGTGTACCAATTCAGGAAATAACGGACGAATTGCAGGCTCTGTTTGGTCCATTGGCTAATGAGAAAAAACTTGAATTTAACGTAGACATAGCGCCAGGCTTGCCAGCGGTTATCGAAACGGACAAAATGCGGGTAGGACAGATTCTAAAAAATCTGATTTCCAATGCACTCAAATTTACGTCTTCCGGTAACGTAACGTTGACGGTAAAACGGTCCGAATCAACCGACTCCGGCTTACAGTTTGCTGTTGCGGATACCGGCATTGGCATTCCACCCGAAAAGCAACAGCTCATCTTCGAAGCATTTCAGCAGGCTGATGGATCGACGAAGCGCAAGTACGGTGGAACCGGCTTAGGACTCTCTATCAGCCGGGAGCTGGCTAAGTTGCTCGGTGGCGAAATTACATTGACCAGTAAGGTAAATGAAGGAAGTACGTTCACCATTCACTTGCCGATAGCCAATACGCAGGCAGCTACCCAAACCGATACTAATTACGTAAGCCGACGGCCTGAGCCGACACCCGCACCTGCCCCGGAAGTAAAAGAACCCGAACCGGTTAAAGCTGAATTGGGTAAATACCTCAGTACCGTTATTCCGCCGTCGATTCCTGATGATCGGGATACGATTACAGAAAACGATAAAATAATCTTGATCGTTGAGGATGATACCGGCTTTGCCAAGTCGCTGCTGGATTATTCGCGCAAGAAAGGGTATAAAGGCATTGTGGCCGTACGGGGTGATGAAGGGCTTAAACTCGCCGGTGTCTACAAACCGCTTGGTATCCTGCTGGACATTCAATTGCCGGTCATGAGTGGCTGGCAGGTAATGGATGCGTTAAAAGCGGACCCGAAAACCCGACATATTCCGGTGCATATTATGTCGTCGCACAAGCTCAAAAAAGAAAGTATTTTGAAAGGCGCTGTCGACTTCATGGACAAGCCGATGGCTTTTGAGCAAATGCAGGAGGTGTTCAGTAAAATAGAATACGTGCTGAATAGTACCTCTAAAAAAGTACTGATCGTGGAAGACAACCCGAAACATGCCAAGGCCTTAGCGTATTTTCTGGAGTCGTTCAACATCAATTCTGAACTAAAAAGTGATATAACAGAAGGCATACAAGCGCTCAAACAGGAAGAAATCAACTGTGTCATTCTGGACATGGGTATTCCGGATAAAAAAGCGTACGATACACTAGAGGAAGCCAAGAAAAATCCGGGCCTGGAAAACCTGCCGATTATCATCTACACGGGAAAAAGCCTGTCGATGGCCGAGGAGTTGAAGATCAAAAAATACGCGGATTCAATTATTGTTAAAACGGCTCATTCGTATCAGCGAATGCTGGATGAAGTTTCGCTTTTTCTTCATCTGGTCGATGAAAATAGGAAAGCACCCAGTGCCTTGTCGGATCGAAAAAAACTAGGCGCACTAAGCCAGGTGTTGACGAATAAGACGGTACTTGTAGCGGACGACGATGTCAGAAATATCTTCTCCTTGTCGAAGGCATTGGAGAATTATAAAATGAACGTTGTCACGGCATTGGATGGAAAAGAAGCGCTGCAAAAATTAGAAGAAAATCCAGCCATTGATCTGGTGTTGCTGGATATGATGATGCCGCAGATGGACGGTTATGAAACGGCTAAAAAAATTCGCGAGAATTATCAGTGGAAATCGTTGCCTATTATCGCGGTTACGGCCAAAGCAATGACCGGTGATCGGGAACGATGCATTCAGGCGGGCGCTTCTGACTATATTACCAAACCAGTCGATATCGATCAGCTAATTTCGTTGTTACGGGTTTGGTTGTACGACCGGGCTTGATAGTAATCGTGTCTTTTGTAAGCGGGCTATTCTTATACAATCTGAAACATGAGTAAGAAACGGGTTTTAATAATTGACGATGATGCAAGAAATATTTTTGCGTTGACGGCCACCCTAAAAGCGAAATCATTCGACTGTGTTTCCTGCAATAGCGCGCAGGAAGCGCTCGATTTATTGAAAACGGATGCGGTAGTTGACATCATTCTAATCGATATGATGATGCCCGAAATGGATGGGTATGAGGCAATCCCTCGGATAAAAAACATTGAGAAGCGTCGTCATACATCCATTATTGCGGTTACGGCACAGGCGATGGTGGGCGACCGGGAAAAGTGTTTAGAGGCCGGAGCAGCCGATTATATTTCTAAACCAGTCGATGTGGACAGGTTGTTGCAACTGTTGCTGCGTGTTTAATTGAGTTACGCAATGATTGAAGAGTCTGAAATTGATTTATTAGTAAATGATCTGTATGAATTGTACGGATATGACTTTACCAACTACGCCAAAGCGTCCTTAAAACGGCGAATTGTCAGGCTTTTAATGCTGGACAAATTTCCTAGTTTCGCCGAGTTCCGTTACCGAATCCGAACAGACGCGGATTATTTGAAACGATTTGTAGAGGAAATTACCGTCACAGTCACGGAGATGTTTCGTGATCCTTCTTTTTACAAAGTGCTGCGAACCGAAGTCATTCCGACGTTAGCCACCAAACCCTTTATTCGCGTATGGCATGCCGGATGTGCAACCGGCGAAGAAGTTTTTTCTTTGGCTATTTTGCTGAAAGAGGCTAAACTCCTTCACAAATCTTTACTGTATGCTACCGATCTGAATCCGGCTGCTCTCGACAAAGCAAAAAAAGGTATTTTTCCGCTGGCTCAGATGAAGCAGTATTCGGAAAATTACATTGAATCGGGAGGTGTGCAGGATTTTTCTTCCTACTATACCGCTATGTACGGTCAGGTGAAATTTGACGAGTCGCTAGCCGAAAAAATGATTTTTTCCATTCACAATTTAGTGTCAGATCGTTCTTTCAATGAGTTTGATCTTATTCTTTGCCGGAACGTATTGATTTATTTTGACAAGGCTTTGCAAGACCGTGTTTTGAATTTGTTCGACGATAGCCTGGGGCAGCTTGGTTATCTGGCTCTAGGATCAAAAGAGACCTTGAAATTTTCGGCGCTGAAGTCTACGTTTACGCAATTGAACAAGGAAAAAATATGGCGGAAAGTAAGCTGACTATTTCTTGCAAAGCTGTCGTAATAGGCGGTTCGGCAGGTGGTCTCGATGTACTGTTAAAAGTGCTGCCTTCCTTATCGACCTCCTTCTCATTTACCGTAATTATTGTATTGCACCGGAAGAATTCTGTTGATTCGACGCTGGAAAGCTTGTTGGCCAGCAGGACAAAAATCCCAGTGAAAGAAGTTGAGGATAAGGACGGAATAAGTCCAGGAACCATTTACATTGCCCCCGCCGACTATCACCTCCTGATCGAGCCAGATTTGACGTTTTCGCTCGATGATTCCGAAAAAGTGAATTACAGCCGTCCGTCGCTTGACGTAACGTTTGAGTCTGCTGCCGATGTGTTTGGGCCAGAACTGGTTGGTATCTTGTTGTCAGGCGCTAACGCGGACGGTACGCAGGGGTTGGTAGCGGTTAAGAAAGCGGGTGGAACAACGGTTGTGCAAAAACCCGAAACCGCCCAGACTCCCTTTATGCCTCAGCAGGCTATCGCCAATGCACCTGTCGATTCTATTCTGGATATTCCGGAGTTGATTGCTTTGGTGAACTCGTTGAACAAACCCGCTTAAAACAAGTGATCTTGTGTTCGGTCGGGTTGTTTCTATGCGGTCAGGTTCTCAAACCTGACCGCACAATTTGATTAGCTTTAGAATCTAGTCGTTCGTCTTCTGCTCTTTCTGTAAAGCTTCCAGTGCAGTTGCCAGATATACCAATGGCGCGTTCCAGTTAATTGCAATTTCGTTGGATGCGTATGAACAGTCAGCGTCAATAAACACTTCATCGGCCACTGTTGACGTATATCCGGCGCATTTATCCTGCCGGGCCGCATTCGCATTCGTACCGCCCGACAAAAGCCCAGGAACGGGTTCATCGATGCCATCAGCGACGGACGGACGGTGGTGAGGATGCATTGGTGTCTTATCGCCGAAGCCGGTCACGAACGAATAACCAACCGCGTTGCGACCTAACAAATAATCCAGATTGCTCAGCGCATATCGCAAGTATTGGTTTCGCTTTGGCGAATCTGTGAACCGGTACGCTTGTAGGAGGGCAATACCCTGGTTGGCCGCTTCGGCACTGCTCCCCCAGATAAAGTCCTTCGCCGATTTTCCCATTACGGTCTGAAACGCTTGTTTATCCGCGTCCAGGATCAACGAATCTGCAAACGTTGTCAGGTGCTGTTTTACAACTGGCAACGCTTGTTTGCCTGCATCGGTCAATTCATTTCCAAAACGGGCTAGTGTGTAATAAGCCAGCGTACGCACCTGTGGCCAGGACGGCAGCGGGGTTTTGGCATCAGGGAACAGATTTACCGCTTTGTAGTAAGAGTCGTCTTTCGTGGTAACGTAAAGCTCAGCAGCTGCCCAAATCCACTCATCGCTGGAAAAATGATCTTCGTAGGAACCCGTTACAACGTCGGGGTCAAACTTAGTATTCATCTCCGATTGCTTGTAAACCGCATTCGGATTTGCTTTAGCCCAAGTCCAGGCTTTTTTCGCTGCGGTTACACAGGAATCGGCCAGGCCAGGTAGCTCACGATTGTAAGCTTTGTACACACGTCCGGCCTGCGCCATCACTGCCGCAAAGTCCAGAGCCGCCGTAATGCTTTTCTGAACGACATACCGGTCTTTAACCGCTTTGTCAGGCATAACCATTCCGTCGAAGCTAGGATTGGTCAGCTTGTGGTAAACACCACCGTCGGCGGGGTCCTGCATGGTAAGCATCCAGCGTAGGTTCCAGAGCGCTTCGTCGAGCAGGTCAGGAATTTTGTTGGTGCTCTCTGGAATGTTGGTATTCAACGACTTTGTATAGGCCGGAAAATCTTCGTAAAGCGATAGGAGCGTACCCATCGTTATACCCGAATTGACGATGTATTTGTTGTAATCTCCGGCATCGTACCATCCTCTGGGCGACGAAATCACGGCGCCCGCTGGACGGTCTGCCGATGCCGCTGATGGATGAATCAGTACACGTGTGTCGGGATGTCCGGCGGGGCGTGCCCATTTGCCGGCAAATTTGGCGGGTAGGTCGGTTGAGACGCGTTGGTAGTAAAACCCTTTCAGAGCGCCAGTGGCGACAGGCTTATGTACATCAGTCCGAATCTCAAACGGGTAGGAGTGGCCGGTTCCCGGAATAACAAGTACGTACGTTCCGGCCTTCGTGAATGACGAGAAATTGGCCGTCCGGGTTGTTTTACCCGAAATGACATTCTTACGTGGTTCGCCCAATGTACCTGTAAACAAGGTCTTTTTCAAATCAGGCGTAGCTACCTGAAAAGACCCTTGTGCTTCACCAACGACAACCGCGATTTTTGCTGCGTTCGGGTAATACCCGATTTGATTAAGCCGAATCGATTCGGATAAGGACTGACTTTGGGCCGATAGGCCCAACAGGTTTAGTGCGAGGAAGCAAAGGACCGCAGGTTTTAAACGTTTATTCATAACGAATTCAAGTTTGGTATTGGCGTTAACAGCAGTGCCACGCACAAAAATGGGCGTGGCACTAGACAGATCAAGGTACTAACTTACAGGTAATAATTAGCAGAAAGTTTATTTTACGACTTTCATTGTGCCTTGCATGACGTAGAAGTGACCCGGGACCGAACATTCGTACGTATAATCGCCCGGTTTTTCAGGAGCCGTAAAATAGATCGTCTCGTTGGTGTTCGGCTGTAGCAGATTAGTGTGGTGTAATACCTTGTCCGTCTGCGGAATGTAATTACGTTCCTGCCCTTCCAGGCCCAGTTTCATCGCCAACTCGCCAACCTGAACGGCGGTGCCCGGCATCACAACCACAAAATTGTGAAGCATGTCATCTTCGTTGTTGAAGACAACTCGAACCTTACTGCCCGCTTTTACCTGGAACTGCTCCGGTGCGAATTTGAGTCCGGGTTTGGTTCCCATCGTAATTGTATAATCCGGTTCACTCCACGAAGCAGGCATTTCAGTTACTCGTTTAGCAACGGCACTGGCGGCTGGTTTTGTTGCAGCGGGTTTCGCCGTAGCCTTTGCTTTACCTGCTGCTGACTTGCTGTTGACTGGCGGAGTCGCTGCTGTAGATGCCATCGCCATGTCCGCATGATTGTGTTTGGGAGCCGCCGTAATCGTTAGCTTTTCACCGTCAGGCAGATTATTTAGCGTGTAATAGCCGACATTGTGCAATAACGCCCGACCGTTTTCTGACCGCACACCGTTCGTCGTGATTTCGTGAATGTAACCCAACCGCAGGCTGTCAACAACCAACCGCGCTTTCATACCGTCTTTCGAGACAACGATGCCTCGAATTGGGCAACCCGCCCGGTTGATAACCGGACTACCGTAAGTCGCGTGATACTTGTAATTGAAGCCCGTAACCTTGTAAGACTCGGGATCGGCGGCTAGTTCCTGATCGACCGGAGCTGTGAACTCGATCTCGAAACCGTCGGGCATCGCGTGAATCGTTTTCATCTCAAACGGAGTCTTACCCGTCCAGACGACGCGCTGCAAACTAAACAGCTCTTTCCCCGTTGATGACCAACCCCGGCTGGTCATCCCTACGAACATGGACGCATCGTGGCCCCACACCAGCCGAAGAACGCCGGAGGAAAAGCCTTCGCGGAACGGAAACACTACACCCTGGTATTTGCCTTTCACCTTTTCAAGATCAACGCGGGATAAAATACTTTGGCCCTGATCGCCGATAAACATCTGGTTTTCAAACGGCCCGAATTTTCCTTTCGTGTTGTCGGTTAGTAAGCCCGATGTTGATATGCCTAAAATACCGTGTGGTAACCAAACCGCCGGTGCTTTCAAGGCGGGGACCCGTTTCGCTACGTCGTACAGCGGTTCGCCCGTATTGGGTACTTCGTCGGGTTTTAGTTTCAGGGGAGAGCCCGGTAGGTCGGTCCAGCGAAGGCTTTCGGCATTACCCAGGAAATCACCTTTCTCAACTTGCGAAATACGGCCCGAACCAACCCAGTCGCCCTGGTTTTCGGTGTAGAAATAATCACCCGCTGCGTTCATGCCGTAACCAGCCGGAGAACGCATACCAGCGGCAAAGGGCGTCATCTTACCGTCGGGCGTAAGTTCCAGGGTCCAGCCGCGCCAGGGGACCAGACTAACGCCATGCCCCAGGCTGTTGCTCCAGCCCACGTTTAGCGTCACGAGCATGTTGCCGTTAGGCAGAAACGTTGGTCCGTATGAATACTCGTGGTAATTACCCGATAACGGCCAGGAGTAAATCTTGTCGTACGAATCGGCCCGACCATCGCCATCGGCATCGTGCAGACGCGTTATTTCACTGCGTTGGGTTACGTAAATGTCACCGTCTTTGTAAGCGAGTCCCAGTGGCTCGTGCAGACCCGATGCAAACCGTTTGTAGGTAGGGCGTTCGGTGCCGCTTATCGATGGATTTGAAACGATCCAGACTTCACCCCGGCGGGTACAAACCGCCAGACCGCCGTCGGGCAGCGTAGCCATACCACCTACTTCCAGAATGATATCCTCGGGAACGGGCAGCGAAATGAGCTTGTAAAAATCATCTTCCTTTTCCGGATCAGCTTCTATTTTGGCCAGTCCTTTGGGAGCCGGGGCGGGTTGCTTACTGCTGGAACTAACGGGTAGACCCGTTTTGGACTGGATCTGCGCTGACGTGATGAAAGGCGTTAGAACGGCAAGGCTCGACGTGAGCAACGCCTTCAGCGCCAGTTGATTTATAGTATGAGAATACGATTTCATGATGCTATTGAAAAATAGAGCCTTACCAGATGATTGAGTACGTAACAGTTCCTGCGTTATTCTTCGCACCGATTGGTAGTAACAGCTCTTTCGTGTTTGTTGAGGTCGTACGAATAACGGGTTTCTCTTTGCCCGGTAGCTCTATAAAATATTGTTTGTCGTTGATTGCGTAGAGGCCATTACCGAGCTGGACAATGTCACTGCCTTCGGCAACGCGGCACCAGATTCCTTCCGTTGCGGGCGTCACTGTAAACGTGTGGGATAACTTCCGGCCTTCGTCGGTAGCAGCCAACGACTCGCGCACGTTTGCGGTACCTAGCGTATACTTGAAAATAGGACGACCTGCCTGATCGACATCGTAGCCTAAGTTGTTATAGGTGGCGTTGGAATCAGGCCAGACCGTATTTTTATCCGATAAAAAGGCAAGCGACGGTTTTCCCGACAGTTCAATCACGCTACCCATCGGAACCGATAGCTGCGTTTCGCCCCGACCGTGCCACATGGGTGTTGTTTCCAGAAAGTCACCCCGCCAGATTTGCAGAAATTCACCTTTCTGAAGGTCAACGCTGTAGTTCGCGTAGCCCGGCTCACCAACCGAGATTGTATGCGTGTGTTTTTTGCCGTGGTGATTCACGAAACCCCGTTGCATAACAGGGTCGCTTTTCGCCAACACCGAAATCTCGCTAACCGGATCTTCGACACGAATAATTTGGTTCAGGGTTGTATACTGAACGCCAGGCCCCTCTACGGCGAGGAGAATGTCGTTGCTACGGGCGTACCAGAGGCCAAAATTTTTGTAATACGACAGTTCAATCGGGTAATCGCCAGCTTCCAGATTGACTTTTGTCGATGCTTTACCACCGTCTTCGGTGTCGATACCGAAAATCTTTTTACCCGCAATTTTCAACTCACCGGCCCCGTTACGAACCTTTGGGTTAACTTCGGCGGGTATCCAGCGCAGATTCAGGTTGAACAGGTATTCGCCCGAACGGGGAATATGAATCGTGCCGGTTATCTTACCCGCAAAATTATCGCGGCTACCGGGAGCCTGATGCGCCAGGACATCGATGTCCATTTCCCGCTTCGGGGTAAGCGCTTTCAGCTCATCAACGGATTTGAATTTACCATCGTAGGCGCTCAACCGCAGCTTGGTCAGCGTAACCGGCTCAATACCGTATGACTTGTAATTGATGTTGCGAAGGGCAACGGGGCCGCGATCTCCCTCGATCATCAGAGGGCCAGTCGGCTTTTCGTCCTGTAAAGGAGCCCCCTGCGTTGGACCGGTTACCTCGACATTCTCATGGATGGTAACGCCGTTCTGAACTACTTTGATAAAGCGGGCATTGGCAACTTTTTCGCCTTTTTCGTTAAATCGGGGAGCCCGGAATATAATGGCGTAATGCTGCCATAGACCTGGTGCTTTGCTTACGTTCTGAGCGGGTGGGTGTCCCTCGTATCCTTTCCGACCTTCCGGACGGTTTTCGTCCCACCGTTGGGCAATCGCACCGCAGTCCGTCGATTTAGGATCTTTTACGCCCCAGCTGTCGAATAACTGTATCTCGTAACGGCCTTGCAAGAAAATGCCCGATCTAGCGCCTTTATCCATCATGAAATCCAGCTCCAGCTCCAGGTCGCCATGTTCCATTTTGGTGGCTAAATGCTCTTTACTCTTGCCCGAAAAATCATTGACGAGAATACCGCTACCTGATTTTGTGTTGCCGCCCCCGATCTTGTTGAGGTCGTAAAAAACGTCGCCAACCAGTTTCCAGTTACTGCCGGTCGGCTTAAAATCGTTTAGGTTCTGAAGGTTAATCGTAGTGTAAGGTAATTCAGGATTCTGTGCCCATGTGCTACCAGCGTAAAGCAGTAAGCACAAAAGCAAACAACAAAAAGGGCGTTGCATGATTAACGATGAAAAATGAGTAATACTAGTTAAAAAACAGGATTGGGTATTCGCGATAGAAGGTCATGGATTACACAAAATCCTCACGCATGGGCGTGAAGACGTCGATCAGTACACCAGCCTCTAAACAAACGGCTCCGTGCCGGATATCGGGTGGAATGTAGTAAACATCGCCGGTACGAAGGGTTTTGGTTTCTTCGCCGATAGTGATGGCAAAAGCACCACGTTCAACGTAACTCATCTGCGTATGCCGATGCTGATGGGGAGTACCGATGCCGCCGGTCTCGAACGCAACCTTGACCATCATCAGGTTGGCATCGTAGGTCATAATTTTACGCTTGACGCCTTCTGCCACAGACTCCCAGGAAACAGTCTGATCGTCCACAAAACGGGTCGCTAAGGGTATTTCTGTCATTGTAACAAATAGCTCCTCAAGGAAAGGTTAAACTGTACAATTTACTCTCAAAATAGAATTATTCAGCAAGTTAACGAGGTTTTTTTTCTATTCGATTAAAAACAAAAAAGCCGCTCCGAAACTTCGGGGCGGCTTTCCGCTTCTATCCACACCATTTCAAGATTGACGACCGAGCGGTCATCAAATCTTGATGTTCAACCTTCCCTTTGTAAAGGATCTTTATGCTAAAAAAGCAATGTCTTTGTAGTTTGCAAAACAGCTTGCTGCTGAATGCGATAACTAATTCACCTCACAAAATTGGTGAGTAATTTTATAATAAACGTTAATTATAGCTTAAAAATTACTTAACGTTGAAAATTATAAGCAAAAAGCGGTATTACGCCCGCCGTCCGCCAAGCTATAAACGCAACTTGTCTGCGCTGTATCGTTTAGACTAGGTTTATAACGCTTGCGTTGAGCCAGTATTGACTTATTTCAATAGTTTTTTCACATCCAGCACGTCAACGTTATTCTGTTGGGCTTTCGCCAGCACTTCGGGTGAATAGTCGGAAAGACGAACGTTTTCCTGGATATCAGCCCGCTTGAGTATATGCTGTTGCAGGTAATGATCGAGGTGTTTTCCTTTCAGGCCGTAGCTGAAAAAAAGTGATACACGCTCTCCCTGTTGTTCGCGAAACAAGAAGTCGGGTAGCCGATTCTCCAGGCCGACGTGCAAAGCTACGTTATTGAACAACTTCATGCGTCGGGCATTGCCGCTGTGCAGCGTTCGCATGTTCCAGACAACGATGTCTCCCGCGCGGGTGTCGGCAAACACATCGGCTCCATCGGCGGCCTGGTGGCTACCCGCCTTAAATCGAATGCCTCCGCTGTATTTATCGTGGTCTTGCAGGTAAATGCCAAAGCGGATGAGTGGATACGAGCCTTCCCAGTCGGACCCCTGACCGAATTGCAACCGGTCGATATTATCGCGGTGGAAGCCGCGCGTTCCGGTGCCAATCTGATACGTACTATCCGAAAAATAAACGGGGGTATCGCCCAGCAACTCGGTAGCAATAGCGACAACGCGTGGGTCGTAGATAACCCAGCCAAGCCCATCTTTACTTAATAGATCCCCTTTTACCGAAGCCGCCTGTTTTACTTGGGCGACTAAGCCTCGTTTTTGATGCTGGTCGCGATGGTGATAGGCTGCCTGGCGAAGTTCTGCTACTTCTTCGGTTGTAAATAACTGGCGAACAATAAGATAACCTTGCTGTTCGAACTGCTCCCGACGCGTCATGGCTGGTGTAAATTAGTTTAAGGTGGTTAGTCGATCAGACCGGCAAAACTACAGAGTCGGACAAGCTTTCGAATTATCCGGCTACGTTAGAACCTTCTTCGATAGCCTGAACCTGTGTAATGCGGGCCATATCTTCCCAAAAGCTGGGGTAGGATTTAGCCACAACCCCTGGTTCTTCAATCACAACTTCCCGACGCATCGCTACGGGGGCGAAGGCCATCGCCATTCGATGATCGTCGTACGTTTCGATGCTGGGTAAAGTCGCCGACTGATTGCCGAGCGGTCTAACCTCATAACGATGATTCGACTCAATTTCGACTAGTTCAGCCCCAATTTTTTGCAGTTCAGCCTGCAAAGCGGCTACGCGGTCGGTTTCTTTGATTTTAAGGCTTTCGATACCAGTCAACGTCAAAATCACGCCTTTCATGGCTGCACAAACGGCTACTGTCTGGGCTAAGTCAGGGCAATGCGTAAAATCCCACGATAAAGCGGTTGCTGCCGGTTGTTTGGTCAGCCGAACGCCTGTATCGGTGAACGTGCTTCCAACGCCTAAAGGACGCATGATATCCACAATTGCGCTGTCGCCCTGCAAGGATTTCGCTTTCAAACCTAATAGCTCCAGTTCACTGGTTTCGTCCTGCGCCAGAGCCGCAATGCTGTACCAATAACTCGCTCCCGACCAGTCTGACTCGATGGCGTATGGTTTGGGGGTGTACGGTTTAGGCTTCACCGTGATGGTTTTGGCTTCCCAGTCGGCTTGGAGGTCAGCGCCAAAATATACCATTTGCTCCAACGTCATCTCAATGTAGGGTCGTGAACCGATGGCACCGGTCAATTCCAGCGTTAGGCCGTTGGGCAGCGTGGGAGCTACCATGAGCAACGCCGAAATATACTGACTGCTGACATCGCCCCGGATGCTTACTTTTGCTTCCGCAGAAGGGGTAAAGCCATTGATCTGTAATGGCGGATAGCCGTCGTTTTTTACATATGTGATGTCGGCCCCGAGCGTCCGTAGCGCATCCACGAGAATACCAATCGGACGTTCGCACATGCGCGGTGTACCCGTCATTATCTTCTGCTGACCTGTCACCGCAAAATAGGCTGTCAGAAAACGCATGGTCGTTCCGGCGTCGAGCACGTCGGCGGTAGTGTCATCTGACTTGAGCAGACGAATCATGGTTTGCGTATCCCGCGCGGTCGAAAGATTACGCAACTCGCACTGAAAATCGGTTAGTGCGTCGATGATCAGGGCGCGATTGCTTTCGCTCTTCGACGAAGCCAGCGGAATAGTAGCCCGGACGGGGCCGGTAGGGGTTGTAAGTTTGACGGCGTTCATTGCCGCAAAGATACACCATACGAGATCGTTACGCCAACTTAATAGGTTCGCAACACCTTCAGTCGGTGGTTTTTGTTGATCCGGACGTGCGGGTTACTCATCCAGTGGAACAAAAGTCCGCTTAAAATAAAGGCACCCGTAACAGGAAGTACGTTAGCATTCAACTGACGGTTGTTGACGACATCCGCGATCAGGTAGACACCACCAGCCAATGGGAAAATCGTCCCGGCAGCCGTAATGAATGGTATCCGCCGATGCAGCATAACTTTTTCCACCTCATCGAGCCGAAAGGTTACGGGTTCGTCCCGATTCATTACTTCATTAGCCATCAGGATCGTGAACGTACTATCCGTAACAGCATACAACTCCTCCCGAAATTTTTCGCCCCTTGCTTTGAAATGAAACTCGTCGCCTTCAAAAAAACGATACCTACGGAAACCGCCGAGGCTATGATTGGCATCCAGCGCCAGATAGCGGGAAGGACGGATAAGGGCTGAATAAGCCGTTCCCCTCCGCTGGAGAAGCTGCTCTGTTGTCAGTGTGTCGGTGGGCTGTGCGACAGAAAAATAACCTGAGAATAGCGCGATAAGAAAGACAAAAATGGAGCGGTGGGCGTTGCGTGACTTCATGTGCATGAAAATGGCGTTGTCTGATATAACGCAAAACATACCGATTTGGCCCAAATTTTAGCGAAGTTTAACCGGTTCGCCCAGTGTTCACTAATTTGCGGCATGATTACAGCCAATCAACTTCGTTCCTTCACGGAACAAATCTTTGTCGCCATCGGCTGCTCGGAAGCGGATGCTCGCCTGGCCGCTGATGTACTGGTAAGTGCTGACCTGCGTGGTGTCGACTCGCACGGTGTGGCCCGACTGCCGGGCTACGTTCGGCTTTATGATAACGGACGAATCAATCCCCAGCCTCACATTCGGATTGTTCACGAAACACCATCGACTGCTGTTGTAGACGGTGACCGGGGGCTTGGTCTGATCGTTGGGCCGTGGGCTATGCAGGTGGCTATCGAAAAAGCGCGCATTGCCGGAACGGGTTGGGTCGCCGTGCGTAACTCGAATCACTTTGGCATAGCGGGCTACCATGCCCTGTTAGCCGCTGACCATGACATGATTGGGCAAGCTATGACCCACGCGGCTCCGCTGGTTGCGCCGACATTTTCGCTGGATAAACTGTTGGGTACCAATCCGATTGCGGTGGCTATCCCGGCGGCAACAGAACCAACTTTTTTAGCCGATTTTGCGTCAACGGCGGTTGCTTACGGTAAGCTGGAAATCCTACAGCGAAAAGGGCAGGATATTCCGCTGGGCTGGGCGCAGAACAGCGAAGGGCAACCGACAACCGATGCCAACGCCATTCGCAACGGCGGGGCCTTATTGCCACTTGGCACAGACCGCGAACACGGCAGCCACAAAGGGTACGGACTAGGAGCCGTTGTCGATATTTTTTCGGGGGTGCTGTCCGGAGCTAATTATGGTCCCTGGGTTCCTCCCTTTGCAACGGCTGGTTTTATGCAGGCGAACGAAGGGGTCGGGCAGGGGACTGGTCATTTCTTCGGCGCTATGCGCATCGACGCTTTCCGACCTGCCGATGAGTTTAAAGCGCACATGGATACCTGGATACAACGTTTCCGGCAGGCAAAAGCCGTTGAAGGTCAGCGCGTATTGATTCCTGGCGATCCGGAGCGAATGATGGAAGCCGAGCGACTTGCTAACGGAATTCCGGTGCTGGAACCCGTTATCAAAAGTCTGGAAGAGTTAGGCGAACGGTTCGGTGTTCGTCTGTAGCTGAGTATGAGATTTTGATTCAATAAGCGATACGCCATATCTTGAAGACATGGCGTATCGTTGTGGATAATTCCAACGAAAACCTAGGCGGTTATTTACCGGTAACGGCCTTCTTGAAGGCGCCGTCTGAGCCGAACAACAGCATCACACGCTTACTGTCGGCGGTTTTAACCAATACGACATAATCATTACTCTTTTTGTCCTGAGCGGCTTTTTCGATCGTTACTCCGGCATAATTGGTCGTGATATAAGTCGTAATAGCAGCGGGCAAACTCGATGCATTAATCACCGTTACGGCTGGGCCTTGACCGGGTCTGTTGTGACGAACCGAATCGCCAGGTGCTGGTTTAGGGTGATGCGTCGAATCGCCGGGAGCGTGTTTAGGACGATGCGCTGAGTCGCCACGAGCGTGTCCCCCTTTGCCGTCAAATTCCTTGTCGAAAGAGCCATCCGCTTTAAAGGCCAGTAGCTTTACAGTGCTGTTCACCGTAATCATAACCAGGTAGCTACCTTCGGCGTTTTTCTTGGCTTCTTTGACGGTAGCTCCGGCATAATTTGCACTAATGTACGTTGTAATCGTAGCGGGAAGACTCGATACGTCTACGGTCGTCAGACTGCGAGGTCCGGCTGTCGTAGAACTAGGACCCGATCCCGAACGGGCAGAGGCAGTGGTCGTAGACGGGTCTACCGAGTTGCGGTTGCAGGCGTTCAGACTTAATACGATAGCGGCAACGCAACTAAAAGCAAGCAGGGTTTTCATAAAAATAGGGTTGGTTTTGTTAGTTGATTAACAGACCTGAGAGCCAGCAACGGACCTTTCTGCTAATTCTATTGCCGATACGCGCTATGTATTTCTACTGTTGCATTACCCTTAAAAAATGTTAAAAAAGCCCCAAAGAACGTATCTGAAGGCTGGCTAGATTAAAACAGGCTGAAACAATTGACCGTAAAAATCACTATTGACTCTACGGCACTTGTTCATTCTCTTGTACGCTCGAGCGTCACTCGTTGCTCAGTACATAGAAAAATACATAGGGGTGAGGCTGTGATTCTTTTATCAGGTTAACAAATAGAAATGTCCAGCAGGGTAAGCCTGTCTGTATTTTCTGTCTTTTCCGGTGTCGTATTTGTACAATAGCATTTAAACTACTCATCTATTTTGTCCTTTCGGTAAACGGCAATATATTGTTCCATGAAACAAAAATCCACCGCAAAATTTCAATCGCAGACAATGAACGGTATGACTCAGTCGCAGGGTCAGCCAACAGCTAATTTCACCTTTGAGGATTACCAGACCGAGAGCTTTTTCGATGAAATGTTTGACGGCCAGTCCCAGGTTCGGGCGGGCTGCGCTCCTTTTCAGCAGCGCGTCGAACAGCTAAGCCGCGAGGATATTGTTGGCCGTCAACACGCGGCTGAGCGTGCTTTGATGAGCATGGGCATCACCTTCAATGTGTATTCAGAAGGAGAAGGTACAGAACGTATTATGCCCATCGATATCATTCCGCGCGTAATCGAATCGGCTGAATGGAATAAGCTGGAAGCCGGATTAATTCAGCGGATCAAGGCGCTGAATATGTTTCTTGATGATGTTTATAACGAACAACGAATCCTGAACGACGGCGTTGTACCGCGCGATCTGATCGAATCCAGTCAGTCCTTTCTGCAACCTTGCCTGGGTGTTCGTCCGCCGAAAGGAATCTGGTGCCATATTACCGGAACAGACCTTATTCGGGGCGATGACGGCGAGTTTATGGTGCTGGAAGATAACCTGCGTTGTCCATCGGGCGTATCGTACATGCTCGAAAATCGGGAGCTTTCGAAGCAAACGTTCCCCGAAGTGTTGACGCAGACCGGTGTTCGGCCTGTTTCGGATTATCCGATGCGGTTGCTCCAGATGCTTCAGTACATTGCCGACCGACCCAACCCCACGGTTGTTGTCCTGACGCCGGGTATTTACAATTCGGCTTACTTCGAGCATTCTTATCTGGCTCAGCAAATGGGCGTCGAGCTGGTAGAAGCGCGTGATCTGGTGGTATCAGGTGGCTACGTCAAGATGCGGACTACCAAAGGGTTCCAGATTGTTGATGTAATTTACCGGCGTATCGACGACACCTTTCTGGACCCGCAAGCGTTTAATCCTGATTCGATGATCGGCGTACCGGGTATCTTTGAGGTGTACAAAAAGGGTCGCGTAGCACTGGCGAATGCACCCGGCACGGGCGTTGCTGACGATAAAGTTATTTATGCTTACGTCCCCCGGATCATTCAATATTATCTGGGCGAGGAGCCGATCATTCCAAACGTCAAAACCTATATATGTCGGGAGGAGGAAGACTGCAAATACGTACTGGAAAACATTGAACAGCTGGTTGTAAAGGAAGCAAACGAAGCCGGTGGTTACGGGATGCTTATTGGCCCTAAAGCGACTCCTGAAGAGCACGAACTGTTCAGAAAGAAGATTCAGGACAACCCTCGAAACTACATTGCGCAACCAACCATTTCGCTCTCGCGGGTGCCGTGTATCGTTGGCGACCGTGCCGAGGGACGCCACGTTGACCTGCGCCCATACATCCTGTATGGCGATGGTGTCAACGTAATTCCGGGTGGTCTCACACGGGTAGCTTTACGCAAAGGTTCACTCGTCGTTAATTCCTCGCAGGGTGGGGGAGGCAAAGACACCTGGGTATTGTACTAAGCTGATCAAGCTGAAAAGCGAGTAGGGTGAAGAGAGAGGACCACATCCTTGCTTTTCACCCTACTCGCTTTTCGCCTATCTTTATGGCTCGCTAATTCAACAGGTCTTGCTCGATTTAAGTATTGTCATCGTCAATTATAAAACGCCGGAACTGATTCTGAACTGTCTGGCTTCGATTTACACCCACACCAAAAATGTCGAATTTGAGGTTATCATTGTTGATAATCAGTCGGGAGATGACAGTCAAAGCCGTATACAGGCGCATTATCCAGTGGTACGCTGGTTCGATATGGGTTATAATTCGGGTTTTGCGCGGGCAAATAATTACGGAATTGGTCAGGCAAAGGCGCGAAACGTTTTGCTCTTGAACTCGGATACGTTATTGATGGACAACGTACTGGCCCGTTGTGTAGGGGTCTTGGACAAACAATCAGATGTAGCCGCCGTAAGTGTCCTGCAACGCGGAGCCGACCGGCAGCTTCGCCCTAACCTGTACACGACTTTCGGCCAGATGCGACGGGCGTTTTACATCCTGCCTGCCGGAGCGTCGTTTCAGAATTGGCTTCAGCGGCTTATTCCCGACCCTCACTTTACGGACCCCAATCAGGTAGAATGGCTTTCCGGGGCTTTCCTCATGACACGCCTTTCCACGATTGCCCGCGCTGGCGGACTAGACGAAAACTTTTTCATGTATGGTGAGGACGTTGAGTGGGGCTATCGGTTAGGAAAACAAGGGAGGCTCCTGCTGCTTCAGGACGCCAGTTTTGTTCACCTCGAATACGGCAGCAGCGACAATAATCAACAACATGTGGTAACGCACATCAACCGGTTCAAACCGCAAATTCAGGTGTCGCAATTATTGTGGGTCCGCAAGCAATATGGTGTAGGAGCCTACCTCGTACTGATTCTTCACTATGTGTTCATGATTCCCGTTGTTTTCGCCTGGAAAGTTGCCGTCAATCTACGCGACCGGCGTTCGCCCTGGTCGGATTTAACGAACCAGCGGGCGTTTGCTCAGCAAGTCGGTATATTCCTACGATTTTTCTGGAAAACCCTTTTCAATCAACGCGGCTTTTATAAAGTGTGACCCGATGCTGGCGTAGAAAAAAAATACGCTTGTGCAGTAGAACGGGCATTTTCTGCGTATAAAAGAAATATACTTTTATGACGAGAATTCGTTGTAAATGAAATGCGATAACTCTATGCGTTTAATTTATACAATTGGGCTGATTGCCTTCTCTATTGGGGCCATTTTGTGGCCAACTGTCAGTCAGGCTACGCACGTGCGGGCTGGCGAAATCACTACCCGACGATTACCCGGAGCTTCCCTGACGTATGAAATAACGCTAACGACTTATTTTGATGAAGTAACGGGTAAAGCAGCCGCCGATGATGCCGGCTCGTACATCTTCTGCTTCGGCGACGGAACCCAGGCGGACGTAAGGCGAGCGGCTCGTCGCTACATCAACGGACGTACCTCATCCGTTAATACCTACATTACCACGCATACCTATGCGGGGCCAGCCACCTATACCATTGGGGTACAAATCGCGAACCGAAACAAAGGAACTGTAAACCTACCCCCGCCGGGCAGCTCTGACCAGCTTACCTTTTACGTGTCGACAACCATTCTGATTAACGCAGCCTTACAGGTCAACTCGACACCGGTGATGCTAAACCCACCACTGGATTCGGCGCGCGTTGGTCAGAAATTCTGCCACAATCCAGCCGCTTTCGACGCCGATGGTGACAGCTTGGCATATCGGCTCAGCAGACCTCAGGAAGGAATTGCAAACAGCTGCCGTAGCCGCTTTATTCCTGCTTATCTAGATCCTGCCAGTAATTTCAGTACGGCTAAAGAAGACGGTAGTTCACCACCTACCTTTAGCATCGACCCCCGAACGGGTGATTTGTGCTGGGATTCTCCCGGCCAAGCGGGGCAATTCAACTTTGCCTTTATTATCGAAGAATGGCGTAACGGCGTAAAGATCGGGGAGATCACGCGCGACATGCAGATTATTGTCATTGACCAGCCCAACAAACGCCCTCTGATTGTAGGAACGGAAATCTGCGTGGAAGCCGGTACCTTGATTCAGCAGGCCATCACGGCCACCGACCCCGACGGACAGCGGGTTATTATTACTGGTTATGGAGGACCGCTCAATGTCAACAACGATGGCTTGCCATTACCAGTCGATCTACGCATTCCGCCCGAATTTGCCCGGCTGGTCAATGGAGGGGTGGCTCAAGCTCAACCCGCTACAGCGACCTTTACTTGGCAAACCAACTGCAATCAGGCCCGAGCCGAGCCCTACGACATTACCCTCAAAGTCAACGACGTGCCCGGACGCGGGGCTGTTTCGCTGGTCTCCTTCGCCACCCTGCGCATCCGGCTCTACGCCCCTTCGGTCAAAAACCTCACCGCCCGGCCCACCGCTACCACTGCCGGACGAGCCATCCAGCTCAACTGGAGTGCCTACAGCTGCGGGCGTGTGACAGCCCTCGGCGCGGGTAATGACACCACTCAACTCGTCATCTACCGCAAAGAAGGCTGTACACCCATCACTCCACAGCAGTGTGTGACGGGCTTGGCCCCCAGCTTTGGCTACCAGGAAATCGCCCGCATACCGTACACCGCTACCAGCTACATCGACACCAGTGCCTTACGTCGGGGAGTAAGCTACTCCTACCGCATCGTGGCCCGCAACCCCGGCATCGGCAACAACGGCGGCTTTAGCGTGGTCTCCACCGAAGCCTGTCTGGAACTGCCCCTGCTGGCACCGGTCATGACTCGAGTCACCGTTGACAGCACCGACACCCAACGAGGCCAAATCACCGTCCGCTGGACCCGCCCGCTGGGCCTGCAACCGGGCGATCTGGGCGCTCCTTACCAGTACCGCTTGCAGCGGGCCACTGGCTTGACAGGTACTGACTTTGTGACCGTAGCCACCATTAACACCAATCTGCAAGCGGGGCTGGCTGACACGGTCTACGTGGACAAAGGCAGCTCGACGAGCGCGCTGAACACGACGGCCAACGCCTACCGCTACCGGGTAGAGTTTTACTACACGGCTCCGGGCGGTGGGTTGACGCGGCTGGATGTGACCGAGGGCGCTTCGAGTGTGCGGCTGTCGGCGGCTCCGGCTCAGCGTCAGGTCACCTTGAGCTGGCAGGCGAGTGTACCCTGGAGCAATGACAATCAGGTGCATGATGTGTACCGGAGTCGGTCAGGCCCTAACGGTCCTTTCAACAAGATTGCCGAGGTGCGCGTTACTGGAGCGCAGAGCTATAACTTCACCGACACGGGTACGGATACGTATCTGGTAGACGGCAATACGAGTCGGGTGTTGTCCGCTGACAGCAGCTACTGCTATCGCGTGATGACACGAGGGGCGTATGCCGACCCCAAGCTGGCTGGCATCCGATTCATCGAGAACTACAGCCAGATTCTCTGCGCCACGCCCACTGACACGACCAGGCCTTGCCCTCCCCAGCTAGGGCTGGATAGTCTGAACTGCGCCAGCCTGAGCCCCGAAAGTCTGTGCAACCAGACCAGCTTTACCAACAAACTGCGCTGGACACCCACTACTGGTCCTACTTGTGACCCCAACGTGGTAGGTTACAAGCTCTACTACGGTCGCTATGAGCAGGACACCCCCGCTGAGTTAGTGAGCATCCCCGCCCCGACAACCAGCTTCGAGCACAGCAGCTTGAGTACCGTAGCGGGTTGTTACTACGTGACGGCGGTGAGCCGCTCGGGGGTAGAGAGTTTACCCTCGAACCGGGTGTGCAATGATGCGTGTCCGTTGTTTGTGTTGCCCAATGTGTTCACGCCTAACGGCGACGGCAAGAACGATGTATTCGCGGCCTTGAGTTGCCCCCGGTTTGTGGAGAGCGTCGCCCTGGTGGTTTACAACCGGAATGGCAGCAAGGTCTACGAAGGCAGTAATACCAGCCTAGCCTGGAATGGCAAGTCGAGTGACGGTACGGACCTGCCGAGCGGGTTGTACTACTATCAGGTGAGTGTGCGGTATGCGGTGCTGGACCGTGCTGCACCGGCTCAGGTCCTGAAAGGTTGGGTACAAATCCTGCGCGAAGGCGTCAGTATGCGATAGATTCCATTTTAGTCCCTACAAATCAAACGGCCTGCGTGAGTTATCACGCAGGCCGTTTGATTTTATCTGAGTAAATCGTCGCTGTATTATTTCATGTTGTGATAAACCACCTGTACATCGTCATCTTCTTCGATGCGTTCGATGAGTTTTTCAACATCGGCAACTTCTTCGTCGGTCAGTTCTTTGTAATCGTTTGGAATCCGTTCGAATTCAGCCTGTTTGATCTCAAACCCTTTTTCTTCCAAAAATTTCTGGATCGCACCAAAAGCGGTGAACTCACCGTAGATAACAAATTGGTTTGTTTCTTCGTCAAATTCAATTTCGTCGCCCCCCACGTCAATGAGTTCCAGTTCGAGTTCTTCCTGATCGACGCCTTCTGCCGGAATCCGGAAAACAGACTTACGATCAAAGAGAAAGTCAAGCATTCCTTGAGTACCCAGGCTACCACCCAGTTTATTTAGGTAGCTGCGCACGTTAGCTACGGTGCGGTTGTGGTTGTCGGTCGCCGTTTCGATGACGAGCGCGATGCCATGAGGTGCATACGCTTCATACACGATTTCTTTATAATCCTCCTGCTCCTTCGACGAAGCCTTTTTGATGGCACGGTCTACGTTTTCTTTCGGCATGTTTGCCGCTTTCGCATTCTGGATAATGGCCCGCAGACGACCGTTGGTATCTGGATCAGGACCAGCACTTTTAACGGCGATTACGATATCTTTTCCGATGCGGGTGAAGGTCTTCGCCATCTGACCCCACCGCTTCATTTTACGCGCCTTTCGGTATTCAAACGCTCTTCCCATTGTTGATTGATAGTTTATGAGTTTATGGTTTCAACACTGCGGTCTGTTGGTTTTCCAATTGGTCAATGAACCATACAGATGCTCCGTGAAACGCTATAAACGGTATTTATTGCTCTATTACTTCCGAATTTAACACAGGAACATCAACCTGTCCGCGCAGCAAATCGTCGAATGTCTCGCGCTGGCGAATCAAATAAGGAGTTCCGTCATAAACCAGTACTTCGGCTGGCCGAAAGCGGGCGTTGTAATTCGAAGCCATGCTAAAGCCGTAAGCACCGGCATTTTCGAATGACAACACGTCGCCGGGGCGAACTTCAGGGAGTGGTCGGTCGGTAGCGAACGTATCTGTCTCGCAGATATACCCAACGACGTTATACGTCTTTTCGGCTCCTAGTGGGTTCGAAACATTTTTGATGTCGTGATAAGCGTCGTACATCATGGGCCGAATCAGGTGGTTCAGACCGGAATCGACGGCTGCGAACGTCCGTGATGGGTTTTCTTTGACAAGATTAGTCCGTACCAGCAAATGCCCGCATTCGCTGACCAGAAACTTGCCCGGTTCAAACCACAGCTCCAATTCCCGACCGTATTGCTGACAAAAGCGCTGAAACGTTTCCGAAACCTTCTGGCCCAGATCGGCAATGTCTGTAACATGATCGCCTTCCTTGTAGGCCACTTTGAAGCCGCTACCAAAGTCGATGAACGTCAGGTCTGGATAATCGCTCGCTAAGTCGAATAAGATCTCGGCTCCCCGCAGAAACGCGTTGGCATTCTTGAAATCCGATCCGGTATGAACGTGCAGGCCGGTGACGGACAGGTGATACTGCTCAACGAGTGCCCGGATTTCAGGCCGTTGCAGAATCGAGATGCCGAACTTGGAATCAGCATGGCCGGTCGAAATCTTGATGTTGCCTCCCTCGGCAATATGCGGATTGATGCGGATACTGACGGGCACGGTACTGCCATACGTTTTACCGACCCATTCCAGCAACGGCAAGCTATCGACGTTGAGCTGCAAACCCAGCTCAACCGCTTCGCGAATTTCCTCAAACGACACACCACTGGGCGTAAACATAATCTGGCCCGGCTCGAAACCTGCCAGCAAACCCATGCGTGCTTCGTTGACCGACACGGAATCCATCTCAACGCCTTGTTGGCGCATTAGCTTCAGGATCGACAGATTCGTCAGGGCTTTGGCCGCATACTTTATTTTTAAGTTAACCCCGGAAAATGACGACCGAAGTAAGCTTATTTTTTCGATAATTTTGTTAGCATCGTATACGTACAAAGGCAAGCCGAATTGGTCGGCAATGGCCAGTACATCAACGCCCTGAATCTGATAGTTGCGGTCTTTTAATTGCATGGTTTTCGTAAACGAACCGCAAAATTACGCCATCTTTCTACTATGTACAACATGCGGCACCTACTCTTGTGGATACTGTTTGTCAACCCGTTGGTAATGGTCGGGTCGTCGGCGCAGGCATCTACGCCCGGTAATAAACGTTTAGCCAGTTTAATCAGTAATTATTCCGGTAGACAAGCGTCTTTTATCGACCACCTGCTCACCGCACGGGTGGACCTCGGCAACGAACACGCGTAAGCTCCGGCAGCAAAGGGCAGAACGGTGAGCCTGCCCTCCCCGAACCCGTATCAAATCCCAAGCCGGTAGCCATAACTGATGGGCCAATGGGCTTTGGGTTCCGGCGAAAGAAACTCCTTATTCGTCAGCGCGACCGGCATTGACCCGCTTCTTAATGACCCGCTATTTCCAACGGATACGGCTTGTAGCCAATGCGTTGAAATAAACGAGTTGATTCAGGATTTAGGCTATCAGGCAGGGTAGGCTGACGCGAAAAAATGCTTTGGCGTCTAAAGAGAATGTCCTGGACCCGTTTATGAATCTTCAAAAATTTCCTGATTACAATACGCTCTCACAGCGGACCGCCGAACAGATGGCTGCTGTCATTAATCGTAAGCCCGACGCATTACTTTGTGTGGCATCGGGCGACACACCCACTGAAACCTATCGCCGGTTTGTAGCGCTGGTTCAGGCCGGAAAAGTCGATATCAGCCGATGCTCTTTTGTTGGTCTTGATGAATGGGTTGGCTTTGGGCCGGAAGATGTCGGAAGTTGCTCCCATTCGCTATACCGCGATTTGTTCACTCCCTTAAACCTTCGACCCGATCTAATTTACGTTTTCAACGCCAAATCGACTGACTTACAAGCTGAATGCACTCGCATCGATGCCGTCATTCGGAAGTGGGGTGGGCTGGATCTGCTGCTCGTTGGGATGGGTATGAACGGTCATATCGCACTAAACGAACCCGGTACGCCCTTCAATCTCGGTTGTCACGTTGCCGAACTGGCCGAAAGCACAAAGACCGTTGGACAAAAATATTTCGATCAAGAAACCCAACTGACTAAAGGTATTACGACTGGTCTCCGTCATCTGGCCGAAGCGCGCGCGGTTATTCTAATCGTTAGCGGTGAAAAAAAAGCACCCATGCTGCGTCAGGCATTGACCGGACCCATTACGGAAGAAGTTCCGGCCAGCATTGTTCAGACGCGGACGGATGCGTGCGTTTGGGTCGATGAAGACGCCGGGCGTTTGCTGGTGTAGGTAAACGGCGGGGTGGACAGGAGCGGGCCCAATCGTGCGGTCCGCGTTGTGGGATGGGTTGGCATTGTTCGTTATTCGTTGTATGTTCAGCAACGAATGACAACCTGTGCATCCTATGACAATTGATACGTCTGCTTCATCCTCCCGCCGTACCGAAGTGCTGGCCGGTATATCAACCTTTTTGGCAACGATGTATATCATCGTTGTTAACCCATCCATCCTGAGTCAGGCCGGTTTGCCGTTTAGTGGTGTGCTGACGGCTACTATATTGCTTTCTTTTTTTTGTAGCCTGATGATGGGGCTTTACGCCCGGAATCCGATTGTGGTAGCGCCGGGTATGGGCCTCAACGCATTCTTTACGTTCACAGCGGTCAAAGGAATGGGCATCCAGCCTGAAGTTGCGCTGGGGGCTGTTTTTTGGGCGGGTATCCTGTTCCTGATTATGTCGCTGCTCAATGTCCGGTCAGCGATTGTCCATATTATTCCGTTACCCATCCGATACGCCGTTTCGGCAGGAATCGGTCTATTCATCACGCTGATTGGCTTCGAGAATGCCCGGTTCATTATCGCCAACCCGGCTACGTTGGTCGGTATTGCTCACTTGACCGATCCGATTGTCTTGACGTTTATCGTTGGCTTGTTACTGACAAGCGTGTTGGTTGTGCGTGACGTACCGGGTGGCATTATTATCGGCATCATCGTTACGACCCTGGCGGCATGGCCCATTGGTCGGTACTGGGGCGATGCATCGGCCATTAATTTCGGGCAAAAAACGCTGGTCAATTTTCAGGGCGTGTGGGCTGCGCCGGACTTTTCGTTGCTGGGAAAACTGGACCTAAAAAACTCACTGACTTGGTCGTTATGGCCGATTATTTTTGCTTTTGCCTTTACGGATCTGTTCGACAGCCTATCTACGTTCGTGGGGGTTGCCGAAGCGGGTGGTTTACAGGATGAGAACGGCCAACCCCGAAATTTGAACCGCTCCTTGCTGACCGATGCCGTGTCAACAACGCTGGCGGGGATAGTTGGCACCAGTCCTGGTACGGCTTATATCGAATCAGCGGTGGGTATCGCGCAGGGAGGTCGCACCGGGCTAACGGCCATTGTAGCGGGCAGTTGTTTTCTGCCCTTTCTGTTCCTATCACCGTTGTTGTCCGTTATTCCATCCATTGCAACGGCTCCGGCGCTGGTCTTGGTTGGGGCTTTTATGATGAAGCCGGTTGTTCGCATCGACTGGGGACAGTTGGACGACGCTCTGCCTGCTTTTCTGGCGCTAGTGCTGATTCCGTTTAGTTATTCGATCACGCAGGGGCTGGTCTGGGGCTTTCTGTCGTGGACAGTTATCAAATTAGCCGTTGGGAAAAGTCGGGAGGTGCCGATCGGGTTACTGATTGTGGATGCGTTTTGTATACTAGCGCTGATTGCAGGGCATTAGCCATAAACGAGTTTGGCCCGTACGGATCAACGGTTGCGCTGATCCGTACGGGCCAAACTAATTAAACCGATCGACTTAGGCGTTAGCTGGGGTGCAGAACTCTTCCAGTGCCATTTCGAGGTGTTGAGCAATCATCTGCGCCGAACGACCTTCGATGTGGTGCCGCTCGATGAAATGGACTAACTCACCATCTTTGAAAATGCCGATTGCTGGCGACGATGGAGGATAGGGTAGCAGGAACTCCCGCATCTGAGCCGTAGCTTCTAAATCGCCACCGGCAAAAACCGTTACCATTTTGTCTGGCTTGACAGGGCTAGCCGCTAATGCTGCCTTAACACCCGGACGAGCCGCACCCGCTGCGCAGCCACAAACCGAATTGACAACAACCAGTGTTGTGCCCTGGGCATTTTCCATGGTGTTTACCACGTCTTCAGCAGTGGTCAACTCTTCGAACCCAACGCTCGTCAGGTCTTCCCGCATTGGGATAAGCAAATGTGGAGGATACATGATTTAAAGTTGAAAAAGTTTATTGTATACAGTTTTTAGTTCGGACCGAGCTTACATGAAGCCTAACTCTAGCTTAGCCACTTCTGACATCAGTTCAGTCGAATAGGGAGGGTCGAAGGTTAATTCGACGCTTACATCGTTAACGCCTTCGATGGCCCGCACTTTCTCTTCGATTTCGGCTGGAATCGAACCCGCTGATGGGCAGGAGGGCGAGGTCAGTGTCATCAAAATATAAACGTTATTGACCGGAAATATTTTGATGTCGTAAATAAGTCCCAGTTCGTACACGTCAACCGGGATTTCGGGGTCATACACGCCTTTCAGCGCTAGTATGACCTGTTCTTTGAGTTCTTCGTCCGTCATTGTCAAAAGACGTTAGCGCGTAAAGTTATAATCTTCGAATTAGTTTAAGCTACCTGACCCGCGTAAGAGCGGCCATACGCTTTCATGCGTTCGATCATAGACGCCAGACCACCCGCCCGGAGTGAGGTGATCAGGTTACCCATGCCGACCCTTGGAATAAAGTAAAGATCGGCATTGGCAATGTCTTCCGGTTTTTCGCCCGACAATACACGAATCAGCAAGCCAACCAATCCTTTCGAAATCTGAGCGGTTTGTTCACTGTCGCCGTAGAAGTACAGCCGATCACCTTTCAATTCGGCGTCAACCCATACCTTCGACTGACAACCCATGATTCGGTTCTCGTCAATTTTTTTGCTTTCGGGCATGGGAGGCAGCTTTTTGCCCAGATCAATGATGTATTGAGTCTTGTCGAGCTGATCGTCAAATAGATCAAACTCGTCAATAATTTCGTCCTGCTTTTCGTTGATTGTCATGCTATTATAACATCATTTTCTGGACCCGACGCAAGCCTTGCACGAGCCGGTCAACCTCATCTCTGGTGTTATAAACCGCAAACGACGCCCGCGTAGTTCCGGCTATACCGAAACGTTGCATCAGAGGCTGCGTGCAGTGGTGACCCGTCCGGACGGCAATGCCCTGCTGGTCCAGAATGACGCCCGTATCCTGGTGGTGAATCCCATCCATCACGAAGGATATAACGCCAATTTTGTGCTTCGCCTGACCGATGATGCGCAGACCGTCAAGTTCTGTCAACTGCTCGGTTGCGTACTGAAGCAAATCGTTTTCGTGCGCGGCAATATTTTCTTTCCCCAAGCCAGCCATGTATTCGAACGCGGCTTTCACCGCAACAACATCGGCTATATTGGGCGTACCCGCTTCGAATTTATAAGGAATCTCATTGTAAGTCGTCTTGGCGAACGTGACTTCCTTGATCATTTCGCCCCCGCCCCGATAAGGCGGCATGGCATCGAGAATCTCTTTTTTGCCGTACAAAACGCCCATGCCCGTCGGACCGTACAGCTTGTGCGCCGAAAGAACGTAAAAATCAGCGTCGAGCGCCTGCACATCGATGTCGAGGTGAGAACTAGCCTGAGCACCGTCGATTAACACAACGGCACCAACTTCGTGGGCTTTATCAATAATCGTTTTTACCGGGTTGATCGTACCTAATGAATTCGATACGTGTACGCAGGAAACGAATTTCGTCCGTTCTGACAGCAGTTTTTCGTACTCATCAATCAGGAGTTCGCCGTTGTCGTCGACCGGAATGACTTTGAGTACGCAACCTTTCTCTTCGCAGAGCATTTGCCAGGGAACAATGTTGGAATGGTGTTCCATGGTCGAGATAATGATCTCGTCGCCCTCCTTCAAAAACCGGCGTCCGTAGGTCTGTGCTACCAGATTGATACCATCGGTAGTACCGTAGGTAAAGATAATTTCCTGCCAGTGTTTCGCGTTCAGAAACTCCTGAACGGCCCGGCGGGAGGCTTCAAAAGCAGCTGTAGCCTGCTCGGCCAGGTGGTGAATACCCCGGTGAATATTGGCGTTGTATCCTTCGTAATAGCGCGTTAGGGCATGAATCACCGCCAGCGGCTTCTGATTGGTAGCCGCATTGTCGAGATAAACCAATGGCCGACCGTTAACCTGCTGATCGAGCACCGGAAAGTCCCGGCGAATTTGTTGAATATCAAGAGTAGTTTCTATAGCCGATTGCATGGGATAGGCGCAATAATTCAGGTGAGTAGATCACAACTCAATAGGGAGTCATAGTGAAAACGCAAATAAAGGGTGATTAGGTTCGGGAACAGCCTCTTAGAATTGGATATCGTGTTGGAGCATTTATGCAGAATAGGTTTACTCTACGCCCTGCCAAGCAGCCATAGGAAACACTTATTTGATAAAGCGGATTGTTAGGGGATATCGGTAGTATTCACCATTATTCGCTTTAATAGCGGCAATCAGCGTAAAAATAAGCCATACGGCTCCTACCAGCCAGATCAGGAATATACCGATCAGAAGGAACACCAAAATAACCGATATAGCCGCAGCCAAGGCCATCGTTATGTTAAAGTTGACGGCTTCTTTACCGTGGAAGTCGACAAAGGCAGATTTTTCTTTCTGAATCCGCCAGATCACCAGCGGAAGCACAATGCTACCGATTACAACAAGGGAGCCAGGCAGAGCGCTTAGATGAGTAAGCATGGCCCACAACCGGGCGTCGGACTCACTAAACGGTACGGGCGATAAAGGCGGAGTTGGGGGGCGGTTTTCCATGACGCAACATGATTTATTTCGGATTGATGATCTGAGCTAAATTTTTGACTGAAAGCGTGTTATCGCAATCAACTAACCGAATGGAGCAACTGTTTTCTTTTATTCAGACCATCCAGCCACTCTCCGATTCCTTACGAATGGCGTTGGCCTCGATGCTTCGACGGGAAGAACTTCCCCGCAAACATTGGCTGCTTCAACCGGGTCAGGTATCAGATCGTCTTTACTTTATCGAACGGGGTGTTGTTAGAGAATACTATTTAAAAGCCGCTTCCTTGCAAAGGGATGGGCGTGAGGTAACGTCCTGGTTCATGCGGGAGGGCGACTTCATCGTATCAATTGTGAGCTTTTATACGCGTCAGCCGGCCCGCGAATACGTCGAGCTGTTGGAGGACAGTATTTTGTGGTCTATCTCGTACGCACAACTTCAACAGCTTTATCGTGATTTTCCGGAGTTCAACAGCGTCGGTAGGCTGATCACCGAACGATACTACGTGCAGAGCGAACTACGCACCCAAAACCTGCGAATGCAAACCGCCCCTGAACGTTACGGGCAATTGCTGACAGACTTTCCGGCTATTTTTCAGCGTGTTCCGCTTAAATACATCGCGTCACACCTTGGTATTTCGCCCGAAACGCTAAGTCGTCTACGAGCCCGCCGAAATTGATATTTATCAATGTTTAGCGGTAAAGGATCGTGTTGCTTTGGGGATCAATTTACTAAACCTCAATGCGCTATGCTACCGATTATCTTTGCCGTTTTCGCTTTTTGTTTCATCCTCGAACGTTTGATTCCGGGCTGGAAACTGCCTGCCGTTCCGACCTGGACGATTCGCGTGTTGGCCATCAATTTTGTGCAATTGGTTGTCGTCGTGGTTGCTGGATTTACGTGGGAGAAATGGCTGTCGGCTTACTCAGTTCTGCATCTTTCCGACTACGTTAACAACGTTGGTGGTGGGATAATAGCGTACGTTATTGCCACGTTTGTCTTCTATTGGTGGCACCGTTGGCGGCACACAGTCGATTTTCTGTGGACGCACTTTCATCAGATTCACCACAGTCCGCAGCGGCTGGAAGTCATCACCTCGTTTTACAAACATCCGCTCGAAATGACCGTCAATTCCATTATTGGCAGTTTACTGGTTTATACACTGCTCGGATTGAGTGCCGAAGCCGGGGCCATTTATACGCTCTGTACGGCGCTGGGCGAGTTTTTTTACCACACTAACGTGAAGACGCCCCAATGGATTGGCTATATTTTTCAGCGGCCCGAAATGCACCGAATTCATCACGAATACGAGAAACACACCAGCAACTACGGCGACATTGTCTGGTGGGACATGTTCTTCGGAACCTATCAGAATCCTAAAGAATTTAAATCGACCTGTGGTTTCGATGAAGAAAAAGAACTGCGGCTAGGTGATATGCTTCAGTTCAAAGACGTTCATCGGGAATGAGAAATAGAAGTTCGTGGTGTCGGTTTCTCAAAACCGACCCTTGGCGTCAGCAATTTGTGTCGGTTTTTTGAACCGGGCGGCCGGCCCCGCCGACACCACTTAGAAGGACATCAGATTGGAGCAAATTCAACATTCCGGACAATACTGTTTTGAGAAACCGACACCACGAGCGCAACCGCTGATACAAGCCGTATTAATCTGGGTGAAATCATCCTGCGTGATCAAGTTGTACCCTATTTTAAGCGATAAAAAGGTATCTAACCAGTACTGATTGTTTTTAGATTAAAGTACTGGTTAACAGATGGTTGATTATGGAAGTAAATGAGAATCTGCGGCACTATCTAGCCTCGTTTGGGGTTATATAGATAGCTAACCAATCAACGTTATGTACTGTATCAAATGTGGTAATCTCATCCCAGAAGCGCGGCTCAAAGCCCTTCCAACGGCTAAGACGTGTGTGCACTGTTCGCAGGCTCAGCGAGTCGCTGGATTTCCGCTTATTACGGGTAAGACAGAGTATTCGGCCATTCAGATCATGTCGCAGGCCGATGCCCAGCAGTTGCATAAGATGGGAGCCAGACGCGGTACGGGTGCCTCCACGTACATGAAGCGGGAGAAACGGACCTAGTTCCGCTTGTCTCACGCATGCCAACACGCGTACCTCGACCTTGGCAGGTTATTCCTATACATGAATCAGCGGAGGGTGGTGTCGGTTGTGGTGTCAGATATTCGTACCTGACACCACAACCGACACCACCCTCCGCTGATAAAAAGTAAAAGGCAGGTTTAGGCCAGTTCAACAACCCAGTCGTCTTGCTCGACTACAATACCTTCTTTTAGCACAATCTTACTGATTTTACCAGCTTTAGGCGCGGCTACGATACTTTCCATCTTCATCGCTTCGATCACGAAAAGTGGTTGGTTTTTCTTTACCTCATCACCTTCCTTCACCAAAATTCGGGTTAACCGACCTTGCAACGGAGCGCCAACATCACCTTCTTTGCCAACCTTGGCGTTCATCGCCTTTTCAACCTTCGATGATTTATCCCGAACCTGAACCTGGCGGCTCTGACCGTTCAACTCGAAGGTAATCGTGCGCATCCCAAACTCATCGGGTTCGGACTTGAACAGCAGTCGGACGAGGATGTTTTTCCCTTCTTCAATGTTGATCA
Organism: Spirosoma oryzicola; assembly: GCF_021233055.1. Lineage (NCBI taxonomy): Bacteria > Pseudomonadati > Bacteroidota > Cytophagia > Cytophagales > Cytophagaceae > Spirosoma > Spirosoma oryzicola. The sequence continues at coordinate 4,521,604 of NZ_CP089538.1, read as the reverse complement.
GAATCTCTTCGTTTTCCTTTAGTCCGTAAAAGAAGGCCGGAGTCGGAATGATGCTTACATCGCCGTATTGTTCGTTGGCTTTGTAATATTCATCGTACACCTTCGCATACATCTGGTAGGAGAGGTAGTCCTCAAAACCGCTGTTATGCGGGTATTTTTTCTGAAACTCCGCGAAGTCAGCGTCGAAGTCGATGGGTTTGAGGTGTTCGTTTGGACGGCCAGTGATCGGCTCTTCGCCTTTAAGAATTACTTGCTGAACGTCTTCGGGAAATCCACCGACGGGCTGTCCTAAAATGCCTTTCATCAGCTCTTTGACCGATTCCGGGAACGACAGCGAATCTCCTTTTTTGAGAACATCGTCCGCTGTTAAGTTGTTGGCAGTCATGAAGATGGCCATATCGCCTACGACTTTCGATGAAGGCGTTACTTTGACGATGTCACCGAACAGCTGATTGGCGACGGAGTAGTTTTTCTTGAGCGTTTCGAATTTGTCACCCAAACCCGTAGCAATCGCCTGAGGTCTCAAGTTTGAGTACTGTCCACCCGGAATCTCGTTGTCGTAGACCTCCGCGCTGCCCGCTTTCATACCCGATTCAAACGGATAGTAATATTCACGAACGTCTTCCCAATAGTTCGAATAAGCGTTCAATGAAGCCAGATTTGAGGGGCATTCCCGCTCGTGTCCCTGCATCATGGCGACAACCGAGTTGAAGTTCGGTTGCGAAGTCAGACCCGACAACGCACCGAGGGCACAGTCAACGATGTCAACACCCGCGTCGATGGCTTTGAGATACGTAGCGGCCTGAATCCCTGCCGTATCGTGCGTATGCAGATGAACTGGGATACTTACGGCTTGCTTCAACTCACGAACCAGCACGTCAGCCGCTAACGGTTTCAGCAGACCGGCCATGTCTTTGATGGCGAGCATGTGCGCGCCTTCATCTTCGAGCTGGCGGGCTAAATCCAGGTAGTATTGAAGGTTATACTTCTTGTGCTTGTTGGGATCAAGCATATCGCCTGTATAGCAGATAGCCGCTTCACAGATCGCATCAGTCCGTTCGCGAACAGCCCGCATACTGACTTTCATCGCTTCGACCCAGTTGAGCGAGTCGAAAATACGAAAAACATCAATGCCTGTTTCCCATGATTTTTCAACGAATTTTTCGATTAGGTTGTCCGGGTAAGCAGAATAGCCAACGGCGTTGGAGCCACGGAATAGCATTTGTAGCAGCATGTTTGGCATGGCTTCGCGCAGAGCGGCCAACCGCTTCCAGGGACTCTCGTAGAGGAATCGCATGGCCACGTCAAACGTAGCGCCCCCCCAAACTTCCATCGAAAACAGTTCAGGATGACTTTTCGCAAATCCTTCGGCTACTTTTTGCAAATCCTGCGTCCGAACGCGCGTAGCCAGCAATGACTGGTGTCCATCGCGGAAGGTCGTATCGGTATACAGAACGCACTTCTGATCGAGTACCCACTTCGAGAAATCGTCGCGTCCTAGCTCCTTCATCCGGTCACGGCTACCATTGGGGAAAGGAGCATACTGGTCAAATGTCGGTACAACAGGCGTTCTGAATACTTTGGAGTCGTCCTTTTTTTTGACTTCCGGATTACCGTTTACGATCACATCGGCGAGGTAGTTGAGAACCCGTGTCGAACGATCCTGCGGTTTACGAAAGTTAAACAGTTCGGGGTGACTTTCAATAAATGATACCCTGGCTTCACCCCGTTGAAAAATGGGATGGCTCATGACATTCAGCAAGAAGCCGATGTTCGTTTTAACGCCCCGAATCCGGAATTCCAGCAGTGCCCGCGTCAGCCGTTGGGTAGCTCCCTTGAGCGTCCGTCCCCGCGCTGATACCTTCACGATCATCGAATCGAAGTAAGGCGAGATTTTCATCCCCGCGTAGCTGCTGCCTTCGTCAAGGCGAATACCAAAACCAGCGGCATTCCGGTACGCGATGATTGTTCCAAAATCAGGCTTGAAGCCGTTGGTTGGATCTTCGGTCGTGATACGGCACTGAATAGCGAAGCCGTTGAGCGGAATTTCGTCCTGGTGGTGAATGTAAATCCCGTTGTCGGACAGCTTATAGCCCATCGCAATCAGAAGCTGGGTTCTGACGATGTCGATACCCGTTACTTCTTCCGTTATGGTATGCTCAACCTGAATCCGGGGGTTAACTTCGATAAAGTAGATATTCTCGTTTTTATCGACCAAAAACTCCACTGTGCCTGCGTTGGAATAATTAACGGCTCGACCCAACTGAATCGCGTAGTCATAAAGCTTTTGCTTTGTTTCCTGACGCAGCCCGAACGAGGGAGCTACCTCGACAACCTTCTGAAACCGCCGTTGTACCGAACAGTCACGTTCGTACAGGTGGACGATGTTGCCATGCTGATCCCCAAGGAGCTGAACTTCAATGTGTTTTGGGTCTTCAATGAATTTTTCGAGAAAGATAGTATCGTCCCCAAAGGCATTCCGGGCTTCGTTTTTTGCTTCGGTAAATGCTTTTTCAAACTCTTCGGCCTGACGCACCACCCGCATCCCGCGTCCACCGCCCCCGGCAGCGGCTTTTACCATGATTGGAAAGCCAATTCGCTCGGCCTCGGACAAGGCAAATTCGGGTGTCATGTTTTCTTCCCGTGAGTCGGGAATAAGCGGAACGCCTGCCTTGGTTGCCAGATTTTTGGCCCGAACCTTGTCACCCAGCGCGTCCATCGCTTCGGGCGATGGTCCAACAAAGATGATGTCGTCTTCGCGGCAACGCCGGGCTAGTTTTACGTTTTCAGACAAAAAACCATAGCCTGGGTGGATGGCATCGATCTTATGATGTTTGGCCAGCAGAATAATGCCTTCGACATCAAGATAAGGCTTCAATGGATCCTCGTCGCGGCCGATCTGGTAAGCTTCGTCGGCTTTGTAACGATGGAGTGAATAACGGTCTTCGTAAGTGTAAACGGCAACAGTCGTGATGCCTAACTCGGTAGCGGCCCGCATGATACGGATTGCAATTTCACCGCGGTTGGCGACTAACAGACGTTTGATGGGACGGATGTATTCCTTCATAATTCTCAACAAAAACAGCTTCAGGCTATGCAATTGTCAAATGACAAAGCAAGATTGTTGAAAATTCTGGAAAACCAGCCATTCCCAATAGGATTATCAGATAAGATGGACTTTTCAGGAACAGAATCGATTGGTTGCAATCTATTAGGAGAATCAATGCGGAGCGTACTTGATCGTTTCTCGGCCAGCCCAGTACGCCACTAAGCCCACACCCACTTTATTGATAAAGTCGGCTATGGAAAAGGTGATGTGAATCCAGTTTGTATCAATTGCAAAGACGGTCAGAATATAACCAATTGGATAAACGCCCCAGAACGTAACGGTAGTTAATGCCATTAATCGATAAGCCTGCTGTTCTTTAGGTAAAGCACGATCTGCGTATTGTTTCCAAAGCTTGTACAGCGTAAACGGAATGATGATGTAACCCACCGTTGAAACCGCTCCCCAGATGAGTTTGGGGCCAGTCAAGACTTCGTTGTCAAATCCAACCTGCTGTTCACCGATGTAGCCAGTCAGGATCATAAAGAAATCAGCCAGTAGCATGATCGCTAGTGGACGTTTGATTTCATGCAGCTTAACCCGCAGGAATGATACCATTTTCAGAAGCAGCAACGGCGTTGTCACGGCCCAATCCATGTATCGGTACTGCCCAATGGCGTTGTAGGATTCCCGCATGAGCGTCTGCCGATTGTCCGCATCAGCTAGGGTCGCCAATTCGGCCAGCATATCACGATAATAGGACTGAATGAGAAAGTAGGAGATGCCAGCCACGGCTGCGATGATGGTCGTCAGGGCTTGGGTACTTTTGTGCTTGGGACTAACACTTGTACGCGAGAGTAGGGCAAAGAGGAAATTTCCCAGAAAAGCGTACATGGCCACGACGAGGAAAAAATAGGTGACCATTGGAAGCAATCCAACGACGCCCGCCGTTGGAATGAAAGTATCGAATAGCTTCATAAAAAAAACAGTGCTGCTGAATGATATTAACTCATTCAGCAGCACTATTACAGTTAAAATATTATTAAAAAGCAGACTTAGTTTTGCTTGGGTAGTGCCGCTTTAGCCTGTGTCATTTCAGTTTGTGCTTTCGCAACCAATTTTTGAGCGTAATCTTTCAAGGTAGCGTTTTTGCCGTATTGAAGATAGGTATTGGCCATATCGATAGCATCCTGCCGATGATCAAGCAGCACAGTGACAAAGTTTTTATCAAAATTGCCGGTTAGTTTATCATCCGCGCCACCCTGTTGTAGTTTCAGCGCCATAGCCTGAATGTTCCGGCCCTGTTGCTGGGTAAAAGCCTGATTGGGGCGCGATGGCTTAACTTGTTTCAGTGTTTCGTCCAACAGTGCTGCATCGCTCTGAGCAACCGTCAGTAGGCTCTGTGCCATTTGTTTCAATGACGAGTCAGCACCATTCTGAATTTCCTGCTTCAATAAGTCCTGTTCACCCTGCGTATGAATTTTTGCCTGGAAAGCATAATCGAAATCAGGGTCGCCGGTAGCTTGAAGTTTTTTTAGCTTTTCCATCATTTGCTGCATAGGCAATAGCAGTTGAGCTTTAGACGGATCAGAAGCTGTTCTTGCTGCGCCGGTACTCGTGCTCGTTGTACCGGTAGTTGCCTGAGCGCAGGCGACAAGTGCGCTGCCTGAGAGCGATACGGCCAGCAGCCAAACGAAAATATTGGTATTGAGGGTTTTCATGGTGTAATGAGTTAACAAGTACTTTACGATAGTTAAGGAAGACAGCCAATTTAGCTAGTTAAGGAAGACAGCCAATTTAGCTCGCTTCCTACTTAAGACAAACGAGGCTAAAAATGGTTTAATGTGCTTCGTGTACCCTTAGACAAAATTCTTCGTGGTTGGTAACGCAACTGGTTCGCTGTTGTCTGGAAGCACAACGTTCAGGGTAGGCCAGCGTTCGTGCAGTAAAGCGGCCAGTGCGCGCATACCCCATTCTTCGCTTCGGTAATGTCCGACCGCAATAACCGCCATACCGGTATCATCAACAGCCTTCTGCGCTGGCTTTCTGTATTGACCAGTCAGGTAGAGACTTGCTCCCCGCTCATGGGCTTCACGAACTAAGGCATCATTCATAGCGCCGACCACAGCAATACGACCTATCGTGTGCTGTCCGGTCTGGCAGCGTCCGGCCTCGGCTCGGTCATAACCACCGAACATAGTACTCACTTCACGAAGTACTGCGTCAAACTCCTGCTCAACTCTGTCAAACAGCATACCAATAGCCCGTTTGGGTAATAACTCGCCGGTGTCGGTAGTGTCCTGTTTGTAGCCAAGTGGTTCGGGCGTTCCAAGGCTATTCATCAGATTGGCCAGCAAGGTGTTATAGCCCATCGTCAGTGCTTCGTCGAATGGCAGATGATGGTAAACAATGCCTACATCTGGCGGTAGTTTAGTGCGGTCAAGCTGCCAGGGTCGATGAAGCCACAAGGCATCAAGCTTGTTTTCTTCGAGCCATTTGGGCAACACAGGCCACGGCTCCAGAGCAAGTCCCAGGCGGGAAATAGGTCGGTCAGAGTGGTGGTAAATTCCACCTTGCTCACGCTTTAAGTAGCGATCCGTGGCTAGCTCATTTTGCAAAAAATCGGCTAATTCACGTAAGCTAAGCAGTTGATTGGTCATACCCATTGAACCGGTTCTGTGCGCTGTAAACCAGAGTTTACGGCGTGCCGGCTAAAAATAAATAACAGACTATCAGCTATATAAACTGAGATTTGGGATTCATGTTTATTATTTTATTGAACCGCTTACTCAAACCTGTTTGATTTTTTTGAAAATAAAATTGTAGGTTTGCAGTCCTAAATGCGTCCGCGCTGGCGGTCCAACAAAGCCCATGAAGTTCCTCGGATAAGACCCTACGCGGGTTTCCCTTCTTCACTTATTGCCTGCCGCCCAACTGGGCCGCTATCCCTTTTTCACATCATTCATTTGCGTCGGTAGTCGTCGGACTATACGCCATTCTTCTATTCTAATGACCAGATTCTTTCGGTTATTTCTGGCTGCATTGCGCGGTACAGAAACTAACTTCACATCCGGCAGTATTAATAGGGCTATCTTTCTGCTTTCCGTTCCGATGATCCTGGAAATGGTCATGGAATCGCTGTTTGCCATAGTCGATGTATTTTTTGTGGCGAAAATTGGCACCGAGGCCGTTGCGACAGTAGGCTTAACCGAATCTGTTCTAACGATTGTTTACTCGATTGGCATCGGTCTAAGTACTGCCGCCACCGCATTGGTAGCCCGGCGCATCGGTGAAGAGAATAAAGAAGCGGCCAGTAGAACTGTCGGTCAGGTAGTGTTGCTATCCGTTGCTATGTCGATCGTGTTAGGCATACCTGGCTTTCTGTTGGCTGAACATATTCTACGGCTGATGGGTGGTAACGACCAGCTGATTGCCAATGGGGTAGGCTTTACAAAGATGATTTTCGCCAGTTCGCCAGCGATTATTTTGCTTTATACCCTGAGCGGTTGTCTGCGTGGCGCGGGTGAAGCGTCAGTCGCTATGCGTTCGTTATGGCTGGCAAACGGAGTTAACATTATTCTGTGTCCGGTCTTTATTTTTGGTCTTGGCCCCTTCCCCGAACTTGGCGTTATGGGGTCGGCGGTAGCTACCACAACTGGCCGAACGGTTGGTGTTTTGTACCAGCTTTACGCCTTAACGCGTCCTGGTGGAAACGTGAGGGTCATGCGGACCGATGTGAATCCTGATATGAGCATCATCCGAAACCTGCTTAACCTGGCGGTTGGCGGTACGAGCCAATTTCTGGTTGGGTCAGCAAGCTGGATCTTTCTGACGCGCATTTTATCGGCGTTTGGTAGCGACGTTGTCGCGGGCTACACCATAGCCATCCGGATTATCGTGTTTACCATTCTGCCGTCCTGGGGTTTGGCTAATGCTGCGGCAACGCTGGTTGGACAGAACTTAGGAGCGGGACAGCCTGAGCGAGCTGCGACATCTGCCTGGCGGGCCGCTTTCTGCAACATGCTTTTTCTTGCCGCCGTTGGTATCGGCTTCTTTATCGGAGCTAAGGAAGTTGTTGGTTTGTTCAACCGCGACGTTCGCGTAATGGAGATTGCCGTCGAATGCTTACAGGTCTTTTGCGTAGGCTACGTCTTTATGGCGTACGGGATGGTGTTAAGTCAGGCACTAAACGGCGCAGGTGATACGCGAACGCCAACGCTTATTAACATTGTTTGCTTCTGGATTATCGAAATTCCATTGGCTTATACGCTCGCCACATGGCTGCACTGGGGACCGCCGGGCGTATTCTGGTCTGTGGCGATTAGCGAGTCGCTGCTTGCTCTTATTGCCGTTTGGGTCTTCCGACGTGGTCGTTGGAAAACCGTTCAGCTATAATATGGGTCAGGCAGTTGAGGGTCCAAAAAGTAGAAACTTTTCCAAAAATCAGTCCGTTATTAATTATGAGATGTTGGATAAAAAATGCGAATCTTCGGTAAGAAGCTGTTGATATACCTATTTTCTCGGGAATCGAAAGTAGCTCGCGACGTACGATTATGCGACATCCTCAAACCATTTTATTATGATCGACACACACAAACAACCCGAAACCGCTGTTCTGGTAGCACTGGTCACGCAAAAGCAGACCGGTGACCAGACTAAAGAATATTTGGACGAACTTGCGTTTCTGGCGGAAACGTCGGGTGTCACCACTGTACAGACATTTACGCAGAAACTTGACCGGCCCGACACAAGAACCTTTGTCGGAAAAGGTAAACTAGAGGAAATTCAGACGTTTATCCTCGCCAATCCGGTAGACTCTATAATTTTCGATGATGATTTGACTCCTGCTCAGGTGCGTAACCTGGAAGCCGAGTTTAAAGAAATCAAAGTACTTGACCGTAGCCTGCTCATCCTGAATATTTTCTCGATGCGAGCACAGACTGCTCAGGCACGTGTCCAAGTCGAACTAGCGCAGTATCAGTACCTCTATCCTCGTCTGACTCGCATGTGGACGCACCTTAGCCGTCAGAAAGGCGGAACCGGTATGCGTGGTCCGGGGGAAAAAGAGCTGGAGACTGACCGTCGGATTGTAAAAGACCGTATTGCCTTTCTAAAGGATAAGCTTGCGAAGATTGACAAGCAAAGTGTAACGCGTCGGAAAGAGCGTGACCGGCTTGTGCGGGTGGCTTTGGTCGGGTATACCAACGTCGGTAAATCGACGCTGATGCGTACGATGGCTAAAGCGGAAGTATTTGCCGAGAATAAGCTGTTCGCTACTGTCGATTCAACCGTGCGTAAGGTGACGCTTGGCAACATTCCTTTTCTGCTGACTGATACGGTTGGGTTTATTCGGAAGCTGCCTACCACGCTTATTGAGTCGTTTAAATCAACGCTCGATGAGGTTCGCGAAGCGGATATCCTACTCCATGTTGTCGATGTATCCCATCCTAATTTCGAAGAACAAATAGAGGTTGTTAACACCACGCTTGCCGACATCAAAGCTGCTGACAAACCTATGGTTTTAGTCTTCAACAAAATGGATGAATTCGTGCCAAGAGAGGAGTGGACGGATAAAGTCAACAGAGATGATGACGAAGACATTGATGACGAGCAGAGTCACGAGGAGGTTGTCGTGCCGGTAGCTATGCGGAGAAAAACTGCGTTGGAGTACTTGAAGAAAACTTATCTGACTCAAAAGGCAGACTATGTCGCTTTTATTTCGGCACAGACAGGCGAGAACGTTGGTGAGCTGCGTGAGTTGCTTTATGATTTGGTAAAAGAGAAACATTACCAGATTTATCCGAACTGGGTACACGTTCCACTAAACGAATCGGCTGAATACAGCGACGGTTTGGCAGGTTAACGGATTTTCGTCAATTTTGTAAAAGAAACCGAGCGGTCAGGATGGCCGCTCCTTTTTTGGTCCCGTAGTTCAACGGATAGAATAGACGTTTCCTAAACGTTTGATATGGGTTCGATTCCCGTCGGGACCACAGATTACTCTTAACACGAAGTGAGGCCAAGTACTGGTTGTCGTAGCTTACCCAAGTCGAATCAATAATGTATTGGTTAGACTCGTCAACCAATACACAGTGTGAGTTGGATAAATTTTCGAATAGTCTCTGAGCAATCGGCTCGTCTTCAATAGTGGCGCAACGCAGTGTACTCATCATAAAATTACAACGTCAGCGAGGAGCCTTTGAATCTGCTATTTTATGCTGATCAACCCAAGTAGTTGTATCGATGAGTACGGTAAGTAAGATAAGAGGCTCCCAAAAAAGAACTTTCTGATTTTGTAGCTGGGTGGTTGCCAGACTACGAAACCAGAAAGTTCTCTACGCGATCAAGGAAATCCTGTTAACGAATACCCGCCAGCGTTTTTAGCCGGTTATAAATACGAGTAGGGATGCTATAATGGCGTAATGTCTGACGCTGGTAATAATCGGAGTTATCCACTACATCAGACCACGTAAAATCGCGTTGTCCGCTATTGTCTAGGTTCGTCTTATAGCGGTTGTAAATATCCGTGTGCGTTGCGTCTTTGCTAAAGCCGATATTCTGAACTTTCGACACAGTGGGGTAGACCGTTAAGCCACCTTCTTTAAAGCGGTTGTAACAAAAGCGGATATCCCAGGCATCGGCCCGGCCTTCCATCTGATCGCGGAGCATCCCGACTAGGTCTGACCCTCCCTGCATGAACGCTTTCTGCTGTTGCTTATCTTTTATGAAAGCCTGATAATCAGTCATGTCCCAATCTACCGAGTTCCAGCGATCAGCCCAGGTCGCCCATCCCCAAGGGCTATGGCGTGGGATAAAATAAGCATCTGACGAGTAACCAGCGGGCCGTTGGAAAGGCAAGGTGTAGCCAGATACTGAATATACGCGTCGAGTTTTGGCATATTGTGCCAAACCTTGATTCATAAAGTCCAGAAAATTCGGAGCTGTTACAATATCGTCTTCCACGACAATGACCGAAGAATGTTCCTCCAGGACTCGATTAATACCCCGAATAATTGAATCCGCACAGCCGATATTGTTCTCAGCGTAATCTCTGTGAATACTGCGAAAACCGGTAACCTCGTCTAGCAATTGACGTACCTGAGCCGCTTTGGGTGCATCGTCGGGCCGTTTGGGAGCGTCCGCGAAGATGTACAAGTCGCTTTGGGGAGCTAAGTAGTTTGCCTGAAGCGCTTGAATAGTAGCCTTGAGTTCGACAGGGCGCTTGTAGGCGAAAAGAAGTACTGGAGCATTCATAGTCAGAAGGCGTTTTGTGACCTAGTAAGCCGTTGATGAAGATGTATAAGCCTGAAGACTTTACCTATCTTTATTGACTGGCTAGTTTAAGGTGTTTGCTGCCAAGCGATAAACGTGAGTGATTTGAGTTAAAATAAAATAGGGTTAACTAGCTACTTACAAGTCTGCTTCTAGATAATTGATGCTACTTGATAGATTGTAAATTCCATTTTCTGCATGTACCGATTTCGCGCGATTGATAAGCATCAATTGAAGCGCAGTCGTTTCAAGTCGGTCCCGCGATACAGTTACAACAGTATCATCAAACAATCGTACCCAACCGGACCGGCTTTTCTTCCGCATGAACTCTCGAACGTAAACAGGGTTTACAATGGCTGAACGGTGGACCCGGATGAAATTAAGGTGTTGTTCAAACCAATGTAAAGGCTGGGTAACAAGAATAAATGTACCCTTTTGGCAATGTATGCGCGTATAATTAGCTTCACCCTTCAGCCACACAATTGAATCAACGTCTACAGGATCTGGATGACCAATTAACTGAATTGTGTTCATGCTAGGATATTATCGGCTAAACCTCACGATGGTGTATGGCCATGTTTGGTTTTGAGACAGCCAAGATAAGCTTTCCTACCCGAACTTATATACAGGATATATATTCTCTGATTATTCGGCCAATGCTCCAGGCAAATAGGGTACGAAAGTAAGTGATTTATTGATTGTTAAGCTGATAGATACACACGAATAATAAAAACGCAGGAAATACAGCTAAGTTACAGTCAATTTTCATTATACTAAATTGATGAAATTGGTATTCTTTATTTGAAAAGAAGATAAGTAAAGGAATACTTAGTAGTATTTAAGAAACAACATTCTATCATTAAAAATAGTCATGTTAGGATATTTTAGATTAATACCTGTTTAGAAATTAACCAGATATTACGTTATATAAGATCATATTTTTGTACTATAAAGAATAAAAACGGCTAGAAATAATAGATCTGATTTTGATTCTTTAGAGCACGATAAACGACCCTATCATCAAGGCTTTAACGAGGGAAAACAATTGCTGGCTGCTTAAGCTTATTCGTTAAATAAATACTCAACTAAACCACACCACGAAGTGCATTTATGGCTACTAAGTAAGAGAAACATAACTCGTTATGGATTACTACTTACGCTCTTCTCGACAGTGTCGCTCTGCTTAGCTCAGACGACGTATTATGTGGCAAGTAATGGAAACGACTCCAATGATGGGCGGTCACGTACATCTCCGTTTCAGACTTTAAATCCGGTTAACCGTTTAGGATTGCAACCTGGTGATTCCGTTTTATTTCGTCGGGGGGATACCTTTCCTGGTAAATTAATAATTCGGCAATCTGGCTCAATAAATCGTACTATTGTCTTCAGCGCTTATGGAACTGGTCAAAAACCCGTACTATCAGGATCTGTGCCGGTAGTAAACTGGTCAAACGCAGGAGGAAACATATGGAAAGCTAATTGTCCATCTTGCGGAAATACAGTTACTGGACTATATCAGAACGGAGTGGCTCTACCTCTTGGTCGTTATCCTAATATGGATGCTCCTAATAAGGGCTACTTAACTATACAATCGCATAATGATAAGAATCAAATCACTAGTCAGGAGCGTTTGCCTAACAACATAAATTGGAAAGGTGGAGAAGTAGTCATGAGGCCTACACAGTGGATTATCGATCGTGCTGTAATTGATAATCAAAATGGCGATATACTCAACATAATAAACAACTCAAATTACATGCCAGCTGACGGGTGGGGTTTCTTTATCCAAAGTCACCCTGCAACACTTGACCAGAATGGAGAATGGTTCTATGATGCAGCTAGCAAGACTGTTTGGCTGTATGGTGATCAGACTGCCCCTAATAATCAGCTTATTACGATAACAACACAAAATAGGGGTATAGAAGCTTATAATATCTTTAACGTTAGCGTGAATAATATTCATGTTAAGGAGACGCTCAATGAAGGGGTCTTTATGGATAATGCAACAAACGTTACAATTGCAGATAACGATATTACAAACTCCGGGGAGGATGGAGTAATAATTACAGGATCTGGTAATAATTTACTCGTTGAAGGAAATCACATTGTAGATGTAAACAACAACGGCGTTCGTATAGATGCTTTGCAAAATGTTATCTTTAGAGGTAACACGTTACGGCGCGTTGGAATGATACCGGGACGCGGTAAGAGCGGGGATGGACAATACAACGGTTTTCAGTCTAACGCAAATGTAGGTGTGTTAATTGAGAGAAACACTATAGATAGCATAGGTTATAATGGTATCTCATTCTGGAACAATACGACCATTCGGCAAAATGTAGTTTCGAACTACTGTATGACAAAGAGCGATGGCGGTGCTTTGTATGTTTGGAATAAGGCGAAAGCCTCAATGACAAATATCTACATTGATTCAAATATCATTTACAATGGCATTGGCGCCCCCGAAGGTTCGTTCCGACGAGAATATTCGGGAGCTAACGGAATCTTTCTGGATGATTGCGTTGAAAATGTCACATTCAGAAACAACACAGTATTCAATAACCACCAATGGGGAATCTACTTACATGCAACCAGCAACATTACCTTAATTGGTAATACATCCTATAACAATGGAGTTAGCCAGTTCGCCATGTACCATAACGCTGGCTATTGCCCCTTCAGAAATAATACAGTAAAAAATAATATCTTCCTTAGCAAAGAACCATCTCAACTAACAAGTCAGTACGAATCGAATACAAATGATATAAACCTATACGGCGATATAGATAGTAACTATTACGCTCGTCCTTTTAGTGAACCAGCCACTATTCTGGGTATAATAAACAATACACAAGGAGGAACATTTAGCTTAGAAGATTGGCGTAATTTCTCTGGTGGTAAAGATATCCATTCTAGTAGAAGTCCTATTGTATATAACTCGTATAGAAATGAAGGTGCTGGTGGTACTAATCGTATAAACAGTTCCTTTGATGCCGATGCCGATGGTTGGTTTATTGTCTATAGTAACTATAACAATGCAGAAGCTACTCGGGATGCAACAAATAAACTAGATGGGGGGAGTCTGCGAGTTGGGTTTCCAACCCCTTCCGGTCAAAGCAATTCGTATGCACAAGCCGTCAATCGGTTTGGTACGATTACAAAAGGTAAAACCTATGTTTTGCGGTTTGATGCCGTTGCCTCGGTAAACGTAAATATTCTGGCATATCTACGGTCATATGGACCGCCTTACGTAGAATACGACAAACGTTACACTGTATCAATTGGGCCGACCAGAAAAAGCTATGAATTTGTCTTTACGGCATCAGAAAGTGGTACTGACGCGGTTGTAATGTTCCAGATAGATGGAGAAGGGCCAACGTTCTGGCTCGATAACATTCGTCTTCAGGAAGGTGTTCCTATTCAAAACAACCCAGATGATTTTATAAAGCTGTTCTATAATCCGACGCTGAAGGATAGCGTTATTACCCTGACCGATGTATATCGTGACGTGAAAAACCAAGCATACAGCGGCTCATTTACTCTTAAACCGTACACGTCGGTTATTTTGCTGAAAGACACGCTGCCAGTACCTCCCGCTGATCTGAGCCTTTCGCTACAAAGTCGTAAGCGACTAGTACAGGTTAATGAACCAACCACTATTGAGCTTCGTATTAGCAACCAGGGACAGACTCCGGCTGCGTTGTCGCGGTGGACTTACCGGTTGCCTGCTAACCTCCAGTTTATCAATAGTGACGGTCAGCCTTACAGCGATAATGTCCTGACGGGAACGGTTCAGCAACTCGCGCCCTTAACTGATACGACATTTATTTTATCCGTCAAACCTACTGTTGCAGGTATCTTTCGAACGGCTGCTCAGATAACCACGGCAACAGCTCCTGATCCAGACAGTGAACCGAACTCGGGTACGGCTGATGGCGAGGATGATACAGCTATGACCGAACTGCGTGTTGGCGGGCCAAGTGACACTGTATTTGAATCGCCTAACCCGAATCAGCGTGCATTGCCTCCAATAGAATCGAATCAGCCAACACCTGATCCTACTAAAGCAGACCTTAGTTTACGGATTGAAGTAAGCAATCGAACACCAGCTAAGGATGAAGTCATACGGATTACCTTGTATGTTAATAACGCTGGTGGCCTTGCTACCGACGGAGTTCAGTTGCAAAACCAGCTGCCTGAGGGTCTTACACCTGTAAACCTTACGGACTGGACGGCTAGTGGACGTTTATTAAATGCTACGCTTCCTTCAATTTCAGCAGGAGCGACTGTCAGCACATCTTTTCAGGTGCGTGTCAGCTCACCAGGATCTTGGGTGAATAAAGCTCAAATCAGTGCCTCTGGCACTGCTGATCCCGATTCGACACCAGGAAACGGGTTCACAAATGGTGAAGATGACGAGGCTCAAGTTGATATACGTACCAGCAAATAGTATCGTTTGATCTGTAGTAACATAAAAATTACCAAAAAAGCCAGTATGCTAGCATACTGGCTTTTTTGGTAATTTTTATGTTACTAAATTTGGTGATTGAATAATATAAATATCTAAGCTATTGAATCGGTAAATTTTGTTTGTCTAAATTAAAAATAATATGCTTATGTAACAAAAAGTCATTTAACGTGTTAGGTATCACAAAATAAGGTAACTATATATTGGTTATTAACATATAGTTAATATACCAAGAACTACCAATTTTATTTTCTAAGCGGTCAATTTTGATTAGGACTATTGGCACAATTAATTAGAATAAATAGCAAACTCACGTAATTTATTGGTATAATATTTGTCTAATAAGTAAGATATCAATAGGTTACACGGATGTACAGCAATGTGCACCTTACCTTGTACGCTCGCATACTTATTAAACCTAAAATAGTTTCTCCGTGCATATCTCTAAAGGTAATCCAGTAAGGAAAATGGTAACATTAGCTAGAAAAGCTATACCATTTGTACTCCTCGGTGGACTCTCCACTTCATTAGCTCAAACAACTTATTACGTATCCAACGCTGGTAGTGATTCGAATAACGGACGCTCAAGTGATGCTCCATTTCAAACACTGGCAAAAGTGAGCAGCCTTGGGTTACAACCTGGCGATCAAGTTTTATTTCGGCGTAATGACACCTTTCGGGGAAGCCTACAACTGCGCCAGTCAGGATCTTCTGATAAACCGATAGTAATTGACGCTTACGGGTCGGGTAACAAACCAGTTTTAACCGGCTCATTGGCCGTAGGAAATTGGACCAACTTAGGCAACAACATATGGCAGGCCGACTGTCCTGCTTGTGGGGATCGGGTAACAGGAGTTTACCGAGATAATGCTGCCCTGCCGCTTGGACGATATCCAAATCTTGATGCCTCGAACAAAGGATATATAACTGTACAATCGCACTCTGGCAGAAGTCAGCTTACCAGTCAGGTAGGTTTGTCAACAAACTGGACAGGAGGGGAGGTAGTTTTTCGGCCAGTACAATGGATTCTGAATCGATCCAAAATTACGGGACAAAGTGGTAACACCCTGTATTTAGACGGTTCCGGCTCCTACGATATTAGCGACAACTGGGGATTTTTTGTCCAGAACCATCCGGCTACGCTGGATCAGGTGGGAGAGTGGTATTATAATCCCGGCAACAAAACGATTCGGATATACGACAACCAGGGAAATCTGAATAGTCAGACTGTTACGGCCACCACTTCGTCCGAAGCGGTAAATCTGGCGAATGTATCTTTTGTGACAATTCGTAACCTGCAAATTACGCAGGCGCTGGCAACTAATCTCGTGGTTACGAACAGTTCTAACTTAGTGATCAGTAATAACGATATCACGCAGGCTGGTGAAGATGGTATTGTTTTACAGGGAAGTGGGAGTCAGATCACTTTCGAGAACAATAATATCGATAACATCAACAACAACGGGGTTGCCATTTCTACTTATCAGAATATCACCTTTAGAGGAAACAATGTCCGGAACATTGGACTGCTACCCGGTCGCGGTAAGAGCGGAGATGGGATGTACGTTGGGTTTCAATCAAACTCAACGGCTAACACATTGATCGAGAATAATACATTTGATAATATTGGTTATGTAGCCATTAACTTCTCGACTAGTTCAACGATACAACGCAATCTAATTAGCAATTTCTGCCTGACCAAAAGTGATGGAAGCGCTTTGTATATCTGGAATGGCAACCGGCTGGGAATGTCTGATATTCGTATTCTGTCAAACACGGTATATAATGGTATCGGAGCTAATGAAGGCACTCCCGGTGGGACTTACACAGGAGCGAATGGTATCTACCTAGACGATTGCACCACAAACATTGAGGTAGCGAATAATACGGTCTACAATTGTAAAGGGTACGGTATATTTCTGCACGGATCGTCCAATGTTCGGGTAACAGGTAACACCGCCTATAATAACGATGAAGGACAACTGTCCATCACACCCGCCAGCGGCTGTCAGCCACGGAGTAACGCAATTTTAAACAACGTGTTTGTGAGTCGTGTGGCCGATCAGTACAATGTCAAGTACGAGTCTGGGCAGAACGATCTAGGAGAGTACGGACAGTTCGACAACAACGCTTATATCCGTCCTTTTGCTGCCAACAACCCTATTTTTTATTACAATGGTAGTAGTGGCGGCAACATCTCGCTTGCCGAATGGCGTAACCGGTACGGTAAAGATGCATCATCGATGATAAGCCCAGTCACATACTCGTCGGGTAATCCAGATGACTATATCAAATTCATTCCGAATCCTACGGGTAGCTCTATACAGGCTTCATTGAACGGTACTTACCGGGATGCGAAAAATAACACCTATTCGGGGCAGGTTACTGTTCCGGCGTATTCGTCGTTGGTTCTGCTGAGAGATATTACCCAATCACTACCGCTACGTGATCCTGACAACCCGGCCAATACGGTGGCGGGTTTGAATTATAGTTATTATGAATCATTTTGGACCAGTCTCCCTGATTTTAATAGTCTGACCCCGGTCAAGAGTGATGTTACCAGTACACCGACTCTTTCTGTTCGAAATCGTGACACAAGCTACGGGCTACGTTTCACGGGTTATATCAGCGTGCCTACCGACGGGCAGTACACCTTCTATCTAAACTCGGACGACGGTAGTAAGCTTTACATCGGCAGTACAGAAGTGGTTGACAACGGCACCTTTACGGGGCAGGAGAAGTCAGGCACCATTGGTTTGAAAGCGGGTCTGCACGCTATCACGGTGAGCTACTTTCAGGGGGGTGGGGGAGCGTCCTTATCGGTGAGTTACAGCGGCCCCAACATCGGCAAACAAGTCATTCCGGCTTCGGCCTGGTACCGGGTCAACACTGGCACGACCACGCCCACTACGCCGACCACTGGCCTGCGGGACGCTGACAACCCGGCCAACGCAGTGGTAGGGCTCAACTACAGCTACTACGAAAGCTACTGGACGACGTTGCCCGACTTCAACAGCCTCACCCCCACCAAGAGCGGCACCACCTCGGTGCCCAGCCTCTCGGTGCGCAACCGGGAGGAGAGCTATGGGCTGCGTTTCACAGGTTATATCAATGTGCCTACCGATGGGCAGTACACCTTCTACACTTCTTCGGATGACGGCACCAAGCTGTACATCGGCAGCACCGAGGTGGTCAGCAACGATGGGGTACACGCTGACCAGGAGCGGTCAGGCACCATTGGCTTGAAGGCGGGCTTGCATGCTATCACGGTGGTCTACTTCCAGGGCAATGGGGGGGCGGCTTTGTCGGTGAGCTACAGCGGCCCCAACATCGGCAAGCAGACCATCCCGGCTTCGGCCTGGTACCGGGTCAACACCGGCACCACCACGCCCACTACACCGACCACTGGCTTGCGGGACGCTGACAACCCAGCCAACGCGGTGGTGGGTTTGAACTACAGCTACTACGAGAGCTACTGGACGACGTTGCCTGACTTCAACAGTCTCACCCCCACCAAGAGTGGCACCACCTCGGTGCCCAGCCTCTCGGTGCGCAACCGGGAGGAGAGCTACGGACTACGTTTCACGGGTTATATCAGCGTGCCTACCGACGGGCAGTACACCTTCTATCTAAACTCGGACGACGGTAGTAAGCTTTACATCGGCAGTACAGAAGTGGTTGACAACGGCACCTTTACGGGGCAGGAGAAGTCAGGCACCATTGGTTTGAAAGCGGGTCTGCACGCTATCACGGTGAGCTACTTTCAGGGGGGTGGGGGAGCGTCCTTGTCGGTGAGTTACAGCGGCCCTAACATCGGCAAACAAGTCATTCCGGCCTCGGCCTGGTACCGGGTCAACACTGGCACGACCACGCCCACTACGCCGACCACTGGCCTGCGGGACGCTGACAACCCGGCCAACGCGGTGGTGGGTTTGAACTACAGCTACTACGAGAGCTACTGGACGACGTTGCCCGACTTCAACAGCCTCACCCCCACCAAGAGCGGCACCACCTCGGTGCCCAGCCTTTCGGTGCGCAACCGGGAAGAGAGCTACGGACTGCGGTTCACGGGCTACATCAATGTGCCTACCGACGGGCAGTACACCTTCTACACCTCTTCGGACGACGGCACCAAGCTGTACATCGGCAGCACCGAGGTGGTCAGCAACGATGGGGTACACGCTGACCAGGAGCGGTCAGGCACCATTGGCTTGAAGGCGGGCTTGCATGCTATCACGGTGGTCTACTTCCAGGGCAATGGGGGGGCGGCTTTGTCGGTGAGCTACAGCGGCCCCAACATCGGCAAACAAGTCATTCCGGCCTCGGCCTGGTACCGGGTCAACACTGGCACGACCACGCCCACTACGCCGACCACTGGCCTGCGGGACGCTGACAACCCGGCCAACGCAGTGGTAGGGCTCAACTACAGCTACTACGAAAGCTACTGGACGACGTTGCCCGACTTCAACAGCCTCACCCCCACCAAGAGCGGCACCACCTCGGTGCCCAGCCTCTCGGTGCGCAACCGGGAGGAGAGCTATGGGCTGCGTTTCACAGGTTATATCAATGTGCCTACCGATGGGCAGTACACCTTCTACACTTCTTCGGACGACGGCACCAAGCTGTACATCGGCAGCACCGAGGTGGTCAGCAACGATGGGGTACACGCTGACCAGGAGCGGTCAGGCACCATTGGCTTGAAGGCGGGCTTGCATGCTATCACGGTGGTCTACTTCCAGGGCAATGGGGGGGCGGCTTTGTCGGTGAGCTACAGCGGCCCCAACATCGGCAAGCAGACCATCCCGGCTTCGGCCTGGTACCGGGTCAACACCGGCACCACCACGACCACTACACCGACCACTGGCTTGCGGGATGCCGACAACCCAGCCAACGCGGTGGTGGGTTTGAACTACAGCTACTACGAGAGCTACTGGACGACGTTGCCCGACTTCAACAGTCTCACCCCCACCAAGAGCGGTACCACCTCAGTGCCCAGCCTTTCGGTACGCAATCGGGAGGAGAGCTATGGGATACGGTTCACGGGCTACATCAGCGTACCTACCGATGGACAGTACACCTTCTACACCTCTTCGGACGATGGCACCAAGCTTTACATCGGCAGCACCGAGGTAGTCAGCAATGACGGAGTGCATGGTGATCAGGAGAAGTCAGGCACGATTGGTTTGAAAGCAGGTTTGCATGCTATCACGGTGGTCTACTTCCAGGGGGGCGGTGGAGCGGCTTTGTCGGTGAGCTACAGCGGTCCCAACATCGG
The DNA here is from genome assembly GCF_021233055.1 of Spirosoma oryzicola. NCBI lineage: Bacteria > Pseudomonadati > Bacteroidota > Cytophagia > Cytophagales > Cytophagaceae > Spirosoma > Spirosoma oryzicola. The sequence continues at coordinate 4,501,543 of NZ_CP089538.1, read as the reverse complement.
CAAGCAGAACATCCCCGCTTCGGCGTTCCGACGGGTGACTTCCGGTGGACGTGAAGCAGCTGTTGGTGAGGTAACTCCTGAAATCACGTTTCAGATGCAGGCGTACCCCATACCCGCTCAGGACAACATGTGGATACGTTATTCTACAGAAAATGCTGGTGATGTGACGGTTCAGTTGATCAATATGGCAGCCCAAGAAGTTATGCAGACAACCTACCAGGCTGTCAAAGGCGAGAACCTGATCAAGATAGGAGTAGGGCAATTTAACCGGGGAGGCTACGTACTGACGCTTACTCAGGGGCAACAGCGCCTTACCAGTAAAGTTCTTTTCAAGGAGTAATGCCAATGAGTATTGAGTAAAAGTTAAATTAGAAACTGCACAAAATAGAACCTCGGTTAATTAGCTTGAAAAAGTTAATCAACCGAGGTTCTATTTTCATTGAAAATAACGGATTGCTAAAATTGAACGCGAGCTACACACTCGATTTCAGCGAGCGTTGAGGCAGGGTAACCGATTCCCACCAATAGCGCCGGAAGGTGTAAAAACATGTCAGCCATTGATGATACGTAATTGGCTTAACGATGTACGAAGCAATGCTAAACGTATATGATTTTACAACGTCGTCGTGGTCTTGTGAACCACTCAAAACAACAATCGGAACTTGACGATAAACGGAATTGGATTTTATCGCTTCTAGCAATATCCAACTGTCTTCCCGGCGTGGCAGGTATAAATCCAGTAAAATGAGCCGTGGTAATTTTGTTTCATCGCTTAAGCAGCTTTCCAGATATTTTAAAGCCTGCATAGGATTGTTTACCCATATAGGCTCGACTTCCGGAAAACACTGAGCCAGAGCAGAACGGATAATCAGCCACTGATCAGCGTTATCCTCTACTACCAAAATAGGCATGCGGTTTGCTTTTCGACGTTTTGGTGTAGTAGACTTCCCCATGAGTAGTAACCAGCTAATCTAATGATAATGGGTGGCCAAGCGCTGCATTTCGTGCTCCAGTGAACATCGGATAGGCGTTGCTTGTCCTAAGCGAAAAGAAATTTCTGTATTAGTGTAAAGATAGCTGCTAGCAATAAAGCTGTATCTCTTGACGATTAGCTGTTTGTCGAATATTTATTTTATGCGCTATAGAGAAAGTATTCTAAGGTATATATTGTTTTAAATCAATTAGTTATGCTTTCTGCCGTTTAATAGTTTTATTGATTTCAGCTATAGAATGAATCCATAGACGTGTATAGGGTCCTTTATTCAGCTACTCATAAGCAGTTGTGTGAATTGGTATAGCCTATGAGTAGCTGAATAAAAGACGAAATCTGCCAGCAGTTTACTTATTTTGCTGGCGGGGTGGTTTTTGGTTAAGTTCCTGTTCGAGTTCGCTTTCTTCCTCAGCAGGAGTAGTAACGGGCGGCTTCTGTGGACGAACGGTTGAACGTTGGCTGGTTTCCTGCTTAGGTTCCGTTCGAATGCGCTCCGATTTATTAGCAACACCGTCGGTTGGCGGTGTGGTACGTTGATTGTCAACCGGATTGGGAAGAGACGTCTGGTTGGTTTGCTCGTCAACTACAATCGATTTTTTTCTCGCAGGAACAGCTAGTCTTTTTTCTGTTTTCTTCTCTTCGGTTGGCTGTGCAGGCACTGCTACCAGACCATTATCTGAGCTTGTTTGACTTGCTTGCGGACGATCATTGTCCAGAACACGCTGGTTTGTTACGTTTTCCGAACAAAGGCTAGGAAAAAGCGTGCATCGGAAATAGTAACCGCCTAACGTTAGTCCACCGACGCCAACTAGGAGACCGGCCAGTAAAGTACCGGTTATTCCTCCTGCGGGGCTTACTTTGGCTCGTCTATTGTCCGAACTTCCTATAGCCGGCAAAATACCTGAACTGCTTCCTTTCAGTGGTAGTGTACCCTTATCGTAAGGTGCCTCGATGAATAACTGACCCTGATGCGTGCCTAGACTTTTGGCCACGTACCGTACGTGTACATACGTTCCCTTTGCTGAAGGAACCAACGTCAGGCTAGGAGCGAAGTTCGGGTGACTGTCGCTGGCTAGCTGGAAATGATCCGGTGCGTCGGTTGTTAAGGTTACAGGTGTGTTCGTGTTCTGCTGAGAGATGGTCAGTACCAAATACTTTGGATGACCGGGGGGCGTTTTAGCGAATGTTAATTCGCTGTGACTAACCGTTAGAACAGGTTTGTCTAACGGTGTAGTCAGCGATAATTCGTTGGAGTCGCTTTTCTCCGCTATAGGATCAGGGGTCACCATAAACCGAGACGACTTGGTTATAGAGTCTTCAGCACTATCGGGTGTTTGAAGAGGCTGTCGAATAGGCATGATTTGCAGTTTTATATATTCGTGTACAATATACGACCTAGCCCTGACTATTGCGAGTTCATCCAGGCTGGTTACCTGTCATAATCCGTATTTTGGGGTGAAAAGTTCGTCCAGCCTGTGAGCCAGTTGTCCGTACCAAACGCACCCCGGTAATTCACTGGCGTGAAGAACGTATTGCCGACTTTACCACCTGTTGCCGCCCCCGATAACAGTGGTGAACCGGTTTGAGGTACGAAGTTTGGCGAATTCAGCGTAAAGCTATTGCTGTTCAGCAGTAGTGAAGCCAGGTCCGACGATGCAATAATTTGATTGCCTCGTGCCGTCGACGTGAAGTAGCTTGTTATCTGATCGGTTGTGATTGTACCGGCACCGACAATGGGTGTTCCTGTATTGGCGAGAACAACACCTCGGAGGTCAAGCGCACTGCTGGTTGCATTTACCAAGTAGCCTGCCGCTGTTCCTTCGATCCGAAGCCCCTCTGGATACCCATAAAACAGGGAGTTATAAACCGAGATAATAGAATTCCGGCGTAATAAGATACCCGATCGGTACGTGCTGGTACCCGCTACGGTGCTGCTGGCTGGTGGTGTCGTTTGAAACGCAAAATTGCTTAGATTTGCGAAGACAGGTGCATTCTGTGGTAGTCCGTTCGTGGGAATTACGGGCGCTACATCAGCAGTGGCGTTTGGTTCGTAGTTTTCTACCTCGAGGCCGTTCGAGCCGGATTGATCCGCAACCTGCGCATCGCGGAGCGCTACGCCAAACTGTACGTTACCAACATAGCCCCAATCGGCTGTCCAGTCATCATCGGAGTTTCGGAAGGAAACCAGGTTTTTTGCATTAGCCGAACCGCCAAACCACGAGAAACCGTCGCCACCGCTGTACGAAACCTGAACGTGGTCAATCGCTGTGTTAATCCCTACCCCGATCATCGTCAACCCACTTAGTCGGGCACCTGGTACGCTGGGTTGCAAAGCCCCCGCGTATTCAATGCGCACATATTGAAGCGCACCGGAGTTGTCGAAGGGCTCACCATACGCCTGCACTGTACCACGCACACCGTTTGGGTAAGGAGTCGATGACGAGCGGTTCACCTGTGATTTTCCAGTTAGTACGATGCCTCCCCAGTCGCCGTAATTGCGTTGACCAGCGGGTTTTGATGAGGTGAATACGATTGGCTGCGTGGCTGTACCCCTTGCAATCAGGCTGCCAATTCGCTCAATGACGAGTGCCCCAGGCGTACTTTTCCCCTCGGGGTCCTGTTCCGGTCCAGCCCCTTTGATAACGGTTCCCGCCTGAATAGTTAAGGTGTAGTTTTCAGGAATATACACCATGCCGCGAAGTATATAAACGCTGTCTTTGGTCCAGGTCTGATTTCGGAATAAAGTACCCTGCTTTATCGAAGTCGGCTTGAGAGGAAGAGTCGCTAGTGTAAACTGAGTTTGACTTTGGACGGTTTGCCCGCCTGCGGTTACTGAAACGGGACCGCTCGCAGCGCCAGCAGGGACAACAACGACCAGGCGCGAATCCGTCGCTGATACAATCGTTGCCGTAACACCACCGATAGACACTGTATTGCTACCGGGATTGGTATTAAAATTCGTTCCGTTGATCGCAATGGTACTGCCGACGGGTGCAGTGGCTGGGTCAATACTCGTAATAGTGGTTGTAGGCTGCTGCGGCTGGGGGGGATCCTCCGGGGTCTTCTTACAACCAATAATGATGGCAGACATGCTCAATAGCAGGAGCAATGGGTAAAGTAGGTTTTCAAAACGTTTCATCTGTGTATCCGTTGACTGTTAAAAAGTTGAATGTCTATTTATACTTGTATTGCCGTTGATCGAAAGTAGATTAAAAAGCACATTCTAAGAGTCTATGACCTGACATCGCGATAGGCAATTCTCGAATCACTTTGACATGTCCTGTTTTAATAAAATGTTCTATTTGATAAACGTCCTGCTCGTCAACAACGTAGAAGCGTGGGTAACGATCGGCATTAAACTGATTGACTGGTACAATGCCGCTTACATTATATGTTTCCTTCATCGTTTGAAGAACCTTATAATTCACAGTTGCACTTTTGATGTTGTCAGGCCAGTCAGCAGTTTTCCAGTCCAATAAGAATGAAATGTTAGAACGCTTTTTGTGAAACCAGATCGGTAAAAAATAATCAGCCCGTTCGACAAAAACCGGGTATTCTGGCTTCAACTGTGGCAGGTAGGTTAAGATCTGGCTCGGAAATGGCGATTCCATTTTCGACACTTTGTAAAAAATAACGCCTGATAGCAACAGCGAATACGCTAACAGTAACCAGCCTAATTGTGGTAAAATACGGCGCTGACCCGCAAAGTGATAATAAGTATATACCAATTGATACATGATCAGCAACTGGCTAGGCCACATATACCGACCAAGTAGAATAGGCGTATGGAACAGAGAAACTATCAAGGCTATCAGCATCGTAGTCAGGTAGATGAACCCCGACAGTAAGAAAAACTGACGAGCTGGATCGTGACGTATCGTTTGGAAGCCTGCTTTCAGCATTGGTAGGGCCAGGTAAACAAATAAGCCTACTACCAGCACAACCTGTGCAATCGGGAACCAAGACGAGTAATCGAAGCCAGTTACTTTGATGGGAAGGCCTGGTATTAGGTCACCAAAAGCGCCGAAGAACGATTGAATAGTAGGAAAGGGAATCCATGAATGCGGATTACCAGCCTGCGACTGAATGACAAAATTTGGATACCAGCCGACCAGCCAGACTATGGCAATCAACCCATGCGTGGCCATTGGCAATAGATAATGTCGATTTTTCGACCAAAGTAGTAGACCTAAGAAAAAGGCGCCTGAAGCCGCTAGGTAAAACAGCCCGTAATTGTGGCAAAAAGCGATCATCATTCCAACAAAGGTCTGGAAAATTAGAAGTCGCTTGCTGGCAGGCCGACCAATGAGCTGTTGTAAAAGAATGAAGTACACGCAGCA